>JAAVCK010000013.1 GCA_014802325.1 Bacteroides sp.
TCGTCCGGGTGGTGGAATTGGTAGACACGCTACTTTGAGGGGGTAGTGGCCGAAAGGCTGTGTGAGTTCGAATCTCATCTCGGACACCCAAGTAAAACCTGTAAATGCTGTATTCGATGGCATCTGCAGGTTTTAATTATGAATCGCAATATAGGTTTCCCTTAGCCGGCGGTTCACTTATTAATCACTCGTCCGGGTGGTGGAATTGGTAGACACGCTACTTTGAGGGGGTAGTGGCCGAAAGGCTGTGTGAGTTCGAATCTCATCTCGGACACTTGAAATTTTTTAATCGCGATAGACAAGTTCCATTGTCTGTTGCGATTTTCTTGTTTTATACATACTCCGAATGGTGGGCAGTAGAAATTTCGGGTCAGCGGATTTTTTCGGGTCAGTAGATATTTCTGGTGAATTCTGATGGAAAAATATAGGTCATAAGATTTTCGGGTTGAGGAGTTAAGATACCGCATAGCCTATAGTGGTGCTTCGCAGGAGCACCCGACCGAGCAAAATAGTAATGTAATCATCACGGCCGTAACGCAATGTAATTCAACCTTGTAGGAACGCACACTCGGGTGCGTACGGCTGAGCAAAATGGTATTTTTATCACCGCAGTTGCGCACCATCTACCTACGGGCGTTCCTGCGGAAGCGCCCCACAGGTATCACCATGCCTACCGGAAATTTAGTTCACCCCGTGGGTGCTTATTGGATAATAAAAGCACCTTGTAAATCAGTCGTTTACAAGGCGCTTGCTGTACCCCCGAAGGGAATCGAACCCTTATCAAAGGAACCGGAATCCTCCATTTTATCCATTAAACTACAGGGGCATTTATGTAGTTGAGCAGTGCAAAGATAAGGCTTTTCAACGAAATTGCCAAATATAAAATTGTAGTGTATCCGATGTGTGCCGATAGAAGTATTGCATCCGCTGATGCATGAAAGTATTGCTTTCGGGAGATAGGTGCAATTTTCTGCGCGGAAAGTGAAACTTTTTTTAGTAAGAAAAATTCGATAATTTTGTGTTTGAATTCAATAGTGTCCCATTTTTATGGGATACTAGTGTTGTAGAATATGAAAAAGAAGAAAATAGAGGGTGTTGATCCGGCAGATAAGCCTAAACGCAAAACAGATAAATCCTTCTGTGGTCACACATTTGGAAATGTTAAAAATGCTAAATACACAATGCATTGTCTTATAGATAATTGATATTTATATACGTCTGAATAATAATATAAAATACCCATAAATTAACATTCGGAAACTATAGGTTAAATTTCTCAATCGTATTATATAAGAGTACCAAAACAAAAATTATATGAAAATCGCAATCGTTGGCACTCGCAATCCGGGTGTTTCTTACCAAGAGTGGGAGAGTATATTGATTTCTAAAATCAACGCCCTCCAATGCATCGAAATCGACTAACAATAATCATAACTTTAGCAGTTACGCACGACACGGACAAGTGTATAAAACCATGACAGGAGGATACGCAGAACAAAATTGATCCAACGTGTATATAACACAAAAGGTGGCTTCATGTGTAATCGGTATGGAACTCTTGTGAGTTACTCGGCGAATACAGTTACCATTAAACATGGCTCAACCATATACATCTGTGGAGAGCACGGAGAAGTAAAATTTACACGATAATTAAAAATAATTTAAAATAAAATGCAGGAGAAATATCGTAAACATATGCAATGGTGGCTGGACGAGTTCTGTGCCGGCGACCAGGTAGATAAATACGTTGAGCTGTTTCCGGAACTTGACTCGCGACTTGCAAAATTCGCTGTAGGAATCTTTCTATGGAACATGAATGGCTTGATTGATATTGATAATCCTGATGATGTGAGCAAAGTACGTCTGATCCTAAAAGTAGTTGATCAGACACCGGGCTATGACTTCTTCGACAATGTATTTAATGAAGCTGATCCCGATACAGTTTGCCAAATAATAGGTATGTCTCCTGTCACCCCCATAGAGGAAGGTGATATTGATTTCGATTATTCTGTAACGGAGATCAAAAACTTTGAAGAAGCCCGATTGTATTTTGAGGCAGTTTCATGGTGTATCGTGATTTCGGAAGAATCATTCAAGGAATATACCGGCAATGGAAATCGTTTTTACTTTTGCGGAAATGGCGACTGGTGGGATACCCCCTGTGTTCCGGGAATGGATTTTCCTCACGATAAATACGGATATTCATTGATAGCAGTCGAGGTGACACCGGATAATAGAATTGCTTCAGTCACCAGCCGTTGGAACACCTGTGCCGGTGATACCGGAGATTTTCTTTCGCCCGATGAACTCCAAAGGGTGTTGGGCGAGTCAAACTATAAGAAACTCTTTTTATATACCCTCTGAAAATGGTAGAAATGATACAGATCGACACCTAAGCTCAGCCGTGACAGCCCCGTATGCGAGAAATCAGAATGACACGCTCGATATTTCAATAAAATTTAATAATTTTGCGTTTGAAATCAGTATAGTCTGATTTCCTAACGTATTGAATAAACGAGGCTTTATGCTCTCTTGTTGACGGAAACCTGAGAAATTTCTATAATCAGACGAGGACGGCATAATGGTTTCTCACGCATAGCGTGGGCTGTCATTACTGCATCTGTCTGTAAGGTTTTCTCAGGACCTCCGTCAACGATGTATAGTGTACAGTTCGCGCTTTCTTCATAAAAAAATCGCGGTGTCACGATAATTGAGACACCTATAAGTTAACTTTGCAACGTCAATCAAATAAATACTCACGATATGCTTGAAGATACCGTCATCAATGAGTTTAGGATAAAGCCAATCAGTCCTGAAAAGGTTGTTTCATCTGTAGATGGTGAGACAGCGTATTCCTTGGAATCTATCCCGCACGGAAAATGTGACACACCTACAAAGGTGGAGGAGATGATATCAAACATTCCTGTAACTGAAACGACCCTCGGTTTTGAGAGTGATACTGAATGTGATTCCGACCCTTATGACCTGATAACATATAATGCGGATAAATCGGAGAACGCGCGTTATGAATATGGTGATCATGCTCCCGGTGAAGGGAAATATCAGGAGGAGTGTCGATTTAAGCCAGGCGAGAAGGTGTTATGCCTTATGTATGAAGGTTATGATGCCGTGTTCCCGGGCATAGTCGTTGGCCCTCTGACTGAGGAGTACCTTCGTAAACTTTACGAGACGAATGAAGATATGCAGATTGGTTATTCATCAGCAGATGAGGCCGTTGAAGAATGGCTGGATTGGAACTGGGATTCGGTAATTGTTCGCCCTCTTGTCCGTCTAAAGAATGACTGGGAAGAAATGGGCGATACAGTGATGGTGAACCGTGTATATGTCTTTCCGTATAAAAGATTTGAAGTATGAGTAATAATGATAAAATTAAATCGATAGCTACGAGTTTCAGAGTTTCCTTGGGATTTCCCCAAGTGTTATCTAAGACTGGTTCTGAACTTCTTTTCGACAGTGATCTTTTCACAGCATTGTTTAGAGAACGTTTTGGTATAACATCTGAATACAAGGATGCTTTTAATGCTGCTTTCCGTGATGTCACTGAAGGAGAGGGAAATGAAATTACCAAAATCAACTCTGTAATTTCTTCTGCGCTCCTCCCTTTATTGGTATTCTATAAATTGTATCGTCCGCAGAAAGGAGAGTCGATTACTATTAAAATAGAGAAGGAAACTAAAATAGAGAAGGAAACAATAAAGTTTAATCGAGCATTTTTCGAGGTACAAAACCATGTGATAACACCCAACCGTCCGTCATGTGTTGATGTTGCTCTTGTAAGCGAAGATGAAGATACTATTTTATACTTAGAGTCTAAGCTCACTGAAATGTTTGAGGACACAACGGATCATAAGGAATATGGCTCAAGCTATAAATCCTTATACGAGAAGCCAGGGATTATAAGAGCCCTCAAAGAAAATGGAATTAAAATCAAAGGAGGTACCTCAAGTCTTGTTCTTCTTTCAGAGCCGCAATATCTTGAAGGAGTAAAGCAAACTATCAGTCATCTTATCGGATTAGTAAGGGGACCGGTTGAAGCAAAAGATCAGATGGATTACATATCCGCTTATAAAAAAGCTAAGCGATTCATATACCTCCCGATCCGCTATGATACATCCGAAGTGTTAAAGGATCAAACGGATGAAAGTTCAAGATTTGCTACTTTATATTCTAATGTTATTGGTTCCCATAGAAATGAGATTATAAAGGATATTCAGGAGTGGGTTAAGAATAAGTGGCCTAAGACGAATTGTGATAAAATGATCAATATCCAATCGAGTATACTGACATATCAAGAACTCATTCACGCCAATCCAAATTGGTTAGATCCTAAAGTGAAGATTTTTTATGGATTGTAATTCTAACTATGGTATCGAAATTTGAGCCATCTGTATCTTAACATTACCATAAAATCAATAAATTATAGTAAATATGAGCAAGACTATAATTTTGGCAATTGGTGGTATCGGTTGTAAAATGGCGGAGACCATTATGCGTGAAGCCTCCGCGCATTGGGTTCGTGAGGCTACTTATTTTTTTGCTGACACAGATCAGGCCAGACTGGCTGAACTGGCGAAGAAAGGATTTTAGACCATCTCTTTGAAAGACTATGAGAATCCAATCGAAGTTCTGAAGGGAGTCGAAAAGCTCTATCTTCTGGCAGGTCTGGGTTGTAAGACCGGTAGCGAATATGTAAAGATCATCGCGGAAGGTGCAAAAGATGCCGGCGTGCAAGAAGTATCGGCTATCGTGACAAAGCCCTTTTACTTCGAGGAAGAGGGAAAAATAGCAAAAGCAAAAGAAGCAATCGAAAGTATGAATGGGGTAAAAACGAAAGTCCTTCACAATGACGACCTGCTGGTGAAGTATGCGGACATAAACTGCGCAACTGCCTTTCATTATGCAGATATGACCGACCTGAAGGCCATCGAATCAGGAGATAACGCCCTATCAATACCGTCACCATCTCGCTGCTCAACATTTTGGCGTTGCTATCGGTAATGATCAAATTCTTACCTCTGCGATATAGTTTATTAACCCATAAATCCCAATTAGGCAAATTCTGTATTTCATCAAGCAGCATGTATTCATAGCCCGGATACACATCGTCAAGCATCTGTATTACTAAATCCTCGTCCCAGTTTTCAAGCAGCAGGTTATCATCAAAATTGAGATAGGCAAAGTTCTTACCCAGCAACATGAGCAATGCAAATACAGACTTACCGACGCGACGAGGCCTCGTAATCAATTTGATTAGCGGATTAGCGAGTAACTCATCAAAATTATATCTTGTATCCCGCTGCTGATAGGGACGAGCCATCAGCTCATACCCGGCTCGTGTGAGCAAACCGGACATCAGCCGACAATCGGAGTCGGAGGCATCTACGATTAGAATCTTATGCATGCTCGTATCTATTTTATTATTAAACATCTATGGTGAATGAAAAGAGGCTGTCTAACAAGTTTAGGCAGTCTCTTTTTTCGTTCAGTCAGGCTAAAAAATAAGGCTTTCATGCTGAAATTCAGCGCGAAAGCCTTTGCTATGTCATAGA
>JAAVCK010000014.1 GCA_014802325.1 Bacteroides sp.
ACTTCGGGCAGTATTGCTCTGAGCAGTTGAGTTGGTTTCATTGTGCAAAGATAACTCTATACTCCGACATTACCTCCCGCCCACCGGAAAAATCCGCTGACCCGAAAAATCCGCTGACCCCTAATTAGTCCCATTAGTCCCATCCCCCTCTCTCAAAAAAATAAGCACCGGCGCCTTGGCGCTGGTGCTTCGTAGCGAGACCGAGAATTGAACTCGGGACCTCCGGGTTATGAATCCGACGCTCTAACCAACTGAGCTATCTCGCCATCGTTATACGATTGTGAGTGCAAAGGTAAGTACAATTTTTCTTTCCGCCAAATTTTTCGCCATAAATTTTCTGACGTATTTTTTAGAACTTTTCGGCAAATACCACTTTGCTTGAATTTTAATCATAATTTTCACTAAAATGTTTGGAAACCACAAAATATAATTTTAATTTTGCAAGACAATCCAACCCTAATGCCATGCTGCTGCGCTACGACAGTCACGCATCGCACCATAATCCTTGAATCATAAAAACTAATTATCAATAACCATTTTTTCTAAAAATCAAAGTAATTACCTTATGGAAACTCAAAAACCTCAGGCTCCTAAGACCGCTGCTGCGGTTGCCAAGAAAGCAGAAAGCAACGTTAAGGGCGTAAAGAATGCCTTCCTCGTTATCTGCGCATGCTTTGTAGTAGCTGTTCTTCTCTTTACCTTCTGGTTCGGTCACGAATCTCACTTCAACGAAGATGGTCATCCTCAGGACCTCTGGGGTACTATCTATAAAGGTGGTTTCATCGTGCCTATCCTCCAGACCCTCTTCCTCACCGTTATCGTTCTTTCTGTTGAACGTTGGATCGCTCTCTCAAGCGCTAAGGGTAAAGGCAACATCACCAAGTTCGTTGCCGGCGTGAAGAAATGCCTCGCCGCTAAGGATATCACCGGCGCTATGAACCTCTGCAAGAATCAGAAGGGTTCGGTTGCTGCCGTAGTTTCTTCTGCTCTCGTAGCTTATCAGGAAATGGACAACAACACCGAGCTCACCAAAGAGCAGAAGGTTGCCAACCTCCAGAAAGCCGTTGAAGAAGCCACCGCTCTCGAAATGCCCGCTCTTCAGCAGAACCTCCCCATCGTGGCTACCCTCACCACCCTCGGTACTCTCGTCGGTCTTCTCGGTACTGTAATCGGTATGATCAAGTCGTTCCAGGCTCTTGCTGCTTCTGGTGCTCCCGACTCTACCGAGCTTTCTACCGGTATCTCTGAGGCACTTATCAACACTGCCTTCGGTATCGCAACCGGTGCATTCGCCGTTATCTCTTACAACTTCTATACCAACAAGATCGATAACCTCACCTACGCCATCGACGAAATCGGCTATTCTATCGTACAGACTTTCGCCGCTTCTCACTAATCCCTCATTACAAGTTATTTAACTCAACCAACTCAATTTAATTAACAAGTAATATGGGAAAAGTAAAAATTAAGAGAAAAAGCACCCTCATCGACATGACCGCGATGAGCGACGTGACTGTGCTCTTGCTTACTTTCTTCATGTTGACTTCTACCTTCCTTCAGAAGGAACCCGTCACCGTTCTGACTCCCTCTTCAGTATCGGAGCAGAAAGTGCCCACTTCCAATGTGGTTTCGGTGCTCGTTTCGCCCCAGGGCAAGGTGTTCCTGTCAGTGCTCGGTGAGGCTGACCCCAATGTCGCCGGTGGCGAGTGGGGTACCGAACCGATCCGCAAGCAGATCCTCATGAACGCTGTCAATCTCTACAACGAACAGCACCCCAGTAACAAGATCCAGTTAACCGACGCGCAGGTTGACGCATTTACCAAAATCAATATGTTTGGTATGCCCTTCCAGGCGCTCCCCTCGTTCCTTTCTATGTCGCAGACTGATCAGGACAAATTCCTCTCTGATATGAATAACCCCGCTACGGGTATTCCTGTCAACGACAATAAGGACATGGCTCATCTCAATGATTTCCAGATCTGGCTCCGCGCCATCTATAACTCCGGAAACGAAAACCTCCAGAGTGTCATGAAGAAAGGCGAAGGTATCGCTGTCAAAGCCGACAAAGATACCCCCTACAGCACCATCCACGATGTGCTCGACAATCTTCAGACTATGAAGATGAACCGCTTCTCCATCATGACCGCTTTAAAAACTGAGAACGACTAATCATGGCACAGATAGAACAATCAGACAAGGGTGGCAAAAAGAAAAAAGGCGCCCAGAAAAAAATGTCGATCCATGTGGACTTCACCCCCATGGTGGACATGAACATGCTTCTGATTACCTTCTTCATGCTTTGTACTACCATGATCAAGTCTCAGACCCTCACCATTGCACTCCCCTCCAATGAGAAGGTCGAAACTTCCCAGCAGAACAAAGCTAAAGAATCTGAAGCAATCACTATGATCCTTACCACTGATCGCGACGCCGAAGGTAAGGTGCGTACCGACGAAAGCGGTAACCCCCGCAATACCGTTTACTACTTCGAAGGTACTCCCCAGATCGCTGACGAAAACGGCGACGGCCTTATTGATAACAACAATATCAAGGTCGAGCACTTCATCGGCAACGACGGCAAGATCCAGCAGGGTATTCGTAAGATCCTTCATGACCGTAACACCGAGGTTCTCAAACGCATCGAGCTTCTCAAAGCTGACTGGCGTGACAGAAAATTCTCTCCCGTTGCTGCTGTCAACGACTCCATCTATCAGGCTAAGGCCCGCGAAATCCGCAACGACTCTACGCTCACCCGTCCCGTTGTGATTATCAAGGCTGCTCCCGAAGCCTCTTGGGAATCGCTCATCAGCGCCCTCGACGAGATGCAGATCAACCAGATCGCTCGCTACCAGATCGACAACATCAATAAGGTAGACTCAGTGATGATCCTTGACTACATCGCTAAACACGGCAAACCTTGAGAATTTGATGACAGATATATATTAACCTGAAAAATCGCAATCATTATGGCAAAAGATGTAGATCTTTCATCAAAAGAATGGATTGACCTTGTCTTTGAAGGCAAGAATCAAGAATATGGTGCCTACGAACTCCGTAAGGCTTCTGTAGGCCGCCACAACAAGGCTATGCTCGTTATCGTAGTAGTGCTCGTGGCTGTAGCACTCCTCGGCTTCCTCGCTAATACAGTGCTTGAGAAAGCTGAAGAAGGCCCCGGCGACCAGACCGAACAGGCTCTCGCTGAATTCGTCACCGAGGAGGCTCCTGAGGAAGAACCCGAAGAAGAACTCCAGCGTGTCGAAGAGCAGCAGCCCGAAGCGCTCCCCGAAGAAATCCTCAACACCACCAAGATGACCGAGCTCGCTATCGTGCCCGACGAACAGGTGACCGAGGAAATCAAATCGCAGGACGAAATCAAGGATACCGATGTGGCTGTAGGTACTTCTGACTTCGATCAGGGTACTGACGACCTCAACGTTGTACGCGAACACAAAGACGAAGTAATCGTTGAAGAGAAGAAACCCGAACCCGTCGACGACAACAAAGTCTTCGAGGTCGTAGAGCAGAAGCCCCAGTTCCCCGGTGGCGACGCCGCTCTTCTCAAATACATCGGTGATAACCTTCGTTACCCCGCAGCCGCTCAGGAAAACGGCATCCAGGGTCGCGTCGTAGTTCGCTTCGTCGTTACCAAGACCGGTAAAGTCGGTGAAGTGCAGGTAATGCGCTCCAAAGACCCCGACCTCGATCGCGAGGCAGTGCGCGTAGTTAAGTCGCTCCCCGCGTTCGTACCCGGTAAGATGAACGGACACTCCGTTAACGTATGGTACACCCTCCCTGTGACCTTCAAGCTCCAGGGCGTATAAAACCGACACACTCTTTCTTAAGCTACAGGCGCTGATCACCCGATCAGCGCCTGTAATATTATATCCCCTCATCACTAAATATACCGCGACCTGTATGGACGCTCACCGGGGAGTGTCAGGCATAAAACGGTGTGCGACTGCGGTGTGGGATGGAGTGCCGAAGGCACGAGGTTGTCGATAACCACGGGTGCAAGCCCGTGGAGAAAACGACATCGCAGCTCCGCTGCTCATGTTGTCAGAGGCACTTGTCCGCGGGCTTCACACGCGGTTAAGTACAACGATGGGCTTCCAGCTCTGATTTTCATTAACGTGGCGGCGTAATCGGCTTGCCGCTTCGCTACGCGAAGAATGGTGCGCGACAACGGCGATGAAACTACCCTTCTGACAATCCTGACGCCCTCCCCGTGCACAAAAGCACGGAGTGGCTTCGCCACCCGGGGAAATGCCAAGCGCCTCCACAACCGCCACAGATTTTGTACAACCACTCCGTGGTTGGTATTTCCTGATGTAAATACCCCGGGTGACAATGAACTGCACCCCAAAAGTTAGACTCAAAACTTTTGGGGTGCATTATGTATAGACACCATAATTATGAAGAACGGCTGAATATAGTCAGCCGCATTCTCAGCGGAGAATCAATTGATTCAATATGTCGAGAGTTAAAACTTGACAGGAAGATGGTCGTTCAATGGCGGCTTCGATATCAGAAATATGGCGAGAAGGGTCTTCAAGGCACTCGGTCATATCATTATTCATCGGCGGAAAAATCTGATATTGTCAAAGAGTTTACTGAAAAAGGTGTATCTTTGCAAGAGATTTGTCTGCGGCATGACATATCACGCTCAGCACTAAAGAGCTGGATAAAGAGAGTACGACAGGGGAAATCTCTTGAAAACAAACGACGAGGACGCCCTCCCAAAGATATGGCAAGACCAAAGAAAAGAGAACCACAGACCGAACTTGAGAAGCTTCAGGCGGAGAACCTGCGCCTGAGAGCGGAGAACGCGCTGCTAAAAAAAGTGAAGGCCTTAGTCGAGGAACAGGAAGCCCACAGCCGGCTCAATGGGCAAAAGCCATCAACGAACTAAGGTCGGAATATCCTCTTGACTTACTTTTGGAGTTGAGACAGATGGCTCGTTCCGTATTCTATTATCATTTGAAGCGTCTGAAGGCAAAAGACAAATATGCGAGTGAAAAGGAAATGATCAAATCAATTTTTCACGCTCATAAGGGTCGTTACGGTTACCGCCGCGTAACTGCGGAAATGCGCAACAATGGCGTTGTTCTTAATCACAAGACTGTTCAGCGACTGATGGTGCAGATGGGACTTAAATGTCAAATCCGCAAAGTGCGCTACCGTTCATATAAAGGAGAAGTCGGACGCATTGCTCCAAACATCATCAACCGGGACTTTGCCGCATCAGCGCCAAATCGCAAATGGGCTACTGATGTGACACAAATAAACATAGGGGCTGAAAAACTGTATCTGTCGCCCATTCTTGATATGTTCAACGGAGAAATAATCTCGTATAACATATCCAGATCTCCAAATCTTGAACAGATATATAATATGCTCGACAATGCTTTTGCACGTTTTGATTGTCTTGACGGTCTTATCCTGCATTCCGATCAAGGCTGGCAATATCAGCATTACGGCTATCGTAAACGCCTTGAAGACCACGGCATTATACAAAGCATGTCCCGCAAAGGCAACTGTCTTGACAACGCAATGGCTGAGAACTTCTTCGGCATAATGAAATCAGAACTTCTTTATGCTGAGAAATTTGAATCGGCCGAAGCCTTTATAAAGGCTTTGGATGAATATATTGAATACTATAACAATAAAAGAATTAAAAGCCGGTTAAAAGGAAAGAGTCCGGTACAATACCGAACTCTTTCTCAAATCGGATAGTTAATAACCTGTCCAACTTTTTGGGGTCACTTCAACAAGCACCCGGGGTTAACATAGTCAAGCCACTCCGTGGCTAATATCATACAACGATTGGTATGGATGCACGCCGGCGTGCGTCCATACGAGTGGCGCGTGGATGCGAGGCGGATATTTTTACCTCTTCTTTTACCTTCCTCTCTTTGTCTTGACGATGATAGCGCCTCCGGCGCCGCGTGAACCGTAGATTGAGCCGTCTTTCAGCACCTCTACGCTTTCCACCTGATGGATGTTGATGCCGCCGAAGTCCGGTACGATCACGCCATCCACCACGTAAAGCGGTTCGGTAGGACCGGTGAGTGAATTTGCGCCTCGGAGCTGCACAGTGCCGTTGTTTTTACGCTCCAGCCCGGGCACCAACCCAACCAGAGCGTCGAGAATATCCGATCTGCCCGTAGCCACAAGTCGATCGCCGCTGATGCCCGAAGTAGGACTGTTGTATTCGCGGCGGCTCACGAATCCGTAGCCCATATCCACGAGCTCAGGATCTTCGTAAGCATTCTTAATGCCACCCTCGTCGGCCACTACGATACGCATAGAGCGCGCACTGTCAACCGGAATTACATAAGTCTGCTTCTTTACCACGATATGAAGCGAATCGGTAGCCGCAACATCCGTCAGGCCAAACCGCCCGTGCTTGTCGGTCTTGCTGTATTTATGCGGGTCGGTCACATATACTTTCACCCCCTTCATAGGCGTGAAATCGTTTCGGGTGATAATACCGTTGAAGGGCGTGGATGCAGCTGCCCACAGACATGTCATGGCCGCTGCGGCAAGGAGATAATTGCGGTTCATATCGACTTTTTAGTTTTCCTTCTGTGATGAACGCATCTGCGTCTTGATTTCGTCGACCACGTTGATCACATAGTCGCCTGTCTTTTCGAGCGTGCCGATGATGTCCATATAGTATATACCGGCCTGATATTCATAGCGATGCTCGTTGATGTTCTCCATGTTGTCGGCGCGGAACTGGTTGCGGAGATTGTTGGTCTCACGTTCGAGGTTATACGAAGTGATAAGATCCTTCTGCCTTACATTTTCTATATCGCCGAGCAGTAAAATCATGTTGGTCATCGAAGCCTCTACGGAGATAAACATCGAGTCGACGTTGGTGTATATTTCCTCGCTGAATTTCACGTGGTTCTCCTGCTTGCGCATCATGATTTTGGCCACGCCATAGCAGCTGTCGGCTATTGATTCTATCTCGCTTACTATTCGGAGCAGCGATGCTATGCGGTGCTTACCCTCGTTTGAGAGTCGACCCTCGACCACGCGGTTGAGATAGCCGGCGATTTCAAGCTCCATGCGGTCAGAGATCTCCTCATACTTCTCTATGCGCGAGAACTGGTGAGAGAAGTCTTCGCTCCCCTCCTTGGTATGGACGAGGTTCTGCGACATACCCACCATACGCTGCACGCGCTGGGCATAAACCACAATTTCCTTCTCGGCCTGCG
Source organism: Bacteroides sp. (assembly GCA_014802325.1). Taxonomy (GTDB): domain Bacteria; phylum Bacteroidota; class Bacteroidia; order Bacteroidales; family Muribaculaceae; genus Duncaniella. Next base: position 7,224 of record JAAVCK010000014.1, read on the forward strand.
AGATATTGAGCTCGGCGGCGTTCATCAGACCGCCCGAGATAAACTTGAGCTGGAATTCCTCGTCCTCCTTGTGCTTCGACGGTATCAGGCGCTCCACTATCTTCACGTAAAGCCCTGTAAACCATATCATGATAAGGAGGTTAATGATATTAAATACCGTGTGGAATACCGACAGGCCTATCGACACGCTCTGCTGCATTGCGGCCACTTTCGCCACCACGGGATGCGCTACGGGAAGCGAGTTGTCAAATAGATGATTGTATATTTCCGGATCTGACTGTTCGATGCTGTTGACGTATGATTGCAGAGCTGCGGGATCGCCCTGGCCGAAAACCTCGGTGAGCCATTCGGTAAGTTCCACAAACGGATAGAATATCGCCAGAGTCCAGAGAGTACCCAGCATATTGAAGAGCAGGTGGCCCATGGCCGTGCGTTTTGCGGCCACGTTACCGCCCATCGACGCCATGAGCGGCGTGATGGTAGTACCGATATTCGAGCCAAGCACCAGCGCACACGACAGGTCGAAACCTATCCAGCCCTTCGAGCACATGATCAGCGTGATGGCAAATGTGGCCGCCGACGACTGGATGACCATCGTGAGCACTATGCCCACAAACAGGAAGATGAGCACCGACCAGTAGCCCATGGACGTGTAACGCTGCAGAAACTCAAACATTTCCGGATTGCTCTGCAGGTCAGGTACATAGGTCGAGATCATGTCAAGACCCATAAATAGGAACGCGAAGCCGATGAAAAACTCGCCTATCGACTTGTTGCGGCTCGAACTCATGAACAGCAGCGGTATCGAAATACCTATGAGCGGCAACACGAATGCCGATATATTGACCTTGAATCCGAAAAGTGCTATCACCCAAGCCGTGAACGTCGTACCTACGTTGGCACCGAATATCACCGCCATTGACTGGGCCAGCGACATTAGACCGGCGTTGACGAAACTTACCACCATTACCGTTGATGCCGATGAACTCTGGATCAGTGCCGTGATCAGGATACCTGTGATCAGTCCCGTGAAGCGGTTGCGGGTCATTGCCGAGAGAATGTTGCGCAGGCGGTCACCGGCGGCTTTCTGGAGGCCTTCGCTCATGACCTTCATTCCGTAGAGGAACAGGCCTACCGAGCCTAAGAGGCACATGAAGTCTAAGAAGCTGTAGCTCATAGAGGGTAGCGGATTGTTTTTTGTATGTGAGGGTTGCTGATGCAAAGGTAGTGTATTTTGCGGGATTTTTATCATAAAGTTTAAAAAAATATTAAAATCCATGATTCATGCCACGCCCCTTTGACCGTAATGTAATATCTCTGTAACTGCTGTGACAATATAGTTAAAAGTTTTGGCCGGTCCGTTCGCCAGTCTCCTCAATATTAGTAAATTTGTAATGTGAAAAAGAAAATTATCATATCATTTATCATTCTCCTGCTGGCCGTGGTGGCGTTCGGGATGCTGATTGCTTTCCAGAACAATTCGTTTCAGGACGGTGTCAGATTTTCCGACGATACCACCCAACATCAGGCATGCTATCCCATCAATGGCGGCATGATTATGGTGACACCCGATGTAAGGATGTTTTTCGACTCCACCTCTCCCGTATCCACCATCAATGGCCGCGATATTGCAAAGCTTGAGGCTTCAGGTGTGAAAATCGACTCCGTGTCGACCATATTCGTCGGGCTTAATCCCGACCGCAAGCTCACAGTGGCCCGTCAGATCTACATCGTGGCGCTACCCGCTCCCTACTTCGACGTCGACCCCACCCGCAGCCGCTGCACAGCTTTCTTCCCCGAATATGACTCATGTGGTAGTATTGAAAATGTCAAGTTTATCCGCGACGACAGTCGCCTCTCGCGCCTCGGCATGGACTTCATCGAGCGCTTTGCCGTGGAATATTCGTGGGGAAAGAGCATGATCATCCTGCTCGACAGCGTGCCCGATGAGTTTCAGAAGTTTGCCGACATGCACAGGGAGTTCTCGCCGATCGACGTAGTGTTCAGCCCGGGCCCACAATATTTCCTCGACCTGGAGGTAGACGGCCGCCGAAATGACTTCTTTATCGACACCACGCTCCCCCGAATCACCATCAACGTGCCCGAGGACGACGGCGTGAAAGACGCCGGCGGCGTACCCGACCCCTATCGCTTCCGCGGCCGCTATGTGAATGCCGTCCGTGAACCCGACCAACTTGTGCTGATCGGTGCCCGAGCAAAATATCAGGATATTCACCGCAGCTCCGCTGTCAACAAGGGCGAGCGATACTTCTGCAATCCCCTCAACATGGTGGTCAACGATGTGGTGCTCGACTTCCCCTCGGGCAACCTCTTAATTCGCCGCGGTTCGCGCATCGGCCACAATCCCGGCTTTGGCCTCCCTTCCGAATAATATCCCGCATCACACCGCGGTCATCTATATGGCGCTCGCTTTCGGCGGGCGCCATTATCATATCGTCCCGCTCTGCTGCGGAGGCTATTTTGCAACCATTGGCCGCGCAATGGCCGATAACTAAAGATTTTTATGTATCTTTGTAGTCGATTTCACTTTACTTATTCCATATAAACAGATATGTCACTTCAATGCGGTATCGTGGGTCTGCCCAATGTGGGCAAATCGACCCTCTTTAACTGTCTCAGCAACGCCAAGGCCCAGTCGGCCAACTTCCCCTTCTGTACCATCGAGCCTAATGTGGGCGTGATCACCGTGCCCGACGAGCGCCTCAATCGCCTCGTGGAGATGTGCAATCCCCGCAGCGTGGTGCCTGCCACGGTTGAAATAGTCGACATCGCCGGTCTGGTCAAGGGTGCCAGCAAAGGTGAAGGCCTCGGCAATAAATTCCTCGCCAACATACGCGAGACCGACGCTATAATCCATGTGCTCCGCTGCTTCGACGACGATAATATCACCCACGTCGACGGCTCGGTCGACCCCGTGCGCGACAAGGAGATTATCGACTATGAGCTTCAGATCAAGGACCTTGAGACAGTCGAAGCCCGCATAGCCAAGACTCAGAAACAGGCTCAGACCGGTGGCGACAAGGTGGCCAAGCAGCAGTATGAAGTGCTCAAGAAATTCCACGAAGCTCTCCTTCAGGGCAAACCCGCCCGCACCGTTGAGCTTGAGACGGCCGACGATATCAAGTTTGCCCGTGAGCTCTTCCTGCTCACTTCCAAGCCAGTGCTCTACGTGTGCAACGTTGACGATGCCTCAGCCGTCGACGGCAACAAGTATGTCGAGGCCGTGCGCGAGGCCATCAAGGACGAAAATGCCCAGATGCTCATCGTGGCTGCCAAGACCGAGAGCGAGATAGCCGAGCTCGACACTTGGGAAGAACGCAAGGAGTTTCTCAACGAGATCGGTCTTGAGGAGTCGGGCGTGTCGCGCCTCATCCGCGCCGCCTACGCTCTGCTCAATCTCCGCACATTCTTCACCGCCGGAGCCGACGAGGTGCGTGCATGGACCTTCGTCGAAGGATATAAAGCGCCCCAGTGTGCCGGTGTGATCCACACTGATTTCGAGAAAGGATTTATCCGCGCCGAAGTCATCAAATATGACGACTATGTGACCCTCGGCTCTGAAGCTGCCGTGAAAGAAGCCGGCAAGATGGCTATCGAGGGTAAGAATTATGTAGCTCAGGATGGTGACATAATGCACTTCCTCTTCAACGTCTGACCCGCCTCATTACTCCACATTACAGATTCATGCAGAAAATCAACAAGACCAACGCTGCCCGCCTGCTCGACCGTGCCGGGGTTGAATACACTCTTGTGCCCTATGCCGTCGACCCCTCTAATCTGGCCGCCGAACACGTGGCCGAGGAACTGGGTGAGGATATCAACTGCGTGTTCAAGACCCTCGTGCTCCACGGAGCGCCTTGCGGTCACTTCGTCTGCGTGATTCCAGGCAACATGGAGGTCGACCTCAAGAAAGCCGCCAAGGTGGCCGGAGCCAAGAAAGCCGAGATGATTCCCATGAAGGAGCTGCTCGGACTGACCGGCTATATCCGTGGCGGATGCAGCCCCGTGGGTATGAAAAAGCCATTTCCCACCTATTTCCACACCACCGCTCTCGAATTCGATAAAATCTATGTGTCGGCCGGACAGCGCGGCTTGCAGTTGGAGATAGCCCCTCAGGCGCTCATCGACTTCTGCGGTGCCACAGTGGCCGATATAGCATCACCTAAAGAATAAATTACCCTCAACTTAAGTAATCGTGGACTCCATAGGCACTCTACTCTCACTCACCACTTTCGGCGAATCACACGGCCCGGCCATGGGCGGAGTGCTCACCGGTGCGCCCTCGGGTGTGCCCGTTTCGTTGGAGCGGCTTCAGGCTTTCGTCGATCGCCGCCGCGCCTCGGGTGCTCATGCCACTGCGCGCCACGAAGCTGACCGAGTAGAGATACTGTCGGGTATATATGAGGGTGTCACCCTCGGCACTCCCGTGGGATTTCTGGTGCGCAATGCCGACGTGCGCTCGGCCGACTATCAGCTCTGGGCCGACGCATATCGCCCCGGACATGCCGACTATACCTATGAGGCAAAATTCGGCCTGCGCGACTGGCGCGGCGGTGGCCGTGCTTCGGCGCGCGAGACTGTGGCGCGTGTGGTGGCCGGAGGTATCGCCGTCCAGATTCTTGAGCGGCTCGGAGTCACGGTAAGTTCGGAGGTGTCGCAGATAGGTACGGCTACCGATGCCGATTCGATGCGCCGTCAGCTCGACCAAGCCCGCGCCGAAGGCGACTCGTTCGGCGGCATCATCACCTGCACCATAGCCGGAGTGAAGGCCGGAGTAGGGGAGCCCACCTTCGGCAAACTCCAGTCACGACTCGCCGCGGCCATGTTTACCATCCCGGCCGTGAAGGGATTTGACTACGGCATGGGTTTCGCCGGAGCGGCTGCCCGGGGGTCGGAAGTGATTGACCGGTTTCTGCCCGATTTCACCACCGCTGCCAATCATTCCGGAGGCATACAGGGTGGTATATCCAACGGCGCCGACATTTATTTCCGCGTGGCTTTCAAGCCAGTAGCCACCATGATGCGCCCTATTGATACAGTTGACCGCCACGGCCGTGAAATCACCGTGGAGCCACGCGGACGCCACGATGTGTGCGTAGTGCCCCGTGCCGCCGTAGTAGTCGAGTCCATGGCTGCGCTCACCATACTCGATGCCATACTCCTCAACCGCTCGTCGCGCCTATGACCGCGCCCTACCGTGACTATGCCTCATTTCTTGCCGAGCATTTTTCCGGCAAGATGCAGAAGATAGCCGTCGATGCCGGCTTCTCGTGCCCCAATCGCGACGGCACCATATCCACCGGAGGCTGCTCGTACTGCTGCAACGCTTCATTCAATCCCGCCTACTGCCGCTCCGGTCTCGGAGTGGCCGCTCAGCTCGAAGAGGGCAAGAGGTTTTTCGGCCGCAAGTATCCTGCCATGCGCTATCTGGCCTATTTTCAAGCCTACACCTCCACCCACCGTCGCTCCGTGGCCGAGCTTATGGCTCTGTATCGCGAAGCTGCCGCTGTGGAGGGAGTCGACGGCATAATCATAGGCACGCGGCCCGACTGTATAGGCGAGCCGTTGCTGTCGGCTTTGGGCGAATTGCCATGGGTGATGATGGAATATGGAGCCGAGTCGAGCCACGACGCCACGCTCCGCCTCGTAAATCGCGGCCACACGTGGGCTTCCACCGTAGCGGCTGTCGAGTCCACTGCCGCGGCCGGATTTCCCGTCGGGCTGCATCTCATCATGGGACTCCCGGGCGAAACACCGGCCATGATGCTTCAGACCATCGACCGAATCAACGACCTGCCTGTAGATGTGGTGAAAATACATCAGCTCCAGCTGCTCCGCGGCACCAGGCTCACCCGTCAGGTGCAGTCAGGTGAGCTTCAGATACATCCCTTTACGCTCGACGGCTACCTCGACCTGTGTGTAGAGATTGTGGCCCGTCTGCGACCCGGCATAGCTGTGGAGCGCTTCATATCCCAGTCGCCCCCCGACATGCTGCTCTCACCGCGCTGGGGACTAAAGAATTATCAGTTTACCAATCTGTTACACAATCGCCTTAATGGACAAAAAAACAATATGGGATCTTAACCGTGCCGATGTGGCGCAGTTTCGCCGCAGCCCCAAGATGCGGCTTACAGTCGTGCTCGACAATGTAAGATCACTCAACAATATCGGTGCAATATTCCGCACCTGCGATGCGTTTGCTGTAGAGAAGCTCATGCTCTGCGGCATCAGTGCTACTCCGCCCTCGCCCGAGATTCACAAGACCGCCCTCGGAGCGGAGGATTCGGTCGACTGGGAGTATTACGCCACCACTCAGGAGTGTGTGGAGCATCTTCAGCGCGAGGGTTACACCGTGTGCTGTCTGGAGCAGGTCAAGGGCAGCATAATGCTCGGCGACTTCAACCCTCAGCCGGGACGCCGCTATGCCCTCATTCTCGGCCACGAGGTCGAAGGTGTGGATCAGGCTATCGTCAATCAGTGCGACGTGTATCTTGAAATTCCGCAGCGCGGCACCAAGCACTCGCTCAACGTATCCGTGTCGGGCGGCATAGCCATATGGCACTTTTTCAGCGCCATAGGCGTGTAGACTTATCCGGTCAACGTAACTAACCTAAAAACCTCTGTATATTCACTATGAAATTTCTTTCTGCAATCCTCGTTTCGGCTTTCGCTCTTGCAGCGGCCGACGCCATTGCGTGCACAAGCCTCATTGCCGGCAAGGATGCCACCACCGACGGCTCGGTGATGGTGACCTACGCCGCTGATTCGCACACGCTTTACGGCGAACTCTATAATCGTCCCGGCGGCACTCATGCCCCCGGCGAGATGCGTAAGGTGTATGAATGGGACACTAACAAGTATCTCGGCGAGATTCCCGAAGCCCCCGTGACCTACACCACCGTGGGCAATATGAACGAACACGGACTCACCATCTCGGAGAGCACTTGGGGCGGTCGCCCCGAACTTGCCGACACTACCGGCATAATCGACTACGGTTCGCTTATCTACATCACTCTTGAGCGCGCCCGTACCGCCCGCGAGGCCATCGATATTATGACCGATCTGGTGGATAAATACGGCTACCACTCCGAGGGTGAATCGTTTTCCATTGCCGATGCCGACGAAGCCTGGATAATGGAACTCATAGGCAAGGGCGGCATGGAGAAGGGCGCCGTGTGGGTGGCCCGTCGCGTGCCCGACGATTGTATTTCCGGCCATGCCAACCACAGCCGCATCCATCAGTTCCCGCTCGACGATAAGGAAAATTGCCTCTATTCGCCTGATGTGATCGACTTTGCCCGCCGTCAGGGCTACTTCTCGGGCAAGGACGAGGATTTCAGTTTCTCGCGCGCCTATGCCGTGCTCGATAAAGTGGCTACCCGTGGCTGCGACGGCCGCGTGTGGAGCTTCTACAATAAGTTTACCCCCGGCATGGACCGTTACCTCCCTTGGGTCATGCAGGCTGAGGGCGAGGTGCTCCCGCTTTGGGTGAAACCCGGACGCAAGGTGAGCGTCGACGATATGAAATGGATGATGCGCGACCACTTCGAGGGTACTCCTATGGATATGACTCAGGATGTGGGCGCAGGCCCTTATAAAGTGCCTTACCGCTGGCGTCCGATGACTTTCAAGGTCGACGGTAAGGAGTATCTCAACGAGCGCGCCATAGCTACGCAGCAGACCGGATTCTCATTCGTGTCGCAGATGAATACCGCCCATCCCTCGCTCATGCGGGGTATTCTTTGGTTTGGTGTCGATGACGCCAATACATGCGTCTACGTTCCCGTATACAGTTGCGTCACCGAAGTGCCCCACGAATTTGCCCACGGCAACGGCGATATGCTCAATCTCTCGTGGGACTCGGCTTTCTGGGTGAATAATTACGTGGCAAATCAGGCATATAACCGCTACTCGCAGATGATCGACGATATCCGCCGCGTGCAGGTGGCGCAGGAAGATACACTTGCGTCTGAGGTGAAGATGCTGCTGGCCGAAGTGCCCGCCCTCGATGTCGACGCCGCACGCTCGCTGCTCAACGATCACACCAAGATAGCTTCGCGCCGCTACGTCAAGGCCTACCGCAACCTCGGCGACTACCTGCTGGTGAAGTATCTCGACGGCAATGTCAAGAAAGAGAAGGACGGTAAGTGGGAACTTACTCCCGAAGGTCTGCCCGTATACCCCGACTTCCCCGGCTACGACGAAAACTATTACCGCAATATAGTCAATACCACCGGCGATCATTTTCTTATCGATTAGTAATATATTCCCACGGTAAGACGTATCTACTTACCCGGGCCGGTTGCTCCATGCTGTCAAGGCGCTGTCGAGCACCGGCCCGGTTTCTTATTCTTTTTATCCAAAAAGTGCTTTTTATTTTTGTATTCAGATTTTTTATACTATCTTTGCAAATGTAGGGCGTATCACATTATTTCGTGCGTATTAACCTATCATCTCTTACCGAATCACGTGACTAACCAACTATTATGATTTATAATATTTTAGGGGTGTTTTTAGCATGCATCTTCTTCTCCGGAGTGCTGATACCCCAGATTCTTCTTATCGCGTTCCGACGCAAACTGTTTGATGACGTCGACGAGCGCAAGATCCATAAAGGATCCATTCCCCGTCTGGGAGGCTTTGCCTTTCAGCCCGTCATAATGTTTGCGATGATAGGTTCGCTCGGCGTTAACTTCTATATTCAGAATACTGAAATCCTTGATCTGTTTGTCAACGATGGCATGCTGCTTGTGACGACATTCTGCGCCCTTCAGCTGATATATCTTATCGGTATTGCCGATGACCTGGTGGGTATCAAATACCGCGCCAAGTTTGTGGCTCAGATACTTTGCGCACTCATGCTGCTGTCCGGTGGAGTGTGCTTTAACGACCTTCACGGCATACTCGGTATCTACGAGTTGCCCGACTGGATTGCATATCCCTTTACGGTAGTGGTGATGGTTTTTCTCATCAATGCTATCAATCTTATCGACGGAATCGACGGCCTCGCTTCCGGCCTCAGCTCTATAGCTTGTGTGATATATGCCGTGGCTTTCTACCTGCTTGGCGAATATATCCTCAGCATGCTTGCTGTGGCTACTCTCGGCGTGCTCATACCGTTCTACTACTTCAATGTGTTTGGCGATGCCGAGAAGCATTCCAAGATATTTATGGGCGACACCGGCACGCTCACTATCGGTGTGCTCCTCTCGGTGCTCGGCACTAAGCTCTTCAGCTACGATGGCGACATCGAGGGTATCGACGTGGCTGTGGTGGCTTTCTCGCCTCTTCTCGTTCCCTGCTTCGATGTGGTCCGAGTGTATATGTATCGTATTCGCAACGGCATGAATCCTTTCAATCCCGACCGCAATCATATCCACCACCGTCTGCTGGGGGCAGGCCTTTCGCAGCGTGCGGCCATGATCACTATCGTGCTCACCTCCTTCCTTTTCACAGTTGTAAATGCGTGGATGTCGCTTAAGATCAATATCAATATGATAGTGATAATCGACATAGTGGTGTGGCTGGCACTGATGTATTATGTCGTATTCCGCACCCGCTTCCTCAATGCGCGTAAGCGCGACCGTGCCGCCTCCCTCGAACACAGCTGATACTCCCCCTCTATACTCTGCAATATACATTCAGTCCGGACTGCTCCATCAGGGCGGCCGGACTGAATGATTTTCTGTAGGGGTGCTTCGCAGGAATACCCGGCTGAGCAAAATGGTAACTATAGAGTGTTATTGCGATTCCAGGCCGCGGCGCGGCACACATTTCCCCACTGTAGGGACGCACACTGGGGTGTGACCGGCAGAGCAAAATGGTAATTTCAAAGGGTCAGCTTGAATGTCTCGATGAAATCGTTGAGCGCAGGTACAGTCTGCTGCACGTAGGCTACCACTTCGCGGTCGTTCCACGTGTGGGGCGACGCCTCACCCTGATTTATCTCGATTTTGAGTGTGATATTATCGTTGGAGAGCGCGTTGCGCAGCTCGCCTATCAACTCCGGCATATGTTGGTTCATCAGCTCCTCCTGCTTTTCGTTTTCCACTTTTATGCGGTAGCTGTGACCGTCGATGCGGTCAGGAAACGATGCGCGCATCGTGTTGACGAGTATTCGCTCTGTAGGGCGTGCATTCATAAAATCCTGCCATGCGTGGCGCAAGTCTTCATCAGTGTATATCTCCGAGCGTACAGTGCGTGGAGCGGTGGCTGCCGAAGTTGCGCCGTCGGCGGTGGCGGCAGCCTGATTGCGACCGGAGATGGAAAACGTCAGTGGTGCGCGTCCCTGAGCGTGACCCTGGCGCTGAGGAGTCGGAGCCATGCGGCGCGGAGCAGGTGGCGGCACATTTGCCGGTGCAGCCGTCGGAGTCGGGGCGGGTTGTGCTTGCGGGGCCGGCTGTGGGGCGGCCTGAGGTGCTGTCGGCTGAGCTGCCGACGGTGTTGCTGCGGGAGCGGCTGATGCTGTGGGGCGGGCGATAGGTTTCAGTTGCCCCTCTCCGTCGCCTGCGTTAAGCGGGGAGGGGCTTGATAATTGGCACAGTTTGGCGAGCGTCAGCTCAATGAGAAATTGCTTGTTTGATGCCTCGCGGTAGTTAAGATCAGCCTCGTTACAGAGCTTCATGGCTGAAAGCAGGAAATCAGGTGTGCATTTCTTGGCTGTAGCTGCCATAGCCGCGCGTGCTTCGTCGTCAGTTTCGAGAAGCACTATCGTCGATGGATCGAGCGCCACCATGAGGTCGCGCAGATAGTCGGCCAGTCCGGCTATGAAGAAGTGCGAGTCAAATCCGCGGTCGCGTATCTCTTTGTATATCAGCCATGAGTCGGTCACTTTCCCGGTAAGAAAGCAGTCGAGCAGACGGTTGAAATAGTTGTAGTCAAGCACGTTGAGATTGTCTATCGCTGCCTGAAATGTGATGTTGCCTCGCGACGATGCCGCTACCTGATCGAATATAGAGAGGGCATCGCGCATCGCACCGTCGGCCTTGCGTGCTATGACGTTGAGCGCGGCGGTCTCTGTCTTGATTCCCTCGCGCTCGGCCACCTTTTGCAGATGGCTTATGATGTCGCGCACCGATATACGGTTGAAGTCATATATCTGGCAGCGTGACAGTATGGTGGGTATGATCTTGTGTTTCTCTGTTGTGGCGAGAATGAATATCACGTAGTGGGGCGGCTCTTCGAGGGTCTTCAGGAAGGCATTGAATGCCGCGGTGGATAGCATGTGTACCTCGTCGACTATAAACACGCGGTAGCGTCCGGTCGACGGTGGTACCTGCACCTGCTCCACGAGCTGGCGCATATCGTCGACACCGTTGTTGGAGGCGGCGTCGAGCTCTATGATGTTGAGCGAGTTGCCTTCGTTGAACGCGCGGCATGAGTCACATTCGTTACACGCCTCGCCGTCGGCCGTGGGATGCTCGCAATTGATAGTCTTGGCGAATATACGCGCACACGACGTCTTACCCACTCCTCGCGAGCCACAGAAGAGGTAGCTGTGGGCCAGGCGTTGCGACGCTATGGCGTTTTTCAGTGTGGCCGTCAGTGCGCCCTGACCCACCACGGAGTCAAACGTGGAGGGGCGGTACTTTCGGGCCGATACGATGTATTGTTCCATGGTTACAAATATAGTCAAATTCCGCGAAATCTCGGCGCGGGCGTGTGTTAAATTTTGTGGGCCGCCGAGGGCTTCTGAACACTCGTCGCCATGTGAGCGTTTTATTATTGAGTTATATATGTTTACAGATTCAACAAAACACATTTATTTATGAGACCGCTATTCACTGACATATCACCGCGCACGGCGGGCAAGATCCGCAGCCGTGTATCCAACCCTTTGCGCTTCAGGCGTATCTCTACTGCTGATGTCGATAAAATCTACGATATTCTATCGCGCTACGCCACTGCCGGCACGTGCGACTATTCGATCGGCGGTATCATGATGTGGGTCGACTATTTCAATTATTCTTTCGCCATAGTCTACGACACGCTTTTCATCAAGGGTGTCAGCGAAGAGGATGCTTCGCAGGTGGCTTTCTCAGTGCCCGTCGGCCCGATGGATCTGCGCGACTCCATCGAGCTGCTTCGCGATTACTGCGCGGTCAATAGGATTAAGCTCCGCTTCTCTGCTGTGCCTGAGGCTATGGTAGAGCCGCTTGCCGAGGCCGGATTCTCGTCGGCCGAGCAGCTTGCCGACTGGAGCGATTACGTCTATGATATTGATGCGCTTGCCACTTACAGCGGCAAGAAGTATTCAAAGAAGCGTAATCATGTCAACCGCTTCATCACCGATAATCCCGGCTGGAGTGTAGCGCCTCTGTCGGCCGATAATCTTCCTGCCGTGCGCGACTTCCTCGTTCGCCGCCGTCTCGCCGCCGACAAGCAGGAAAGTGCTGCTTATGAGCAGCGTCAGGTGATGCGTGTGCTCGACGAATATCAGTCATATCCTTACGAAGGACTGGTGCTCTCCGTGCCCGGTCGTGGAGTGGTGGCTTTCGGTATTGGTGAGGTGATTGGCGACACCGTGTTCGAGCATATCGAGAAGATGGACCACGAGGTGGCAGGCGCCGGTGAGATGATGTGCCGCGAGTTTGCGGCTATGATTCGCGGCCGTCATCCTGAAGTGAAGTATGTCAACCGCGAGGAGGATGCGGGCGACCCCGGGCTACGTTATGCCAAGGAGCAGCTCCATCCGGTAAAGATGCTTGCTAAATACGACGTCACCTCGGCGTAAACACCAGTCGTGCAAGCGTGCACAGATGATCGCCTGAGTCAATTCGGGCGGCGTAGACCCCTTCGCCGGGTTCGGCTGCGCATCCGTAGCGGGCAGTCTCTCCGTAATGTGCCTCATGCTTGAAAGCTATGTCGAAGCGCTTCACGTGGTTTTTCTCATACATATCGAGTGGCCAGCAGTCGGTGATGAGGTCGCAGTAGCGGCGCGTGGTCACATGGCGGTTCACGTCGATGTCTGATACGGCGAAAGTGTACTCGTGAGCGTCCTCGCCGAGTTCGGGCATGATGATTTTGCCCTGAGGTGCGATGGGGCAGGGGAGGTCGGTTATGGCTTCAGCCAGAGGCTGGAGCGAGGAAAGGTCGCCCGGCGTTCGGCTCTCCATATCGATGGCCATCCACACTGTGCGCGCATAGCCTATGATTTCGCCCGTAGTAAGGTCGGTAAGCGAGAAGTTACGTTCGGAAAAGAGGCGGTTGAGCGATGCCACCCAAGTGCGCAGGCGGTAGCGTCCACCCACGCGGGCAGGGCGCGAGATCTCTACCGACACGCGGCTGAGCACCCACGATATGCCGAGCGAGATCATTTTGTCAAATCCTACACCTAAATCGTTGGCATGACCTGTAGCCGTGTCGATGATATAGGTGGCCAGTGTTGACATCGAAAGTTCCCGCTGCGCGTTGCAGTCGGCCGCCGTAACTATAAAGTCGTAATCATAAGTCTTTTCCATTTCACAAAGTTACGCAAATTCCTTCAAATATACAAAGCGCGCTCCCGCAGGCAAAGCCGGCGGGAGCGCTGAAAGTATTTTATAATCCTGTAAGAATTATTTTACGATAAACTTCTTGCCGTCGCGGATATAGATACCGGGAGCGAGGTTGCCGCTCACGGGCTGGCCGAGGATATTGTATGTGCGGCCGTCTTTGACGGTGCCGGCTACATTGTCAACGAAGATGTCGTTGATACCGGCTGACTCTACATTACCGCCCTTGTTCTGAGCTTCGGTGATGTGAGCCACGAGCGAGTTGAGGTAGTTTTCAAGATTGGTGTAGCCGTTTGACGATACTGCGGGACCATCTTCAGCCGAGAGAGGATCGAGTCCGTTGGCGCTCTCCCACTCGTCGGGCATACCGTCGCCGTCGGTGTCGGCTGCGGCGGGTTCAGATTCGAGGGTAGGCCAGCCGGTGTGACCGTCGGCATATGTGATGTCATCCTGCGAGTTGATTATACCCTTTGAGCCGAAGAGGGCAGTGCCTTCCTTGGTCTCCTGTGCGATAAATGCATCGTATTCGTCGCGGTGGAGCGAAGCACCTGCATAGTCGGTCACGAGCTCAAATGCTTTTTCAGCGGTGTGGGTGGTGGTGGGGAGGAATGCGATAGGGCTGCTGAGCTTCATCCAGGCGTTGGTTTCGTCGGTAAACGTACGGTCGTTGCCGCTCTTGTCGATCTGGTCGTAGATACCTTTGGTCCAGTTGTCGGCGGTGAGGTCGTCGTAAACGGGGTTTACGTTGCCGGTCACGTAGAGCTGACCCCAAGTGTGGAGCATAGGCTTCCAGCTGTTCCATGCTACGGTGCATTTTGCAGGATTGCCGTTGGCATCAGTTACGTCGATAGTGTTCTTATCCATATCGATGTAATAGCGGGTGCCCTTGATTGTGACGTAATTGCCATTGTTGACGTCGCGTCCGCCTGAAATCTGGCTTGAAGCTACTGCCGTGCCGGTGGCCTTGTAGAAATACTGCTGTATGGTAGTCTTGTCAAGGCAGTAGTCTACGGTGCGTATGCCGGGTGCGGCGATGCGCTTGCCTTTAGAGCCTGTGGGGCTGGTGGGGCCGGGCTTGTAGTAGTTGTTGACGATGTTGACGTTCATACCTTCGCCACCGTAGCAGCCGTTGCCGCCGAAGTTGTAGATCACGTTGTTACGCAGGTCCATGCGCTCGTCGGTCTGAGTGCCGGGACGCGGGCCAAGGCGGGGAGTGCGCGATGCGTGGTGGGCGAGAAGGTTGTGGTGATACGATGCGCCTGCGCCGCCCCAGTTGCCTCCGTAGCCGTGGTTGCCCTTGGAGTGGCCGGCGTTGAGGAGCGAGTGGGTAATGTAGCTCCACTGCACTGTGATGTTGCGCGAGCCATATACCGAGAGACACTCGTCGATCGACCACGATACTGAGCAGTGGTCTATCACGATGTTGCGTGAGTCCATGCCGCCAAGTCCGTCACCCTCGTGGGCGCTCTTGTTGGTCTTGAGAGCCTCGTTGCCGAGACGGAAGCGCATGTAGCGGATGATTACGTTGGGGGCGGAAATGACAAACGGGAAGTTGGCCACGCAGATGCCGTCGCCGGGAGCGGTCTGGCCAGCGATGGTCACATTGCCGTTGCGGAGCTTCAGCTCGCTGGTGAGCATGATGGTACCTGATACGTCAAACACGATGGTGCGCTGCCCCGACTGGTTACATGCCCAGCGGAATGTACCTTCGTCATTTGTGTCCTCAAGCGAGGTTACGTGATAGACTGCGCCGCCGCGTCCGCCGGTGGTGTACATACCGAAGCCTTCGGCGCCGGGAAATGCGGGGATGTCGGCAGTCTCGTCCACCGCCATGGCCTGCATTGATATGGCCATGGCAGCGAGAACTGTGATAATCGTTTTATTCATTGTTCTTTAATTGATTTTTGAGATAAAGGATTAGCGTTTGAGCACCTTGTCAGTCTCCACATGTCCGTCGCTGTAGATGATGCGGCGTATGTTGAGACCCTGTGCGGGCTCTTCCAGACGAATGCCCTGAATATTATAGTATTCAAAGCCTATGATTTCCACGTCGGGATTCTCCACGGTTACTATGCCGCTCGTGTGGTCGGCTACAGGGTAGTATTCATCCACAGCGTCGGCGGCGTTGGCATTCTGAGCCTTGATGATGTGCTCCACGATACCGTTGGCGTATACCTCGATGTTGGTGTACCAGCCGCGTGGGTCGAGTGTGTAGAGATTGCCATCCTCGGGGTCGTTGGGGTCAAGGCCGTTGGCTGTTTCCCATACGTCGGGCATACCGTCGCCGTCGGTATCGAAATCAGCCGCACGTCTTTCCTCCTTGATCACGGGGAACGAAGGTACGCCGGGGTTCTGAGTAGCCGATTCGGGGTCGTTCACCCAGTCTACGATACCCTTGGTACCTGACTTGGCGAATGTCTTGCCATCGGCATTGGTGTAAGGTACATCACCGTTGTAAGTCACTGTACCGGTGCGGGCTTCTTCGATCACGCGGGCATCTACGGCATCGCGGAAGAGCGAGGCGCCGCAATATTTCAGCACGCTGTTATAAGCCTCCTCGGCCGAGTGAGTGGTGACCGTACCGGCATCGATAGGCTCGTTGAGCTTCAACGATATGCAGTCCTGATCCTTGGAGTTCTTGAGGTAAGTCTGATTCTCGCCGTAGAGGTGAGCTACGTCGGCCATATAGCGTTCGCCATTGATCATGAACAGGCCGCTGTCGTAGGTCACGCCGTTCCAGTCGTAGTTGGCGGGCTCATCGGCCGCGGTCACATAGTTACCTTTGATGTAGTAGCGGCTTGCATATCCGTAAAGGTCGGAAGGAGTGGAGTTGCCGCTCGCGCCTACTGTCACCTGAGTCACGGCTTTCTTGTTTTTGGTACCGGGGCCGGCCTTATAGTAATTGTTTACCATGTTGATGTAGCCTCCGCCGGGGCCGCCGTAGCAGCCTGCGCCGTTACCCCAGTTATACAGCACGCAGTTGCGGAAGTCAACTCGCTCGCCCTGTACGGTGTTGTCATACAGTGTCTTGTCATAATTGTCCTTCTTGTAGCGTGCGCCGTTGAAGCGGGGAGCTCGGTTCTGCACGTGGGCGATCATGTTGTGGTGAAACGAAGCGTTCTTGCCGCCCCAGATGCCGCCGTAGGAGTGTGCGCCCTTGGTGTGGCCGGGGTTGCAGAGACCCTCGAATACGGTCGACCACTGGAGGGTGAAGTTCTGGTTGTCATATACCGAGCATACCTCGTCGATCGACCATGAGAACGAGCAGTGGTCGAGTATGATGTTGCGGTAGTTGCGGAAGAAGAGTGCGTCAGCGCCGTCGTTCACGTCCTTGACCTGCGAGCGACGGAAGCGGAGAAATCGGAGGATGATGTTGTGACCTCCGGTCTCTACGGTATAGTAAGCGATGGTGATACCTTCACCGGGAGCCGTCTGTCCTAATACGGTGACGTCGTTACCGCTGATCTTTAGGTTTTTCTTAAGTTCGATCGTACCTGATACGTCAAATACTACGATTCGCTTGCCGCTCTGCTTGGTGAGTGCCCAGCGGAGCGAACCTTCATTGTCATTGTCTTCAAGCGTGGTGACGTGAAGTACCTTACCGCCTCGGCCACCGGTCACATATCGGCCGTGACCCTCGGCGCCGGGAAATGCGGGAGCCTTGTCCTCAGCTTGGAGAGTGACAGCCGCCAGTGCGGTTGCAGCTAAGAGTAATGCTTTTTTTATCATCTGTGAAAAAATTGGTATTAGTGTTGTTAAATATTTGCAATAATATATCGCCGCGCATCGGATTGCTGTTTCTCCGTGCAGGTCGATCTTTGAGGTATATTTGGCACAAATATACGAAATTTATTTTAAATTTTTAGCCAACTGTATCGTTTTTAACATAATTATTCAGCTTTTGACCTTGCGGAGTGTAATGAAAGTCGGGGCGCCGGCACGAAATGCCGGCGCCCCGATGATGATATGGCGGAAGCGGGTGGTTATTTAAACTGTTCGCCCTCTACTTCGAGCGCTGCGAAGATAAACGGTCCCACGCCCTTGGGGTCGTTGTCGCGCACCTGCTCGCTGATGTAATACTCAAATGTGCCGTCGCGGCGGTCCTTGCCACCGAGACCGGCCACTGCACAGCATTGGGTCAGCGACACGGTGCCGTCCTCGTTCTCCTTGATGAAATTCTTCAGCATACCGTCGTAGCCCTTGCGAGCGGATTCGGCATATTTGGCGTCGTCGAGCAGACCTAAGCGTGAGGCGCGGAGCAGATTGTAGACATACATTGACGATGCGGTCGACTCAAGATAGTTGCCTTCGCGGCCCGGCTGGTCGAGCACCTGATACCACAGTCCGGTCTCGGGATCCTGATATTTCAGTATGCCGTCGGCTATGCTCTTAAGCAGGGCTATCAGCTCGGGGCGACGGGGATTGTCAGCCGGAAGCTCTTCGAGCACATCGGTCAGAGCCCAGATATACCATCCCTGAGCGCGACCCCATGCGTGTTTCGACTGACCGGTGGTCTTGTCGGCCCAGAATTGCTCGCGGGCCTCGTCCCATGCGTGGCGGTAGAGCCCGGTGGCGGGATCGTAGGCGTTGCGGGCTATGGCGAGGAACTGATCGGCGATGTCGTTATATACTGCTGCCTTCTCCTCGTCGTTGAGGAAGCGGTTGGCATACTTGATATAGAAAGGTTGTCCCATATACAGTCCGTCGAGCCATACCTGATGAGGATATACCTTCTTGTGCCAGAAAGAGCCCTCTTTGGTGCGGGGGTGCGACTTGAGCTGGCTCCAGAGCGTGTCGAGCGCCGTGCGGTATTTCTGATCGCCGGTGATGTCGAGCGCCGCCATGAGCACGGTGCCGTTTTTCAGGTGGTCGATGTTGTATTCAGCGGGTTTGTATTTCCATATCTTGCCCTGAGCGTTGACCATCGTGTCGGCATATGCCAGAGCATAGTCGCGGAAAGCGGTGTCGCCGTAGGTGTCGGCGAGTGCCAGCATGGCGTCAAGTTCCACACCGATGGCATACTGCCACTTGGGAGCCTTCACGTAGTCGAGCTGCCAGCTTTCGGGGAAGCGTATCATCTCGCTCTGGGCCATGCGCTGCGACATGGGAGCGTATTCATTCACCTTCTTGCCGTTGATGGTCACGTTGGCCAGGCGTACGTTGCGGTACATGCCTGTGAACGAGTTGTCTGACTTGACGTTGTCCCACACGCAGTTCTTGCATTCCACGTTGTATACGTTGCACACGTCTTTGAGTCCAATGAGCATCACTCCGTAGCGGCTCTTGTTGCAGTCCACGCGGTCGAGATACACGTCGCGAATCACCGGCGGATACGAGCGGTCGCAAGCCTCCTTGGGCTCGTAGTCGACGTTGATTTTCAATACGGCCTCGTCACACTGGCCCACCTTGATATCGCGCACGTAGATATTCTCTATCACGCCGCCGCGGCAGGGATTGGTCTTGATGCGGATCACGCGCTCCAGATCGGGGCTGTCCATCACGCAACGCTCGGCGAAGAGATTGCGGAATCCGCCCGAGATCTCGCTGCCCACCACTACGCCGCCGTGGCCGTTTTTCATCACGCAGTCCCTCACGATGAAGTTCTCGCTGGGGCGGCCGTCCTCGCGGCCGTCGCGGTTGCGTCCGCTCTTGATGGCGATGCAGTCGTCGCCCGTGTCGAAGTAGCAGCGCTCTATCAGCACGTCTTTACACGACTCGGGGTCGCAGCCGTCGCCGTTGGGGCCGTCGTTCTGTATGTGCACGCCGCGCACCGTCACGTTCTCACACCACAGCGGGTGGATCACCCAGAAGGGCGAGCGGAGCAGCGTCACGTCCTCGATAAGCACGTTCTTGCAGTTGACGAAGTTGACCAGCTGCGGGCGCATGCCCATGCCGTCGCCCAGCACTCGCTTCTCCACCGGAGTGCCGTTTTCGTTCCACTCCTGGAGCAGCGGGCGGCCTATCTTCTGAGAGATGATGCCGTCGGTGTAGCCGTAGACGGGCTTGCCGCACATGCGCCACCAGTTGCCGTTCTCGGCCGCTCCGTCCACGGTGCCTTTGCCGGTCAGCGCCACGTTTTCAGCGTCGATGGCGTAGATGCACGGCTGATAGTTATAGCAGTCCATGCCCTCCCAGCGGGTGAACACTACCGGAAATTCCTTGGGGTCGGTGGTGAAAAGGAGTGTGGCGCCCTCTTCAAGATGTAGGTTGACGTTGCTCTTGAGGGTGATGGGGCCCGTGAGCCACTCGCCGGCGGGTATTATCACGCGGCCGCCGCCTTGCTTGGAGCACTGCTCTATCACATTATTTATTAACTGAGTATAGAGATGGCCTTTTTTCTTGCTGCGCTTGCCGTAGTCGAGGATGTTGTAATCCTTGTCAGCGAATGTCGGCGCCTTGATGCGCGACTCGATCTGCGGATAGACGGTGTTCCACATTTCCTCGGGGTCAGTGGCACGCGCCGAAAAAAATATTACCGCCATCGTAAAAATTAACAGTACTTTTTTCATGGATATTGAAACTTAATTTGTATATTTGCACAAAATTACCAAAAAACTCTAAGATACCATTAAAACTTTCACATTTTTTATATAATATCTACAAAATATGCTGAACGGTATTTACGTTATAAACATTAATGTCGCTCAGCGGATTTTTTGACTATTGACCAAACATATTTCATATATTTACATACCACAGCTCTTGCAAATCTATTAATTCTCTATCCACCTAAAAAACATAAAACATAAAAGCATGACTCTCCTCGAACGTTAAATTCAAATCTTAAAATTAGCATTTTTAACCCGAAAAGAAATTTTTTATTAATAACAACACAGTGACATCATGAAAGACAATGTGACAAGTCATTATCAATGGCTGAAATTGTTCTCACCGGCACGCCTGATGAGGACAATGATGATTTTAGCGGTCCTTTGCGTAGGATTGCCTGTCTTCGCTCAGAACATTACCGTTACCGGTACTGTAGAAGATGAAACAGGCGAACCCGTAATGGGCGCTTCAGTGATTGTTGACGGTACTTCCAATGGTATGGCTACCGACCTCGACGGTAACTTCACCATACCCAACGTATCGCCCAAAGCCAAACTCGTAGTTTCCTACATCGGTTACAAGACCGAAACCGTTTCCGTCGACGGCCGCACTAATATTAAGGTGGTCCTCAAGGAAGACTCCGAAGTCCTCGACGAAGTGGTTGTGGTAGGTTACGGTACAATGAAGAAAAGCGACCTTACCGGTTCGGTTTCTTCAGTCGACACTGAAAAACTCAACGCCAAGGGTGCTCCCTCGATCCTCGAGAACCTTCAGGGTACCACTCCCGGTGTGAACATCACAAAGGCCACCGGCCGTACCAACGGTTCCGTAAACATCGAAATCCGCGGTAAGTCTTCAATCAACTCGGGTACTACCCCTCTGTTCGTTGTCGACGGTGTGATGTGCTCTGACATCGACTTCCTCAACCCTCAGGATATCGAGCGTATCGACGTGCTCAAGGATGCTTCTTCTACAGCTATCTACGGTTCGCGCGCTACTGCCGGTGTCGTTATGGTCACCACCAAGGGCGGTCTTAACGTCAACAAGGCTCAGAAGGCTACGATCTCCTACGACGGTTACTATGGTATCAACCACGCTTCCCACAAGCCTAAATTCATGGAAGGTCAGGACTGGTACTACTACCGCTTCGGTAAGTTCCTATCTCCCATGGGTGGCGACAATAACTATACCGCTCAGACTGCTCACTGGATGCTCCCCGCTTCCTATGGTGTAGGTCAGGCTCTCCTTCAGGAGAAGATCGCCGACCTTCAGTCGCCCTATATCATGAAGCAGCTCCTCGAAGCCGGCAACACCACTGACTGGATCGACCTCGTGACTCGCGACGGTAACCAGCAGAACCACTACGTATCTATCCAGGGTGCCAGCGACACCGCCAACTATCACTTCGGTGTTGGTTACAACGGCGAAAACGGTATCTACGAAGGCGACTCTCAGCAGACCATCAGCTTCAAGGGTTCGGTTGACGCCCGCGTCAACAAAGTAATCAGCGCAGGTTTCAACTTCAACCTCGCCCAGATGAAGAACACCTATGCCGACGGCAACGCTATCGCTCAGGCCTACCGCGTGAACCCCTATATGATTCCTTATCAGGAAGATGGTGAAATCCAGCACTTCCCCGGCAACAAGTATACCCTCGGTACTGACGACCACCAGTTCTCTGACTTCGTCAATCCCCTCGACCGTATGCTCAACTCTACCGAAAAGCGCACCACTTACCGCGCCCTCGGTAACGTTTACCTCCAGCTCGACATTATCCCCGGTCTTAACATCAAGTCTACTTTCTCGCCCAGCTTCTCTACTTACCGCAACGGTCAGTACGTAGGTTACGATAACCCCCGCACCGGCAAGACTTATGTTGACGACGACGTTCACACCGCCACCGTTGTTAACAAGACTTCTCTCTCTTGGACTTGGGACAACGTGATCAACTACAACAAGACTTTCGGTATCCACTCTATTTCTGCTATGGGTCTTTACTCAATGGAAAAGGGTAACACCGAGGAATATGACATGGTGGCCAACAACGTGCTCCAGAACTCTGACTGGTGGAACATGGGTACCGGCGAAATCGACGCTACCAACACCAAGTCTTCTTACTCTGAAAGCTCTCTCCAGTCATTCGCTCTCCGTCTGAACTATACCCTCCTCAACCGCTACATGGCTACCGTGACTATGCGTTGGGACGGTTCGTCGAAGTTTGCCGACGGCTACCGCTGGGGCTCATTCCCCTCGGCCGCTCTCGCTTGGCGTATCAATGAGGAATCTTTCCTCCGCGACGTAACTTGGATCAACAACCTCAAGCTCCGTCTCTCTTACGGTAAGACCGGTAACAACGCCGGTATCGGCAACTACGCCACCATCGTAGGTATCGGCTCGCCCGTTTAC
The DNA here is from genome assembly GCA_014802325.1 of Bacteroides sp. GTDB lineage: Bacteria > Bacteroidota > Bacteroidia > Bacteroidales > Muribaculaceae > Duncaniella. The sequence continues at coordinate 29,693 of JAAVCK010000014.1, forward strand.
TATCCCTGGGGTTCAAGCTGGATTCAGGGTATCCCCGCCGGCGGTATCGTCGACAAGTCACTCAAATGGGAGACTTCTAAGGAATGGAACGTCGGTGTTGACTTCGGCTTCCTCCGCGATCGCATCAGCGGTTCGGTTGACTTCTATCAGAAAAATTCTTCCGAGCTTCTCTACAAGGTTGAACTTCCCCTCGAATCAGGAGGTCAGACTATGACCACCAACGTCGGTAAGGTTCGCAACACCGGTGTCGAAATCGCTCTTACCACCGTCAACATCGATACCCGCGACTGGACTTGGACCACTTCGTTCACTTTCTCTAAGAACAAGAACGAAGTTAAGGAAATCAACGGCGTTTCTGATCAGATCGTATCTTCAGGCGCTACCGGTTCGCTCTTCGTTGGTTATCCCGTCAACAATATTTACCAGTATGTATGGGACGGCGTTGTATCTGACCGCATCATGACTGTGCCCGACCACGAAGTCGCTATCAACAATGGCTTCACCCCCGGCGACCAGGTTCGCGAATGCGACTACTACTGGGCTTGCTACGGCATCGGTGAAGGTCAGCCTATGGTTCGCGACGTCAATGGCGACGGCCAGTGGGACGACAATGACCGTATGATCTTCAACGGCGACCCCAAATGGAGTGCATCGATGAGCTCTAACCTCAACTACCGTCTCCCCAAGAACGGTGGACAGCTCGACTTCGGATTTACCCTCTTCGCCAAGTATGGTTACTATGTTAACTCTTCATTCCTCAACGGTGACTACTACGACCTCCACGACCGTGGCCGCGGTAAGATGCAGATGGATTACTACATCCCCGCCGGTACTATCGTAGACGTTGACGGTATCTACCCCGACGGTACTTTCCGCAACCCCACCTTCCAGATGAATACTCACTACGGTGACTATCCCATGCTCTCAGGTGGTACCAACGACGGTCTCGGCGTGGCTAAGGACCAATATCAGACCGCTCGCGGTCTCGACAAGGTGTCTTACCTCCGCGTTCAGAACATCACTCTCGGCTACACCTTCAGCAAAAACCTCATCAAGAGCTTCGCTTGCCAGAACCTCCGTCTCTACTTCACCGTCACCAACCCCTTCCTCTGGACCAAATATCGTGGTTTCGATCCTGAATGGGCTGCTGCTGCCGGCAAAAACGACGGTCCCAGCGTGACCTCTTATCAGATTGGTGCAAGCATTAAATTCTAACCTTATCTAAGCGAATCAACAATGAAACTTATCAATTATATTGGTCTCGCCGCCATCGCTACGATGTCGCTCACAAGCTGTAGCGACTTCCTTGACGCCGATAACAAATCGACCGCCAACGACGACGCCGATGCCTATCTTACAGCCCATCCCGAGTCGCTCCGTCCTGTGGCTTTCGACGCATTCAAGTATTTTGCGACTCATCTCGAACTCCATGAGGAGGCTACCGACCTCTATTTCGTGACCGCGGCTGCCGACGGTTACGGTGACTTTCAGGTTACTGCCGAGGACGGTACTGTGACTGACTACTATAAGAAGTCCTACAAGGCTATCGACTATGCCAACGGTATGGTTCACTACGGCGGTGCCGATACAAAGCTCGGCCACGAAGGTCGATTCCTCCGCGGTCTCGGTTACTACCACCTCGTTCAGCAGTTCGGCTCGGTTCCTTACGTGACTGAATATATCCAGAGCTCTACCCGCGATTATCCCCGTGAGGATCTCGGTGTAATCTACAGCTCTCTTATCGCTGACCTCACCGAGGTATACAATGCCAAGCTCCTTCCTGCTGTTGACCATGAGGGTAACCCCAGCCTTCAGGCTGTAGCTGCCCTTCTCGCCAAGCTTGAGCTTTCAGCTGCTTGGGATCTTGACACTCAGGTAGCCGACGCTGCTGCCGGTACTTACACCGTGACCGGTCGCGATCACTTCGTTGAGGCTGCAAAGTGGGCCGAACTCGCCATCAACGGCGTGAAGCTCACCATGCCTTTCGAGCAGAAATGGTCTCCCTTCAACGAGGGTAATGCCGAGGAGATCTTCTCCATGCAGTATGACCGCGCCGGTTTCCCCGGTGACGTCGCTACCGGCGGTCACTCTATGATGAACCAGTACATGAGCTACTATGGCAACTGCCAGATCATCGGCCAGAAGGGTACAGGTTCAGGTGGTAAGCACCGTATGAGCTACAAGGCTCTCCGTCTCTTCGACCGCGACGACGAGCGCTTCAACGGTACTTTCATGACCACTTACTACAACTGTCCTCTCGATGCAAGCGGCAACGTTCCCAGCGATGTTTGGGGTAAGGACGGATATCTCGCTTACTTCAACTGTACCGATGCTGAAAAGGCTGAAAAGAGAATCGCTTTCCAGTTCTTCCCCTGGTACTATACTGAAAGTGAAGCTCGCGAGGCTCTCGCTGCTATCCCCGGCAAGACTATTAAACCCGGAGAAAAGGAGAAATTCGGTATAATCAATCCTCAGGCTGTCATCCTCGACTATCCTTCGGTTACCATCATTCCCTTCGAGGAAAATGGTACTCTCGGTAATGCTGACTCACAGAGCACCAAGGACTTCATCTCGCCTGCTTATGGTGGCGTATGCGTGAAGAAGTACGACGATGCTGAGGCTGACAACGTGATCAAGGAAAATGACTACCGTGATATCCCCGTGTTCCACGTCAGCGATATGTATCTTGTAGCCGCCGAGGCTTACCTCATGGCTGGCAACGAAGGTCAAGCTCTTGCTAAAGTCAACGACGTGCGTAACCGTGCCAAGGCCGGTGCCCTCTCATCGTTCGGTGCATACGAGGCCGGTTACGTAGGTATCACTAACGTGCCTTTCACCGTTACTCCCCTCGACGTGATTCTTGATGAGCGTGGTCGTGAACTCTATGCCGAGCGTACCCGTTACGAGGATCTCCGCCGCACCAAGCAGCTCATCCGCTACAACCTCGCATTCAGCCGTGTGATCTCTTCTCCCTCGCAGATGCAGAACCCCAAGGGTGAATACAAGTGGCTCCGTCCTATCCCCGCAAACGAAATCAACTTCAACACCTCGATGACGCTTGAGGATCAGAATCCCGGATATTAATTCTAACAGTTAACACTTACCGAAATGAAAAATATATTTAAAGTTCTGTCGATAGCTTGCATCGGTGCCGCTTTTACTGCGTGTGTTGATGATGTCAAAACTCCCGACCGCGGTGATCAGATCGACCCGGTTCCCACTGTCGAGGGTACTTATGAGGGCACTTGGACTCTCGTTTATACCGAGAATACCACTGTCACCGAATACACGTGCGACGGCACTATTCAGCTCGCGCCTCTGACTCGCGTCGATGAAGACGGTAATTCGTTCGTGCAGAAGTTTGCCGCTTATGTCACTATAGATGCTGCTTTCTCTGACAATGTCGGCCAGAGCATGAATGACCTTACTTCGGCAGCCAACGTTTCGCCCCTTACCAACGCTCTGTCTTATCAGGTCTACAACTCTGTGACTCCCAACGGATTCACTAAGATTGCAAAAGACCCCGACGGCACTGTAGTTACTTACGATACCAAGATCGACGATGTTGACGTAACTCTCGATCGTGATGTCAACGCCACCTTTATGGGTCAGATCTTCCCCCGTACTGCTGACGGCGAACTCACCAAGGGCACTCCCGCTTACTTTGATGCTGTTCTTGAGTTTGAGTACATTTACCAGAAGACTGTTATGAACGGTCGTCGTCCCGTAAAACTTGACTGTAAACAAACTTACAAATTTGTTGGTAAACTCAACAAATAATTGTATATTTGCATCGAAATCCTTTCCCCGGGGCTTAAACCCCGGGGAATTACCCTAAAATCTAATTTATTAACCTTACAATTTCACTATTTATGAAGAAATTTTTACTTCTTGGTGTTGCTGCTGTTGCCTCTCTCGGCGCTGCTGCTCAGACTCAGTATTGCTTTGCTAATGTAACTGAGCTCAAGGAAACTACAGGTCAGCCCCTTGACAAGTCAGCTGACGTAGCCGCAGGTTTCGTTATTCTCGAAAACGAGTATGGCAAGCTTACTTCTATGTTCGATGAGCCCCTCGGTACTTTCACTCCTTGCGGTAGCCTCAACTACGTATCTGTTGGTGGTGGCGAGCTTCAGCAGATCGTAGCCGGTATCAACGGTAACAACAATCCCAAAGGTCAGACAATGACTTCACTTCCCACCAGCGGTATGGTATTCCAGCTTTACACTGAAAAGACCGGTTACTTTACCATCCTCACCAAGATGAATACCAACAAGAACTACTGGGTATTCGAAGGTTCTTCTTTCGCTGCTTATCGTCTTGGCGACTGCTGCCTCTCTAAAGCTGAAGGTGAAGTTGTTGAATATACTCTTCCCTACGACGAATATCAGGTTCTCGACCTCACTGCTGCTGACATCGACAAGTACTTCGCTACCAATGACGCAGGCGAACTCACCGGTCCTAAAGTACCCTGGGCTGTTGTTAACCCCGAAGGCGCTGACATGGGTGAAGGTTCTGGCTTCATGACTCTCTGCTGCTACGCTACTCCCGAATTCCCCGTTACCTACACCTTCTTCGCACAGGGTTCTAAGATGGCTTGCGACGGCTTCATCTATACTCCTTGCGACGAGCCTACTTTCGCTGATGCTCCCGAAGTAGTATTCGGTGGTGTTGAAAAGGTTGCTGAAGATGGCACTGTAACTCCCGCTCCTACCCCCGTGGTATTTGCCGGCAAGCAGTACAATGATCCCGCTGGTATCGAAAACATCGTTGTTGACGCTGCTGCTGACGTAAACGCCCCCATGTACAACGTACTTGGCCAGCGCGTTAACGAGTCTTACAAAGGCCTCGTTATCAAGAACGGCAAGAAGTTCATCAACAAGTAATTCTTGACCCCAATTAACCCCATCAGGCGGGACGTGTCACTGACACGCCCCGCCAATTTTTTTATACCCACGCAACCCCTCAGACCTATAGGGACGCACACTGGGGTGCGTCAAGATTGGTAAAAATGTAATTTCACCACCCATCGTTGCGCACCATTCTTCGCGTAGCGAAGCGGCAAGCCGATTACACAGCCGGAAGCTCAGTGGGGAGCGTCCAAACCAATCGGTGTATAATATAAGCCACGGAGTGGCTTGACTACGTTAACCCCGGGTGCTTGTCACCCGGGGTATTTTCATCAGGAATTACCAACCACGGAGTGGTTGTACAAAATCTGTGGCGGTTGTCCAACCACTCCGTGGTTGATTTGCCATCTTATTTTATACTCCGGGTGTCAAGCACCCGGGGTTAACAATGTGGCAGCCACTCCGTGGCTTTTGTATTTGCGTAGTATTTGTGCACTGGGGTGCGTCAAGATTGGTAAAAATGTAGTTTCACCACCCATCGTAGCGCACCATCCGTCGCGTAGCGAAGCGGCAAGCCGATTACACCGCCGGACGCTAACTGGGGAGTGTCCAAACCAATCGTTGTATGATATAAGCCTCTCCGTGGCTTTTTTTGACTCACACCCGTGGACGCTCGGTTTTGCTCCAGCAGACGCCACGGGTGTTATACTTTACCCCCGGTGTGCGTCCTTACTGGCATTGCGGATCGCCAGGCTGTCCTATAAACAATCCCCTGCACTCGATGCCGAATGCAGGGGATGCGTATTAAGTAATAGATACTGTTACTTCACAAGCACCTTCTTCACGGTCGAGCCGATGCGCATGATGTAAATGCCCGCAGAAGGCTTGGCCACGCGCTGACCCTGTAGATTGAAGAATTCTGCATCGAGGTTGTCGGCAGCAATGCTATCGATACCCGACATATCATTGACTGTCACTACGTTGGATGCCGATCCGAGACCCTTGTTGTAGACGGCTACCACGGCATATGAGTATGTAGTACCCTCGGTAACGTTAGAGTCGGTGTACTCGCACTTATCCACGGTAGCATCGTTGATCTTCGCACCGTCGCGATACACGTCGTAACCCACAAGCGAAGTGGTCACTTCAGCACCCTCGGGAATGTAGGTCACGTCGTCAACCATAAACATAAACGCATTCTGAGCGCAAGAGTTGATGGCGAAACGCTTCGCACCGGCGGGCACTTTAAACTCATAGCGAGTCCATGCAGCGGGCACGGGATAATATGTAGCCACTTCTATGAAATCAGCCGGCTCGATGCCACCGGTCGAGTATAGTATGCGCATCTTTTCGGGATAGCTGCCGCTGTAGCTGCGGGCGTAGAACGATATGGTCTGCGCCGAGCCGTCGAGCTCAGGCGAGATAGCCCAGTCATTGGCCACGCCGAAATCCGCGCGGTAGAGCGAGAAAAGATACTTAGTGCCCGAGTGAGCGGCAGTGGTAGAGTTGCCGGTAGTATTAGCATCCCACAACCAGAACGAACCCTTCGTAACGCCTTCGGTGATGTTGGGTAACTGGATATCCTGGAAGCCGTCGACGGGTGAGTTGTCCATATCGGCAAAAATCCAGTCGCCATAGCGGGAGGTGAATCCCAGGCCGTTCTCGAAGTCCTCTGTCACAGCATCGGCGGGCAGAGCGTTGATGTCGGGAGAGTTCCAGGTCAGTTTCACGCGGCCGGCTTCTATAGTAGCAACGAGGTCGGTAGCCGCCGGTAGGGTAGAGGCCACGGGGGTAACTTCGATAGATTCCGACGAGTTGTTGGAGTCGTTCATGTCACTTGTCATAACCACGGTTGCGGTCAGAGTCACTTCATCCTCAGCCAGCGGCGACATAAGGATATCGAATACCACCGCGTCGCTTGTGCCGGCTGCCAGAGCCTCACACTTCTTTGAAGCCACAGCCTCGCCGTCGGCATAAAGCTCCACGGTGTAAGCGGCAGCATCGTTCATACCTTCGTTGAGCACGTTGACGGCCACCTGATACTCAGTGCCGGCAGTAACTTCCTTCGGAGCACTGATGGCCATTACCGAAAGGTCGTCGGCCAATACGGTGCCGATCTTAAGATTGTCGACCAGAGTATACGATGCGGCTTTCACCACAGCGTCGAGGCTCACCTGAATCACCTTGCCGACGTAATCCGAAAGGTCAACCGATATGCGGTTCCAGCTGTTGGCAGGACCGGTCTCGCTGACCACCACGTGCTTCACGGGAGTGAATTCAATCTCGCCTTTCACCTTCACTCCGACCGTAATCTCGTTGATGTCGGGCAACGGATTGCCAAGATCATCCGTCATGTCACCGATATTATAGGTATAGAATGTCAGGCCGGGGTTGCTGATGGCATCAAGTGATACCAGACCGGTGTAAAGCTCGGCCGAAGTATCCTCATAGCGGCCATACATAGCTGCCATACCGTTATCATAGTCCTGCGAGGGAAGGAGATTGTCGTCATACATAGCCCATTCGCCGCCTCCTGCACCGTTGACACCGAAGATGTATTTCTTGAAATCATCCTGGTTGGTGAGAGTCAATCCGTTGTAGGGCGTACCTGCGGGGAAGAAATCCGAGAGGCCATACTGGCCGTTGCCGCGGTCGGTGAACGGATATACCACAAACTGTACGAACTCCTGACTGCCGACTGCTACAGCCTGATAAGTATACGTTGTGGCGGTAAGACGGCCCGATACGGCATTAGGAGTACCGTTAATAATACGGTATACCTGATACGTCACCATCGTCTCGTCGATAGCGCCGCCGCTTTCGGTGGTAGTCACTGCATCCCATTCCAAAGTCACCTCGCCCGGATTTTCGGTCTCAAACGCTACAAGTCCTGTCAGGGGAGCTGGATAGTCCACACCCACGAAGGTCGTAGCCACGGCTTCAGGTGCTGTACCGTCGGCATTGACCGACACAACAGTGTAGGTGTATGTGCCCGACGAAGGAAGATTGTCGGTGTAGGTCAGAGTAGCGCCCATGGCAGGTGCCGTCCATGTGTTGATTACCGAGCCGTCACGCATCAGATTCACATACATAAGCTCGTCGAGAGGCTTGCCGCCGAGAGTCTTGTCGGGGGTCACAAACGATATGGTAGCAGTCAGTGCGCCGTTGGCACCGGGAGTAGCCGTGAGATCGCCCACTGCTGCCGGGCAGTCGGCTACCTTCGGAGCGCTTACGGCGAAATTGTCGGCGTAGAGATACATCTTGTCCTTATCCGATATACCGTGGATACCGAAGTAGTAAATGCCGTCGGCCTCAGGCACGAAAGTGGCTGACCAGTGATAAGGATTGTCGAGCAGGGAGGTTACCTGCGTAGGTTCGAGAAGCACGGTGGTCATGGCGCCGGGTTCGTCAGCTTTGCCCACCTTCACTTCCACGCGTTCGGCGAAGTTGGCGTTGCTTACGGCAAATTCGGCCGAGATATCGTAGATCTTTCCGCCGAGGAGTTTCACTCCGGGCGACATGAGCCAGTCGTCCATCGCCAGTGAAGAGTTCCACATTATGCGGGCGTGGCCGTCGTAGCATATCCAGGTCATATCGTCGTAGTTGGCATCCACCGCCTTGAATCCGTTCATCTGATCGTCGTCAAACGTGGCTACATACGGAGGAGTCACCGATCCGAGAGTCACGATGTTGCTCTGCGCTACCTCCGAAGTCAGACCCTCGGCCGTAGCGGTCACGGTGTAGTAATATGAAATCATATCATCCGTCACGGCGATATTTTCGGTAAAGGTAGTGGCTGTGAAATCTTCGGCCACCTTCACTGCGCCGGGATAGCGGGTCACGGTGTAGGTCACGGCGTTGAGATCGATAAATCCGCCGTTGACCGACGCTTTCACAGGCAGCCAGGTCACGGTCATCACGCCGTCGGCATACCGGGCCGTCACCTTGGTGGCCTCGGGGGTGTCGGCACCCACATATGAGCTCACCTCGGTCGAGGGGCTGTCGCCGGCCTCGTTGCTTACCTTGACGTTGAATGTGTAGAATCCTGCGGTAGCAACCGAAACTTCGGCCTTGACTTCCGCGCCATATTCGGCAGTGCCGGTAGCGGCAGTCTCGCCGTTGGCTGTCACGGTGTAGGTCAGCTGACCCGTAGGTTCTCCGCCGGCAAACAGCGTAGAGGGTGCCGTGAAGTCAATCGTACCGGTCAGCGATGAGCCGGCGAAGTTGGCAGTCACGCCGCTCACAGCTGCCGGAGCGTTGTCCTCAGCCAGGGGCGGCATGATGGCCAGACCGGTCACTTCCTCGTTGCCGGGGAACTGAAAGAGCACCGTGGCTGCACCGGTAGTGGTGTCGATTTCGGTGAGAAATCCCTGCTCTGCCGTGTTGTATACAGTCCAGAGCATGCGGTCGGTCTTCGTGTCGAAGATAGCGTCGGAGGCATAGAGCGAGTCATAGCCGGTCTCGCCCACCTTCGTAGCTTCGCCGGTGGCCTTGTCTATCTTATAGAGGGTCGATCCGGTGCACACGTATCTCTGTGATGTGGCGTAGGCTTCTTCGTCGAGGTTGCTGAGCACACCCCAGAGCTGACCTTTGCTGTCGCATGCTATGGCGTTCCATATACCGAACTGATCTATGGCAAGAGTGCCTATTGGATTGAAGCTCACGTCTTTGTGCTCCATGTCGAAGTTCACTGTGGTGAGCACGAAGTAGTCGCTCACATTGGCTATGGCATACACCTGCTGCGAAGTTTCATCGTAGGTCATGGTGTAGGTGTAATAGCCGGCGGTGACGTCATATACCTCATTGCCCGTATTCACGTCGTAGCCCAGGAAGAGCTTGTAGGCGCCCCAGGGTGAATCGTAATACTGACATACGTAGTAAATGTCGCCCACAAGCACTCCGCCATACTGAGCGTTGGCGTAGCGAAACAGACGTTCAAACTCCTGACCCTCTTTGGTCGGCACGGTGTATACACCGTTGGCCGAGAAGGCGTCAGAATACAGCACCGAGCCGATGAGATTGGGCAGTTTCAGCTCTTCGGCTATCGCGCCTACCTTGAAGGGCGCTTTTACGTTTGCGGGCTTCACACTGCGCGAGGCCGATGCAAATACGTTGGCTGAAGCTGTCTGACGCACCTTGGGCATCGGTATAGCTCCCTTGGTTGCGACGGGCTTGTCAGAGGCCGGTGCGGCTACTGCCGACACTGTCCGGTTTCCGGTGTCGCCCGACGGATTTCTTTTTGCCAGTGGCGCGCCCGACATGCTTAGTGCTGTCATCGCAGCCATCATGAGCGAAAAAATCCTGACAAGATTTTTTTTCATTTTTGTGAATTATGGTGGTTTCGTGAAATTAGATGCGGCGAGGGCTGAAACCGTTTACACCTGCGCGCGATCTTTGTATAATTGATTAAGCGCTACAAAGATACGCAACCATGTGCAATTTTTCATGCGATAATGTAGAAATATTCCTTACTTTGCTGTCAAAATGCCATCTTTTTTTAATTTCAGCTCTTTTATGCGCTTGTCAGCCGCGCGCATAGCTCAATTTAGGCGGCGGTGTTGCATCAGGCGAAAAAAAGTATTAATTTTGCACCATCACGTTTTGCACAACCCTTTTTTTCATCACCACGAGTTATGAATCCAGCCTCGACGCTATCACTTGCCCTCCTTCTGTCGTCGGCAGCCGCATCGGCTCAGCTTGCACTCCTGCCCCCCGCGCAGCCGCGCAACATCATTTACGATACCCCTGTGGAAATCACTGATACAGTGACTTATGTGTCGCCCTACGATGTGGTCGACGACTATGCCGTCGACCCTGACCTGTTTCCCCGATATGTCCCCTCGCTCCCGGCTTTCTATCGTCCGGTGGTGTTTGATACATTCCACTTCATCGATCCCGTGCCTATGACCGGCGAGCAGCTGCCCGCTGATTCGCTCTACGGCTGGCTCGACAGGCTCGGATTTCAGGAACAGCTTATAGCCAACGCCCGCCAGCGCTTTATCATCGACAATCCCGCCGCCGTGGTCTACAATGAGGCCCATCTTCCCGAGCCCCCCAAGCACTTCGTGGCCACCGTCGATCCCACTACCGCCGTAATCACCATCGAGGAAATCAAGGCGGTGCCGGCCGTGGCTCCCGACATCGAGCCTGAATTTGAGAAGCGCCACTGGATACGCAAGTTCAACGCCGCACTGCAATTCTCGCAGGCCTACGTGTCACCCAACTGGTATCAGGGCGGTAACAACAACCTCAATGCCCTCGCAAGCGTGTACTACAACGTGCGCCTCAATCCCAAGATGCATCCCAACTGGCTCTTTGAGACTACTTTCCAGTACAAGCTCGGCATCAACGACACCCGCGACGACGAGCTGCGCAACTACTCCATATCCGAAGACCTCCTGCAACTCAACATGATGGCCGGTTATAAGGCCGCTAAGGGATGGTACTACTCATCCAACCTCACCTTCAAGACTCAGGTGCTCAACAGCTATAAGACAAACACCTACGATCTTAAGGCTGCTTTCATGTCGCCCGCCGAGCTCAACGTCGGTCTCGGTATGACCTACAACCACACCAATGCCAAAAAGACCTTCACCATCGACGCTTCCATATCACCCCTCTCGTGGAACCTCAAGACATGCCTCAACCATAAGATGGACGAGACGGCGCTCGGTCTGAAGCCCGGACACTCCACACTCAACCAGATAGGTAGCAACGCCGAGGTAAAGATTTCGTGGAACATCACGTCAAATATCTCTTACCGCTCCCGCTTCTTCGTCTTCACCGACTATGAGTACGTGCAGGGCGACTGGGAAAATACCTTCAATTTCGCCATCAACAAGTTTCTCTCCACCCAGCTGTTCTTCCATGCCCGCTACGACTCGTCAGTCCCCTCCAATCCCGACTGGCATAAGCTCCAGCTGAAAGAGATTCTGTCGTTTGGTATATCCTACAGCTTCAGCTCTCTATGATGCGACTCCCGGTGCTTCTGCTCGCCATTCTGAGTGTCAGCTCAGCCCCGGCAGCCGAACCCACGCCCTCGGCTATCGACGAGGCTGTAAGCCGGCTCTCATCCCTCCCTCTTCACCCGATCGAGGGCCTGTGGCAGATGCCAGGCCACGAAAGTGTGTTGGAGATAGTGCGCGATTCGGTGTCACCCTCGGGCGAAGTGGCCCGCTATCGCATTGAAGCCATCGTGTCGGCCGATCTCGCCGTGACCCCGGGCACTGTAGTGGGTACAGTCACTCCCACAGCGGCCTATGGCATATATGATTCGCGTATTTTTACCGACGTAGAGGGTGACCGGCGTCTTATCCCCACGTCGCCGCGCCGATGCACCATTACTCTCGATAATGACGAGTCGCGCCTCGTGGCCCGCCGCTATGGGCGCAACATCACTCTGCGCTGGTGGCGTCTGCTTCCGTATATGTTTCGCTGGGCTGTCAGCGTCAACTCACAAAGCGCTCCCGATACCGACGGGCTGGTGCGTATCTATCCCGAAACATCTTCTCCTGGCGTCCCCGTATATCTATGATCCGACTCCTCCTCTTCATGCTCCTGACGTGTGTTTCAGTCGCTGCCTCGGCCGACGACACCACCCGACCGCAACTTAAGCGCCGCGCCCGCGCCTCGGACTCGGTCACTCTCCCTGCTGTAGACTCCATAATTGCTTTGGGTGGCGAGATAGCCGTCAGCGGATTTGACAAGCCGCTCGACTCGCGCCGCGAGACTTTCCACGTCACCTCCTCCATGCCCGACACTATCACAGCCATTACCCTGCGGCTGGTATATAGCGATGTGGCCGGACGCCGTCTCCACGAAGTAGTACGTAAAGTCGACTGCATCATACCGCCCTACGATACACGTATGGTCAGCATCCCGTCGTTTGACCGTCAGTGTCGTTACTTTTACGCCCGCGGCAAGCAGTCGCGAGCCTCAGGCGTAGCCCCCTTTGAAGTCACCATACACCCCTTGACGATTTATCTCAAGTTATGATTCATGATTCACGATTTATGATTCATGATTTATGATTCACGATTCATGATTTTTCAGTCTAAATATCAAATACAAATACCACTAAATGTTTCAGTTAAATTTTGAGGGCCTGATGATGGGTCTGGCCACATTCCTCATAATAGGACTCTTTCACCCGCTCGTCATAAAGGGCGAGTATTACCTCGGCGCACGAGTGTCAAAAATTCTCTTCATCATTATGGGCATAGCCTCAGCCGTAGCATCGGCGCTGGTGAGCGGATTCATCCCCTCCACACTCCTCGGCATCATATCATTCTCCTCGTTCTGGGGCATTCTCGAAGTGTCCGAACAGGTCAAGCGAGTGGAGCGCGGATGGTTTCCCGCCAACCCCCGACGCGCCCGACGCGCCGATTCAAAAAAATCACACGATGATTAAAAAATTTTTTAGTCAATCATAATTTTAATTCTTAACTTTGCGTAAAAATTAAAAGTAAGAATGTCAGCCAGCAGTTACCTCCAGATCACCCTTCGGGTGGAAGTCGACCAAGTGACCCGCACCGTGCTCAACTATCCCTATGGCGAGCAGCCGGTTTGGGAGCGTTGGCTTGTGGCCCCCGCAGCCGCTATACGCCGTTTTCTCAACGCCTCGGAGTGCTACGTCATGCAGCAGTGGGAGAGCGGACGATGCTTCTCGCTCATCACGCGCAACAGCCTTCGCCCCGACGACGGCTACTTCATGATCTCGCTTTTCGTGGCCGCAGGTTGCGCCCTCACCGGCAAGCAGATCATTGCCCTGCTGGCGGCCCTCAAGAAGTCGCTCGTAGAGGACGGCGACACCACTTTTGAAGCCATCGACCGTGCCATAGCCGCTGCCGGCATTCCTTCTGATCCGCTCCACATGCGGTCGTGGGCATTTCGTCCCGCTCCCGCCGACGCGCAGGTGCGCGATGCTGCCTATCGTACCTTCATCTCGTCGTCCGAACTCGCCGGTATATTCTCCTTCCCCGGTCAGCCCGACTACGATGCTTACCGCTGCATCATCGTGGTGCCCGCCTCGGCCTCGCTGCGCCCCGGCACCAAGATGCCCCGCATCACATCGCCCATACGCAAACTCTATACCCTCCTCGCTCCCGCAGGCGTAGAGCTGCTGCGCGACACCGCCTACAGCGGCGAGCGCGTCACCATCACATACACCCGTCCCGGATTCTCTCCCCGCCAGGAGGTCATCACCGTGGGCAATCCCTCGGCTTTCGTGCGCCTCGAAGGCTCTACCATCCGCATCCGCGAGGCCCGCGAGTGCGGCGTACGTTTCACCCGTAAGGTGCCTCTGGAAGTGCGTTCGTCCAAGGAAGACGGCACCGTGACCGGCTACACCATTGCCATCAACGGCCGCTCCATCAACACCATGGAGCCATACGTGGAGTTTACTGAAAAAGACCTCACCGAATATGCCACGGTCGAGATCAAAGCCGCATCCAATGGATTCACTCCCCTTAAGATAGATAAATCCACAGCCGAACTCCTCGATGCAGACCGTCTCGTCCTTGAGCTCGACCCCATAGAGCAGGGTGTCACACTCCGCCTCGACTTTGGCGATGGCAGGGTAGTGGAGCAGGTGATTTCCATCGAAAAAAACACTCCCGAATATACCACTCTCCGCTCAGGCAAGTTTCACGGCTACCGTGCCTACCGCACCGTCAATCAGGATCCCGACGATACGGGCGAGATCTACACTGTCGACGTCAGCGCCGGACATCGCTCGGCGACTTCCCACGTTGCCCCCGAGCCTGCTCCAGCTCCGCGTCAGCCCGAAGCGCCCGTGTTTGAAAACATTGCCGACGATACCGCCGACCGTCCCGATCCCGAGGACGAAATTGATACCACTGTGCCCGTAGTGGCTACCGAGTCCGACACCGAGCGCATCCGCGAGGCCGAGGATGAGGTGGCTAAGTCGCGCAAGCGCCGCAATCTGCTCCTTGCCGCCGCTGGTGCCGTAGTGGTGCTCGTGGTAGTGCTCGTGTTCTTCATACCCCTCGGCAAGACCGTTGGCTCTGATGCCGACGATATGCCGGCCATGGTCGAGAATACTGACTCCGTGGCTCCTGCCGCTGACGCTGCGCCCGCAGCCGCTCCCGAAGCTGCCGCCGCTCCGCAGGCGTCCACTTTAGGCGCTGATGCCGAATATCTCAACTCCAACCGTCAGTGGGCCGTGTCGGCTCTCTCATCACCTGCCGGCAACGCTCTGATGAATGCCATAGCCGAGGGCGACGTCGACGCCATAGCCCGCAACGAATATTTCATCTCCGGTGTATGCTCCAACTCCCGTGCCCGCAAGGCGCTCGAACTGATGTGGCGCGGTAAGACCGGTCCCACGCGCGGATCTATAGCCCGGGAACTCAAGAAAGCTGCCGCTTCGGGTACTATCGACCTCGATAAGCTCGTCGACCGTCTGGCTCGCGTGCAGCCCCAGGCCGTCGATGCCAACACACTCCCTCTTCCCACACGCTGATCTGACTTATGATACGTAAAGATTTTGAAATCATGGCCCCGGTGGGCAGCTGCGAGTCGCTCCATGCTGCCATCGACGCCGGTGCCGACGCCATATATTTCGGAGTCGAAGGACTCAACATGCGCTCCCGTTCGAGCGTCAACTTCACCCTCGACGATCTCCACAACATTGCCGCTATCTGCAATGCCGCCGGAGTGAAGTCGTATCTTACAGTCAACACCATCCTCTACGACGACGACATGGCCGCCGCGCGCGCCGTGATCGACGCCGTGGCCGCCTCGGAGATTTCTGCCATCATAGCCAGTGACATCGCTGCCATCGAATATGCCCGCTCCCGCGGAGTGGAAGTTCACATCTCCACCCAGTGCAATATCAGCAACACCGAGGCCGTGAGATTTTATGCCCGCTACGCCGACGTGGTGGTGCTCGCCCGCGAGCTTAATATGCAGCAGGTAGCCGCCATACACCGTGCCATCGTCGAAGAGAATATCACCGGACCGTCCGGACGCCTCGTGCGTATCGAAATGTTCTGCCACGGAGCGCTCTGTATGGCCGTGTCGGGCAAGTGCTACCTCTCTCTCCACGAGATGAACTCCAGCGCCAACCGCGGAGCCTGCACCCAGATCTGCCGCCGCTCTTACACCGTCACCGACCGCGAGACCGGCGACGAACTTGAGGTCGAAAACAAATACATCATGTCGCCCAAGGACTTGAAGACCATTCATTTCCTTAACAAGATGATCGACGCCGGAGTCACCGTGTTCAAGATCGAAGGTCGTGCACGCGGACCCGAATACGTTAAGGTGGTGGTCGAAGCCTACTCAGCCGCCATCAATGCCATTATCGACGGCACTTACACCCCCGAAGCCATTGCCGGTTGGGATCAAAATCTCGCCAAAGTGTTCAATCGCGGATTCTGGGACGGCTATTATCTCGGTCAGCGCCTCGGCGAGTGGTCATCGAAATACGGCTCTTCAGCCACCCGCACCAAGCGTTACGCCGCCAAAGGCGTGAGATATTTCCCGAATATCGGGGTAGGGGAGTTCGTGATGGAAAACGGCCAACTGCATCTCGGCGACGAGATTGTCATCACCGGGCCCACCACAGGCGCCATCATCCTCACCCTTGAGGAAATGCGTGTCGATCTGAAGCCCGTCGACACTGTCAGTCGCGGTGACCACTTCTCCATCCGCGTCCCACAAAAGATCCGCCCCAGCGACCGCCTCTACCTCTGGGAAAAGAACGACTGATCCCCCGAAAAATATACACTGACCCTCCAAAACCTGTAGAGGCGCTCACTTGGGAGCTTCCGGCGGCGCAAAAAACGAGCGCCCACGGGTGCGAGTCAAAAAAGCCACTCCGTTGCGATCGTTTGCTCTCTTTGAGTGGCATTGTCACGCATCATTCTTCGCGTAGCGAAGCGGCAAGCCGATTACGAGGCCGTACGCTCCCCGGTGAGCGTCCCTGCAGGAATCACATTAGAAATATCTACTGACCCGTGTCTGCCATCAGTGGGCTTCACCATCAAAAAAGTAACTTTTTTGCCTCGATTGATTAGAAAAATGTAAATTTATTTGGAAGTTAATGTAATTTGTTTTACCTTTGCCCTAAATTTCACCTGGTGTTGCAATCCTTATACTGATAAAATTTTTACGCTATACTAAGGACTAAGGAAAGGCAATAGCTTGCAGTCAAGGAGTCGCGATGACCCCCGAGCTTCAGGTAAGGTGTGATTATTGTAAGTATGATATGATCTCTACATTTAGTTAATTACGAATCACATGCCTTATGGCTTTAGTCCTGTTATCCCTTGATAGAAAGGTATAACGGGCTTTTTTTATGCCCGCGCGCTCCGTCAGTATACATAGGCATCTGTCGCGATTGGTATTTTTGGGAACAAATGCCGCTTTTTTTACTCATTTTTGCCCGAAAGTTCACCTTTATAGTGAATAATGTCTGATTTCTTAGTAACTTTGCATAATAATATTTTACGTTTCCAACATTCGATTAATTAATCACAAACTGTTTTTTTATAAAAGCGATGAAAATTAATTTTCTTTCATTAACTGTTTTAGGTCTGGGCCTTTCGGCCGCTATGCTCACCTCTTGCTCAGGCAACGGTCAGCAGCAGGGCGCAGGTGCGATGCCTGCACCCGAGATCGCGACTATGGTGGTTTCGTCAGCCGACACTCGCGTCGACAACACTTTCCCCGCCACCATCAAGGGTAAAACCGATATTGCTATCCGTCCGCAGGTGACCGGTTTCATCACCAAAGTTCATGTTGACGAAGGCGATTACGTGCGTAAAGGACAGGTGCTTTTTACACTTGACCAGGTGCAGTTTAATGCCGCCGTTGATCAGGCCCGCGCTCAGGTCAACTCTGCTCAGGCTGCCGTAAGCACCGCTCAGCTCACCGCCGACAACAAGAAACATCTGCTCGACAAAAACATCATCAGCGAGTATGAATATCAGATGGCTGCCAATCAGCTCAGCCAGGCCAAAGCAGCTCTCGCCACCGCTCAGGCTGCTCTGGTCACCGCTCAGAAAAATCTCGCTTACACCACTGTTACCGCCCCCAGCGACGGCGTGGTAGGTTCGATCCCCAACCGTGAAGGTTCGCTCGCTTCGCCCTCGTCGGTTGAGCCCCTCACCACCGTCAGCGACAATTCGCAGGTCTATGCCTACTTCTCTCTCACCGAGAAGGAAGCTCTTGAGCTTGTGGGCAACGGTGCCACCTCGCTCAACGCTGCCATTGCAGCCCTCCCCTCGGTGCAGCTCCGTCTGGCCGACGGTTCGGTATATCCCCTCGAAGGCAAGATAGCCACCGTGTCGGGCGTGATCGACGCAAGCACCGGCGCCTCAAATGTGCGTGCGCTCTTCGACAACCCCTCGGGTGTGCTCCGCAGCGGTTCGTCGGGCACCATCGTGCTCCCCACCTTCAGCTCCGACGTGATCACCATTCCCCAGCGCGCCACTTCCGAGCTCCAGAACCTCCGCTTCGCTTACGTGGTCAATGACTCCAACGTTGTCCGTCAGGTACCCGTGACCGTTGAGGATATGAACGACGGCCGCAACTTCATCGTCACCTCAGGCCTCAAGCCCGGCGACCGCATTGCCGTAGAAGGCATCGGCACCACCGTCAAGGCCGGTGTGACCATTCAGCCCAAGGACGCCGCCGCAGCAGCTGATCGGCAGCCCGCTCAGCAGGAAGAGCCCGCCGCCGAATAATCATCATTATCTCTCACGATTACTATTTTTCTCTATTTATCCAACTGACTTGCAATGAAACTTGATACGTTTATCAATCGGCCTGTGCTCTCCACGGTGATCTCCATCTTCATCGTGCTGCTCGGTCTGATTGGACTTATGGCGCTTCCCGTTCAGCAGTATCCTGACATCGCGCCGCCTACAGTCTCGGTGACCACCACTTATACCGGTGCAAATGCCCAGGCTGTGCTCAACTCAGTTATCGCCCCCCTCGAAGAGTCGATCAATGGTGCGCAGGACATGACCTACATGACCTCTACCGCCACCAACACCGGCTCCGCCACCATCAATGTTTACTTCAAGCAGGGTCGCGACGCCGATATGGCCGCCGTCGATGTGCAGAACCGCGTGGCCAAGGCTCAGGGTCTGCTCCCCGCCGAAGTTACCCGTGTGGGTGTGATCACTCAGAAGCGTCAGACCTCTATGCTCGTGTCGGTCTGTCTATATGTTGAGGAAGAAGGCACTTACACCGAAGAGTTTATCGAAAACTACCTTAAGATCAACGTCGTGCCCGCCCTCCAGCGTGTCTCGGGTGTGGGCGATGTGATGGTGATGGGTGCCGACTACTCCATGCGTATCTGGCTCAAGCCCGACGTTATGGCTCAGTATGGCCTCATGCCTACCGACGTAGCTGCCGCTCTGTCCGAGCAGAACATCGAGGCCGCGCCCGGTGCGTTCGGTGAGCAAGGCGACCAGACCTTCCAGTACACCATGAAGTACAAAGGCCGCCTCGTCACCCCCGAGGAATTCGAGAATATCGTGGTGCGCGCCACATCCGACGGCGAAATCCTTTATCTTAAGGATGTGGCCAATGTGGAGCTCGGCCGTGTGACCTACGGATTCCACTCTACCATGAACGGTAAGACCGCCGTCAACTGTATGATATTCCAGACTCCCGGTTCTAACGCTACGCAGACCATCAACGATGTGCTCGCTTATGTCGATCAGGCCAAGAAGGACCTCCCCAAAGGTCTGGCGTTCACCATTCCTATGAACGTCAACCGATTCCTCAACGCATCGATCGATAAGGTGCTCCACACTCTCGTCGAGGCATTCATCCTCGTGTTTATCGTGGTTTACATCTTCCTTCAGGACTTCCGCTCCACCATTATCCCTGCCATCGCCATCCCTGTGGCCCTTATCGGTACATTCTTTGTGATGTATCTTATCGGCTTCACCATCAACCTCATCACCCTCTCGGCTATAGTGCTCGCGATCGCCATCGTGGTCGACGACGCCATTGTGGTGGTCGAGGCCGTCCATGCCAAGCTCGACGCCGGCTACCACAGCGCTCGCCGTGCTTCCATCGACGCCATGAACGAAATCGCCTCGGCTCTTATATCGATCACGCTCGTCATGATGCTCGTGTTTATCCCGGTGTCGTTCATGCCCGGCACGAGCGGTACGTTCTACAATCAGTTCGGTATCACCATGGCTATCGCCATATTCTTCTCGGCAGTCAACGCACTCACGCTGTCGCCTGCGCTCTGCGCCGTGTTCCTTAAGGCTCACGACTCCGACGCATCGCTCAAGGAGCGCCTCAGCGAGAGCTACTCCGCTGCCGGACAGGCCATCAAGAAGCGCTACAAGAAGTCGCTCTCAGTGCCCATGCCCCCGCTGTTGACCGCCGTGTTTGTGATCGCCGCAGTGCTATTCATGATTCTCGGCTGGTACAGCACTGAAAATATCCTCAAACTCATCATCGCTTCTATCTGTGCGGTCCTCGCACTCCTCGGCATCTTCAACGATCGCTTCCACGAAGGTTTCGAGACCGGCTACCGCCGCGTCCTCAAGATATACCGCAAGCTCGTGGAATTCTTCATCGGCCACAAAATTCTGTCTGGAGTCATCGTTGCTGCATCAATAGCCATTCTGGTGTTCCTCATGCGTATCACACCTACCGGTATGGTGCCCAACGAAGACACCGGTACCATATTCGCCGTAGTCGATATGCCCCCGGGCACCTCGCAGGAGCGCACCGGTCAGGTGCTCGCTCAGGTCGACTCGATCTGTGCCATGATACCCGCCATCGAGACCCGCACCATGATCAACGGTTACTCTTTCGTGGCCGGCCAGGGTTCCACCTACGGTACATTCATCCTCAACCTCCGCGACTGGAGCGAACGTGGTAAGGGCGAAAGCTCCGACGATATTCTTAAGCAACTCTACGGACTCTCGGCCATGCGTATCAAGGACGGCCGCGTCATGTTCTTCGCGCCTCCTATGATCACCGGTTTCTCTGTGACCAACGGTTTCTCGATCGAAATGCAGGATAAGACCGGTGGCGATGTCAACGAATTCTTCGCCGTAGTGCAGGGATTCCTCGCCCAGCTCAACGCTCAGCCCGAGATTCAGATGGCCTACACCACATTCAACCCCACATTCCCCCAATATATGGTGGATGTCGACGTGGCCAAGGCCAAGCAGGCAGGCATTTCGCCCAGCACCATCCTCACCACACTCCAGGGCTACTATGGCGGTATGTATGTGTCCAACTTCAACCGCTTCGGTAAGCTCTACCGTGTGATGATGCAGGCATCGCCAGATGCGCGTGTCAACCCCGAGACCCTCAGCGCCATCAAGGTGCGCAACGGCTCAGGCATGGCTTCGCTCTCCAACTACGTCACCCTCAAGCGCGTATACGGTCCCGACCTTCTGACCCGATTCAACATGTTCCAGTCTATCTCCGTGACCGGTCAGCCCAACCCCGGATATTCGTCGGGTGAAGCCATCGCAGCCATCAATCGTGTGGCCGAGCAGGCGCTTCCTCAGGGCTACGGTTTCGAGTTCTCGGGTATGACCCGTGAGGAGCAGAATTCTTCGGCCGGCGCTACTGCCGTCATCTTCGGTCTGTGTCTGCTCTTCGTCTACCTGCTCCTCTCGGCGCAGTATGAAAGCTACATCCTCCCCTGGGCCGTTATTCTCTCCATCCCCTTCGGTCTGATGGGTACGTTTATCTTCGCTGACATTGCAGGTATCGACAATAACATCTACCTCCAGATCGCGCTCATCATGCTTATCGGTCTTCTGGCCAAAAACGCCATCCTCATCGTTGAGTTTGCCGTTGAGCGCCGTCGCACCGGTATGTCCATCGTCAACGCCGCCATCGACGGTGCTTCCGCCCGTCTCCGACCCATTCTCATGACCTCGTTTGCCATGATTATCGGTCTGCTCCCCATGATGTTTGCCACCGGTGCGGGTGCCAACGGCAACCGTGCTCTCGGTACCGGTTCGGTCGGCGGTATGCTTATCGGTATGATACTACAGCTTCTCATCGTGCCCGCGCTCTTCGTAGTGTTCCAGTATCTTCAGGAACTTGTCAAGCCCCTCAAGTGGGAAGACACTGACAATCAGGGCATCGAAAGCGAAATCGAGCAGTATTCACGTTAATCCATCTCCCTTACGTTTTAAAGATGAAAATCAGAAATTTATCACTTGTCCTTGCAGCTGCGTTGAGCCTCTCTGTGCTCAACGGCTGCGGGATCTATAAGAAATATGACGTCGACGATGTCGATTCGCAGCTCGTGCGTCAGTATGCCGCCGCACTTGAGGAGCAGACCGATTCTCTCGCTTTCGGCAATCTCGGATGGCAGCAGGTGTTTACCGACCCCGTGCTCGTCGACCTCATCAACGGCGCTTTGGAAAATAACAAGGACCTCGCCAACGCCAAACTCAACGTCGACATTGCCCACGCTCAGATGCAAGGCGCTCGCCTGAGCTACCTTCCCTCCGTGGCCTTAGCTCCCAACGGCGCCGGCGCTTCATACGCCAATAGCGCTCTCTCGTGGAGCTATCAGATACCTCTGGCTGTGAGCTGGGAGGTCGACATATTCGGCAAGATTCTCAATACCAAGCGCGGTGCCGAGGCAAGCTATCAGATGGCAAAAGCCTATGAGCATGCCGTACGCTCGCAGATCATCGCCGGTGTGGCCAACTGCTACTACTCGCTGTCGGCTCTCAACACTCAGCTCGAAATCTCGCGCTCCACTGCCGAACTATGGCGTCAGAGCGTGCAGGTGATGCGTGATTTGAAGGAGGCCGGACGTCTCAACGAGAGTGCCGTTGTACAGAGCAATGCCCAGTACTACAGCATCCTCGCCTCTATCACTGATCTTGAGGCTTCAGTGCATCAGCTCAACAATTCCCTCTCGCTGCTCATGAATGTCATGCCGCAGAAGTGGGATATTCCCTCAGGCGCTTCGCTCTCTGCTCCCGTGGAGTACTCCAAGACCATACCCATGACCGCTCTCGCAGCCCGTCCTGACGTGCAGGCCGCCGAAATGAGCTTCGCCGTGGCTTACTACTCCACCGCTTCAGCCCGCGCTGCTTTCTATCCCGGTGTGTCGATCACTGCCAACGGCGGTTTCACCAACCTCCTCGGCTCTATGATAGTCAACCCCGGCGACTGGTTCCTTCAGCTCGCAGGCAGCCTCACCGCGCCGCTCTTCGCCCGCGGTCAGAATATTGCACGCCTCAAGGCTGCCAAGGCTTCGCAGCAGCAGGCGCTCAATAATTTCGAGTACTCCATCATGAGCGCTGCCGCCGAGGTGTCAAATGCCATGACCGTCTACGAAGAAGCTGTCGACAAGCAGAAGTATCTCGCCGTGCAGGTCGAGGAACTTACCAAGTCGGTCGACTACACTTCCGAGCTCCTTCTCTACGGAGGCACCACCACCTACCTTGAAGTCCTCACTGCGCAGCAGGGGCTCCTCCAGGCTCAGCTCGGCATGGTCAACTCCAATCTCACCGCTTCGCAGGCCATCATCAACCTCTATCAGGCTCTGGGCGGCGGACGATAATTCTTTTTTCAGAAATCTAAAATCCCTACTATCATGATAAGCGACAAAGCCTACATCGACCCCTCGGCCAAAATAGGCAAGAACGTAACCATCCACCCCTTTGCCTTCATCGACAAAGACGTGGAGATAGGCGATAACTGCAACATCCGCCCCTTCGCAAGCATCGTGCGCGGCACGCGCATGGGCGAGGGTTGTCAGGTGTTTCAGGGTGCCATTGTCGGCGCCGATCCGCAGGACTTCCGCTGGAAAGGCGGCTTCACATATTGCTTCATAGGCAATAACGTCACCATTCGCGAAAACGTCATCATCAACCGCGGCATCGCCTCCGAAGGGGGCACTCGCATCGGCGACGGATGTTTCCTTATGGCCAACTCCCACGTGGGTCACGATTCCCACCTCAAGGGCAACGACGTGATTGGCAACGGTGTTTCCGTGGCCGGTGAAGTGGAGATGGGCGAAAATACCATCCTGTCGTCTGGCGCCATCGTTCACGAGCGCTGCCGCATCGGCGACTGGGTAGTCGTTAAGGGTGGATGCCGCATCGGAAGCAACGTGCCTCCTTTCGTCATCATGGCCCACAATCCCACGGCATATTTCGGTGTCAACGCCAAAGTCATGGCCAAAAACGGCTTCTCTGAAGAGACCATCACCGAGATTGCCAAGGCATACCGCCACGTATATCAGACCGGCACCTCCGTATTCAATGCCCTTCGCCGCATCGAAGAAGACGTGCTTCCATCAGAGGAGCGCACCAACATCATGAAGTTTATAGCCGACTGCGACCTCAAGATTGCAGCCGTGTCTAAAGACCTTTCCTGATAAAACTCCGCACACAAGCGACACTTGATTTTCCTTATCGCGTTTCCGCCCCGGAAGCGCGATTTTTTCATGTATCCCGCGTCATGAATACGTAATGAAAATATGTACACCACACCTGTAGTGACGCACACTGAGGTGCGTCCGGCGGAGCAAAACCGAGCGCCCACGGTTGCGAGTCAAAAAAGAGCCACGGAGTGGCTGTCACAATGTAAGGGGATGTGTCAAAATAGACTTTTTTCAAAAAGGAACAAGCGTCCGGCGGACGCTGATTTACGCGTAACCCGGGTCGCCGAAGCTCAGCGTAGGCGCCCCGGGGTTAAATGCCGAAACCAAAAAGGCATCCGATAGGTCACCGAATGAAAAGCAAATCAATAAGTTATATAATCGGCGTCCTGACGGACGCCAAGGTTTTCAGGCCAATAGCCGGCGACGCCTCCACATAGCTACGGGGCGCCGGTTACGAATAACTCAATGCCCTGCGGGCATTCTTTTTTCGACACAGCCTCCTACATGAGCGAGGCTTGATTCAACGAAATACCATATGATTAGCCCGGGCTACCGACGAAAAAATCGGTGGCCCGGGCTAAAATATCTGATGTCAGATTACACTGCGGTGATCAGATAGTAATTTTTCTTGCCGCGCTGCACGAGGATATATTTATCGTTGAGCAGCATGGCCGTTGACGATTCGGCATAGGGGTCGGTGACCTTCTCTTTATTGATCGACACACCGCCGCCCTGTACCATCTTGCGCATCTCGCCCTTCGAGGGGAACACGGCTGCATGCTCGGTCAGAAGATCGGCCAGTTTCACGCCCTCTTCCAGAGCCTTGCTAGTTTTCTATTTTGAGTCACGATAATGGTTATTCACTTAAAATGGACTTTTTACCCTTTGTACAGACGTTGTTTTAACATAATATTAATTTCAATTCGTATGCTATTTTGTGGAATACGTTATAATTATTAAAATTTTTATCAATTTTATTTGTAATTATATAATTTTTAAATTAAATTTGCAGAAGTATTAACTGCTAAATAACTGTAATTATGAAAAACCTTTATTTTTGTATCGTTTTTACAATGCTTATTTTTTCTTCTTGTTCCAAAGACGATTTATCTTTAGTTGATTCGTTAGATTCTGCTAGAGAATTGTACGAAGAATTAAGTAATTTTACTCCGGGTTCAATATTAACAACAGAGCCTACTAGTCGAGCTTTAGATATTAACAACCGGAATTTTATAGCATTCTCACAAGAAGAAATAGAATACCTTTCTTCCCTGGACCAGAAGAACTTTGTATTAGAACGAGAAACTTTATTTATAAATTCAAATTTTAAAGAAGAATACGTATAGGCATATTTAGATTCAATTTCCGTAGTGAACAGACTTAGTATAGGTATCACTTTGGGAGGACCCAAAGAGGTAGAGAAATTGGAATCGTTTATGGTAAGTTATATGGATAGTGATGGGGGTTGGGAAAATGTTGAACCTTATCTTCTTGGTATTAGATCTAAAAAAGCGCAGCAAGTATATGTTAAGATAGCAGTATATATAGATAAGTCCGCCAAGCCAATAATCAGTGAGTTATTTAATAGAGAAGTATTAGGTGATGTTAGTGAAGATAGAGGTCTGTGCGAGATGGCTGCAATGGCTCGATTAGCATCTTTGGGTATAGATATGAAAGTTAGTGAAATGGTTGACGCAATGACTGGCGGCGGAGGCGGTGCGCTAGAAGGACTAGAATTGATAGCTGGAGCTGCTTCTTTGCTGCATATATGGCTTGATTATGAAATATGTAAAGGAAGATGGCATTAATAAATTTTTAATTATGGAAAATTCAAATTTAACTATTCCCAAATGGGTTAAATGGCTACTTGCCCCGATAGTGGGAGCGATGGTGTATTGTGGAATTATACACTCCATGCCCGGCTACATACTGATTTTTATGCTCGCGTGGTTTGTAATATATGCATGCGTGGCGAGCTACTATTTATATAAAAATCACCAGACCAAAGCTATCATCGGCCTTTGGATAGTACTGATTGTATTCGTTGGCACATTCATTTTCAATGCCTACGGCGTAAATAAGCTATTGGGTGTCGAATAACGAAAATTTTTGTACCACCACTGTATGGACGCACACTGGGGTGCGTCCGGCCTCGTAATCGGCTTGCCGCTTCGCTACGCGAAGAATGGCGCATGTCCGCGGCTGCGAAAAATTACCCTTTTGCTCTGCCGGGCGCTCCTTCGGAAGCGCCCCTACATGAGCGAGGCTTGATTCAACGAAATACCATATGATTAGCCCGGGCTACCGACGAAAAAATCGGTGGCCCGGGCTAAAATATCTGATGTCAGATTACACTGCGGTGAGCAGATAGTAATTTTTCTTGCCGCGCTGCACGAGGATATATTTATCGTTGAGCAGCATGGCCGTTGACGATTCGGCGTAGGGGTCGGTGACCTTCTCTTTATTGATCGACACACCGCCGCCCTGCACCATCTTGCGCATCTCGCCCTTCGAGGGGAACACGGCTGCATGCTCGGTCAGAAGATCGGCCAGTTTCACGCCCTCTTCCAGAGCCTTGCGGGGAATCTCAAAGCGGGGCACACCGTCCATCACCTGAAGAAGAGTCTCTTCGTCGATGCGGTGGAGAATCTCGCCGGCCTTGTTGGAAAACAGGATTTGCGATGCCTCCACAGCGGCCTCGTAATCCTCGCGCGAGTGAACGAGCACTGTGATTTCCTCGGCCAGACGGCGCTGAAGGGCGCGGCTGCCGGGATCGGCTTCCTGCTGACGGGCCAGCTCGTCGATCTCCTCGCGGCTGAGCGTGGTGAAGATCTTGATGTATTTCAGCGCGTCGTCGTCGCTCACATTTAGCCAGAACTGATAGAACTTGTAGGGCGACGTATAGCGCGGGTCAAGCCATACATTGCCGCTCTCCGTCTTGCCGAACTTACCGCCGTCGGCCTTGGTGATGAGCGGGCAGGTCAGAGCATAAGCCTCACCTCCGGCAGTGCGGCGTATAAGCTCGGTGCCGGTGGTGATGTTGCCCCACTGATCCGAGCCGCCCAGTTGCAGACGGCAGTTTTTCTCCTTGTATAGATGCAGGAAGTCATAGCCCTGGCAGAGCTGGTAGCTGAACTCGGTGAACGACATACCCTCGCGCGACTCGCCCGAGAGACGCTTCTTTACCGAATCCTTGGCCATCATGTAGTTCACGGTGATGTGCTTGCCGATATCGCGGATGAAGTCGAGAAATGTGAAGTTTTTCATCCAGTCATAGTTGTTGACCATCTCGGCAGCGTTGGGCGCATCGCTTTCAAAGTCGAGAAACTTCGAGAGCTGCTTCTTGATGGCCTCCTGATTGTGGCGCAGCGTCTCCTCGTCGAGCAGCTTGCGCTCCTGGCTCTTCATCGAGGGGTCGCCTATCATACCGGTGGCGCCGCCTATGAGTGCCAGCGGCTTGTGGCCGGCGCGCTGGAAGTGGCGGAGCATCATCACACCCACCAGGTGGCCTATGTGCAGTGAGTCGGCCGTAGGGTCGATGCCCAGATAGGCCGTGGTCATTTCTTTTTTGAGTTGTTCTTCAGTGCCGGGCATCATCTGGTGGATCATGCCGCGCCACGTGAGTTCTTCAATAAAGTCCATAGTTATGAGTTGTAATGTTGTATTTTTGTTTGATTATTTCTTCTTGCCGCCGTCTATGGTCACGATATTGCCGTCGGGCAGATGGGTGAGAGGAGTGACTTTCATGGAGCGGAGCGACGAGCGGCCGCCCGAGGGAGCACTGTCGTGGTAAAAGAGATACCACTTGCCGTCCACTTCCACCACCGACTGGTGGGTGGTCCATCCCGTCACGGGGGTGAGTATCGTGCCGCCGTACACAAACGGTCCGTAAGGACTGTCGGCCGTGGCATAGCATATCAGGTGCGACGAGCCGGTGGAGTAGGTGAGATAATACTTGTCGCCATAGCGGTGTATCCACGGTGCCTCGAAGTAGCGCCGGGGATCCGACTCAAGCATGCGGTTGCCCAGCGAGTCGGTTATCACTACGTGGCGGGGCTGCTCGGCCAGCTGCTTCATGTCGGGCGTGAGCTTAGCCACGCGAGGCCCGAAAGCGAGGTCGTCTTTGGCAGGGCGGGGCGCCATCTCGCGCAATATATTGTTGTCGTCATAGCGCTGATTCTGGCCACCGTTCAGACCGCCGAAATACAGATAATAGTCATCGCCGTCGCGATACACGGCCGGGTCGATACTGTAGCTGCCGCGTATCGGGTCGGGCTCGGCCTTAAACGGTCCGGCAGGCGAGTCGGCCGTGGCCACGCCTATGCGGAAAAGGCCGTTATAGTCCTTAGCCGAGAAATATAGATAATACTTGCCGTCCTTCTCGGCCACATCCGTGGCCCACATCTGCCGCGCCACCCAGGGCACATCGTCGATCGACAGTATAGCGCCGTGGTCGGTCACCTCGGCTGTCATAGGGTCGCCCGTGAGCGAAAATGCGTGATAGTCGCGCATGTCGTAGTGCGCGCCGTCTGAAGCGTCGGTCACCGGCGAGTCCCAGTCGTGTGAAGTGTAGATATACACCTTGCCGTCAAACACGTGCGCGGCCGGATCGGCCATATAGTCGGCCGGCCATAGATAGCGTGACTCCTGCACTGCGGGCTCTGCGGCCGACGCCGCAGCAGCTATGAGCGCCACCGACGGGAGAAGAGCGTTTAATAATTTCATATATATGAAGATCTTAAGGTGTATCTACTTATTTCAGAGCTGCCACAGCTGCGCGTATGCGCGACATGGCGGTGCGGATATTGTCGTCGCTCGTGGCATACGACAGGCGCAGATAGCCCTGCATACCGAACGCGGCGCCGTCCACGGTGGCCACGTGAGCCTCTTCGAGCAGATACATGGCCAGCTCGCCCGAAGTGTGGATCACACTGCCGCGGGGAGTGGTGCGTCCCAGCAGACCGGTCACGCGGGGGAAGAGATAAAATGCTCCCTGAGGCACATTCACCGTCCAGCCCTCGATCTGTCGGGCCAGTTCCACTATCAGGTCGCGGCGGCGGCGGAATGCCTCACACATCTCGCGCACACAATCCTGCGGGCCGTTGTAGGCAGCTTCGGCGGCCTTCTGGGCTATCGACGAGGCATTGCTTGAATACTGACCCTGGAGCTTCGACACGGCCTTGGCTATGGGCAGCGGAGCGGCGCAGTAGCCTATGCGCCATCCGGTCATGGCATATGCCTTTGACACGCCGTTGACTATTATGGTGCGTCCGGCTATTTCGGGGAATGAGCCGAGCGAGGTGAATCCGTCGGTGAAATTGATATGCTCATAGATTTCGTCGGCCAGCACCATCACCTGAGGATAGTCTTTCAGCACATCCACCAGTGCGCGCAGTTCGGCGGGGGAGTATACGCTGCCGGTGGGATTTGACGGCGAGCATAGCATCACCATCACGGTGCGCGGCGTGATGGCAGCCCGCAGCTGCTCGGGTGTGATCTTGAAGTCGCGCGAGATGTTGGCCCTGATCTCCACGGGCACACCTTCGGCCAGTTTCACCATCTCCACATAGCTCACCCATGCAGGCATCGGTATTATCACCTCGTCGCCGCGGTTGACGGTGGCGAGTATCACATTACACAGAGCCTGCTTCGCACCGTTGCCCACCACGATCTGCTCGGGGGCGAATTGCAGGCCGTTTTCGTCGCGCAGCTTGCGGCAGATGGCCTCGCGCAGCGACATGAAGCCCGGCACCGGGGTGTAGAATGTAAAGTTGTCGTCGATCGCCTTCTTGGCTGCATGCTTGATATGATGCGGCGTGGGGAAGTCAGGTTCTCCCACCGACATATTGATCACATCTACGCCGGCGGCACGGAGTTCATTGCTTTTTTGCGACATGGCAAGTGTGGCCGATACGGCCAGCGACTTGACGCGGTCAGATATATGAGTATTCATCGGTAATAAAAATTTTCTACAAAGATAGCAAGAATTATTGAATATTCCGCGCGATTATTTCCACGCTAAAATTTGGACCGGCGTAGCACGTAATCTGACGAAAATTCACTAAATTTGCAGTGTGTTACCCCGTCGGGGCTACGTTAATTTGCAATATTCATAGCTATGCTAAATAAAATCAACGAATTAAAGGCTGAAATCGACGCTCTGCAGGCGTCGGCTGCAGCCGATGTCGAGGCGCTGCGCATCGCATATCTCAGCAAAAAGGGAAAAGTGTCGCAGCTCTTCAATGAGTTCCGCACTCTCTCGGCCGACCAGAAGCGCGAGCTCGGCCAGGCCATCAATGAGCTGAAAAATCATGCTGCCGAGCGCATCAATTCTCTCAAGGATTCTTTCGGCGACGCCGCTGAGACCGAGGCCGACATTGACCTCACCCGCTCCGAGGCATCAATGCCGTTAGGCACACGCCACCCCCTGTCGCTCGTGCGCAACGAGATTATCTCCATTTTCTCGCGTCTGGGATTCACCATCGCCGAAGGTCCCGAGATCGAGGACGACTGGCACGTATTCTCGTCGCTCAACTTTGCCGCTGACCATCCTGCCCGCGACATGCAGGACACTTTCTTCATTCAGCGAAGCCCCGACGTGCTGCTCCGCACCCACACTTCATCGGTCCAGAGCCGCGTCATGGAGACTACCAAGCCCCCCATCCGCATCATCTGTCCCGGTCGTGTGTATCGCAACGAAGCCATCTCGGCCCGCGCCCACTGCTTCTTCCATCAGGTCGAGGCGCTCTACGTTGACGAAAACGTCTCGTATGCCGACCTCCGGCAGACGCTCCTCTACTTCGCCCGCGAGATGTTTGGCACCGACACCGAAATCCGACTCCGTCCCAGCTACTTCCCCTTCACCGAGCCTTCGGCCGAAATGGATATCTCTTGTAAGATCTGCGGTGGTAAAGGATGCGGTTTCTGCAAACACACCGGTTGGGTCGAGATCCTCGGCTGCGGTATGGTCGACCCCAATGTGCTCGAAGCTTGCGGTATCGACTCTAAAAAATACAGCGGCTTCGCACTCGGCATGGGTGTCGAGCGTATCACCAACCTGAAATATCAGGTCAACGACCTGCGACTCTTCTCGGAGAACGACGTCAGATTCCTTGACGAGTTCACTTCTGCCCGATGACAATCGCCGAGCGCTACAGTCGGGTCATAGAGTGGTTTCAGCAGACCATGCCGGTGGCTGAGACCGAACTCCACTACGACAATCCATTCCAGCTCCTCGTAGCCGTAATTCTGTCGGCCCAGTGCACCGACAAGCGCGTCAACCTTGTCACTCCGGCGCTCTTCAACGCATATCCCACTCCTCAGGCCTTGGCTGATGCCTCGGCCGAGGAGATTTTCAGTTATATAAGTTCCGTATCGTTTCCCAACAATAAGACCCGGCTCCTGCTCGGCATGGCCCGCAAGCTCGTGGACCAATACGACGGCCGCGTACCCGACGATATGGACAGTCTGCTTTCGCTACCGGGCGTCGGACGCAAGACGGCCAACGTCATCCTCTCCGTCGTCTACCACCGCGCCGCTATGGCGGTCGACACCCACGTGTTTCGCGTCAGCGAGCGCATCGGACTCACCACTCGCTCGCGCAACCCCCTCACCACCGAAAAGACTCTCATGCGCCACATACCCGCAGAGATAGTCCCCACCGCCCACCACTGGCTCATACTTCACGGCCGCTACGTATGCAAGGCCCGCAAACCTCTCTGCGGCGAGTGCGGTCTGAAACCTTTCTGCCGTCACTACGCAAAGACTTCGTCAAATGGATAATACTTTTCTCTTCATCATCGAGGTGCTCGGCACCGTGGCATTCGCCATAAGCGGTATCCGACTGGCCGCACGCAAACATTTCGACTGGTTTGGCGCATACACCATCGGTCTGGTCACAGCCATCGGCGGCGGCACACTGCGCGACGTGCTGCTCGACATACCCGTATTCTGGATGCAGACATGGTGGTATCTCGCAGTTACGGCCATGTCGCTGGCCGTAGTGGTGATGTTTCACCGCGTGCTCACCTCCGGTTCGCGTCCCCTCTTTGTGTTCGACACCATCGGACTTGCCCTCTTCGTGATGATAGGCATACAGAAGACTCTTGCCGTGGGCTATCCCATGTGGGTAGCCATAGTGATGGGTATCATCACCGGCTCGTTTGGAGGCGTGGTGCGCGACATCATGATCAACGAAGAGCCCCTCTTTTTCCGCAAGGACATCTACGCCACAGCATGCCTCGGAGGCGGACTCATTTACTGGTTCGCAGCCCTCGCCGGCTTCTCACCCATGGTGCAGCAGATAGCCTGCGCCCTCGTCATCGTAGGCCTCCGCTACGGCGCCCTCCGCTACGGCTGGCAACTCCCCGTCCTCTCCTCCTCCCCCGACGACAACGAGTGACCCCGCTTGCAATAAAGTGATGCAAAATTGCGCCCCAGCCGGCAGCTCGTTTTTACCAACGCTAAAAAACGCCACGGAGTGGCAGTCATTCGGTTAACCCCGGGTACTTGCCACCCGGGGAACACACCACCCCCACGTCACAACCGCGGAGCGGTTGAACAATGGTGGCTCGATTGTACAACCACTCCGTGGTTGATTTGGCAATGGTTTTTATACCCCGGGAGGCAAGTACACGGGGTTAACATTGTGGCAGCCACTCCGTGGCTTTTTTTGACTCGCACCCGTAGGCGCTCGGTTTTAGCCCAGCCGTACGCACCCCAGTGTGCTATACTTTCCCCACAGACTTCACCTGCGCTCCAGCTGACTTCTGTGGGTATAGAAAAGCCCCGGCATTCGCTTGTGGAATGTCGGGGCTGATAAGGTATTGTAAACTTTCGGTTTACTTCACGAGCACTTTCTTCACGGTGTTGCCGCGGCGCATGATGTAGATGCCGCTCGACGGATTAGCTACTCGCTGACCCTGGAGGTTGAAGAACTCGGCGTCGATGCTGTCGGCCGTGATAAGCTCAATGCCCGATGCATCGAAGAGCACCTTGACAGCGTCGCTGGGAGCCGAATTGCCGGTGGCGTACACGGTCACTACCACATATTCGTAGGTCTTGCCGTCTTCAACGTTGAAGTCAACGTATGACAGACCTTCCACGGGCGATTCGGTGATCTTCACGCCATCGCGATACACATCGTAGCCCTTGATTTCAAGTGACTGCGCGGGAGCATTGGCCGGGATGAATGTCACGTCGTCGATCAGAAGTATAAACGCGCCTGTCGAGCATGAGCGGATAGCTACGCGCTTGGCTCCCTCGGGGAGTTCGGCAGAGTAGAGAGTCCACTCATCGGGCACTGTGCCGCCCACTTCTGCTACCTTCACGAAATCTGAAGTCGAGGTTGATCCGGTAGAATAGTACACCTCGATCTTTTCAGGATATGTACCCGAGAAACTCTTGGCATAGAATGTAACGGTCTGAGCCGAGCCGTCGAGTTCAGGCGAGATTGCCCAGTCGTTGACGGTAGAGTCATCGTAATTGAACATCGAGAAGAGGAACTTGGTGCCCGAGTGGCCTTCAAGATCCACTACGGGAGCCTGGCTGTAATCCCATACCCAGAATGAGCCCTTGGTGACACCTACTGTGATATTAGGGATCTCGTAATTTTCTATACCGCCTACAAACTGCTGGTCGCCGTCCACAAATATCCAGTCGCCGTAGGTGTCCGAGAAAGCGGTAGCATCCTCGAAGTCCTCGGTCACGGCCTGGCGAGGAGCATTCGCAAGGTCAGGTTCGCTCCAGGTGAGTTTCACACCGCCGTCGGCTGAAGTGCCAGCCAGATCAGTAGCTGCGGGAAGTGTGGATATTACGGGTGTCACGGTCACGGTGTCGCTCTCGTTGTTGTCAGCGTATTGGTCGGCTGCATATACCACCTTGGCACTGTAGGTCACGGCCTCGGTAGCGATAGCCGAGAATTCAGTGTCAAAAGTTACCACTGTCTTGGCGCCTGAAGCGAGTGAGGCCACGGTCTTGGTAGCGCTGAGCTCGCCGTCGGCATACAGTTCTACCGAGAAGTTGGCGGCTTCTTTCGAGCCATTGTTGACCACGGTCACGTCTACTGCGTAGGCATTACCTGTATTAACCTTGCCGGGAGCGGTGATGCCGTCGACAGCCAGGTCGTAGTCTACCATCGACACTAACTTCCACCCGTCGAAAAGTACATAAATGTAAGATACAAGTGTGCCGGTGAATGTAGCCTGCACGGTCTTGCCGGCGAAAGCGCTGAGATCAACGGTCACTTTATTCCACTCCATCTCTGCGCCGGTAGACTGTGCGGTAGCATCGTAGACGTTGGTGGTGACACCGGTGGACATGTCGGTTATGTCAAGTGATATTTTGTTGAGGTCTTCTTCGCCTACAGGCATGATGTAGAATACCATGGCCGGATTGGCAGTATCCGAAAGATCGATTTTTCCGGTGAAGAGAGTTGCATAATCTTCGATATACTGACCGGTCATGTAAAGGAACATATTGTCGCCTTCTGCCGAAGTTACGTCGGAGAAGGTGGCGTCAGTGGCTAATTTCCACTCACCGCCGCCGGCTTTGCTTGTACCGAGAATGTAGGTGTTGAGGTCGTTTTGGTCGGTCATAGAGAACTTGGTGTACGGAGTACCGACGGCCGCGAGGTCGCTGATATTACCTTCGCCCTCGTCATTGCCGTTGTAAGCGAACACGAGGAATTGCATGAAGGTCTGCTGTCCGGCCTCAAGTGCCTGATAGGTGAATGTAGTCTCGGAGATCTTCTCTGACACGGCTTCGCGATATGTACCGTCGAAGCTGTAAACCTGATATTTGATCTGCGATGCGGGTATCTTAAGACCGTTGACATCGGTAGTCACTGCATCCCAGCTGATGGTGACCACGCCGGGTTCGCCGAGTTCGGTCACGGTGATGTTCATGGGAGCGGCGGGAATGTCGATACCCACGAATACCGACTGCTCGGCCACTGCGCCTACGCCTTCCGCATTATAGGCAGTCACGCTGTAAAGCACGTTGCCGCCGGCGGTAAGCACGTCGCTGTAGCTGAGCGATGCGCCGGGTGCGGGAGCGGTCCAGGTATTGATCAGAGCGCCGTCGCGGGTGAGTTCGATCTTTTCGAGCGAGGTGAGGGTATTGCCGTTGATAGCTTTGTCAGGAGCGGTAAAGGTCACCACTGTGCTCAGACCACCATCGGCGTCGGGAGTTACCTTAAGATCGGTGGCGGCTGCAGGTGCAGCGGTCGAGCGGGGTGCGGTCACTCCGAAGTTATCTACCGCAAGATAATACTGGTCAGCGTCTGAAATACCGTGGAAACCTATATAGTATTCTCCGTCTTCCTCCACCATTATGGTGCTTGACATCTTGTAGGGATCGGTGTATACGCAGGCTATTACGGTAGGTTCAAGTACTACCTCGGTCATTCCGGCTACGGTAGCGCTCTTGCCTAATTTCACTTCCACACGTTCGATATAGGTGGAGCTGCTGCCGCCGTAGATATCGGCTACCACATCGTAGAGCTTGCCGCCCTGAAGTTTGATGGCTGGCGAGATCAGCCAGTCGTCGGTGCTGAGCGAGGAATTGTAGGCTACGCGGGCGTGGTCGCCATTGTGTACCCAGGTAGTTTTGTCGCCGTTGGCGTCGATTACGGTGTAGCCGTCGATGCCGTCGGAGAAGTCGTCAATAAACGGGGGCACGAAGCCTGTGCCGAGTACTATGCTATTTGATACGCCGGGCTGCGATTTCATACCTTCGCACTCTGCCACTACCTCGTAGGTGTATTTTACTATGCCGTCGGGTACGGTGAGGGCATCGGTGACGGTGGTGGCGGTGATGCCGGTGGCCACTGCCACGCCGTCGGGCTGACGGGTCACGGTGTAAGTCACGCCTTCAGCGTTCATATAGCCGCCGTTGACTGTGCCGGTTACTGCTGTCCAGTTTACGGTGGCGGTCTGGGCGGCAGCGTCGTAGGTAGCGGTTACCGAGGGAGCGGCGGGGGTGTCGTTGCCTACATATATGTTCTTGATTTTTGTCTTGGGGCCGTCGCCGGCTGCGTTGCTCACATATACTTCAAATGTGTAGAGTCCGCTTTCGAGTGTCACTTCGGCTGAAGTTTCTGCGCCGAATTCGGTGGTGCCGGTTGCTACGTTCTCGTTGTTGGCAAGTACGGTATATGTCACTTCGCCCGAGGCGGCTGAGCCGTCATAGAGTGTTGAGGGGGCGGTGAACGATACTGTACCGGTGAGAGCATTG
Source organism: Bacteroides sp. (assembly GCA_014802325.1). GTDB lineage: Bacteria > Bacteroidota > Bacteroidia > Bacteroidales > Muribaculaceae > Duncaniella. The sequence continues at coordinate 66,149 of JAAVCK010000014.1, forward strand.
TCGGTAAACTCTATCTTCACATTTTCTACAGCAGAGGGGGCGTTGGCGGATGCTGAGGGTCGGGGTGATACCACACCGCACACTTCCTCGCAGTTGGGGAACTGATATACGCGGGTGGCTGCACCTGTGGTGGTGTTCACTTCGCAAAGCCAGCCGGTATCATCGTTAGGTGAAAGGGTCCAGTAGAATTTGCCGGTAACGGTGTCAAACGTACCGTCGCTGTAGTAATTAGGCAACTGGCCGGTCGAGCCTATAAGGGTAAAGGCTGCTGTGGTTTTATCTACCTGATAGAGATACGAACCTACCACATTCTCGTTGTTGTCGATGTCGGCAGCTATAGCGTAAAGTTCGCCCGTGGGAGAGCAGGCTATGGTGAACACCATGTAGTAGTTGTCTGATGTAAGGTTGGCGGGTTTGCCTATCTGGCCTACTTCTTCAAACTGCACTTCTGATTCGTCGAAAGTTATCTTCACAAGTGCATAAGAGCCTTCCACGGTGGCCAGACCATATACCTCCGACGTGGTCTCGTCGTAAGTCATTGAGTAGGTCTGATAAGTGTACGACTGATTGTATACCTCTTCGCCGGTAGTGATATCGTAGCCTATATAATTTATGAAGGTATAGATACCTAAGAAGTCCGTGACTTCGCATGTGTAATAGGTATCGTCGAGAAGCACACCGCCATATTCACCGTTTGCACCGGATACTATAAGATCAAATGATTGATTGTCGGCGGTAGGGATTTTGTACAGACCGTAGCCCATGCTCTCGTCGTCTGACCAGATCACACCGCCGTAAAGATTCACGCGGCTGTCGACCTGCGATGCGTAAGCGGCTGCCTTGTAGGGAGCTTTGACGGGCACGTTGGCATTTTTGCGGGCCTGTTTGAATACATTTTGCGCTGATGCCTTTTTGACTTTAGGCATAAGGGCTTTGCCGTTTTTCGGCGCTTTTTCGGCCGATTTCGGCTGGATTTTAGCGTCGCTCACTGTGAGCTGACGGCTCTCCGCTACCGGTGCTTTCAGCTTGCGGGGCGCGGTAGGTGCGGCTACCGTGCTGAGCGCTGTGGCTGCGGCTAACAGAAATGAAAAAATCCGTGTAAGACTTTTTTTCATAGCGATAATGATGGTTTCTGTTTTAGTTGGGTCAGGCGATGGCCGAAACCTTTTACCGTCGGCTGACCGTGGATTAAGATTCTTATTGTACCGTATTGAGTGGTCTATTTAATAAGTATGGACGCGTCCGGCCGGGGGCGCGTCCATACCGGAGTAGGGTTGTCAGATCTTTACTTTCACCGCTCCGCCCGGGGTGGCTATGATGTATATGCCCGGGGCGGGGAGAGCTGTGCTGAGTGCGCCGCAGCCCGAAGCCACGGTGCGTCCGCTGATGTCGATTACGGTGATCACGCCGTCGGCAGTGACGGTGAGCTCGCTTCCGTTGAGTGTATAGGTCAGCGCGGCAGCGGTAGCCTCGGCTATGCCCGACTGTCCAAGATCACGGGCGGTGGTCACCTGGATAAGCTCGGAGTGGCGCGAAGTGCGTGTGCCGTCGGTAGCGGCCACCTTGTAGAAGTATTCGCTCTCGGGGTTGAGGCCTGTCACGGCGTATGAGTCGGTGTAGCCGGTGGCTATGGCGTTGTAGGCCGGAAGCACCACATCGTCGTAGGTCGAGCCGTGCATCACTGTCACATCGTCGATAGCAAGCGAGCCTTTGTTGCCGGCGCGCACATATTCTATCGTCACGCCGCGTGAATTGGAGGGGAAGTCGGTGATTTCGGTCACCACACCGCCCTTATCGGTCACCACGGGCACCTCTGCTACCACCGGACGGGATGTACCTGCCACGGCTGACACGCGTATTATGTCGCCCTCGGTGGTGCCGTTGCCACGATGCCAGAAGCGGATGCCGCGGACACCGTCGGCAAATGTGGCCGAGAAGTTGTCGCCTTCGGTCAGACGGAGCGAGGGTATAGCCTCGCCTGAATATGATGCGTTGGCGTAGGTGGATGTCGTAGTCGATGAGAATCCGGTGGGGAGAGTGTCGGCGCCGTCGGTGAAGTCTGCGGAGGCCTCAAGCGGTGCGCCATACTGACGCTCATACACTGTCAGGCGATAGTCGGTAGCGCCTTCGAGGTGATTCCATGTGGCGGTGAAGCCGTTGTGGGTCACGTCGATGGCTTCGAGTGCTTCCACTTGCAGACGGTTGATACCTGCCTGGCCTGTATACACTGATATGGCATCGGATTCGGGAGTGAGTTCGAGTCCGTAAGAGCCGATCACGGTGTAGTAGTATTCGGTCTCGGCTTCGAGTCCGGTGACCTCGGCGCGGTCAGCAGCTCCTACGTTGAGCTTTTTGTAACCGTCGGCATATGAGCGTGCTCCCTTGTCGTCGAGCGTGAACACGCTGAGCAGATATACCGGAGCATCGGTAGCGGTCCATGTGGCTGTGAAAGATTCGTCGGTCACATCTTCAGGCTCTCCTGCCACGATGGCGGCATAGGGCTCGTGGCCTCCCTTGACCTTGAAGGTGATGATGCCGTCGGCGCTTTCGGCTATCTCGGTCAGAGGTACGTCGATAGCTGTGCCGCCCCACATCTTCATGGCCGGCGAGGTCGATGAGGTAAACGAGGTCACACCCTTCGTGCCGGGGAATGTGTCGCCGCTGCGCGATGCATCGCTCTGGGTGTTGTCGGCTTCCACGATGTCGACATACTGGTGATAGGTGGTGTTGTTGACCGAGTTGTCGTTCCACTTTTCATCGTTGTAGTCCACATGCCATATGAGCATACCGTGGCCCGGGATATATGTGTCCCAACTCGTCTGCTGGCGGTTTTCAAGCAGGAAAAATTCGTTGGCCTTGGTGGTCTTGATTATTGCGGTGACGTTCTCTAACACCGGGGGCAGTGTGGCGTTCATGGCCCGGTCGAGCACCACGGGAGCATTCCATCCCAGAGCGTAGCGCTCAAAAGCGCCGTAGAGCGGGGGAGTCATACCGTCGTTGTTGTAGGGACCGTAGTCGAGCGCGCTCCATGCGCCGGGGGTGAAGGCCTCCGAGTAGGAGGTGGCGTAGAGGTCAGGCAGACCCATCACGTGGCTGAACTCGTGGATAAACGTACCCACGCCGTCGGGACGCGACTGCTCCCACTCGTTGGTGCAGCCGTAGCGGTCCAGACGCACACCGTCGAAGTAGTAGGGCGTGCTGGTGGCCGATGAGATCTCCCATGAGTGCGGCCATACGGTGTCTTCGCTGCCGTAAGATGCCTCGCCCTGACCGGCGTAAAACACGAACACGTTGTCGATCAGTCCGTCGTTGTTACGGTCATACTGCGAGAAGTCTACCGTGGCGTCGAGCTGCTGGCAAGCCTCTATCACCATCTCCTCGGGATGCTGGTCGTTGCCCCACCAGTCGTTGCTGCCGTAGTAGCTCATATTGTTTTTCAGCGTCACGGGGCCGACTACGTCAAACTCCGGACGAAACAGATTGTCCGAACACAGCTCGAAGTATTCCTTGGCACATCCGGTGCCGCCGTAGTCGGCAAAGCCGGTCTCGTTGAGCATGCGCGAGAAGTAGTCGTGAGGATCGCTGAGATTGAATTTCTTGTCTTTATACTCCACGAGTATCACCAGCGCTTTCTGGTCGCCCTTCGAGGGGAACGAAGTGCCGGGGAAAAGACCCGGGCCCAGAGGATAGCCCTCGTCACTGGTGGCCTTGGCGCGGGGTGCGCGGGATGCTCCCGAGAGTGAACGCTGCTGCAGACGGGGCGACAGCGAGCGGCGCGCGTCGAGCGAACGGCCTACACGGCTCATGTCAACGCTCTGAAGATACTGCGAGGCCGATACAGGGCGATGAGACTTGTCAGTAGCCTTGATGTCGCTCGCCACCATGGCGCCCGACTCGTTTACATTGCCGTAATACAGCATTCCGTCGCGCTCCACGAGCAGATAGCCGTCTTCCGACAGCAGATAGTGGAAATACTCATCGCCCATCAGGCGCACTTTCACAGTGCTACCGTCGGCCATCACACGCTCCGTCACACCCGGGCGGGCGGGAACGGCATGGATGCCGGGGGCGTTAAATAATACTGCCGATGCTACGGCAGTTGCAAGAATTAATTTTTTCATTTTGTTTCTTAAAAGGAACCTTTATCTGTAGAAATGTTTTGGCTTATTCGTCGATATGCAGCCGTAAGTTGATTTTGCTACATATCAAGACTGCAAAAGTATTACATTTTCGTCGTGAATCCAAATAATGTGATATAAAAAATTCACGTAAATACATTAAAATTAATAAATTCGCCGTCTTTCGTGTGAAACATACAGCGCCGGCCGCATAATTTATGCAGTCGACGCCGTAAGATATTCGCCGGTATCCTTCCGGAGCGTTACTCCTTCACACCGTAGGCCAGATCGCCCGCGTCACCCAGGCCCGGCACTATGTAGGAGTGCTCGTTGAGGTCATCGTCTATGCAGCCCACCCACACCGTGGTCTTGTCGTCGGGGAAAGTAGACTTGATATAGTCGATGGCCTTGCGCGAGGCTATCACCGAAGCCACATGTATGTGAGCCGGCTCGCCCTTGGTGAGCAGAGCCTTGTAGCTCAGCTCCATCGAGCCGCCCGTGGCCAGCATCGGGTCGGCCAGCACTATGGTCTTGCCGTCGATACGCGGCGAGGCGATATACTCTATGAAAATGTCGAAATTCTCCTTCTCGCGATACTTGCGGTAGGCCGACACAAACGCATTCTGCGCATGGTCGAAATAGTCCAGAAATCCCTTGTGAAACGGTATGCCGGCGCGGAATATCGTGGCAAGCACCAGCTTCTCGTCAAGTATGTGGCACTTGGCCGTAGCCAGAGGTGTAGGGATGTCGACGGCCTTGTAGCGGAGAGTCTTTGACAACTCATAGGCCATTATTTCGCCGATACGTTCGAGATTACGGCGGAATCGAAGCATGTCTTTCTGCACCGTCACGTCGCGCAGTTCGGCCATATACTGGCTCACGAGCGACGGCGTCTCATCGAAATTTATTATCTTCATATCATTCTATATAGTGGTTAATAATCTTGTGCTGCTATAGTTCACCCGCTCCGCGCCTTGCTGACGCGCTCACCTCCCGGGACCTCGGCTGGTGCACGACTGCGGCCTCGGCCGGTGCGCGACCGGGGTGCTTATGATCGGAGTATTCGCCGCGGAGCGGCAGACATTTGGTTAACCCCGGGTGCTTGCCACCCGGGGTAACGATACCCCCCGCGAACACAACCGCGGAGCGGTTGAACAATGTATCAGTTCCAGTCATCTTCATACCAAGTCAATCCGTTGATTCTCGCTATACGTTGCATCTCTTCTATCAGATCAGTGGCCGTATGATGTTCCTCCTGATTTATGATATAGTTTCTGCATGCATCGAGTGCTTCACACCCGACAGAGACAGCATAATATCCCGCGCCCCAATTAGAAAACAGCGGAAACTGAGGATTGTTTTTTAGCCAGTGGCTACTCCACTGCTTGATTTCTTTTACCAGAGCGGCCACGGCCACCGTAGGATGTACGTCGACAAGTATATGTATATGGTCGGCCATGCCGTTGATACGATGTACCTTACACCCCTTCTCTTTCATGATACCATGAATGTAGGCGTAGAGATCCCTCTTATATTCGGGCGTGATGGACGGTATTCGCCGTTTTGTGCCGAATACGATGTGGTGGAGTGATCTGGTTTTGCTCATGGATTTGGTGCTGATGTTGTTCAACCGCTCCGCGGTTGTGGTGTTGGGTCTTGATTGTACCCCGGGTGTCAAGCACCCGGGGTTAACGTTGTGACAGGCGCTCCGCGCCTTGCTGACGCGCTCACCGATGGTGTGCCCCGACGGGGAATCACGTTGTGACAGGCACTCACCGGTGGTGTGCCCCGACGGGGAATCACGTTGTGACAGGCGCTCACCGATGGTGGTGTGCCCGACGGGTAATCACTTTGTCACTTCGCGGCCGCGGAGGAAGGTGCGCCGTATGAGGGGAGCGGTGTAGGCGTAGGGCATGAAGGCCAGCGACGGCATGGGGCGGGTGATGAAAAACGACGCCAGTTTGCCCTCGGCTATCGACCCCGTCTCGGCCTCTACGCCCATGGCATACGCACCGTTGAGCGTCGCGGCATTGAAAGCCTCCTCGGGCGTGAGTTTCATCTTTATGCAGCCGAGCGACATCACCATCTTCATGTTGCCCGAGGGCGACGATCCCGGATTGTAGTCGCTCGCCAGCGCAAGCGGCAGACCGGCGTCGATCACCTGACGGGCAGGGCCGTAGGGCATTCCCAGAAAGAACGATGCCCCCGGGAGCATCGTGGGGATGGTCGACGAGCCGTAGAGAGCCTCGATTTCCTGCGCTCCCATGCGTTCGAGATGGTCAACCGACAGAGCGCCTTTAGCCACACCTACCTGCACGCCGCCCGAGCGGGCCAGTTCGTTGGCATGGATCTTGGGGCGGAGTCCGTAGCGCGCGGCGGCATCGAGTATGCGCTCGGTGTCGCGCACGGTGAAGAAACCCTTGTCGCAAAACACGTCGACATACTGCGCCACGCCCTGAGCGGCCACGGCGGGGAGCATGTCGGTGATGATGTGGTCCACGTATTCATCCTGACGGCCATAGTAGGCGCGGGCCACGGCGTGAGCGCCAAGAAATGTGGCGCGCACCACCAGCGGCGTCGACTCGGCTATGCGGGCCACTACGCGAAGCATCTTCAGCTCGGTGTCGGTCGACAGGCCGTAACCGCTCTTGATCTCCACCGCGCCCGTGCCGGCAGCTATTATCTCGTCGACGCGGCTCATGGCCTGACGGTAAAGCTCATCCTCGGGAGTGGCGGCAAGCAGATCGGCCGAGTTGAGTATGCCGCCTCCACGATCGGCTATCTCCTCGTAGGAGAGGCCGGCTATCTTGTCGACAAACTCGCCCTCGCGGCTTCCGGCATACACGATGTGGGTGTGGGAGTCGCAAAACGACGGAAACAGCCAGCCGCCGCAGGCGTCGATCACCTCCTCGCCCTCGGCCGGAGCGGGCATCTGTGCCATCGGGCCATAGGCGGCGATGAGTTCGCCGTCGGTGCGCAGCCACGCGCCCTTGATCATACCCACCGAGGCCATCTCCACGCCTTCGAGCCGCCGCTTGGCGGGGCTGGTGACGCCTACTATCGAAGCTATATTCTTGATTATCATATCACTCAGCTTTTGATATAAACTCTACTGACTTGGCTATGAGGGGATACATCACCACGTCGTTGTCAACAAACGGCACTTCCTTTCGGAACGCGGCATGAAACTCCTCAAGCACGGGCGACGTGCGAAGCGGACGGCGGAACTCGATGGCCTGCGACGCATTGAGCATCTCGATGGCAAGCACGCGGGTGGTGTTGCCCACCACGCGGTAGAGCTTCGTGGCCGAGTTCGACCCCATCGACACGTGGTCTTCCTGACCCTGCGACGACGGTATGGAGTCGCAGCTTGCGGGCCAGCACAGTCCCTTTGACTGGCTCACGATCGAGGCCGCGGTGTATTGCGGTATCATGAAGCCGCTGTTGACTCCCGGATTGGCCACCAGAAACGACGGCAGTCCGCGCTGGCCCGATATGAGCTTGTAGATACGGCGCTCCGATATGTTGGAGAGCTCGGTGAGCGCCACGGCCAGAAAGTCCATAGGCAGCGCTATCGGCTCGCCGTGGAAGTTGCCGGCCGACACTATTATGTCGTCGTCGGGGAATATGGTGGGATTGTCGGTCGGAGAGTTGATCTCATCTTCTATCACGGCCGCCACATGAGCCAGCGTGTCCTTGAAAGCGCCGTGAACCTGCGGCACGCATCGGAATGAGTACGGATCCTGCACGTGCTTCTTGGGACTTTCGATAATCTCGCTGCCCTTGAGATATTCTCGCACTGCGGCGGCTGTCTCTATCTGTCCGCGATGGTGGCGCACCTCGTTGACCTGAGGGCCGAACGGCTCTATGCGGCCGTCGAAGGCGTCGAGCGAGAGCGAGGCTATCTTATCGGCCATCTCGCCCAGATGGCGGCTGCGTATCACGGCCCAGGTGGCATACGCGCTCATAAACTGCGTGCCGTTGAGCAGCGCCAATCCTTCTTTCGACATCAGGCGCACCGGGGCAAGCCCGATTTCTTCGAGTACTTCCGCAGCCGGGCGCACGCTGCCTTTATATTCCACTTCGCCGCAGCCTATGAGCGGGAGCGACAGATGGGCCAGAGGGGCGAGATCGCCCGACGCGCCCAGCGAGCCTTGGGTGTAGACCACGGGCAGAGCGTCGGCGTTGAAGAGCTTGATGAGGCCTTCCACCGTGGCCGGTTGCACGCCCGAATTGCCGTAGGAGAGCGACTGTATCTTCAGCAGAAGCATCAGTTTCACTATCTCGGCGGGCACACGCTCGCCAGTGCCGCAGGCGTGCGACATCATCAGGTTCATTTGCAGCTGCGTGAGCTGGTCGGCGCCTATCGAGATGTTACACAGCGATCCGAATCCGGTGGTGATACCGTAGATAGGTTCGGTCTGCGTAGCCATCTTGTTGTCAAGATAAGTGCGGCAGCGCTCTATCAGTGAGCGCGATTCTTCGCTGAGGGCCAGTTTCATGCCCCGGCTGATTATCCGGCCCGCTTCGTCGATGGTCAGACGGGCGGGCGATATATGGTGTATCATGTCAGTGAGTTGAGTGTTTGGTCGATAAGTGAGTCAGAAGCTATGTTGGGGAGAGTGACGGTCAGTCCGGGGGTGCGCTCCATCTCGCGGCGTATGGCGAAAATAGCGCCCTCGTTGCGGGCCCAGCTGCGGCGGGCAATACCGTTGTTCACGTCCCAGAGCAGCATTTCGGTGATATTGCGTGCCGCCTCTGCCGATCCGTCTATCACCATGCCGAAGCCGCCGTTGATCACCTCGCCCCAGCCCACGCCGCCGCCGTTGTGGATAGATACCCACGTGGCGCCGCGGAATGAGTCGCCGATCACGTTGTGAACGGCCATATCGGCTGTATATTGTGAGCCGTCGTATATGTTTGATGTCTCGCGGTAGGGCGAGTCGGTGCCCGACACGTCGTGATGGTCGCGGCCCAGCACCACGGGGGCGGTGATTTCGCCCGAAGCTATGGCTTCGTTAAATGCCAGGGCTATGCGTGCGCGGCCTTCGGCGTCGGCATAGAGTATGCGGGCCTGAGAGCCCACCACCAGATGGTTGCGCGAGGCTTCGCGTATCCAGTGCAGATTGTCGGCGAGCTGCCCGCGGATTTCATCGGGAGCGGTGGCCAGCATGTCCTCAAGCACACGGGCCGCTATGCGGTCAGTGGCCTCAAGGTCGCTTTCGAGTCCGGAGGTGCACACCCAGCGGAACGGGCCGAAGCCGTAGTCGAAAAATTTCGGGCCCATGATGTCCTGCACGTATGAGGGATAGCGGAATGTGCCTTCGTCGTTCATCACGTCGGCTCCGGCTCGGGCGCTTTCGAGCAGGAAGGCGTTGCCGTAGTCAAAGAAATACATGCCGCGCTCGGCCAGACGGTTGATGGCGGCCACCTGACGGCGAAGCGACTCCTGCACGCGGCGGCGGAACTCCTCGGGATCGTCGGCCATCATGGCTTTTGACTCCTCCAGTGTAAGTCCGGCCGGATAGTATCCGCCGGCCCAGGGATTATGGAGCGAGGTCTGGTCGCTGCCCAGATCCACCTTCAGGTCTGGCTCGTCGGCCAGACGCTCCCAGAGGTCCACCACGTTGCCCTGATAGGCCAGCGACACGGCCTCGCGGCCTTCCATGGCGCGGCGGGCGCGGGCCACGAGGGCGTCGAGGTCGGTGTACACTTCGTCCACCCAGCCCTGGCGGTGACGCTTCTCCACGGCCAGCGGATTGACTTCGGCTATGATGCTCACCACGCCCGAGATCACACCGGCCTTGGGCTGAGCGCCCGACATGCCGCCGAGTCCGGCCGACACGAAGAGCATGCCGCCTATCGAGTCGCGACCCGGCTCCATGTGCGAGCGGGCGGCATTGAGCACCGTGATGGTGGTGCCGTGCACTATGCCCTGCGGTCCGATATACATATATGATCCGGCGGTCATCTGTCCGTATTGCGACACTCCCATGGCATTCATCCGCTCCCAGTCGTCGGGCTTGGAGTAGTTGGGTATCACCATACCGTTGGTGACTATCACGCGCGGGGCGCGCTTGTGGGAGGGGAAGAGACCCAGAGGGTGGCCGGAATACATCACGAGAGTCTGCTCGTCGGTCATCTCGCTCAGATAGCGCATGGTGAGCAGATACTGCGCCCAGTTCTGAAACACAGCTCCGTTGCCGCCGTAGGTGATTAGCTCGTGGGGATGCTGGGCCACGGCGGGGTCGAGATTGTTCTGTATCATCATCATTATCGCTGCTGCCTGACGCGAGCGTGCCGGATATTCGTCGATGCTGCGGGCGCGCATCTCGTAGTCGGGGCGGAAGCGGTACATGTATATTCGGCCATAGTCGCGCAACTCGCGGGCAAACTCGGGCGCAAGCTCGGCGTGGAGATGCTCGGGGAAGTAGCGCAGGGCATTTTTCAGCGCCAGGCGTTCCTGATCGGGGGTGAGTATCTTCTTGCGGCGGGGCGCATGGTTGACTGTTGTGTCGTAGGGGCGCGGTGCGGGCAGCACGTCGGGTATGCCGGCGGCTACCGTTTCGCGAAATGTTTTATCGTGTTTCATGATTTCATGATGTTGGTTTCTACTGATTTCATCACGGCTTCGGCCTGATGGCGGGCAGCTGCTTCCACCTCGTCGGCCTGCTTCTTGATTTCGAGGGCTTTGGCGCGGTCAGTCAGCGAGGCGGCGTTGATGAGCACGTTGAGGCGCGCTCCGCCTATCGCCGCAAGTGCCGCCAGTGCGCCTACTCCGGCGTCGCTTGCCGAGGCGGGGTTGCCGTGGTCGGCTACGTATTGCAGCAGACCGAACGTGTCGAGTGTGGTCTGCATGGTGCGCAGCGGTATCATGGCGGCGTGGAGCGTCGCGGCTTCTATGGCCTCGGCGCGGGCGGCGCGTTCCTGCTCGCTGCCCTTGGGCATGGCAAATGCGGCCATCACGCCGTCAAATGCCGCGGTGTCTTCGTCCACCAGTCCTAACAGCGAGTTGAGCAGTGCCTGCCCTTGCTCGGCACGGTCCGAAAACTCGCGCCAGCGGTCATCCCACCCTGCTTTATGAGCCGAAAGATTAGCCACCATAGTACCCAGCGCCGCCGCCAGTGCGCCCATGTAGGCCGACACCGAGCCGCCGCCGGGGGCGGGTGATTCGCTTGCCGTCTCGCGGGCAAATCCCGTGAGAGTAAGGTCGGTCAGCAGCGGCTTGCCCGACTTGTCGGCTATCATATCTTCTATCACCTTCTCGGCGGCCACAAACGGCTTGAGCTCGTCAAGCCCCATGCTCTTGATGGCTATGCGGATTATCTCGTCGTCGGGTATGCCGGTGGAGCGCTGCTGCTTGTGGAGGAAATACTTACCGGCATCGATGAGCGTGCGGCGCGGTATGAGTCCCACTATCTCTGTGCCGGTGACGCGGATGCCGCGGGCGGCTGCCGCGCGGGTCACCTCGTCGAAGGCCACGTGGAGCGGGGTGGTGTTGATGTCGGTGATGTTCATCGACACCTGCGCTATGCCATATTCGTCGATATACCAGCCTATGGCCTTCGTGCCCTTGAGAGTGCCGGGTATCATGACGGGATTGCCGTTCTCGTCCTTGAGCGGCTTGCCCGTCAGCACTCCGCCCTCGCGGGCGGGACGGCCTTTCTCGCGCACGTCAAATGCTATGGCGTTGGCGCGGCGGGTCGACGTGGTGTTGAGGTTGAAGTTAACGGCTATCAGGAAGTCGCGTGCACCCACGGCCGTAGCGCCCGTGCGAGCCTTGTGCTCGGTCAGAGGGCCGCGGCCGAAGTCCGGGCCTTCGGCCGGGTCATCGAGGCGTTCGGCCAGACCTTCATATTCACCCTTGCGCACCACGGCCAGATTCTTGCGGGCCGGGGTCGACGCGGCAGCTTCGTAGCAGTAGGTCGGTATGTCGAGCTCGGTAGAGATGCGTTCGGCCAGCTTGCGGGCAAGTTCGGCGCACTCTTCGAGTGTGATGCCCGACACGGGTATGAGCGGCAACACATCCGTAGCACCCATGCGGGGATGCGCGCCGTGGTGCCGACGCATGTCGATCAGTTCGGCCGCGCGCTTCACGCCGCGAAATGCCGCTTCGGTCACAGCCTCGGGTTCACCCACGAAAGTCACCACAGTGCGGTTGGTAGCCTCGCCGGGGTCCACGTCGAGCAGACGAATACCCTCCACGCTCTCTATAGCGTCGGTGATTGACTTTATTACATCTTTATCGCGCCCCTCACTGAAATTGGGCACACATTCAACTATTTTTTGCATAGCTATTATATTCAATATTTTCTATCTTACTTTTCAAATAGGGTGTGGGCATAATGGCATATGCCTTCTTGAAATAATCCAGAGCGTCGGATTTATCCCCTTGCGACTCGGCATAGAAACCCAACGCCAGCAGAGCATCGACATTATCGGGTGCCACCTCGGTGATGCGGCGGTATACATCCATCGCTGCAGAGAAATCGCCTGTCAACATATAGCCCCGAGCCTTGTCGTGAAGGAAAGTCACGTTGTCGGGCAGACCCGCCAGCATCTTGTCGGCATAAGCCACCATGCCCGGGCCGTCGCAGCGGTAGGTGTAATATCTCAGCAGGTAGCTGTCGATAGAGCGGCGCACCCATGCCTCGCGGCGTGCTATCATCAGCAGAAAATCCTCGTAGACATCGCCGCGTGCCAGCGCAAACGATTCGTCCTCCACCGATATGAATACCTTCTCGAACGGCTGACGGTTGGATACCGCGTTGCGAAACAGCCGCAACTGCTCCGTGGAGTCGTTGCGCACTCCTGCCACCGCTATAGCCTTGCCGGTCAGGGCAGCATCGTCGGGGCGTTCGGTCACCATGAGCTGAAGCATCGCCTGAGCCGACGCCCACTCCTTATATTGTATGAAGCGGTCGGCCTTTACTGAAAGTTGTTCAAATGTGGGTGTTTCACCACGCGCGGCCACTATCGCGGCCACTGCGGTAGTTAATAATATTAATCGTCTTAGCATCGTCGGCTGTAATTTAATATGTTCTCTACCAGATAGAGCGACTTGATGTCGCTGCGGAGCACCTCCATATCATCATAAGCGGGATTGGCGCTGTGGAGTATCACCATCGAATTGTCGGGGTGCTTTCTCACAAACTTCACCATACGGTATTCCTCAAGGCCCACCACATAGATCTGACCCCAGAAAATGTTGCGCATATCGTTGATGGGGCGGATGGCCACATAGCCCCCGTCGCATATCGTGGGCGACATAGAGTCACCTCTCACCGGCACTATTATCTGCTTGTGTTTCAGTCCCGGCAGCGACACAGCACCTATCGGACGCTGCTCGCTGAATATAGCTTCCAGATTGTGGCATCCCGCCGTCACGTCTATATCGTAGACCGGAGTCCCGTCGTCGGTCATGACCGAAGGCACGAGCGGATTGTCGATGAGGATTTCCTCAGCCATCAGAGGCTTCGCATAAGGCGAGTCAAGACCGTCGCGAAGCCACGACTTCGACACACCAGCGTCGATGACTATGCGGTTGATAAGACTCTCGGAAACGGGCGATTTACCCGTCAGCACCTTCGACAGATTGCTCGGGTCGATACCTATAAGGCGGGCAAACCGGGCCTGCGACATATTATTGATGCGCATGATATAGTGGATGCGGTCAATCACCGTATCGGTCTTCGGCTCGGGTAAATCCACAATAGGGCGTGGTAAGTATTCGTTGGTCATTAGCGGAAAGATAGTATTTTTACATTGCAAAAATACTATCAAACTCCCGCAATTCCAAGAAAAATCCCCGGAAAAAATAGTAATAATCCCCCCACACCCCCGCCCCCCGGTAAGGCCGCACACTTGGAAGCGTCCGCCCGCGCAAAAACTCGCACCATCATCCGCCGTCGTCGCGCACCATCCGCCGCCGCGTTAATGAAAATCAGGGCTGGAAGCCCGTCGTTGTACTAAACCGCGGGTGAAGCCCGCGGACAAGTGCCCCTGACAACATGAGCTGCGGAGCTGCAATGTTGTTTTCTCCACGAGCTTGCCACCCGGGGCATCAAAACCAATGCCAAATCAGCCACGGAGTGGTTGTACAATCGATCCGCTATTGTTCACCCGCCCCCCCCCGCAAAAATGTAACTTCACCATGCCAAGCCGTTAAAAACTCCTAAGATTGGGTCAGCGGCGCGGGATGGGTCGAAAAACTTTTGTATCTTTGTGGTATGATGAGATTTTTGTCGTTACTTATAGTTGCTGCGGCCATGCTCGGCGCGGCTTGCTCAAGGACCGCTCCGGCCGTGGTGTATCCCGACCGAGAGATTTATCCCGTGGCCGGTATCGACATCAGTTCTCACAACGGCGAAGTGGATTTCGACGCCGTCAAGGCCGACGGATATGATTTTGTAATCATCAAGGCCACCGAAGGAGCTACCTTCAAGGATAAGGCTTTTCTCGACAACTACAATCGAGCCATCGAGGCCGGACTCAGTGTGGGCGCCTATCACTTCTTCCGTTTCGAGACCAGCGGCTACATGCAGGGTCTTAACTTCGTGAACTCTATCAACGGTAGGGAGTTGCATCTGCCCGTGGCTATCGACATAGAGGAGTGGACCAATTCGGCCGCCCAGCCCACATCGCATGTGCTTGACCGTCTCAACGAGATGATCGACCACCTTGAGCGCCACGGCTACCGCGTGATGCTCTATACCAACAAAAACGGCTACGAGCGCTTCGTGCGCGGCAATTTCCCCGGCTACCCCGTGTGGCTCTGTTCGCTCGTCGATCCTCCCGCCGAACCTATGCGCTGGACTCTCTGGCAGGCTACCCACCGCGGTAAGGTGGCCGGCACGGATCATCCCGTCGACATCAATGCCTTCAACGGCTCTCGCGAAGAGTGGGACAAGTGGCTTCAGGCCATGCAATAATCACACATAACTTACGTTATATATTTGTATTAATACGTCTTTCCATCAATGAACCTCTCATATTCACTCCTTACACATGTAGTGCGGCTGGCCGTGATTTTGGCCGTGATGTTGACTCCGGCCCGTGGAGCCGCCTTTTCGTCTGACACCTATACCGACTCCTCCGCTCTTGCCGAGGGTAAATGGGTGAAGATCTCCGTGGCCGAGACCGGACTTTACTGCATCACCGCAGCCGACCTGCGCTCGTGGGGTTTCAGCGACCCCTCGCGCGTGAGAATCCACGGCTACGGCGGTCAGCGTATCTCTGATCATATGACTCAAGCCGGATTTATCGACGATCTGCCTCAGGTGCAGAGCGTGGTGTCGCAGCGCGGCGTGGTGTTCTACGCCCTCGGCCCTGAGACGTGGACCTATTCCGACAACTCGTGGAGCCATTCGCTCAATCCCTTCTCTACGGCCGGATATTATTTCGTGACCGAGAGCGACGCGCCCGCGCGTGAAATCGTCACCGAGGGTCGCGAACTGACCGCTGACCGCACGTTTGCCACATCGTTTACCGAACATCTCTTCCACGAGACCGATAAAGTATCTCCCGCCACACTGGGTCTGCTCCTCGTGGGCGAGGATTTCCGCTATACATCGTCGCAGTCTTTCCGCTTCTCCACTCCCGGCGCTATCGTGCCCTCCGAAGCTGTGGCAAGGGTGAATTTTCTTTCGGCCACCACCGGGCAGTCGACTGTGGCGCTCTCGGCCGACAACAATGCCCTCTCGCTCTCGGGTGTCTACACTTTCCCGGCTTCGTCGGAAGGCTCGACAGGACTCAGCGAAGGCACGTTTACTATCGGCGGCAACAATACCTCCATCGGTGTTCGCTTCAATGGTGGCGGCGTTGTGTCGATGGCTTATCTCGATTATATCGAGCTGCTCTATAAGCGTCTTATAACTCTCGACGGCGGTAAACTCGGTTTTTCCACCGATTCTCCCGGTGTGGAACTCGCTGTGGCCGACAATAAGGACGTGACCGTGTGGGATGTCACCGATCCTCTCAATATCAATCAGCTCTCCACCACGACCGCCACGGGCGGGGCGCTCCGATGGGTGACGCCTTACGCCGGTATGCGCTCCTACTGCGCATGGAGTGCGTCGGCCGTGCTGCCTTCGCCCAAATATGTGGGACTGATAGCCAATCAGAATCTCCACGCACGCACCACGCCCGACATGGTGATTGTGACCACTGCCGATAATCTGACCCAGGCCAACCGTGTTGCAGCTCTCCACGATGACCTCGACGTGCTCGTAGTGACTCAAGACCAGGTATATAACGAATTTTCATCAGGCGTAGCCGATCCGTCGGGCATACGCAAGATGGCCAAAATGTATTTCGACCGTTCGGCTGCGGGCGCCGAGGGCGGCAATTTCCGCTACCTCCTCCTTTTCGGCCGTCCTACCTACGACAACCGCCGACTTACCGGCGACATGGCTCAGGCCGGATATGAGACCATCCCTGCATGGTCCACCGATAGCGGACTGAATGAAAACGTGGCTTATTGCTCCGACGATTTCTTCGCCATGCTCGAAGACGGCTCTGGCCTCCGATGGGGCAACGAAGTGCTCAATATAGCCGTCGGACGTATCCCCGCCACCTCTGCCGACGAGGCCGCCGTGTTTGTTGACCGCCTGACTGACTACATCACCACCCCCGGCGGCGGTGAGTGGGTGCAGCGTGCTGTCCTCACGGCCGACGATGGCGACAGCTCCGTGCATCTCATTCAGTCTGAAAAGATGTACAACGGCTTCCTCTCATCATCGCGCGGAGCCGACATTAATTATAAGAAAGTATATTTCGGCGCTTACACCCTTTCCAATGGCGTCTATGCCGAGGCCGTGTCGACTTTCCGCCGCGAGATCGAAGACGGTGTGCTGCTGTGGAGCTTCATTGGTCATGCTACCGTCGACAATCTTACCGGCGAGGGACTTCTACCTCCCGGCGAGGTCTACAAGCTCTATCTGCGCAAACCGCTCATATTCTACGGCGCTACATGCTCGTTCGGCCGCTGGGACGGCGACCGCACTTCGGGCATCGAGGCTCTGTGTATGCGCGAGAGCGGTGGTGCCATCGCTGCCATATCGGCCGTGCGCCCCGTATATATCGCGCTCAATGAACTGATGTCTACCGCCTTCGCCAAAAACCTTTTCCAAGCCGACTCCTCAGGCCGATTCCCCACCGTGGGCGAAGCCATGATGAAGGCTAAAAACAGCATCGGCTCCGACACCAACAAGCGCCGCTACGTGATGCTCGGCGACCCGGCCATGCGTCCGGCCATTCCCGAAAACCGCGTGGAAGTGGTGAGCATCAACGGTGTCGATGCTACTGACCCGCAGACCCCGCCCGTGATTTCAGCGCTTCAGAAAGTGTCGATCAAGGGACACGTCACCGACTATGCCGGCAACCGTCTCGACGATTTCACCGGCTCTCTTTCCTACACCATTTTCGACGCTGAATATTCCACTGTTTCCAACGAGCGCGACGAAAACGAGCGTGAAGTATCGTTTGAGCAGCAGGGCAACCGCGTAGCAGCCGGTCGCACCGCCGTCATCGCCGGCGAGTTTGAAATTTCGCTCACCATGCCCTCGGAAGTGGCCGACAATTTCCGCCCCGGTGCCATGTCGCTCTACGCCATCTCGGCCGACAAGGCCAACGACGCCGCCGATACATTCCGCAACTTCTATATCTACGGGTTCGACGATCAGGCCACAGCCGATCTCAACGCCCCGAAGATCGAGTATATGTATATGAATCACGACTCGTTTGAAGACGGAAGCACCGTCAACGCCGCCCCCATGCTTATAGCCCGCGTGAGCGATGATACGGGTATCAACCTCTCCACCGCCGGCGTAGGCCACCAGATGAGCGTGCGCATCGACCGCAAGGATTCATACAGCGATGTGGCTGCTTCGTTCAGCCCCGATGAAGATGGTTCGCCTGCCGGCACTATCTCCTACCGTCTGCCCGAACTCATGCCGGGCGACCACGAACTGGAGTTCCGCGTGTGGGACGTCAATGGAAATTCCGCCTCTAAGACCCTCACGTTCAGTGTCGACAGTTCGGCCGCACCCTCTATATTCGATGTCTGGACCGACGCAAGTCCGGCCCGCAACGAGGCTAATTTTTATGTGAGCCACGACCGTCCCGACGAAATTCTCAACGTCACCGTGGAAGTATTTGACTTCAACGGCACCCTTCAGTGGAGCGAAACCGCCACCGGACGTGCCGACATGTTCTCATCATCGCCTGTGAAGTGGAATCTGGTCAACAACAGTGGTCAGCGGGTCAACCGCGGCATCTACATCTACCGCGCCCGAATTGCCACATCCGACAATCCCGACCTCGTATCCACCTCCCGCAGCCGCCGCCTGGCCGTCGCCGCCTTCTAACCGGCTAATCACCCACAACACCCCGTCCCACCTGTAGGGCGCACACTGGGCTGTGTCCGGCCGAGCAAAAATGTAACTTCATTGCCGCTGTTCCACAGCCGTCGCACCCACGGGTGCGCGTCTCAAAAAGCCACGGAGTGGCTACCACAACGTTAACCCCGGGTGCTTGTCACCCGGGGTACAAACCCCACCGCGACACAACCGCGGAGCGGTTGCACAAAAAAATCATGAATCTATGCACACCTATAGGTGTGTCTCAAAAAGCCACGGAGTGGCTACCACAACGTTAACCCCGGGTGCTTGTCACCCGGGGTACAAAGTGCACGACGACACAACCGCGGAGCGGTTGCACAAATAATCATGAATCATGCATCATGAATCATGCATCATGAATCATGAATCAAAAAGGAACCGTCACCAACTTCCCGAGGCGCCACCGCCACCGGTACTACCGCCTCCGAAGCTACCCCCTGAAAAACCACCGAAGCCACCGCCACCACCTCGGCCACCAAGCATACTGCCCAGAATAGCCGCAGCCGCGGCAGCATTAGCCGTATTGTCGGCACGACGCGGCAGCCTCCGGCGACGCTGAGTCGTAAATCCGCATGCCTTGCACGCATAAGTATCAGTAATCTCACCCTCCGAGCGAGTTGTCGGCACAGTGGTAGTGCGTGAGTCCACCAGGCTCAGCGCCCGGGCATGACATCGCGGACACTCCGTGTAGGCCGCTTTAGTGTTCACGTAAGGTATCACCTCCGTATTATTGCAATCCGGACACAGCCATACATCGTAGTCAATCGAATTGATGCGCTCCTCAGCATCCTCGGCAGGAGTGAGATAGCGGTTGTCCGTCTCCTCGTCGAGCAGCTGCATGCGATGCCCGCAGTTGCCGCACATGCGTTTGTGGTAGCGTATCCGCCGCCTTTCCCAAAGAAGAAGCAGTAGCGCCGGCAAGCCCATACCTATCGACAGGAAAGCTATCAGAGCCACAGTGTCACGTATGCGGTCGAGAGCCTGGTATCGCTCCGACTCCGAGCGGCCGCGGGTATGGAACATCGTGTAGGCTACCCAGCAGAAAGTGACGATGCCGATCGTTATCGCAAAATTCAGATACATTCCGAATATATCTTCGCTTGTCAATTCGTCGCCGTGCGATGCCGATACCCGGGAGTCGCGCGGAAGAGCTGAGCGCAGCTCTTCGGCCACCGCCGGATCGCTCAATCGCTCGGATATGGCGGCCACACCGGCCAGCGTACCCGCGTCGTAGTCACCTTCAGCAAATCGCGGTGCCATCTCGTTGCGGATTATTCGGCCTGCTATTATGTCGGGAAGCGCCCCTTCAGCGCCGTAGCCCGTGCGTATCACGGCCTTGCGGTCGCCCGTGGAGATGAGCATGAGCACACCGTTGTCCTTATCGCTACGTCCTATCTGCCACTTCTCGAACAGGTCGGTGGCGAAGCGGTCAGGATCGGTCGACGGGTCTATCTGATCCACCACTACCACGGCAAGCTCCGTTGTGGTGTTGTCCCACAACCGGCCTATAGCGTCGTCGAGGCGGGTTACAGTCGCGGGCGAGAGCGCCCCGGCTTGATCGGTTACGTAGCGGTGTGCGTCGGTCAGATGCACGTTGCGCACTTCGTCGACGGTCACGGCTCCGGCCGCAGCAGCTGCCAGAACAAGCAGAAGGAGAAGAATCTTTTTCATGTCAGTTGTTGATTTTTAGGCTCATGCCGTTGAGCTGGCGATAGAGTTCGAGGGCATACACGTCGGTCATACCCGAGATATAGTCCACAGCGGCGAGGAGTTTGCCGTAGAGCGATGTATGGGTCTTCTCATACTGCCGCGGTATCTTGGCCAGCAGCAGACGCGAATAGTTGAGATCCGGATTGAGCACGGCATCGATCACCTTTTCCATCAGGAATGAGATGATGCGGTTACCGGCCAGTTCGATGTCTATCACATCGGGCGCGCTGTAAATCCGCTGCCACGACAGCCGTTCGCAAGCCTTGTAAGCCTGACGCTCGGTAGGTGTGATATGGTTGAGCAGTTGACCGTCAAACTCGCCGCGGAGTATCGCCTCCTCGTTTTCCACGAAAGTGAGGGCGCACCGCTCCACGAGCACACCTATTATCGAGGCGCGCAGATAGGCTATCTTCTCGTTGGGATCGTCCACATGGTCGAGCGATGTCAGGCGGCGGCAGCGGTCGTCGTAGTTGAAAAATTGCAGGAAGAGGTCTATCACCTGCTCTGTGGGCAGGAGGCCGAGCTTGTGGGCATCTTCTATGTCCATGATTTCATAGCAGATGTCGTCGGCCGCTTCCACTATGTATACCAGCGGATGGCGCGCGTAGCCCGGAGCCTGGTCGGGCGCAGTGACGCGCAGCAGTCCGGTGTGGGCTGCCACTCGCTCGAAATCTGAGGTCTCGGAGGTGAAGAAGCCGAATTTCGGATGCTCGTGCGAAGCCAGTACGGATGCGTAGGGATATTTCACTATCGACGCCAGAGTGGAGTAGGTGAGAGCGAAACCGCCCGGACGCCGACCCAAAAACTGATGGGTGAGCAGGCGGAATGCGTTGGCGTTGCCCTCGAAGTGAGTCAGATCGGCCCACTGTTCGGCTGTCAGACTTGCGCGCAGCGGACGGCCCGGTCCCTCGCTGAAAAACGACGAGATGGCCTTTTCGCCTGAGTGGCCAAAGGGCGGATTGCCCATGTCGTGGGCCAGGCAAGCAGCTGCTACAATCTCTCCGGCTGCATCGAGCTTCCCTACCCAAGACTCACCCTCATATTTGCGCTTGAGGGCTGCGGCCACCTCGCGGGCTATCGACCGGCCCACACATGCCACTTCCATGCTGTGGGTGAGGCGATTGTGGACGAAGATGCTGCCCGGCAGAGGGAATACCTGCGTCTTGTTCTGGAGTCGGCGGAATGCCGGTGAGAATACTATGCGGTCATAATCGCGCTGAAATTCCGAACGTGTCTCACTCTCGGTCACGTTCAGATGCTCCTGGCCGAAGCGCAACGGAGTTATGAGTTTGTCCCATGACATCTTCATAATAGTCCGGTCTTAATTTTTTTAATTCTTAAATCTCAAAAATGTTTACAACATCCACCACCTCCGCCTCAGAATCAGAATTCTTAAATCTTCTCCCCCGTGTAGATGGTGCAGACACCGAAGGTGAGCGGGCGGAAGGTGCAGCCTTTGAATCCCGCACGCTCCATCAGACCGGTCATCTCGGCACCCTGCGGCACAGCAGCTATGCTTTCGGGCAGATAGGAGTAAGCCCGGGTGTCAGACGACACCGCACGTCCCAGCGTAGGGATGATATGGCGTGTGTAGAGATTGTAAAACGGACGCACCAGACCCGATGTAGGGGTGGATAGTTCGAGTATGCACACCCGGCCACCCTTGCGGAGCACTCGATACATCTCGCGGTAACCGGCAAGAAGATTCTCGAAGTTGCGCACACCGAACGCGCATGTCACCAGGTCAAACGACTCGTCGGGAAACGGCAGTTGCAGGCAGTCGCCCTGCACCAGTTTCACCGTGTCGGAGAGGTCTTCATCCTCCACCTTGCGGCGCCCCTTGGCAAGCATCTGCTCCGAGAGGTCTATGCCGGTCACAGTGACCGGATCGAGCCTGTGAGCCATAAGTATGGCCAGATCGGCAGTCCCGGTGGCTATGTCGAGAATATCGTCGTGATTACCCTCGGCCAGCATACCTATGGCGATGCTGCGCCAGCGGCGGTCGATACCGAGCGTCATGGCCCGGTTCATGAAATCGTAGGCCGGCGCGATTGAGTCAAACATGTCTTTGACCTGTTTGCCTTTTTCACGCCGGTCGTCATAGGGATTTATTTCTTCGCAGTTCACGCGGGGAAGTATCAGGGATTAAGAGTATTGAGGCAGTCGAGCACGTTTTTCTCTATGCGGTCAAGCAGGTGTGTCTCGTCGGCTTTCACGAAGGGATGGCCGGTGATGTGCTCATAGAGCTCGATGTAGCGGTCTGATACACTCTGCACGAACTCATCGGTCATTTCGGGTACTTTCTGTCCGGCCTTACCCATGAAGTCGTGTTCCATAAGCCACTGGCGCACAAATTCTTTTGAGAGCTGGCGCTGGGGTTCGCCGTTGCGGAAGCGCTCTTCGTAGCCGTCGGCATAGATGTAGCGCGACGAGTCGGGGGTATGGATTTCGTCCATAAGCACGATCTTGCCGTCGAGCACGCCGAACTCATATTTGGTGTCGACCAGTATCAGACCCTTTTCGGCAGCCATCTCTGTGCCTTTCCGGAAGAGGGTGAAGGCGTAGCGGGCCATGGTGTCAAACTGCTCTTCGGTCACGAGTCCCTGAGCTATGGCTTCGCTACGCGATATGTTGAGGTCGTGGCCTTCGTCGGCTTTGGTAGTGGGAGTGATAATGGGTGTGTCAAACTTCTGCCATTCCTTCAGGCCCTCGGGGAGAGTTATGCCGCATATGCTGTGTTGGCCGGCCTGATAGTCGCGCCAGGCGCTTCCGGCGATGTATCCGCGCACGATCACTTCGAGTTTCACGGGCTCGCAGCGGTATCCTACGGTCACCATCGGGTCGGGAACGGCGATTTTCCAGTTGGGTACTTCGTCGGCTGTTGCGTCAAGGAAGGTCGCAGCTATCTGATTGAGAGCCTGACCCTTGTAGGGGATACCCTTGGGTAGAATCACGTCGAAAGCCGAGATGCGGTCCGTGGCCACCATTACGAGCAGATTGTCGTTGATGGTATACACGTCGCGCACTTTGCCGTGATATACAGCGGTTTGACCGGGAAATTTAAAGTCGGTGGAGGTTAAGGCCTTTTCCATATTATGATATTTGTTGGGAATATTTTGATACAAAAATACTAAATTCTATTGATTAATCATAAATCATGAATCATAAATCAAAAAAGAATCATGAATCCTGCATCATAAATCATGAATCAAAAAGGAATCATGAATCCTGCATCATGAATCATAAATCAAAATGGAATCATGAATCCTGCATCATGAATCATGAATCAAAAAGGAATCATGAATCAAGCGGGCGGTGGACATAGGCGTGGAGACATCCCACAAACAGCGCTCCACCGATGATATTGCCTGCGGTTGCCCATAAGAGATTGAGCCACAGGTCGGAGGCGGCTATGTCAGCGCCCAGCATTATGGCGCACGGCAGAAAAAACATGTTGGCCACGCAGTGCTCGTAGCCCAGCATCACGAATGCGGCCACGGGTATCCAGCATCCTGTCCCCTTGCCGCCGAGCGAGTCCGCCGACATGGCGAGCCATACGGCCAGACACACGAGCCAGTTGGCTCCGATGCCGCGCATGAGGGTGGTGAGCCACGGCAGCGACGCCTTGGTCTGAGCCATGGTGATCAGCGATTCGCGGTAGGGCGATGCGTCGAGTGTGCCGGTGAGTTTCACCAGCAGAAATGCGAAGAGCAGCGCTCCCAGAAAGTTGCCTGACCATACGGCCACCCAGTTGATTATCACGTCTTTGCCCGATACTTTGCCCTGTAGGTAGGCTGGCATCATCATGGCATTGTTGCCGGTGAAGAGTTCGGCGCCGAGTATCACCGTCAGTACCAGGCCGATAGGGAATGTCAGGCCGCTTAGGAGCTTTTGCAGCGAAGGAGTGGTAGATACGTCGGTGAATCCCCATCCGGCTATGATGGACAGAGCGCCACCGAGGGCTATGAATGCACCGGCCATCATGGCCAGCGTGAGCAGAAGCAGCGGGCGGCGGCCAAGCGATGATTTGCGCGTGGCGGCGCTGACTGAGAGCTCAAGTATTTCCTGTGGTGTGCGCAGTGCCATTAGAGTTCTTCGGTTATTGAGTAATTGATGAAATCGTTGAAGGGCTTGAAGATATGGAATATCTCGGCGGCACGTTCCACCCACGAGGGAGTGCTGAAATCCTTCTCGGTCATAGGGGCGAATTTGCCGTATTCCTTCATGCGGATCAGGTGGGCGTAGGGGTGATCGCGCTCCCAGCCTTTGGGCACGGTCTTGAGACTGTCGCCTATAAGTTCTGTACCGGCCACTGCCACGAGCCGGGGATCGTGGATGATCTCCTCAAACTCTTCGATATTGTCGACTATAGCTTTACGCACTTTCTTGAGCACGTCGCTCTCGGGCATCCACAGGCCTCCGTAGCAGCCGTTTTCGGTCATGGAGCCGTTGACTCCCACGTGGAGATAGTCGGCGGCCATACATGTGCGCTTGCCATAGGGTGAGAGCAGGGCGGCGAAGTGGAGCTTGAAAGGCGTCTTGTCTTGCGAAAAGCGGGTATCGCGATATATGCGGTAGGTGACGTCCTTGCCGCTCTGCGCTGCCATATCCGGCTCGTAGGCCGACATGCAGGATATCAGCCTGTCGAGGTCGGCTATCCACGCTGCGCGCAGGTCATCGTATTCAGCCTTGTGGGCATGAAACCATTCGCGGTCGTTGTGGCGCCCGAGTTTTCTCAGGAAAGCAAACAAGCGCGGCATGTAGTACTGTGCCATATCGGGTATCTATGTGGGGTTCAGCGTATTTCTTCCCACTCGGCGTCGGAAATCTGCGATTCCTCCACCACGGTGCGGGATTCGGTTGACTGGTAATGATAGTTGCCTTCAAGGTCCTCAAATTCGGCGTACTCGCCCATGTCGCGGGTGAACACTTTGCGGCGTGCCGGAGTGTTGGTGGCAGCGGAGGTGCTGTCGGTACGTGACTGTGAGAACCATGAGGAGAACATGGAGAAGTAGGGGTCGGCCTGCTGGCGCTGCTCGAAGTCGCGGCGCATACGGTCAGCCATCATGCGAGCGGCTTTTTCCTGTATTTTGCGCGAAATCCAGGGCCATGCGGCGCGCACGACGAAATAGAATATAATGAGAGTAATTATAAACCACATGACAAAAGAGAGATTAAAACGAAAAGACTAAATCAGTCATTCACGGCCTTGCGCTCGGGTATGAGCGAGAGCACGAGGTAGAAGACTATGGTCCAGGCGAGTCCGGCTACGCCATAGCCTATCACGAATATCACCGTGGCGAGGATGAGGATGTAGCGACGGAGATTTTCTACGAAGGCGAAGTTCTTGAATTTGAGCGAGAACATGGGGATATTGCTCACCATGAGCAGTCCTGTGACGGCTATGAGCACTATCATGACCCATGTGGAGGGATAGACGTAGGAATTGAACCATGACAGAGCGCCAACCCAAAATATGGCGTTGGCCGGGATGGGGAGGCCGAGAAATGACGTGGTCTGACGGTCGTCGATATTGAACTTGGCCAGACGGAGAGCTCCCATGGCAGGGATGAAGAGGGCGGCGAAGCTCCATGCTCCGTCACCATAGAGCTGCATGGTGTTGAATATCAGCATAGAGGGGGCGAGACCGAAACTCACCAGATCACTCAGCGAGTCGAGCTCCTTGCCCATGGCCGAGTAGGCCTTGAGCAGTCGGGCGGCTGCGCCGTCGCAGAAATCAAACACGGCAGCTGCGCCTATGAAGATAAATGCCAGCGAGAGGGCTGAAATGCCGTAGTATGACTCGGTGAGATGAAACGACAAAATCACCGCCATAGCTCCCGAGAGCAGGTTGAGGCAGGTGATCGTGTTGGGTATGCAGGAAATTATTTTCTTAATCATGGCTGATTTCTTTAAGACGGGCCACCGGAGTGATGCCACCCGTAGTGGTGTCGCCTATTTTTACAAGTATCTCTGTATCAAGCGGCAGGTAGAGGTCGACTCTCGAACCGAACTTGATGAAGCCCATCTGCTCGTCGATGGTGGCTCTGTCGCCCGGCTCGGCGTAGGTGACTATCCTTCGGGCCACCGCACCGGCTATCTGGCGGGCGAGCACGTCGTGACCATTATCGGTGTGGATGAGTATGGTAGAGCGCTCGTTTTCGATACTTGCCTTGGGGAGGTTGGCGGCCATGAACCGGCCGCTGTGGTGACGCACCAGCTTTACTTCGCCGTCGACGGGATACCAGTTGGCATGGACGTTGAATACGCTCATGAACACCGACAGCTGAATGCAGCGGCACTTAAGCACCTCAGGCTCGAAGACTTCTTCGAGAGCCACCACCGTACCGTCGACCGACGATACGACCATATTGTGGCGATCGCCCGTAAACTTGCGGTGGGGCGAGCGGAAAAAGTTCATCACCAGAAAGTAGAACACCACCGATATGGCGGTGAAGATGACGGGTATGGCTACCGGACGAATGAACATCCACGCGGAAAGATTGATGACGATAAATATCATCATCAAGATAATGAGGATGTTACGACCCTCGGCATGGATTTTCATTTTCATTACGGAGTTCACGGCAGTGCGTATTTTTAGCTATTATCGTGCAAAGGTAGTAATTGTAAGAGGAATTTCAAAGAAAATCGCGAAAAATTATCGCGATAGTGACCGATCAGCCTATTGTGTGTCATATCTGGCCGCGGAGCGAGGTAGTTATCGCTACGGGCGCGGCAGGGGTTATTGTAATTTTGCCGAAAATTATCTGATATGGAATTCAACGCTCAACTCTCAGCCGAAAACGGCCGCCGACTCGCGGCCATCCGTACCGCCTACGACCCGCTTACGGGCGAAGGCGCATCGGGCGAACGTGTGGCAGTGGCGCGCGGCGGTAAGATACTCTACCTGCCTGCCGCTGTGACCGCAGCCTCGTCCTACGACCCCTCTATGAGCGATAATGCACTCGATACGCTGCGTTTCCGCCACGATTTCGAGTACTGGGCGGCCCGATGCACGCGCATACATGACAAATATACCCGACGCAATGTGCCCTTCGTGCTCAACCGTCCGCAGCGGCGCGTGGTGGCAGAGCTCGAACGCATGCGTGTGAGCGATGAACCGATAAGGCTTATTGTGCTCAAAGCGCGCCAGTGGGGATGCTCCACACTGGTGGCGGCCTATATGCTGTGGATACAGATGATACAGATGATACACCGCCACAACTGGAACTCGGTCATATGCGCCCACACTCGCGACACGTCGCTTACGGTACGCCTGACCACCGAGATGCTCCTCGCATCGTATCCCGACGAATATCTCGACGACGACGAGCGCGCCTGCCTGAAACCTCTGGCCGGAATGAGCGGCACCCGCTATATACCCGGGCGCGGCGCGGCCGTGACGGTGACGTCGAGCTACGGCACCAACTCCGTGCGCGGACTTGATGTGACTATGGCTCATCTGACCGAAGTGGCTTTCTGGCGTCAGGGTAAAGCGTCGGGCCCCGAGGATACCATGCGTGCCGTGACCAGCGGCATAACCACCGAACCATATACGCTGATAGTGCTCGAATCTACCGCCCACGGCGAGAACAACTATTTTCACAACGAGTGGAAGCGCACCGTGGAGGGGCAGAGCGACAAGGCGTGGGTGTTTGTGCCCTGGTATGAAAACGAAGCCTATATGCGTCCGGTGACCGACCCCGAGACATTCGTGGCCGGGATGGACGGATATGAGGAGTGGCTGTGGCGCGAACACGGCTGCTGCCTTGAGCAGATATGCTGGTATCGCTGTCGCCGACGCGAGTATGGCGACCGCCGCCACCTTCAGAGCGAGTATCCCACCACACCGGAAGAGGCATTTACCGAAGCGTTCAACGGTGTTTTCTCGGCTGCCGACGCCGACAATCTGCGCCTCGACTGCCGACTGCCCGTCACGACCGGCGAGGTGGTGATGAAAGGGCGCATAGCCGAGGTGAAGGAGAGCGCCGAGGGCGGGACGCTGATATGGAGTCATCCGCGCCCCGACACCGCGCCCAACGACTATATATGTACCGTCGACATCGGAGGCCGTACCGACGACGCCGACTACTCGGTGATAACGGTGATGGACCGTCACTTCGATCACAGGGGCATACGTCACCCCGAAGTGGTGGCTACGTGGCGCGGACATATCGACATGGACATATTGGCCGGAAAGGCGGTGGCGATGGCACGATATTACAGCAACGCCCTGCTGGTGATAGAGAGCAATTCGCTCGAAAGCGACGCCGCCGAGGCCGGGCCGTATATACTCAAGACCATAGGCCGAAGCTATCAGAATATGTATCGCCGAGTGGCCCGCGACAGTATGGGGGCGGCCGACAGCCGACCCGGATTTCACACCAACCGTCGGACCAAGGGTGCGATGATCTCAAACCTCGTGGCCAGAGTGCGCGACGGCGAGTACATAGAGCGTGACGAACGGGTCATAACCGAGTATCTCAATTATCAGCGACTGCCGGGCACGGGCTACGGTGCCAAGGAGGGATGCCACGACGACATGCTGATGACTCGCGCCATGGCTCTATTTGTGGATCTCGACGCTCCGCAGCCCTCGCGCGCCAAGGTCGACGAACTTCTGAAATTGCAGATAAGATAAAAATGCGTATATTTGTGAAAACTTACTTACCATGAAAAAGATACTGACCATAGCGATATTAGCCGCAGGAGTAGCCGCGGCCTCGGCGCAGCGAAGCGTGACCACTCTTGCCGACGGATGGAAATTCTCGCGCGACGGCGGCGAGGAAGTGACAGCGAGCGTGCCACACGACTGGGCCATCTCCGGACCATTCGACCGCTCGATAGACCTTCAGAAAGTGGCCGTGGAGCAAAACGGCGAGAAGACCGAGACGTGGAAGACAGGACGCACCGGCGCCCTGCCGTTTATCGGTAAAGGCGTGTATACCACCACATTTGAGGTAGCCGACACGGCCGGACGCTCGTTTGCGCTGGAAATAGACGGCGCCATGAGCCACCCTGTAGTATATGTCAACGACCGCAAAGCCGGCGAGTGGGGCTCGGGCTACAACTCATTTTATCTCACTATCGACACCCTTCTGACTCCCGGCACAAACATCCTGCGCATCGAGGTGGAAAATCCCGAGAAATCGTCGCGCTGGTATCCCGGTGCGGGTCTGTACCGTCACGTGCGACTGACCGAGACCGACCGTCTGCACGTGCCCGTATGGGGCACACATGTCACCACTCCGTATGTCGACACCGATCAAGCCTCTGTCAGGATAGCCACCCGCATAGCCGGTGCATCCGACACCGAAAAAATCGGTGTGGTGACCACGATCTACGCACCCGACGGCCGCATGGTGGCCCGCGACTCGATACTCCACGTGAACCATGGGCGCGAACTGATGCAGAACTTCCTTGTGTCCTCGCCGCAACTGTGGGATCTCGACACCCCGGCCCTCTACACGGCGCGCACCGAACTGTGGGCCGACGGCCGCAAGACCGACGAGTATGATACACGCTTCGGTATACGGCGCACTGACTTCATACCCCACAAGGGCTTCTATCTCAACGGCCGGCCGGTGAAATTTCGCGGCGTGTGCAATCATCACGACCTCGGCCCGCTGGGTGCAGCCGTGAACCGCTCGGCTCTTCGCCATCAGCTTACTCTGCTTAAAGATATGGGTGTCAACGCTATACGCACTTCCCACAATATGCCTGCGCCCGAACTGGTGGAGCTATGTGACGAGATGGGTATCATGCTGATGGTAGAGGCCTTTGACGACTGGAGCTATCGCCCTAAGAGCGAGAACGGCTACGGAAAGATATTTGACGACTGGGCCGAACGCGATATCACCAATATGGTGACGCATTACCGCAACAATCCGTCGGTGGTGATGTGGAGCACGGGTAATGAAGTACCCTCGCAGTGGGATCGCCGCAACGGTGCCAAGGTGTCGGGCCGGCTGCTCGATCTGGTTCACTCGCTCGACGGCACTCGCCCCGTGACCAACGGCATGGATCAGATAAAGGGAGCGCTGACCACCGGATTTGCCGAGGTGCTCGACGTGCCCGGCTTCAACTATAAGCCCGGCCACTATGAGGATGCTTACCGCCGCCTGCCACAGAAGATGATATTGGGTAGCGAGACGGCATCGACAGTATCGTCGCGCGGGGTATACAAGTTTCCCGTGGAGCTGAAGAAGATGGCGGTGTATGACGACAATCAGTCGTCGAGCTACGACACTGAAGCTTGCTCGTGGTCAAACATACCCGATATAGACTTTGCGGCTGACGACGATATGGAATACGTGATGGGTCAGTTTGTGTGGACGGGATTTGACTACCTGGGAGAGCCCACTCCGTATGATACGGATGCGTGGCCGTCGCACAGCAGCTATTTCGGAATCATCGACCTTGCTTCGCTTCCCAAAGACCGCTACTATCTCTATCGCTCGAAGTGGAACGAGCGTGACACCACCCTGCACATATTACCTCACTGGGAATGGCCTGAGCGTGTGGGTGAGGTGACGCCCGTATTCGTCTATACGTCACTGCCTAAGGCGGAGCTGTTTGTCAACGGCAAGAGCATGGGCGTGAGAGAGAAAAACGATTCTACCGTGATGCACCGCTACCGACTGATGTGGAACGACGTGGTGTATGCTCCCGGCGAGATAAAGGTGGTGGCGATGGATGCCGATGGCAATCCGGTGGCCGAGGCTCGCCGAGTGACTCCCGGAAAGGCTGACCGCCTGGTGCTTACTCCAAGCCGAACGGTGATAGATGCAAACGGCGATGAGCTGGTGTATCTGACGGTGACGGTGACGGATCGCGATGGTAATGAGCTATCACTCGACGACCGCGAGGTGAAATTTGAGGTGACGGGTGCGGGGCGGTTTGAGGCGACAGCCAATGGCGACGCGACGTGTCTGATGCCGTTTGGTGAGCCGCGGATGAAGTTGTTTTCGGGTGCGGCTACGGTGATAGTGCGCGGCGGAACTCAGCCGGGTGAATTGACCGTGAAGGCTACGGCACGCGGCGTGAAGCCGGCAGTGGCGAGAATCTCAGTGATTCATGATTAAGGATTCCTTTTTGATTTATGATTCATGATGCATGATTCATGATTCCTTTTTGATTCATGATTCATGATTTTTGTGCAACCGCTCCGCGGTTGTGTCGCGGTGGGTTTTGTTCCCCGGGTGACAAGCACCCGGGGTTAACGTTGTGGCAGCCACTCCGTGGCTTTTTTGAGACACATCTGTAGGTGTGCATGGGAACGTGGTGGGTGTTTGTACCCCCTGGTGGCAACGCCCTGGGGGGGTAACGTTGTGGTAGCCACTCCGTGGCTTTTTTTGACTCGCACCCGTGGCCGCTCGGTTTTTGCTCGGCCGGACGCTCCCCAGTGAGCGTCACTACAGGAGAGGATTTATGATTTATGATTAATGATTAAGGATTCATGATTAAGGAGAAAATCATGAATTATGAATCATGAATTATGAATCATGAATTATGAATCATGAATTATGAATCATGAATTATGAATCATGAATTATGAATCA
>JAAVCK010000015.1 GCA_014802325.1 Bacteroides sp.
CGGGCAGTATTGCTCTGAGCAGTTGGGTTGGTTTCATTGTGCAAAGATAACTCTATACTCCGACATTACCTCCCGCCCACCGGAAAATTCCGCTGACCCACGAATTGCACACCCCGCAACCTCACAATGTTCACAATTCTGCCGGATAGGGGTATTACAAAAATCGCTGAAACTGTCTTAGTTTCAGCGATATGCGGCATTTTGCCGGTTTTATTTGTGATCCGCCTGGGGCTCGAACCCAGGACCCCAACATTAAAAGTGTTGTGCTCTACCAGCTGAGCTAGCGAATCGTCGCTTCTGCAAGTGGTTGGCCTTGCGGCTTCCCCTGAAAAGCGATGCAAAGGTAGGGGTAATTTTTGAATTGTGCAAATTTTTTTAAAAGTTTTTTTAGGCGAAGGGCCTATTTTTTTATTTTTTTGATTTGTGGCCGTTTTTAATTAACTTTGCAGTTGCTAATACCTGAGCCATGTACGAGACCCGGAATGTGTTTGATGGATGTCTGTGTGGTCGGCGTCTTTAGGGCGCTGATGTGTGTGGTGCCGTGACATACGGCAGGGTAGGGCAGTGCAATGATTTTATTAACCACATAATATATTAAGTATGGTAAACTTTTCACTTGAGGGTCGTGTGGCTCTTGTCACGGGTGCAGCTTATGGTATAGGTCTTGCGATAGCGCGTGCGTTAGCTGAGGCCGGGGCAAAAATAGTGTTTAACTGTTCGCGTCAGGAGACCGTGGATCGCGGCATGGCGGCTTATAAGGAGCTGGGCATAGATGCGAAGGGTTATCTGTGTGATGTGAGCGATGAGGCTGCTGTGAAGGCTATGGTGGCTGATGTGGAGGCTACTGTAGGCACGATAGATATTTTGGTCAACAATGCCGGTATCATCAAGCGTATCCCGATGGAGGATATGTCGGTGGAGGATTTCCGCCGTGTAGTGGATGTGGATCTCGTCGCACCTTTTATTTGTGCCAAGGCTGTGATTCCCGGTATGATTAAGAAGGGGCATGGTAAGATTATCAATATCTGCTCGATGATGAGTGAGCTTGGCCGCGAGACTGTGAGTGCATATGCTGCTGCCAAGGGCGGACTGAAGATGCTCACCAAGAATATTTGCTCGGAGTATGGCGAGCACAACATACAGTGCAACGGTATCGGCCCGGGCTATATCGCTACGGAGCAGACTGCTCCGCTGCGCGAGAAGCAGCCCGACGGTTCGCGCCATCCGTTTGATCAGTTTATTATCTCCAAGACTCCGGCTGGTCGCTGGGGTACGGCTGAGGATCTAATGGGTCCGGCTGTATTTCTTGCGTCGGATGCGTCGGATTTCGTCAATGGCCACATACTTTATGTTGATGGTGGTATATTGGCTTATATAGGCAAGCAACCTAAGTAATCGTGATGAGCTATGGATTTTATTAAAGATATTTTCGCCTATGTCATAGCCCTCGGTGCGGCTGTGATGATGCCTGTGATATTCACTATTCTTGGTGTGTGTATCGGCATCAAGTTTACTGATGCTTTCAAGTCGGGTCTGAAAGTGGGTGTGGGTTTTATAGGTCTTTCGATCGTAACCGCACTGCTTACTTCGGCTCTTGGTCCGGCTCTGAATACGGTGGTAGGTCTGTATGATCTTCAGCTTCAGGTGTTTGATATGGGCTGGCCTTCGGCTGCCGCAGTGGCTTACAATACGGCGGTAGGTGCATTTATTATCCCGGTGTGTCTGGGCGTGAACTTGCTTATGCTTGTCACAAAGACCACCCGCACGGTGAATATCGATCTGTGGAACTACTGGCACTTCGCATTTATCGGTGCTGTGGTATATTTCGTGATGGACGAGTCACTTCTTTGGGGCTTTTTCGCTGCCATCATCTGCTATATCATCACTCTTGTAATAGCCGATATGACGGCCAAGAAGTTTCAGAATTATTATCCCGGCATGGATGGAATCTCTATCCCGCAGCCTTTCTGCGCCGGATTTGTGCCCTTTGCATGGATCATCAATAAAGGTCTCGACTGTATCCCCGGCATCAATAAGCTGGAGATCGATGCTGAAGGTCTGAAGAAAAAGTTCGGTCTGCTCGGCGAGCCGCTTTTCCTCGGTGTAGTGGTAGGTGTTGTCATAGGCTGTCTGACCTGCAGTTCGTGGGCAGAGATTGCCGAAAAGATTCCCTACATACTCGGTCTCGGTATCAAGATGGGTGCGGTGATGGAGCTCATCCCCCGTGTGACGGTTCTGTTTATCGAGGGTCTCAAGCCTATCAGCGAGGCCACCCGTGCACTGATAGCCCGTAAGTTTAAAGGAGCTGAAGGTCTGTCGATAGGTATGACCCCGGCACTTGTAATCGGTAATCCCACCACACTTGTGGTGTCGATACTTCTTATCCCTGTCACGCTGATACTCGCCGTACTTCTCCCCGGCAATGAGTTCCTTCCGCTGGCATCGCTGGCCGGAATGTTTTATGTATTCCCTCTCGTGCTGCCCTTTACCCGCGGCAGTGTGCTCAAGACATTTATAGTAGGACTTGTGGTAATCACTATGGGCCTGTACATGGTCACCTCGCTTGCACCTGCGTTCACGCTTGCAGCCAAGGATGTCTATGCCGTGACTCAGGATGCAGCTGTGGCTATCCCTGCCGGATTTGAGGGTGGTAGCCTTGACTTCGCTTCAAGCCCGCTGGCGTGGATTATCTACACGCTTACTGTAAATATTAAGGTGGTGGGAGCTATAGTGCTTGCCGTGCTCACACTCGGCCTGGCTATACTCAACCGCGTGCTTATCATCCGTAATCAGAATAAGATGATAGCCAATGACCCTACCAAGCTTCAGTCAATGGAATAAGAAATACAATAAAAATAAATATATAAGTAATGAAAAAGATTTTTGCTTCACTCATGATGTCGGCCTGCGCTTTTGCAGCTATGGCTCAGACCCCCGAGTACACAATTCTCCGTGCGGTACATCCCGATGATTATAAGAATTACGACACCCAGCAGCTCCGCTCGCACTTCATGATGCCCAAAGTGATGGAGGAAAACGTGGTGAATCTTACTTATTCGATGTATGACCGCATAGTATATGGCGGTGTGGTGCCCGTAGGTAAGACTATCAAACTCGAAACTATCGACCCGCTGAAAGCCGAGTATTTCCTTGAGCGTCGCGAGCTCGGTGTGATCAATATCTCCGAGGGCACCGGTATCGTGACCGTAGACGGTAAGGAGTATGAGCTTAATTTCAAGGATGCTCTCTATGTGGGCCGCGGTAATAAGGAAGTGACCTTCCGCAGCAAGGATGATTCGAAGCCCGCGAAATTTTATCTCAACTCCACACCTGCTCATGCGACTTACAAGACTCAGCTCATCACTATCGACGGCCGTAAAGGTTCGCTTAAAGCCAACCGCATCAAGGCTGGTTCGCTCGAAGAGTCAAACGACCGTGTG
Organism: Bacteroides sp.; assembly: GCA_014802325.1. GTDB lineage: Bacteria > Bacteroidota > Bacteroidia > Bacteroidales > Muribaculaceae > Duncaniella. The sequence goes on from JAAVCK010000015.1 coordinate 3,441, forward strand.
ATCAACCAGCTTATCGTGAAGAATGTGCTCGAAGAAGGTCCTTGCCAACTTCAGATGGGTCTTACCGAACTGATGCCCGGAAGCGTGTGGAACACCATGCCTGCCCACACCCACGACCGCCGCGTGGAGTGCTACTTCTACTTCAATGTGCCCGAAGGCAATGCTATCTGCCACCTGATGGGTGAACCTCAGGAGAACCGTCTGATATGGCTGCACAACGAGCAGGCCGTCATGGCTCCCGAATGGTCGATCCATGCTGCTGCCGGTACTTCCAACTATATGTTTATCTGGGGTATGGGCGGTGAGAATCTCGACTATGGCGATATGGATAAGGTAGGTTATCTTGAAATGCGATAATCTATAGTCTGTAAAAATAATTTTTTTCTTACTCCGGCCGGCTGCCACTCATGGATACAGCGGGCCGGTATTTTTGTATGACATGCCCGTCATACAAAAAGATGAATCGGCAACCTTAAAAAGTTGCCGGTTCTTTTGGTAATATTGCTGATATTTTAAAATAATTAATTTTTTATCCCGAACTCGCTTTATTAGTGTCATTTGTAAAATTTAACGTTGACGAGGTAAAATACAGGTGAAAAATTGGTTGATAAATCGAATGTTTTTGTTAATTTTGCAGCTAAATTTGCACACTTTATATATAAAGCTGAAAAGACAATATTTTTTATGAATCCAATCAAAAAAACCATCGAGCTGCCTGATGGCCGCGTGATAACCCTCGAAACGGGTAAGTTGGCCAAGCAAGCCGATGGAGCGGTAGAACTCCGCATGGGTAACACCATGCTTCTTGCAACAGTAGTTACGGCAAAAGATGCCGGCGAAGGAGTAGACTTCATGCCCCTTCAGGTAGAGTATAAAGAAAAATTCTCGTCCAACGGACGTTTCCCCGGCGGATTTCTCAAGCGTGAAGGCCGTGCGAGTGATTACGAAATCCTCACCTCTCGTCTGGTCGACCGTGTGCTCCGCCCCCTGTTCCCCTCCAATTACCATGCCGACACATTCGTGCAGGTAACCATGTATTCGAGCGACGGCGTAGATATGCCCGACGCTCTTGCCGGTCTGGCAGCATCTGCTGCGCTGGCCGTCAGCGACATTCCTTTCAACGGCCCCATCTCTGAAGTGCGTGTGGCTCGTGTGAATGGTGAATTTATTATCGATCCTACTTTCGAGCAGGTAGAGAAGGCCGATATGGAACTCATGGTCGGCGCTACCTACGACAATATCATGATGGTAGAAGGTGAGATGAACGAAGTATCGGAAGCTGATCTTCTCGCTGCTCTCCGTGCCGCTCACGATGCCATCAAGGTTCAGTGCAAGGCCCAGATGGAACTTGCCGAAGAGGTTGGTTCGACTGTGAAACGCGAATATTGCCACGAAAATAATGACGAGGCTCTCCGCCAGGACGTACACGACAAGTGCTATGACAAGGCTTATGCCGTAGCCAAAGCCGGCTCGGCTGACAAGCACTGGCGTCAGGAAAGCTTCGACAAGATATGCGAGGAATACATTGAGTCACTTCCCGAAGAGGAGCGTGACGAAAAAGCTCCCCTCGTGAAGCGTTACTATCACGATGTCGAGAAAGAGGCCGTGCGCCGCTGCATTCTCGACGAGGGCATCCGTCTCGACGGCCGCAAGACCACTGAGATCCGTCCTATCTGGTGTGAGGTCGATTATCTTCCCGGCCCTCACGGATCAGCTGTGTTCACCCGTGGTGAGACACAGTCGCTTTCCACCGTTACCCTCGGCACGAAGCTCGATGAGAAGATTCTCGACGACGTGCTCAATCAGGGCCGCGAGCGTTTCCTCCTCCACTACAACTTCCCTCCCTTCTCTACCGGCGAAGCCAAGCCCGTGCGTGGTGTAGGCCGTCGTGAAGTAGGTCACGGCAATCTTGCCCACCGCGCCCTCAAGCGTATGTTCCCCGACAACTTCCCCTATGTATGCCGTATCGTCAGCGACATCCTCGAATCTAACGGTTCGTCATCAATGGCTACCGTATGTGCCGGTACGCTTGCACTGCTCGATGCCGGCGTGCAGATGAAGAAGCCCGTCAGCGGTATAGCTATGGGTCTTATCACTGATACCGAAAGCTCTAAGTATGCTATCCTTTCCGATATTCTCGGCGACGAGGATCACCTCGGCGACATGGACTTCAAGGTGACCGGTACAGTGGACGGTATCACCGCCACTCAGATGGATATCAAGTGCGACGGTCTCAGCTATGAGATTCTCGAAAAAGCACTCCTTCAGGCTCGCGACGGACGTCTGCACATCCTTGAGAAGATCAACGAGACTATCCCCGCACCCCGAGAAGACTACAAGCCCCACGTGCCCCGTATCGTCACCATGCTCATTCCCAAAGAGCTTATCGGTGCTGTCATTGGCCCGGGCGGAAAAGTTATCCAGGGTATTCAGGAGGCTTCGGGCGCTACCGTTTCGATCGACGAAATCCCCGAAGGCGGTTACATCGAAGTGGCTGCTGCCAACAAGCCATCTATCGATAAGGCTCTTGAGATGATCAACGCTATCGTAGAACTTCCCGAAGAAGGCAAAGTATATCAGGGCAAGGTTCGTTCTATTCTTGAATTCGGTGCTTTTGTTGAGTTTATGCCCAACCGTGACGGTCTGCTCCACATATCGGAAATCTCATGGGATCGCCTCGAAAACATGGAGGCATCCGGCCTTAAGGAAGGTGACGAACTCGAAGTCAAGCTCATCGAAATAGATAAGAAGACCGGTAAGTATCGTCTGTCGATGCGTGCCCTCCAGCCCAAGCCCGAAGGCTACGTAGAGCGTGAGCGCGCTCCCCGTCGCGAAGGCGACCGTAACCGTGGTCCCCGTCGTGAAGGCGATCGTAATCGCGGTCCCCGTCGCGAAGGTGGCAACGGTGGTGGTAATAAAGGTCCCCGCAACTGAAAGTAGTTCGACTTACTGAAAAATAGTTTTGTCATGGCCGAGTTTCATTTCCGAAACGCGGTCATGACTTTTGTTTATAGTTGTGGTCAAGTCTCTGTTTTATTTAATTTGTAGATAAAATGCGGCTGTTTGTCGATAATGAGATAGGGATTATAATAATTTAAGTAATTTTGCAGTGAAGTCTTCTATATAGATAAAATATACAGAATCAATCACATCACATATTTACAATTATTTATTTCGATGAAGAAATCATTATGTCTGTTAATTGCTTCCGCAATGTCGGCCGTGTCGTTCGCTCAGGGCGATGCATTTGAATGGCTGACATTCTCCCTCACTGATGGAAGTGAAGTGGCGGTGGCAGCTGAAAATCTGTCTCTCAATTTTTCCGACGGTGTGCTGCGTCTTTCGTCAGCATCGGTCGATACTTCCTTTGACGTGGCAAATCTGCGCTCCATGCGCTTCACCTCCGATGCCTCCGGTATAGCTGACGTAGAGGCTTTGCCTGCCGCGAGGGCGGAGTATTTTACTGTGGCCGGTGTGTCGGCCGGAGTATTCGATAGTGTGGATGATGCTCGGGCTGCGCTCACTTCAGGTATGTATATCGCCCGCAGTGAAAGTAGAAGTTGGAAAGTAATGTTTTGATAAGTCATGAAAAAATATCTGATATATAGTCTGATGGCCGCGGCTGCATTCGGAGCATCTGCGCGCTCGATCAACTTTACCGATGGTAAGGTTACGTATAGCTTCCCGGCTATCGAAGCCGGTGAAATGACTTTCGGAGGTGAAAGTGTCACTGTCAACGGTCGCGATTTTGATCTCAACATCTGGAAGAGTATCAGCGTGAACGATGCGGAAGTGACTTCCGGCACTGTGGAAGTGACATATTCGGCCGGAGGTGCCATTGTGACAGTGGCCGGAAACATAGCTCCGTATGTAGATGTGACTGTAAGCGGCGCTCATGTGGCCGTGACGCAGTCGGCACTTGTTGACGAGACCACGTGCGGAGAGATAACTTATTCGCTATGCGGCGAGTCGGCCGACGGATCATTCTCACTCACCGGCTCATATAAATCCACGATAGAACTGCGCGGACTCACGCTCACCAATCCAAATGGCGCGGCTCTCGATATTCAGAATGGCAAGCGCATAGCGCTCAGCGCCAAAAACGGAACCGTCAACTCGCTCACTGACGGTAATGGCGGCCAGAAAGGCGCGATAGTTTGCAAGGGGCATCTCGAACTCAAAGGCAAAGGTCAACTCGATGTCAAGGGTACTGCCTCGCATGCCGTGTATGCCAAGGAATATGTCGAGATCAAAAACCTTACACTCAATATCACCGGATCGGTAAAAGACGGTATCAACTGCGGCCAGTATTTCCTGATGGAGAGCGGTACCGTGACTATTACAGGAGCGGGCGACGACGGTATTCAGGCCTCATATAAGGATGATGCAGATCGCGAGCCCGAGGATACGGGATGCCTGACCGTAAGCGGCGGAACACTCAATGTCAGCATCACGGCCGACGCTGCAAAATGTATCAAAGCCGATGCCGACGTGAATATCTCTGACGGCACGCTTACACTTACATCCAATGCCAACGGCCTCTGGGACAGCTCTAAGCTCAAGACTAAAGCCTCGGCCTGCATAGGCGCTGACGGCGACGTAAACATCACCGGCGGAACTCTCGACCTCAAAGCTACGGGAAGCGGCGGTAAAGGCATTTCGTGCGACGGTGTGTTTACATCCGAAGCCGGCGACATCAACATTGCCACCACCGGCGGTATGCTCGTCTACAGCAATGGATCGCTCAACCATAACTACACATCTTCGGCTGACCGCATCTCATCTGACTACAAATCATCGGCCAAAGGTATTAAGGCCGACAGTGGTGTGGTAATCAACGGTGGTAACTTCCATATCACCACGGCTACCAACAATGCCGAGGGAATCGAGAGCAAAAAAGAAGTCGATATCAACGGAGGCACTATCTTCGTGAAGGCATACGACGACGGTATCAACTCATCGTCAGACTTCAGAGTGAGCGGTGGCGACCTGACTGTAATCTCTATCGTAGGCGACGGCCTTGACTCCAACGGCAATCTCACCATAAGCGGCGGATATATCCGTACTATGGGTTCGGGTGGCGCAGAGATGGGACTTGATGCCGCCACCGAGAGCGGATGTGCAGTGTATATCACCGGCGGTACTATATTCTCATTCGGCGGCAGCAATACTTTCCCCACCCGCACCGGTTCGACACAGGCCTTCGTAAAGGCTTCCGGTTCCATAAAGGCCGAAACGGAAATTTCAGTCAAGAGCGGCACAGAAGTTCTGGCTACATTCACTGTACCTGCTGAATACACCTCGTCGACCGGCGCCATGCATGGACCCGGCAACGGCCCCGGCGGTGGTGGCTGGAATCCCGGCGGCGGTTCGGGTAGCGGCTCTATCATGATAAGCTGCACCTCGCTCAGCTCGGGAAAATCATATACTATAGTCAACAATACCACCTCTACTACTGCTACGGCCGCTCTTACCGGCTCGGGTAGATAACATCGGGTGTAAGATCACGAAAAAATCAAGCCGCTCCCCGACTGCTGCTGCAATGCAGGGTAGGGGAGCGGCAATCTATTTTTAGCTGGCAGATTAACTCCTGTTAGAGCTATTTAGGAGAAATTATTGCCGGTGCCGCGGCTTTTTTGGTTATTTATTTTGTTATGTCATCGAAATGAGGTAAATTTGCCTTACATCGATTCTAAATACGAAAATATAGATCAACCTAAAAAACAATAAAGACATGGAAAACCAAGATCTCCTGAAGGAAGTGACGGCCAAAGCCCAGGTGTGGCTCGGCCCGGCCTATGATGAAGAATCTCGCGCCGAAGTAAAGCGTATGCTCGACGCAGAAGATAAGACCGATCTTATCGAGTCGTTTTATCGCGACCTCGAATTCGGTACCGGCGGTCTCCGCGGCATCATGGGTGCCGGCTCCAACCGCATGAATATCTACACCGTGGGCGCAGCCACTCAGGGGCTGGCCAACTACCTGAAAGAAAATTTCAAGGATCTTCCCCAGATTAAGGTAGTAGTGGGTCACGACGTGCGTAATAATTCCCGTAAATTTGCTGAAATCGTTGCTGATATCTTCTCGGCCAACGGTATCAAGGTATATCTCTTCGACAGCTTCCGTCCCACCCCCGAGCTTTCATATGCTATCCGCCATCTCGGATGCCAGAGCGGTGTGAACATCACTGCATCCCACAATCCCAAGATCTACAACGGATACAAGGCTTACTGGGAAGACGGCGCTCAGATCATCGCTCCCCACGACGTAAATATCATTGACCACGTCAACCGTATCAAGGGTGTGGAGGAAATCAAGTTCCAGGGCAACAAGGAGCTGATAGAAATCATCGGCGAAAAGATCGACGCTGACTATCTCGAAGCTATCAAGGGTCTGTCGCTCAGCCCCGACGTGATCGAGAAATACAAAGACCTCAAGATCGTATACACTCCTATCCACGGCACGGGTGTGAAACTCATCCCCGATTCGCTCCGCAATTACGGCTTCACCAATATCATCCATGTCGACGAGCAGGACGTGCCCTCCGGAGAGTTCCCCACCGTCGATTCACCCAACCCCGAGAATCCCTCGGCCATGGCTATGGCTATCGCCAAAGCTAAGGAAGTCAATGCCGATATCGTGATGGCTTCTGACCCCGATGCTGACCGTATAGGCTGCGTGATCCGCGATAACAACGGTGAGTATGTGCTTCTCAACGGTAATCAGATCGTGATGATTCTTCTCAACTACATCATCACCCGCAATAAGGAACTCGGTCGCCTGAAAGGCAACGAATTTATCGTGAAGACCATCGTGACCACCGAGACCATCAAGGCTATCGCCGAGAAGTGGGGCGTGAAGATGTTTGACTGCTACACCGGATTCAAGTGGATCGCAGCTGTGATGCGTGACAATGAAGATGTGATGCGTTACCTCGGCGGCGGTGAAGAAAGCTACGGTTTCCTCGCCGAGACTTTCGCACGCGATAAGGATGCCGTATCGGCTATCTCACTCATGGCCGAAGCATGCGCATGGGCCAAGGATAAAGGTATGGACTTCCAGGGCATGCTTGCCGACATTTATCTCAACTACGGTTTCAGCCGTGAGGTAGGAGTATCGGTGGTTCGTCCCGGCAAGTCGGGTGCTGAGGAAATTCAGGCTATGATGAAGGAATTCCGCGCCAATCCTCCCAAGTCGCTCGCCGGCAGCCCCGTGGAAGTCGTAAAGGATTACGAAGCCCTTACGCTCACCCACGCCGACGGTTCTGTTGAGAAAATCGACATGCCCGTCACATCTAATGTTCTCCAGTTCTTTACCGCCGATGGATCGAAGATTTCAATCCGTCCCTCGGGTACCGAGCCCAAGATCAAGTTCTACATGGAAGTGAAAGTGCCCATGGAGAAGGTTGAGGACTACAACAAGTGTGGCGAACTTGCCGACGCTAAGATCGAAGCGCTTAAGAAAGATCTTAAGATCTGATTTTTATAGAATGTTTCAATAATTCGCGGGGCGGCTCCTTATCAAGGCCGCCCCGCATGTGTGTGTTATAAAAATATTGACTAATTTTGCGGTGAAAATACAAACCATATTACAATTATGAATGTAAATGAAATATGTGACTCCGTGGTATATGTGGGAGTGAATGACCGTGTTACCACCAAGTTTGAAAGTATGTGGCCTCTGCCCTACGGTGTAAGTTATAATTCTTACTATGTGAAAGGATCGGAAGCTACCGCCCTTATCGACACGGTGGAGATAGCAGAGCTGCCCGCATTTCTCGATCATCTACACGAACAGGGTGTAGAGCATATCGACTATCTGATAATCAATCATATGGAACCTGACCACTCAGGGTCTATCTCGGCTATCATGCGCGAATATCCCGGTATAAAGATCGTGGGCAACCGCACTACTATAGCCATGATAGGCGGATTTTACCATATCACTGACCCGACGTGCTTCCAGGAAGTGAAGGACGGTGACAAGATTTCGCTCGGCGACCTGACTCTTTCGTTTCATCTGATTACGATGGTACACTGGCCCGAAACTATGGCTACGTATCTTGAAGAACGCCAACTCCTTTTCAGCGGCGACGCATTCGGCGCATTCGGCGCGCTCAATGGGGGAGTGGTCGACTCGCAGATGGAGTGTGACTGGTATTTCCCCGAGATGGAGCGCTATTATACTAACATTGTGGGTAAATACGGTCGATTCGTGCAGCGTGCGCTCAAGAAACTCGAAGGCCTGAAACTCTCTTATATCTGTCCGACTCACGGTCCGGTATGGCACGATCGTATTCAGGAGGTGGTGAATGTCTATGACCGATTGAGCCGTTACGAGGCCACTGACGGTGCCACTATTGTCTACGGCTCTATGTACGGACATACGGCAGCTGCTGCCGATAAACTCGCACGTGAGCTGTGCGAACGAGGTGTGCGCACCATAAAGATCCATAATGCCGCAGTCAGCAATCTCAGCGACATGATAGCCGATGCATTCCGCTATAAGATACTTGTGGTGGCATCGCCCACATACTCAGCCACACTGTTTCCGGCTGTTGAACAGTTCCTCCGTGCTATCGAGACCCGCGAGTTGCAGGGACGTATTTTCGCCACGATAGGCAACCACACCTGGGCCGGAGTGGTGGAGAAGGAGATGAAGGCTTTCCTCGAACGCTCCAAGAATACTTCGCTCGGCCATGTGGAAATTAAGCAAAGCCTTTCAGCCGACACTGATGCCCGACTTAAAGAGCTTGCTCGGAAGCTCGTAGCTGAGTGCTGACAAATATTCTCTCTCCTCACGGCTTAGCGTCGGAATTTGCGGAACTAAGGTATGAAGTTTAAAGACATGGTCAATGGATGTATCGATTATATCGGACGCCATCGTATGTTGTTATTGTTACTGAGTGGCCTGAGCTTTATGAGTATCTTGGATATACCCGGAAGCCCGGCCTTCAAGATGCCGAACTCAATCCAGGTACTTTATCTTACGTTCGTAAGTATTTTCAAGGGATTGCTCCTTCTAATGCTTATGGCGCCCTTGTTTAAAACCCGCCTCGGCAGGATAGTAATATGGATTTTGACTGTGCTCTTTGCTTCCCTCGCCGCAACCAATGCTATATCTTTTCATTATTATGGTATAGGTATAACACGCAAGCTGATACTCATATTTGCCCAGACTAATAAAGCGGAAGCAATGGGATTCATGCCCGGGTTGATGCAGAATCTCCTGTATTTATCTAAATCAACGTGGCTATATATATGCGTTTTACTTTCAGTAGGCTTGATATATTTAGTTAGGTTGATGACCGGAAAGTTATTCGGTGCACTTATCACGGTATGTGGCGCGGTAGGGCTCTTCGCATTCACGCTCTTCTGTATGACTTACACTTCCGGTAGAACAGCTCATCTGCTTTCAGTGCGATTAATCAAGTACGGAAAGGAGGTGAAAGATGCTAACAAAGAGTATGAAGAGCTGCGTAGACACAAGCGGCCACTACCGTATAAAAACACAGCTAAAAGTGAGCACAAGGCCTCGCAGGTAATTGTGGTGTTAGGTGAGTCGGCCCATAGGAGGCATCATTCGTTGTATGGCTATCGTCTGTCTACAACCCCTTGTTTAGAGTTACTTGCTGATAGTCTGGTGGTTTTCACCGATGTGATAGGTTCATCCAAAAGCACGGCCGGAAATATGGAACGTATTCTGTCGTTAAAGGAAGATGACACAACCTGTGACGACGGATTGAAATTTCCCCTCGTGGTCGATCTTTTTAAGGAGATGGACTATAAGATATTTTGGCTTTCCAATCAGGAACGATCGGGTACAGTGAGCAATACTTCGGGAGTTATGGCAATGAACGCCGATGTAATCAATTACGTAGGTGCTGAGAATTCTGAAGATGCTCTTGTGGTGCGATATGATGAGGCTTTACTTCTGCCGATGATACAGGCTCTTAATGACACCTCAGCCTATAAACTGATATTCCTCCATCTGCTCGGCTCACATGTGGAGTATAAGACACGTTATCCTGTAAATTTCGATGTATTCTCGGCAAAGGATGAAATAGCTGCTTTTCAATATCCTTGGCTTGATGAAGCTATGGCGCAACGTAGAGCCGAGTATGATAACTCAATCAGATATACTGATTCATTGCTGGGAGAAATAATCCGTAAAGCGTCTCAACTTGATGAGCCTACGATTGTGGTGTATTTCTCGGATCATGGCGAGGAAGTTTATGACTACGGCGCTTATTCAGGTCGAAATGACAATGCGGTGCAGGTGCCGTTTATATTCTATGCCAACGAGGCCTATTCATCAGCTAACCGTGAAATTTTAGAAAGGATAAAGGCGGTGAAAGACAAGCCGCTGTCGACTGCTAATCTGGTTCACTTCCTGATTTCATTAACTGGAGGAACGTATGAATTGTATGTCCCCCGACTTGATATATTGTCAGATGAGTATGTGACGAGACCCAGATATGTTGATGAAGAAATCTGGAGTCATGATCTCAAGTAACCAGGTGTAATAAAAATAACACCGTGTATTTCGGTTATTCCCGGAATTTTACGGTGTTATATTTTAAAAGGCGACACAACTTTTTAGGTATAGGCCACCTTGGTCGGCTGATGATTATTTCAGGGTGAGGGTATAGTTGAGCGGGTCGTTCTCGGCCTTGGTGAAGTCGGCACCTACCATGGTGAGAGTCTGATTATCGTTAACAAAGAAGTAGAGAGTGGAATTGTCGGGAGTGCCGAGGCTCTCTTTAGCTTCAGGAACGAGTGTCATTACTTTAACATCAGCTCCATTTACGCTCTTGGTCTCTTCATTTATTGTCAGCTTTTATATTATACTTTATATATAACTTATCAGACGGCTGAAAGTCAGACGGCTGAAAGGTTCGCCACGTCTCAATTAAATTTCGGCTAATAAAAATAGCAAATGGGTGACTCTCGCGCGAAAGTCACCCATACGGATGTTATATACTCTTTGTTGTAGTTTATTTTACAGCGTCGGCAAGCCGGTCAATAGCAAGGAGTGTCTGCTCGCCGGTGGTCATGTTTTTGAGGGTGACTTTGCCTTCGGCGAGTTCCGATTCGCCTATGATGGCTACGTAAGGAACGTGTAGCTCGTTGGCGCGGCTCATCTGCTTTTTCATCTTGGCTGCATCTGGATACACTTCAGCCGATATACCGGCTGCGCGCAGGGCTTTGGCTGTTTTAAGCGATGCGGCAGCCTCGGCGTTACCCAAGTTGGTGAACATCACTTTCACGCTTTCCTCCACGGCTGCAGGGTAGAGGTCGAGAGCATTGAGCACGTCGTAGATACGGTCAGCACCGAATGAAATACCCACGCCGGAGATTCCGGGCATTCCGAACACGCCTGTAAGATTGTCGTAGCGTCCGCCACCGGTGATTGAGCCTATCTCCACGTCGCGAGCCTTGACTTCGATGATGGTCCCGGTGTAGTAGTTGAGGCCGCGGGCCAGCGAAACGTCAAGTTCAAGATCGCAGTCCAGACCGAGAGCTTCCACGCCGTTGATGACCTCCGTAAGCTCGTCGATACCCTTCTGACCTATCTCCACGCCGTCAAGCAGCTCGCGGAGAGCTTCAAGTCGCTCGGAAGTTGAGCCAGAAAGAGTCAGGAGCGGAGTGAGGCGGTCGACACCTTCTGCGGGAATACCGCGTTCGAGCAGCTCGGCGCGCACGTTGTCGAGGCCTATCTTGTCTATCTTGTCGATGGCTACCGTGATGTCGATGATTTTGTCGGGACATCCGATCAGTTCAGCTATACCGGCGAGAACCTTACGATTGTTGAGCTTGATGGTGACACGCACTTTCAGGCGGCGGAACACCTCGTCGATCATCTCGATAAGCTCTATCTCGTTGAGCAGCGAGTCGCTTCCCACCACGTCGGCGTCACACTGATAAAACTCGCGGTAGCGGCCTTTCTGCGGACGGTCGGCACGCCATACGGGCTGAATCTGATAGCGCTTGAAAGGAAACTGAAGCTCGTTGCGGTGCATCACCACGAATCGTGCGAACGGCACAGTCAGATCATAGCGCAGACCCTTTTCGCACAGACGTGCAGCCAGACGGGTCACATTGTCGCTCGATATCATATCCGGCTCTATGCCGCGAAGAAAGTCGCCCGAATTGAGTATCTTGAAGAGCAGTTTGTCGCCCTCCTCGCCATACTTGCCCATGAGGGTTGACAGATTTTCCATGGCCGGGGTCTCGATGGGACTGAAGCCATACAGGCGGAATACATCTTTGATGGTGTCGAAAATATAATTGCGGCGAGCCATTTCCACCGGGGTGAAATCGCGTGTGCCTTTGGGTATGGAGGGTTTCTGTGCCATATTTGAGTAGTTTTTTCTATTTTATAATGCAAATTTAAGCATTATTTTTTAACTTTGCCGTTTAGAAAATAGATTATTATGGATAAAAAAGAAATAGTGTTATCAGGTATCCGTGCCACAGGTAATCTTCATCTGGGCAATTACTACGGAGCCCTCAGTAAATTCGTAAAGATGCAGCATGACTATGACTGCCTCTATTTTATAGCCGACCTTCATGCGTTGACCACCAATCCCGAGCCCTCGCAGCTTCATGAGAATGTGAAAAACATTCTTGCCGAATATCTTGCAGCGGGGGTCGATCCCGAGCAGGCCACTATCTTCGTACAGAGCGACGTGCCTGAAGTCTCGGAGATGTATCTGCTCCTCAATATGCACGTGGGCATAGGCGAGCTCATGCGCACCACATCTTTTAAAGACAAAGCCCGCAAGCAGCTCGGCATATCCACCGGCGCTGATACCGACGAGGAAATCGAGAAGCAGATCATTGGCACCAACTCCAATAAGCGAGTTAATGCCGGCCTTCTCACTTATCCCACTCTCATGGCTGTGGATATCCTCATTCAGAAGGCATCGAAGGTACCCGTGGGTAAAGATCAGGAGCAGCATCTTGAACTCACCCGCCGCTTTGCCCGCCGATTCAATTCATTCTATGGCGTGGATCTCTTCCCCGAACCCGAAAACTTCAACTTCGGCGATCATGCCGTGAAAGTGCCCGGTCTTGACGGCTCGGGTAAAATGGGTAAGAGCGAAGGCAACTGCATATATCTGGTCGACGACGAAAAGACCATCCGCAAGAAAGTGATGAAAGCCGTGACCGATCAGGGCCCCACCGAACCCAACCAGCCTGTGTCGGAACCGGTGGAAAATCTCTTCACTCTTATGGAACTTACATCCGCTCCTGAGATAGTGACTCACTACCGCGACGCTTATGCAGACTGCTCAATACGCTACGGCGACCTCAAGAAGCAGCTCGCCGAGGATATTCTCAAGGTGACTCTGCCTATCCGCGAGCGCTATCAGGAGATTCGCTCAGACGACGCATATCTGGCCCGTGTGACCCGTATGGGCGCCGAGCGTGCCCGTGAGCGCGCGGCTGCCACTCTGTCTGAAGTCAAGGAGGCTATGGGCATACGCAAATTCTATTGATATCATAATCCCCACACACTACATTATATTACGTAATGGAAAATACTGAAAACAATACTCAGGAGAGCAAGGGCCTGAACTTCGTGGAACAGCTCGTGCTCGAAGACCTTCAGGCCGGTAAAAACGGTGGACGACTCAATACCCGTTTCCCGCCCGAGCCCAACGGTTATCTCCACATAGGCCACGCCAAGGCTATCTGCATGGACTTCGGTGTAGCTGAAAAATTCGGCGGCACATGCAATCTCCGCTTCGATGATACGAACCCCGTGAAAGAAGATGTGGAATATGTCGACTCGATACGCGAAGACATCCACTGGCTCGGCTTTGACTGGGGCGACCGCGAATATTATGCATCTGATTATTTCCCCCAGCTCTTTGATCTGGCTGTAAGACTCATTAAGGAGGGTAAGGCGTATGTAGATGATCAGACCTCCGAGGAGATCGCCGCCCAGAAAGGCACTCCCACACAGCCCGGTATCAACAGCCCTTACCGTGACCGTACTCCCGAGGAAAACCTTGACCTGTTCATGCGCATGAACGAGGGTGAATTTGAGGAAGGAGCTCGTGTGCTCCGTGCGAAAATCGACATGGCTTCGCCCAACATGCACTTCCGCGATCCCATAATGTATCGCATCATCAAGCATCCCCACCATCGCACGGGTACGAAGTGGAAGGTATATCCCATGTATGATTTCGCCCACGGCCAGAGCGACTATTTCGAGGGAGTGACTCACTCGATATGTACGCTTGAGTTCGTGCCTCATCGTCCGCTCTACGATTACTTTGTAGATGAACTCGCCGACGAGACCTATCGTCCGCGTCAGATAGAATTTAACCGTCTGAACCTCACCTACACCATGATGTCGAAGCGAAAGTTGCTCCAACTCGTCAAGGAAGGACTTGTGGCCGGATGGGACGATCCGCGCATGCCCACCATATCAGGGCTGCGCCGCCGCGGCTACACTCCCCGCGCCATCCGCAATTTCATCAACACCATAGGCTACACCAAATATGAGGCGCTCAACGACATTTCGCTCCTCGAACATGCCGTACGCGACGACCTCAATGCCGTGGCTACCCGCGGTATGGCTGTGATCAATCCCGTGAAGGTAGTGATCACCAACTATCCCGAAGACAAGGTGGAGATGGTGGAGATGGAGAATAATCCCGAAGATCCCGCAGCCGGTATGCACTCCATGCCCTTCACCCGCGAAATCTATATAGAGCGCGATGACTTCATGGAAAATCCCCCCAAGAAGTTCTTCCGTCTCGCCCCCGACGGTGAAGTACGCCTCAAAGGCGCTTACATAGTGAAATGCACAGGTGTGAAAAAAGATGCTGACGGCAATATAGAAGAAATCTATTGTACCTACGATCCCGAAACCCGCAGCGGACTCCCCGGTAGCATGCGCAAGGTTAAGGGTACACTCCATTGGGTGTCGGCCGCCAAGGCCGTTGATGCCACGGCGCGTATCTACGACCGACTGTTTTCAGTGGAAAATCCTGCCGCAGAGACCGAGCGCGATTTCCGCGAAATGCTCAACCCCGATTCACTCAAAGTAGTGGAGGGTATCAAGATCGAGCCGTATCTGGCCGAAATAGCCCGTCCCGGTCTGCCGCTGCAATTCCAGCGAATAGGATACTTCACACTCGACCCTGACTCCACCCCTGATAATCTTATCTTCAACCGTACTATCGCACTCAAGGATACATGGGAGAAGATGAAGGGCAAGTGATTTGTTAAACTAATCTCCTTATAACTGACGCTGCCGCGGCTGATTTGCCATGCGACAGCGTCAGGTCATAAATATGAATAATTTCCCGATAACAATTTTCAAGCTCTCCAACGGACTCCGGTGCGTGCACTGTCTCCGTCGCGGTGAGGTGGAATACTGCGGAGTGGCTGTAAATGCCGGCTCGCGCGACGAACTCACCCCAGACCGATTCGGGCTTGCTCACTTCGTGGAGCATACCATATTCAAGGGCACTACCCACCGCCGGTCATGGCATATCATCAATCGCATGGAAGCTGTGGGTGGCGAGCTGAATGCTTACACCACCAAGGAGGAAACCTATGTTTATTCCACATTTCCGCGGGGTAATCTCAGGCGCGCAGCCGAACTGATAGCCGACCTCGTAAAACGGTCGGCCTTTCCGCGTGCGGAGATCGACCGCGAACGCGACGTGGTAGCTGATGAGATCAATACCTACTCCGACATACCGTCGGATGGCATTTATGATGACTTTGAGGATATGATATTCGCAGGGTCAGCATTGGGTCATAACATACTTGGCACGGTAGAATCGCTTGCCGGATTCACCACTGATGTGTGCCGCGAATATCTCGACAGATTTTATACCCCCGGGCAGATGGTGTTTTTTTATTCCGGCCCCACGCGACCCGCGCAGGTGGAGAAGATTGTAGCCGAGTATTTCGGCAGTCTGTCGCTGCCCGATGTGGAGCGCGACAGGAAGCAGCCCGACGTAGTGTCACGCTTTGACAATGTGAAAGAAATATCGTCGCACCAGTCACATGTGGTGATGGGCGCCAGAATAGGAGGTCTGTTTGCCCCCGACCGCTACGCTATGGCACTGCTTACCAATATACTTGGCGGACCGGGTATGAATTCACTGCTCAATGTGGAGCTGCGCGAGCGCCGCGGACTCGTCTACACTATCGACGCATCGGCAAGTCATCTCACCGATACCGGGCTTTTCACCGTGTATTTCGGCTGTGACCACGACGATGCCTCCCGCTGCCGTCGGCTTGTCGCCAACACGATAGACCGCATAGCGCAGGGAGCCATCAACGAGCGCCGTCTGTCGCAGGCGAAGCGACAATATGCCGGTCAGCTTGTCATAGCTTCGGCCAATGCCGAGCAGACAGCTCTGTCGCAGGGCAGATCAATGCTTTACTTCGATACGGCGGCTCCGCTGTCGGTGACACTTGACCGGATAGCGGCGGTGACTACTGATGAAATCACTGCCGCCGCGCAACGGCTTACCGAACTCTCGGTGCTCACTTTGCGTTAAATTGAAAAATATTTCGTAAATTTGCATCAGATTCTAATGGAAAAGAATATGAATGATATCCGACTTGACAGCATAGAGGACGCTCTCGAAGATTTCCGCAACGGGAAATTCGTGATAGTAGTCGACGACGAAAACCGCGAGAACGAGGGTGACCTCATAGTTGCTGCCGAAAAGGTGACCGAGGATCACGTCAACTTCATGATTTCCAATGCCCGTGGCGAACTTTGTGCTCCGCTCTCCATATCGCGTTGCAAGGAGCTCGGGCTCACTAATCAGGTTGACAACAATACCTCGATGCTCGGCACCCCGTTTACAGTAACGGCCGATCTGCTTAAGGGCTGTACCACAGGTGTGAGTGTTCATGACCGCGCAGCCACGATACGCGCTCTTGCCGATCCCGCCTCGGTGGCCGAAGATTTCGGCCGTCCGGGACATGTGCATCCGCTTTATGCTCAGGATGCAGGTGTGCTCCGCCGTGCCGGTCACACCGAAGCCGCTATCGATCTTGCCCGGCTGGCAGGAATGCAGCCGGCAGCGGCTCTTATCGAGATACTCAACGAAGACGGAACCATGGCACGCTTGCCCCAGCTCCGTAAGAAAGCCGACGAGTGGGGTCTTAAACTAATCTCGATTCAAGACCTGATAGAATATCGTCTTGCCAAAGAGTCGCTCGTGGAGAAAGGCGTGGAAGTGGATATGCCCACCGCGCACGGACATTTCCGACTGGTGCCTTTCCGTCAGAAAAGCAATGGTCTCGAACATATAGCCCTGATAAAAGGTGATGTGGCCGACGGCGATCCGGTGCTCGTAAGAGTGCACTCCTCGTGTGCCACCGGCGATATTTTCGGCTCTATGCGTTGCGACTGCGGCGACCAGCTCCACAAGGCTATGGAGATGATAGAGAAAGAGGGCAGAGGTGCTATAGTATATCTCAATCAGGAGGGCCGCGGCATAGGACTGATGGATAAGATACGTGCTTACAAACTTCAGGAAGAAGGTCTTGACACTGTTGACGCAAATCTGCACCTCGGCCATAAGGCCGACGAGCGCGACTATGGCGTTGGCGCAAACATACTCCGCGACCTCGGCATTCAGAAGATGCGTCTCATGTCAAACAATCCAGTAAAACGTATCGGTCTCGAAGGCTATGGTCTGGAAGTGGTGGAGAATGTGCCGATAGAAATAGCTCCCAACACTTACAACCGCCGCTACATGCTCACCAAAAAAGAGCGCATGGGACATCACCTTGATCTTTAAAATCGATTTTTATAAAATTTTTATTAAAGCATTTGTATACTCCATGCAAATGCTTTAATTTTGTAAATGTGTGACATAGCACACATTTTTTAGTATAGTTTTACCTTAAATCTATTGAAACAGTGAACAAATTCACTTTTCTGGCCGCCTTGTCGCTCACGGCAATTACCGTAAGTTCGTGCGGCACGAAGCAGGAAACACGACCCACTCTCATGGCCGGAATGGATCCGGCCAAGTTTGAAACCACCGTCAACGGAAAATCTACCGCTCTATACAGCATCAGAAGCAGCAGCGGCATGGAAGCGGCCATCACGAATTACGGCGGCAGAATAGTGGCGCTCCTTGTACCCGGTGCCGACGGCCGGATGCGTGATGTGGAACTCGGGTTTGACAGCATTGAGGCATATCTACCCGAAAACAATCCTACCGACTTCGGTGCTACGATAGGCCGCTACGCCAATCGTATAGATCATGGCCGCCTGGTAATCGACGGCGACACCATACAGCTCCAGGTGAATAATTTCGGGCATACTCTCCACGGCGGTCCTACCGGATGGCAATATCAGGTATTCGACGCCGAGCAGCCCAATGACTCCACACTTGTGCTTAGAATTGAGTCGCCCGACGGTGATAATGGATTTCCCGGACGCGTGGCAGCATCGGTCACATATACCGCCATGCCCGGCAATGTGCTTGATGTGAAGTATAGCGCCGAATCCGACGCACCGACCGTGATAAATATGACCAATCACTCGTATTTCAATCTTTCGGGTGATCCATCCAAGCCTGTTACCGGACATACTTTGCTGATCAACGGCTCAAATTATACCCCCGTCGACTCGACATTCATGACCACAGGCGAGATTATGCCGGTTGCCGGCACGCCGATGGATTTCCTGGCAGCCAAGATGATAGGACAGGATATTGACATGGTTGACTTCGAGCAGATAAAGAACGGAAACGGCTATGACCACAACTGGGTGCTCGACACCGAGGGAGATATCAACCGTCTTGCCGTTACGCTCTACAGCCCGGAGAGCGGGATAGGCATGAATATTTTTACCACCGAGCCGGGAGTGCAGGTCTATTCCGGAAACTTCCTTGACGGTACGGTGACAGGCAAGAACGGCACGGTCTATAATCAGCGTGCGGGAATAGCCCTTGAGACGCAGCATTATCCCGATTCGCCAAACAAACCCTTGTGGCCATCGGTTATCCTCCGTCCCGGCACACCCTACACGAGCCACACTATCATGCAATTTTTCACCAAATAAAATATAAATAATCAATGGCTTTACTTGACTGGATCGTCATCGCCATATTCGCTGTAGCACTGATAGGTGTGATAGTGTGGGTGATGAGACAGAAACAAAACAATGCCGCCGACTACTTCCTCGGCGGAAAAGACGCTACATGGATAGCGATAGGTGCCTCGATATTCGCATCCAATATCGGCTCAGAACATCTGATAGGTCTTGCCGGCTCGGGCGCATCATCGGGCATGGCTATGGCTCACTGGGAAATCCAAGGATGGATGATACTTCTTCTCGGCTGGGTGTTTGTGCCGTTCTATTCGCGCTCTATGGTCTATACGATGCCTGAATTTCTTGAGCGTCGATTCAATCCACAGTCGCGCACCATTCTTGCCACCATCTCGCTCATAAGCTATGTGCTTACCAAGGTGGCTGTGACCGTCTATGCCGGAGGTCTGGTATTTCAACAGGTATTCGGTATAGAGGAGCTGTGGGGCATCGACTTCTTCTGGATCGCCGCTATCGGCCTGGTGCTTCTCACGGCACTTTACACCATATTCGGGGGTATGAAATCAGTACTGTATACATCAGTGTTGCAGACCCCGATACTCCTGCTCGGCTCGCTCATCATACTTGTGCTCGGCCTTAAGGAACTTGGCGGATGGGACGAGATGATGCGTATATGTTCGAGTGTGAAGGTCAACGAATATGGCGACTCGATGGTAAATCTGATCCGCGACAACGGTGACCCTCAGTATCCTTGGCTGGGTGCTCTTATCGGCTCGGCTGTAATAGGATTCTGGTACTGGTGTACCGACCAGTTTATCGTGCAGCGTGTGCTCTCGGGAAAAGATGAGAAGGAAGCACGCCGGGGCACGATTTTCGGTGCGTATCTGAAGCTCCTTCCGGTATTCCTGTTTCTGATACCGGGCATGATAGCATTTGCCCTCCATCAGAATGCACTTGAAGCCGGTACCGAAGGATTCCTGCCAATGCTCGCCAACGGTAATGTCAATTCCGACGCAGCATTTCCCACACTTGTCGCAAAACTCCTTCCCGCCGGTGTGAAAGGTCTGATTGTGTGCGGTATACTTGCTGCGCTTATGTCGTCGCTTGCTTCGCTTTTCAACTCTTCAGCCGCACTGTTTACCATTGACTTCTATCAGCGCTACCGCCCTGATACTGATCCTAAGAAACTCGTGCGTATCGGACAGGCAGCCACCGTAGTGATAGTCATCCTCGGTATTCTGTGGATACCTGTGATGCGTTCGGTGGGCGATGTGCTGTATCTCTATCTTCAGGATGTGCAGTCAGTGCTCGCACCCGGTATTGCAGCAGCCTTCCTCATCGGAGTCCTGTGGAAACGAGCCTCAGCCATGGGTGGCATGTGGGCGCTCCTTTCAGGTCTTATCATTGGCCTCACTCGCCTGTCGGCTAAAGTATATTACAGCAATTCCGACATCATACCCGGCACCGATCCATCGTGGTTTCAGTATCTGTTTTATGACTGCAACTGGCTCTTCTTCTGCGGATGGATGCTCGTGTTCTGTCTGGCGGTCGGTGTGATAGTGTCGCTCTGTACCAAAGCTCCATCTGAAGAGAAGATACAGGGACTCGTGTTTGGTACGGCCACTCCCGAGCAGCTTGCCGCCACAAGTGCCAGCTGGAATGCATGGGATGTAGTCAATACGGTGATAATACTCGGCATCACTGTGGCATTTTATATCTATTTCTGGTAACAATTATGCTTGAAGAATTAAAACAGCAGGTCTATAAGGCCAATATCGACCTTGTAAAACATGGTCTTGTAATTTTCACGTGGGGCAACGTGTCGGGTATCGACCGTGAAAAGGGCCTCGTAGTTATAAAACCCAGCGGTGTGGATTATGATACCATGACGCCCGACGATATGGTGGTGGTGGATCTCGCTACCGGTGAGAGGGTGGAGGGTAATCTCAAGCCCTCGTCGGATACGCCCACTCATCTGGCTCTATACAGAGCGTTTCCCGGCATAGGGGGTATAGTCCACACCCACTCCACATATGCCACTGCTTGGGCGCAGGCCGGAATTGACTTGCCGAATATCGGCACTACGCATGCCGATTATTTCCATGATGCCATACCATGCACTCCCGATATGACCCGCGAGGAAGTGATGACAGATTATGAGCTTAACACCGGACTGGTGATTGTTAAACGTTTTGAAAACCTGAACCCCATGCACACCCCGGGCGTTTTGGTTAAAAACCACGGTCCGTTTGCATGGGGTAGAGATCCCCACGACGCGGTGCACAACGCAGTGGTGATGGAGCAAGTGGCTAAAATGGCTTTCGTGAGTCATTCGGTCAATCCGGCTCTCACTATGAATCCGCTGCTGATTGAAAAGCACTTTAACCGCAAGCACGGACCCGGCGCATATTACGGTCAGTGAAAACAGAAATTAATAACTTCAAAAAATCAGATAATAACATGTACGAAAATTATGAAATATGGTGGGTGACAGGCGCCCAGCTGCTCTATGGCGGCGATGCCGTGGTCACCGTCGACGCTCATTCGCGCGAGATGGTGGAAGGTCTCAACAATTCGGGCAATCTCCCCGTCAAGGTGGTGTATAAAGGCACTGCCAATTCTTCGCGTGAGGTGGAGGATATAATGAAAGCAGCCAATAATGATCCGCGATGCGCCGGTATCATCACGTGGATGCACACTTTCTCTCCTGCCAAGATGTGGATACACGGACTGAAGATTCTCGCCAAGCCGCTCCTCCATCTCCACACGCAGTACAATGCCGAAATACCGTGGAAGACCATGGATATGGACTTTATGAATCTCAATCAGAGTGCCCACGGCGACCGAGAGTTCGGCCACATCTGCGCCCGTATGCGTGTCCGCCGCAAGGTAGTGACCGGTTACTGGAAAGATGAGGAGACTCAGAAACATATAGCCGTTTGGCAGCGTGTATGCGTAGGTTGGGCTGATTCGCAGGATATGCGCATCATCCGTCTGGGTGATCAGATGAATAATGTGGCCGTGACGGATGGTGATAAGGTAGAGGCTGAGGTGCGCATGGGCTACCATGTGGATTACATGCCTTTCAGTTCGCTGATGCGCTATTTCGACGCTATCAAAAATGCTGATGTGGACGCTCTGGTCGAAGAATATTTCCGCCTCTATGCCCACGATAAGAAACTTGAGGATAAGTCTACCGAAGAATATCGTAAGATATGGAATTCAGCCAAAGCCGAACTCACACTCCGTGCCATGCTCAAGGATAAGGGCGCGAAGGGTTTCACCACCAATTTCGACGATCTCGGCGACTTCAATGTAGAGGAGACCGGACGCGGATTTGATCAGATTCCCGGACTCGCTTCGCAGCGACTCATGGCTGAGGGTTATGGCTTCGGAGCTGAAGGCGACTGGAAGTCGGCCGCGCTCTACCGCACACTTTGGGTAATGACCCGCGGCATGGACGGCGGATGTTCGTTCCTCGAAGATTATACGCTGAACTTCGATGGCAAGAAGAGCTCGATTCTTCAGGCTCATATGCTTGAAGTGTGTCCGCTCATCGCCGAGAAGCGTCCGCGCCTTGAGGTTCATTTCCTCGGAATCGGTGTACGTAAGACCCTCACCGCGCGTCTGGTATTTACTTCAAAACCTGAAAAGGGCGTGACGGCTACAGTGGTTGATCTTGGCAATCGCTTCCGATTGATCGTCAACGATGTAGAGTGTGTCAAGTCAAAAGAACTTCCCAAACTTCCGGTGGCGTCGGCTCTGTGGATTCCCATGCCTGATTTCGCTACCGGTGCTACTGCCTGGATACTCGCAGGAGGCACGCATCACTCATGCTTCTCCTATGATGTCACACCCGAATACTGGGAGGATTATGCTGAGATAGCCGGTATAGAGATGGTTCATATCGACAAGAACACCACTATCGAGAACTTCAAGCAGACTCTCCGCGTGAACGAGGTATACTATATGCTCAACAAATCACTCTATCTCTGATGAGCAGCACGACGTCTGAAATGATAGTGGCCGGTAAGGCCGTGCTGGGTATAGAGTTTGGCTCTACCCGAATCAAGGCCGTGCTCATAGGGCCTGATAACTCGCCCGTGGCTGCCGGAGTACATGACTGGGAAAACCGCCATGTCGACCGACTGTGGACTTATACGCTCGACGATATCCGCACCGGACTTCAGGCCTGCTACGCCGATCTGCGTCATAACGTGAAGCGCGACTTCGGTGTGGAAATTGAAAATCTGTCAGCGATAGGTATAAGCGCCATGATGCACGGATATATGGCTTTCGACGCCGAGGGCACGCTGCTCGCGCCTTTCCGCACCTGGCGCAATACCAATACGGCACGTGCGGCTGCGGAGTTGTCTGCCCTGTTTGACTATAACATTCCGCTGCGATGGAGTATCTCTCATCTTTATCAGGTGGTGCTCGACGGGGAGACGCATGTGTCCGATATAGATTTCATCACCACGCTTGCAGGTTACGTTCACTGGCAACTTACGGGTGAAAAAGTTCTCTGTATAGGCGATGCTTCGGGTATGCTTCCTGTGGATGCTGCCACTCTCGATTACGACAGCCGCATGGTGGAGAAATTTGACGGACTCGTTGCCGGATCATCCTTAAGCAAGAAATTGCTTGACCTGCTGCCGCGCATACTTGTGGCAGGAGAAAAGGCCGGAACTCTTAGCGCCGAGGGTGCTCTGCTTCTCGATCCGTCGGGACATCTGCGGCCCGGTATTCCTTTCTGTCCGCCCGAGGGCGACGCCGGTACAGGCATGGTGGCCACCAACGCCGTGAGAAAGCGCACAGGTAATGTGTCGGCCGGCACATCTTCGTTCTCGATGATAGTGCTGGAGAAAGAGCTGTCACGTCCTCACGAGATGATCGACATGGTGACTACTCCTGACGGAAGTCCGGTGGCTATGGTTCATGCCAATAACTGTACTTCCGACCTGAATGCCTGGGTGGCACTTTTCAAAGAATATCAGCAGCTCATGGGCGCAGATGTGGATATGAACGAGATTTATGCCCGACTTTACACCAATGCCCTTACAGGCGATGCCGACTGCGGTGGACTCGTGGCCTACAATTACTTCTCGGGAGAGCCCGTGACAGGACTCCCTGAAGGTCGTCCGCTGCTCATACGCAAGGCTAACGATAGATTTTCGCTTGCCAATCTTGTGCGCGCTCATCTCTATTCATCGGTGGCTGTACTGGCTATCGGCAATGAGATTCTTTTCGGTGAAGAGAATGTGAAAGTTGACCGCATCACAGGTCATGGCGGACTGTTCAAGACTCCGGTGGTAGGTCAGCGTGTGCTCGCCGCCGCACTCGATTCTCCCATCACAGTGATGGAGACCGCAGGTGAAGGCGGAGCGTGGGGAATAGCGCTGCTCGCTGCCTATGCTGCGGCAGGAGACGGCCGAGGCACTCTACCTGAATGGCTTGACAATAAGGTGTTTGCCGGAGTAGAAGGCTCTGAAATATCTCCCGACGCTGCCGATGTGGCCGGATTTGCCAGCTATATCAGGCGCTACAAGACATGTTTGCCTGTAGAGCAGGCTGCTGTTGACTGTCTTTGACAATCACTACATATTGGGATTGATTCCCGCTGCTTAAAGCCTTAACTTTGTACCGTGAAGTTAAGGCTTTTTATATTGATGTGTGTGTCGGCTCTCAGTGCGGAAGCCGTGGAAATGACCGACAGTGTGTATGCACTCGACGAAGTAAGTGTCACCGCCATAAAGACCGGCGGCGAATTGCTATATGCCCCCGTGGCTGTAACCGTGGTTGATGCTGACGAGGCCAGGCGACTGGGCATTGTGTCAATGAAAAATGTATCGGCGCTCTCGCCGAATCTTTATATACCCGAATACGGTTCGCGTATGACTTCATCAATCTACATGCGCGGTATAGGAGCGCGTATAGATCAGCCGGCCGTGGGACTTAATGTTGATAACGTGCCGTTTCTGAATAAAGACGCATTTGATTTCGATATTACTGACATAGAGCGCATAGAGGTGCTCCGCGGTCCGCAGTCGGCTATGTACGGACGAAATACTATGGCCGGACTGATCAACATCACTACCACCTCGCCCCTGCGCTTTCAGGGTGTAAGGATACTGGCCGAGGCGGCCACCGGTAACTCGTATCGTGGTGCTGTGTCAGGTTTTTTCAAGATTTCCCGCCGTTTGGGTATGAGCATATCGGGTCAGTATAACTGTTTCGGCGGCTATGTGACCAATATGTATGACGGAACGAAAGCCGATGCCTCACGTGACCTGTCGCTGCGATGGAAAACCGAGTGGCGTCCTGTATCGGAGCTGAAGATTGAGAACACGGCTGCATTCGGGCGTTCGCACCAACCTGGTTACCCCTACGCTTTTGAAGAAACCGGTGAGGTGAACTATAATGATCCGTGCTTCTACAAACGCCTTACTTTCACCGACGGACTTACCGTGAAATGGGATGCTGAAAAATTTTCACTCTCGTCAATCACAAGCTACCAGTATATCGACGACAATATGACTCTCGATCAGGATTTCCTTCCGCTCGATTACTTCACTCTCTCGCAGATCCGCACCGAACATTCGGTGACAGAGGAGATCGTGGCCCGTGGACTTAATAATTCCGAGGGATATAATTGGACCGCAGGGGTATTCGGATTCACGAAGCAGGGACGGATGAACGCTCCGGTGACTTTTAAGTCGGTGGGTATCGACCGACTGATTACCGGACATGTCAATGAAAATAATCCCACTTATCCTATCACATGGGAGTCTGACGAGTTTCTGCTTGGAAGTCGGTTTCGGATTCCGGTCAACGGAGTGTCGGTATATCACCGTAGCAGCTATACCACCGGCCCGTGGAGTTTTGCGGGAGTGCTTCGTCTTGACTACGAGCATACGGCTCTACGATATCATAGCTTTACGTCGACAGGCTATATTGTCAATAATCTGACCGACCCCGAGCATCCCACCATTTACTCACACGAGAAGATAGATATAGACGACCGTGGCCGTCTGAGCAGGAATTTCGTATCGCTCTTGCCTTCGTTCACCGCCACATATCACTCCGGCGCTCACGAAGCATACGCATCTGTGGCAAAGGGATACAAGGCCGGAGGATATAACACTCAGATGTTCAGCGACGTGCTCCAGCAGCGCCTGATGGCTCATATGGGTGTGGCCGAGAAATATGATGTGGATGAGATAGTGGCCTATAAGCCTGAAAAGAGCTGGAACTACGAGGCCGGATATAAACTGCGGTTGCCTGAATATGGCTTTGATTTATCTACGGCGGTATTTTATATCGACTGCCGTGACCAGCAGCTCACTACATTTCCTGACGGCACCACCACCGGACGCATCATGACCAACGCCGGTCGCACCGAGAGCTACGGAGTAGAAGTGTCAGCTCGCTATTCGCCGCTGTCACGGTGGAATTTCAATGCTGCCTACGGTTATACTCACGCGCAGTTTCGCCGGTTTCACAACGGCTTAGCCGATTATTCCGGCAACTATGTGCCTTATGCACCATCAAATACGCTATATCTTTCCGCCATGTATACGCTCCCGATAGGCTTGTCGTGGATCGATGCGCTTTCATTCGACGTGAATTACCGGGGAATAGGGCGGATATACTGGGACGAAGACAATTCTTCGAGTCAGCCATTCTATGGACGGCTCGGAGCTATAATTTCGGCCTCCGGAAAGCATGGCTCGATAGAAATTTCGGCAGAAAATATCACCGGAACAAAATATGATACATTCCGTTACGTTTCTATAGGAAACAACTTCTTTCAGCGCGGCCGACCGGCGTCGTGTCGCGTGACTTTACGAATATTAATTTAACCAGATATTTATCAATGAAACTCAGCAAGATTTCCCTGTTTTTATGCATGGCCGCTGTGGCATGCGGACTCTCTTCGTGTCTCGGCAACGGCGAGCAGCGCCAGTCGATTACATTCAACTATAAAGACTGCTTTAATGTGGTGACTGACCTTACTACCGGCGTTTCGGAGGTCAGACTGTCACCTACATATCATATGGATATGAATCTCACTGAAGGAACTGCCGATATCACCATGACCAATATCTCACTTCCCGGAGTGACCGGTGCATTGTCATTCAAACTGGAAGGCATAAAGTTTACATTTGACAAGCGTGGCAATTACATCATATCCGGTCGCGATCTTGTGCCCAGCGGCAGCGCGGCCGATTACTATACATTCAGCAGCCTGTCCATAATGTTTGTTGACCGCATGCTCAGCGAAGAAGGAGCTCGAATACCTGCGTATTATATCAACTTCGTCATCAACAATAAGACTCAGGTCAATGCAGTAAGCACCGAAAACTATTATTTCGGTAAGACCACGGTTACTTCGGAAAATACCACACCTTACACTACTTACGAGACATATTATACCGTCATACTCGATCCTCAGTCGATGGTCGCCACAATAGGATTTAACAGCGCGCGATTCTCTGACAAAATGCCCCTGTCGCTCAACTTCACACTTAAAGACCTGCCTTTCACTGTAGACCCTCAGGGATATAAGATTATCAAGGCTGATGCTACGACTCCTTATCTCAATAATACTCCCAATCCGTCGTATGACATTACGAATCTTTCGGTTAACGGCGTGACTAACAAGGGTGCAACATTTGATTTCGACTGTAATCCCAACGGCATGGGCGAATATCATGTCAACGCCCCTGTGGAGTGGCTCGTTTATCCCTTGCAGGTTGAACAATGATTTAGTGTAAGTTGTTATTAATATTAAAAGCAATAACAACTTACAGATATGAAAAAATCCGTACTCCTTTATGCAGCCGCGCTGGGCGTAGGCAGCATCTTCAGTGCCTGCGGCACTAAGAACACTAATGAATTTGCCGACGAAACCGTAACACCGGGCGATACTATCTTCGCATCGCCCGGTCTTACTGTATTTACCGCATATGCAACCGACGACGATGGCGAGGTGTCGTCTCTGATCGTTCGCAATACCCCGAATGCTTCTGATACCACAGAAATCGAGGGATATTACACCGGGATAAAAGCCGATTCGCTCAACGTGAAACTGTACTTCGGCGTAGATACCGCTACCTACGTACTCGCTACACTTCCGGAGGAAATCAAGCCTGTAGAACAGTTTGCTCTCAAGGGTGCGCTGAAAGTGGATGAAGATAAGACAGTGAAGACGGATGTGGCTGCTGCGACAGGCTCGTTTGACGTCACGGTATATGTGCGCCGTCATCCGAAACTCGATGTTACCAATTTCCTTACCGCATCGCTTCAGAGCAGTTTCGACAAGATGTTTGATAATCAGTCGCTCGACGTTGTGACACCCGAGATGGATGTTGAGCAGGCTGCCGATTTCCTGGCCGACCAATTTGAAAAAGGCTACAAGGCAGTAGTAGCTGACGGCAGCATTAATTTCCCCTACACCTACGCTGCATTCTATTATCCCGATTATCAGAATGAAGAGGGAAATCTGGTGACATATCACCTTTACAACGAAACTTTCGTAGGGGGTGCTCATGGAGCAGAAAATGCCGCATACGTTACTTTTGACACCAAGGCCGGTAAGGCTCTCGGTATAGAGGAGATATTCACCCCCAATGGCTTCGAGAAGGCATCAGAACTGCTTGGTGCTAAAGTTGCGGAAGCTTCACAGGGTGTATTTACTACTGCCGACCTTCCCGACGGTATCACAAACTATCCCTCATACTATGTGAATTATCGTGGCAAGATTTATCCTCGTCCCGCATTGACAGGCGAAGGTGTGGTATTCGTATATCAGCCCTACGACATATCTTCTTACTCCAGCGGTATCCGCTACTTCCTGCTTCCATATACCGAACTCGAAGGATGCTTAAATCCCGATGTGGTAAAATAAAGACAAACGATTATAACCTGACCGCCCGGCTCTTCATTAGCGAAGTGCCGGGCGGCCTGATTTTTTATTAAAGTCTGGTGGGTAGTCACCGACGGGTTATGGTGATACCGTCGATGAGCGCGTGGTTTGAGTCAATATTCATGTTTTCGTTTTCAGGACGGTAGTCGATAGTCACTGTGTGATGACCCGGAGTGAGAAGTACGGGCAGCGAGTTGGAAATGCCCCAGTCGTCCCAATTAGCACGGCCACGCTGTGGCATCACGACTATACCGGCGCGGTTTCCGTCGACCGATAGAGTGCGAATGGCGCAGCGGTTTTCCGTATTTACAGGGCCGTTGCCATTGGAGTAGCGCACGGTGATGAAATATTCGCCCTCGTTGGCTATTTCTACCGGTATTTCCACGGCAGGTGTAGTCTTGTCTGTTTCGGTAAATCCGTTTCCGGTAAATCCTTCTACCGGATGCAGAGGGTGATATGCGACTTCTGCTGAAGTGAGCGTGCGCGATGTGTCGGTCGGTTTCACGAACTGCGCTGAGCGGGTGGAACGCGGCTCGGATGCAAAACCTTCAGTGCCGTCTTCGGCCACACCTATTACCTGATATTCACCCGGCACGGAAGCATCGAAACTTGTGGTGTGAACCGTAGCCACTTCCTTACCGTCGCGTATTATCCGGTATGCTCCGATGTATTCTATCGGATTCCACCTGAGAGTATTGCCTTCAAGCCAAGCAATAGGGGTGAGAGGTGCTTTGAGATTAGGCTGACGGTTGACTTTGAGCGACGGAATAGGGCGGCAGTCCATTTCAATTTCTACATTCAGTGTGCCGCGGGCATCGCCGGCGGCTATCGTGGGAGCAGACTCTCGGCCGTTGATCTTGAATGACTTGATTTTACTGCCGTAACCGGATATTTTGATATTGACTATTGCGTCGCGGTAGCGGAATCCGGTGAGTGTGCGCGTGTCGGCCAGAGCTTCCGGAACGAAAGGCTTGAAGGTCAGAGCATCAGTACCGTAATCAAGACCGAAAAGGATCTTATGCGTAAGAGCAAGGTTTCCGCTCAGACACCATAGCATGTTGCTTGAGTTGAGTTCGGTGGCTATGTCGCCATTGTCGAGGTTGAAATTCTCTTTATTTGTGCAGAAGAGTGCAGCGGGGCGGATTATCGAGCCGAATGCTTCGAGCACACCTTCTTCATTGCCTGCTTTAGCGTTGGCCATCGCCCACCATGCACCGACCCAGGGCCACAGTGAATTATTGTGATATGCAGGCATGTCTGCTATCTGCGGATAAAATATTGCCGCTCCGAAAGGAGTCACCGGATTATTTTCGGTAATCGATACGGCTCTTTCATGCGAAGCTATATCCCACATTATGGCAAGCGATTCGCCCAGCGTTTCGGCGCGAGGATTGAGTATCAGATTGTCGCGTCCGTAGAGATACATGGCGTAGTAACCTTTATCCGGCATCCAAAGCCACCGGTTGATTGCCCGTGATATATCTGCAGCTTTGGCGCGAGCCATATCGGCCTCTTCGTTATGACCAAGCATTGCGGCACATTCGGCCAGTACGCTCCATGCGTGGGAGTGGACCACTGATGTGGAAAGAGTCTCGGTGTTATATACGTCGGCAGTCTGCATCCAGCGCGGATGGCTCTGCTCGCGCCAGTCAACAAACGATGTCTCGCCCTTAACCAGTCCGGTCTTTTCGCTTATCACCGTAGCGGCGTCGGTCGACAGCGATCGCAACATGACAGGATAGATATATTCGAGCCATTTGCGGTCGCCGGTCACTTTGTAGACCTCGAAAGCGGCGATACACCATATTTCGCGGTCGGTCGACACGGGCCATGCGCCACCGCTGCCGGTATCCTGAATCACTCGTCCGAGCGGGTCAACCTTTTTCATCAGGGAAATCATAGATGCTTCAGGTTGCATATAGGCCATAGAAAGCAGAATAGAGTAGCTTACATCGCGGGTCCATACTCCGGCCCATTCCTTTCCGGTGCGCAGGGTGGTGTCAGGTTCCACGGCATTCACCATCTCGTCGAGTCCCATGTTGTACACGGCCTCCATAAGTCGGCTCGACGACGAAAGACGTGGATATGCCGAAATATCGTTTTTAAGGTTCCACTCCTTGTCGATACCCATATAGTAGCCCGGTTGGGCCGAGTAATCAGAAGTGATCCGGGTGGCAGACGGAGCTGTAGCTGTAAATACGCCTTGCGTTATGGTGTCGCCATGCCATGAATAAGCCGGAGTCTCTAATATGATACCGGCAGAAGCGGTCATGGCAGCAGCCGCCATTGCGGCAGTTGTAGATATTTTTAAGATGTTCATATTGTAAGATGATAATGAAATTTTGCAACTACAAATATAATATAATGAGGCTTATAAATCAATAGGAAAGAAAAAATTACCGAAGATGTGAAAAATATTTCCCAAAACATTTGGAAAATTCAGCTAATCGTTGTAATTTTGCACAACCAAAGAGCAAGAGCGCTCTTGAAAATAACCATCGAATGGAGAGGTGGGTGAGTGGCTGAAACCACCGGTTTGCTAAACCGACGACGGGAGCAATCCTGTCCACGAGTTCGAATCTCGTCCTCTCCGCGAAAGCAAAGGAAGTCAAGCGTAAGCTTGACTTTCGTGCTTTAAGGAGATACGAGATGAGAACGAACAGAGTTCGAAATCGCGTAGCGCTTTCGTAGCGCAGCGGAGAAAGAATCTCGTCCTCTCCGCGAAAGCAAAGGAAGTCAAGCGTAAGCTTGACTTTCGTGCTTTAAGGAGATGCGAGATGAGAACGAACAGAGTTCGAAATCGCGTAGCGGAGTAGATATTTCAGGTGAGTAAAGTGATTCCTGTATGAACGCTCTCTTGGGAGCGTCAGGCGGTGGATGGGTGCGCGACTACAGCGATTAAATTACCTTTATGCTCTGCCGGACGCACCCGAGTGTGTGTCCATACAGAGTTGAAGAACAATGTGTTGTATCATTCTCAGTTTGCACTTGTTGTTTCTCCTCTTCTTCCGGTTCCAAAGCAACCTTAATCTGCATTTCTAACTTGTGCTCTAAGGAGTTTGCTTATAGTGCTTCTTGTAGTGTCTTCATCATCTGTTTTTATTGGTTGAGATACTTATTCCAAAGAAGAATTTCATCAAAGCATAAATTTCTTTCCTCAAAATTTAACAAACGCGTGTTTGGTCGGTACAATTACTCTGTAATAAAATTTAAGAACAAAGTCAATGTCTCCATTCCGCTCAATCATAGAAATGATAGATACGCTCCACACCGATTAGTGCAGGGAGTATCGTGCAACTCTACTTTGGGGAGAAGCGCCCGTATGTCCTCATTGCGGACCGGTGGATAAGGAGCATTGGAAACTTACCTCATTCGGTCGGTTCAAAGGGCAATACAGATGCCGTCATTGTAGGGCTCGTTTTAATGTACGCTACGGATTCACTCTCAGTCCGTAGCTTTTGTCATACTACAGCATTCGATGTCCCATGTAAAGCACTTTTTTAGCAGGCAAATGTTAAAATATATTTAGCTTGCAACAAAATACAATATGATATGTATAATGCTAAATACCCACTCGGAGCAATTCGGGTGGGTATTTTTATGATGAGGCAACATCCAAATTTTTATGCAGTTCTGCGATATGGATTTGTGTATGTCAGAAATTTTTGCTTTATTTGCGGATTGTAAAACTAAAAATCCGCCAAAGCAAGAAACAGAAAGACTAAAGCAAGACATATTTCAAACATGACTTTTAGACAAGTTATTTGGCTTTCGTAAATCTGGTAAATTTCAAAGCCCCAAATAATAAGTCGAAATGTTGGTTTGTACCCGACAAGGGCGCAGACTGCTTTTTACTTATTTGGGCAAA
>JAAVCK010000016.1 GCA_014802325.1 Bacteroides sp.
ACATTCCAACGAGCTATTGACATAACAAATCCGGCTGATAATTATTATCGTGACCAGATTCCTTATATTCCGCGTCACTCGGGATCGGCCGTGGTAAATGCTCAATGGCGAGGTTGGGGTCTTAATTATTCCTGGATCTATGTGGGGGAACGATACAATCAACAGGAAAATATCAGGTACAACTACACTCAGCCCTGGTATACTTCGGATATTTCAGTGAGCAAGGATTTTAGGTTGGGAAGAGTCAGCCTGCGCGGTCTGATTGAGGTCAATAATCTTCTTAGTCAGGATTATGATGTAATACTCAATTATCCTATGCCAAAGCGCAATTATAGGTTTACAATAACTGTAGAAATATAACAATGAAACAATTTTTCTTATATATTCTGCCACTCCTGCTGGTCTCCACAAGTTGTCGTGAGGACGAACTTGTGGTGCCAACGGAGTATGACATCATCGGAGACGAACGTCCCGGAGACGAAATCCGGGGATTCTATCTTGTCAACGAAGGCAATATGGGGTCAAATAAATGCACCCTTGACTTTTATGACTATTACACCGGTCTTTATTCCCGAAACTTTTACGCTGAAAGAAATCCCAATGTTATCAAAGAACTTGGTGATGTAGGTAATGATATAGGTATCTACGGAAGCAAACTATATGTGGTTGTGAATTGCTCGCATAAAGTAGAGGTGCTTGATGCACGTTCAGGCATCAGGCTCGGACAAGTTGACATACCTAACTGTCGCTACGTCAGATTTCATCGAGGTAAAGCGTATGTCAGTTCCTACGTCGGTCCGGTGCTGATTGATCCAAATGCTCCCAAAGGAGCGGTGTATGAGGTAGACACGCTATCACTTTCCGTAACCCGCAAAGTTTCCGTAGGCTATCAGCCGGAAGAAATGGAGATAGTGGATGATTATATGTATGTGGCAAATTCCGGAGGCTACAGAGCTCCGAATTACGATAACACCGTATCGGTTATTCAGATGGTTGACTTCAAGCAGGTTCAACAGATACCTGTAGGTATCAATCTGCACAGACTCAAAAAAGATAAGTACAACAAGCTATGGGTGACATCGCGTGGGGATTACCAGTATCGCCCGTCAAGACTGTATGTCATGCAGAAAAAGCCCGGATTCAATCAAATGATCGTGACCGACACAATCCCGGTGGCATGTTCAAATATGGCATTCTATGGTGATAAAATGTTCTTCTATGCTACCGAGTGGAATAATTACACAGCTTCAAATACGATAACTTATGGAGTTATTGATGTCCGTAGTAAAGAAATAATATCAGACAGGTTCATCAAGGACGGAACGGACAAGGATATTACCATACCTTATGGAATAGCCATTCATCCGGTAACCGGCGATATTTTTGTGACAGACGCTAAGAATTATGTTTCATCAGGCACACTCTATTGTTTCAGTCAGGATGGCTACAAAAAATGGAGTGTGCGCACCGGGGATATTCCGGCTCACATAACATTCCTAAACAAATGAAGAAAATAGTTTCCTCCATTATTGCCGTTGCTTTCCTTTACGGATGTACTGATGAGATACCGATGGTGAATCTCGGTATCGACGACGTGTACTACATTGCTCGAATGCAGAAACTCGACCTGCATCCGGCGCTTACCGGCGAGAAATATGAATGGTATGTCGACGGTACCTGCGTCAGCCATGAAAAGGATTATATTTTTCTGGCCGCAGAGGAGGGAGATTACGCTCTGGAACTTAAGATTATTGACCCTGCCACGCCTTACGACTTCAAATTCGATATTCACGTGCTTCACGAAGAGATTGAATATAGTCCCTATATATCCAAGGTATACGAATACAAGCCGGCGCCCGGCCAGTTCATAAACGAAATGCCGCGTTACGAAGAGGGAGACACCTACGAATCCATTCTTCAAAAAGCGGAGGAATCAATATCGGGAACCAATGATATTATGATTTCGCTTGGCGGCTATGGCGGCTATGTCACGTTTGGTTTTGATCATACTGTAATAAATATCCCCGGAAAAAAGGACTTCAGAATATGGGGTAACTGCTTTTACGAGTTGCTTCAACCGGATAAAAAGGGTGGTTCGGCCGAGCCGGGAATAGTCATGGTGAGCTACGATACCAATTGTAACGGACTGCCCGACGATGAATGGTATGAACTTGCCGGTAGTGAATATTACTCTCCACTGACAAAACATAGTTATTCATTAACTTACTTCCGTCCAGACCCAAATAGACAAATTGTGGAGGACGAAGATAACAGTCTCGACGATGTCTATTATATACGTTGGGTTGATAATAATGGAATTGAGGGATATATGGCAAAGAACATATTCCACAATCAGGACTATTTTCCCAAATGGATAGATAGCGATGAAATCACATTTTCCGGCTCTTTGCTCTCCAATAATGCTGAGGATATAAGCGGTAATGGCAGTTACTACGTACTATACAGTTTCCCGTGGGGCTATGTAGACAATCATCCCAATGAATATGAAGAACTGAACTCTTTTGATATTTCCCGGGCTGTAGATGCCGATGGTGTCCATGTGGAACTCCCCGGAGTGGATTTCATCCGCGTTTATACCGGGGTCAATCAGTATTGCGGATGGCTTGGGGAAACGTCCACCGAACTGAGCCGGGCCCAGGATTTGCACATAGCCCTCCCGGGTATTCCCAATCCCTGATTATGAACACAACGATAAATCAATAAATACATTATGAGAAAATTATTACTCACTTCGGTCATCGGCGCGGTTGCCCTTGCTGCCTCTGCCCATCCGATTGACTTCGACAAAATCAAGTCCTGGACGGGCACGGGGCCTAACCGGGCTGCTCTGGCAGTCACAAACGATGCCGCCGCATCCGACCCCAAGGTTTATGTGTGGGGTTTCCGCTGGGAAGACGGTGAGAAACCCACAGGCGAGGATATGTTCAAGGCCATCTGCGCAAACAACGACAATCTGGTGCTCCTCACACAAACCACCGGCCAATATGGCTCTACTGTCTGCGGAATCGGCGTAGGTGTGGCCGATATTATGCTCCGCCATATCTATTTCGATTTCGAAAAAGCCAAGGACTTCGAGTTCATAAACTTCGACTACTTCAACTCAAACAATCTGTTCGGCCAGTCGGAAGCCCCGGGCGACAATACACCGGAAATATGCGCCGAGGCAATTGAATTTGCACGCACCTCCGGCTCACACTTCATTCAGCATCCCCTCGACCAACCCACCTACGGCTATCCGGCCTACGACTACGACTGCTGGGATATGACCGACCAGGGGTGGGAGTACGGATGGTGGACTTCAGCCTGGTATGCAGGCTACTGGAGCTACTGGACTATCTCAGGCTCAAACACCGACTGGATGTACAGTGGAACGGGATTCACCGGACGTCAGCTCTCCGACGGGTGCATCGACGGCTGGTCGCTCACTATGTTCGACAGCCCCAAGGTCGGTGGTGTAGGGGAAGGTGTCCCTCCCACCGACGACGAAACGCTCTATGTGTACTGTGAACCCAAGCAATCGACAGCTATCACCGCTATTGAATCCGAGGATAGTGCTCCGGAAGAATTCTTCACCTTATCCGGAGTTCGTGTTGATGCCGCTCAGCTTGCACCGGCTCTATACATTGTCCGTAAAGGCAGCCGGGTTGAAAAACGAATTATCCACTAAACCAATTATAATATTACAAAATGAAAAAGCTCTTTCTATCGCTTGCAATCGCTCTGCTGAGCATCGCAAGTATGTGGGCCGGTTCTCCCGACCTGTCAAAAGTGCGTTTCACGGTAGGTGAGGGTAATAACACCTTCCTGCTGGTGATACGCTACAACGTCCCCCAGCGCATAAACAATTTCGTTTATGCCGTACAATCCGATAATGAATCCCTCGATGCAATGGAGGCATTGGCCATCCTTAAGGAAGCCGACGACCGTATGTCTGTACAAAACTCCGACAATGAGGCTGTTATCAGCGTTGACCTCAACGGTGACTCCAAGACCGTTTTCGATGATACGGATATCAATGCCGTAAAGGTCGTTCCCGCAGCTGAAACTACACTGGCTGCCGATGGTACTACCAAGGTTCTAACCTTGTCCGCCGATGGCTCAGATGCCTCTAATGCTGAGTATTTCTTCTACATCCCGACTCCTGAGGAAGTAGGGGTGTGGTTACCCGAGGAAATGACTGTCAAGCTAAGCGATGAGGGTACGGTACTACCTTGCTTCGTTCAGGTGCCCGAAGGTAAACTAAACTCCACTACCAACTGGCAGGCTTCTTCTTCAAATGAAACTTACAGGCTTGACCGCTCAATCATTATAACTCCGTACACTTTGGTGGATGGAACTTACAACGCAATGCCCACATTTACAGGCGTTACCGGCACAACATACGTGCGCTATCGTCCTCAATACTACGGCGCCTACAGCTACTATGAAAGCAATTTTATGACACTCAACGTTGAAGCTCCTGAAGTGCCCATCACTTCTATCACTATGAAAAACGCTGAAGTTAAAGCGGGGCTTAATAAAGAAGTACCATTGGAATTCGAATATCAACCGGCCAACGCTACTTACACCGCCATATCCGCAAAAGTTGAGGATACAAACTATGCATCATATGCTGCTACTACCGGTTTAAAGACTAAGACGGTGGAAGGCTCGACTAAAGTAACCGTTTTCACCCCTAACGATCCGAACGTGTCTGCTGAATTCACGCTCACATGCGCCCTTGAGAACCCGGTCACAAGCGTAAACTTCGGTCCCGGTACCGAGGACGGGGTAATCAACGTGTATGTAAAGCAACTCGTTGGCCTCCGCCCGGTGGTGCTACCGGAAAATGCCGACATCAAGGACGTGACAATAACCGTAACTGACAACGGAACAAGCCGTGAAGACTATACCTGCTCGACTTACAAAGTGAATTGGTGGGATAACGACGGCACCCGAGTTCAGTTCTTCGAGCTCTCAGGCCACCGTCCTACAGGCGAGCATCCTGCTAAGATCCATGTAAAATCAGCCGACGGCGCTTACGAAAAGGATTTTGTTGTAAACGTACTCGAATCTGACCGTACGCCTATCGAAGGTGGATATACCGATGGTACCATAATCCTCAACGAAGAGTGGTTCGGCCACACCAACGGCGGTTTGAACTATATCACGCCCGATAATGAGGTCATCTATCAGGCATACGAGCGTGAAAACCCGGGTATGTCGTTCGGCTGTACCTCGCAGTATGGCGCTATCTGGAACGATAAGCTCATAGTAATTTCCAAACAGCCCGACGATGGCGGCGACGTGCTCCGTGGCGGTGGCTGTGTGGTAATTGCCGATGCCAAGACCTTGAAGAGAATCGGCGGCTACTACAACCGACCCACATTCGACGGTGTAAACGGCGATGGTCGTGCGGTAGCTGGGGCCACCGAGGATAAAATCTACGTTTCCGCAAGCAACGGTATTTACGTGCTCGATATCTCAGATGTTGAGAACCCCGAAGTTATCGGTCGTCTTGCTTCAAGCGAAACCGGTGATTTGTACAGCGGACAGGTAGGCGATATCATCAACGGCGGAAAATATGTCTATGCTGTGATGCAGAACACCGGTATACTGTGTATCGACCCCCTCACCGATGAAGTTGTAAAGACTATTGAAGACGCCAACGCACAAGGCGTGACCCAGACTGCAGACGGTACCGTTTGGTACGCTACTATCGCCGAGGGCCACTCGGTTTTCGTTGGCCTTGACCCCGAGACTCTCCAAGAGACATCACGAATAGATATGCCGGCCGAGATTGGAACCGTTGCCTGCGGATGGGGTGCCTGGCGCTCAACCGCCTTCAAGGGCGACCACACTACGGGCAACCTCTGGTTCACAACAGGCGCAGGTGCCATCGTTGGCGGTGGAACGTACTACTACCGTTTCAACCCCAAAACGGATGACCCGGACACTATCGAACCCTTCTTCTCGCTCGCAGGTCTTAAGGGTGTTAACGGCTTCGGCGAAGAAGTTGAACAGATGAACTACGGTACATCCGTATTCGACCCCCGAAACAACCGCCTGATTGTTATGACCGGACGCAAAGGAGCCGCCAGCGGGCAGTATCGCGACCATTGGATTCACTTTGTCGACGGCTCTACCGCTGAAATCACTCGTACATTCAAACTCAATCCCTACTATTGGTTCCAGTCTCTGCCTATTCTCCCAGATAAGCACGACGCTGTTATCGACCTCGAAGATATGACCCTCCTGCTCGATGACGGCGACAAGGAAATCGACCTCACCGAGCTCGTTTCTGATGAGGACAACATCGATGCCAACATCCGTCTTATGCTGCTTGACACGCCCTCCACAATCGCCGAAGTTGATGAAACTCCTGCGAAGGTTGCAGAAGTTAGCCTTGAAGGAAGAAAACTCACCATTTCCCCAAAAACATCCGGCGAACATTCCTTCACTTTGGCAGCACAGTCGAACGGTCGCACAATTACAAAGACCGTAAATGTCACCGTTGATGTGCCCACCGGCATCGACTCTCCCGCACAGGACAAGGGCACGGTCAAGTGCGACGGTAAGCGAATATATGTCAGCGGTTTCGCCGGTCAAAGCTTTACTGTTTACAACGTAACCGGCCAACAGATGGCCTCGTTCGAGGTCGACTCCGATGAGTACATCTTTGACTTCGGCTCTCACAACGGTGTCTACATCCTCCGCTCCGACGCCAACTTCAGCACTAAAGTTATAATCCGCTGATGAATCGCGTTGCAATATTGTTCTCCGCTATCCTGTCGGCAATGACCTCGGTCATTGCCGCTCAGGAAGCGGATTATACCCACGGAATTATATGGGTGAACGAAGACTGGTATGGACATCAGAACTCAACGGTCAACTACTTGCTTCCGGATGATCCCGATGGGAATTTCTGGAAATATCGGATTATCCAATCTGAAAATCCCGGAGTTGAGTTAGGTTGCACTAATCAATACGGAGCGTTATGGCACGGGAAACTATATCTTATAGCAAAACAAGATAAGGATCCCGGAGCCTCCATTACCGGCGGCCGTATTACCGTTGCTGATGCAAAAACAATGAAAGTGCTTCATCAGCAAAGTCTGATTGACCCATCCGGCGCACAATGCGACGGACGAGGTTTCGTCGGGGTTAACGAGCATAAAGGCTATATCTCTTCAAGTAACGGCGTCTGGATTTTTGATCTTGACAACTATACTGTAAGTGGACAGGTTGAAGGCTCAGCCAATCCCAATGCGGGCGGTGATAATGACAAACCGAATACTGACCCAACCGGTTCGCTCTACCATGGACAGTCTGGTATGATGGTTTCGGCTGCCGGAAAAATCTTTGTGGCACATCAGCAATATGGACTGCTTGTGGTGGACCCTGACAAGGATAAGGTTGTAGAAGTTATTTCCATGGATATTGTGCAGGATGGTGCCGGTATCGGGTCTATCGTGAAATCCAAGGATGGCATGTTATGGCTTTCCATCGCCAAAAATCTTCAAGGAACTGGAGCATTTCTTAATTCTATAGTAAGGTTAAATCCCGAAGATCTTTCTTATGAAGTAATTGACATACCGGAAGGAATGTATCCCCCCTCAAATTCTTGGTATGCATGGACTCCGGATGCGTTTGTCGCTTCAACCGTTCAGAACTGCCTTTATTGGAAGGGCGGTCCAAACCGTTGGTTCACCGGCACCAAGATATATAAATTTGATTGTGATACTCGTGAGCAAACCTTATTTATTGATCTCGAAGAAGAAGGTGCCAATTGGAAACTTTATGGGTGTGCAATTGGGGTTCATCCTATAACCGATGAAATATATATGGCTCTTTA
The DNA here is from genome assembly GCA_014802325.1 of Bacteroides sp. Taxonomy (GTDB): domain Bacteria; phylum Bacteroidota; class Bacteroidia; order Bacteroidales; family Muribaculaceae; genus Duncaniella. Next base: position 7,856 of record JAAVCK010000016.1, read on the forward strand.
TCATGAATTTGGTACTCCCACCTATATTACAAGACGCTATTCACCACAAGGGGTGAAAATTCGTGACTACGAAATGATAATGAACTATTGGTTCCCATCCCTTCCGTTATTCCCCGAGGGCGGCTCACATTCCGGAATAGATATTATCCCATCCGACACTTCATCTTCAGAGGGAAACCTTTACTCCACAAGTGGAATTATGGTAAAACGGAATATCGAGTATGGAGATTGGCCCGACATCTCTCCGGGAATCTACATCTGGAAATCCGGTGATTCAACGAGAAAGGTTCTCATAAGATAAAATAACTTTGCAAGACCTGAGTGAGCAACTTGGGTCTTGCAACATATAGATGCGTATATGAAAAAACTTTTACAAATTATCATTTTAGGTGTCCTGATAGCGGGTTGTTCAACGAATAAATATGACGTTGCTGACTTCAACCAACTCGTTTATACCCCTGAATATGCCTCCGGCTTCAGTATCAAGGGCGCTGCCGCCCCATCAGTGTGCATTCGTGCATATTACTCCTGCTAAAGTCCACGATTCAAAGGCAATGCCTGAGATTCCATACGAGAAAGGAGCTCACTATATTTTTGATCATGGCTACAATGATTTTGGGAATCTGTACACTATCAACCGCATTGAGGCGTTCTTTGTGGTACGAACCAAAACAAACGTCAGATTCAAGCCCGAGACATGGAGACGTAGGCTTCCTGAGAATGTTGTTTCCGACGGCATAGGTTACTTTACGGTCTATAAAAGCTCGAAGGATTATCCCAAAAAACTCCGGAAGTGACCCAGAAGATGATACTAGATACAACTTCCTCACAAATAACCTGTCGGCCTCTGCTGAGACTATTGCTGAACTCTACCGTAACCGATGGAGTGTGGAGCTGTTCTTCAAATGGATCAAGCAGCATCTGCGTATCAAGAAATTCTGTGGTACTTCCGAAAATGCCGTACGGATTCAAATATATTGTGCCATAATTACTTATTGCCCAGGTGTGGTGTCTTATTCCCTAATGGGCGAAACCGATCACAAAGATGATTTTGAGGTGTATCGAGTTGATGCGTCAGATGGTGAGGTCGCGATATATATCGAGAGCTGTGCGAATGTCGTCGGACGATATTTCTACGTCGGTCAGCGGATGGCCGGGGGCGGAAATAAGAGTGAACATGATACGTCCGGCAATAGCATTTTTCTTATCATGCCCCATGAGATCGAGCAGAGCGGGATAGTCATCGCAGGTGATGGCCGGTGCTGAAAAGCCATTATTACGTATGAGCGATGCTAAGATGTGGATATAGTCAGAGGGGAGCGACTCGATGGTGTGGGAGAGTATCATCGCCACTACAAGCCCGTGAACCACGGCTATACCGTGGGGTAGCTCGTGGCCACGGTGTATGCAGAGCGATTCAAGAGCATGTCCGAATGTATGGCCGAGATTGAGTGCTTTGCGCGGGCCTCGTTCGAGCGGGTCGGAAGCTACGATGGATTGCTTTATATCAATGTTTTTTTCAAGCAGACTGTTGATGGAGGCGGCATCAGCCTGAAGAATATCAAGATTGAGAGTTTCTGACAATGTGTCGTGAGAGTGCAGCAAGGCATGCTTTACCATCTCGCCGTAGCCTGACAGCAGTTGTGAGGGAGGAAGAGTGGCAAACAGTCCGGCATCGACTACCACGGCTTCGGCCGGGGCAAATACTCCGATTTCGTTTTTCAGTCCGCCGAAGTCTATCCCGGTCTTTCCGCCGATGGCGGCGTCGACGGCACTGAGCAGGGTGGTGGGAACGTTGATAAACCTCACACCGCGCTTGAACGTAGCAGCGGCAAATCCCCCCATATCGGTAGTAACTCCGCCGCCTATATTTATGACGAGTGACTTGCGGGTCATGCCGCTACGGGTCATGGCATCCCAAAGCGAACGGCATGTATCAAGATTCTTATGCTCCTCCCCGGCCGGAAACGTCACTACGTGCCAATGGTCAGGAAGCTTCAGACCGGGGAGTACTTTTGATGCCACAGTGGTGTCAGTGATGACCATTACGCCCGCGGGGTGCAGCTCGGCCATTTTATCGCGTAATGCCGAGGCTGCGTCGAGTGTGTAGATTACGTCAGTGCGGGCCATTATTTCAGAGTGACTGAGGACATTTCACTAAAGAGAGCCGGCATCTCGGCAGCGCATTGCTCCATAGAATCGTATACAATGTCGGCACCTGCTTTCTCCATTTCGGCACGAGGAATCGGGCCGGTAGTCACGCCTACGGTGAATGCTCCGGAGCGGTGTCCGGCCATGACGCCGAGAGGCGCGTTTTCAATGACGATGGCTTCAGCCGGTGACACTCCGGCCAGTTTCATACCCATGAGATATGGCTCGGGATCCGGTTTGCCCTTGGTCACATCGCGTGCAGTAATGATTTTATCGGCATAGATAAGTCCGGGGAAGTCGGTGGTAAGCCGACTGATAACCGTGTCTTGCCCCGAGCCGGTAACCACGATTCGCTCAGTGCCGGCTTGCTTGAAAAATTCGAGCAGACGCATGGCTCCCGGCATCAGCCCCACTGCGGGCTGAGCGGCAAACAGTTCGGTCTTGCGCTTATATAGTCGCTTGATTTCGTCGGGCGTGGCGTCGCGCCCGAATGCGCGGTTAAAGAGCCGACACAGCGTGTAGGCACCCGTGGCTCCTTCGTAGAGAAAAAACTCTTCGCGGGTGGTGGGTATACCTATTTCTGTAGCCAGGGTGTGCCATGCCGTGGCATGGTTGGGCATGGAGTCATAAAGCGTACCGTCCATGTCGATGAGAGCGGCGCGGGGCACAAACTTCTTGGCTCCCGTGGCTGAAAGATAGCGTAATATAATGTCGTGATTATTCATGCTTAAGTGAGTCGGGTGGAAGTGGCGATTCGATCAGGCCCTCGCGAATGAAAAGCAGCGAGTCGGCCCGCGATATGGTGTCGGAGGCGTCAGAGCCGAGAGTCTGCATTGTGGCGGGAGCGGATGCGTTGAGGTGCAGTCCGGGGCGTGAAGAATTTCTCACGCCGCGTATGAATGCGCTTTCGATCTGACGCACGAGGTTGATGCGTGTGGTGTCGGAAATCATGGTGGTAGATGCAAGTTTCTTCTCATTGAGTTTTGCTCCGCCCAGCCGTATTTTCATCTTGTCGGGATTGCCCGAGATGTTAATGCCGAACTTAAAAGGTATAGGTGATTTCAACACAGCCACGTGATAATTGAAGTTAAGCGCCAGATCATTGGTGCCCATCACTCCGAGTCGGTAGCGGTCCATATCGAAGATAAACGGGAATAGCTCCACACGCTGACTGTCCACTATCATCTCCACCTCCATGTGGTCGATCATATTGCGTTTCTTGTCCTTAAACAGTAGCCACTTCGATACCTTGCGGAAGGTTTCGCTATCGAGCAGTACAAGGCTGTCGCCCGATATTTTCACAGCTGCCGAGAGGGTGGGGATGTTGATATTCATGTCGGGTTCAAGCTCTGAAGTTGCGGCGATGTCGGCGTTGATTATACCGCTCACGCCATTGAGCAGCGGCATCACAGAGTCGATCGACGGCATCAGTTTCAGAAACCTGTCGATATGGAAATCTTTAAGCAGCATACCGAAAGCGAACCGGAGGTCAGTCTCGTCGGGCGCGGAATAAAGAGCGTTGAGATCGATTGAGCCCATATCAGTGCGCGCTCTGACGTTGCGGAGGTTGAGGGCGCCGCCGCTCAATCGCGCATTGCCGGTGCAGTGGTTGAGCGTCAGATCGCTGTAAAGCACATTAGATATATTGAGTTTCAGAGCGGCGTCGATATTCATCGGTATCACGATAGGCGCAGCCGAATCGTTTTCAGCTGCCTTATCGAGCACCCGCTGCATCTCGGCCTCACTGTCTTCAGCCACAGACGACAATCCCTCCCGCTCAGCGGTCTTACGATATGCCACGCCGGCAAACATGGCGGTGGCTATGCGGTTGATGTCGAGTGTATCGCCCTTTATGTCGAAGTCAAGCACTATCGGAGAGCCGCGACGCGAGGTAAGCGACCGTGATATGTTGGCTATAGAGCCGTCCACTGTCAGTCGGCTTCGGCCGACGGTATATCTCGTATTGGAGATGGTGAGCGAGTCAGACGAAAATTTCAAGTCGAGATCCGATATCACATTCCGGATAGGAAAGAGCGGTGTGAACACGCCTATGCGCGACGCCTTGACATGACCTTTCGTGCCCCACTTTTTGAGCATAGCCACAGTAGATCCGTCGAGATTAAAAGAATTAGCGGTGTCGAGTGAATCAATGTCGGCAGTATGGCGCCTGCGGCTCATAGCCATAGCGCGTGCATATATGGAATCGGGCGGGAGTGACGGATACAGCGCGGCTATGGAGTCCATGCGCTGGCGAGTGCGTCGGGTCAAGCGCGGAGGAGCGGGATAGACGGTGACAGCCGCGTCGATGTCGCTGATAAATGCCCGCAGCATGTTTTGCGAATATATTGCTCGTCGCGAAGTGATTTTGGCCGAAAGACGCGGCTTGGTTGCACTGCCGCGGAATCGTGTGAGCGAACCGCTCACTGTGGCGTCGCGCAGGCGTATGCGTGCCGAGTCAGCTTCGTTGTCAAGCGATAGCATTCCGGCTGTGATTCGTCCGCCTATGGGATTTATTACGGTAGTGTCGGCAGTCGATGCCACATTCAGCATACCTAAGCCTACATTCCAGTCACGACCCTGAACGTCAAGACCCGGAGTGAAGAATGCCACAGAGTCGATGCGAAGCGATGCTGTGAGCAATGAGTCCACCGTATGAGCGCCCACTGATATGCGTGAGTCAGACCCGAGATTGAGTGAGGCTTTGTCGATAAACAGACTGGCCGAAGCGTCGCGCATGTCAAGGTGGAAGTCGGCAAGCGATGCCTGACCGTTGAATTTCACGCGGTGAAACTCGGTCGGTGTAAGATAGCTGCGCCTGAATGCAAAGTCGCACTCGGCTTTCAGGTTGCCTGAAATCTTGCAGGGGAGAGCGTTGAGCAGCCGCTTTGACAGCCAGCGGGCAACGATGCCTCCCTTGAACGTACCCCGAACGCGCGGATCGGAGAGCGGTCGGCTGACTTTGGCCGAAAGACGGAAGCCTACACCTTCGCCCACAGCGAAAAGTTCGGTGATGTCGAGCTGCGACATATCGGGATCGCGACCGTCGATTACGGCTTTGGCTTTCAGACTCAGTTTTTTAAGATACATCTCTTCGAATCGAGCTGTGCCTTCCTCCACTGTGAGCGCAGCAGTGAGTGAAGGTATCAGATCAGTACCTACGGTATAGGGTTCGGTCAGCGATACGTCGGCCGATACCAGAGCTTCGCCGCCTATTTCAGTACTTTCGGGTATGATACCTTCGGGTACTATGGCCACCAGTGAGTGAATTGCCACCGGGAGTAGATTGATATTGAGCGAGTTGATGACCGTGGAGTGGGAGAAATCGGCCGAGGTGGTGACGTCGACTGTCACATCGGCGAGGGCAGCGCGCATCCGGTCAAGTTTTATTGCTGTGGGGCGCTCCGGATCCCATGAAATATTGCCACCGAGTCCGAGTCGGATGTCGCTTATGGAGATCTTGCCAATCTCGGCACGGGTGTCGCCTTTGACGTTGAGAGTATACACCGGATTTTTTTCGCCATGTACGGAAGCGGCCGAGAGAGTGGCGGCTATGTAGGTGGAATCAGGCACCGATAGGTAGCGCACAGGCATGTCGCCTGAGATAGCGAACCGCCCCAGCGAGAACGAAGGTATGCCTGATGATGAGCCACTGTCGGAATCAGACGGTTTTACAATATCGGAATTTGTAGAGCCGTCGGCAGCTGTGACAAGATTTATTTCCGGCCGGATGATTTCCACACGGTCAACGGCTATGGTGCCAGCGATGAGTTTGGGAAGAATCAGCGCGCCGTGAAAGGCCTGAACCGATACAAGTGAATCGCGCCACGCGGGCAGAGTGTCGGCCGCAGTGCTGAGCGAGTGGGATATTATCTCAAGGCTGTCTACATCGACCACAAGGCGGGGAAACGTAGACCAAAACGTAAGTTCTACGCGGCCGATATTTACGTCGGCATTAAGACTTTTACGAGCGGCATCTTCCACCAGAGGTGTAAGTTTGGCCGGTGTGAGAATCCACACCACCACACTTATGGCAGCTATCAGCAGCAGGACAACACCAGCCACCGAGAATCCGAGAATTTTCAGAAACTTTTTCATTATTCGTCGACGGGCTTTCGTGCCGTGATATGAAAGCAGGGCTGTTTACGTTCGTATTTCACCCAAATCTTACCCTCCTCGCGCATGGCCTTAAGCACTTCCGAAAGCACTCCTTTGAGGTCGTCGACACTGCGGGGTATGGAGTCGGAATCGGCTATAAACTGGGCGTAGGATATATCAAAAGTTGTGGCAAACTGATGTACGGACGAGTCCACTGCATTGCGGTTGCGTCGACGCAACCGCTTCACGGCCTCGGGTGTGCGCAGCACACTTGTCACCTTGATGCGGTAGTCGCCTCCTCCGCGTGCCTGGATAGTGTCGCGGAAGCGGCGGCCAATCTCGCGCAGAGCGGCTTCGGCCTCGGGCACGAGATAGGGGCGGGAGAATGTAAGGCGGTCAATGAAGTAGTCGGCATTTGAAGCTACCTTGACTATCGGGCGGCGCAGTTGCCAGTGCGATCTGGTGCCGCTTAGCGGCTCTATGCCTATCACGCGGGCTTCGGCAAGGTGCACGTGGTTACTGTCGTTGAATGCTTTGGCCGGACTACCGAAATAATTCACCTTCATCTTGATGGTGGGTTCGGGCATCTTTTCGAGCGGACTCGAATAGTCGGCAGACTGTATGGGGGCATTGATGTCAATATATTCCACCGGCTCTTCGGTCTCTTCGTTCATAGCAAACTCCTCAGTGGCGGGCGAGGGCTTGACGTCGGAACTGCGCGAGCACATATACGTGCATCCGCCGGTAATCACAGCTATTATCGCCAACAGGCGCAGAGCCTTTCGGGGGCTGAACTTACGCTTGCGACGGCGTTTTTTTCTTACGGGTTGCGAAGGTGTTGACGGGTTCATCAGTCGTCGAGTTTTATTCCGGCATATTCGAGAGCTTCGTGCCGCTCCACGCAAGTGCCGCATTTTCCACAATGTTTTTCGCCACCTTTGTAGCACGAATAGGTGGTGGAGTAGTCAATTCCCAGATCGCGGCCGTGACATGCTATCTCGCCTTTGGTTATGCCGGTGTATGGAGCGAGAATGGCGATACCGGCATATGTGCCCAGTCTTACGGCCTCGGCCATAGCCTTGACAAATCCGCTTCTGCAGTCGGGATATATGGCGTGATCGCCTCCGTGGCTGGCTATCATCACGGTGTCGAGGCCGCGGCTCTCGGCAAGACCGGCCGCGATGGAGAGCATGATACCGTTGCGGAAGGGTACTACGGTCGATTTCATATTGTCGTCGTCATAGTTTCCCTCAGGTATGGCTTCGGCACCTTGGAGAAGCGAACTCTCGAAGTAGCGGTTCATGAAGTCAAGATCTATTTCCACGAGTTCGATGCCGAGTTTGCGGCAGTGGAGCCGGGCGCAGTCGCGCTCGCGCGCATTGTGATTGGATCCATAGCTGAAATTGACAGCGAGGCCTATTTCGGCGGCGTATTCATAAAGCATCGTGACGGAATCCATGCCGCCCGAAAGTACTAAAAGCGAGTGTTTCATTTTCTTGACAGTACGTTTTGAAATTGAGCTGCACGGCGCTCGCGGGCAAGTGATTCGTGAGCCTCGTCGCCATAGTTGGCAAAGGGATAGATCGATATTCCGCCTCGGGGAGTGAACCAGCCGGTCACCTCAATGTAGCGGGGATCCATAAGTGCTATTAGATCTTTCATGATGATATTTACGCAGTCTTCATGAAAATCGCCGTGATTACGGAAACTGAACAGGTACAGCTTCAGGCTCTTGCTCTCTACCATCTTCAGGCGAGGAATGTAGGAAATCACTATTTCGGCAAAGTCGGGCTGGCCCGTCTTGGGGCACAGTGATGTAAATTCCGGACAGTTAAATGTCACCACATATTCATTGTCAGGGTGCTTGTTGTCAAAAGTCTCAAGAATTTCCGGGCAGTATGATGAGGGGTATTTCGTGGTCGACTCTCCGAGGAGAGTCACACCTGCGAGTTCGTCAGAATTGCGCATAATGATATATTACAGTTTATTATTGCAAAATTAATCATTTTTTTCCGCAATGGCAAAATGATATTTCACGCTGTTGCTGAAGCATAAAAAATAGACACGCTATGACGGCGCGTCTAAAAAATGTGGATGGAAAAATCTGGAATTTTAAATTGATTCAGCTAATCGATTTGCCAAAAGGGAAGAGGGCCAGACGCATGAGCTTGAAATTTTGCTTGCCGAAAGGAATGCCTATGATCGTAATACATAATATGACACCCCATAAAAGATGCGTCAGTGCAATAGCAAGGCCGCCGAAAAACCACCAGATCACATTCATGATGTCGGCAAAGCATCCTGACGGAAAACCGCCGCTGTAGTTAATATCAGTACCGAAAGGCCAGAGCGCAACCTGAGCCAACTTGAGGGTCTGCAATCCGAAAGGAATACCGATAATGGTGATCATCAGTGTAAGACTTGCCAATACGTATTCTATCGCAAACAGCAGTCCTCCGAAGATCATCCAGATAATATTAAGCAGTGTATTCATGATTGTAAGTCAAACAACTATTTCTGCGATCTCCTGTTTTTTGATTTTCAGGCCAGTTCGCCTGCGCCCGAGTCGATAAGAAGATCGATGTAGGCTTGCTCGGCAGGGTGCTGAAACACATTGTAGTGAGCGGCCTTGATCCACTGCTCACGCTCCTCGCGGGTGCTTTTCCTGATGGGTTCCACCATCTTTATGCGCCAGGATTCGGCAAAAAGTAATTCCATGGTAGAGTATATTTAAGGGGTTTATATGGCAAATTTAATAAAAAATCAGATATAAAAGTCAGACTTAATGAGAAAATAGATTCAGGCATATTGCCCGGCGACGCCTACGCATGGCTATGGGGACACCGCTTACGAGTAAGTCAGCGCCCGGTGGACGCTTTTAACGCTTGAATAAATAGGTTGTGTTACTGCAGTTCACTTGCGCCTTGGCGGAGGATTTCGGGGGCGGAGGAGTCAGTGAGGTTCTTTACCGCTTCGCAGTAATTGAATATGCTTATCTATCAACGTAAAATTATGTTTTGCACATTTGAAAAATTTTTCATAAATTTGATTTATGAAAAGAATGTCGCTACTATTATCATTATTTATTGTGTGCATTTCGTCATTTTCAAAAGAAAGACGAGCTGAGGATTATTATATTGATGCATATAATAAAATTGGAGAAATGCTTACAGGTGATTCTTTGCTATCTATAAAAAAAGCTGTATTTCTTGCTGAGTGGGCTTATTATGAAGGTAGGTTGAATTATGCAACGGATTTTTGTGAGGAAATAGAAAGAATAAGGAACTATGTTAATTTATTTTACGCTGTTAATAATTTGAGAAAATACAAAACCGGTAAGCAAATCGCATTGACTGAGTATTTTTTTAGGCCTTTTTCTGGTAATGGCTATCGACCTTATTTGTATGATGAAGAGAGTTTTATTAATGGAGATGAAAGCTGGGAATCCCAATTTGTCTCTAAAACCTTAAAAACACATTCAGGACAATGCCGCTCATTACCATGGATGTTCAAGATTTTGTCAGAGGAAATTGGCGCTGACGTTGCACTTGCAAGAGTGCCTGGGCACTGTTATATTATGTATAAAGATGAGGATAACAGAACACCAGAAGAATGGATAAATCTAGATATAACTTCTCAACAAATGCAACCCGCTTGGTGGATAAAAGAAGATTCGGAATTAAGAGATTCATCAATAATTGTAGGTACCTATATGACACCATTAACCGATGAGCAAACGGTGGCTTGTCAGCTAGCAGATCTTGCACATGGTTATTATATGAAATTTAATAGATATGATGAATTTACGCTTAATAGTGCTAGCTTATCGCTTGAATATTATCCAATGAATCCGACTGCTATTATTATTTATGGAAAATCCCTGACAAATTTACTAGAAAAACACATGATGAATAATGGGTTTATATATGATGAGTATGCATTTTACTTATCAATATTAATAGAGAATGCAACTAAGAAACTTGAACGGACGTATATGAAAAGTCTATCGACAGAACGTCTTGAACATAAGCGAAAACAGCTAATAGAACATAAAAACAATATTAAAAATTAGTCGAAATGAAATGTCTATACTTGTTGATATTATTATTAATTCCTGGTTTAATAAATGCATATTCTAATATTTCCCCATACTCTTATTGTGCTGGAGACCCTATTAATTTTGTTGATCCAACAGGAAATGAAATAGAAATGACGAAGCTTATTTGGGCAGACAAGTCTATAGGTCTTAATATTTCTCAGTCTATTATTGAAGATTTGAATATGCAAACAGGACTTACGTTAAATCTTGATGATAACAATAGATTGAGATACGCTACGAATAATGATGGGAGTCCGATAATAAAAACGGTATTAGATTCCGATGGAAAGAGCTCTTATGCGGGTAGTGAAACCGCCAGGACATTACTGATTGAAAGTATCGATAACCAAAAAGTTGTGGATGTATCATATTCAAAAAGATCTGCAACAAACGATAACAGTATTGGACTTAATGCGCAGCAAATTGATAAAATGATTGAGGGCGCAGTAGGTGTAGATGGAAATACCCTCGGTTATGGAATGACATTTATGCACGAACTATTTCATACGGAAGTAGGAGGTAGCGGAAAGGATAGTACTGAAAATTATGGGACAGGTGAGGTGGTAGATAATATGAATAAAATTCGGAATGAACTCAATTCACAAGGTTTCAATTATGGACAACGTATGAATTATAAGGCTTTACCATCAAGTGAAGGTATTATTATTCCGTTTAATTCATCAGCGTTCAAATCCTTGCAAAATGGGGTTCCTATGAGTAGAAGCGATTATTACATAAAAATTGAAATCAAATGAAAAAGATACTTTTGATAGTTTTACTTGGTATTTGTTTTTCGTTATACGGACAGATTGATGCCTATAATGATAAAGCAGCGCAGAAAGCTGTGGAAAAGGCCTATTCATTGATTAAGGAAACGTATAAAGATAATGATATATGTGTATCGGATTCAGTTTATGATCTCGATTGGGATTACTTTGATGTTGATTCTGATATAAACCGAAGTTTGGATGTATATAGAGCTATTAAACATTATACATGGTCGAAACCTCAATACTCTGATGCTTTGAATAAAATATTCGTCAGGGATACTTGTAATACCCCAAAGTATATAGCATTATTTTCAGAACCCTATGACCGTATGATACGTTGCGATTTACTTCCTTCTGATTTAAAAATCGGAATTTTAGGTACGCCTGTTATACCGGTGCTCTTATTCATATATAATGAAATTGGAGATATAAAACAGTTCTACCAAGGAGAACTGAATGTGGAATAAATCGGCTGTATTATTGAAGTTCGCCTGCTCCTTGGCGGAGGATTTCGGGGGCGGTGGGGTCTGTGGCGTCGACTACGGTGGAAACTTCCGACGATCCTTCACCGCCGTCGATCACAAGGTCAATTTCCGAAGGAACTTCGAGGGCTATGGCCTGCGGGTCGACAGGATAATTACCGTCGGCGTCAGGCATGATCGAAGTGGACAGGATGGGATTGTCAAGCTCGCGGGCTATCGCTGTGGCTATGGCATTGTCGGGAATGCGCACGCCTACCGTGTGGCGTCCTTTGAATGCTTTAGGCAGCGTAGTTGCAGCGGGAAGAATGAATGTGAACGGTCCCGGCAGATTGTCTTTGAGCAAGTGGAATGCCTTGTTGTCGATCCGGGCATATTCGGCTGCCATAGACATATCGGCCGCGATGATCGAGAGTGTGTTTTTATCGGGGTTAAGCCCCTTGATACGACACACTTTTTCAATAGCCCGGCTATTGAGCGCGTCGCAACCTATGGCGTAAACAGTGTCGGTAGGATAGATGATAAGTCCGCCCCGACGCAGAGTGTCGACTACTTCGTCGAGATAGCGGTCATTGATACTTGTGGGATACATCCGCAGGATTTTCATGGCTGTAGAGATTGAGTGGGTTATTTGGTTAAGGGGAGTTCGATGCGGAAAGTGGTGCCCTGTCCGGCAACCGACGATTTCACGAAAATACGTCCGCCGTGATACTCGGCCACGATGCGTCGGGCCAGGGCGAGACCGAGCCCCCATCCGCGTTTTTTGGTGGTGTAGCCCGGGTTAAATACAGTGTCGAAGTTGCGGCTCTGTATACCCTTGCCGGTATCGGACACTTCTACGAATGCCTTCGATTTTTCCAATCCGGTAGTGATGGTGATTGAGCCTGAGCCTTGCATGGCGTCGACGGCATTTTTTATCAGGTTTTCAAGCACCCATTCCATGAGCGGACGCGAGAGGCTGACGTCAAGCGCACCGGGGTAGAGGCGTGTGGTGAGCTTGATGCGTGAAGATATGCGTGTGGTCATGTATGAAGCCGACGATTCCACTACTTCGTTGAGATTATCCTGCTCCATCTGCGGGCGTGAGCCTATCTTGGAAAATCGCGATGCTATGGTCGACAGGCGCTTCACGTCTTTATCCATTTCAGTGACCACTTCTTTATCCACACCCATGCCTTCGAGCAGTTCCATCCACGCCATAAGCGACGATATCGGCGTGCCGAGCTGGTGGGCGGTCTCTTTCGACAGTCCTACCCAAACCTTGTTTTGCTCGGCTCGTTTGGTTGACGACACTGCGTAATACACTATCAGCACAAATGCCAACAGCACTATCACCTGAATATAGGGATACAAGCTCAGACTCTTGAGCAGCTTGGAGTCTTCGTAGTAAAGGTGCTGGCAATTAGTGGGTGTGATGATGATATTGATCACATTGGGCGTGTGGCGCAGATGTTCGAGCTTGCCCATGAGAAACGTGTAGTTCACATCGCTCAGATATGAGTATGGCATTGTGGAGTCGAGCGGCTCGGGCAGATCGAAATTGCGGTGATTGAGTATGTTGCCATCATCGTCGGTGAGCAGCACGGGTATACTTCTGTTTTCCTCTATGATATTGAGCAGAAAGTCGATATTGCCGGTGGAAACCTCGTCGGATGAGTCGACCGACGTGATGTTGATGATTTCCTTTGTGGCGTCGGCCCAGATCTGCATTCTCGCGCGCTCCTGTTCTGAGAGGTCTTTGACCAGAAGATTGGAATAATACAGGAATCCGGCCACCACCGCGGCCGAAACCACGATGAATATTATGAAGCCGTAGCGGCGCAGATCGTAAATATTCCTGTTCATGGCTGCAAAGTTAACACAATTAAAGTATTTTTAGCGTAAAGTGATGCGACAAAAATGCAGTCACGGGTGTTATAGTAATGTAATTTATGAAGAAGAGCTTCAAAGCACATAACAGGAACGCATTTATAATAGACAATGTAGTTTTTGCATCCCTCGTCCTAAGGGTCGAGTTGTGAAACCGGGCTCTTAGGCTCTCATAAATAAATAGTTGAAACGTGAGGAGGCGTTATCTCTGAGGAGATAACGCCTTTTCACATTGTTGCGTGTCAGCATTGAAATATCAGAGTGCCTCGCGTATGTCGGCTATCATGCGGGCATATTCTTCGTCGGTGAGATATACTTCGCCGGGGTTCATGCGGAATGTGCCGCCGTAGTCGGGACCGTCCACGTATTTGGGCGCGAGGTGGAAATGGAGGTGAGAAAGTTTGTCGGAGTAAGCTCCGTAGTTGATTTTCTCGGGGTTGAACACCTTCTGCATAGCGCGGGTCACGCGGGCAACGTCGTCCATAAAGGCGTGAAGTTCTTCGGGCGAGAGTTCGTTGAGGTCGTTAACATGACCGTTGTAGGCCACGAGGCAGCGGCCGCGATAGGTCTGCTCTTTAAAGAGGAATGCACGCGAAACACTCAGAGGTGCTATCTCGATCATGAGGTTGTGGAGAGTGTCGTTGTTGGTGCAGTAGAGGCAGTCTTTAGGATCACTTTTCATGGTGGAAATGTTTTGTTGATTATTAATAATTATTATTGAATAAGTCGGATCATACACCTGCTGTGGCTATAAACAGAGCCGATGTGTCGAAATATCGGCGGGCGAGTTCAGCCAGCGATTCAGCCGACAGATTGTAGATAGCTTCCTGCTGTCGGGCGAAATAGTCGGACGGAGCACCGGCGAGTACCGACGACCTATGATGGTCCATGATAGTAAAAGGAGTGTCGAGCATCGCTGCGAGACCTGACAGTGACAGGCGTCGCAGGCGGTCGATTTCGTCGGCCGTATAACTTGATTCGTCTTTCATCCGCTCCATCTCTGAAATGGTCTCGGCTATAAGCGGCTCTACGTAGGCCGCATCGGCTTCTGCCGATATAGACATGTAGGCCTGATGAGGATAGCCTATCGTCACAGCGTTGATACCGTAAGTGTAGCCCTTATCCTCGCGCACGTTGAGCATGAGTCTGCTGCCGAAATAACCGCCTAATGCAAGCACGAGCAGCCTGATAGCTACGAAATCGGGATTTTCACGTCCCGGCAGCAACAGCCCCATCCTGACGGCGCTCTGCTGAGCGTTGGGCATGGTGATGTGGGTGCGCCGCGACGCTGATGGCCGAAACTCGGGCACTGTGACTTTTTCAGGAGTGCCCGTGGCCGGAATCGAGTTGAGCATGGCGGTCACTTCTCCAAGTGTGGCATCGGAGAGCCGTCCGGAAATGAAGGCTTTGATGTTGGCCGGATGGAGATGTGAAAAATATACATCGTGCAGCTGCTGTGAGGTGACATCGCAGAGCAGATCAGCATCAGTCTCGCGCCTGAGCGGATGCCCGTCGCCATAGACCATGGCGCGCAGGGCGGCTGAGGCGTTCCACGCAGTTGTACTACGCTCCACACCTACTGCGGCGGCTGTGCGAAGTGCCACCTGCCGAAGCCTGTCATCGGGAAACGTCGGGGCCGACACGATACCTGACAATACGGGCAGAATCTCGTCGAAATTATGGTTGAGGGCGTTGACGGTCAGATTCATGGTGCGGATACCCATATCGGTATTGATCCACGCGCCGCGATAATCTATGAAGTCAGCTATAGTCTCGGCATCCATGTCGCGCGTGCCTTCAATCCACAGCGGAGCAAGGAGCGCTCCGATCTCAGGCGTAGCGATGCCGGCAAGTCCGCCTTCGATGGATATGGAAATACGCGTGGCCGGTGCGTCGCCGCCGCTATATCTGTAGACGGTGGCCCCTGACGGGGTCTCGGTCACGATAGCCGGAGGCATGTGTAGCATCGGCATCGGCTGTATTTCGGGGGGAGTGATACGGTCGGGAGTCATTATGAAGTTCAATCAAATATTTTGTCCCAGTCTTTCCAAACTGCTTCATAACCGAGGGCGCGGATTTCTTCGGCCACGGCCTGAGGCGAGCGTGAGTCTGACACTTCAAACTGTTCGAGGGCGTCGGGGGTGGAGACGTATCCGCCGGGTTCGGTCTTGCTGCCCGCGCTCATTGAGGTCACTCCGAGTTTCATCATGTTGGCTCGGAAGCGGGGATTCTCGCGGGTGGAGTAAGATATGTCAACGTCGTGGTCGAAGATACGGAACGCAAATGTGAGCTGAGCCAGCTCCTTATCGGTCATAACCACCGACGGCTGATAGCCACCTTCGGCCGGACACATGCGGGGGAAGTTGATGCTGTAGCGGGTCTTCCAGTAGTTGCGGCGCAGATAGCGCAGGTGTCGTGCCATCATGGTGACGTCGGTACGCCAGTCTTCAAGTCCTATCAGCACACCCATGCCTATCTTGTGCACACCGGCCTGACCCATGCGGTCAAAACCGTTGACACGCCAGTCGAATATCGACTTCATGCCCTGGGGGTGATACTTGCGGTAGTTGGCTTCATTATAAGTTTCCTGAAAGCACACCACACCGTTGAGCCCGCTTTCGGTAAGGCGCCGGTAGTTTTCGGTCTTCATCGGCATCACCTCGATGGTGAGATTATTGAAGTAAGGACGAGCTACCCTGAGCACCTGCTCCAGATAGTCCACGCCGTTGAGCGACGGAAATTCACCCGAAACGATAAGCAGATTCTCAAACGGGCCGAGGCGGCGTATGGCCTCGCACTCGGCTTTAACCTGGTCGAGCGTGAGAGTGACGCGATTGATGGGATTATTGTGGTTAAACCCGCAGTATACGCAGTGGTTTGTGCAGGCGTTGGACACGTAGAGCGGTATATAAAGCGATATAGTCTTTCCAAACCGCTCAAGTGTATAGCGATGGCTTAGCTGCGCCATAGGCTCAAGATAGGGTACGGCCGCGGGCGAGATAAGAGCCATGAAGTCGCGGATATCGAGGTGCTCTTTGGTAAGAGCAGCCTCGACATCTCGTGAGGTCATCGACATGATTTGCCGCGTGGTGGCATCCCAGTCATATTTCTTTAATTCGTCGGAAAACATAGGCAGATATATCAGCGGGCGCAGTCGTCCACAAGCTGGCGGGTTATACGCATGGCGCAGAAGTTGGGTCCGCACATGGTGCAGAAATGATCGTCGCCTTCGTGGCTTTCCACATAGTAGCGCTTGGCGAGTTCGGGGTCAAGCGAGAGATTGAACTGATCTTTCCAGCGGAACTCGAAGCGGGCTTTGCTCAGGGCATTGTCGCGGATGTCGGCGCCGGGAAATCCCTTGGCTATGTCGGCGGCATGGGCTGCAATTTTATATGTGATCACGCCCGTGCGAACGTCTTCAAGAGAGGGGAGGGCGAGGTGCTCCTTGGGAGTGACATAGCATATCATAGCCGTGCCCATCCAAGCTATCTGAGCTGCACCGATGGCCGAGGTGATGTGGTCATATCCGGGGGCTATATCGGTAGTGAGCGGGCCGAGAGTGTAGAACGGTGCGTGGTGGCACTTCTCGATCTGACGGTCCATATTCTCGCGTATCTTGTGCATAGGCACGTGTCCGGGACCTTCGATGAGCACCTGTACGCCATGATTCCATGCTATTTCGGTAAGCTGGCCGAGCACATCGAGTTCGAGGAACTGAGAGCGGTCGTTGGCGTCGTGTATAGAACCGGGGCGCAGACCGTCGCCGAGCGATACGGCTACATCATAGCGGGCGAGAATCTCACAGATTTCGTCGAAGTGAGTGTAGAGGAAGTTTTCTTCATCGTGGAGCACAGCCCAGCGGGTCATGATGGAGCCGCCGCGCGACACTATGCCGGTAAGGCGTTCCTGCACCATCTCGGCATGAGCCTTGAGTGCTCCTGCATGGATGGTGAAGTAGTCCACGCCCTGCTCGGCCTGCTCAATGAGGGTGTCGCGATATATCTCCCAAGTCAGGGCATTGACGTCGCCGTTGACTTTTTCGAGAGCCTGATATACGGGCACTGTACCTACGGGCACTGGGCAATTGCGTATGATCCACTCGCGGGTCTCGTGGATATTGTCGCCCGTGGATAGATCCATCAGGGTGTCGCCGCCCCAGTAGCAGCTCCATACGGCTTTCTTGACCTCTTCCTCGATACCCGACGAGAGGGCTGAGTTGCCGATATTGGTGTTGAGTTTCACCCGGAAGGCGCTACCTATGATCATAGGTTCGGCTTCGGGGTGATTGATGTTGGCGGGAAGCACTGCGCGGCCCTCGGCTATCTCGTTGCGCACGAACTCGGGCGTGATGTGACTCTCGATGCCGAGAGCGGCGAGCTGGCCGTTTTCGCGTATAGCCACATATTCCATTTCGGGCGTGATGATGCCGCGGCGTGCCAGATCCATCTGAGTGATCTTGCATCCTTCCTTGGCGCGTCGGGGCGCATAGCGCGATGCGAAGCGTATGGTGTCGAGCGACTTGTCGTTTTCGCGTGCTCGTCCGTAATCCGAAGTGATGGCGGGGAGCTGTTCGAGGTCGTCGCGGCGCTCTATCCAGCTTTCGCGCAGGCGGGGAATACCGGCATTGATGTTTATTTCTACCGAGGGGTCGGTGTAGACACCGCTGGTGTCGTAGAGATACACCGGATCATTGGGCTTCATGATGCGGTCACCGTCGGCGGCTATTGTGACGGTGGGGGTGAGATTGACCTTTCGCATGGCCACTTTCACGGGGTGTATCTTGCCGTCGATATATACTTTTTCACTACCGGGGTAGGAATTTACGTCGATATTAGCTATTTCCATGGATATAATTGATGATTACGGGTTAAAAGTCAAGAAATGAAGTGAGAGGGCTTGATGCAACGGCCGAGGATGATACCGTGCCGAGTCCGGCCAGATATGCTTTGCGCCCGGCCTCGACAGCCATGCGGAAAGCCACAGCCATTTCCACAGGATCGCCCGCTACTGCGATAGCAGTGTTGACAAGCACGGCGTCGGCACCCATTTCCATAGCGTCGGCGGCATGAGAAGGAGCTCCGAGTCCGGCATCGATCACCACGGGCACGCGGCTCTCTGCTATGATGATTTCAAGCAGGTCGCGGGTCTTCAGACCTTTGTTGGTGCCTATGGGAGCGCCGAGCGGCATCACGGCAGCGGTGCCTACTTCCTCCAGACGCTTGCAGAGCACAGGGTCGGCCTGAATGTAGGGAAGCACCACGAAGCCTTCGCGTGCCAGTATCTCGGTAGCTTTCAGAGTCTCCACCGGATCGGGCAGAAGATATTTCGGGTCAGGATGGATTTCGAGTTTTATGAAGTTTGTGCCGAAACAGTCGCGGGCCAGACGGGCTGCAAGTACGGCCTCGTCGGCGTTGCGTACGCCCGACGTATTGGGGAGAAACTGCACGCGGTCACGGTTGATGTGGCTCAGCATGTCGTCCTCCTCACCATGCTCCATGTCGATTCGCTTCATGGCTACGGTGATCATTTCCGAACCCGATGCCACGATGGAGCGCAGCATCAGTTCGTTGGACGAGAATTTTCCCGTCCCTACGAAGAGGCGTGAGCTGAAGTCGCGGCCTCCGATTGATAAAATGTCGTTCATATATGATGAATGAGTGGGTTATTGAGCTATACGGGGATTGATTTCGGTGAGGAGTGTCATCACGCGGAGGGTATATTCCACTGGATCAGGTGCATTTATGATAGCACCGCTCATGGCAATGCCGTTGACACCGGTGGCAAGTATCGGCTCTATGTCGTCGATTGTGATGCCGCCTATTGCCACGATGGGCAGCTTGTTGCCGGCAGCCGAGGCTTCGGCCACAACCTTGCGGTAACCTTCGAGACCCAGTATGGGCGACAGGCGCTCTTTGGTGGTGGTGTGGCGATACGGGCCGAGGCCTACATAGTCAACGTCAATACCGCTGAGAGCCGTAATGTCGGCTGCGGTGTTGGCTGTGCAGCCTATTATAGCCTCAGCGCCCATCAGTTCGCGGGCCTGAGCCGGGGGCATATCGTTTTTGCCCAGATGAACGCCGTGTACGTGCATCTTCACGGCAAGCTCCACGCGGTCGTCAAACACAAGAAATGTATTGGATTCGCGGCAAAGCGGAATCACCTCTTCGGCTATTTGGATGAACTCTTCATCGGACACGTCTTTCAGACGGAGCTGCACCCAGCGGCAGCCGCCTTCTATCACCATCTGCACTTCTTCGGCGATGGAATATTTTTCGGAAGGATGGGTTATGAATTGAAGCATCGGTAAGATTTTATGAATTCATTAATATTGTCGTGCCAGGCTAAAGCTCCCATTGCGGCATATCCGGCAAATGGATAGGGGTAGAGCTGGCGTGCATTGAGGCTGTCGATGCCGCCGAGCGCTATCACTTTCACAGGCGCTTTGTCGAGGGCGTGCAGGTGGTCAGGCGAAAATGCCGCCTTATAGCCGGGCTTGGATATGCTGTCGAATATCGGGCTGAGGGTCACGTAGCGGTGGGCTGAGCTTGACAGGACTTCCTCGATGGAATGACATGAGGCCGTAGTGGCGCCGCAGTAGCCGGTCGGAGCTTCGGGATGACGCGAGTTGAGGTGTAATGCGCCGACCTCAAACTCTGAGGCAAGGTTGAAATGATCATGAAGCACTATGCGGCTGGTGAACTCCCGGGGAATGTCGCGAAGTATAGCCGCAATGTCGGCCTCTTCCATGCCGGGGTGACGCAGATGCACGGCATGCCATCCGCTGTCGAGCAGCATGGCTATGCGTCGCGCCTCATCCTGAGCGGGGCGAGGCATCGTGTAGGCTATTTTGAGCATTGGGTGTGACCTCATGGCGCTGCAATAATTTCAAATATTTTGACCGAAGCGGCATCAGGGAGCAGCGTGTGACTCTGCGGTGACGAATATTGGCGCAAAGCGGGCACTGACATGATTCCTCCGGCGGCATTACCCGCATCAGGTTAAAAGGGTATTGATCTCAGCCTGCGCACGATTGCGCTCCGGCACCCCTTCAGTCGTGGTGGCAAAGGTACAAAAATATAGTTGCCGATGCAAATTTTTTTATCAATCAAATAATGACGGCTCGGGTAGCAGACGGAACGACAGCCGATGGAGAGGCGTGGTGCCAAGACGGGCTATGGCGTCGCGGTGGGTAGCGGTGGGGTATCCCTTGTTGGCTTCCCAGCCATAACCGGGATAACGTGTAGCAGCTTCCATCATGATATGGTCACGCTCGGTCTTGGCAAGAATCGAGGCTGCGGCTATATTGCCGAAGCGGGCGTCGCCTTTTATATATGTGGTGAAGGGTACATCGGCCCATGGCTTGAACTTATTGCCGTCGACTATCACGGCGCCGGGTCTGACGGCGAGGCCGTCAAGAGCGCGGTGCATGGCGAGTATTGATGCGTTGAGGATATTTATGCGGTCTATTTCTTCATTATCCACTATTCCTATAGCCCAAGCTACGGCTTCGGTTTCGATTACGGGACGCAGCTTTTCGCGACGCGATTCGGTGAGCTGCTTCGAGTCGTTGAGCCACGGATGATAAAAGTCGTCGGGCAGTATCACCGCGGCGGCTACTACGGGGCCGGCCAGACAGCCGCGTCCGGCTTCGTCGGTACCGGCCTCAAGGATTCCGGCCACCGCACATGATGGTAGTGGTGATGACGAGGGCATCGGTATCAGTCGATAAATCCGTAGCCTATGCCCGAGCGGTTGACGATATTGGCGCCGTATTGGGCGAGCTTCTTGCGTATGCGGGAAATATTGACGTCGACCGTACGCTTTGATACCTCTGCTTCGCCGGGCCATGCCTCCTTGAATATTTCTTCGCGCGAGAATACTTTGCCTTGATTTTTCACGAGCATGGAAAGTATCTGGAATTCGGTGGGTGAGAATGACACGGGAGCACCGTCGATTTTCACGGTGTGACCGCTCAGATCCACTTTCAGGGTCTTGAACTCAAATGCCTTGGGGGCAACATGCTGTACGGGTACATAGCGGTGGCGACGCAATACGGAGCGCACGCGTGCCATCATCTCGCGCAGCGAGAAGGGCTTTACTATATAGTCGTCGGCGCCCAGGTTAAGACCTTCGATGAGATCGTTTTCGCTGTCGCGTACGGTGCAGAATATAAGAGGTATATTAGCTGTAAGCGGCATATCCTTGAGTCGCTCAAGAAATTCGTAGCCGTCTATCTGGTCAAGATCAATTTCGCTTATGATGAGGCGGAAGCTTTCGAGCGGTAATACGAGCGCCTGCTCGGCGGTGGCGCACTCCTGTACTTCAAAACCGTCGCTGCACAGCATATCGCGCAGCAACGTGATGATGCTCTCGTCGCTGTCAATAAGTAATATAGTGCCTTTGTCTGTATCGTTCACGGTGGTATAGAAGTGATCTGATCGGTTATTACGTAGTGCAAAGTTAATAAATTACGCAAAAAATTACGTTAAATTGTAACAGAAATGTATCTTTGAGGCCCGGCGAGGGGTGAATGTGCAAAAATTGAGAGAAAAATGAGGGAAAAAATTTGCGTCATTTAAAACAAATTCGTAATTTTGCCGCGCTAAAAGTAAGAAAATTAATAACAATATATAAACAACCAAAGCAAAAGATATGATTATCGTACAAGTAAAAGAAGGCGAGAACATCGAAAGAGCTCTCAAGAAATTCAAACGTAAATTTGAAAAGACCGGCATCGTTCGCGAGCTTCGCAGCCGTCAGGCTTTTGAAAAGCCTTCTGTGACCAATCGCAAGAAGATGATGAAGGCTGTTTACGTTCAGCAGCTCCGCGCTACCGAGGAATAATATAACAGCATTTCACGGGCCGCTTCGGCTCACTTTCATTTATTTGAAAAAATATTCAGGCAGCTTCCCGCTCAGGGAGGCTGCTTGTTGTCGTACGTATGTTTCAACCGAAAAGTAGATCTTTAGGATAAATAGGAGCCGATGGTACGCTGACTGAATTGACCCCACGGCATTGTAGAAACGGAGCTTTGCGCCGAGGCATAAAGTTGTAATTTACCGCAATCCCCGCACTATATCTTCATTCTCAGGCATGTATAAATCCTTGTAGGAACATCGCTTTGCGATGTTTCCCGGCCACTGCTATGGTATTAATGAGGGTCGGAGACCCGATGTTGTCGGTAACCGCGGGTGCAAGCCCGCGGAAAAGAGTGAAGCTCCCATATGAGCTGCGGAGCTGCGACGTCGTGTGAGCGACCAATACAACATCGCCACTCCGCGGCTCAGATATGTCTGTGTTGCTACTCCGCGGGCTCGCACCCGCGGTTTTCGACGACATCGCCGCTCCGCGGCTGCGTAACAGCGCTCCCGATTTTTGACGCGAGTAGCCGCTGCGGCGAGGGTCAGCGACCCCCACTCCATATCGTCGCATTGTTTTACCCCTCCAAGGTTGGGTTGTGTGCTGTTGAGCTACTCCTGGTGACGACCCCGGGACTATAAAGTTGGCCATCCCTCGGGGATGCAATGGCTTCCAACATATAGTTGTTAAGCTCTGATAATAAAATAATACGGCCTGCCTTGGGTGATTAACCCGCGGCAGGCCGCTGACATTGCATAATAGTATTGAGGATCAGAATGAATAGCTTATACCGATGGAGGGTGCGAATGCATGGAGCTTATAGTCGGCGGTGAATTTGCCTACGGGTGAGAAGCCCATGAATGAAGCGGTCTCAGCTCCGAGCTGGCCATACATGGTCTGACCTATGAGGTCAGGGTACTCTACGCTTGCACCTTTTTTACCGCATCCGTGGATATACATGAATCCGAGGTCAATCGAAAGTGAAGGCAGTGGACGGAATGAGAGTCCTACGGTAGGTTCGATTTTGGTCATACCCGGAGTTTCGGGATTGTAATAATTATCGTTGACGGGGGTGGTGTCCACCATGAGGCCGAGGCGCACGTCGAAGCGCTTGGTCACCGAGTACTGTCCACCGAGCGAGAAACACCATGAGTTGCTGTAGTTTTTCTCGATGTGCTGGTTGAAATCGGTGAGCTCGGGGTTGAGAAACTCGATATTGAGTGATTTATATGTGTGCCATCCGGTCAGACGGGCGTCAAATGCGAGTGTCAGTGACTCGATGGGTTTGTAAGAAGTGCCGAGGCTGAGTACCCAGGGGCAGGGCATAGAGGCCTTGAAATTAGCCTGGTCAATAATACCTACCCGATTTTCGAGGATGGTCTGAGCCACTTCGTTGGCATAGCTCACGGCTGCTGTACCGGCGCCTACTTTCATTTTCATCTCTGTGCGGAACGATGCACCTACATTCCACTGGCGGTTGATTTCATACATCGCACCTACGTTGACACCTACGGCCACGTCGGCAGTACCGGTGAGATTGATTGATGCGGGAGTGGTGTGGCCGAATGCGGGAATACCTTGAGGCATCTGGCCTGCAGCCTGAAGTGCGGCTATCATCTTGTCGGTCGACGACGCTGATACAAGACCTTTGTTGAGATCCACATTACCCCACGAAATCATAAGGCCGGCGCCGACAGAAAGTTTCGGTATTATGCGCCATGATATGGTAGGCTGCACTGTGAATACCTGAAGGTCAACGCTCTGACTCAGCACAGCGCCGGGCCAGTCTTTTGTCCAGTCGATGCTGCTGCCGTAGGGGGTGTAGAATGATATACCGGCTTTCAGATTATCGTAGATCGAGAAAGCCGCATGAATACCGATAGGCGTGGATACACCGGCTTCGGTGGAATATTTCGTGCCGTCGGTAGTAGCGTATGCTGTAGGCATGATGGCGGTGAAAGAGCCGGAGAGGTCAAGAGTCTTGTCCATAAATCCGAGCGCACCGGGATTGAAAAACATACTTTCAGCCCCGAGGTTGAGCGCCACACCTGTGTGACCCATACCGATCTGTTTGGCCGAGAGTGAATTTACCTGATAGCCTTCGGCCATCGCTCCGAGCGAAACCGTAGTGGCTAAAGCTGCTGTAAAGAGGTATTTTTTCATTAAATATTTATTTGATGACTAACCTTTGGGGTTGTTTCCACGGCAAAATTACCTACTCTTGTCAGCTTGACGAAATTTTTAAACTCAATTTAACTATAATTTTATTCCATATCTCCGATTTAGTGGTCGATTTTACGTTGTGTGGTCTGGTGTAAATACTCGATTACAATAATTAACAAATTATTACAAATTCATTATTGCATCCGTGCGGCAGCGAGTGTGAGAACACTCGTACGTGAGGCTGTGCAGTTGGCTGCTATCAGATCAAGGCAAGCCCGGAGAGTGGCGCCGGTGGTGATCACATCGTCGATGAGCAATACGTGCAGACCGTCCAATTCACCCGGCCGTATTATTGAGTAGGCTTCTCGGGCGTTGGCGTCGCGTGCGGCAACGCCCTTGCGCGTCTGTGTAGAGTGAGCGCGCCGGCATACTATATTGTCTTTTACTTTAATACCTGTTACCGAGGATATGGCCCGGGCTATTACCTCGGCTTGATTGTATCCGCGGCTTATGAGGCGGCTGAAGTGGAGCGGCACGGGGATTATCACGTCGATACCGTCGAAGAAACCGCAGCCGGTGAGTTGGCGGGCATACATGGCGGCCAGAGTGCGGGCCACCCTCGGACGATGATTGTATTTTGCGTCGTGAATGAGCCGGGCATAGTCGCTGTCGCGGTAATACCACATCATGGCGGCGGCGCGGTCAGTATAATAATGTGTGGATGCCAGTCGCTGGTGAAGTTCGGTGTTGCCGCCGGAGTGGATGCCGGTGACAGGCATATGGAGCAGACAGTTGATACAAAGCACCTCCTCGCCATTTACAAGCCGCTCGCCGCACACAGTGCACACATCGGGGCAAATCACGTCGAGCAGGCTTTTAGCAGCTCCGGTGATAGAGTCAATCCATTTCATCGCTTTCTTCCCGCTCTTGCAGGCGCTTAATGAGTGCCGACATAATCTTGATGGAGAGCGATGCCTCAAACCCTCGGCTCATGGCGTGGCGCAGTATCTTGTCACGTCCTTCCCGCGTAAGAGCCTCAGCGCCGAGATGCCTGATTTTTGCCGCGATCACCCTCGCGGCAGTCTTGCGATACACGGTGGGGTCGAGTTCTTCGATGGCGTTTTCGATAAGTTGGCGGGGGATGCGCTTAGCCCAGAGACCGCGCGAAATCTTCATGCGCCCCCACAGCTGATACTCAAGTTTATCGTGGGCATACGCGCGTGCAAACCGCTCATCGTCAACGAATCTGAGTTCTTTAAGACGCGCCATGATGCGCTGCTGTTCGCCCGGGGGCAGATGCATCTTTTCAAGTTTCTTGGTAATATCGGCGGTGCACTGTTCGCTGCGGGCGCATAGAGCCGCCAGTCGTGACAAGGCTTGTTCCGGGGTGGGGTAACCTTTCATTGCTGCGGTCGTAGGGCGGTGATGAATCGGTCAGTGCCATGTATATCCTTCACCACGGTCACGTCTTCCCAACCGGCTGATTTCATGAAGCTGCTCAGGCGCGCGGCTTCAAGGGGATTTATCTCAAAATATATTCGTCCCGAACCGGATAACAATAGGGTGGCGCGACTGAGAATTGCTGTGTAGAACCGGAGCGGATCATCGTCGGGTACAAAGAGAGCCAACTCCGGCTCATGATCGAGCACGTGAGGCTCCATGGTCGCGCGCTCGCTTTCGAGCACGTAGGGAGGATTGCTGACTATAATGTCATAGCTACCCGTAAGCGACAGATTGAGCACATCGGCCTTAAGCCACTTCACGGCTACTTTAAGAGCCGAGCCGTTGTCGCGAGCCACCGCGAGTGCCGCCTCCGAAATATCCACACCTGTCACTTGCGCGAAAGGAAGGGCGCGGGCGAGAGCTACGGCTATACAGCCCGAGCCGGTGCAGAGATCCAGTACCCGGAGGTCGGAAGTATTGCCGAATCGGTCAGTGATAAGATCGACGAGTTCCGACGTCTCGGGTCGGGGTATCAGCACGTCGGGAGTCACTTTTATGGTCAGCCCGTGCCAGCGTGTTGAGCCGATGATATATTGAATAGGCTTACCTGCCAGCAATCGGTCAACTATAGCGCTGACTTTGCCTGCTGTGAAATCCGTGACCTCACGATCGCCGTATAGCACGAGATCGACCGCCGAATAGCCTTTAAGATGCTCCATGATAATACCGGCCAAGGCTTTTGCCTCGCCGGCTCCATAGCGCTTGGTCAGACTGTTTTCGATATTTTTTACTGTTTCGCGAAGTGTCATGCACAAAATTAATCAAAAAGACGAAAAAAATGGTCGGGAATATGAAAAAAGTAATTAAATTTGTTGGTGAATTATGATTGACTTTACTCCCATAGCCCGAACCGTCATTAGTCGCCGAGCCCGTAAACTTCGCGACAATGCGTCACACTTACGCGAGGTACAGTCACGCTGGCTCGAATGGCTGATAGCACGCGGTAGAAAAACCGAGTGGGGCGCGCGTCATAACTTTGACAAAGTAAAAGATTACGAGAGCTTTGTGGCCGCGCAGCCGGCCATAATGTCATATCCCGACATACGGTCAGAGGTGATGCGTATGGTAGGGGGCGAGCGCGATGTGCTGTGGCCGGGGCGCACCCGCAATTACGCTCAGTCGTCGGGTACGTCTGACGGTAAAAGCAAGTATATTCCCATCACGGCCGATTCGTTTCGTTACTCTCACTACCGCGGAGGTGCCGACGTGGTGGCGCTTTATCTTGACCTCGTGCCTGACAGCCGCATATTTTCGGGAAAGAGTTTCATACTTGGCGGCAGTTTTGCCAATGAGTTGCAGTTGCCGAAGGGTGTGATGGTGGGCGACCTCTCGGCCAATCTGATTCAGAATATCGACCCGATAGTCAATTTCTTCCGCACTCCGTATAAGAAAATTGCGCTGCTTTCCGACTGGTATGAAAAGTTGCCAGCGCTTGTAGATGTGGCCGTCCGCCGCAATGTGACCAATATATCGGGTGTACCATCATGGTTTCTGACAGTGCTGAAGCTCATCATAGAGCGTAAAGGCGCATCCACGATCCACGATGTGTGGCCAAATCTCGAAGTGTTTTTCCACGGAGGAATTTCCATGGAGCCTTATCGCGAGCAATACCGCCATATCACCGACGCCTCGCGCATGCGTTACCTTGAGACGTATAATGCCTCCGAGGGATTTTTTGCAGTGCAGGATTCGTTTGATGCCCGCGGCATGATGCTTGAGACAGACTGCGGTACGTTCTTTGAATTTCTGCCGCTCGATCAGCTCGACTCACCCGATGCCCACCCGGTGCCCGCCTGGGAAGTGGAAGAGGGCAAAGTATATGCGCTCATCATCACGTCGTGCAACGGACTGTGGCGATATAATATAGGCGACACGGTAAAGATAGAGTCGCTCGCACCTCTCCGTATATCGATAGCCGGACGTACGAAGCACTATATCAATGCATTCGGCGAGGAGCTTATGGTGGATAATGCCGACAAGGCCATAGCCCGTGTGTCGAAAGAGATGAATGCCCCCGTCCTCAACTATACGGCTGCTCCGGTGTATGCCGGCGACCGCTCGCGCGGACGCCATGAGTGGCTTATAGAATTTGAGCGCGAACCTGATGATATGGCTGCATTTGCCCACAACCTTGATCAGGCTCTGCAGTCGCTCAACAGTGACTATCAGGCCAAACGAGCCGGAGGTATATTCCTTGACGAACTCACCATAGTGTCGGGGCGTAAAGGAATTTTCGACGACTGGCTGGCATCGACCGGAAAGCTCGGCGGTCAGCGCAAGATACCGCGTCTGAGCAATACGCGTCAATTCATGGACCCGATGCTCGAAATGAACAGCCGATAACACGTTAACAATACTTTCGCGCAAAAAACAGTATTTTTCTTAAAATTTGCTTGCTGATATGAAGTCAATGACCTATATTTGCAAGTATAACCTCGTATACCTGAAAATCTGACTTCTTATGAAGCGCATTGTCATCACATTATTTCTGCTTATCGGTCTGCTGCACATCTCGGCTTCAAACGAGAATATTGTCATCGAGAATTACAGCGATGTATTCCGGGTGATACCCTTGAAAGACGGATCGGGAATCAAAGAGATAAAAAACTCCGTGAAGATTGACTACCGCACGCGGCGCACTGCCGGCACTGCTCATGCTGTGGCGTTTTACAACGACTGTATTTCTATCGACAAAGCATCGGGCGGAAAAACGGAATATGGCATGACCGAAGAAGAGGACGTGTTTTTCTCCGACTCAAAGGTATGCGTGATGGCTCTGCCGATGAAAAAGGCCGGCGACAAGGCTACGGCACGCTTCGAGCGAACTTTCAAAGACCCGAAATATTTCAGCCGCACGGCTCTGTCGGCTCAATACGACGTGGAGAACTATACGGTCAGTTTCATAATTCCGACCTCGCTCGTCGGTCGCCTCAAGGTGGTTGACCGCCGTATGCCCGACGGATTTACACGCACGGTGGAAAACCGGGGAAACGAGACAGTAGTGACCTATAATGTAAAGAATCTTCTGTCGGCCGAAAAAGTGTCGCGCCGCGTGCCCACGTCACTCACAGTGCCTACAGTGTATCTGCTGGGTGAGTTTGATGACTATAATGACCTCTACCGATACCTGCATTCGCTTACGAGACTCAATGACGATGCCGACGCTCAGAAAGTGGCCGATCTCGCCCGGGAGATTACGCGCGACTGCCTGACCGACTCGGCCAAGATAGCTGCGATATATGACTATGTTCACGATAATATTCGCTACATCGCTGTGGAACACGGTATATATTCCCACATGCCCGATTTGCCTTCCGAGGTGCTTCGCAAGCGTTTCGGTGACTGCAAAGGCAGTGCCGGACTGCTCCGCGCCATGCTTCGTGGTGCCGGCATCGACGGGCGCTTCGTATGGATAGGCACCAAAGATATTCCTACGGACTGGACGGAATTTCCGGTGCTCGCCTCGGGCAACCACATGATAGCGGCTGCCGTGACCGGTGACTCTATACTTTATCTTGACGGCACGGCTACGTATAACCCCATGGGCGTAATTCCCGCGTTCATTCGCGGACGTCAGACCTTAGTGGAGGATACTGACCGTACCTGCATAGTGGGACGTGTGCCCGACATGCCGGTGGAGACCGACTCCTACCGCATAGAAGTGGATATGAAGCCGGCGGCAGACGGGAGTACAGATGTTTCGGCCGCATACAGCGAAATTATGACAGGTGCATACAGCAACCGGCTGCAGGCGTCGCTCGACTTCACGATTGAATCGAAACGCAATGATTTGGTGACCGACTATCTGGCTTCGATGGTGAAAGGCAGCCGGGCCGAGGTGAAGTCCGTAGAGCGCACGCGCGGTGAGTCGAAGATCGAGGCCGACATGACGATACCCAATGTGGTGCGCACCATCGGCTCCGATATGTATGTCAATCTCAGTCCGTTCATATCGCTTGGCGCTCTTGAAATTGATACCAAGGATCGTCCGGCAGTAGATGCTATGCTGCGCACTCCGGCTGCGGCCTCGGTAATCACGGAGTTCAGTATTCCCGACGGATATGCTGTTGCCTCTATCCCCGCTGCCGAGGAAGTGACAAATAAATGGTTTACCGCCACACTTGAACCCGTCAGCTCACCCGACGGGCGTAAAGTGGGAATGCACTTTGACCTCCGGCTCATGGATTCATACATACCCGCTGCCGACGTGGATGCCTTCGTAGCCGATGTGCGCCGACTGCGCAGGGCAGTAAATAATCAGATACAACTTTCAAAAATCGAATAACTATGAACAGAACTATCCTCGCAGCCCTACTGCTGCTCATGGCTGTAATAGCCCCGTCGGAGGCTATGGCCAAGTATGACAGGAAATTTTTCAGCAAAGCCGCCGAGAAAGTTTGGTCAATGGATTTGCCGCAGTTTGACCCCTCGGCAGACCTGTCTGACTCGATTTTCAAGGGTGCGTCTACGGTATGCATTGCCCGCTACTCCAAGCGTACGGCCATGTATGAGAGCAATGTCAATTTAGGTAAGTATATCCATACCGGTCGGGCAACCACGCATGTCACCGTGGGCACGCGCATATATCGTGTCATGGTGAAACTCAACGACACCAAGGCCGTGGAAGACTATACGACATTTGATATTGATGTGAAAAGTTCGGAATCGGTGGAGGGTTACACATATGCCACTTCCAACACCGCATTCGGCGCGCGAATATTCAAGCCCGACGGCACGGTGACTGATGTGGATGTGAGCGATGCGTTCACCGTCACCGAGGGTAAGAACGATAAGGAAGCCAAGCGCAAACTGGCTATTCCCGGACTCGCTCCCGGCGATGTGCTCGATTATTTTTATTATGAAGAAATGTTTCTTGATGAGGTGAGCATACCTGACTTTCAGGTATATATGCTGTCGTCGATGCCCACGAAAAACTTTACGTTTGAATGTGAGTTATCGCCTTTCCTGACGCTTGAATATGCGTCATACAACGGCGCTCCTCTTCTCGGTCTGATAGGCGCTTACAACAAAGAGCTGACCCGTGTGGGGTTCAGTGTCGATAATCTCGCGGCTGTCGACACGGAGATGCCGTTTTTCCAGGCGCGCCGACAGATGCCATATCTGACCATCTCGATACAGAACAATGCGTCGAATATGACATATCATCCCAAGTCGGCGAGAGTAGGGGGAGTCAATCTTCCTACCATGACGCAGATCATGTCGGATGTAGGCAACTCGATAGTGGATACGTCGCTCCCCGAAGTGCCCCTCAATCGGGCGCTGAAGATAGCCCGTCAGTGGAGTAAGGATCATCCGGAGGCAAATCAGCGTCAATATATCGACGCCGCATGGACGTCGCTCATGTATGTGCTCGCCACCGAAGACAGGGCATTTTCTGACCGTGCCGCAACGGTGTATTTTGTCGACATGCTTGCGAAACTCAAGATCAATATCCCGGCATATCATGCCGTGCTGACTTCGCGCAGTCAGGCCCCGATACAGCACCTGGCCAATTACAAGCAGGTGCGATATGCCACTCAGGTGGGCGACACCATCTATATGCCACAGTCGGCGCTGACATTTATTCCCGGTCAGATGTCCGGACTATATGCCGGCGAGGAGTATGCCGTATTTCCTGCGCCGCGCACCGACAGTAAATTTCTCACATCGCCAGTGATAAGAAGACTGCCCTCGTCGCGACCGGTGGCCAATACGGCCCGCTTCACCATTAATGCAGCGATCAATGCCGATGACAACCAACTGGTCGACCTTGGCTGCACTATGCAGATGAAAGGTGCGAGCAAGGAACTTTTCGGACGTCTGATATTTACGGCCGACTATTACGAAGCGATAGAAAATTATCTCGGCATCGCGCCCAATAAGCGCTACAAGTCGAAAAACGATCCGGAGAAGGTGGCCGAGGCCAGGACCTTAATTGCCGACGGTATAGCTAAAGCGCTGTTTGATATGAATTTCGCTACCGTAGGCAATCTCGACATCACATCTATAGGATGCGCCCCCGACAGTCCCAACACCGAGATGACCCTTACGGCTGTGGCCGACGGGTTGGTATCGCAGGCTGGTAATAATCTGCTTGTTAACGTAGGTAAACTCATCTGCAATCAGCGCGAACTTACCGAGTCGCAGCGCACGCGTGAAGTCGAGGCCCTACTCCCGTTCCCTACCAACGAGCGATATGATATTCATTTTACCGTGCCGGAGGGTTATACCGTCAGCCCCGAAAGTATCGATGCTCTCAACGAGCAGCTCAATAACAATGCCGGCGCTTTCGCCACTCGTGCCACACTTAAGGAAGGCAATCCGTCGGTGGTGGAGCTTAACGTGATGTCGACCCTGCGCAAACCGGTGTATACCGTCGAGCAGTGGCCTGAAGTGGTGGCTTTGCTTGATGCTTCATCGAAATTCAATGGAGCCACACTGCTGCTGACACCGTCGAAATAACCGCTATCTCGTAGCGCGGAGATGCGATAACGCGAGGCTGCGTCAGGATTTATGACGCAGCCTCTATACTTTCGTAATAGTTATTAAAATTACATCATTAATTTGGAGATGAGCAAGATAATTGTTATCTTTGTGGCGAAATAACAATTAATAGATAAATTTGAAATTCAGAAGCGACTATAAAAGCGCTATTAATATTAATGGATTAATATTTAACGAATTACTATATATACAAAACTAAAAACTTAAATTTCCAATAATCAATTTTTTTTACGGCAATAAGCCGAGAGGCTTCGCCGATACGTTTTAATACCTCACAAATACCCGACTATGGACAATATCGAAAAGAAAAGCAGGCGTCCGCGCATAGGAGAATCACGCAACATCAGCGTGGTATCGACCGAAGGAAATTCCGACATTACTCCTCGTCAGACCGAATCAGAGTCATCAGAGCGTGGCGAACAGCAGGAACGTAGCTACGGCAATAGCGGCTACCAGCAGCGCTCATATCGCCCCGGAAACAACAACGGTCCCCGTCAGTACTCCAATCAAAACCGTCAGAACGGCTACAATCAGGGCTACGGCCGTCAGGGTAGCTACAACAACAATAACCGCTACGGCAATCAGGGCGGCTATGGAGGCAACCGATATAATAACAACAATCAGTATGGCAACCAGGGCTACAGCCCCCGTCATAACAGATACGAGACTTCGGATGTAGCCGAACCCACAGCTGCCGATGCAACATCACATGCTGAAGGCTTCAATCCTGCCGAGGGTGAAAACAACCAGACCGGCTATCAGCCCCGCCAGCAGTATCAGAACTACAACAACAACCGTCAGCAGGGCGGCTACAATAATAACCGTCAGGGCGGATATAACAACCGCTACGGTAATCAGGGCGGCTATAACAACAACCGTCAGGGCGGCTACAACAACAATAACCGCTACGGCAATCAGGGCGGTTATAACAACCGTCCCCGCACCGAGTCATACAATAACAACACCGGTGCCGAAGGCTCGGAGGAAGAAAACACCCAGCAGCACAATAATAACGGTTACCAGCCCCGTCAGCCCCGCTTCAACAACAATCGTCAGCAGGGCGGATATAACAACAACCGTCAGGGCGGCTACAACAATAACCGCCAGGGTGGCTATCAGAACCGTCAGCAGGGCGGATATAACAACAATCGTCAGGGCGGCTACAACAACGGCAACAACCGTCGGCCCGGTGGCAACCAGCGCAATCAGTTTGGCATGCCGCAGGGTGGCAAAAGCTTCACTCCGCGTCCGCGTCCGGTGATATATGAAGAAACCGCACCCGCTCCCGACGAGCAGATCCGTCTTAACAAATATATGGCCAACGCCGGTCTGTGCTCGCGTCGCGAAGCCGATGAATTTATCAAGCAGGGACTCGTGAAGGTCAACGGTGAAGTAGTGACCGAACTCGGTACAAAGATCACTCCTCAGGATACCATCGAGTATGATGACAAGGTGGTGACTCTGGAACGCAAGTGCTACATTCTGCTCAACAAGCCGAAAGACTGTGTGACCACATCAGATGATCCCAACGGACGTCTTACAGTGATGGATATAGTGAAGGGTGCATGCAACGAACGCATCTACCCCGTAGGACGCCTTGACCGCAACACTACCGGTGTGCTCCTTCTCACCAACGACGGTGATCTCGCATCGAAACTCACTCATCCGAAGTATGTGAAGAAAAAGATCTATCATGTGTGGACCGACAAGGATATAGCCGAAGAGGATATGCAGCGCATAGCCGACGGTATAGAGCTTGAAGACGGCCCCATACATGCCGACGCCATCAGCTACGCCACCGAGACTGACCGCAATCAGGCCGGTATAGAAATCCACTCGGGCCGCAACCGCATCGTGCGCCGAATATTTGAAAGCCTCGGCTATCATGTCACCAAGCTTGACCGCGTGTATTTCGCCGGACTCACCAAGAAAAACCTTCCCCGCGGTCGCTGGCGCTATCTCACTCAGGAAGAGGTCAACTACCTCAAAATGGGTTCGTTTGAATAATAAGTGAATAATACCAAAAATTTTCAATCAGCATACATGAAACGTACGAAAGTAGCAGACCTTCTCAAAGGCAAC
Organism: Bacteroides sp.; assembly: GCA_014802325.1. GTDB lineage: Bacteria > Bacteroidota > Bacteroidia > Bacteroidales > Muribaculaceae > Duncaniella. The sequence goes on from JAAVCK010000016.1 coordinate 42,431, forward strand.
CTTATCGGCACGGAAGTGATGGCCAAAGGCTGGGTGCGTACCCGCCGCGGCAACAAGCACGTGCAGTTTGTAGCTCTCAACGATGGCTCTACAATTAAGAATATCCAGATAGTATTTGATATGGCCAAGTTTAGCGACGACGACCTGCGTCCCGTCACTACCGGCTCATCAATCTGCGTAACCGGACAACTCGTGGAGTCGCAGGGCAAAGGTCAGACCTGCGAGATTCAGGCCGACACACTTACCGTCTACGGCACAGCCGACGTAGAATCATATCCCCTGCAGAAGAAGGGTCACACTCTTGAATTTCTGCGTGATATAGCTCATCTGCGTCCCCGCACCAACACGTTTGGCGCCATACTGCGCGTGCGCTCGGCACTTGCTTTCGCTATCCATAAATTCTTTCAGGAAAAAGGATTTTTCTATCTCAACACTCCGCTTATCACCGCCAGCGACTGCGAAGGTGCAGGTGCAATGTTTCAGGTGACCACTCTTCCGCTGAACGATCTTCCCAAGACTGAGGACGGTGCGGTGGATTATTCGGCCGACTTCTTCGGCAAGCCTACCGCCCTTACCGTGTCGGGTCAGCTCGAAGGTGAGCTCGGCGCTACGGCTCTCGGTGCCATCTATACGTTTGGCCCTACATTCCGTGCGGAGAATTCCAATACTCCCCGTCACCTCTCGGAGTTCTGGATGATAGAGCCCGAAGTGGCATTCATGGATATCACCGAAAACATGGATCTGGCAGAGGAGTTTGTAAAATACTGTATCAATTATGCCCTCGACCATTGCAAGGATGACATAGAGTTTCTCCAACAGATGTATGACAAGGATCTTATCGAGCGCCTCAAGTTTGTGGTAGAGAACGATTTCGTTCGCCTCACCTATGGGGAAGGCGTGAAGATACTTGAAGAGTCGGGCAAAAAATTCGAGTTTCCCGTGCACTGGGGTACCGACCTGCAGAGCGAGCACGAGCGTTATCTCGTAGAGGAGCATTTCAAGAAGCCTGTGATACTTACCGACTATCCCAAGGAGATCAAGGCATTTTATATGAAGCAGAATGAAGATGGCAAGACCGTGCGCGCCATGGATGTGCTCTTCCCCCATATCGGCGAGATTATCGGCGGTAGCGAGCGTGAGGAAAGCTATGAAAAGCTGCTCGGCCGCATCGAAGAACTCGGCATTCCCATGAAGGATATGTGGTGGTATCTCGATACCCGTCGTTTCGGTACGGTGCCTCACTCGGGATTCGGACTCGGATTTGAGCGTCTGGTACTGTTTGTGACCGGTATGACCAACATCCGCGACGTGATACCTTTCCCCCGGTACCCGGGCCACGCTGATTTCTGATAAGTTATCGCAATACGTTTTTTATGACGATCGGGATTATTATAGCTCCCGGTCGTCATTACTTTTATTGGGTCAGTAGATATTTATGGTGGATACTGATAGAAAAATATGGGTCATCGGATTTTTGGGGTTGAGGAGTTAAGTTACCGCATAGCCTGTAGGGTACTTCGCAGGAGCACCCGGCCGACCAAAATGGTAACTTTATTGCCGAACGTCACGCACCATCTACCGCTGAACGTCACGCACCATTCTTCGCGCAGCGAAGCGGCAAGCCGATTACACCTCCGGACGCTCCCCAGTGAGCGTCCCTACCGGAGAGGATTTATAATTTAGGATTAATGATTTATGATTCAGGATTAAGAAGAAAAATCATGAATTATGAATCATGAATCATGAATTATGAATCATGAATTATGAATTATGAATCATAAATTATGAATCAAAAAAATACCTGCGCCGATGATTCGGATTGAATCACCAGCGCAGGCGTCTTATTGCTATGCAGGGGTAAAAGTTGTAATTAGTTTATTCTTCAGAGCTTGATATAAGTAAAGGGAAATTGATGTTGTAGTCAACAGCTCGACCTGATACTGATGCCGGCTCGAAACGGGGCAGACGCTCCACGGCTTTCTTAACGCGGGCAGTCATACGCGGCGATGCCTCGCCTTCTACTCTTACACCCTCCACCTTGCCTTCGCGGCTCACGGTGCAGCTCACCATTACGTCGGCACTTGCTTCGCCTGCCGAAAGGTGGAAAGTGGTAAGATTGTCGATGATGCTTGACATCATGGACTCTTCGCCGCCGGGAAACGCCGGAGGGGTGACTATAGCCGAGGCGTCGAGGGCAGGAATATTTTTGTCAAGATCGCGGGCGCCGACTGTGGCGGCTGAGGTCATGATAAGAATCATTGATGCGATGGCGGTGAAGAGTCGGGTAGTTGTCATAATAGTAAAAATACAGTTGTTAAAGAATCTCTATATCTTAATAACAAAAATCGCCCTGCATGGTTCAACGTGCAGGGCGAAATATTTCAAAAAAAAAACTTGCCGATGGGTCAGTCGAGCTTGTGAATTACAAGTCCGGAGCGCAGCTTGGGTTCAAACCACGTGGTCTTGGGGGGCATGATATTGCCGGAGTCTGCTATATCCATGAGCTGCTTCATCGACACGGGATAGAGCGCCAGAGCCACTTTCATCTCTCCCGAATCCACTCGGCGCTTGAGTTCGCCGAGGCCGCGGATACCGCCCACGAAGTCGATGCGCTTGTCGCTGCGCAGGTCAGTGATGCCGAGTATGTCGCGGAGTATGAGATCCGATGATATCGTCACGTCGAGCACACCAATCGGGTCTTCATCGTTGTAAGTGCCCGGGCGTGCGGTGAGCGAATACCACTTGCCGTCGAGATAGAGTGAGAAGTTATGCAGAGCGGTGGGGCGGTATTCCACCTCGCCCTTGGGCTCTACGATGAAATTTTCTTCAAGACGGGCCAGAAATTCCTCGGGTGTGAGACCGTTGAGGTCGCGCACCACGCGGTTGTAATCAATGATGTTGAGGTGAGAAGCCGGAAATGCCACAGCCAGGAAATAATTGTATTCCTCGTCGCCGCGATGCGCGGGATTATTGGTGGCCTTTTCGTGACCCACGAGAGCAGCCGCAGCCGAGCGGTGGTGGCCGTCGGCTATATAGAGCGAGGGTATGGCATCAAAGGCCTTGGTGATGGCGTCGATCTGAGCAGGATCTTCCACCACCCAGAAGTGGTGTCCGAAGCCGTCGGGCGCGGTGAAATCATATTCGGCCTCACCTGCGGTGACATCCTTTATCACCTTTTCGAGCACTTCATTGTCGGGGAAGGCGAAAAATACCGGTTCGATATTGGCGTTGTTGATGCGGACGTGCTTCATGCGGTCCTCTTCCTTATCGCGACGGGTGAGCTCATGCTTTTTGATACGGCCTTCCATATAGTCGGCCACATTGGCTGCGACCACTATGCCGTATTGCGTACGGCCGTTCATGGTCTGCGCATATATATAATAGTGGTCGGCATCGTCGGCCACGAGCCATCCGTTGTCCTGAAAAGCGCGGAAATTCTCTACAGCCTTGTCATACACGCGCTCGTCATGTTCATCAGTGCCGGGCTCGAAATCAATCTCGGGTTTGATGATATGGTAGAGCGACATAGGATTGCCGTCGGCCTCGGAGCGGGCTTCTTCGGAGTTAAGCACATCATAGGGGCGCGAAGCCACCTGGGTGACTAAATGGCGTGGGGGACGCACGCCGCGGAAGGGTTTGACTTTAGCCATGGTATCAGAGTATGATGATGATTATTTATGATTGTGGCGTATGATGGTCTGGTCGCGGTCGGGACCTATCGACACAATGGTGATGGGCGTGTCAAGTTCTTTTTCGAGGAAAGCGATATAGTCCTTGAAAGCCTGCGGGAACTGATCCTCGGAGGTGAAGCGGGTCATATCGGTCTTCCATCCGGGCAGAGTGACGTAGACGGGTTCGATATTTTCCTCGATAGAGTAGGGGAACTGACGGGTCTCCTCGCCATCGATGCGATAAGCTACGCAAGCCTTTATCTCGTCAAATCCGTCGAGCACGTCGCTCTTCATCATGATAAGCTGGGTCACACCGTTGATCATAATGGCATAGCGGAGGGCCACGAGGTCGATCCATCCGCAGCGGCGTTCGCGACCGGTCACGGCTCCGTATTCGTGGCCGAGATCACGGATGGTCTTTCCGGTCTCGTCGAAAAGTTCCGTGGGGAACGGACCTGAACCTACGCGGGTGCAGTAGGCTTTGAATATGCCGTAGACTTCGCCTATCTTGCCGGGAGCCACGCCAAGTCCCGAGCATGCGCCGGCAGTGATGGTGTTGGAGCTCGTAACGAAAGGATATGAACCGAAGTCGATGTCGAGCAGAGTACCTTGAGCGCCTTCGCAGAGCACACTCTTACCTTCTTTGAGAAGTTTGTCGATCTCAAATTCGGAGTCGATGATTTGGAAGCCGCGAAGATATTCTATGGCATCCATCCACTTCTTTTCGAGTTCGGGCAGCCCTTCGGGCTCGGCTCCGAGCTGGCTGAGCAGTTCGAGATGACGGTTGCGGAGAGTGGCGTATTTTTCGTCGAAATTATGGTAGATGTCGCCCAGACGGATACCGTTGCGCGAGATCTTGTCGGTATATGTGGGGCCGATGCCCTTGCCGGTAGTACCGATTTTCTTTCCGCCTTTGGCTTTTTCATTTGCAGCGTCGAGCAGACGGTGGGTGGGTGCTATAAGGTGGACTTTTTTGGAAATACGGAGATTGCTGCGGAGATCCACACCGCTCTTTTCGAGAGCTTCGGCTTCCTCGCGGAACAGGACGGGATCAAGCACCACGCCGTTGCCTATGATATTGAGCTGCCCCTGACGGAACACACCCGAGGGGATGGAGCGGAGCACGTATTTCTTGCCTTCAAACTCGAGAGTGTGACCGGCGTTCGGGCCACCCTGGAAGCGGGCTACAGCGTCATAGCGGGGAGTCAATACGTCGACTACCTTACCTTTACCTTCATCGCCCCACTGGAGGCCGAGCAGTACATCTACTTTCATGTTATAAGTCTTGATAAATCTATATGATATATTGGTTGGTTATTTTCTTTCGCCTGAGGAGCGAGGATCAGCCGAGGCCTTGCGGCACTTATGACACAGCCCGTAGACGTAGACTTCGATGTCAGTGACGGTAAACGACGGATAGCGCCGGTAGTTGAGCATTCGGGCTATCTCGGGTTCACGTATCTGGCGTATGCGGCCGCAGCGGGTGCAGATGCAGTGAAAGTGCTGTCCGGTGCCTATGCGGCGCTCATATTGCACCGCCCCTCCACGCAGGTGGTGGCTTCGCACTATTCCGCAGTCGATCATCAGCTCCATGTTGGCATAGATCGTGGATCGTGCAACTCGGAAGTCACTGCGGGCCAGCTTCTCGGCCAGTTCTTCGATAGTGAAGTGTCCGTTGAAGTCAAATATCGTGTCGAGAATCGTGCGCCTTTCCGGGGTGTCGCGCAACTGCTTTGCAGCAATATATTGCGCAAACGCTTCGGCGGCTTTGGCTCTTGACTTGTCTTCGCTCATTATAGCACAAAGGTAGCAAACCCCGCGAGATTTTCCAAAAAATTTTATATTTAATGTGTGCGGGGAGAGGTCAGGATATTTATTAGTAAAAAATTACTGTGTCAAGAATGTGAAAATATATGATATTTTTGTAATTTTGCACTTCATAATGATTACCGTCTCAGAAATCAGAGAGAGCATAGCCCCAGAGTTGAGAGTACTTAACGAGCGAATGGCTGCCGCGCTTGATTCATCGAACGAACTGATGAATCAGGTGATTCATAATTATATGCAGTCAAAGGGCAAGCAGTTGCGTCCGATGCTGGTGATACTTACGGCCAAGCTCTTTGGCACAGTGACTCCCGAAGTGATCTCGGCTGCCGCAGCAGTGGAGCTTCTGCATAACGCTTCGCTTATCCACGATGACGTGGTGGATGATTCCGACACCCGCCATGGCCGCAAGACTATCAATGCGGTGTGGGATAACCATATCGCCGTGCTCGTGGGCGACTTTTTCGTATCGGGTGCACTGCGCCAGGCAATCCTCACACGCGACTTGCGGGTGATTGATGCAGTGGGTCATCTCGGCCAGATGCTCTCGGTAGGAGAGATGGATCAGATATGCAACGCGCGCTTCCACACGCTCGACGAGGAGAATTACTTCAAGGTCATATCACATAAGACGGCGTCGCTCTTTGTGTCGTGTGTGCGCATGGGCTGCTTTACGGTTGGCGCTTCGGATGAAGATCTGGCAGTGATGAGTGAATATGCCGAACTTTTCGGCCGCTGCTTCCAGCTGCGCGATGATATTTACGATTATTTCCCCTCCGATGATATAGGGAAACCTACGGGCAATGACCTGCGCGAGGGTAAGATCACTTTGCCGCTGCTTTATGCGTTGTCGCTCACCGATGATAGCCGACATGACGAGATGCTTGAGCTTTCGCGCCGCGAGAGTCTTGACAGCGGCGAAATCCGACGTCTTATCGACTATGCTGTGGAGATGGGCGGGATAGACTATACGTTTGCGATGATCGACCGGCTTGCTGAGCAGGCGTGTGAGCTGCTCGACCGTATTCCGCAGTGTGAGGCCACCGATGCTCTCCGTGCGCTTGTAAGATCGCTCAAGAATTGACGAAAAAAATTAGGGAACGAAGTATGATGCCTTCGCTCCCCCGATTATTTTCAATAACTTTAGCTACTGACCCGAGATAAGCCCGTTCGGTGAACTGATATATCTCAAGGCATGTAAGGATGCTCCGGCGAAGCGCTTTAACCGGATTTGCGGATATCAGCTCAAATATAGGAAATATCAGTTGATACTTGGTTACTGCTCTACTTCCGTAACTCGCAGAAGCACATAGGGAGTGAGCGGTAGACGGATATTGCGGTTGTTCACATCGTAGTGGCGGTAGTCGATGGCTTTACCTATTTCCATGATTTCGGGCCACTCGGTCACTGTCATGTTCCAAGTGTCGATAATCTCTACTTTATAGCGGGTGCCGGGTTTGAGTTTGTCGTAGTCGGCACACTTGGCCGGAAGATTGAATATCCAGCTTTCGGGCATTTCCTTACCGAAATATATCAGATAGTGTCCCGGTCCACCGGTAGAGGTGCGGATGTCGCGTGTGATGTCGGCGGGCTCTATGGGAGCAGGCATTGATTCTACAATATCGCGGATGAAGCCGATGCGCTTCCACGATTCACCGCGCTGTCGGCCACCCTCGGCCCACATGATAGTGTCGCTGTCTGACGGATGTTGCAGGAAGCACTCTCCGTGGGTCACGTAAGTGCCGCCGAGCACACCGTTCCATATACGGTGTATCATTTCCTGGCCGCTCAGCCGGCCCCAGCGGTTGGACAGATTGCCTTCATAGCATACCTCGTCGAGCACCACCGGCTTGCGGTAAATACTCCGCAGTATGGCTGCGCGTCCGGGTTCCATCACCGGGGCCTCGTCCTGAATGCTCGTATGGGTGATTCTTTCAGTGGTCTCGTAGGGGAAGTATGTAGCGGTAGAGCCGTGGATGGATAGCAGATGCCCGTAGGGGTCGCTCTCGTCCACTACGTCGATAAGTCGCAGCCAGTCGTCTTCGGTCTTTGACTTTACGTAGTCGTATTCGTTGGCCATTGACCACCATACGTTGGGAAATGCAGCCAGACGCGCCACAAGGTAGCGGGCATAAGCCTCGTTGACCTCGGCCGGCATGGAGTCAAAACCCCATTCGCCTTTATCGTAAGGGTGGAAAATTATCAGGTCGGCCTCTATGCCGAGACGGTCAAGACTGTCGATAGCCTGCTCGAAATTTCGGAAAAATGAGGGGTTAAAGCGCGTGAGGTCAAACTGCTTTCCGCTACGTGCGGTCAGCGTCATTCCCTCGGTGTCGCTCTGTCCGGAAGCGAAGGGATAATGTATAGGCTCTTTCTTGCACAGCGCATAGCTCTTGGGCATGACACACATCCTGATCTTATTGTAGTCACTGCCCTCAAGGGTGGAAAGTGTGATGCTCTGCAGATCGGGAGTCATGTGAGCCCATGCGTAGGCAGTGGTGCCGAAGGGCATGTAGCGTGTAGAGTCGGAGTAGGCAAATGTGTGTCGGCCGCTCACTCTTACCGGCCCGTGGCCTTTGGCCTGATCGGTGCAAGTGATGTAACCCTCTATGCCGTTGAGCTGCGGGGCGGATGATGAGGTGGTATAATCCCATCGGCCGGCTTTCAGCGGGAGAAAGCGGAGAACATATATGCCGCTTCCGTCGTAAAATCCCGGAACTTGCAGAGTGTCGGTGCCATTGATAAATGTAGCTCCGAAAGTGACGTCGGCATACGGATTGCCCCCCTCCGGCCCGCGAAATTCGCGTTGCCAGCGCTCATAGAGCCTTACATTGTCAAACGGATTTTCCACACCTGCGGCAGATAGTGCAGCCAATGAGAGAAATATACTTATGATAGGTTGTTTCATGGTGGTTGAGTGTCAGATTTTTTTTGAACAGCTATTAGTGCAAAGGTACGGAAAAATTGCTAATTTTGCGGTATGGAAAAGAAAGATTTACGAATAGTATTTTTAGGAACACCAGATTTCGCGGTCGAATCGCTGAGCCGGCTCGTGGATAACGGTTATAATATAGTGGGTGTGGTGACCATGCCCGATAAACCGGCCGGTAGAGGTCATAAGATGTATCAGTCGCCGGTGAAGGAATATGCACTTGCCCACGGGCTGAAGTTGCTCCAGCCTGTGAAACTCAAAGACGAGACTTTCGTCGAAGAGCTCCGTAGTCTTGAGGCTGATCTGTTCATCGTGATTGCCTTCAGGATGTTGCCCGAAGTGGTATGGCGAATGCCGCGCCTCGGCACATTTAACCTTCACGCCTCGCTGCTGCCGCGATATCGCGGGGCAGCCCCGATCAACTGGGCTGTAATCAATGGCGATACCGAAACCGGTGTGACAACATTTTTCCTTAAGCACGAGATAGATACCGGCGACATCATAGCCCGACAACGCATCGAGATAGCTCCTGATGAAAATGTTGGATCGGTCCACGACCGCCTTATGATGCTTGGTGCCGACCTGACGCTTCAGACGGTGGAGAGTATACTTGACGGCACGCTGACCACCATACCGCAGGACGAGCTGCTTAAGGGTGAAGAGCCTACCCCCGCTCCGAAGATTTTCAAGGATACGTGCCGTATCGACTGGACCGCCGGTGCCGTGAAGGTCGCTAATCTTGTAAGAGGCCTCTCGCCATATCCGGGAGCATGGTCGCCGCTTGAGGCTGACGGTACTCCTGTGGGCGAAATGAAAATATTTGCCGGTAAGGTAGCGGATGTTTCAGATCTTGCTCCCGGCGAGGTCAGGATTGCCGATGGCACTATGACAGTAGGATGTGGTGACTCTACGGCCTATTCGGTGACCGAACTTCAGATACCGGGCAAGCGCAAGATGCCGGTGGCCGACTTTCTGCGCGGCAATCGCCTGGCCGATATGAAGCTGGGCTGAACTTTCAATTAGATTATATGTATTGCGGCGGCGAAAGGTCTATACCTGTCGCCGCCGCAGTGATTTTACGATAGTTGAGTTTTCGGGAGTGCTCAGAACGAGAATCCTATCATGGCACCTATGCGGCGCGCATAGCCGTTTTCGCCATTGAAATCCTGACGCTTGCCGAATGAAAATTCAGCTCCGGCCTGAATGCGGGGAGTAAGATACCAAATTATGTTGGTGGTGCTGAGCAGGCCGTATTTATAGTCTGTGCCGTCGGCATCGCATGAGGGCAGGTAGCGTCCCTGGCCGAACGACGTGGACACGAAGAGCGATGGAGTGAAATTGTACTGCACGCCTAAATTATATCCGAATCCCGGGGTGGTGCGCAGGCGGCCGGGCGACTTTGGGTCAGCCACCAGGTCGTAGCGGCCAAGGAGTATGTCACCTCCGAAATTTGAGTAAGATTTGCCGCCGTTGACAGTGGCGTATATGGTCCAGGCGTGTGCGGGGTGAAATACGGTGCTGAGCTGTACTCCCCAGCCGGTGAGAGTGTGATTTTTCTGCGTGAGCATATCGCGGTAGGGTAGGGAGCGGACTATTCCGGCGAGTCGTACGTGCTGCTCCTTATCCCACTCGTATTGCACGAAAGCGGCTACGTTGGGCAGGTATTGCGAGCGTGCTGCTGTGGTGGTGCCGTCTTCCTGAATGCGCATAGAGGGAGTCTCCACCGATGCCGCTACTACATAGTGACTGCGGAAAGTGTGCATCCAGCGCACGAGGACAGCTGTGGCGTCCATCTTCATGTTAGGACCGGCGGCGTCGATGGTGGGAGGTGCGGCCGAGCCGTCGCTGAATGTCGACGATGCGTAACCCACGGTCCAGTCATTAAGTATGGCATAGGCTTTTTTCAGATGAAAGTCGCGGCTCGAATATCCGTTGAAGTTGGCTTCGATATACAGCTGATATGTGCCGAGACTCTTGTTGCGGCCGATCACTCGGAAAAATAATGCCGTACCGGCGGGTGTGGTGCCGAGCAACCGGTCATGAAGCGGGTCGCGCGACACGGGGATGAGTGCCGGCGAAAATCCCGGAGAATTTACCGATCCGCCCCAGTCGAAGTATCCTCTCATTCTCACCATGCCGCCTATACCCATGGCCAGATTGGCGTCGCGGCTCATGAAAAGAAAGTAAGGAGCGGCGGGGTCCTGGAAGTTGCGAAACTGATCGTAAAAGAAATGCTCTATGAGCGAGCGTATTGAGTCAGAATTCGGGTTGGAGCCCTCTCCGAAATATACGTAGCGGTGCGATGCCATGAGAGAATCGCGCTGTTCTTCTACGGCCGAAGTGGCGGCGAAAGAAGATAGTGTGGCCGATACGACGGCTAAAGTCGGCAGAATGGTGCGTAAGATTGACATAAATGTAATGAGTGAAGTTGAAACTGATGAGGATGATTTTATGAATTAATAACATATCAAACGGTGAAAAAGTTTGCTGGCAATGCTTGTTTTTTTGAGGAAAAATCCTTAACTTTGTTACATATTTCGTGAATCTGTATGGGCTGATGGAAATGTCTGAAAGCCAGCGGATAAGCTTATGAAAAAGTAACTAATTACAGATATTGAAAAATATGACTGACGAATTGGAAAAGGAAGAAGAAGTGTATAGCGCGAGTAACATTCAGGTGCTCGAAGGTCTTGAGGCCGTGCGTAAGCGCCCTGCTATGTATATAGGCGATATAGGAGTGAAAGGTCTTCATCATCTGGTGTATGAGGTGGTGGATAACTCTATCGACGAGGCGCTCGCCGGCTATGCCACGCATATAGACGTAACTATCAATGAAGACAACTCGATAACTGTAATCGACAACGGTCGCGGTATTCCCGTGGATATGCACGAGAAAGAGCATAAGAGCGCACTTGAGGTCGTGCTCACGGTGCTTCATGCCGGCGGTAAGTTCGATAAAGGTTCTTATAAGGTGTCGGGCGGTCTCCACGGTGTAGGTGTGTCGTGTGTGAATGCACTTTCCACATATCTTCGTGCAGAGATTCATCGCGACGGCAAGGCTTACATGCAGGAATACTCCTGTGGCAAGCCTACAAGCGAGCTTAAGGTGATAGGCGATGCCACCGCCACCGGTACGATGGTGACCTTCAAGCCTGATGCCACGATCTTTACGGTGACTGTGTATGATTATTCTACGCTTGCCAACCGACTGCGCGACCTGGCGTTTCTTAACGCCGGCATCACGCTTACGCTTACCGACAAGCGTAATGTCGACGCTGAAGGCAACTTCATCCATGAAGAATTCTATTCGCGCGAGGGTCTCCGCGAATTTGTGGAATATATCGACAGCAACAAGGAGTCGCTTATCGACGATGTGATCCATCTCTCTACCGAGCGCCAGGGTGTGCCTGTGGAAGTGGCTCTTACTTACAATAACACCTACAACGAAAACGTATACTCGTTTGTCAACAACATCAATACCATTGAGGGTGGTACACACCTCACCGGTTTCCGCCGCGGTCTGACCACCACTCTTAAAAAATATGCCGAGGACAATAAGCTCCTTGAAAAAGTCAAGATAGACATCGACCCGGCCGACTTCCGCGAAGGTCTTACCGCCGTGGTATCGGTTAAGGTTATGGAGCCCCAGTTTGAGGGTCAGACCAAGACCAAGCTCGGCAACAACGAGGTGATCGGAGCTGTCAATTCAGCAGTGAGCGAGGCTCTGCGCAACTATCTCGAAGAGCATCCCCGTCAGGCTCGCACGATAGTAGATAAAATCATCATCGCCGCCCAGGCCCGTCATGCCGCCCGCAATGCCCGCGAAAAGATACAGCGCAAATCGCCCCTGAGCGGAGGCGGACTTCCCGGCAAGCTGGCCGACTGCTCGTCGCGCCACGCCGAAGACTGCGAGCTCTTCCTCGTGGAGGGTGACTCGGCAGGCGGTACCGCCAAGCAGGGACGCGACCGCCGTTTCCAGGCCATTCTGCCCCTCCGAGGTAAGATCCTCAATGTGGAGAAGGCTATGGATCATAAGATTTTTGACAATCAGGAAATCACCAGCCTCTACCGCGCAATGCGTGTCACCATCGGTACAGAGGAAGATCCCAAGGAAGTAAATATATCGAAACTTGCCTACCATAAGATCATAATCATGACCGATGCCGATGTGGATGGAAGCCACATCGCCACGCTGCTCATGACATTTTTCTTCCGCCGCATGCGCCCCATCATCGAGCAGGGCTATCTCTACCTTGCTACTCCGCCGCTCTACAAGTGCGTGCGAGGCAAGGTCGAGGAATATTGCTGGACTGACCAGCAGGTGCAGCAGTTTATCGCCGTCAATGGCGACCGCACCAAGGTGCAGCGCTACAAAGGTCTCGGTGAGATGAGCGACAAGGAGCTGCGTGACACCACTATGGATCCCGAGCAGCGACTGCTCAAGCAGGTCACCATAAGCGATGCAGCCGAAGCCGACCGCATTTTCTCAATGCTCATGGGTGAGGACGTGGCACCCCGCCGCGACTTCATTGAAGCTAATGCCACATATGCCAATATCGACGCATAAGCGGCAGTAAACCTATCGACCCTCTCGGGTGTTATATATCTAAGACGTAACCGGGTATATAACACCCTCTCTTTTTCTCACGTAAAAACTATACCGCTCATGAATATAAAGAATGAAGTAAGTGAATTTGTAAGGTCGCAGGAAAACAATACATATAATTACCGTCAGGTTTCACACGCCATCGGGGCATCGACCCGCGCCCAGCAGCGCCAGGTGGCCATGATACTTGTAGATATGGCTTTCAACGGCGAAATTATCGAAGTTTCGCCCGGCAAATATAAATCACCGCGACTCACGTCGGCTACGACCGGCACATTTGTCCGCAGGTCAAACGGCAAGAACTCTGTGGTAACCGACACTGACGGCGAGACATTATTCGTGGCCGAGCGCAACTCCATGCATGCCCTCAACGGCGATAAAGTCAAGGTGGAGATTGCCGCACGCCGCCGCGGTGTAGAGCCCGAGGCTATGGTGGTGGAAATCCTTGAAAAAGCCGATCAGCAATTTATAGGCACGCTCGAAGTTGACAAGCACTTCGCGTATCTGCTCACCGACTCAAAATTTCTTGCCACCGATATATTTATACCCAAGACCAAACTTAAGGGTGGCGTGACGGGCGACAAAGCGATAGTGAAAATCACCGAGTGGAAAGACGGATCGAAGAATCCACGAGGCGAGGTGATAGATATTATAGGTAAGAAAGGCGACAATAATACCGAGATGCACGCCATTCTCGCCGAGTTCGGTCTGCCATACAAATATCCCGAGGCTGTGGAACGCGCAGCTAATAAGATACAGGCTGGTATAACCCCCGAGGAAATAGCCGCACGAGTAGATATGCGCGATGTCACCACTTTTACCATTGATCCACGCGACGCCAAGGATTTTGACGACGCCCTTTCGTTCCGCACTCTCCCCGACGGCAACTTTGAGGTAGGTGTGCATATAGCCGACGTCACCCACTACGTTCACCCCGACACTATTATTGATCGTGAGGCATCCAAGCGAGCCACCTCGGTGTATCTCGTTGACCGTGTAGTGCCAATGCTCCCCGAGCATCTCTGCAACGGCATCTGTTCGTTGCGACCCAATGAGGAGAAACTCGCTTTTTCGGTAGTGTTCAAGATGGACAGCAATGCCCGTGTGCTCGACTATAAGATATGCCGCACCGTCATCAAGTCTGACCGCCGCTTTACCTACGAGGAGGCTCAGGATGTGATAGAAACGCATCTCGGTGACTATGTGGAAGAAATACTTACGCTCGACAGTCTCGCAAAAATCCTGCGCAAGAAGCGCTACGAAAGCGGATCGGTGGAATTTGACCGAGCCGAAGTGAAGTTTGACATCGACGAGAAAGGTCATCCCACCGGGGTGTATTTCAAGGTGTCGAAGGATGCCAACAAACTCATCGAAGAGTTTATGCTTCTGGCCAACAAGACTGTGGCTTGCCATGTGGGTGCCGTCAAGGGCAAGAAGAAAGCTAAAGCATTCGTATATCGTGTCCACGATATGCCCGACGCTACCAAGCTCGAAGACCTTGCCAAAGTTGCACGCACGTTTGGCTACAAGGTGAAGGTAAACGGTTCGCCCCGTGAGGTAAACCGCTCCATCAACAAGATGCTCAACGATATAAAGAACGCTCCGGAGGAAAACTATCTGGCCACACTGGCCATCCGCTCAATGGCCAAGGCCATATATTCGACTGACAATATCGGTCACTACGGTCTGGGATTTGAGTATTACACTCACTTCACCTCGCCTATCCGCCGCTATCCTGACATGCTCGTCCACAGGCTGCTGGCTCGCTATCTTGACGGAGGCCGCAGCGTAAACCTTCAGAAACTTGAAGACGAGTGTAAGCACGACTCCGATATGGAGCAGCTCGCTTCCAATGCCGAGCGCTCGTCGATCAAATACAAGCAGGTGGAATATATGCGTGACCATCTTGGCGAGGAATACGCCGGAATGATCTCAGGCGTCACGGAGTGGGGTCTTTATGTGGAGCTGGAAGAGAATCTCTGCGAGGGACTTATACCCATGCGTGACCTGGCCGACGATTACTATGACTTCGATGAGAGCAACCACTGTCTGGTAGGTCGCCGCAGCAAGACCCGCTACCGCCTGGGCGATAAGATAAAAGTGCGTGTGGCCCGCGCCGATCTTGATAAGAAGCAACTCGACTTCGTGCTTGCCGATGCGCCGGTGCGCCGTCAGGACGAGGATCAGATGGGACGCAAGGTCAGTGTGCAGCAGGCTCTGAGTTCCGGAGGTAAGGAGAAATCCAAGACCAAATCGCGCTCTCGTTCCGGCAAAGGCTCCAAGTCGCCGAAGCGCCACTGATCATCAAGTGAACTGTTAGATATATAAACCAATCATTATTACGAAATGGCAATGAAAAAAATTCTTCTTACGGCTTTGGCCCTCGGTGCGTTTGCCGGTGTCAAGGCTGCTGACAACGATTCGATTCCCGCAGATTCGGTGAAAGGATTCGTTTTTACTGATATCAAACTCGTACCCACTACTTCGGTTAAAGACCAGAATAAGTCGGGTACATGCTGGAGCTTTGCCGGAACATCATTTCTCGAAGACGAGATACTACGCAAGAGCGGCAAGGAGGTAGATCTCAGCGAGATGTTTACCGTGCGCCACTGTTATGAGGACAAGGCTGTGAAATATATGCGCATGCAGGGCAACACAAATTTCGCAGCAGGCGGTTCGATAGTCGATGTGCCCAATGTATTCGCTACTTATGGAGCTATCCCCGAGGAAGTATACTCCGGCCTTAACTATGGCGAGGAGAAGCATGATCACGGCGAACTCGATGCAGCTCTGTCGGCTTATCTCAAAGCCGTGTATGCCAATAAGGGTAAGCACCTGTCTACAGCGTGGAAAGCCGGCTTTGATGGTATTCTTGACGCTTATCTTGGTAAGATTCCCGAGACATTTGTGTATGAAGGCGTGACCTATACTCCCGAGACCTATGCGAAATCGCTCGGACTTAACGCCGACGATTATGTAGCTCTTACCTCGTTCATTCATCATCCCTATTACAAACCGTTTATCCTTGAAGTGTGTGATAACTGGACCAACGACGGATATGTCAATCTCCCGCTCGACGAATTTAAGGCGGTCGTAGACAATGCACTCGACAACGGTTACAGCGTGGAATGGGCTGCCGACGTGAGCGAGGGCGGATTCAAATGGCGTGAAGGTTATGCAGTGATTCCTAAGGCCAAGACTACCGCTGATATGGACGGCACAGAGCTCTCGCGCTGGGTGAAGCTCTCGGATAAAGAGCGCGAGGAGTCGCGCTACAATCTCACCGGTCCGGTAGAGGAAATTGAAGTGACTCCCGAGGTGCGTCAGGAGATGTTTGACCGACTTGAGACCACCGACGATCACGGCATGGTAATCATCGGTAAGGCCGTGGACCAGGAAGGTAACAAGTATTATAAGGTGAAAAACTCGTGGGATACCAATCAGGTTTACGACGGATATTTCTACGTTTCAGAGCCTTATTTCCTTGCCAAGACTCTCAGCATTCTCGTCAACAAGGAAGCTCTCCCCAAGGCAGTAGCCAAAAAAATCAGCAAGTGATTTGAAATAATTTTTACAAGAGGCCGACACGGATTCCGCGCCGGCCTCTGTCGGCTTATGAATGTATATATTTTTAATCCGGAAAACGATCTTGCTCTCGGAATCGACTGCCTGAATTATACGCCGTCGCCGCACGCAGCAGCCCTTCACAGAGACGGGGAATTGTTTCCGGCGTGGTGGGCAAGTGAGGAAGACTACATAGTGGCCCCGCATGCCGACGACGCCGATCGCCGGTGGCTCCGCGATAATTATGGCCTGGTGACTGCCGACGGCTTCAACCCCGATGAATGTACGCCTCAACCATGGGGATGGAGTCGCAACGCCGCATATCTCTTGCGCCACGCGGGAGTAGGCGACAAGTGCCTGCCGGCCGAAGAGCAGCTTACCCTTTATCGCCGGCTCAGTCACCGGCACACGGCTTCAGCTCTACTCGACCTGATAGGATACAGTGGAGAAATGCCTGTGGTGACTTCCGATGTAGAGGATGCGATGGCGGCTATATCGAGGCTCGGCAGCGGATTTGTGAAAAGTCCGTGGTCAGGTAGCGGTAGAGGTGTATTTAATTCGGCCGGACTGGCTCAAGCGCCGTTGCGACGTCGCATCGAAGGCATAATCCACCGTCAGGGAAATGTGATTATCGAAAAGCCTTTGGCGAAGATACTTGACTTTGCCGTCCTGTACAGTGCCGGCGAAGAGGGTGTGAGATTTCACGGCCTGTCGGTATTCGAGGCTGAGGCGCGAGGCATGTATGCGGGCAATCTCGCTGCACCTCAGGCATATCTGCGTGAGAGAATCACGACTCTTGCGGGCGACGACGCTCTCGATTGCACGGTGACTCAGGTAGCGGCAGGCCTTAACGAGTTGCTGGCCGGACGCTATTACGGGCCGTTGGGGGTGGATATGATGGTATGCACTGCCGATGACGGCACGCCGGCCATAATGCCGTGCATTGAGATAAACCTGCGGCGCACGATGGGATTCGTGGCTATGGACGTGGCAGCGCGTCTGGGTATAGAAGAGCCGCGACGCCTCACCTGGCATCGCGGCCCGTTACCAGCGGGGGCAGTAGCTTTACTGCGCCCCGGAAAAGAGTTTACACCTGTGCTGTTGTAAGCCCGGTTTCAGAGCAGAATCTGTGCTGCTATTTCGTCGGCTGCTTCCTGATTTTTCAGTGTCTCGATAATGGTGAGAGCAAACTGAGTGGCCGACGAAGGACCATTGGCGGTAATAAAATGACCGTCTTTCACCACACGCTGATGTTTCACCGTGGCACCTCCGGCCGCGAGTCCTTCCTCAAAGCCGGGATAAGCGGTGGCGTGCTTGCCGTCGAGCAGGCCGAGAGGAGCCAGCACCACTGCCGGAGCGGCACATATAGCTGCTATGCGACCACCTTTTTTTGCCTGAGCGATAAGGGCTTCCACCACTTCGGCGCAATCAGCCAGATTGGCGGCGCCGGGCATACCGCCGGGGAGCACTATCATCTCGGCATCGGTCATTTCAGCAGGATTGATGATACCGTCGGCAGCCACTTCTATACCGTGGGCACCGCGCACGGCAGTGGTCTTGTTGATCGATAGAGTTACGGTGTCGATTCCTGCGCGGCGCAGAAGGTCAACTGTAGTCAGGGCCTCGATTTCCTCGAAACCATCGGCCAATATCACATAAGTCTTATTCATAATAAAATGTATTTTTTACAAATATAGTGAGAATAAACCGAAATCCGGTAATTCCCACTATATTTCAACGCATATCGGCGCGTAAATGTTGAGGCTCTGTCAGTAGCGTTTCCACATGATGCGCATCGAATTGAGTACGGCGAGGAGTGCCACACCTACATCAGCAAATACCGCGCCCCAAAGCGACGCATATCCCATAGCACCAAGTATAAGTATAATTACTTTTATGGCTATGGCGCCTACGATATTCTGCATGACAATAGTGCGGGTTACGCGACCTATCTTTATGGCCGTGGCTATGCGTGATGGCGAGTCGGTCTGAATCACCACATCGGCACTCTCGATGGCAGCGTCAGAACCCAGACCGCCCATAGCGATACCGACGTTGCTGAGCGCAAGCACGGGCGCATCGTTCATACCGTCGCCCACGAAAGCCACGTTGCAGCCTGGTGTCGAAGCGAGCCGTTCCACATATCGGGCCTTATCCTGAGGCAGAAGTTCGCCGTGTGATTCATTGATGCCAAGCTGCGATGCGAAATCGTCGACAATTTCCTTACGGTCGCCCGACAGCATCACTAAACGGTCAATCCCCAGGCCGCGAAGCAGGGTGACGGTCTCTGACGCGTCAGGTTTGGCCGTATCGGCAAGGATGGCACATCCGGCATATTCACCGTCGACCGCACACCATATTACCGATCCTTTGGCCGAGAGGCCGGCTTTGGCAGGTATGGCGATACCGGCCTCTGAAAGCATACGCGAATTACCGGCGAGTACCGTGTGACCGTCCACTGTGGCGGTGACGCCATGTCCGGCCTTTTCCGACATATACGTTGCATGAGGTATCGCGATGCCCTGCGACTCGGTGTGACGGATGAGCGTCATCGCAAGGGGGTGTGAGCTGCCACGTTCGGCTGCAGCCATGAGAGCGAGCAACTCACGGTTTTGTATGGACGTAGACTCTACGGAAGCTACTGAGAACTGACCGGTGGTGAGTGTTCCGGTCTTGTCCATAGCCACGACATTGACCCGCGTGATGGCTTCAAGATAATTACCGCCCTTGAAGAGGATGCCCGCACGCGATGCAGCTCCGATACCGGCATAGTAGCCGAGCGGAACACTTATGACCAGGGCGCAAGGGCAGGAGATGACAAGAAACACCAGTGCGCGGTAAAGCCATTCCGAGAATATGAAATGGTACGAAGTAAGTGCTCCGGCTATGGCGGGAACAATGATGAGCAGCATGGCAAGCGCAATCACAACGGGGGTGTAGATACGGGCAAACTTGCGGATGAACATTTCGGCATGCGCTTTGCGCGATGAAGCGTTTTCCACCATGGCGAGTATTCGTTGCATGGCGCTGTCGGAGTAGCGGCGGCTTACTTCAAGTCTTACACTCTGATTAAGCGCTATCATTCCGGCAAGTACTTCGCCACCACGATTTATGGAGCGGGGCACGCTTTCGCCTGTCAGAGCCGAGGTGTCGAAAAGTCCGTCGCCGTCGGTCAGCACGCCGTCGAGCGGCACCCTTGCGCCCGGACCCACTTCAATAATCTCGCCGATGCTCACACTTTCGGGATCTACCTGTACAGACTTGCCGTCGCGCAGAGCTGTCACTTTCTTTATACCGCCTCCGATAAGGCTGGAAATGTCGGCTCGTGCACGGTCTACAGCTCTGTGTTGCAGCCTCTCGCCGATCGACGAGAAGAGCATCACGCCTACCGCTTCAGGAAATTCTCTGATGCAGAATGCACCGATACAAGCTATCACCATGAGAGTATTTTCATTAAATATATCGCCCGATGCTATGGCTTCGGCCGCTTCTTTCATTACCGGCGCTCCTACCGGAAGAAATGCCACGATATACCATAAAAGTTCAATGCGGGTGTCTGCGAAAAATTGTATACCGAAATGGCTCATAAGCAGACCGGCTGCGAGCATGAGTGCGGATACGGCGGGGGCTATCCACGCCGACGCGCCGCTGGAGTGGTGATTGTGACATCCGTCGTGACCGCATCCGTGGTGGTGGTTATGATGGTCGTGAGAGTGAGTGTGATGTGTCATAACTGTATGGTTTTGTTATTACGGTACAAAGTTAGGCCATAATTTATGCAACCCGGTAGCAAAATAAATCCACTCTTGCCATGAACCAATTCCGCGGCACTATTGTTATAAATGCATAAACACGTTAAAACTATTCAAATTATGAAAGAACTTAAAGGCTCAAAGACTGAAGAAAATCTGCGTATTGCTTTTGCCGGCGAATCGCAGGCTTGTGTAAAATATTCCTATTATGCCAAGAAGGCTAAGCAGGATGGTTATGTGCAGTTCTCTCAGATATTCGAGGAGACAGCTTCAAATGAGAAGGCGCACGCCAAGATCTGGTTCAAGCTCCTTCATGGCGGTGATGTTCCCGGCACCGAGGCCAATCTCGTTGACGCAGCTGCCGGCGAACACTTTGAATGGACCGACATGTACTATGATTTTGCCAAGGTAGCCGAAGAAGAAGGCTTCACTGACATTGCCCGTCTCTTCAAACTCGTGGGCGACATTGAGAAAACCCATGAGGAACGTTACCTCAAATTACTTGGCAATCTTAAAGAGGGTATCGTGTTCTCGCGCGACGACGATCGTATCTGGCAGTGCCAGGAGTGCGGACATATCCACGTCGGCAAGAAGGCTCCCGAAATATGCCCCGTGTGCAAGCATCCTCAGGCATACTTTGAGATCGAAGCAAAGAACTATTAATATCTCTATAAGTTAAAAATATCAGGAAGGCTGTGCCGTCAACATGCGGCGCAGCCTTTCCATATATCCATCACCGGCTTGATGTCCGACGGCAGAATCTGCTGAAAACTGTCGGTGAGCGCGGAGTCAGGATCACAATGCGACTCAATAATCAGCCCGTCATAGCCCAACTCGCGGGCACGGGCGGAGAGCGGAAGTATCATCTGCCGAGCGCCGCCCATGTGCGACGGATCGCAGATTATTGGCAGCCCGGGCAATTCTTTTCTGAATTCCGCCACAAGCTCCCATAGCGGGGCGTTGCGGTAAGAAGTCTCTCCCGGTATCTTGAATCCGCGATGCACTGCGGCGAGCCGGCGCAGACCGCTGTTGTAGAAGCGCTCCACGGCGCCTATCCACAGATTCATATCTACGCACGATGGATTCTTGATAAGCACCGGCACATCGCAGCCTCTCAGACTGTCGGCAATATCTTGTACGGCAAACGGCGACACGGTAGTGCGCGCACCGATCCAGAGAATATCCACACCCGCATCAAGTGCAGCCTCAACATGTGCGGCGCATCCCACCTCGGTAGCTGTGAGCATGCCGGTGGATTTTTTTACTTCTGACAGCCAGCCGAGAGCTTTTGCTCCATGGCCTTCAAATCCGCCGGGACGGGTGCGCGGTTTCCACGTGCCCGCGCGGAATATTTTGATGCCCTGCGCGCACAGTTGGCGTGCAGTGAGCAGCATCCGGTCAAGACTTTCAGCCGAGCAGGGTCCTGCGATGATGAGGCCGTCGCGGCTGTGAGTATCGGAGAGAACTGGAAGAAAATCAGTAGGCATGTTTTGCGTTATTTATAAGCGTGAATAGATGGAAGATAATTCACGCCGTAGTAAGTCATTATGATTGATGAGAATATAAGTATAAGGTAAATGGATACCGCTTTTGGGTGATAGCGCAAGCCGGTGGAGCGGTGTAGGGGTATGGCGTAGAGCATCAACGTGACGAGTGCCCACGTCTCCTTCGGATCCCACGCCCAATATCTACCCCACGACACGTTGGCCCACATGGCGCCCGTGATTATACCCATGCCGAGCAGCCATGTGCCGGGACCGAGCAGCGACAGCGACAGTGCGGTCAGCTGCCGGCGATACTTGCTTAAGGTAAGAGCAAGAATGGAGCAGGGGAGTGTGAAGCCGAGAATGGCATAGGCCACCATGACGAGTGACACATGTATCGAGAGCCAGGGCGATGCGAGCACCGGCATTACGGGCGACATTACAGGATCTTTAGCCGAAATCCACGCTACGAGCAGCAGAAACGACGCGCAGAGCAATACGAGAGCGATGAGTAGCTCAGGATATTTACGGTAGCCGGCATATGATGCTATGACCAAAGCGCACAGTCCCAAAAATTCCATCATATCTCCTGTAGAGGCAAGCGGAAAACTGCCGGCTACATACCAGTGCCACACGAAAAATATGCCCCCGGCAAACGCCGCTGTCAGAATCAGCGGCCAAAGGATTATGCGGCGGCGCGACACTGCGGCTATTATAGCGGATATGGAGAGAATAATAGAGCAGATAAACAGCACACGCGGCGGCATAAGTCGGTTGTAGCTCACTTCCAGTCTTACTGCCATATCCGACCGCACTTCGGGCGAATAGTCGGGCAGCGGCTTGAAAAGTTCACCTTTCCACAGGTCGATAAGAAGAGCCATCTTTTCGTCAAGGCTTACTATGTCGCGGTCGAGGCGTCCGTTTCCACCCTGATAGATTTCGCCGGGAAGGTATACGCCGTCGCGATACAGTGAGTTGACCGACGCATATTTTCCGCTGATGCCGAGCGCACTGCGGAGCGCATCGCTTTTAATCTTGATGAACGGCACAGCACACCATTCGTCGCGATACATCATGAGCGATGCCGTAAATGCTTCGGGCGAGAGGCCGGCCACCTCGCCGCGTCCGGTGAGTTTGAATGTGAGGCGTGTAGCCACGGTATTGAATGGCACGGCCCGACCGTTATACATCACCTGTCGGAGTGAAAGAGAGTCGGCCATCGACGCGCTTATGGCAGGGACTGCTCCGGCTTCCGCGGTGGCACATGTGAGCATTACGGCCATAGCGAAAGCCGCATGATTGCCTTTGCGGCCGAATCGCCGGCATATCATCCACGCTCCCGCTACGGCGAAAAGCAGAAATCCCGAATATACGGTGGCTATACCATATGGGTCATGGCTCACGGTGAGAATGGTACCGCCTACGTTGTCAAACGACGTCTGATAAAAACGGTAATTCCCCAGCCGCCCGATGTGGTTCATGGATATGTGCATAGTGTCGCCTGACTCCACGGCTACTTCCGAGCGGAAGTCTTTCGGCACGCTCATGCCCTGATAATATTCGGGTGAAAATGATATGAGCGATACCGACGCCGGAAAGTCATGAGACTTGCCGGCGGCATCGACATACCCCGAGGTCAAAATGCCGGGTGTAAGATGCAGAGTGCCGCGATGGGAAGTATACGCTGTGAGAAATCCGCCTGATATCATTAGTGCAAACGACAGGTGCAATAGAAATACCGGGATGTTACGTACCAGTCGTGACCTGAAAAGAGAGTAGACAAGCACTCCGAGCACGATAATCCACAAGCAGCTCCACCATGCCGACGAGTAGACACTCTCCGGCATCAGCGAAGTTACCCCGGTGAGCAATGCCACACCTACAGCCAAAGAAAATATTATCGGCTTAAAATGATTCATATGAAGGATTTGATACCTGCTTTACGGCCATACATTCGGTCTCGATAAGCCATCCCGGCCGGCACACCGGTGCAAGCACTATCACGGTGGGTATGTCGGGGAAACGAGAGACAATTATTCCGGCCACAGTAGAGTAGTCAGCTATGTCGCGCAGATACACAATCATGTGAGCCACATCGGACCATCCGCAGGATGCCTCGCTTAGGAGCACTTCGATATTTTCGAGCATTCGAGTCGTCTGGGCCACTATATCACCCTCGGCCACGATGTTGCCCTTGTTGTCGATGCTGGCAGTACCGGAGATATATACGTGTCGGCGGTCGGCATAGTCCACAGCCGTGCCGCGCTCAAAGGCCACTCCATATTCATATGTGGGATTGAGATGTGTCTTGCCGTAGAGAAATTTTATCTGCGATGCGTCAATACGGGTATCGGCAAAAGCATTGAAAGCTACAATCCTTGTCGGGTCGGGAGCTTGTCCGGCTATCCCGGTCGAAGATATGAAGTGAGAGTCGGCTGTAAGGCCGCTGCGATCAAACACTTCATTGCGTCCGCTTACCACTCCGGCGTAATTATTGTCGACATCCCTTACGAAAAACCATGTCCTGATACAGTGACCTTCGAGCGAAGCACCTGACTTCTCAAGTCGGGCAGCAAGAGTGTCGAGATAGTCTATGGTCATGGTGCGGGAGTCGGCCGGGATTATGCTGTCATTATCGCCTGCCCATATCCTGCCGCGGCTGTCCATCCACATACCGAGCCCGCAGTCAGTGAAATCAGATTGACGGTTGTATATCACCAGTAGGGCGGCTTTCGACCCGTCGAGTGGCGACTGCTGAATGATGGATCGGGCGCATATAGGCTGCTGCTTCAGGAGATGAGCCTGATTGGTGGCATCGCTCAGCAGATAGCGCATGAATACCGGCTGCATATCGAGTAGTCCTGCTATTTTTTCCGCCGCTTCATCGAGGGCTGCAAGGGTGCGGGCAGCATCCTGCCTATTTCCGGGGCAGGTGAGTATGGCGTGAGCCTCGCCACGGTTCACGTCGAAGTGTGCGAGGCGCGCTCTCACACCGTTAAGATCATATTCGTAGTATTTCATATCAAAGTTTTGCACCTCCGTCAATCCAGTTGCGGATGAGATCGAGTTTTTCCTGACGCACCACTTCCACCGAATGGTCATAATTCCACTCGGCCGATGTGTTGCCTTCGAGTATCATGAACAGCACGCTCTGAGAACTTGAACCGGGTTCCACACGGTTTTTACCGTTGACCTTTACCGATGGTACGGAAATCATCTCGGCAAAGCTCATTCCAACGGTCAGATGCAGCCCCGCGGCGGCATAGTTCGAGCCGCCGTGGCATTGCGTGCAGGTGGTATTGAAAATCTCCTGCTGAATGGCTGCGGACATGGAGAGGTTCGTTTCTGACGCAGTGATTCTCACCGTGTCGCCTCCGGCTGCATATGGCGCTGACGCGAATGTGGCCACGCGGCGACGCAGGCGGTCTATGGCACACAACTCTACGGTCGATACCTCGGCGGGAATACCGGTAAGCACTACATCGCACTTGCCATCGGCATCAAGAGTGCCGATATTCTTGCTGATAAGTGCAAATTCATTTCCATCCTCGAATCCGGCCACAGCCAGCGTGTAGCCTTCGGTCCACGAGTCGGCTGCGGTCACTGTGGCGGTGACACGCGCGTTGCCGCCTTCGCCCGTCACTATCACTTCTTTGTCGTAGAGGCGACCTTCGTCGCAGGAAGTGGCAGCTATCAGAGCCGACATGGCAATGTATTTATATAATCTTCCTGACATTTCAGAATGTATATTGAGCCATTACCACTACCGAGCTCGTGGCAAGTCCGAGATTATCTTCATCGCGATCCATCTGTCGGGCATGGCCTGTGCGTCCGGTGTACTGATACATGGCCTGAAGTTTAAGATTGATGCTTGAGAAAAAATAGTTGGCACCCACGGCGGGCATATTGAGAAATCCACCTTTCGCGGTGGAATTGCGCTCGAAGAAGTCATAGCGCAGAGCACCCTGAAGATGAGGGGTGATGAAATATCCCACCTGAGCGTAGCCGCCGTAATAATCATAAGATTTGTCGATTTTCTGGCGACGTGTGAATCCTACGTGCATATAATATGCTTCGAGTCCGAAATACCAGCGGTTTCTGATCCACGACCATTCGAGTCCGAGACGCAGATCGTTGGTACTCTCGTTTTCACTCTCCACATTCATGGAGGCCGATACGCCTACGAGCATCTTATTGCTGTTGAGTCGGCGCGGATCGCCCTGCGATGCGGGCATCACTCCGTAGGGCTGATAAGTGAGTCGGGCAGCGTAGAGAAGTGAGGGGATGTGCCAGTCGTCGCTGATGGTTTTGGTAGCTGTGTTGACACTCGGGCCGGTACCGTTGAACACTCCTACCTGATAGCCGAACTTATTCTTTACCATACCATGCACCTCCACTCCGAGGTCAAATCCTGTACCGATGTGGGGAGTCACTGCATTGAGGGAGTAGGGGAGAATGACGGAAGCGGTGAGCGACGTGGGCAGGACCGGGAAAAGAGTTTCACCCAAAGTAGTGAGATAGGCGTGTGAAAACGGGGTCTTGAACTTACCTATGCGCACGCCTACCTCGTCGAGCGGACGGATGTCGGCCCACGCCTGCTGGAGCAGACCGCCTCCGGATGAGGCCGCGTTGATCGACAGATTGAAGGTGACGATATTAAACGCCCTGCCCGTAAAGCCAAGCACGGCATACGGTATCGCAAAGCCCGAGTTGGCCACATTGTCCTGATTATAGGCCGGGTCAAGACCGGCATCGTCATAATAATTATAGTTGGCCGTGGTCTGAACAAGCAGATAAGGCTTGAATTCAAAATCGCCCTTCTTGGTAGTGAAGGTGAATCCGCGGTGATCGGCCAAAGAGACAACGCCATTTTCCGTATCGGCGTCATATTGCGCCATCATCGCCGGGGCGCATAGGAGAGAGCAAAGTGCTGAGAGCAGTATCTTGTTCATAGGTTATATTAAAGTGATTGAAGGAATTTCACAAGAGCATCGCGTTCGTCGCGCGACATTTTGCTGAAAAGATTTCTGGAGGCTTCTCCTTCACCCCCGTGCCACATTATGGCTTCTACGAAATTGCGTGCGCGGCCATCGTGGAGGAAATATGTGTGGCCGTTGACTTTTTCCTGAAGTCCTATGCCCCACAGCGGAGTGGTGCGCCATTCGTTGCCGCGGGCCAGGCCTGACACATAATTGTCGTTAAGACCTACGCCCATGATTTCAGAGCCCATGTCGTGGAGCAGAAAGTCGCTGTAAGGGTGAATGGTCTGATTGCCGAGACAGGGTAATTGAGTTCCGGCAAGCAGAGTGGAACCGCGCGGTCGGGTGTGGAGCGTGGTGACATGACACAGATGGCATCCGGCCTGATAAAACAGGGTCTCGCCTTTCTTCACCTCAGGGTCGTTGACATTGCGGCGCGCCGGCACGCCGAGCGACTGCATGTAGAGGTCGACGTTTTCCATATCTTCAGTCGACACATCGAGCTGGTCATACGACAGTCCCATCATCGAACCCTGATTCATCTGTATCTGTCCCTCGCATATCTCTTCAGGGTAGCGGCTGTTGGTCACACCCATATCGCTTGAAAATCCGAGTTCGACGGTGAGGTCGGCATGCTGCGCCTTGTTGCCCGAGATGCCCAGGCAGGTCACTCCTCGCTCGGATATGTAGTTGCATCGACCGCTGATGCCCCACTCCGGATAGTTGCTCTTGGCGGCAAGTTGCTCTATCTCGTTGGGGTCAAGAGACATGATTTGCCCCATGCCCACGTGGCGGAGCGGTATTCTTACTGTGCAGAACAGATCTTCGGGTGCTATCTCGTCGGCATACCAGTCGGTGATAGTGTAGGTGGGATATGCGAGTTCGTAGGATTCACCGTCGGCAAAAGCAAACTGACTGTAATGCCAATCTACTTTCAGTTTTCCCTCAGGTTTCACCCCATATATGGCCTGATCGTGGAGCACACGCCCGTAGTCGCGGAAAAAAGCACCGTTGCGACGTGTGATGTAAACGAGCATGGCCGAAAATCCGTAGGAGCCGGAGCCATTATCGCTCCACACGCCGGGACGAGTGCGTCCGGCATTGCGGTGACAGCTTCCACACGAATATCCGGCGTAGACAGGGCCGAGTCCGCCACCCTGACCGTTGGTCGAGGTGCGCACGTCGTCATAGAGCCTGTCGCCGCGTACAAAGCGGGTAAGATAGTCGCCCGATACCCACGGAGCTTCACTGTCGAAGGCTACCGATGAATTAAGAAATATTGTGGAAGTACCGGCCGACAACTCGTAGCCGGCCGGTACTTCTATGTCAAGCACATCAAGTCCGTCGTTGTCATCGCAGCCTGTCAGCGTTGCCGCCATAGCCGCCGCGATACACATTGACCATAAATGATTCTTGCGGGTCATAATCAAAATCAGTTCTTTACTTTACGGGGCTGTCCGTCTTTGAACAGAAGGAATTCCAGAGTGTGGAAACCTCTTACCGACTGAACGGCTTCGATGGTGTCGTCATCGTCATCGTCGCTCCAGTTAAGGTTGTCATAATTGCCAGAGTTGAGTATCTGTACTATATTGTCCTGATCGAGAGGCCAGCTGTCCATGTTGGGGTCGAGACCGAGAGCATCTACAGGACCGAAGAGGAATGCCTCGCTCTTTTCCCAGGGTTCGCGTGCTTCGAGCCATGCGTTGCAAGCGTTGGCGAAATTGGCATCGGAGGGAGAATTTTTGAAGTTGAGGACGGCCTGATACAGAGTGGCGTTTTTGTCTTTGAGCTGGCTGTAGGTGGGCACTACTACGGCATCAACATAGTTATCTACTATGGGTTGGAAACGTGAGTCATCGCCCAGACGGTTTACGGCAGCCTTGAGGTTGACCGAAAGTAGTTCTTCGAGGTCGGCGCAAGCAGTCATGGCTGTGCGGCTTTCGGTGCATACTATGTGATTGCGGAACGGTTGAGGAATAGCGAGTATTGAACCCGAAGCATCGGCTATGGCCTGCTTCATGTCCTGATCGAGTGCGGGATCTGTCACTGCTATAAGGGCCGAGAGAGAGTTGGGGCTTACCGTGCCGTCGAGCGAGCCGTAGTAGGAGTTGCGGATCGAGAGAATATTGTTGGAGTAGTCCTCACGTGAGTGCCAGCTATACCATGATTCTACGGCATAGAGAGCGCTCTGTGTATCGCCTGAGGCGTAGAGCTGGAACGGGTCGCCGATTTTGGCAGTTCCTACCTCGTTGGCAATATCGGCGCAACCTTCTATTATCTGCTCGATGCAGCTGAGCGCACTCGAATAGTCGCCGCCGCTGTGAGCCTTGAAACTAGTGGCGAAAGGTGCACCACCTTCATAAGAGTCGGTCCAAGATGAGTAGAGTGTATTGGCGTCGGTGCGCAGCAGTGAAGCCACCTGTACCATATAGTTGCCCCAGCTTGCGGCATTGAGTTCGTTATAGTCGAGAGTTGCGTTGTCGTCGTTGTCGATTTTAGGGTCATTATCGCTTGAGCACGCGGTAAAGAGCAGTACGGATGCGCATGCGAGAGCCGACGTTGCGGAGATAAGATTTTTTTTCATTGTGTTTGCAGATATTATTTTTTGGTTGATATTAAGTTACTTTTTGATGAACCAGCCCACGTAAGCCACTCCTATTGAAAATTCGTTTTCTGAATTGTATTTACCGTGGCCGAATACTTTTGAAGTGCCTATGGAGCGAGCTGTGTAGTCGGCTTTCACTACGAGGTTGGGGAGAGCGAACCAGTTGAGACCGGCCTGCCATTGGCTTACTTCCAGACGGCTGTCCATAGTGGCGTGCTTTTCGCCCCGATACTGCGGATTATAATATTCGTAGCGGGCAAAGGGGTATATCACGGGACAGCGCTTTATCACCGATGCAAGATTAAATCCCACTTCTGCTCCATAACTCAGTGCATTTTTAGCTATAGGAATCAGTCGGCTGTAAGGCGATTTGTTTGACAGCATACGGTTGGCTTCGCTTAGCGCTGCCGAATTACCTACATAGCCGTAAGTCACATTGGCACGCGCTGTGATATATTTGTTGCGGTATTGGGCGTCCCATGTGCCTATCGCTACAGGTATGCGACCTATCGACGAGTATGTATGTTCTTTGTCGGAATTACTGCCGGCATCGTTGCAATAGTAGAACGAAATACCGGTGCGCAGACCGGGCACACCCGTGTAGTCCAGTCGGCCTACGTAGCCGGGAGAAGTGAAATTATCTTCCTCAAAGAAACCCTGTTTGCCGCCGGCTATCCACTCGTCGCGGTTGAACCCGTTGGCATTGAGTCCGGCCACTACCATGACCTGATAATCGAAGCGGGCGTGTCGTCTGCCAAACGAGCCGAAGAACTCGATTCCGGTTTCATGCCATGTGGAGGGCATGAGAGCCGTCTCGGCCTGAGGACGTACAGTACCGAAAAAGTTGATTGGCTCATGGTGAGCGTTGGTGAGTCCTACAGGTATCACCATGTGTCCGGCGCGGACGTTGAATTGCGGAATGATCAGACGGGTTATGTGAAACTGTTCGAGCGCCACTTCACCTCCTTTTTCGATTTCGGTCTCATACTCACCGTTCTCGCTGTTTTCAAGCTCTACGGCAGTTCCGGTGCCCCCCGACTCAAATTCTATTTCCGCTCCGAGTATCCACTTGGAGTTGAATTTATAGTCAAAGGCCACTACGAAGCGGGGTATTGAGATAGTGGCACGATGGGTGTCGGTGCTTCCCGACGACGTTCCGGCAAAGCGGTTTACGCCGTAGTCTTTCAGAGAGGCTACCATCTCGCCGTAGCCTCCGAGTCGGAATTTATTATATCCGGCCGTGTCGGCAGCGGTGGCTGACAGCGATTCGGCTCCTGCGGTGATGACTCCGGAGCATGCCAGAGCCATGACTGATGTGATAAATGATAAGCGGTTCATCGGGTTGTATGAGTATTAATGGAATTTTCAGAGTGCAAAATTATCTACCGTCACTGTCGGTCACAATACTCAGAAATGAGATAAAATTCGCGTGAATATTAAGTCCTATACCCTAATTTGATGAGAATGCAGCGGAAAAACTCTTAAAAATAGGTATGGCGAGCGCCATATACAGTTTTTACCTTTGCATGGGATTTTGATGACCTGTTTCAACTACACGCGTATGATTAAAAATTATAACCCCTTTACACCCGACGATCGACTGCGCACTCTCATCGAAGAAAATAGTCTGCTGCTGATGGTACTTGCCCGCTTCGGCATATCATTCGGTTTTGGAGACAAGACTGTGCGTGAGGTGTGCCGGGAGGATGATGTGGACTGCGGCTCGTTTCTTGCCGTGTGTAATCTTATCGACGGGCGCGACTACTCGCAGTTTACGGTCTCGCTCTCTTCGCTTATGGGATTTCTTCGCAGCGCACATTCATATTTCCTTGATTTCCTGCTCCCGTCGATACGCCACAAACTGTTGCAGTCGATCAACACTACGCAGATTGACGATGTGGCCGTATTGCTACTGAGATTTTTTGACGGATACGTTAGTGAGGTGCGCCGACACATGGAATATGAAAACAGCCGTATATTTTCATACGTTGACAGTCTGCTGTCAGGTGACGTGACCGACCGCTTCCGCATAGCCGACTATTCTGTGGGACATACAAGTATGGCCGATAAACTCAATGAACTCAAAGAGGTGTTCATACGCCACTATCATCAGAAAGACAATATGATACTTGCCTCGGCTCTTAGCGACATCATAGCCTGTAATCAGGATTTGTGTTCGCACTGCGAGATTGAGGATAAACTGTTTATACCGGCCGTGATGTGCCTCGAAAAGTCGCTGCAACTCAATGAGTCGGAGGCCGATGCAGGCAGCGAAGTAGCTGATGAGCGCGACGAACTTGTGGAGAGTATGACCGAACGCGAAAAAGATATCATTCGCTGTGTGGCCCGAGGTATGGCTAACAAGGAGATAGCCGACCGGCTGGCACTGTCGATCAATACCGTAACCACCTACCGCCGGAATATTTCGTCGAAATTACAGATTCACTCCCCGGCCGGACTGACAATTTTTGCGATACTTCACAAACTCGTGGATATAAATGAAATAGATCCTCACATTTAGCACTTTCCACAATCGCTGCAGCCGTTGCAGATAGGGCGGCTGCCGCATGTCTGACACGTCGCGCGGTAGTGAGGCCGGTAGAGCTGTTGCGGTTCTATCTCAAATCCGAGAGGGTCGCGGAGGTCAAACTTCATAGGGTGTCCGAAGTGGTTGACCCCGGCTTTCAGAGCCATTTCCGACTGGATGCGTTTGTCGGGAATGCGGTAGGTGCGACCGTCTTTGATAAACACAGAGCCGGTCTCGATAAAGCAGAATGTGACATCGTGGCTCCGGCACTGGCCTGACAATGATTTGATCCAGTCGAAATCACACGGTCGGGCTCCATCGTAATTCTCACCACCTGCTATTACCTGCTCTATCGAGCCGGATGCGAGATAGCGATCCACATCGAGCGGACCTATCAGAGGAGCCGCCATAAACCCTTTGTGGCGAAATGGCAGATCGAGCAGCACAGGAAGCCGGCGATCGGCATTAGCCTGGTCCTCACACGATACATTGAGCCATATGTTATCCCAACCATTGCCCCAATCCGAGGGCAGGCAGCTCATGACACGTTCGGGACGCTTGGTGAGAAGAAAAAATTTTACGTCAGGGCGGCTGCGCATTATGGTCCAGGCGTCGTTGCGCCATCGGTCGGCTTCGGGCAGAAAGAAATCAGAGGTCATGCACACTCTTATCAGTTCGCCACTCTGCACTTTGTAGCTTCCGCTGCGGGTCTTGGAGAGCGGATAGTCAAACGCGCGTGTGCGGTATATCTCGCTGCCGTCGCGGTCACGCTGTCGGTCGAGAAAATACATATAGCAGTGGCGGCAACCTTCACTAATACGTGTGCATCCGTGCCACGGGTTCCAGATATCATGCATGATTGATAATGATAAGTGCGAGCGAAAGTCAACTGTTGTCGAATCGTGTCACGACATTTCTTGCCTGGCAGATTTCGTGAATTGAATTGAAAAACTCTTTTTTACTCATATCGGCATTACTTTTCAGTACAAAGATAGTGATAAAAATATCATAGTGTATGAGCTATCCAGTATTTATTATCCTCTGACGCATTGCAGGCTTAAGCAGCGAAATCTCCCGCGGAAATTTTTGATGAAAATAAGACTTGACTGAGCCTAAATGTTTGGAAAATCACGAAAAACGGCGATTTAAATATTTGGAAAATCACGAAAAATGGCGATTTAAATGTTTGGAAAATTACAAAAAAGTACTATTAAATGTTGGAAATCAGAGATGTAATTATTATCTTTGCGTCTATATACGAAAGGCGAAAAATGTATTATAGACGAATAATTGATTCATATCTGAAAGAGTGGTCGGAAAGGTCCACTCATAAACCGGTCTTACTGCGAGGCGCAGGGCAGGTTGGAAAGTCGACCGCCGTGCGTCATCTTGCAGAATCCTTTGATAATTTTGTAGAGATAAACTTTGAGCGTCATCCTGAATATATCCAGCTATTCAAAGAGAATTTGGATGTTAGACGGATTGTTTCGCAAATGGAAGCTCTTTCAGGACAAAATATTACACCCGGAAAAACTTTACTTTTTTTCGATGAAATCCAGTTTTGTAAAGAAGCCATAATGTCGTTGAGGTTCTTCAAAGAAGATATGGCCGAACTCCATGTTGTGGCCGCCGGCTCGTTATTGGAATTTGCGTTAACCGAATTACCCACTTTTGGTATAGGTAGAATTCATTCTATGTTTATGTACCCGATGACTTTTGATGAATTTTTACAAGCAAATGGAGAGGATGCACTGCTGAAATTGAGAAACAATTCTGATGCGGAACATCCGTTGCCGATACCTCTTTACGACAAGATGATAGGATTACTGCGCACGTATATGCTTGTAGGGGGTATGCCGGAAGTTGTTGCCAAGTGGGTGGAAACTCATGACTATCTGCAATGTCAAGAAATTCAGGATGATATAGTGGTAGGATACGAAGATGATTTTCCGAAGTATAGCTCAAGAGTTAACTCTCAGTTGCTCAGACAGACACTCAGGAGTGTGGCCACTCAGTGTTCACGGAAATTTGTGTATTCGGAAGTCGGTGCGTATCGCTCTGAAGAAGTAAAAAAAGCTCTTGATCTCCTAATCCTTGCCGGAATCTGTGTTCCTGTCACCAAGACGTCGGGCAATGGATTGCCGTTCGGAGGGGAGTCGGATAATTCTTATAGAAAAATTTTGATTCTTGACTGCGGCTTGTTGATGCGCCTGCTAAATATGTCGCTTGGAAATGTATCTGAGCTAACGGCTTTGATTCTAACCGGCGATGAAATTGATCTTGTCAATAAGGGTCCGATGGGAGAGATGATTGCCGGTCTTGAGATGATAAGGTACAAGAGTCCGAATATCAGACATGAATTATATTATTGGCAACGTACGGCTAAAAATTCTTTGGCAGAGGTGGATTATCTGTCAGAGCATAATATCAAGGTTTTGCCAATAGAGGTCAAAGCCGGAGTCAAGGGCGGGATGAAAAGCCTGTGGATATTCATGCGTGAAAAGAATCTTAATCTCGGAGTAAGATGTTCGCTTGAAAACTTTGGCAAGTTTACGTATACTGACAATCTGGCCGATGATGCACTCCGACAAGTGGTGATATGTCCGCTGTTTGCTATGTCAATGTTGCAGAAACTTCTCAGTGACTGAAATAAATATTATGGGCCGGGAATTCAGTAAAAAAAGGATTCCCGGCCTTTACATTATAAATTTCTGCAAAATCAGTCTTCTTTGCTGAACTGGTCTTTGCCTACGCCACATACTGGGCATACCCAGTCATCGGGCAGGTCTTCAAACTTGGTGCCGGGGGCAATACCATTGTCGGGGTCACCTACTGCGGGGTCATATACCCATTCGCAAACGTCGCATACATACTTGTCCATAATTTGTCTTGTTTTTTTAGTTGTTATTGATTAGAGTAGCTATATCGTTTTCAACAGTGGAGATGGTGCCGATATTGAAATTGTCCTGAAGCACCTTGAGAATGTCGGAGGTAAAGAATGCCGGCAGGGTAGGACCTGTGTGGATATTTTTAACACCGAGTGAGAGAAGAGCCAGAAGCACTATCACGGCTTTCTGCTCATACCATGCGATATTGAAAGCCAGAGGCAGATCATTGATGCTGTCGAGTCCGAAGGCATCTTTAAGTGCCATAGCTATGCGGACGAGCGAATAAGAGTCGTTGCACTGGCCGGCGTCAAGCACGCGGGGCACACCTTCGATGTCGCCCAGCGGCAACTTGTTATAGCGATATTTGGCACATCCGGCTGTAAGGATCACACAGTCCTCAGGCAGAGCTTCGGCGAAACGGGTGTAGTAGTCGCGCGATGGGAATCGACCGTCGCAACCGGCCATAACCACAAACTTGCGTATCTTACCGCGCTTGATGAGATCTACAATCTTGGGCGCGAGTTCCTCTACCTGATGGTGGGCAAAACCACCTATTATTTCGCCGTGTTCGATTTCCACAGGGGGCTGACACTGCTTGGCGCGTGCGATTACTTCGGAGAAATCATGACGGCCTTCGGCGTCGGCTTCGATATGGTGTGTGCCAGGCATGTCGACCACACCGAGAGTATACACGCGGTCAGTATAAGTAGTGGTCTTGCGAGGAGGGACGATACAGTTGGAAGTAAATACAAAACATCCGTTGAATGTCTCAAACTCGTCGATCTGTTTCCACCAAGCGTTACCGTAGTTACCGGCAAAATGAGGATATTTCTTGAAATATGGATAATACTGTCCGGGCAACATCTCGGAGTGAGTGTAGACATCCACGCCTGTACCGGCTGTCTGCTCAAGCAGTTCTTCGAGGTCACGCAGATCATGGCCCGAGATAAGGATACCGGGGTTATTACGGACGCCTATATCTACCTTGGTGATTTCGGGATTACCATATCTGCCCGTATTTGCCGAGTCGAGGAGAGCCATAGCCTTTACGCCACCTTCGCCCATGTAGAGCACGAGTTTGATAAGTTCGTCGACAGTGATGTCGGTGCGGCTTACTTCTTTCATCACCTTTTCGATTACGGCATAGACGTCGTCGTCCTCATAGCCGAGATTTGCGGCATGGCGGGCATAGGCGGCAGCTCCTTTGGCTCCGTAGATGGCGAGCTGCTTGAGGCCGCGCTTGTCAGCATCGGTTTCGGCAAGAACACCGGTCACGGGTTCGAGCTTTTCGCAATCTTCAGGTTCGGCTTCAAGGGTCACTTCGGGAGCGTCGGGCACTTTCAATCCAAGCTCACGGCACTGAGCTATGAGTTCGCGCTTCATTTCAAATGCGCGACGTATGAATCCGTCAAGCGAGGGATTGTCGAAGTTGGCGTTAGTGATAGTGGTGAACAGAGCGTCGATGACCTGATGGTCGGCATCGCAACGTGACGCACCCGCTCCGCGGAGCAGATCATTGAGTATCGCCACGCCTCGGGTAGCGTAGAGCAGAAGATCCATACGTGCCGATGTCTCCGGCAGTTTTCCACATACGCCACGGAGTGTGCATCCTGTTCCTTTAGCTGTCTCCTGACACTGATAGCAGAACATTTTAGCTGTAGTATCCATATATCTCTCTCCGATTTTTAATGATTAACGAATCATGCTTTTACTTTCACGAGCATCATTTTTGAATCGGCAACAGCCTTCACGCTGTGCGGTACGTCGTGACCCATGAGCAGGAATTCACCAGCGCTGATGGTGTGGACTTTGTCGAGCATAGTAAACTCGATCTTACCTTCTACTACATTTACCATCACTTCGGCCGGAGCAGTGTGGGTGTCAAGTACCTGGCCGGCTTTAAGTGCTACGAGAACAACGCCGCCATTGGCAGTAGAAAAAATATTTTTAAAATGTGCTCGGTCGTCGGTGCTTCTGATCTGGGAGGCGAGAGGATATACTTCGCCAAAACGGTATTCAGTATCTAACATAATAATAGTAATAATTTGTTTGTTTCTTGCTATTTCAACGCCTGTATCGGTGCTTTTGTTCATTTCAACATAACCGCGCGTAGGGGTGTTATATAGTATAAG
Organism: Bacteroides sp.; assembly: GCA_014802325.1. Classification (GTDB taxonomy): domain Bacteria; phylum Bacteroidota; class Bacteroidia; order Bacteroidales; family Muribaculaceae; genus Duncaniella. The sequence continues at coordinate 79,395 of JAAVCK010000016.1, forward strand.
AACAAAAAAATCAGTAATATGTCACAAAAGATTCAGATTAAAAGAGCGTATGATCCGGCCGAAGCTACCGACGGTTTCCGGGTATATATAGATCGCCTATGGCCTCGCGGACTCTCGCACGAGACTTTCCATTATGACTTGTGGGATAAGAATATAGCACCATCCACCGAATTGCGTGAATGGTTTCACGCCGACCCGGAGGAGCGCTGGGAGGGATTTGTGGAAAAATATAAAGCCGAATTGGCTGGCAATCCGGCTTTTGGTGAATTGGTGGCGACGATCAATGATCGTCCTGTCGTCACGCTACTTTATTCGTCGCACGACCGCGAGCATAATAATGCTGTGGTAGTGATGGAGACGCTTACATCGCAAAAACATTGAATCCGCCGTCGACCACGGCTACCGTGCCTGTCACAAACGATGAGGCATCGGATATAAGATACTGAATAGTACCGCAAAGTTCTTCCGGACGTCCGAAACGGCCGAAAGGAGTCTGGCGGATCACGTCGGCACCACGCTCGGTCAGCGACCCGTCAGGGTTGGTGAGCAGCGCCCGATTCTGGTTGGTGAGGAAAAATCCCGGAGCTATTGCATTGACTCGGATAGAGGGAGAGAATTTTTTTGCCACTTCATTTGCCAGAAAGGCGGTGAAGTTGCTGATTCCGGCTTTGGCTGCGGCATATCCGGCCACACGGGTCAGCGGGCGGAACGCGGCCATCGACGAGAAGTTGACTATCGAGCCGCTGCCGGCTTCCACCATAGGCTTCAGGAATATCTGAGTCGGAAGCACGGTGCCCGACAGATTTATATCGACCACTTTGCGGAAGTCGGCTATATCGAGATCAAACACGTTGCCCGTGGGTGCTATCGTAGCGCCGGGCATGTTGCCGCCGGCTGCGTTGAGAAGTGCGTCGATGCGGCCATAGCGGGCGAGAATATCGTCGCGGTTCTGTTCGAGTACTTTGGCATCAAGCACATCGGTGGTAAGAAACATGGCCTCTCCACCATCTTTCTTTATGGCCTCGACTATAGCGAGGCCCTCGTCGGCACGACGCCCCATTACCACAACCTTGGCTCCCTGTCGGGCGAGATACTCTGATATGCAGTGACCAAGCACACCGGTACCACCCGTGATGGCCACCACTTTGTCTTTTACGGAAAACAATTCGTTCATAGTTATTAATTTTCAGTGTTGACCGTAGCCATTATGCCCGACACCATACCGAGGGCAAGCATGCGGCCATGGAAAGAATATCCGGCATTATAACCCATTTTCTCGTCGCCGAGCATGAGGGGAGCGTGATCCACACGCATAGGCACGTCGGGGCGCTCGCGCTCAAAGATGCGCACCACCTCTATGAGCCGGGGATCAAGGTGGCTCGACTCCTTGAAGTCGCCGTCGGGCATCACGCGGCATATTCGGGCATGTACGAAATGAGTGCGCGGAGCATATTTCGCGGCGAGCGCCACTACATCGTTATGCGCACCGGCGCTCAGTGAACCTGCACAGAAAGTCAGTCCGTTGTGAGGATTGTCGACCGCTTTGAGAAAAGCCTCTATGTCAGCGTCGCAGGTGACTATTCGCGGAAGTCCGAACAGTGGCATGGGAGGATCGTCGGGGTGAACGCACATGTTGATGTCGTATTCCTCACATACAGGCATGATTTTTTCAAGAAAATACTTCATGTTCTCGCGCAGCCGGTCAGCATCGATTCCTTTGTAAAGATCGAGCAGACGGCGAAATTTCTCTACCGGGTCGTTGTCGGTTTCAGATATGTTTCCGCCCACGAAGCCCTGCGTCTTCACGATGATATTCTCCACGAGGCGCTTCTCATCGTCGGGTGTCATCTTCTTGCGCAACTCATCCACACGAGCCAGCGTGGAGGCATCCCACGACTCGCGGGCACCATCGCGCTTGAGGATGTATATGTCGAAATAAGCCATTTCGGCCATATTGAAATAAAGGCTCGATGTGCCGTCGGGGTTAGGATTTTCCAGATCAGTGCGAGCCCAGTCGAGCACGGGCATGAAGTTATAGCATATAGTCTTCACTCCGGCCTTACCGAGATTGCGAAGACTCTCTATATAATTGTCGATAAGAATATCGCGGTCAGCTCCTCCATATTTTATGCTTTCGCTTACGGGCAGACTCTCCACAACGCTCCATCGCAGACCGTGGTCTTCGATATAATCGCGCATTTTTATCACCTCATCCTCACTCCATACCTCGCCGGCCGGCAGGTGATGCAGTGATGTGACTATGCCTTCCACGCCTATCTGCTTAAGCATGTTAAGAGTTATAGGATCAGACGGACCAAACCATCGCCATGTTTTTTCCATAAATATAATTTGTTAGGTGTGTTACTGTAGAAATAACACTTTTTCCCTGGAATTAGTTTATATATCGGCCAGCAGGTCAGCTATAAGGAAGTTGCTGCCGCCTATAAATATCATGTCGTCAGCCGAGGCCGTACGGACAGCCGCGTCGCGGGCACTTTTTACATCGGCATAAGCGGTGGCAGTCAGACCCTCGGCCTCGGCCAGTTTCATCAGCTCGGCAGCCTCCAGGCGGCGTGGAGTGGAAGGGGCGGTGAGGTAGAGCGAAAGCGTTATGCCGTCAGCGTGGCTGAGAGCGGCTATCATGTGCAGTATGGTAGTTACATCCTTATCGGCTACAAATCCGACCACCAGATGGATATGGCGGGGCGCCAATGATGCGAGTTGCTCAGTGATCCGTTGCCATCCTCCCGGGTTATGACCGGTGTCGTATATGGTGAGCGGACTGTCGGATAGGTGAGTCCAGCGTCCGCGCAGACCTGTAAGCCCCGACACGTCAGCCAGTCCGGATCTGACGGCTTCGGCCGGGATGTCAAGCCGCTTGTCAAGTTCTGAAACGGCGGTGAGGATAGTAGAAGTGTTTTCGATCTGATACACTCCCGCAAGTTCGCCTTTGAACGATCCGTAAGGTGTGTCATGATACTCAATACCGTCGGTCATGGGAGTTGCTTCGATCGCAGGTGCAAACCGTATGGGCGCATTCTGACGGGCAGCCGTGTCGGTGAATACTTTTCTCACGCTCTCATCGTCAGCCCGGCCTATCACTACCGGAATTCCCGGCTTGATTATCCCGGCCTTTTCAGCGGCTATGGCGGCGGGTGTATCGCCAAGCAGCGAGGTATGGTCGGGCGAGATATTGGTGATTATCGATAGGAGGGGAGTGATGATGTTGGTGGTGTCGAGCCGTCCGCCGAGTCCGGTCTCTATCACGGCCACATCCACACCGCTCCGGGCGAAATAATCAAAAGCCATGATAGTGGTCAGCTCGAAAAACGAAGGGTGCAGACCCGTGTCAAGTGACATGTAGCGGTTGACAAAATCCACCACTTCTGTCTCGGGAATCATAGCGCCGTCTATGCGGATACGCTCGCGGAAATCCACTATATGAGGCGATGTGTAAAGGCCGGTACGGTATCCGGCTTTACGTAATATAGCGGCTAAGGAATGAGCCGTGGAGCCTTTGCCGTTGGTTCCGGCTATGTGAATGGATGCAAACTTCCGTGACGGATTGCCGAACAGGCTGTCGAGCGCACGGGCAGTATCGAGTCCCGGCTTGTAAGCTCCCGGACCTTCGCGGTGAAAAGTAGGAAGTTGGCTGTAGAGAAAATCTATAGTTTCCTTATAGGATGTAGACATGTTCAGTAAATTATGTAACCGGCCAGTCCGGCCAGACAGATGATAAGGATGGGATGCCACTTGAGGAAATAGACCATGACGAAAGCGGCCGCACACAGCGCCACGCTCCAAGTTATCTGCACCTGCTCGTAGCCAAAATTCTCACCGTTCATGAGTAGCAGAGCCGCGGATGCTATGAGACCTATCACCACCGGACGCAGCCCGGTGAATATGCCCTGCACCACGAGCGAATCACGGTGACGCGAAATCAGATGGCTGGTGTAGATCACCAGCAGAAACGACGGCAACACCACGGCAAGCGTGCAAAGTACCGAGCCGAGTATTCCCCACAGAGGTGAGGAAAAGGCAGCAGAATATTGACCCGGAGCTACGTAGCCTATATATGTGGCCGAGTTGATGCCGATAGGCCCGGGGGTCATCTGCGATATTGCCACAATGTCGGTAAACATCTGCGATGTGATCCAGCCAGGACCCACTATCTCACGCTCTATGAGAGCCAGCATGGCGTAGCCACCACCGAATCCGAACAGACCTATCTTGATGTAGGTCCATATAAGTCGAAGATATATCATGACGGTTGATTTTCAGAGTTTTCATTGTGATGCAGACGGCGGTTTTGACGTGAAAGCCAAACATAACCACCTATGCCGCCGAGCACTATGTAGAGAATGGGATTGGATATAAACGGGATTTTTGACCAGATGAGCAGAGCTACCGCCACGGGGATAGCAACAGTGCGCCACGTGATTTTTGCGGCGCGGGCCGAAGTAATGACGGGTGCGATAATAAGCGCCACCACGGCAGGACGAATGCCCATGAAGATACGCGACACCGTGTCGTTGGTCTTGATAAGGTCAGGCGTAAGGAAAATGGCAATAGTGAGTATGATGAGAAACGATGGCAGTATGGTGCCGAGAGCGGCCACGATACTGCCGCGAAGTCCGCGGAGTTTGTCGCCCACGGCCACCGAAATATTCACCGCCAGAATGCCGGGGAGCGACTGCGCCACTGCAAGAAGATCAAGAAACTCCTCGCGGGCCAACCATTTGCGGTGGTCGACTATCTCGCGCTCGATTATTGAGATCATGGCCCATCCGCCTCCGAATGTGAAGGCACCTATCTTGAAGAAAGTCAGGAAGAGCTGTAAAAACATATTTTTCATTCGCGTCACTTGCTTGCTGAAAGTTATTTTTCGGATGCAAAATTACAAAAAATATCACTTCATGAATAATTTTATGTGGTATTGCGGCGTTTTATTGTTTAGTATTAATATGTTTTGACACACATTTTGTGATATGAGATATACCCGACTGACACTATGGATATTATCGCTCATGACGCTTGTGGCATCATCGTGCGGTACGGCCAAACTGAAGACCGCCGACGAGCAGATGGCTCGCGGTGAATATTTCGACGCCGCCAAGACATACCGTAAGGTCTACAATAAGCTCAAAGCCCGCGAGCAGCGTTCGGAACGCGGAGTGGTGGCTTTCCGTATGGCCGAGTGCTACAGAGCGCTGGGGCAGGATGCCCGCGCTGCGGCCGCCTATCAGAATGCCCTACGATACGGCTATCCTGACTCAATGGCTATACTGCGCATGGCCCAGTGTCTGCACGGCGACGGAAAGTATGACCGCGCGGTGAAGTCGTATGAAGATTTCCTTGCACTTGCTCCTGACGATGCCACAGCCCTCAATGGTCTGGCGGGCGCACGTAAGGCTCAGGATATAAAGAAAAATCCCACGCGCTATGTGGTGAAAAACGCCAAACTGTTTAATTCACGTCGCGCCGACTTCTCACCCATGTTTAACGACGACGTGCTCTACTTCACCACTACTAATGAAAAAGTCACCGGCACTAATCGCAGCGAAATCACCGGTATGAAGCGCAGCGATGTGTGGATGGCTAAGAAAAACGAACGCGGCGACTGGCAGCGTCCCGAACCTGTGGAGGGTGAACTTAACTCGGAGATGGACGAGGGCATAGTATCGTTTACCTCCGACGGCTCAACAATGTATCTCACCCGTGCCCGACGCGAACCTAACCGCACCACCGGTGTGGAGATATGGACTTCACAGCGTAGCGACGCCAAGTGGAGCGCACCGGTGAAGTTCGACGTTATCAATGATACGGTGGCCTCGTTCGGACATCCGGCCGTAAGCCCCTCAGGAACATACCTCTACTTTACCTCCGATATGCCCGGTGAAGGAGGTAAGGACCTTTGGCGTATCAATCTGAAGGAGCGCGCCGGATCACTCGAAAATCTCGGTAAGGCTATCAATACCCCCGGCGATGAGGTGTTTCCTTATATGCTCACCGATTCGATACTGTTTTTTGCCTCCGACGGACACCCGGGTCTGGGTGGGCTCGATCTGTTTCGCGCCACGCTTACTCCTTCGGGAGGCTGGCTGGTGGAGAATATGGGCGCGCCCATCAATAGCGAAGGCGATGACTTCGGCATAACATATGCCACCCCCTCGCGCGAAGCCGGATTTTTCAGCTCTAACCGCGGCGACGGCAATGGACGTGACCATATTTATTCATTCGAGCTTCCTGACTTGAAAATCCTTATTTCAGGCTGGGTGCTTGACAAGGATGAAGAGCCTGTGCCTAATGCGGTGATACGCATCGTGGGCGACGACGGTTCGAATCAGCGTGCCATAGCGCGTCCCGACGGATCATTTTCATTTCCGCTGCAGCGCGGCGTGAGATATGTGATGCTTGCCGGTGCGAAAGGATACCTCAATGCCCGCCAGCAGTTTACCTCGGACTCGGCTGAGGAAGATGCGGAGTATAACATAGATTTCATACTCGCGTCGGTCAACAAGCCCAATATCCTCGAAAACATCTTCTATGACTACGACAAGGCCACACTGCGTCCGGAATCGAAGTCGGCTCTCGACGAACTTGTAGGACTGCTCAATGACAATCCTAACATCACTGTGGAGATGGCATCGCATACTGACCGCCACGGGTCGGAAGAATATAACATAGATCTTTCGGGCCGCCGCGCCAAGTCGGTCATAGACTATCTCATCGAGGCCGGAATCGCTCCTGACCGCCTCCAGTTTCAGGGCTATGGAAAGTCGCGCCCCAAGGTTATCACCAAGCGTCTGGCACGCGAATTTCCGCAGTTTCCCGAGGGAACTATGCTCGACGAGAACTTCATAGAAACCCTCAGCGAAGAAGACCAGGCTGTGGCCGACCAGATCAACCGCCGCACGGAGTTTCAGGTATTGTCGACCGACTATCAGATGTTCTGATATGCAGTTTCGCACCGAATTACATCTCCCCGTATCGTCGCTCGGCATCGACCATTCAACTCCGTTGCTGATGCTCGGTTCATGCTTTACCGACGAGGTAGGCGCTCGACTGATGATGGACGGTTTCAATGTCACGTCCAATCCTTTGGGTCCGGTATATAATCCCGACACGCTTGCGCGAATACTTGACCGTGCGCTCGACCGACGCATGTTTACTCCCGATGACCTTGTGGAAGGTCCGCGAGGCTACCACTGCCTTACATTCGCCTCCCGCTACAGTGGAGCAGACGCCAAGGATGTGCTTGATGCCGTGAATACCGACTTCGTGAAGGTAGCGGATGCGCTGGCCGCTCCCGCCACACTGATTCTTACACTCGGATCGGCATATGTGTTCACTCATATCGGGTCCGGTGAGATAGTGGGCAACTGCCACAAACTGCCGGCGTCGGCCTTCACGCGCCGCCGACTTTCGGTGGATGAAGTCACCGCACGGTTGCGAAGTGTGGTGACACGCCTCACGGACGCCGGACATAGTGTGATATTCACGGTAAGTCCTATCCGCCACCTTGCCGACGGGCTGCACGGAAATACGCTATCCAAGTCAACGCTCCACCTTGCTGTAGATTCCATAGATAAGGCTGAATATTTCCCGGCCTACGAGGCTCTGATGGACGATCTGCGCGACTACCGATTTTATGCCGCCGATATGAAACATCCATCGGAAGTGGCCGTTGACTACATATACGGATTGTTTGCCGACGTATATTTCAGTAAGGCAACTTCAGCAGCCGCCGCAGAAGCCCGCGCCCGCTTCAAACGTAATAATCACCGTCAGATTCTATCATAATGCTTCTAACGAATATATCACCCGTACATATAAGAAAAGGCTCGGACTACGACGAGCATCGCGACTATAAATATATACTTGCCGACAGTCGTTCGGTATTTGAGCCGGCCGAGACTGTATTTGCAGCCATCCGCACCGGCATTGGTGACGGACACCGCTATATCCCCCGGCTTGCCGCAATGGGTGTAAGGACATTTATCGTAGAGGAGATACCTCCTTACTGCTATAATATCGATGCCACATTCATAGTGGTGAAAAATGTGCCCGAGGCGCTGAATAATATCGCATGCAACTGTATCCGAGGATTCCGCAATACGATAGTAGTGACGGGAAGCATAGGTAAAACCGTGACAAAGGAGCTGATATTCAATTCGCTCAACCTTAAGTGCAGGGTAGTGCGCAGTCCGCGCAGCTGGAATTCGCGTATCGGACTGCCTCTGGCTGTGTGCGATATGAACATATCCGGACCCGATCGACCCGACGTAGCAATAGTGGAGATAGGTATTGACGGGCCTGAGCAGGCTGACTCACGGGTGGCAGTGCTTCCCGAAGAGCCTATGACCGGAGTAGTTACGCCAATTACCGGTGAACACGACAACGCTTTCCCCTCACACCGCGATAAGATAATCGAGAAAGTAAAGTTGCTCAAGCGATGCGATGATATTTTCTATGCCGATACCGATGCCGAGCTTGCATCTGTGCTCCGGGAGATGACTCACGCGCGGCTGCATCCCGTGGCCAAAGGTGAATACCCTACCATATATCATGCGCTGGCTGCCGCAGTCACTGAGGCGGTAGGATACAAGGATGATCTTATAGGCAATATGCCGCTTGTCGACAAGCGGCGCGAGATATATGAAGGCGAATTTGGCAATACGCTCTTCCACGATCGTTTCACACCCGACCTTCGGTCGCTGCGGGAGGCGCTTGATTTCTTCCGCCGCCATTCTTCGCCCGAGAGAGGCCATGTGCTTGTGCTCGGCGACCTTCTGCTACCTAGTGGATGCGACTCGGCAGCAAGCATAGCCGACCGATACTTCCGGGCTTTTGAAATGGCTCGCTCGTTTGGCGTGGAGCGCATCTACAGCGTGTCAGCCGAATTTGCATCTGTAAGCGGCGAGATCGAGCTGCCTGACTACGTTGAAATATGTAACCCGGTGATGCCTTTCATACTGTCAAGTTATCAGAACGGCACACTGCTGCGCGACAGCCAGATATTGCTTTTTGGCAAACGCGGCGGTACGCTTGAGGAGTTTACCGATGTGTGCATGACTGCCGGCCATGACACCTCACTTGAAGTTGACCTCGACGCATTGGCTCATAACTTCAATTACTACCGCAGCCTTCTCCCCACGTCGACGCGCCTCGTGGCTATGGTCAAGGCTTCGGCCTACGGCATGGGCTCGGTGGAGATAGGTAAGGCTCTCCAGAGTCTCGGCGCAGCCTATCTGGCTGTGGCGGTGATAGACGAAGGTGTGAAACTACGCGATGCGGGTATCACCATGCCTATCATGGTGCTCAATCCGATCACCAACCGCTATCCGGCGCTGTTTGCATCGCATTTCGAACCGGCGGTATTTTCACTCGAAGAGCTCGACCGGCTCATTCAGGAAGCCGAACGCTTCGGTGTGACCGATTATCCGGTGCATATAAAACTCGACACCGGTATGCATCGCGTGGGTTTTCTCGACACCCATATCGACGCTATTGCCGCCCGTATGGCATCGACCCGAGCTGTCAAGGTGGCGTCGGTATTCAGCCATCTCGCCACGGCCGACTGTATTGACATGGATGAATATACCGAAAGTCAGCTGTCGATGTTTGACGTGATGACCTCGCGCCTGTGCTCGCAGCTGGGCTATGACTTTGCCCGACATATACTCAACACCGCCGGTATGATGCGCTTTGCCCGAGGCAGAAACTACGATATGGCACGTCTCGGTATAGGACTTTACGGAGTGTCACCGCTCCCCGGCGAGTCGCCTCTGCGGCCTGTGGCATCATTTTACAGCCACATTATCTCGCTCAAGCAGTGGCCGGCCGATACTCCGGTAGGCTACGGCTGCAAAGGACGCACCGGTCGCAAAAGTATTATCGCAACAGTGCCCGTAGGGTATGCCGACGGTATCAACCGGCGCCTGAGCAACGGTGCGGTGGCATTTAAGGTGAAAGGGGTTGACTGCAAGACCATAGGCAATATCTGCATGGATCTGTGTATGATCGACGTGACCGATGTGCCTGACGTGAAAGTGGGCGACAAAGTGGAGATTTTCGGCCCTGACGCCCCGGTAGAGCGAATAGCCGACATACTCGGCACCATCCCTTACGAAGTGCTCACCTGGGTATCGCCCAGAGTGAAGCGAGTGTATGTTAAAAAATAAATCAATAAGTTTTGATTACTCTCAGCCGTAATCATATCTATTCTTGCTATCTTTGCAAAAAAATAATCCACTATGCCACAGGAACAGCGACAATATAATAACCGACAGAAACCACAGAATAATCTTCAGGACTACGGCGGACGCATACCGCCCCGCGACAAGGATCTTGAAGAGGCCGTGCTGGGTGCGCTTATGCTTGAGCGCGACGCTTATTCGGTGGTTTGTGATATTCTGAAGCCCGAATCATTCTATGATCCGGTGAATCAGAAGATATATGCGGCCATACAGTCGCTCGGCGCCTCGCAGCAGCCTATCGACCTTCTGACGGTCACCGACCAGCTCCGTCAGATGGGGCAGCTCAATGAGGTGGGTGGCCCTGTGTTTATATCCGAGCTGACTTCGCGTGTGGCATCAGGTGCGCATGTGGAATATCATGCCCGCATTGTGGCTCAGAAATACCTTGCGCGCGAGCTTATAAAATTTGCTTCTCAGATAGAATCGCAGGCCTTTGACGAGACCTACGATGTGGACGACCTGCTGCAGGAGGCCGAAGGTAAATTATTTGAAATCTCGCAGCGCAATGTCAAGAAAGATGTCACTCAGATCGACCCCGTGATAGGTCAGGCCATAGATCAGATTCAGACCGCGGCCAACCGTGCTACAGGTCTGTCAGGTCTGGAGTCGGGTTATCACGAGCTTGATAAACTTACCTCGGGCTGGCAGAGTAGCGACCTTATCATTATCGCAGCCCGTCCGGCTATGGGTAAGACGGCATTCGTGCTTTCGATGGCCAAGAATATGGCTGTGTCGAGCAACATACCGGTGGCGATATTCTCGCTTGAAATGTCGAATCTTCAGCTTGTGAACCGCCTGATACAGAACACATGCGAGATAGAAGGTGAAAAAATCAAGAGCGGACAGCTCTCGCCTATGGAATGGGATCAGCTTATGTCGCGCGTCAAGCATCTCTATGGAGCTCCGCTGTATATCGACGACACGGCGTCGCTCTCGATATTCGAGCTGCGCACGAAAGCGCGTCGCCTCGTAAGAGAGCATGATGTGAAGTTCATCATCATTGACTACCTTCAGCTTATGAACGCCTCGGGTATGCGATTCGGCTCGCGCGAGCAGGAGGTGAGTATGATATCGCGCTCACTCAAGCAGTTGGCAAAGGAGCTGAACATCCCTATAGTGGCGCTCTCGCAGCTCAACCGAAGCGTGGAATCGCGTGGTGCCGACAGTAAAGACGGAAAGCGTCCTCAGCTCAGTGACCTCCGTGAATCGGGAGCTATAGAGCAGGACGCCGATATAGTGTGCTTCATCCACCGCCCGGAGTATTATCTGCGTTCGGGTCAGGATGCCGCCGGAAACGATATACGCGGTCTGGCTGAATTTATCGTGGCCAAGCACCGTAGCGGTCGTGTCGACGATGTGAAGATGAGATTCAAGTCAAAGTATGCCCGATTTGAAAACTGGGAGGAAAACACCTCGATGAGTTCGGTCACCGTAGGCTCACGCATCAATACCGATGGCGGAGCGCAGGCCGGAGGCCAGTTTGCGGGTCAGTTTGGCGGCCAGTTCGGGGGTGGCTCTGCCGACATCACTGCAGCGACGTCCGACGAGCTTGCCCCGTTCTGATCAGTGATCGAAGTCGTAACCGCGCTCGCGTAGAGCCTCGCGCATGGTGTAGTTCAGGCCCTCACGATAGTAGCCGAGTATTTCCTCTATCCATCCCTTGTCGCTGGGATTGGACGATCGGTTGTGATGGTAGGCGGTAAACTCGCGGTCATAGCCGAGCATCTTCTCAGGGAGATTGTCAGTGCCATAGCGGTTGCTGAATATCACGAGATCTTCGTTCTGCTTGGGCTTGAGATCGGGTATCTCGCGCGGCACCCCTACAGCAAGAGCGCACACAAGATATACTCTGTCGGGAAGTCCGAGAAGATCGGATATTACCTTGGGATTTACGGTACGGGCGTAGCCGATAGGGCAGCACCCGAGGCCGCGTGACACTGCGGCGGTGATGGCGCTCATCATGGCAAGCGACGCATCGACCGTGCCCACGATCAGGCCGTCGGCTGTACGCTCGAAAGCCGGATACTCCATACCCTTGGCTTCGGCTGCCACGGCTATCTTGTTGAAGTCGCTTAGAAATGCAAACACGCGTGCCGATGTCTTGAATTGTTTCTGACCCACTATTTCGGCCAGCTGCTCCTTGAGAGGCTGATCGGAAATCTCTATGACTGAAAACTGCTGTCCGTTGTAACTTGTGGGAGTGTTGCGGATGGCGTCGCGTATAAACTGAAGGTCTTCCTCAGCAATAGGTTCACGCTCGTAGCGGCGTATGCTGCGGCGTTGAAGTAATGTTTGTTTTACAGATTGTTCCATGTGGTTATATATAATTCATTGTCATACGAAAGCGAGTACCAGCAAGGACGAGAATACCAGTATCAGATTGGCTGCGGCATATGTCACCGTATAGCCGAGTACCGGCACAGTACTCTCCAGAGCATCCTGAATAGCACCTATAGATGCCACTCCGCAACGTGCGCCGGCCACACATCCGAGAGTCTCGGGTGCTGAGAAGCGGAATATTTTGCGGGCTATGAAGATATTGATGGTAAGCGCCAGAAGTGTGGCTAAGATACCCACGATAAAGAGCGTGAAGCCTACTTCATGCAGTCCGGCCACGAATTTCGGACCTGACGACAGACCCACTACGGCCACAAACATGTTGAGTCCCATATTATCGAATATCCATACCACCGGCTGCGGAATATTGCCGAATGTGGGACGGCGGTTGCGCAGCCAACCGAAAAACAGTCCGGCAAGAAGTACGCCGCCGCTTGTGCTGAGCGACACAGGCACTCCTCCTATGTGGATGGCCAATGCACCGATGAAACATCCGAGTGCTATGCCGAAGCCCAGGAGCACCATGTCGGTAGAGATGCTCTGGCGGTCAGCAAATCCGATCTGTTTGGATGCGATTGCCACATTGCGGGGCGAACCTGAAAGCGTAAGCACGTCGCCGCGCTCCAGAATCAGATTGTTGCGTCCGGGCAGACTCATATTGTTGCGGGTGATTTTGCTCACGAGCACCCCCTTCATATATGGCTGTCGGCGCAGCTGACCGAATGTCATGCCGTCGACACCTTTGCCACTCACGGTCACCGGAAGATTTTCAGCTCCGAAGTTGAGGAGTTCGTGATCGGCCACTTCCTTGCCCAGGAGCACCGGCTCGTCGACTATCACTTCGCTGCGGGCGCTGAGCACCACGAGATCGCCGCTTTGCACCAACGTGTCAGGGGTGGGGTCGGTGATGCGACCTTTGATGCGCAGCCGCTCCACGAATATTCGTTCGTTGCGGTCAGCAAAATATTTCTCTATCTCGGCCACGGTGCGAGGCTTATCGAATAATTCTCCTCCGGCACGATACACGCGGTAGCTCACCGGAGTGTCGGCCACGATAAGACTCGGGTCAATTTTCTCGGCACCGTCGTCCATAGCTTTTTCAATAGCTTCGGTCTCGGCCTTGACCTTTTTCATGCCGCCAAGCAGCATGGGGCCTACGTTGGAGAGAAACCAGGCGGAGCCGATGGTGCCGAATATATAGGTCACGGCATAAGCCGTGGGAATCATGTCGAGTATTCGGGTTTTCACGGCAGGATCCATCGAAAGTTCGCGCACTGTATCGGCCGAAAGTCCGAGCGAAGCCGATGCAGTCTGAGATCCGGCAAACAGACCTAATGCCACACCTGTGTCATAGCCCATAAGTTTGGAGGCGAGTATTACTGTCGATGCACACACCAAGGCTCCTACCACAGCAAATGCAAGCTGCTTCAGACCGTCGCCGCGAAACGAGCGGAAAAACTGCGGCCCTACGCTGTAGCCTATCGAAAATAGAAAGAGCATGAAAAATATGGTCTTCACTATCTGCGGTATATTGAGGTCGAGCTGACCTATCACCACACCTACAATCAGTGTGGCGGCTACCGGACCGAGGGTGAATGACTTATATTTGAGTTTTCCTAACAGAAAACCTATTCCGATAGTGAGGAAAATTGGTATTACAGGGTTCTGACGAAGAAGGTCGGTAATCCAGTCCATAGATATAGTTTTGACGTGAGTATTAACTTTGATTAGTTAACACTGTTAACGGCCGGTTGGTTCAGAGACAATCACTTTTGCGAGGTCTCAGCCTCGCGGGCTATTTTTTCAAGCTGCTCGGGAGTGAGTAGGGTATGCTTCTTCTCACACCTGAATCCGTTGAGTTGCAGAGCCGAGAGCCTGGTGGCAGATTGAAGCTGCGGCCGGGGTATGATTTTAATTTTTTTCATTGCTGTCAGTTTTGTCATTTTCAATGAGGGGCATCACGGCATTGAGACCGAGCATCACACTCAGGTAGGCCAGTCCGAGGGCTACGAAGTCAAGCGAAAGCGGCCATGCCTCGCGAATCCATCCGCCCGACAGATAGCTGAAAAACAGTAGCCATAGCGATGCCTGGACACACACGCAGAGCGTACACCATTTGCGTGCGCGGAATTTCTGATACCAGATGCTCCAGAATGTGAACGGCAGGCAACATAGATTACACAGCGCAAGCCACGGCAACATCGATGGAAGGAGCAACAAGGTGAGCAAGCTCACGGAGAAATACGCAAACCCGACTTCGCTCCAGCCGAACAGACCGAAAAATTTCGATGCTTTCATCTCAAGTATCGAGTCGCACCCGCCCTCCTGAAGCACCTTGCACACGCGGTCGGCCGCGGGATTATGTATCTTAAGCGATTTCTGTACCAGAAGATATGTGAAGTAGAGTCCGGCGAGGTCTATGGCCGTGACCAGTATGGTGGAAATATTGCGGTAAAGGCCGTTGACAATGAAGAGGTAGGCAAGCAGGAGAGTACACGAGGTAGCAAGTACCCACTTCTTGGCGCGCATGAAGAAGTCGATCCGGGCATGCACATGATAGTCAGGCTCGGCGGCATCTTCGGCGGGAAACGACAGCAGCACATTGCCATCCCATGCTTCTTTAAACTCTTCGGCCGGAACAGTCTCGTCCACTCCCAGCGAGCGGTAGCTGATAGTGTCGGTATCTATTCCGGTGACTATCACAAACCCGGCAGGGGTGCCGGCGAGAAAGGGTGGAGTGAGCTTTGACAGCTCATCTTTATCGGCAATTTTATAGCCTTCCGATTCCACTCCGTATTCATTGAGCAGTTTTGCGAAACCAAACAGAGTGTGAAAGGGCATTTTCTTGAATCGTCCCGCTGTATAGCTCTCGGTGTGAGGCACGCCGAGAGCTTCAAGATAGTCGTTGATCAGCAGTGGGGAGCCGGTGTGTGACTGCATGGCGAGGGCTGATTAGGTGATTACATGAATGACTGTATCTTGTCGAGGAGGAACTGTCCGTCCATCTCGCCGCTTTCGCGCCATACGGCTTTGCCGTCGCGATAGATGATAAACGTAGGGGTGCCGGTGATACGCTCCACATCGGCCAGATGTGAGTTTTGATCAATATCCAACTGATATACGTCGACCTGTCCGGCAAGAAGTTCCTTGATCTGCTCTACTACGGGTGCCATTGCGCGGCAGTGGCCGCACCAGGTTGCAAAAAATTCCACGAGTACCACGGGGGTAGATTTGATAGCGTCAGTATAGTCCATAATAGTTGTAAGTTAAGTTTGTTTTCATTTTATCTTAATAACATATAAGCCGTGTGTAATGTTTATGCACAGTTTGTCTGCTGCCTACCGTGAACCACCCGAAAGCGTGCGGCGTTAACATTATAAAAATGATTGATTATGAAAGAAAATAATCCGGCTTACCAAAATATAGTCACACGCACGAGTGTAAGACGCTTTTCCGACGCACCTGTGAGCGATGACGATACCGAAGCGCTGCTCCGTGCAGCCATGAGCGCTCCCTCGGGTGTCAACCGTCAGCCGTGGGAGCTGATAGTGGTAGATGATGCTGAGCTGCGCAGACGCTTGGCCGACGCGCTTCCCTACGCGAAAATGGCTGCGGGCGCTCCGCTGGTGATAGTGGTGTGCGGCAATGAAGAGCGGTTTCTCGACGGCGATGACTCCACGCTTTGGGTGCAGGATGTTTCGGCCGTGTCGGAAAACATACTTCTTGCAGCCCATTCTTTGGGGTTGGGAGGAGTGTGGACATGTCTTTATCCTCACGCCGACCGTATAAAAAAAGCGGCGGAAATACTTTCTATTCCCGCCGGCATTATTCCGTTCAGCCTTATCCCCGTAGGGTATCCCGAGGCTGTGCAGAAGCCGATTGACAAGTGGCGCCCCGAGCGGGTGCACCGCAACCATTACTGAGACCCTCCGGCACGCTTGGCGCGCTCGGCAAGTATGATTTTTACGAATGATTCAGGAAGTCTGACGTTGTAAAGATCGAGAGCCTCGTCAAAGAGCGGGGCTATCTCTTCGTCGGTAAATCCGGCTATGCCGCAACCTATACGAGTGACGTAGAAAGTGTTTTGATCACATTCGCGGGCGTATTCAATGAAGTCATCCACGTAGGGCTTGATAGTTTCTACTCCTCCCTGCATGGTGGGGATGGCGTATGACTGACCCTGAGGGCCTACTCCGTTGCCCCACTCAGCACCGAAATGCCTTAACGCCTGCATAGCAGCTCCCCCTCCGTGCATCCCTGCGAGATTACTGCCGAATACAAATACGTCGTCTTGATCGAGATGTGTGATGTGCTCGGGTGTGAATTTTAGTTTTGTGTAGTCCACTGTATTTAATGGTTAAAGATTCGATTTGATTTTTGATTTATGATTCACGATTCATGATTATTTTGTGTAGCACAATGACTAAGCTCTACCATCAAATTAAATCATAAATCGTGAATCATAAATTTTGAATTGTGAATCATAAATCATGAATCATGAATCGAATCAGATCATAAATTTACAACTATTTTTTTACCTCCGGAGATATAGATGCCGGGGACGGTGATACGGTCAACTCGGATACCCTGAAGATTATAGATAGCTTCGGGGGCGGCTGCATCGACCGATATGGATTCGATACCCGATACCTTATCTTCCTGAGAAGCTACGTTGGGATTATCGGCATACACCACAGCAGGATCTACCGAGAGGTGTGGGGGCTGATTGTAGCAACAGTTTTGGTTTACCACCTGCACGCGATAGTTGAGGTCGTCCATCAGATGAGGTATGCGATAGTCAGAGGTATAGCTTGTGGCATTGATGAGCAGTTCGTAGGTAGCTTCGTCCCAGAGCACCAGTTCCTCGCGCCAGTCGCCGAGAAGGTCACCGAGCACACAGGGATTGTACTTAGTACTATTGTTGAGCTTACCTATAGTGTAGTTGGTCTTGTTGACCTGAAGACGCCAGAAGCCACCTGCCTCGGGATTCCACTTTGCAAGACAGCTCTTGTCGTAGTGCTCGTCGTAGAGGTCACCGTCCCAGTAGATGCGGTTGTTCATCGAGCCGCCTCCGCCCGGGTTCCATCCGTCGGTATAGCGCTCGCCGGTCAGACAGTCGTGCAGACCCGGATCAGAACTGTGGGAATATTGCGACGCACTTTTAGATGAGTCGAAGTGGCCAATCACGCCGCGGCCGGTGTCGCCCGAAGCGGTCTGATGATATATAAGCTGGCCGGTAGCAGCATCGCGCAGATCGCATCCGTAAGGGCTGTCCTCATGCACCATGAATACTTCGAGGCCGGGACGGTCGGGGAGGAAGTCGCCAAGATGGAGCGCATCGCCATGTTTCAGTCCGGTGCGGTAAAGGAGGCTACCGTCGTGGTCAAGGGCGGCCGAACCGTATACTATCTCCTGCTTGCCGTCGCCATCGCAGTCGCCTACCGAGATCCAGTGAGCGCCTTCGCCCCAGAGACCTTTGCCGCTCTCGGTGTTGCGGCTCACCCAGCGCTCCTTGAGAGTGGTGCCGTCCCAGTCATATGCACCCACAAACGCTCCCGAATAGTAGCCGCGGGCAAATATGGGGCTCGGATTGGCATCGGGGCCGTCGAGATAAGCCAGTGCGGCCAGATAGCGTTCCGAACGATTCTGATTGCTGTCGCCCCAGTAGCTTTTACCGGCTTCGTAGTCGGTGTGATAGGGTATGGTGGCGAGTTCGCCGCCGGTCAGACCGTCAAACACGGTGATGTATTCCGATCCGTGATCCTGCTTGCCGCGGCTGCTGAGCAGATTTTCTTCGGGATCATCGTCGCCGAGAAGCACGTAGTTGCCTTCGCCGTCGATGGTGCCGGGGGCGGTCTTCATCATAAATTCGCCATATCCGTCGCCGTCGAAGTCCCATGCGATAAACTGCATGGTGTGGGCGCTGGTGAAGAAGTTGGGGCCTGCATCGATACGCCACAGCAGTGTGCCGTCGAGCTTATAGCAGTCGAAATAGGCCGGAGCGGTGGCGCCGGTGCTGGCGGCATCTTTCTCGTTGGAGGGCGACCACTTGAGTATAAGTTCATATTCGCCGTCGCCGTCCATGTCGCAGTAGCTCGCATCGTTGGGAGTGTATGACGCGCCATCGCGGTCAGCCGGGCGCTGAGTGGGAATGCGGAACACCTGATTTTCCCAGGTCTTGCGGCTCACTTCGCTTTCGAGAATGCGGCCCGTGGCATCGTAGGTCTCCAGGCGGTAGTAATCGTCGGCCGAGCCTCCGAGGTCGTTGAAGTTGGTGCGGTCGATGATATAGAGGCCATCGTTGAGCAACACGTCCTGAACGTCGGCCGAAGAGCCGCGATACAGACGGTATTTCACTCCATAGCCGTCGGCCTCGCGGTGACGCCACGATACGAGATTGCCCGTACCCATCTGTGCGCCCGTGAGGCTGAGCGACATCAGACCGCGGTTCAGCGGCTTGGCCTCGGGTTTGGGGGCGCGGTTGGTCACAGTGAAGCGCACGCCGAAATTCATCACCTCGGCATCGCCGCGCAGTATGCTGACGCTGACCTTGCGGCCCTCGTAGCGGAGTTCGTGAGTGTAACCTTCGGCGGTGGTGATGTTGAAATCGTCAGGCTCGCCAAACAGTTTGGTCTTGTAGGCCGCCACTTCGCCGTTTTTCAGATCCGCCACCAGCGGCAGCAGATTGATAGAGGAGGGCTTGCCCTGAACTTCTGCTCCCGTGCAGGTGAACGAGGTGACAAACTGCTTCACATCGTAGACTTCCTCATCCACCGCTCCCTTGATGGTGACGTTGCGGAAGCCTATTTCCTTGGGCGAACTATTGTCAGCACCGTTGATGCCCATGATGTAGAGCGAGATGCTGAATGGCTTTCCGTCGGCTATCACATCGGCGAAACTGTAATCGTAGTGAGAAAAGCCGGTTGAGTTTGAGGCCGCGATTTTATTGCGGAGAGGGGAGAGGCCTGTAGCCACGGCCACATCGGAGTTGGTGCCGAGCGTGTAGTACACGTCGACCGTGCCGCCATCTGTACCGATCTTCACCGCGTCAAACGACACTGCGGTGGGTTTGAACTTATGGCCGGCAGCGGGAGTCACGGTCATGGTGATGCAGTGGCCGGCGGTTTTCGACGTCACTTTCGTAGCGGGCTTCAAGGCCGCGAAAGCAGGCGAATAGTCCACGGCCTCAAAACCGGTATCGGCGCCCGATTTAGTCAGAGCGCGCACTTCGCTGATTTTGTTACCGAGGGTGAAAGAAGTTGTCACGAGTGAGGTAGCCGAAGCGTCACCGTCCACCGCCACAGCCTGAAGATCGTCAGGATTGCTGAGTTGCCATGTCGCGGTAACGGAGTCGGCAAATGCTCCCGGCGCCGTAATCATCGCCGCCAGCAGAGCTAAAGAAGCTTTCTTCATTTGGAGAATGGTTAAGATTTATAGGTATTTATGGTGCAAAGATAATAAAATTACCGGTAAACTCCTAAAAACAAATATTGTCAATAAAGAAATTCGGTTGATAACTTGAATTTTTTGTGCTAAATAAAATTTTTTTATAATTTTGCAATTGCAGACTACAAGCAGAAGCCCGGTCATGGGTAATGCGGGTGGGATTGCAATAGTATTATTATGAAGCGTATTCTATGCTAAAATCCAAGCGATTTTGGCATTTTTTGTTTCAAAAAACACGATTATCGCTCTTTGGTGCGGTTTAGTCCGCCCCCACCGCTCGGACATCACCCTCTAGAAGG
>JAAVCK010000017.1 GCA_014802325.1 Bacteroides sp.
CGAACCCTCATTTAAGCTTTTACCCAAAGTATATCTCGGAAGTGGCAAATGCAGCCTGAATCTTCCGAATTTATGTATAAAATAGAGACTGCCTAACTTTGGTTGTTAGACAGCCTCCTGCATGGTGGGTTAAATATCGTTATACTCTGTCTGTGGCTTATCTCAAATTATACTGCGGGATGCTATTTCGGAATTTGGATTTTTTTCCTTATTTTTGTGACATGGTAAGGTTATTATTTACATTGATTCTGCTTGTGTCTACATGCTTCAGCGCATTGAGTCGCAAACATGAGATGCGTGGCGTGTGGGTGGCTACAGTCTGGGGTATTGACTGGCCTTCCCGTCAAGGTACTGATAAATCTACTGAGGCTGCGCAAAAGCGGGAACTGACTAAAATCCTCGACAGGTGTAAAGATATGAATCTTACCACTATAGTGTTTCAGGTTCGTTCGATGGCCGATGTCATGTATGAATCGCGTTACGAACCTTGGAGCCGATTTCTTACCGGTAAACGAGGGGCGCGACCCACGTGGAATCCGCTCGAATGGATAGTGGATGAGTGTCATGAGCGCGGACTTGAATGCTATGCCTGGGTCAATCCGTTCAGAGCGCCGGCTGATAAAGATGCTGTAAGTGATTTTGACGCTATGTGCCGCCGGAATAATTGGTTGCTGACGTATGGGAAATATACTACACTTAATCCCGGAATAGAATCTGTCAGGGAGCACATAGTAAATGTTTGTCGGGAGATTGTGACCCTCTATGATGTGGACGGACTGATTTTCGACGACTATTTTTATCCTAACGGAATACCTGAAAACGAGTCGGCTCCCGATTATCGATTGTATAAGGAAGCAAATACAGCAATTCCGATAGGGCAGTGGCGTCGCTCAAATGTGCATAAACTCGTAGCCGATGTCAGTGCAATGATTTTTGACGAATGTCCGGATGTAAGATTCGGCATTTCACCGGCCGGCGTAGCGGGCACTTCCGGCACTTCTGCCCGGCAGTGGGGACTTACACCTGTGGATGTGAAGGCTGCCGACTGGCAGTGGAAAGATATTTTTTCCGATCCGGTGGGCTGGCTGTATGAAGGTACTATAGATTTTGTGTCGCCTCAGCTCTACTGGCCTACACATCATGTCACCGCTCCTTTTCAGCCCCTGGCCCGATGGTGGGACTATGCGGCAGGTCGACATGGCCGACATTCTTACCCGTCGATCACTCTGGCCGATATGGAAAAAAGCAGTGACTCTGATTTGCTCGACGATCATCTGCTGCAAGTAGAGATGACCGGCGATCTCTCTACCCCCGGAGTGATGCTGTATAGCGCGAAGTTTCTTGACCGTATAGACAATGCTCTACGCTATAGTCTTTTCGGCAACAAGGCCTTATCGCCACGCGCTGACTGGAAATATCCCCATAAATATGATGCCGTAAAAGGACTTCGTAGAAAAGGCGACAGACTTGTATGGAATGAAACGGAGCCCGATACCCCTGGAGCTACTGTAAGATATGCCGTGTATGCTTTCCCAAGTAAACTCGATGCGGCTGAAGTGGCTGACTCCGATGGTGAGCCGGGTATTGACGGCCGCTATCTGCTCGGAGTGACATATTCACCTGAATTTGAAATTCCGTCGCGAGCCGGAAAGGGTATGACATATGCCGTAAGCGTGCTCGACGGAAATTCAATAGAGCATCCCTATGCTTATCTCTGAAACTACTGACTGAAATGATACTTTTTCCAAACGCAAAGATTAATCTCGGACTCGATATAGAGCGCCGCCGTCCTGACGGCTACCATGATATAGTGACGCTTATGTATCCTATCGGCTGGGCAGACATACTTGAAATCGTGCCAGCTGCAGGTAGCGATACCACTCTGACGGTGACCGGTAACAGTGTTGACTGTCAGGCTGAAAAAAATCTCGTAATGAAAGCCTACCGCGCGCTTGATGCCGAGGTCAACCTCCCGCCGGTGGATATATATCTGCATAAGGTGATACCCGACGGTGCAGGATTGGGAGGCGGCTCGGCCGACGCTGCTTTCACGCTCACAGGACTCGACTCGATTTTTGACCTCGGCCTGGAAAAAGAATATCTTGCCGAGATAGCCGGCTCTATCGGAGCAGACTGTTCATTCTTCATCTACAACCGTCCGATGCTCTGTACAGGCACCGGTACTACTATGCAGCCATATGACTTGGATTTGAGCAAATACCATATAGCCGTGGTGAAGCCCCCCTTCTCCGTGCCAACCCGCGAGGCATATTCAGCCGTAACTCCGGCCGTAGCTCCCCGACAGATAGCCGAAATACTCCGACTGCCCGAGGCCGAATGGCAAGGAGAACTGAAAAACGACTTTGAACCGACAGTAGGTGCACGTCATCCCCGGATATTTGAAATCCGCGACCGTCTTTATTCACTCGGGGCTATATATGCAGCCATGTCGGGATCAGGATCGGCAGTGTTCGGTCTGTTTGAAAATGCCATTTTGGCAGATGACCTTAAAAGGGTATTCAGCGACTGCGCCACCTTTGCCGGCAGGTTGTGAACGATATAGGATATTATTTTGTTGTATTATTGAATAAAAAGCCTTAGGCCGAGAGTTTGGCCTGCTTTTTGCTGTGTTAAGAATCAATAATAACAATAAATATAATATCATCATGGCTAACAATACACCCAACCGGCCCGACGAAAATATCCGCCGCGAAGATGCCGGTGCTGAAATATTCGACGACGTTCAGGAAGCTCAGAGCGAAGTCAACTCTACCGAGGACGAGGAAAACGAGTTGATCAACGGTCAGGCGGGTCAGATAGACACGCTTAACGAAACTGTGCAGAAACTTACCGAGGAGGTTGAGAAAGCTAAGAAAGACTATCTCTATCTCATGGCGGAGTTTGACAATTTCCGCAAACGCACCGTCAAAGAGAAATCCGATATACTCCGCAACGCATCAGAAAAAGATATGGCCGACCTTCTCCCGATCGTCGACGATTTCGAGCGCGGTATAGAAGCCAACCGCACCACAGATGATGTGGAGACCCTCCGTCAGGGTATGGAGCTGATATACCAGAAGTTTGTGAAATACCTTGAGCGTCATGGAGTGAAACCAATTGAATCGACCGGCCTGCCTTTCGATCCCGAGATGCACGAGGCAATCGCTATGGTACCCGTGCCCGACGAATCACAGAAAGGTAAAGTGATCGACACTCCCACCAAGGGTTATACTATAAACGATAAAGTGCTCCGCCACGCCAAGGTAGCCGTGGGCCAGTAAAAGAAAGGTAAAGTCATGGCAGAAAAACGCGATTATTATGAAGTGCTCGGCGTGGACCGTAACGCCGATGAGAAGGCACTTAAGAGCGCCTACCGCAAGCTTGCGCTCAAATATCACCCCGACCGTAACCCGGGCGATAAAGAAGCCGAAGAAAAATTTAAAGAAGCGGCCGAAGCCTACGATGTGCTTTCCAATCCTGAAAAGCGTCAGAAATATGACCAGTATGGCCACAACATGGGACCGCAGGGATTCCCCGGCGGCGGTGGCGGTTACTACTCGGGTGGCGGCATGTCGATGGACGATATATTCTCCAACTTCGGCGATATATTCGGCGATCTCTTCGGAGGTGGCCGTGGCATGGGCGGTTTCGAGACAGCCGGTGCACACTCACGTCCGCGTCAGCGCAAGGGTAAAGACCTGCGCGTAAGAGTGAAACTAACGCTTGAAGATATAGCCAAGGGAGTTACAAAAACTCTCAAGATACCTACACTTGTCAAGTGCTCCCACTGCAACGGTACCGGAGCAAAAGACGGCACGGCATTTACCACCTGCCCCACATGTCAGGGTTCGGGTCACGTGCGCCGTCAGGTCAACTCCATCTTCGGTCCCTCACAGTCCACAGTGACCTGTCCGCAGTGTCATGGCGAAGGCAAGATCATCTCGGAAGAGTGCAGCTACTGCCACGGTGAAGGCGTAGAGCGCAAAGAAGAAACAGTGACATTCAACATACCTGCCGGTGTGGCCGACGGAATGACCCTCACCGTGCGCGGCAAGGGCAACGCTGCTGTGCGCGGCGGAGTCAACGGTGACCTCCTCGTTGTAATCGAGGAAGTGAAACACCCCGAGCTCATACGCGACGGAAATGATGTGATCTACAACCTTATGCTCGACATCCCTACGGCCGCATTGGGCGGTTCGGTGGAAGTGCCCACGATATCGGGTCGCGCCCGAGTGAAGATACCGGCCGGCACCCAGCCAGGCAAGGTGCTCCGTCTGCGCGGCAAAGGCCTGCCTTCAACCGAGGGTCACGGCACCGGCGACGAGCTTGTCAACGTGATGGTGTATATACCCGAAACACTCAACGACACCGAGCGCGCAGCTATGGAGCAACTTCAGGGGCAGCCCGACATGCAGCCATCGCAGAGTGTGAAAGACAGAATTTTCTCTAAACTCCGACATATATTTGATTAATCCGCTTATGAAAAAAGGAAATATTGGGGTTACTACCGAGAATATTTTCCCCGTAATTAAAAAATTTCTCTATTCCGATCAGGAAATATTTTTGCGCGAGCTTGTGTCAAACGCTATCGACGCCACGCAGAAACTCAAGACCCTCGCCTCGTTTGGTGATTTTAAGGGTCAGCTCGGCGACATGGATGTGCGTGTCACCATCGACAAGGAAGCCGGTACTCTCACCGTGAGCGACCACGGCATAGGTATGACTGCCGACGATATTGAAAAATACATCAATCAGATAGCATTTTCAGGAGCTGAAGAATTTCTCAGCAAATATAAAGATACGGCCAATGCCATCATAGGACATTTCGGTCTCGGATTCTACTCCGCTTTCATGGTAGCCAAGAAGGTGGAGATCCGCTCGCTTTCATATAAGGACGGTGCTGAAGCAGTGAAATGGACCTGCGACGGTTCGCCCGAATTTACCATGGAGCCTACCGAAAAAGCTGAGCGAGGCACCGATATAGTGCTGTATATCGATGAAGATTCCACTCAGTATCTTGAGCAGGCACGCATTGACTCGCTGCTGAAGAAGTACTGCCGCTTCCTGCCCGTACCCGTGATTTCGGGTAAAGAGCAGGAGTGGAAAGACGGTAAGTACGTGGATACCGACCGCGATAAGATTATTAACATCACCGAGCCTGCATGGACTAAAAAACCGTCGGAACTTACCGATGAAGATTATCGCAACTTCTATCACGAACTTTATCCCGGTCAGGAAGATCCCCTCTTCTGGATTCATCTCAATGTAGACTATCCCTTCACGCTCACCGGAGTGCTCTTCTTCCCCAAGATCAAGAATAATCTTGAGATACGCAAAGACCGCATACAGCTCTATAGCAATCAGGTCTACGTCACTGATTCGGTAGAAGGCGTGGTGCCCGAGTTCATGATGCTCCTTCAGGGAGTGATAGACTCGCCCGATATACCTCTCAACGTATCGCGCAGCTACCTGCAGAGCGACACGGCTGTAAAGAAAATCTCGGGTTATATCACCAAGAAAGTATCATCTCGTCTTGACGAATTATTCAAGGCCGACCGTGCCGAGTTTGAAAAGAAGTGGGACGACATCAAGATATTCATCGAATACGGTATGCTTACCGACGAAAAATTCTGCGACGCAGCGATGAAGTTTGTCCTCGTCAAGGATACCGACGGTAAATTCTACACGCTCGATGAATACCGCACGCTCGTCGAAGCATCGCAGACCGATAAGGATGGCGACGTGGTCTACATCTATGCCACCGATGCCACCGCCCAGTATGCCTATATTCAGGCCGCTACCGAAAAAGGCTATAACGTGCTGCTGATGAATGGCGAACTCGACGGTCACTTCATATCGATGCTTGAGAACAAGCTCACCAAGACCCGCTTCGTGAGAGTGGACTCCGACGTGGTAGACAATCTCGTACCTTCGGCCGATAAGAAAGCCACATCGCTCTCGGGCGATCAGATTTCGCTTCTCACATCTCTCTTCCGCAGCCGTGTGCCCAAGATTGAGAAAGCCGAATTTCTCGTATCGTTTGAAGAACTCAATCCCGATGCCAATCCCGTGCTGATAACGCAGAACGAATACATGCGACGCATGAAGGATATGGCCGCTACACAGCCCGGCATGGCATTTTACGCCGAGCTCCCTGATGCCTACAATCTCATTGTCAATACAGCCGCTCCCGTAGTGAAGCGAATACTCGACGAAGCCAAGAAGGCTGTGGGCGAGAAAATAGCTCCTCTCAATAAAGCAGTGGCCGACGACAACGCCCGCATCAAGGAACTACGTGATGCCGCCCCCGACGGCAAGCTCTCCGACGAGGACGAAAATCAGGTAAAGCATCTCTCCGAGACCGCCGAACACAACCGCACCGAGGCAGAGAAAATTGCAGCCGACTATGCCGCCACTCAGCCCGTGATAGGGCAGGTGATAGATCTGGCACTCCTTGCCAACGGTCTGCTCCGCGGCCGCGAACTCAACGAGTTTATCCGCCGTTCGGTGCAGCTTCTCTGATACTGAAGTTTAATTTAATCACCCTCTGATAATACGGGTCGCAGCAATAGTCTTTTTATTGCCGCGACCCGTAAACATTTATGTGTCCGGCTCGGTTATTAAGATATGTCAACCTCACGTCGTCCATTCACCTTTGACCGCGTAGTGCGGATAGTAGGCTCGGTATTGATACTCGCCGGAGCCGTGTGGCTTATCAATGTGCTGAAAAATGTATTGCTGCCGTTCTGTCTGGCATGTCTGGTAGCCTACATGCTCCAGCCCGTTGTATCCCTCAACGGGCGCATATTTCACATAAAGCGCCATGCCATCAATGTGGTCCTGACATTATTTGAAGTGGCCGCGCTCGTGGGCCTCTCGCTATATTTCGTGCTGCCTATGGTGATAAGTGAGATAGGTGAACTGACTGCGCTGATTGACCGATACCGCACCAACGGCATGATCGAGGCCATGATTCCTGAAGAATTTCGCCTGTGGCTCGACCGCATTTCATCACAGTTAAGCATCAGCCAACTTGCCGACAGCGGTCAGCTTGAAGAAATAATCACCGGGGGCACATCGGTGGTAAGCTATGTCATCGACATGTTTATGCACACCATAGAGTGGCTGCTGGCATTCGTCTACGTGATATTCATCATGATAGACTATGACGAACTTGTAGCGGCGGCCAACGGTATGATACCGCCCGACTATCGCCCCATCACCGTGCGCATAGGGCGTGACATACAGCGTAGCATGAATAGTTATTTCCGCGGTCAGGCACTCATAGCGCTCTGTGCAGCCGTGTTTTATTCGATAGGATTTTCCATCGTGGGCATTCCTATGGCCATAGTGCTCGGTGTGACGGTGGGCATACTCTATATGATACCTTACTTTCAGTATGTCACCCTCATACCGGTCGCGATAGTGTGTTTCATCTCCACACTCGGAGGCGATGGAAGTTTCTGGATAATGATGGGTCAGTGTATACTGGTCTACGTAGTATCGCAGTCGATATGCGACTATGTGCTAACACCCCACATCATGGGCAGCGCGCTCGGACTTCATCCTGCCATAATACTGCTCTCCCTCTCCATCTGGGGCACACTTCTCGGCATAATCGGCATGATAATAGCTCTGCCTCTCACGGCGCTCCTCATAGCTTACTACCGTGAATTTGTAATTGAGAAACATACGATTACAAAAGTCAAGTCCTCAGGCGGGAAGCAGACATGAGATTTTAATTTTTAATGAAATTTAGTTAACTTTGCAAAAATATTGAATGTTATGGGACAAATGATAGCAATAGTGGGACGCCCCAACGTGGGTAAGTCGACACTCTTCAATCGACTGACTCAGACACGTACCGCGATAGTAAACGACACCGCCGGAACCACACGCGACCGCCAGTATGGCAAAGTGGAGTGGAACGGCAAGGAATTTTCAATCGTCGATACAGGTGGCTGGGTAGTGAACTCCGACGATATATTTGAATCGGAAATCAACAAGCAGGTAGCGCTCGCCATAGAGCAGGCCGACGAAATACTTTTCGTGGTCGATGCCATGAACGGAGTAACGGATCTTGACGATCACGTGGCCGAAATACTGCGCCGCTCCACCAAGCCTGTGATACTCGTGGCCAATAAAGTGGATGCCGGCGACAGCATCTACAATATAGCCGAGTTTTATGCCCTCGGTCTGGGCGAGCCTTATCCCGTGTCAGCTTCGAGCGGCTACGGTACAGGCGACCTTCTCGACGAAGTGGTGAAGAAACTCCCCGTGAAAGACGACGATGAAAGCGAACATCTGGAAAACATACCCAAGTTTGCCATCGTAGGACGTCCTAACGCCGGTAAGTCATCTATTATCAACGCCTTCATTGATGAAGACCGTCACATTGTGACCGACATAGCCGGCACCACCCGCGACAGTATCTATACCCGCTACAATAAATTCGGGTTTGACTTCTATCTTGTCGACACCGCCGGTATCCGTAAGAAGAACAAGGTAAACGAAGACATAGAATACTACTCTGTGATCCGCTCCATCAGAGCCATAGAGGCATCAGATGTCTGCATTCTCATGATCGACGCCACCCGTGGCATCGAGTCGCAGGACGTAAGCATCTTCGGATTGATACAGCGCAACAAGAAGGGCCTTGTAGTGGTAGTGAACAAGTGGGATCTCGTGGAAGACAAGTCGCAGAAAGCCATAGCTCATTTCGAGAAAGCCATCCGCGACCGATTCGCTCCCTTTGTCGACTTCCCTATCATCTTCGCGTCGGCTCTCACCAAGCAGCGTATCTACAAGGTGCTTGAGACCGCAGTGGAAGTATACGAAAACCGTAAGCGTGTAGTGCCCACCTCGCAGCTCAATACCGTGATGCTTGAAGCCATTGCCGCATATCCGCCTCCTGCCAACAAGGGAAAATTCGTGAAGATAAAGTATGTGACAATGCTTAAGGATGCAGCCGTGCCTACATTCATATTCTTCTGTAATCTGCCTCAGTGGGTCAAGGAGCCTTATCGCCGATATCTTGAAAACAAGATACGCGAGAACTGGAACTACACCGGCACACCCATCAACGTGTTTATGCGCGAAAAATAGCCATTACGAGCAATACGACAGCCGTACCCACTCCGGTGAGGACGGTAGCGTCGAAAATCTTAAGTTTATGCAGCGCTCCTTCAGCTTTAGGCAGAAGGGGCGCTCCCATTACTTCCCAGTCGCTGTGGCGTGTGGTGTGAGCCATTTTGCGCGCCGTCCATGCACACAGCGCAGCTATGGTCGAGCCGATGATAGCTCCTACTATTATATCGGCGGGGTAATGCACGCCAAGATAATTGCGTGTATAGCAATTCAGAAGTGCCCAGATGAATATGAATGTCACGAAGCGCGGACGCCGTATGATAAGCGACATGTATACTGCCAGAGCAAACGAGTTGGCACCGTGGCATGACGGGAAGCCATATCTGCCGCCACGGTAGCCGTCGACCACCTGCACGAATTCCGAAAGGGGATTATCGAGATTAGCCGGACGAAGTCGCTGGAAAATAGGACGGAACACTCCGGCCACTATCTGGTCGCTCAGCAATATGGCTAAGGCTATGCCGAGGGTGAATATCACCACTCGCCGCGTATCATAGGCCCTGATAAGCACATAGAGTAGCGATGCGTACATGGGTATCCACGCCCACCGCCCGGTGAACATCATAACGAACCGATCAAGTACCGGCACGTGAAACGAATTGAGAAATATCAGTATGTCGGCATCGAGTGCCATCAGTTGGTCAAGCATGAGACTCAGAGATTTTGCATGTATTGGTAGAGATTTTGAAGTATGGCGCGTGTGGCCTGAGCTACTTCCGCACTGTCAGTACCGCACGAGTCAAGTATCACCGCATCGGCGTCGCAGTTGTACACGTAGCTGCCCGAGGGCGTGACGAGTCCGGCTATCGACGGTTCGCTGAAAAAAGCATATTGCGGAGCGCCGGCAGCCAGCATGTCGCGCGAGAAGGGAAATTCTTCGTGAGATATACCGAGCGCTCCCAGCAGAGTAGCGGCAATATCTGCCTGCGACCCTATTCGTGATATATGCCGCGGAGCATCGGCAAGAGCGCCGCCGGTGAATATCATGGGGATAGTGTGGCGCATCACCGGATTTTCAATATCTTGCGGATACACACCATAATGGTCGGGTATGATGACAACCAGTGTGCTGTCCCAGCGCGGCGACCTGCGCAGGGCGTTGACAAATTCGGCTGTGCAGCTGTCGGTGTAGGCAAATGCGTTCAGTCGGTCGCTTCCCGTGAAGCGGGGATTGGAATACGGAACTTCAAACGGTTCATGACTGCTCGACGTCTGTATGATGTCGAGATGCGGGTTATCGTCATGGCGCGACAAGATGTCTGTAATTGCGCGGGTGAATACCTTATCATCGTGAGCACCCCACTTGCTTTTGCGGTCAGCCGCATCGAAAGAGCGGTCGCATACGATGCTTTCAAACCCCTGACTGACGAGGTAGGCATGCATGTTAGTAAAGTTGGTGTCGCCTCCGTAGAAGTAAGCCGATGTCCAGCCGTTGCGTTTCATCTGGCGTGGCCACGACGGAGTGTGCTCTATTTTCTCTACATTTTTCATCAGCGACGCCGAAGGTACACCCGGAAATCCGCTCATTATGGCTGTGAGCGCACGGTCGGTGCGGAACGAGTTAGCGTAGAAATTATCCCACAGCCACCCGGTGGAAGCTATCGAATCGAGCTTTACCGCTATAGGCTCGCCGCCGAGCGAAGGCATGAGATGCGATGAAAAGCTTTCGAGAATTATCATCACCACGTCGGGTCGCGCCGTGGTGAGCATGCATGCCGGTATGCTGTCGGATGAGGGTGTAGCCGTGATACTGTCGAGGCGGCTGATGGCTGCCGCAGCTTCTTCGGTACTCATGTAGCTGTATTGCTTGCTCCACTTTCCCTGATGTGAGGCCGAATAGAGCAGACTGAAAGCCGGATTGATGGCCGCGTGGTTGAAATGCTGGTTCTGGCTGTAATATGCACGCGAGAGATTCATGGTCGACACCGTGAATCCGCCGCGTATGGGTATGAACAGCAGCGCCGTCATGATCACAGCCGCAGCAGTGCGCTTCCACGAGCCGCCCGGCTCTACCTTGATGAGGCCGGCAGTAAACCGCAGAAGCTGATATATAGCCACAGCTACCGCAGCCACTGCCACCGGACCGAGAATGAGCTGCCATGTCGAGGCGCTTGCCATGGCAGCTGCCGGCGAGGTGGTGAAGTAAAACACCGGTGTCATGTCGAGCCTGAATCCCCAATAGCCGTAAAGCACCAGATCTACTACGGTGATGAGAGCTATCAGAGCGGAAGCTATACCATTATAGACGCTCAGACACCGCGACGTGGTGCGGCTCTTGAGCCACTGCGACGCAATCATAATCATACCCGGTATGATCATAAGATAAGCGGCTGTGGCAAGATCCATCGAAAAGCCGTGGGCCACTATGTCGGCCAGATCTCCCATACCGGCTGACCCGGGATAAAACAGCAGAAACAGCGGCTTTTGGATCAGCATCACTGCCGTCAGTACGGCATAGGTGATTATAAACCTGAGAATTACTTTTTTCATATCGCAAGAATATTTTTACAAAGATAGCAAAAAAATCGGAGCGCCATCCCTCGGCGGGGTGACGCTCCTCATCAAATTATAAATCTAAGAGAGCAATTAATGCTTTTTTCGTTGTATTATTCAGGCTGGGCGAAGAGCACGATACGGTTCCAGTTGTTGGTGTCGTAGGGCTGAACCGAGCTGCCGGCGGCTTCTACAGTGAGGCGAGAAGCATCTACACCGTAATCGTTGACGAGGATGTCGGCTACAGCCTGAGCGCGGCGCTCAGAGAGCTTCTGGTTGTAAGCGGCAGAGCCGGTGTCCTTATCAGCATAACCGCGAACTACGATCGAGGTGCCGGGGTTGGCTTTGAGGTATTCAGCTACGTTGTATACGTTGACCATTTCCTCAGACGATACGTAGGCAGAATTGATCTTGAAGCGTACGGAGGGGAGCAGAGGAGCGTTGACTACAGTAGCAGCTGCTTCGGTCACTACCACTTCGGGGCAGGGGAGCTGAGCTTCGGCTGCGGCGCGGGCTGCCTCGGAAGTAGCCAGAGCGTTGCGGAGGTCGTTGACCTGATTGTTGAGAGATGATACGTATCCGGCATAGTCGCAGGGGTTGTATTTGCTCATACCTGCGCCGTCGAAGCGGATGTTAAGACCACCGATGGCCTGGAGATTGATGTCGACGGGGCGACCGCCTGATACATTGTTGAAGTTATCGCCGTAGAATGAGCCGCGACCTTCAACGAAGAAGTCAACATAGCGGCAGAGACGGAAGCGGAACTGGATACCGGCCGATACGGGGAGGAGCCACTGATTGCTCTTGATCTTGCCGTCGTTGTCAAATTGGTTGGCGTTGAGATTATTTTTGTAGTCCCATACAAATGTACCTCCGAGTCCTACGAAAGGAACGATCGAGAATACGCGGTCGGGATTATAACCGTTGATGCTGTTGAACATATCCCACATGAAGTCGAGGTTGACGCTTGCCTGTTTGGCGCTTGCCATGCGCTGGCTGTTCCAGTGCATTGAGCCGTAAGTACCGCTGAAGCGGAATCCCATGTAGGGTGAGAACCATCGGCCTACGCCGAGATTATATACTGCTGTCACGTGTCGGCCTGAGCCGTCTACCATGCTATGGTCGTTTTCTACGAAAGGCATCTGGATACCTGCGCCGGCCTGGAGGAACCATCCGTTACGCCACGATGCGGGCGAATAATTGTCCTTACACTCTACGTTGGTCACGTCGATTACTGTCTCGTTGACAACTACGGTGTCTTGGGCAGAAACATTAGCGGCTCCGAAAATAGTGGCGCCTACAGCAGCGATGTAAACTAAATTCTTTTTCATCTCTCTCAAAAATTAAAGGTGAAACATCTATAAAAGTTAATTAGTATAAATAGTAATGAGTTTTTGAAATTCAAGGATTATTTTCCGTGAATGTATAATCTTAACACGCGTATCGGTGATTTTGTTTAAAGAAATCATTAAATTTGCAAAAGAATTTTATTTTTGACTGCTATGACACGCTATTCCTTCTTACATATTGTTGCGGCTATAATACTGATATTCACTTCACTGCGCAGCGGCGCGGTGACGCCTGTGCCTGTACACTGGCATGATGAAAAATCTGACACCGCCAGGATCGACTCGCTCCTTGGCGAGGCATGCGCCATGGAGAGCGACGACGCTCAGGGGCGCGTCGGGAGAATAGCCCGTATGTTTATCGGGGTGCCTTACCGCGGCGGCACGCTTGAGATTTCGCCCGAGGGCATAGTGGTGAATCTCGATTCGATGGACTGCATCACTTTTGTGGAGACGGTGGCAGCCTTAGCTTTGACGGCCGACGAGCGGCGCGACTCATGGCAGGACTTTGTGCACAATCTCGGAAAGCTGCGCTATCGCGGCGGTGTGCCCGACGGCTATGCCTCGCGTCTGCACTATTTCTCTGACTGGATTCTCGACAATTCCCACCGCGGGAATGTGACCGACGTGACCGGACGAATGCCCGACGAGCCGGCCTATCAGGTTAAGACTATCGACTTCATGTCGCGCAACCGCAATCTGTATCCTGCGCTTAGCGATGATAATGAATTTCAGCGGCTGAAAAATGCCGAGATCGGCTACCGCAATCACCGCTTTCCGTATATAAAGAGCGGATCATTTTTCCGCAAGGGCGTATCGGGCGCGCTGCGCGACGGTGATATCGTGGCGCTCGTGTCACGCAAGGGCGGACTTGATGTGAGCCATGTAGGCATTATAGCCGTAGTCGACGGCGAGCCGCACCTGCTCCACGCTTCGTCGCGCCACGGCAAGGTGCTCATTGACCCTCTGCCACTGGCCGAGTATCTGAAGAAATCACGTGATGTGCTCGGCATCCGTATCATAAGACTTAAAGACCGATGAAAAGAGCGGCCGGCCGGAAGATGAATCCATCTTCCGGCCGGCTCGTATAAGGGTTAAGTTCGTAATATTATCAGTCGACTTTTATCACCAGGAATTTGCTCTTTTCCCAGAAGAGGGCGGGATTTGTGATCACCACCACTTTCTGATCGCCCTGAGTCTCGATGGTATACGACTCCTTGGGCTGGTCGGTCATGAGTTTGGCCTTATTGCTGTGGGTGGGTATGGTGGTGAGGGTGCGGCGGTCAGTAGCGGTGAAATAAGCGCGGTCAAAGTCGCCTTCGAGCACGTGGGTGCGTCCGAGGAATTTCTTTTCAAGAATGCCGCGGTCTTTAAGCTCCTTGTTTGTACCGAGAGCGTAGTATACGGTGTTGGCCGAGGCTTCGGCACGAGCTATCTCCGTGCGGGCATCTTCTCTGACGGTCTCGATGTTGGAGTGGAGCGAGTCGACGGTGGTGTTGAGGTCTGCCACCGTCTGATCAAGCTCGCTGATGCGTATATGGGCGGCTTCGAGCTGATTGGATAGCGATGCTATCTCGGTCTGCTGCTCGGCTATCTGCGACTTCAGATTCTGTATGGTGCGGGTGAGGGTGGCATTGTTACCTTTGGTCGACGCGAGTGTGGCTTCGAGCTCTTCGAGCCGCTGGCGGCGCTCCTGCAGAGCCTGCTGAATGGCTATCATGTCGTTTTTGACCTGTTCGCGTCGTGAGGCCGACTCACCGGTTAAAGCTCCGGGGGTGGATATGATTTTCTCCATATCCTTTATCTGGTTCATTCCCTCGGAAATGTCATTTACGAGCACGAGCAGACTGTCCTGAGTGGCCAGAGTGGCGCGGAGGTCATCGCGGAGCTGGTCATTGTTTTCTTCGGCCATGCGGAGTTTGTCGCCCCCGCATGAGGTAAGCAGTCCTATTGCGGCTGCTATGGCTACGAATGAAAGTGATTTCTTCATAAATATAAAGTGTTGAGTGAGTTAACTGATGTTCGTTACCGGCTTATTGATCGGCGCGGTATTTGTTGACGTGTACGCGTGCGCCCTGCTGCGGAGCAGGTGCTACAATTACAACAATCTCTCCGCGGGGATTGTTCACCGAAAAATATTCGTGAAGTCCGGCCAGTGTGTCGCGCCGGGTCTCTTCATATACTTTTGAGATCTCCCGCGATACTGACGCCTCGCGGTCAGGACCGCACACCTCCATAAGCTGAGCCAGTGTCTTGACCAGGCGGAGGGGTGACTCGTAGATTATCGACGTGCAGTCGCTGGCTGCTATCTGCTCCATACGGGTGCGCCGTCCTTTTTTGGGCGGAAGGAAGCCCTCGAAAGTAAATCGGTCGCAGGGCAGCCCGGAGTTGACCAGTGCCGGCACAAATGCCGTAGGCCCCGGCAGGGTTATCACATCTATTCCGGCCCTACGGCACTCTCGGCTCAGCAGAAAGCCGGGATCGCTGATGCCGGGTGTGCCGGCATCGGAAATCAGAGCGATAGTTTCGCCGGCGGCTATGCGGTCAATCAGCGGAGCCACCGTGGCATGCTCGTTATACTTGTGGTGACTGACACAGGGAGTGTCGATGCCGAAGTGGCGCAGCAGCGGAGCGCTCGTCCGCGTGTCTTCGGCAAGGATGACCGACGACTCGCGAAGCACCTCTATGGCGCGCGGAGTCATATCGGCAAGATTACCCACCGGGGTGGGCACGATATATAGCTTGCCCATTATCGTGAGTAGAAGGGGACTATCAGAGCTATGAATGCCTTGACTTCGGGATTTTCAGAATCCCATGCCAGGTCGTTGTAGAGATAATCTTCGGCTTCCTCTATCGAGTCCATGGCCTGAAGCACATCAAGAGTCTCGGTGAGTTCGGTGTCGGAGTTACGGAAAAGCTCGCGGCGGAAGCGAAACTTATCATTGAGCGTGAAGGCCGTAGCCAGGTCATTGATCGAAACCGGGGGCGCCGGCTGCGCCGGAGCAGAGTCGGAATTGTCGGACTTGTCTGACCTTTCCGGCTTTTCCGGCTTTTCCGGCTTTTCCGGTAGGGTTTCGGGTTCGGCATCGTCGGTCTCTTCAAGCTCTACCGATGCGGCTATGGCGGCATCGTCGACATCGGTCGACGATGATGCAAGCGCGGCTATCTTGGCTGAGATAAGGGCGTCGGTTTCGGCCGGAGCGTCATCGCGATGGAGTCTGACCATCAGCAGCCCCTCCAGTTCGAGGGTTATATCCAGTAATTTTTTATAGTCCATGTCAGTGAGTAAAGATTTTCGTAGTTGCAAGGTGCAAACTTACATCAAAATATTTCCATAAGCAAACTTTCAAGGCCTTTTTTGAGTTCGGAAGGACTGCATCGGAGTCCGTTGGCTATGACTACTATCACGTGAGTGGGCGATCCGGACTCGTCAAAGCGGTAGCCGGCGAAACTTCTCACTCCCTTCATCGACCCGGTCTTCAGTGCTACGGAGCCTTCGAGTGGAGTGTCGAGAAATGTGCGTCGCATCGTGCCGTCGCGACCGGCCACCGGAAACAGCGACGTGTAGTCTGTGCCATATTCCGGGCCGAGCATCGAGCGGAGCACATCGGTCATAAACTGAGCTGTCAGCCTGTCGTTGCGCGACAGGCCGCTCCCGTCTTCTATCGACAAGCCTGTAGTGGATATACCCTTGTCTTTCCATATCATCAACTCCTCGTCGATGGCGTCGGCTCTTGAAGCGCCCGGTCGTATGGCGCGGAGCATACCCTCAGCCATCATATTGTCTGACCGGTGCATGAGGCTGCGCAGTATCGAATCGAAAGTAGGGGAGAAGTGGGTGTAGATGAGAGTGAAGCCTGAGGCGGGCGATATGTTTTCGCCCTTCACCTCTATGCCGGCTTTGCGCAGAGTCTCGGTGACTTCATGGCGCATCACCTTCGATGGGTCGGGAGTGGAGAGTCGGTCGCTCCAGCCCTTTGGCGGTATGCGGCCTGAGAAAGTGATGGTCGACGAGCCGTCATGACGCTTCACGCTGCGGGCGCGGGCCGAGGGATTGATATGGCGTATGTCGAGGTCGGGCACGTGAGGTTCGGTGGTGCGCGACGGGAGGCGGAGTATGAATTTATTGTCGCGGAAGTTGGCGCCGTGGAGGTCAGTGCCGTAAGGCCATGTCAGATCCTCTTTCATCCATCCGGCCGGTGTGCCGGTGTGGATGAATCCGCTTTCGTCCACAATCACCCGTCCTTCCACCCTTGTTATGCCGGCGGCGCGGAGTCCGGCAGCAATACTGTCGGCAAAATGGCATGCCTCGGGAAAATGTTCGCTCTCTATGGTCGGATCGCCCGACACTTTGATTACGATGTTTCCGCGGAGCACGTTGCCTTCGATCTTACCTTCTGCCACCACGGGTGTAGCAAACCGCTCGTCGGAATCCGACAGGTTGAGCACCGAGGCCGAGGTGACCGCTTTCATTATGCTGGCAGGGATAAGTGGTGTGGTGATATTGGCCTGCACCACGGGACGTCCGAAAGTGAGGTCAAACACCATCACGGCCGTGCGCGTGGTGTCGATTCCTTTTACTTTAAGCGGGAAAGCAGCGGCGCTGAGTCCGCTACACATTATTAATATAAAGATGGCTAATTGTGATAATGTCCGGTTCATACTACGAAATTAGTTATTATTCTCCGAAATACGGCTGATCTTAATATTTTTTGTGAAATTACTTGGCAAATATCGGCTTTTATACATCTTTTTTGCCCGTTTGATTGAATTTTTCAATACTTTTGCTTGAAATTTTTGTAATTTAACAATGATATTTTGTAACTTTGCACAAATTTCCAACAATTTCTATCAAATCATTATCAAGTTTTTTTATCTTATGAAAAAATTCTACACATTTCTGTTATGGATGATTGCGGCTGTGGTGTGCATTCCTGTTGCCTCGGCCAAGACCGTAACCGTGAAAGTCGACGATCCCACAGCGGTATATTATGTGGATCCGACCAATAATTATAGCTTTGGTTCGTGGGATGCCAATAATTCACATGTATTTGAATCAGACGAAAATATTTCCATACCTTTGTCGACAAACTCAGGATATGTAATCAAGGCAATTACCGTCCAAGGCTCTGGCAAATCCTTATTCAGCGGTTCATCTACCGGTGCATCAATCTGGTTCAGCGATTGCGAGGACGGTGATGAAGTATTCGTGACCACCGGTGAGAAAGAGTCAAAGATTCTGGTAATCAAAGGCGATCCCGAAAAAATCTACATTCGCGACGATAACTGGTTTACTCACCGCGGCGACGAGAGCGACACCGCTTGGAACAGCGAGACCGGTACATGGACTATCAAATGTACTTCGGATTACGGCCAGACAACAATTTATTCAAACGATGGTTACAAGCTCGCTTCTGTAGTTGATGATACTGATAAGGAATATGTGAGCAATGCCCCCGCCACAAGCTGCACCATCAG
Organism: Bacteroides sp.; assembly: GCA_014802325.1. Taxonomy (GTDB): domain Bacteria; phylum Bacteroidota; class Bacteroidia; order Bacteroidales; family Muribaculaceae; genus Duncaniella. Next base: position 18,465 of record JAAVCK010000017.1, read on the forward strand.
CCAGAGCTATCTTAACTACGGTAATACCAACATTACTGTAGTGGCCAAGACCGATGCCGAGGTATTCGACGGCCATGTCGTGGTTAATGTAGATGGCGACGCATCGAAAGTGGCTCTTAGAGTCAATGGTTCTTCTTCCAACGTAGTACTTAGCGAAGGTCAGAACGACTGGTATTTCGCCACCGCTAATGCTTTCCCTGTTACTCTTCAGCACGCTTCCAACTCTACATCTAACCCCGAGATTCTTTACGAAGTAAAACTCAATGGAAAGGTTGTGACTCCCGTTGACCGTGTGTATACTTTTGAAACGCTGGAAAAAGACGATGTGATCGATATTGCAGTATCAGTTCCGGAAGAAGACACCAACGTAAGCATCACTTTTGCTGACGATACCTCTCGCGATGCTGTGAAGTATATCTATCTCAACAATCAGAAAGTTGACCTTACCAACTGCGCTTCGATCGCAGCCAAGACAGGATGGAAGATTCAGTTCAACCTTGACTATCAGAACTATGACTTGGCTCTTACCGAAAACGGTAAGGCAGTCAATGTAAATTACGGATCGTACGCTACCACACTTCTTGAGACTACCGGCTACGAGTTCAAACTCACAGCCACAGAGAAAGAGCCCCTCAAAGTCACTGTGATCTGCGAGAACTACGAGCATCTTATCATGGCTTCGGATTATAATTATAACAACCTGTATGAACTTACCGGCATAGAGACTGAACTTAAAATAAAGCCCGCTAATACTACTGCGTACTTCAAGGCTGATAGCGGCTGGTATATCAAGAGCAAGTCAAATGCCGACACCGGTGATACATATGCGTATAGCTCATTGACCCTGACCGACGGAATGACTCTTTTCATCGAAGTTGAGGAATTCCTTCGCGACAAGAGCTTTGTTCTCTTCACCGAGCCTATTGAGTGGAACTATCTTGACCTGACATTAAACTCAGGAGATCTTGCTCAGAAAATTAGCCTGAAGGATAATACCGGTTATCAGGTAGTTAATTACAACGAATCTGACCTCAGCAGTATCTCCATTTACGGATATCCTCAAGGTACGTATACGTCTCCCGACGTCTTCATCAACGGGGTTAAATGTACCAACAACTGGGGATTATATCCCGAACTCAAGACTTTGAAAGATGGTGACGTAGTGAAGGTAATGAGTCAGAATGCTCCTCTCCACGACGTAACCTACAAAGTAGCTGATGATGTAAACGTGAAAGTGGTTCACGACCGCGTTGCCGAAGTTGACCACACCGATGCTCATCAGGTGCACGCCGGTACCGAGATCCACATCATCCCCGTATCACGCGCCGGCATAAAGGTTAAAGCCGGTAATGTAGAGCTGGTAGCTGACAGTGAAGGTAAGTTTGTCCACACTGTGACCGCGCCTGTAGAAATCGCAATCACTTCAGACTCCACCACTTCTATCAGCGACATCGATGCCGCTTCGGACGACGCTGCTGTAGACGTCTACAATCTTCAGGGTGTATGTGTGCGTCGTGCTGCTACCGCTGCTGAAATCAACACCCTCCCTGCCGGAGTATACATCACCACCGAAGGCAAGAAAATTATAGTGAAATAATATAGAATGAGAATCCTTATTTTAGCAGCAGCTTTGGCGGTAAGTGCCGGGGCTGCTGCCATTTCAAAAACCGATCTCGGCAGCCGTGCGCGCCTCCACGCCGCACGCCACGGCCTTGTGGCCGCTCCTGTAGCCGATGGACAGAAGATTAAGTATGTGCCCCGTCACGCTGCCGGGCAGGCAGCTCAGGAGGCCGAAGTAAAAGCGTTTATAACCTTAGTAGCCGGCGCCGATGCCTCGTCGCTCGAAGCGCTCGGCGTAACTGTGGAAGGCGGCCGCGGCCGCATGGTGCTCGCATCGTTTCCCGAGTCACTCCTCGAAGCCGTGGAGGCGTTGCCTGAAGTGGAAGGCATCCGCACCGACAGTCCTCTCTCACCCAAGATGAACCTCGTGCGCGAGGTCACCGGTATCGACCGCATCCACTCCGGAGTGGATCTTCCCCAGCCATTCACCGGCAAAGGTGTGGTGGCAGGTATAGTCGACGGCGGTATCGACCCCAATCATGTCAACTTCAAGAATCCTGACGGCACTCCCCGTATAGGCAACTTCACTTATTTCCGCCCCACTCAGAGCGGCGAATATGTGCAGCAGACTTTCGGTGCCGACTATATACCCGTGATCGATACCGAGACCTCGACTACCTTTCACGGTACTCATACGCTCGGCATCATGGCCGGATCGTATACCGGCGATGTGAATGTGGCCGTGGCCAACGCTGACGGCATGACTGCTAAAGCTGAAAAGCAGGCCAATCCTTACTACGGAGTGGCTACCGGCGCTGACCTTGCAGTGTCGTGCGGCGCGTCGAGCGACTACTATGTGGCTCTCGGTATAGAGGCTATACTCGACTATGCTTACTACGAGCGCAATGCACCTTCGGTGATCAATCTCTCGCTCGGCAATAACCTCGGTGCCCACGACGGATCTTCGTCGCTCTGTCAGTATCTTGATCAGGTATCCGACCTCGACCGCGTGATATTCTGTGTGGCCGCAGGTAATGAAGGCGAACTCCCCATAGCACTCCACAAGACCTTCACTGCCGACGATCTGTCTCTCTCAACTTGTCTGCGCCCCGGGGTAGAAGTCGAGGGTATGCAGAACGCACGCTACGGACAGACTTATATTTACAGCGACAGCGACACCCAGTTTGAACTTCAGGCCATCGTGGTCAACCGTTCGCGCGGCGCCGTGGCTATGCGTATGCCGCTTGCCGCTACCTCGGGTGCTATGAAATACTGGGTCAGCGGTTCGCAATATCAGGCGAGCGACGACGATGTAGTATCGCCTCAGCTCGCAAAATGGTTTACCGGATATATTGGCGTAGGCGCTGAATTTGACTCCACCACCGGGCGCTACTACGGTATTATCGACTATATGCTCTGGGATAATACCTCGGGCAACCCCGACGGCAACTATGTGGTAGGTATTCAGGTCAACGGTCAGGCAGGTCAGCGCGTGGATATGTACGGCGACGGTGCCTACTGCGACTTCTCGGCTTACGGCATGGACGGATTTTCCGACGGTATGACCGACGGTACTATCTCTGACGTGGCTTGCGGATTCAACACCATATCGGTAGGATCGTACAACACCCGGGACACCTGGGCCGCCATGGACGGATTCACCTATACTTATCCCACTCCCTTCCCCGTAGGTCAGATCTCGGGCTACTCCTCATATGCGTCGCTGCCCGACGGCCGCACGCTTCCCGAAATCTGTGCTCCCGGCGCCACGGTGATTTCGTCGAGCAACGAGTATTATATCGTGGAAAACGGTTTCGGCGACGAACTCCGCTCGGCTTACGTGGAGGCCGACGGCCGCGGATATTCATGGCAGCAGTGCACAGGTACCTCGATGGCTACCCCTGTAGTGAGCGGTACCATCGCTCTCTGGCTCGAAGCAGATCCCACGCTCACCTATAAAGAAGTGAAGCAGATACTGGCCGAGACAGCTGTGAAAGATGAATACGTGCTGGCCGACGATCCCGCCCGCTGGGGTGCAGGTAAGCTCGACGCCTACGCAGGTCTGCGCAAGGTACTTGCCCAGACCGGTATAGAAGGTGTGCTGACCGAAAACTCGCAGCTTACCGTGACTCCCGCCGGTGTAAGCTCATATGCTGTCACACTTCCCGGAGCCAAGGCTCTTGACCTTCGTGTCTACTCTACATCGGGCGCTACCGTGAAGACCCTCAAGGCCGACGGTTGCGACGCAGTGATAGATCTGTCGGACCTTAACGCAGGCATCTACCTGCTTAACGTCAACGGAGCGGAAACACGTAAGTTAGCAGTAAGATAATCAATCAATTCTATCACGATACAACATCTGCAATGAAATTAACAAGTATCATCTCACGCATGGCCCTCGCGGGGGCCATGACGATGGGTTTCCTCACGGCTTCAGCCGAGGAACCCATCATCACGTTTCATACCAATGTGTATGACAACACAGGCGAGACAAACGCTTTTCATTTCTATCTCGGTGCGAAAGAACCCATCTACGTTGACGTAGACTGCGGCTTCGGCAGCATAGAGACCGAAGTGGGCGAGGCGGTATTTGACTCGGAGACCGGAGGCATTTCGGCCACAGTGATCACCTGTACGGTATCAGAGGAAGGTATGGTGCGTATATACGGCGATGCTTCCAAGATCGACTATATCGATATGGAAGGATGCTACATATCCGACATTTCTTTCCCCCAGCTCACCGAGGTTGAGATAATCAATCTCTCTTACAACGAGCTCAATGCGCTTGACCTCAGCCACATGACCAAGCTCCAGTCTATCGACGTGAGCCGCAACCCGTTTACCGCCGAGACTCCGCTTGTGATCGGTGCCAACAAGCCTGACCTCGCTATTCTCGACATCAGTATTATTGATTACATCGATCAGTCGTTTAATCTGTCGGATTATCCGGCCATGCGCTCGTTTCTCGCATGGTCTGTGCGCGACCTCAAGACTATCGACCCCACCGGTTGCCCCTATCTGCTTCAGCTTTCGGCCGACCTGTCGGGCATATCGAGCATTGACGTGTCGAAAAATCCGTCGCTCATGATTCTCAATGTAGCCGATACGAAGGTTACCGAGCTTGACCTCTCTAACAATCCCTACCTGACCGAACTTTACTGCGGTCACCGTGCTGCGGGATTTGAGAACTATAAAATGACTTCGCTCGACCTGAGCAACAAATCCGAGCTTCAGCGCCTTTTCTGCGAGGGCAATGCGCTCACCACGCTCGACGTATCGGGTTGTCCGAAACTCATCAACTTATCGTGCACCAACAATCTTCTGACAGAGCTGAATATCGACGCATGTCCGAATATCGCCACGCTCAATGTGATGAACAACCTCATGGACTTCTCCACGCTGCCCCTTCCGCGCGAGACTTTCAATGAGTACTACTACACCCAGTGCCCCATAGCCATGGCTCGCTCTTATGCGGTGGGCACCAAACTCGATTTCAGCGACAAGGTACTCCGTGAGGGTTCGGTGACTCAGGCTTTCCTCTTTCAGGTGTCGGAAGAATCTCCCAACACTCCCGAGATGCTGCCCGAAGATTACTACTCGTATGAAAACGGTACCTTCACTCTGCTCAAGACCGTGACCGACAGTGTGTATGTAACCTTCATCAACGATATTTTCCAGGATTATCCCATGACTACTTCAAAATTCCTTGTTAAGGAAGAATCGGAGATGGGCAAGCCTAATCCTGTGATTGACCTTTCGTTCTATCCTACGGTCAAGCAAGTGTCGCTGAGCGTGGGTCTTCAGGGTGCTACATCCGAGAATCCCAAGACATTTAAGGTAGACTTCGGTAACGGCGAACTCGTAGACTTCACCGCCACTACCAATGAGCTGCCCATTGCTCCGAACGTGACCGGCACACGCACCGGACACGTGATTATCTACATGCCTGAGGATTCCGACATTTCGGCTTTCGCCATCAACGGCCAGCGCCTGATGAGTGTGGATCTGACCCGTGCTATCACTCTGGCATATCTCTCCATTACCGACTGTCAGCTTCCTACCATCAACCTTACATGGAACCGCTGCCTCCGGTCACTCGACCTCTCGGGCAACAAACTGTCGACTCTCGATCTGTCGGAAGCCAACGGTAGCTACGGCAAAAATGTTCTTTCGCACATCAATGCTTCAAACAACGCCCTCACCGAAGTCGAGCTAAGCACTCGCACTGCTATCCTCTCCCTGGACCTCTCTGACAACAATATCGCCGAGATGAGTCTTACCAAGCTCTCAAGCCTCACCGATCTCAATCTTTCGGGTAATAAACTTACCGAAGTGAGTCTTACGGATTTGGAAGCTATTGAGACACTCAATCTCTCGGGCAATCAGTTGACTGCCATACAGCTGCTCGATTATCTGCCCCTGCAGAACTTCGATATTTCGAGCAATAACTTCACTTTCGCCACTCTGCCTCTTCCCGGTGTAGTGGCCGAATATAAGTATGCTCCTCAGAATGCTATACTGCTCCCCGATATGGCTCCTACGGCCAACCTTTCGGAATGTTATGCAGATATCGACGGTCAGACTACTTCTTACCGTTGGGTGATGGATGCCACCGGAGCCGATGTGCCTGCCGGCTCTATCACTACAGCCTGCACGGGCCGCTTCCGCTTTACCGATGCCGACCTCGGAGTAGTGCGCTGCGAGATGACACATCCTGTCTTCCCTGACTTCAAGGGTGCCGACGTGCTCTCCACCACTGCCGTGCAGACCGCCGAGATGCCTACTCACGTGTTTGCTACATTCACTACCACTGAGACAGCTGAGGCAACTCTTGTGCTCGCCGCACAGAAGGACGGTGCGGCAGTGTATATCGACTGGGAAGGTACAGGCGATGTTGAGCAGTATTCGCTCCAGACCTCATATATATCTTTTGCTGTGAATACTCACGCCGGAGCTGAGGTGAAGTGCTACAGCTACGATGAAAACGATGCCGTGACGGTATTCTCTGCCAGTGATATCAAGATGTCGAAGATCGACGCTTCGCCCATGAAGAGCCTTATCAACTTCTCTCTTATCAATGCAGGTCTCGAAAACGGCAGCATCGTATACCCCTCTTGCATGAATACCCTTGAGGAGCTCTCGCTTGCCGGAAACAATCTGTCGAAACTTGATTTCACCGAAGCACCTGCGCTGGTCATGCTCAATCTCAACAGCAATGCGTTCAAGACCTTCGACGCTTCGGCATTTAAGGCTCTTACCAACCTGTATGTAGCTTACAATGAACTTGAATCGGTCAAGCTCGACAATCCCGTGATGTGGGAGTGTGCGCTTGTCAACAATGCTCTCGAAAGCATCGATCTGAGCAAAGTGCCTGCCATGCGACAGTTGTTCCTCTCCTACAACAGTCTGTCGACTATCGATATTTCAGCGATTACAAAGCTCGAATCATTCTATATCGACAGAAATAACTTCACTTTCGCTACTCTGCCTCTTGGAAGCGATATCACCACCTATGTATATAGCAACCAGACACCTCTTGTGGTGACTCCGACTGACGGTTACATCGTAGACCTTTCGTCGCAGAAGGAATGTCATGGTGTGCCCACTACCTATACATGGTATATCGACTCGCCCTACTATGATGAAAATGATAACCTTGTAGGTGAGAATCTGTATGAAGGTGAGGAATACACGATAAAAGATGGTGTGACTACATTTATCAAGCCCTTCACCCATATCATGTGTGTGATGACCAACACGGCTCTGCCTGATCTGCTGCTCTACACTGACTTTATCGACGTCACTCCTCTCCAGGACAGCATAGAAGAAGTGATAGCCTCAGACTCTCAGGCCGCACGCTGGTATAACCTCAGCGGCGTGTGTGTGGCAGAGACTGCCGAAGGTCAGGCTCCCTCGCTCGCTCCCGGTATATATGTGCGTGTCACAGCATCGAGCGCTACTAAGGTGCTCGTCGACTGATAGCGAGACTGACACTTACAGATAATATTATCCCCCGGTTCCAAGTCAGGAGCCGGGGGATTTTTTGAGAAAGAGAATTTAGTTCGGGTTGTTATTGCTGAGCGTAGGAAAGTACGGTGGGGCTTTCCACATCCACGCCATATTGACGGGCCTTAGCGAGAATGGCGCGTGCCAGGCGGGGTTTCAGATCTTCAGGACAATAGCGGAAATATGCTTCAGCCGCTCTTACGTGGGCTGCGTCGGGCATGGGATATTCCCTGCGTTCGGGTAGTCCGTAGTCACTGTCGGGCAACTCGCGGCGTTGCTGTGAAGATAATGTATCGCTCATGTTATCAGAACTTGTAAGTTACGCCTACCTGAAGGAGACCCTGTGCGCCGAATCCGAGTTCACCGAAAATTCCGAATCCGCGGCTGAGATCCACCTTTGCGCCGACGGGCGTCACCTGATATGCGAAATAGGATTTATTGCTTATACCGTCTGCGGCAAAGTGGGTGATGTCGACACCGAGACCTACCTTGGCGTAGAGCTTGACGATACTGTTGCTGTAATACTGATAGCGGCCGTTGACCATTACTACATGATAGTACAGACTTGAATTGGTGTCCTTGAATGACGAGCTGGAGAATGTGTAGCTCACTCCGGCGTCGATCTTGGGAGCGACTGGAAGATATACTCCTGCTGTCAGCGCACCCCAGGCATTGTTGACTTTGCCGAAACCGCCGTGCATGTCGGTAGCGTCCATCTGGGTGTATCCGCCATAACTTAATTGAATTTCAGGAGTGAGGGCCGATGCTGTAGCGGTCAAACCTGCGACTGCTAAGAGCGAGAGTAAAAATTTTTTCATAATAGTAATGGTTTTGGGGGGTTGCAAAATAAATCAGATAAAGTGAGGATTTGTATACCGATTTAACAAGGAATTAAATTAAATAGTTTAACTTTGCAACATGGCAAATAAGGAATACGCTGATAAAAACAAGGCCTGGCTCGTGCAAAAAGCGCAGGAACCAGGGGTTAAGGCCCTTGACAAGGGGATTTATTATAAAGTGTTAAACTCGGGGAAACCCGACGCTCAGCGCCCGTCGCGCAACAGTGTGGTGGTGGCTCACTATACCGGTCGCACCATCAACGGCAAGAAATTTGACTCAAGCCGAGGGGGTGCTCCGCTGGCTGCGCGTCTGCGCGATCTTATACCCGGGTGGGGAATAGCTCTATGCAATATGCGCGTGGGCGACAAGTGGGAAGTGTATATTCCTGCCGAGATGGGCTACGGACGCTTTTCTCAGCCGGGCATACCGGGAGGCTCCACGCTGATTTTTGAAATCGAATTAATGGGCGTAGGCTGACAGTCGGCTCAGCGCCTCGCCGCGCGAGGCGTCGATGAGGTCGGTGTAGTGGGCGTCAGAGTTGACTACGAGTTTCAGCCGGCGGTCGGTAAGGAGGGGCCAGTAGCGTTCGTGGGGAAAGAAGCGTGAGCGTTGAGCGAATGCTTTGGTATTTATTTCCACGAATATATCGCTGTCGGCGAGAAGACCGACGATCTCTTCGACCCGGCTGCGATACCAAGGCTCATCTTCTATGTCGGGCTGCGCTACGGATGCGTTGAGCCCTATTTTGTCGAAATGGCCTATGATGTCAAAACCGCCTGCGAGTATCATGTCGCGGGTGCGGTCATAGAATGTATCGACCACATAGCGCAGGTCGCCCCCGAAATATTGGTCAAGCCGCTTGACGAATCGCTCGGGCGAACCGTCAACGTCGATTTCCTCGCCCGTGTCAGGGGCAGGCACGAAGTGCACTGAACTGATGCGGTAGTCGAGCGGCAACCGGCGGAAATATTCGTGTGAAGCACCCCACTTTTCGCCCAGATAGTCTATCTCCATGCCGGCATAAAATCTTATGCGGCCTTGATATGCATCGTTGAGCCGCTTCACCGTGGCAAGATATTCATCTACGTCGGCGGATTTCATGTTGCAGGGTGACTCGATTGGCACCGGACTGTGAGGCGAGAACCCGTAGTGGAGCATGCCTGAAGCGGCTGCGGCCGCGGCAAATTCGTCCATCGTGAAGCGTCCGTCGCAGTATTGGGTGTGGGAGTGGAGATTATAGCGAGTGGTAGATGAGATGATGTCGTCGATCAGCATGTGCAGGTAAGTAGGATGAGTGTGGTGGTAAAAGTATCGTCATCACCGCGCGAGTGGCAGTGATGACGAATAAGAGTATCAGTGGATAGGATTACTTGCTTGATGTGGGAGGATTGGCGATATTGTGACGCATGTTGGTGTCACTCTCGATATTTTTCATGCGGTAGTAGTCCATAATGCCGAGATTGCCTGTGGTGAAAGCCTGAGCCATGGCGCGGGGCAGTTCGGCCTCGGCTTCGATCACTTTCGCACGAGCCTCCTGAGCCTTGGCCTTCATTTCCTGTTCGAGGGCGATAGCCATAGCGCGGCGTTCCTCAGCCTTGGCCTGGGCGATATTCTTGTCGGCCTGGGCCTGATCCATCTGGAGAGCTGCACCGATGTTTTTACCTATGTCAATGTCGGCTATGTCGATGGAAAGAATCTCAAATGCGGTGCCTGAGTCAAGACCCTTGCTGAGCACGAGTTTCGAGATGTTGTCGGGATTTTCGAGCACCTGCTTATGCGACTCCGATGAGCCGATCGACGATACGATACCCTCGCCTACACGGGCAAGTACGGTGTCTTCGCCGGCGCCACCCACGAGCTGGCGGATGTTGGCGCGCACGGTCACTCGGGCTATGGCTATGAGCTGGATACCGTCTTTAGCCACTGCGGTCACATGGGGAGTCTCGATCACCTTGGGGTTGACCGACATCTGCACGGCCTGAAATACGTCGCGGCCTGCAAGGTCAATGGCGGTAGCCATCTTGAATCCGAGATCGATGTTGGCTTTCGATGCCGATACGAGAGCGTGAACCACTTTCTCCACATTACCTCCTGCGAGGTAGTGGGCTTCGAGGTCGTCGCGGGTCACGTCGTTGAGTCCGGCTTTGTGGGCTTCGATGAGAGCGCGCACTATTATCGAAGCAGGCACCTGACGGATACGCATCAGAAAGAGCTGAAGAAGCGAAATCTTCACGCCGCTTACCCGGGCTGAAATCCACAGGAAGAACGGAACGTAGTAGAAAAACACGCATAGGAGTATGATTGCTCCCACGAGTAAAAGGATGAGTGTCAGTTCCATAATGGATTGGTTTTTATGTGTGTTGAAGTTAGAAGTTGCTGATATTGTCGCCTAACTCGGCGCGTACCACTTCGTTGCGCAGCGAGGTCAGCTCACGGTTACGGCGCTCCACCTCTTCCTCAAGCGAGATGATGCGAAACGATAGCGAGTGGTCGCCCGCTCCATACTGCGCACGCAGTTGCTCAAGTTGGCGGCGGCTGGCAGCAAGGTAGTTGCATCCTTTGACATATTCGGCCACAGCCTTGCGCACGCGCGGCGAAGAGAAGTTGTCGGCCGACGTGATGACACGTCCGTCGGGCAGACTGATTTCTATCACAGGGTCGCCGGAGTCGTCGGCGGTAGCAGCCGCTGCCTCGCTACGTTTACGCAGCTCGGCGGCGGAGTAGGGTGCGCCTGACTGTGTAAGAGCTATCGAGCTGAGGCGGGCTATGTCGCCGAGGTCGGGAGTGTCGGCAGGATAGTTCACGCGCATGTCGGCGCTCGGTATAAAAGTATATACCGTGACCGAGTCAGCGAGTCCGTTGCGGTCGCTCACCCACCAGCCGATCCCGTTGGCTTCGTCGATGGCAAGCATATAGTCGTTGGCCGGTGAATTGTAGGGCATACCCACGTTTGAAGGCTGGAGATAGCTCTCGTCGCCACGGCGTGACACGAAGATGTCAAGTCCGCCGAGCGAGTCCTCGCCGTCGGCTGCGAAGTATAGAGTCACACCGTCGGGCATGAGAAATGGAAAGTCGACTGTAGAGCCGGAGTCTTTTCCGAATATCGACTCGAAGTCAAACAGACGTACCGGTTCTATCCATTGTCCGTCGGCCAGCTGATAAGTCTCATACAAAGCCGACTTGCCGCTTTCATCATCCATGGCCGCAAACATCACGTAGTCGCCGGCCTCGCTTTCAAATGCTGCGGGCGAAAGGGTGGCAAGCCCCTGAGCGGTAAGCCAGCCGCGGGGCAGCAACCGCTCCACACGCGAGTCGGGACGCAGGCGTCCGGCTGTTCGCGCCATCCGGTAGTAGTTGAGAAAATCATCGGCCGGAATATTCACGCTGTCCATCACGGCTATCTTTTCCACACGGTCGAGCATCGACAGGCCGAGATTTATGCGGTGACGGAGTATGTCGGTATAATCCGTGGGTTCGTCGCTCCACTGCGGGATATACTGATTGTCGGCGGCGGACTGATCTTTGGTGCGCTTTGAGAGATATTTGTCGAGCAGTTCGCCGGCACGTTGGAAGTCATAGAGATCAAAGCACAGTTCGGCGGCGTCGAGATTACCGCGGTTGTCGCTCTTAATAAAGTAGGTGATGGCCTCGGCCGGCTGTCCGGCATCGCGGAGCGCCTCGGCAGCCCGTCGGTTAGCCTTCTGATTCTTAGGCGATTTTTTAGCAGCCGCCACAGCGTCGGTTACTTCGTCGGCCATCGCAGCGGCCGGAGTAGTGAGCGCGATAAAGGCTATTGAGAGCAGTGAGAATATATATTTACGTAACATTGTACTTGAGTTTGATGTAGCAGCCTCAAATATAGTGATTTTTTTTGATACATTCCCCTCTGCGGGGCAAAAAATCATCGGTCGGCTTAATCCAGTCCGTACTCCTTGATTTTGCGGTAGAGGGTACGCTCCGATATGTTGAGTTCGCGTGCGGTGGCTTTGCGCAGACCGCCGTTACGCTCAAGCGAGCGCTTTATCATCTCGCGTTCGTTTTCTTCGAGCGTGGCGGGATTAGATTCGGGCGTGTGGATGGGCTGATGTAAGGGCGAGGCAAACGGCGAATATTTCACTATCTCGGTAGGAATGGCTTCAGCAGCATGGCTATGGTCGGCTATGGTCTCGCACTCTGTGATGACGGGAGTCTCCACGGCCGAATGTGTGGTTAGCTCGGCCACTTCGGCTTTAAGTGTGTCTATCTCATGCTGCATGCGGAATATCATGCTGACCAGGGCGTCGCGCTCCATATCATATTTACTTCCCGATGCGCCAAATTCATGCTTCAGAGCCGGTGTGTATCTCACGGCTGCCTCGGGTATGAACGCTTCGAGCATGTCGGCCGTGATGGTGTTGCCGCTGTCAAACAGTGCTAACTGGTCAATTACGTTTTTGAGCTGACGCACGTTGCCGGGCCAGCGATAATGGAGCATGCGCTGGCGGGCCGAATCGTCAAAGGCTATCGCACTCACGCGGTAGCGTTCGGAGAAATCGGCTGCAAACTTGCGGGCAAGAAGCACTATGTCGTTGCCGCGGTCGCGCAGAGGCGGAATGGAAATCGACACGGTGGAGAGGCGGTAGTATAGATCCTCGCGGAAACGCCCTTCGGCCACGGCGCGGCTCATATCTACATTGGTGGCGGCTACGATGCGGACATTGCATTTCTGCACCGTCGACGAGCCTACCTTGATAAACTCACCCGACTCAAGCACACGCAGCAGACGCGCCTGTGTGGAGAGGGGCAGTTCGCCTACCTCATCGAGAAATATCATGCCTCCGTCGGCTTCCTCAAAGTAACCTTTACGGGCACCGACAGCGCCGGTAAAGGCTCCCTTTTCGTGGCCGAAAAGTTCGGAATCAATAGTGCCTTCGGGGATGGCACCGCAGTTTACGGCTATGTAGCGGGCATGCTTGCGCGGCGAATATGCGTGAATGATTTTCGGAAAAAATTCCTTACCTGTGCCGCTCTCACCGGTGATAAGCACCGAGAGGTCGAATGGCGCTACCTTTACGGCGCGCTCAAGGGCTGCTATGAGCAGGGGCGAATTGCCCACGATACCGTATCGCAGTTTGGCCTGTTGGACTTCGGCCGACATTTCGGGTATGGTATTCATCGGTCGCGGAGTTCAAATGTTTTCTCGCGCAGGAAGAGTCCGAGTTCTTCAAGCGAGCCGCTGTGGGCGTTCTGTTCCTCTACGGAGATGGGATTTCCTATGGAGATATGGATGGTCTTGTGGGCTTTCTTGAATATCTCTGCGGGGAGGCGCAGGGTGCGCAGCTGCCAGCTCACAATACCAAGGAAATTGAACCACCAGCTGTTGCTTCCGTGAAAATATATCGGTATCACGGGCACGTTCATCTTCTTGATGAGTCGTATGACGGTGGGCTGCCACTCGCGGTCTTCCAGACGCAGATGTCCGTTGAGTTTCGCCACTGCGCCGGCCGGGAAAAATCCTACGGGATGGCCGTTGCGTATGCGCGACATGGCTTCTTTAATCCCTCGCACTGACACGGCTTTCTTCACCGGATCGTCGCTTGCCAGCGAGTCTACGGCTATGAAACTGGGGCGCAGAGCTGATATATAGTTGAGAGTCATGTTGACCATGACTTTAAATTCAGGGCGGCGGCTCCCGATAAGGTCAATTAGGGTCACTCCGTCTAGTGCTCCGAAAGGATGATTGCTCACCGTGACAAACGGCCCTTCGGGCAGATGGTCGAGCAGCTCGGCATTGTCGATCTTGAGCTTGATGTCAAGTTCGTCGAGCATTCTCCGGCAAAAGTCGGGGCCGGGAGTGTCGCACAGACGAGAGTGCATGTCATTGCATTTGTCGATAGAGAGAAAATGGATCAGACCCTCCACTAACCGCCGCTTGCCTTTAAGTTGCGGAGCGAGAGCCACTATCTCGTCATATCCGAGAACTACAGGATGTATATCGTAAGAAGAATAGTCCATTTCTTGCATTTTATCACCGCAAAATTAACAAATATTCCGAGAAAAAACAAGTGGCTGACTCACCGGTGAGGATAATCAATTTCCCATTCGCCGCATAATGACCTGACCGAAGTAATCCGACTCGCCACATATGGCCGGTAAATCAGTTAGTTGACAGCCGCATAGGCTGTGACATGATGGCGTGCTCAGATCACACTTCCATGAAATCGGATATGATGTCGTTGCTTATCAGCCATCTCGATTCGGGTATGACAAGACGGGAGGGAGTGAGGACAACGTTGCCTGCCTTTACGTGGCGGCGTCGGGCGGTGCGGATGAGCGTGTCGGTCAATTTCTCGCCGAAAAGGCGCGCCGTTTTGTCGAGATCAAGTCCTTCGCTTGTGCGGAGAGCTGTGAATACCAGGTCGTTGAATCGCTCGGCATTACTCTCTTCCTCCACCTGACGTGATCCGATGCCGCGGCCTGACACATATTCTTTTACCGACGGAATGTTGCTGAACCTCATGGTGCCGTCCCAGCCGTGGGCGCCCGGGCCGATGCCGAGATATGGAGTGAGATCCCAGTAGCGGGAGTTGTGGACGGCGCGACGTCCGGGAAGTGCGAAATTTGATATTTCGTAGTGCTCATATCCGGCACTTCGGGCAGTGGAGGTGAGCGTGACATACATTTCCTCTACAGTCTCTGCCGGAGTCTCGGTGATTTTTCCGGCCATGCGCATGGCATTCAGCCGCGTGCCTTCCTCATATGAGAGCGAGTAGGCCGACAGATGTTCGGGGTGCAAGTCGAGGATGCGCATAAGTGTGTCTCGCCACCCTTCAACCGATTGTCCGGGCAGACCGTAGATGAGATCGAGAGATATGTTGGTGAATCCGGCGCGGCGCAATGTGCGGTATGCTTCGATAGTTTCGGCGGCAGTGTGTCGTCGGCCTATCGTGTGAAGTACATCGTCGTCGAGCGACTGCACACCCATGCTTATGCGGTCAATCCCCATTCCCATCCACGAGCGGGCGCGCTCAAGTGTCACGTCCTCGGGATTTACCTCCATGGTAAATTCCTCATAGTCACAGTCGGGGAGATGAGCCGTGATGCGCCGCAGCATTTCGTCGGAAAGCGACGAGGGTGTGCCTCCGCCTAAATAGACGGTGGAAATATCGTAAGGCCATGATGCAATCCGCGAATCGAGTTCATGGCATAGTGCGTCGACGAATTGCTCTGTCAATCCGCGCCGAGGTATGGAATAGAAGTCGCAATATGCACACTTGGAGTGGCAGAACGGTATGTGAATGTATAAGCCTGACATAGAGCCCATCACTCGTCGGCTGTTTTACGGCCGCACACGCTTTTGAAATTGCAGAACGTGCAGGCATGGCTGTCATCGGCCTGAGTGAACGGTATAGCCGGATCGAAGATTTCCGCCACCGTGGAGTTAAACGTACTGATAAATTCGTCGTTGATCGAGCGGTAATCTTCAAGCGGTTTTCTATTGAAGGTGATAGGGAGTATGCCATGGGTGGCTATGGTCTTGAACAGGTATATGACGGGCTGTATCGGTCCGTCATAGTCGAGCTTACGCGCCAGCATGTTGGAATAAAACATCAGCTGAAGTATAGCCTTGCGCCGGTCGGTCTTCGAGCGGTCAAACAGGTCGGCCACCGACGTGAAAGAAATCTTATCCTGCCCGGTCTTGTAGTCGACCACACGCATCACCCCTCCGTCGGGCGAATCGGGATATATGCGGTCCACACGGTCAATTATCTGCTTGAAATTCACCACCAGACCCGGAGCGACCTCCATGCGTCCCTCCACTTTCATCTCCGCATCGATAAACTCAAAGGGAGTAAAGGCTTTCTCTGCGCGTAGCAGCATCTCGACATACGACGTCATGACACGACCTATCAGAAGCGATTCGCCCACGAGCGGTTCGTCGCAGTCGCGACCCTTACGGCGGAAGTGATAGTTGATGGAGCGTGTCACGTAGGGTTCGATATGAAGGTGGCGGCTTATGCTGTCGATCACCTCCGAGGTGATTATGACCGAATGGGCGTTGCCGCGCAGACGCTTGTAGATATGCTCCATTACCTCGTGGAGTATGGTGCCGAACGTGCCCGAGTCCATGTAGTCGGTAATCTCGTCGTCAAGATCCAGCCCTTCTACATTTTTAAGGTAAAAGCTGAGCGGACAGTTGATGTAAGAGTTGATCGAAGACGCCGAGAGATACTTGCGTCCCTCGCCGTCGGGCTGTAGAAAGCAGTTGAGGCGAGCCATTATGTCGGGAGTCTTTTCTATCACTATGGTCTCGTCGCCTATGCGCGGAGCGGGAAACACCTTGCGCTTATGCACGATGCCTGCGTCGGGGAAGAGGTAAAGCAGTTGCGAGAGATAGCGCGACATCTCGCCCGAACGCGTGCCCTCGGTGCGTCCGTCGTAGAGCAGTTCCACGCGGCGCGCGCGCGAAATGAGCCTGTAGAAATAGTAGGCGTAGATGGATTCCTGATATTCGACCGTCGACATACGGTAGGCGCGCCGCAGCGTGTCGGGGATAAACGAGCGGGTGAAGTGCTTGCGAGGAAACACACGTTCGTTCATCGACAGTATGACGATATTTTCAAAGTCGAGCGCTCGGGTCTCAAGCACACCCATCATCTGGAGCCCTTTGAGCGGCTCACCGGTGAAATTGACGGCGGCCGAGGCGAGTGAGCGACGCAGAATGTGGAAGAAAGTGGCATCGCGCATCTGTATATTCCACTCGCGTATAGAAGTGTACAGCTCTTCGAGCGCGTCAGAAAAACTTTCAAGGAAATATCGCTCTATTTTGCCGGCTTTTCCCTCGGAGAAGGTGCGGCTCAGCAGATAGTCGACCACGCGGCGGGTATACTGATATACATCGGCGGCATTGCGCAGATCGCTGACGGTAGCGAAAATCACTGCCATATCTTCGGGCAGATTGGCCGAAAGAAATGCCGATGAGACTGTATACATTTTCTCCAGCTTGAGCGTGGCCAGAAGAGTGTTGCAAGCCTCCATGTCGCCCGACTGCATCAGGGGGTGCGAGAGTATGGCCTTGACATCTTCGTGGAAAAACACTCTCTCGCCGTGAGAGTCGGCCGACCGCATCTGCATCGAGGTGATGGCATTGAGGAGCGAAGCCATAGGCGTGAGTTTGAGCGGGAATCCCATCGTCACGTTGAGGTCTGTGATTTCAGCCGGCACAGAGTGAATCATCGGGATGAAAAGGTCTTCCTCGGGGAGCACTATGGCTGTATCGTGGGTGGGACGTGAGGTATCTATCACGCCCTCTTTCACCCAGTTGTGGAGTATTCGGCCGGTCTCTTTCACCATGCCTACCTTTGACGGCACGCATGTGATGGTGATTTGGGGCAGACGGGTGATTTTTTCGGAGTCAATGGTGTAGAGCGAGGGAAAGCTTTCGATATTGCGACGCATGAAGCGCGCGCCCTTGCTGCCGGGCATGTCGAATGCGGGCGAATTGAAGTCCCAGTAGAAGTCGGCTAATCCGCGGGCTTTAAGGCGCTCGAATATTTTCACTTCTGCGGCCGACAATACGTTGAATCCCACGAAGATATAGCGCTTAAACTGTAGCTGTCCCGGCTCGGGATTTTTCACAGCCTCCACGGCCTCGCGGAGCAGCATGCCTTCCGATGCCAGAGAGCGCTTGCGCAGTCCGGCGCAGTAGTCGGTATATAGCGGAAGAAGTATCTCCCACAGTTTCAGAAATTTGTCTTGCAGTCCGGTGGATGTATCGCTCAGATGAGTCCAGAATCGATCGGGATCATATTCCTCCACATCCTGCCCCCAGTAAGCGCGGATGATGTCGAGCTGGTCAGGAGTAAGGTAGTTGGAATTTATTTCCTTGAGTTTCTTGACGTTGACAAAGAGTGAAGCGGGATCTACGAGATAGCGGTCCACATCGTTGAAGTCGCTGATTAGCATCTCGCCCCAGAATAGGAAGCGGTCAAAATCGGGAATATCCTGCGACAGATGACGGTAGCAGTCATACAGCAGAAAAAGCTGCTCGAAGCGTGTGGCGGGCACAAGCCGCGAAAACGACGAAGTGAATCCGGCTATGGTGGTGATCTCCGGCATTATCACCGGACGGTCGCCTATGACCTCGCGCATATAGTGGGAGAAGAATGTGGCGCTTCGCTTGTTGGGAAACACGAAGCAGTAGTCGAGGAGTGAGTCGGCTTCGCGGTCAACGTATTCCCGCGCCACCTGATAGAGGAAAGGGGTCATCAGTATTGGAGATAAATGAATGGTACGATATCGCTCTGACGCACCTGAATGATAAGCAGCAGCACGAGCGCGAGCACCACGGCCTGAACTATCGGATGCATGCGTCCCCACTGATATTTAATCCACTGAGTCCAGCTCTTGGGTGAGAAGTGCATGGCGTAGCCGGCTAGCATGGCGAGGACTATGAGGAAATATCCGGTGATAAACTGCGGTGCCACCGAGAGGTGGAAGTCATTGACTATCTGACCGGTCATCTGTCCTACATGGTCCATGGACTGCGAGCGGAAAAACATGAAGATGAACACCACCAGGTTAAACGTCACAAATATGTTGAGAAATCGTCGCCATGCCGGAGTGGCGGCTCCGGGTGTAGACGGAAACCATCGGCGCAACGTCTTGTGTATGACGAGCATCGCACCGTGGAGCGCACCCCATATCACATACATCCACGACGCACCGTGCCACAGACCGCCTATCACCATCGTGGCCATCTGATTGAAATTGCTGCGGGCCTTGGAGCATCGGTTACCGCCGAGGGGAATATATACGTAGTCACGCAGCCACGTCGACAGCGATATGTGCCAGCGATGCCAGAACTCCGTAGGACTCTGAGCCTTGAAGGGCGAATCGAAGTTGTCCATGAAGCGGTAGCCGAGCAGGAGAGCGAGTCCGATAGCCATGTCGCTGTAGCCCGAGAAGTCGCAGTAGAGCTGTATGGCGAAGCCGAATATGGCCACCGTATTCTCAAATCCGCTGTAAAGCGCCGGATTGTCAAACACGCGGTCAACGAAGTTACCACTGATATAGTCGGCCACTATGACTTTCTTGATGAGTCCGGCCATGATGAGAAACAAACCGTCTGACACCATCTCGCGGGTGGCAACGGGATTTTGCGCCACCTGAGGCAGCATATCCTTGGCGCGCACAACGGGGCCGGCGAGCAGTGGGGGGAAGAATGTGAGATAAAACGTATAGTCGAGGAAGTTGTGGCAAGCCTGCATCTGCCCGCGGTAAATGTCGACTATATAGCTGATGGAGCGGAAAGTGAAAAACGATATGCCGGCGGGAAGTATGATGTCGAGCGCATCGAATTTCATGGTGGTGAACGAGCTGATGGTGTCGAGCAGAAGGTTGAAATACTTGAAGTAAGCCAGCATGCCCACGTTGACGAGCACGTTGATCCATACGATAAGCTTCTTTTTCCATACCACCTGTCCGGCTTTTTCCATGAGCAGACCCAGCACGAAGTCGCTTACGCATACGCCCAAGAGTATAAAGCAGTATTCAGCCGACGATTTATAGTAGAAATAAAGCGAGAACAGAATCACGAATACCATCTTCACGTTGCGAAACCGTCGCATCAGCGAGTAGATGGCTATGAAGACTACAAATAGTATCAGAAACAGTCCGGTGTTGAAGAGCAGCGGCGACATGGCGTCGTAGCTCAACACTTTCTGAAGACGGTCAAAGTCAATGAACTGGTGCATTGTCTGTCAGATGATTTTTTTAGTCGCGTAGGGTTGAAAGAATAGCATCGTAGAGCATCCGGCCTTCAAGGCGGTAGCCGGCAGCCGTGTGATGCACGCGGTCTTTGGCAAAGAGGTTGGCCGACAGCCAGCTTGAGCTTGCTCCGGCACCACCGGCCACGTCATACCAGTCATATACGGCCACATTGTTGCGGCGACCGTAGTCGATGATGGCGTTGCGCACCGATGCTATGTTGGAGTTCACCTTGTAAGATTTCACACTTGTAGTGCGGTAGCGCGGACGCCCCTTTTTAGTCTTGCCTTTCACGCGCACTTTCTTGCTTGTGGTGATGCTGCGCTGGCATTCCATAGGAGTGGTGAGCACTATGAATGCGTCGGGATTGGTGGCGCGAATATTCTTCACGAGCCTGTCGACAGAGCGGGTGAACTCGGCTGAGTCAAACTTGCCGAAGGCTTCGTTGGTGCCCAGCGCTATGATGACGAGCGACGGTTCGAGCGGTACGATGCCCTGACCGACGTTGCCGATACGGTTGTAGGTATCATATGTGGCGCCGTTGTTGCCTATCGAATGGAATTTCACACCCGGACGGCCTGAATCGAGCGACGCACCGTAGACCGTGAGGTCGCCGGCCGACGAGAAGTCCACGTCAATACCCGTGACCGGTTCGGCCAGTATGATCTGGGTATAGTCGTGTGAAGGCACGGCTCGGAAATGCACAGTCTTGCCCTCCGACGTGGTGACAGACTTGATGGTCATTTGGCCGCGGTGGAATATGGTGACCGACGTAAACGGATTGTAGTCCTCTTTCTCCGAAGTGGCTATGAAGAGCTGGCTTTCAGATGTGAGAGGATGGATTGACGTGCCGGTGAAACCCACCGACTGTTCCCACGAGGCATTCATCAGTCTGACGGCATTCCACTGGTTGCGGCTTTGGAAATAGTAGTCTGATGGTTCGTTGGTGCCGCTCAGGCGCAGGGGGGCTATGATGCCACGTCCGGCATTGCCGAAGTCATATTGCATGAGTTCGCGTGTCACACCCGAGTTGATGCCGGCCTGGACGTGGCTGTCGCCTATGAGGAGCATCGACACCGGCTTGACATTTGACATCATCACGGCCTGACGGAGTTTCGAGGGGTCTGAACCGTTGAGTGTTATCTTGTTGGCTCGCTGACGGATGAACGACGGTACGGGAATATCTATATCGTCGGCATCGCCGTCGGGTATCACCACGGCGTTCTCGCGAATGTCTCGCGAATCGTCCTCGGTGACTACGGTGGTCTCGCTATCGTCAGGCTGAGCCGCAAATACCGCGGCCGGAGTGACGGCAAGAGCGAGAGTGGCTATGTGGAGTATTAATCGTTTCATTTAAGATCGTGACTGATGGCGTTGAACAGGAGGTCGGCCAGTCGCGCCCCTCCCTTGTGGGTAAGATGGATGTAGTCTTTGTTGATGTATCCGCCGCGGCTCCATTCCACCACGGCATCCACACCACCCATGGCTTCGCGGGTATCCCAGAAGAGGCAGTGGGCCTTGCGGGCGGCTTCGCGCTGGGCTTCGATCATGGCTGTGGCCGTGGACATGGAGTGTATCTCCGAACCTCGCTTCTCGCCGCGGTCACCTATGCCCATGAGCAGTATGTCGGCGCGGGGATAGCAGCTGCGCACGTGGTTGATCACATCGACCATGCGGGCGCTGTATACGCTGTAGTTGCGCTGACGTGCGCTCATGGCGTTGATGCCGAATTCGAGGATGATAAGATTGTAGTCGACTCCGCAGCGGCTCATCTCATAGCAGAGCGGGCGGCTGATTTTGCTGAGTGTGATGCCTGAGAATCCGCGCGACGACATGCAGTCGACTCCTATGCCGGAGTCGCCGTCGAGCCACACGCCGAGTCCTACGAGCGACGATGATGTGGTCTTGACGTCAAATCGGGTGGTAGAGCCGTCGACCTTAATCATCTGTACGCCGGCATCGGCCGGCACATCCTCGGAGATCCATTCACCCGAGGTGCGGTAGGTGATGGTGGCGCCATTGGGGGCTACGAACAGGAAGCGCGACGTGGACCACGCTCCGGTCTGGGCAAACGCTTTGGTGCCCTGATAGGTCGACACGGCCTGCGGCGTGGATATGAAGTATTGTTCGGAAAGACCTATGTAGTTGAAGTCACATTTCTTCATGGCCGAGAATGCTTTCCAGCCGCTTCCGCCTTGCTTCACCGAGCGACGGAATCCGGGAAATTCGGAGTGCATGTTGACGTAGCCTACGCCCTGACCTCCATAAGCGCTCTGTAATTTTTCGCGCAGATCCTGCGCGAAGATGTCGCCTTCGATGTAGCTGTCGCCTACGAGGGCTATGCGGGCGAACGAGCCTGACTGAATGGTGCGCCGGAGATTGGCAAGTCCCATCGCTCCGGCCGTGTAGTCCTCGATCACCACGAGGTCACCCACGCGTGAGGCTTTGGGTGCGGGCACTATAGTGTCGTTTTCCACTATGATATTGGCCAGCGAAGGAGAAGTGGCCGTGGTCACTGCTGCGGTGTGACGGGCCGGAGTGGAGTCCGACGGGTGAGCCGGCGCGGGATTCACTTTCACGCTACCGCTCTCGGCTTCGGCCTGGGCGCGGAGCAGTTCGGGGTCGATATCCTCGAATACTTCATCGGGATCAGGGGCGGTGGAGTCAGCTTCCACACTCAGGTCGTGCATCACATCTGAGAGCAGATTGAATTCCTTGACTACGCCACCGGTCCACTCGTGGAGTGGAAGCAGCGATAGACCGGCAAGGACTGCTACGGCTAATATTATGATGAGGGCGGGATAGCCGGGTTGATTATTTGACATATCGGTTGGTCATTAAGAAATCTCTGCGCGACACGTAGTCGGGAAACGTGATGTTTTCTTTTATTTCGTCGGGGCGAGGTAGCGACGCATCGCCGGTGATTATGCCGTAGAGCGGCGACATCTTGGCCATAAGCTCGTCCCACTCGGCGTCGGCATGACTATCGGGCATGATTCCGCCCCCGGAATATATATTATATATGTAGGCTTCGGCGCCGTCGACCAGACAGGGCACCACGAGTGCCGACCGCAGGTTGACGTAGGCCTCGATATCGTCATCGGATTTTATGCCGACAAATCCGGTGTAGCAGTAGCGCTGATGTTTTTCCAGGCGGGCTATGAGTCTTATGGCTCGGTCGCGGTCAGGGAATCCGGCCACAGCGGGTGTAGGACTGAGGTCGTAGAGCAGTGCAGCTGCATCATAATCGCCCTCTGCGCCCACGTGGGTACACAGATGCTTTATCGGGCCGAAATACAGCTCCTCGGGATCGGAAGTCTCCACGGCCAGTCCGGCGTTATCGAAAGTGTCGGTGATATGGCGGAGCACACAGATGTGTTCGGTGACATTTTTCTCGTCCCATCCGGATGTGTCGTCGGCCGGTTTCGTACCGGCGAGAGCCATCGAGAGCACGGCTTTCTGCTTCGGGAAGCAGCGCGCGAGAAGTTCGGGGGTGGCTCCGAGCCACAGTCCGGTCTCGGGTGTGAATACGAGGAAGCGGAATGTAGCCGGAAACATGTCGAAATACTCCCACATCACCTCGGCCGGGTCGCGCAATGACGCCACGGCTGTCATCTGCGACACCACTACCTTTCCTGAATAGCGGCTGATCTCGCCCACGGCTATATTGACGGCGGCGGCATGCTGCAACCGGGTGGTGGATTTCAGCGATGGTACCACGTCGGCCGGCATATACAGGCCGTCGACGTTTTCCAGATAGTCAAGCTCGGCCAGTGTCTCTTGATAGTCATAGTCGTAAGCCACGCCGGCCAGATAAGGCTCGTCGTTATTGAAGAAGTTGATGAAAAATCCGTTCCATTGAGGGTCGGAGAGGTCGGCCCGACATTCGTTGTGCTCGTCGGGGCGCTGTGAAAAAAATATCACCTCGTCATATTCGGGTGGCATGTATATGACAAACGGCAGATTGCGCCGCAGGCATCGGCTTATAGTGTCGGAGTATTCCTTGCGGGATATCATCGGTCAGATAGTTTTGGCGGGTGTGACGTGGCGGGCTATGAGTTCAAAGGGCAGGGCGTCGGTCACCTCCACCTCTATCATGTCGCCGGGAGTGAGTGCGGCGGTTTTCTCCACGAGCACTTCGGGGTCAACCTCGGGCGAATCATATTCGGTGCGTCCCACGTAGTAGTCATCTTCCTCGCGGTCAATTATCACACGCACCTTCGATCCGATCTGGGCGGCCATAAGTTCGGCAGATATTTCCTCCTGAAGGGCCATGAGGCGTTCGAGGCGCTGCTGCTTCACTTCGTCGGGTATCGAGTCGGAGAAGTCGGCTGCCGCACGGGTGTCTTCTTCCTCGCAGTAGGCAAACGCTCCCATGCGGTCAAATCGCTGCTCTCTCACGAAGTCCATCAGCTCCTCGAAGTCTTCTTCTTCCTCGCCGGGAAATCCTACCATAAGAGTGGTGCGTATGCGTATGCCGGGTACGCGGCGGCGTATCTCGGCCAGCAGACTGCGGGTCTGCCCGGCAGTGATATGGCGGCGCATGTTGGTCAGCACGCGGTCAGATATATGTTGCAGGGCTATGTCGAGATAGCGGCACACCTTGGGGTTGCGCGCCATAGCGTCGAGCATCTCCATAGGAAAGTCGGCGGGATATGCATAGTGAAGCCTGATCCATTCCACACCGTCGACGGCGGCAATGGCGTCAATCAGCTCGGCTATGCGCCGGTGTCCGTAGAGGTCGATGCCGTAGTAAGTGAGTTCCTGAGCTATCACATTAAACTCCTTCACGCCGCGGGCCACGAGCATCTTCACCTCATCGACTATCTCCTCGATGGGGCGCGAGCGGTGGCGTCCGGTGATGAGCGGGATGGCGCAGAACGCGCAGAAGCGGTTGCAGCCTTCCGAAATCTTCAGATATGCGTGATGGCGGGGGGTGGTGATGATGCGGTCGTAGGGTGCCGAAGCCGGGTGTCGGCGCGAAAGGTCGGTGACCAGCTGCGGCCATGAGAGCTTGCCATACCAGCCGTCGACTTCGGGTATCTCCGTGCGCAGCTCTTCGCCATAGCGCTCCGAGAGGCATCCCATTACGTAGACGGCTTCGATGCGCCCCTCGGCGCGGAGGGCGGTGCGGGCCAGAATCTCGTTGATCGACTCTTCCTTGGCATCGCCTATAAATCCACATGTATTTATTACTACTATATCGCCCTTGCGGGAATCCTCGGCCTCGTGGACCACGTCGTAGCCCACGTTTTCAAGCATTCTCATCAGCCGCTCCGAATCCACAAGATTTTTCGAGCAGCCAAGCGAAATGACATTTACGCGCTTCACTTTTCGCCGAAGAGAGATTTTACAAATTCCTTTTTGTTGAATACCTGCAGGTCGGCTATGCCTTCGCCCAGACCGATGTATTTCACCGGTATGCGAAATTGGTCGCTGATGCCTATCACCACGCCGCCCTTGGCGGTGCCGTCGAGCTTCGTGATGGCCAGACCGTTGACCTGAGTGGCGGCGGTAAACTGACGGGCCTGCTCGAAAGCATTCTGACCCGTAGAGCCGTCAAGCACCAGAAGCACTTCGTGGGGTGCGCCCGGCACTATCTTCTGCATCACGTTGCGGATCTTGGTGAGCTCGTCCATGAGGTGCTTCTTGTTATGGAGTCGGCCGGCGGTATCGATTATCACCACGTCGGCATTGTTGGCCACGGCGCTCTGAAGAGTGTCGTAGGCCACCGAGGCGGGGTCAGCTCCAATCTTCTGCTTCACTACGGGCACACCGGCGCGCTGTCCCCACACGTCGAGCTGCTCGATAGCTGCGGCGCGGAACGTGTCGGCCGCACCGAGATATACCTTGTTGCCCGCGGCCTTAAACTGGGCGGCGAGCTTGCCTATGGTAGTGGTTTTACCGGCGCCGTTGACACCCACCACCATTATCACGTGGGGCTTGTGGCCTTCGGGTACTTTAAATTCGTCGTCGGCAGCCGTAGCTGGATCGTTTTCTACGAGCAGATCGGCTATTTCCTCACACAGCAGGGAGTTAAGTTCCGAAGAACTGACATATTTATCGCGCGCAACACGTTTCTCCAGACGGTCAATAATCTTCAGAGTGGTGTCCACACCAACATCGCTGGTCACAAATACCTCTTCGAGATTGTCGAGCACTTCGGCGTCGACCTTCGACTTACCCGCTACGGCGCGCGTAAGACGGTCAAAAAAGCCGCGTTGCGTCTTTTCGAGGCCCTTGTCGAGCGTCTCTTTTTTCTGTTCTTTTGACTTAAAGAAATCAAAAAATCCCATAACCTGTTGAGTTAATATTATACATCAGTTTAGAACTGCAAATTTACAACAATTTTCCATTATCCACAAATCGAAGATGGTTTTAGGTGGGGATTAGATTTTAGGAGTGGATTGTAGGGGCGCTACACAGGAGCGTCCGGCAGCAGATGGTGCGTAACCACGGCGTTGTCATCGGCTTGCCGCTTCGCTACGCGAATAATGGTGCGCGACATTTGTTTCCGCGAAGTTACCATTTTGCTCTGCCGGACGACACCCCAATGTATATTCCATACAAGATTGAATAACATTTGGTTACGGTCGCGGCGATGAAATTGCCAGTGCGTTTGCGGTAACTTTCATTGGATGGGGTCGCGGCGGGTGAAGCGCAGCGAGGATTCAAAGAGCGGGAAGCGGAGTGTGAGGATGGATGCCTGTTCGACTGATGCGTGAATGTCGGTGGTGCGCTCTACGAAAGTAGCGTCGATCCATTCCAGATCGTAGTGGTCAACATAGTCGGTGGGGATGAGGCGCCCCTTGCGCATGGCGGGTCGCCATCGGTCAGAATAGACGCGTGCTCCGGCAACGTAGAGTATGTCGTAAGTGCCGGGACGGTCAAGAGATTTCACAACGGCGAGTGTGTACCGGCCTCCCTCACGCGCACGCCGCGGAGTGGTCTTGCGGTCAAGATAGTCCCAATATCCCTCAAGCGGGTCGAGTGGGGCAGTGGAGAGGTAATGGTGAAGCGACTCGGATGTCCATGCTGTCTTAGCCACAGATTCAGGCGGATATATTATATCTACCATGGTATTGGCCACCGCAACCTTGCCGTCAGCACGAAATGAGATGGCGTGGGGGATGCTGCCAAACGGATTGGCGAAGTCGACTACCGGGGTAAGACGATGATAGCCACCGCTTACGACAATGCGATCGGCCGATGCGTTGACTGACAGAGTATTGTATTCACCTGCCGAAGTAGCGAATCCGTCGGAGGGCGACGCTGAGGCGAGAATCTTTGAGCCGGATGCGGCGGTGATGGTCACACCGCTGCGGTCAAACGGATCGAAATATCCGGCAGGGCGCAGGCCGAGTGTCACCGTAAGTGTGTCGGCGCCTGCGCTGAGTAGCAGCGACCATGACGCTGACTTCGTGGCGGAAGCTCTGACGGATGCCGTGACAGATTGTGGTGACTCACACTCGGGAAGTGTGAGCGGTATCACACTGTCGGTCACTTCTGGCGGAAGTCGATATGAGTAAGACTTGGCACCGATGCATATACAAGAGAGCAATACGGCCGCAGCTGCGGCACAGCCACGCAGAGTCATGACCTAAACATGTTTACGACGCACGAGGTAAACTCTTCGGGCGGCAGGTTATACGGGAGCCAATGGATGGGAAAACCGCGGTGCTCCATGCCCCGAAACCAAGTCATCTGCCGCTTGGCAAACTGATGTATGGCTATCAGCAGCCCCTCTTCCATTTCGCTGCGGGTCATGTGACCGGTGACGTAGAGGGTGATGAATTTGTATTCCAGACCGTAGTATATAAGGTCGTCGGGAGCAACGCCGCTGTCGATGAGGCGGCTTACTTCCTCTATCATTCCTGCATCGAGGCGCGCTTTGAGGCGGTCAGCGATACGACGGCGGCGTGCGTCGCGGTCAATGTCGACACCGATCACCAGAGCATCCGTCACCGGATGAGGCTCGGCTGCACGGGCGGCCTCGGGATGATCGAGATAATATTGCTGTATCTCAATGGCACGGATGGCGCGCTTGGCGGTGTCGACGTCGGTAGTGTTGTGGAGCGTCTTCATTGATTCGAGCCTCCGTGTGAGTTGTTCGAGCGACAGACCTTCGAGCATCTTGCGCAGGTCAGGATTTTCAGGTACTTCATGAAGCGAGAGCCCTTTGAGATACGACTCCACATAGAGTCCGGTGCCCCCGCATATCACAGGCACGCGCCCGCGTGAGCGAATGTCGGCCACGGCGTGGCGGCAGTCGCGCAGAAATTCATATAAGTTGTATTTATAACCGGCGGGGCGTATGTCGATAAGATGATACGGGATTTCGGCATACTCCTCCAGGTCCTTGCCAGTGCCGAGATCCATGCCGCGATATATCTGGCGTGAGTCGGCGCTTATGATCTCTCCCCCCACCTCACGAGCCACGTCGACGGCCCGCGCCGTCTTGCCCGACGCCGTAGGGCCGGTGATGATGATCGTGGAGTAGCCCATCAATACGTTCCGGTGAGGCGTTTGATCCAGCGGCGCAGACGGAAAAGCGGCTTGTCTTCATTGAAGGTGGCCACGCGCAGCCAGTGAGGATCGTTGAAATCCACTTCCCACTCTCCGATACCGCTGAAGCGGAATATGGGGCGGTAGTTTTTGATCTTATACAGGCGGTTGCCGTCGCGGTCATATGTCTTCCAAGCCATAGCCACAGTGTAGAGACGGTGGATCTCAGATGCGAGTATCGGAGCTATATCGCGATTGTAGATCAGTCGCTGGAGCTGCGATATTGTGTACCACTTGCCGCTTAGAGTGGACTTGTCGATAATCTCATGATCTTTTACGGTGACTATGTAGTGGATTATGTTGGACAGACCTTCGGCTTCCTGACTAAGATACATGAACCGGAGCACAAACTGGTCATCCTTGAGCGAACAGAGATGACCGAACACCTCCGAGGCATAACTTTTAGGCGCTTTCTCGCGGAAAGGAATGAACAGCGAGGCCGGGGTGTCGATTTTATCCATGCCGGGAATATCGAAAAACTCCTCGTTGCGGGCAAGATATATGGTATCGTCGCACATCACCAGATAGCGCATCCACGTCTTCTCGCCCATACGGGTATTTGAACCCTCCACATCCTGCGAGTAGTATCCCCACAGCGATATGTAGCGGGTGGCCATAAAGAGAGTGACCAGCATGAAGCCGATAAACGGAAACCAGCAGAGGAAAAATGCG
Organism: Bacteroides sp.; assembly: GCA_014802325.1. GTDB lineage: Bacteria > Bacteroidota > Bacteroidia > Bacteroidales > Muribaculaceae > Duncaniella. Next base: position 47,856 of record JAAVCK010000017.1, read on the forward strand.
TCGGCCGAGTTGATATTTACATTGATGTAGAATACGAAGTAGTAGAATACCGCCAGCACCGTAGCCACGAGATTCATGGCTATCACGGTGGTGACCTGATAGCCGCTCTCTTCTCTTACGATCTGACCGATGAAGCCGCGCTCAACGTATGATCCGAAAAGAGCGTTGCACTTCTGGAATGTGGTGGTGCGACGACCCATGAGACTGTATACCGAGCTGACTATCAGCATGACCGGGCAGAATATCAGCACCGGGAGGAAAGGCAGATCCGCATTGAGAGCGCTACTGTCAAAGAAGTGATTGACAAAGCCACGGTTGTAGGCTATCAGGATGCCTTCCATTATGACGGCCGAGATCAGAAGCGTGCGCACACATATGGCGGTGAGCGTGTAGCTCATGGTGGTCTTGGCTGCGTATGCGCCGCTCATGTAGGTCATGAGACAGAGCATCAGCACGAGCGACAGTATGGGTATCCAAGGCATGGGTATCCACAGCGACAGAAGTATTGGCAGAGCTATTGCTCCGGTGGATATGGCCCAGTTGGACCACAATGAGAACACGATATTTCGCAGATCGTTGTTAGGACGGGATGAAGTCATGATGCTATCACAAATTACGGTTGAAATAATCCATCATACGAGAGTATACGTTGAGACGGGCGTCGCATCCGTTGATGGAATGGTTCATATCAGGATACAGAAACATATCGCACCAGCGGCCGGCGGCCTGGAGTTTCGATACGTATTGCATGGTATTGAAAAGATGTACGTTGTCGTCTGACGTGCCGTGCATGATGAGCAGCGGTATGTTCATATTGTCGACATACGATATGGGAGCGGAGCTTTCATATCCGCTCTCGTTCTGAGCCGGGGTGAGCATGTAGCGCTCGGCATATACGGTGTCGTAGTAGCGCCAAGAAGTGACGGGAGCTATAGCTACGGCTGCTGCGAAAGGCGAATCAGGCTTGGATATGGTCATCAGAGTCTGGTAGCCTCCGTAGCTCCAGCCGGTGATGCCGATGCGCGATGAGTCGACGTAGGGGAGCGACGCAAAGTGACGCGCTGCGGCTATGAGGTCGGCAGCCTCGTAGCGGCCGAGCTGCTTATATACGCATGTGGTGAAAGCGCGGTCGCGTCCACCCGTGCCACGGGGATCGACACATACCACGACATAACCCTGTTCGGCGGCATACTGGGGCCAGTCCATGCGCCAGCGACAGGTCACTTCCTGAGATTCGGGTCCGCTGTACTGATTCATTATAACCGGATAACGCTTGGAAGGGTCAAAGTGTTTCGGCTTGATGATATATGCGTTGAGAGTGGTGCCGTCAGCTCCGGGTACAGTGATAAATTCTTTCTGCGGGGCCGAAGCATAGCGTGAGGCATATGCGGCGTTGTCTTCGAGGGTGCGCACGCTCTTGCCCTTGGGTGTGCAGATGGTGTAGACGGGGGGAGTCGATGCCGTACTGTAGTCGAGCACCATGTAGTTTATGGCAGGGGTAAAGCGAGCCGAGGCCCAGCCTTCGGCGGGCGTAAGTCTTGTCACCTTGCCTTTTGAATCGACCGCCTCCACCACGCGATTAATGGCTCCGGCCGAGGTAGACTGATAATATACCGCATTGGCGTCAGAACCGTAATAGGCAGTCACATTGTAGTCGCCCGAAGTGACGGTGCGGGTGAGCGCTCCGGAGTAGTTGTAGGTGTAGAGATGATTATAGCCGGTGCGACACGAGATGAGAGTGAAGCCATCGGGCGAGAGGGTAAGATTCTCGTAAGTGACAGAGGGAATCCATGCGTCGGAAGTCTCTGTATAGATTGACTTGGCCACACCCGAGCGGGGATTTACGGCGAAAAGCTCCATGCGGCGCTGGTCGCGATCGAGGGTGGTGACAATGACGCGTGACGCATCATAGGCATAAGCCATACGCGGAATGTATTCTATACCGTTGCCGGGCAGAGCGATATCCTTGATCTTTCGGGTCTCCACGTCGTAGCTGTGGAGTGTGACTACCGAGTTAGGCTCGCCGGCTACAGGATATTTATATGAGTATGAGCCGGGATACAGAGCATATTCCGTCATGGGGTTGCATGTGCCCTCATAGAGCGGAAAAGTCCAGGCCGGAACGTCGGACTCGTTGTATTTCAGATAGCAGAGTGTGAGATTGTCGGGAGCCCATGACATGGAGCATGAGGTGGTGAACTCCTCTTCATATGTCCAGTCGGGCACACCGTTGATCACCGTGCCGGGAGCGCCGTCGCGAGTTACGGCCACTTCCGTGCCGTAGTCGAGTTTCTTGACGTAGATATTATTGTCTTCGGCCACGAATGCCACCATGCGGCCATCGGGCGAAAATAGGGGAGAGCGTTGCACGGCATGATCGTCTGACAGGGGCGTGAGCATACGGGTGCGAATCTCGTAGACATAATAAGCTGCTGTAAACGAGCGTCGGTATATCATTTTCTTACCGGTGGTCAGGAGGAGTTTCGATCCGTCGGGGCTGAGCGTGAATCCCTCGATGGATTTCAGCGACGTGCCGCGGGTATGGGTGAGATCCATCACGGTCTCCACTTCCTTGTCGGTCTTGAGGTCAAATCGCTTCACGGCCATATCGTCGGGCATATATGCCAGATAGGTAGTGCCATCAGGGTCGAAAGTCATTTCGGCCGGCGATGCAGCGGTATTGCCCGGGTATACGTAGGGAGCCATGCCGGTGTCGACCTTCACGGCCGATACGGCAGTGGCGCTTAGAGTGGAGAGTGATAGGATAGTAGTCAGTATTTTTTTCATGAGTTGATAGCGGCTGAATTTAGAAGAGTGAAAGGCTGAATTTAGAAGAGTGAAAGCTGTGCGTCGTTGTCAGGCACTACGGTGCGCGGAGGTTCGTGGTAACCGAAATCGGGGTCAAACTTGCGTGAGCCTTCGGGCACATCGAGCCAGTCAGTGCTGTCGAGATTGCCGTCGATGGCGTCACGCGTCTTGCGCGGACGTCCGCGGCGCTTGCGCTGAGGCGGGGCAGCTGAGGCGGGAGCGGGATCGTCAATGAGCCTCGGGGCAGCCTCGGCTTCCTGCAGGCGCTCCTTGGTGCGGTCGAGTTCGGCACGCAGTTGCTTTATCTCCGAGCGGAGCTTCATCTCGGCGTTGGCCTGATTGTAAAGATTGGTCTCTATAGTGTGGGAGAGCGATGCGTTTTCATCGCGCAGACGCAGGATTTCTTCCTCAGCGGCTTGAACGTCAGGAGCCGGAGCGGGCATATTTTCAATCTGTTCGGAGAGCTGCTTCACCTTAGCGGTAAGTTCGGTGATTTTAGCGTCTTTGCGTTTTTTGATTTCCTCAAAGAGTTCGAGTTTTTCCTGGATTTCGGCAGCTATGGCCAGATCGGATTCGGCTTTGGCAAGCTGCTCCCGGGCGCGCGATGCTTCAGCCTGAAGATTGTTGATCATACTGTCGCTCATAGTGGCTTTCAGTTCAAGCTGCTCGTTGAGAGTGCGGGCTTTGTTGACCTCGGCATCGAGCTGCTTGATGCGTGAGGTGAGCGACTCGATGTGAGAGTTTAGTTCTTCGATTTTCGCGTCCTTTTCGGCCGATTCGGTCGGGTCGACAGCTTGGAGCTGACTATGCTTGGTGCTGACTTGTCCCTTCTCGGCTATCAGTTTGCTCAGATGGGAGTCAAGTTCAGTGATCCGGTCGGTAAAAGCCTGTTTCTGCTGCTCGGCGCTTGTGCGCAGCGATAGCATTTCGTTGCGGAGAGCATCAGCCTCTTCCCGGGCTTGATGGAGGGTGTCGATGAGTTGCCGGTGTTCAGTCATGTCAGCCGGAGTGGATACCCTGACCGCTACAGTGGAAGCAATGCGCGCGCGGAGCGAATCGCTGATATGGTCGTAGATATATTTACGCTGCGCTTCAGAGCTGAGCGACTTGGCTACAAACTCGGGCATCGTGGAGTTAAACAGCTCAATAATCGCGTCGAATATATCACCCGGCAGATCGTCAGACGAAGTTTCTACTGTCTCTGAAACTATTTCGGCCTTTGTCTCGGCTTCAGCCTTTGTCTCGGCTTCAGCCTTTGTCTCGGCTTCAACCTTTACCTCGGGTTCGCTCTCAGCCACGGGTCCGGCCACGGGTTCGGTCTCAGCCTTGGGCGACGGAAGGCCGCGCATCACAGGCTTGATCTCCTCCTCGGGGCGTTCTACGGCATAGGTGGGAACCGATGAGTCGTATTCGTCGAAATCTTCTTCATCGGTAGGCCCGAATCCGAGCAGCTGCTTTATTTCGTTCCAGATTGACATTTGCTTCGTGTAGGTTTTGGCTTTAATGTTATAAAATATCAGGTTTCACCACCACACCCATTCCCTTTGTGCCGTCGATGCCGATGGCGAAAGGCTGCGGGATGGTGACTACTCTTACATGTTCGGTCTCGGCCACGGCGGGAAGACTGTCGAGGAAGTCCACGTCATATATTCCCTTGCCGGCGGCGGTGTCGACCGTAAAGTAGCCCACCCCCATAGATGTGAGGTTCTGGAAGAAGTGTGTACCCTGGCTCGGCTCGATTCGGTAGTTGGGCAGCGACGACTCCACGATCAGACGGGCACATGAAATAGCCGGCCATTTCACGGGAATACCCAGCGCGGTGTCAGACGAGCCCCACCTTCCGGGCCCAATCAGGATATAGTTTTCTCCCTGAGCTGTAAAGTTACGATTTATTTTTTCAATTTCGCGTGCTATGAGCGAATTATTTGCCGAAGAAAAGCATTCGGGACGCACATAAACGACAGAACGGACATTTTCAAACGTTCCGTGGCCTAAAGCGGTGGTGGATTTCAGCAGCAGTCGGTCGTCGGGCGTTTCCATCAGATGCGGGTCGACGGAGTCTTTCCGCTCCACGATGGGCCGTATCTGCAACCAGTAGAGTCGGCCTTTTCCGCGCTCGTTTTCGTCGATCATGCCGGCAAATTCTATTTCCACCGGTCGCGACATGGCTTTCTGCCCTGTGGTGAGCATGAAGTCGAGAGCATCGGCCAGCGGTAGCACTTTATGGCGGAGGATGTTATTGAAGGTCACCACGCGTCGGCCTTCGCCGCTCTCGTAGTCACGCAACACATTGTCGCGGAAATCGTAGGTCGACACCATGTAGCGCAGCGCGCCCTTCATGGCCACATCCTGCACTTTGAGGCGGGCGAGATTGAAGCTGTCGTCGATCTTGAAATCTTCGGGCACATTTACGGTGTCGAGTGCATAGAGGCGAGTCTGAGTGTCGCGAAGGGCAAGCTGTATTTCCGAAGTCTGAAGCACATTGTCGGGATGGCGGGGTGAGAACCTAAGTCCTACTCCTCCGTCGACAATGTATTTACCAAGCCCCACGGCTATCTCCACCACTCCGTCTTCGGGTCGCTCATCGTTGATGGGATAGTAGTTGAGCGAACGGCCTACACCCGAAAACGACGGGAAGTAATAACCGTCGACATCCTTACCCACTACCTCCTGAATTATGACGGCCATCTTCTCCTGATCAATGACATTGGAAGTGGCGGTCATATATGCTTTCGAGTCAGCATAGTATACCGAGGCATAGACGCTCTTGATAGCATCGGTGACCACTCCGAGCATCTGAGCCGGGTCGGCCAGCTTGGGCACCATGTAGGTGGAGTATATGCCGGCAAACGGCTGATAATGCGAGTCTTCGAGGAGCGACGACGATCGTATGGCCAGCGGACGGTCCACCACCTCAAAGAGGGCAAGCAGATCTTCCTTGATGGTGACAGGGAGTTTGGCTTTCAGAAAGTGTTCGAGTATTACGGAGTCGTCGGCATCAGAGAGCGCTATCGGGTAGAGATTGTTGGCCGACATAAATTCGTCGAAAATGTCGGTGCACAGTACTACCGTGCGCGGAATGGTGATGGTGAGTCCGTCGAAATCATCGCATACGGGATTCTTCTTGATTATGGAGTCGATAAACGCCAGACCGCGCCCCTTGCCTCCGAGTGAGCCATCACCTATACGGGCGAAGTTGGAGTAATGATCGAAACGGTCTTTGCGGAACACAGCTACTACACCGCGGTTTTTCATCTTGCGGTATTTCACTATGAGGTCAAAGAAAAACTTGCGTGCCTCGGGAGCATCTTCAAGTGACTTGAAGCGGTGGCGCTTGATGAGTTCGGCTATCGGAAACATGGCGCGGCTGTAGAGCCACCGCGATATGTCGTTGAACGACGCATGCCAGTAGAGCGATTCGGCCGGTATGTCGAATATATGATCCTGAAGATCTTTAAGCGATTTCAGGCGTATGATTTCCTCTCCGGTCTCGGGATTACGAATCACAAAGTCGCCGAAGCCGAAGTTGTCGGTGATGGCGCTTCCGAGGTCTACGGGAAATTTCTTGGAATTTTTGTCGATAAACGTGCATCCGAGTTCGGCCACGTCATCGGCATTGGATTTCTCCGACGACTCGATGATGATGGGCAGAAACGGGTCGCGTCCGCGCAGTTCACGGGCAAGTTTTACACCCGCCTTCGGGTCTTTGCGGCCATCGTGGTTAAACGATACGTCGGTGATCACACCCAGTATATGCTCATGATAGCGGTCATAGAGTCGCATGGCTTCCTCATAGTCGCGAGCCAGCATCACTTTAGGGCGTCCGCGCATGCGCAGCATCTGCTCGTGCTCGTTGAGCGCTTCGGTCGAAAATTCGCGCGACTGCTCAAGCAGAAACTTATATACCTGAGGGAGGACTGAGGAGTAGAATCTCACCGAATCTTCTACCAGAAGTATCATCTGCACGCCTACATCGTTGATGTCGTTGTCGGCGTTCATCTTGTCTTCGAGCAGCTTTATTATTGCCAGAAGCAGACCTACGTTGCCCAGCCAGCTGAAAACATAGTCGATACCGGTGAAATCTTCGGCCGAAAGGCGACGCGACACTTCCTTGGAGAACGGAGTGAGCACCACTATAGGCAGGTCGGGATAAAGTGCCTTGATGGTCCGGGCGCCGGTAAAAGTCTCGCTTATGTCGATGCCCGGCATTGTTATCACGAGGTCAAACTTGGTGGCGGCGAGTTTTTCGAGAGCTTCGGCAGTATCAGTGACGCGAGTGACTCGCGGCGGCGACGAGAGATTGAGCGACACGTATTCAAAATACAGCTGCTCCTCCACGCGCCCGTCTTCCTCCATCATGAAGGCGTCGTATGGCGAGGCTATGAGCAGCACATTGAATATGCGCCGCTTCATGAGATTCTGAAATGCCGTGTCCTTAAGATAAAGACGGCTAAGCTCGTCTACGCCGTGAGATTTCATGCGTTGCTATATCGTGGATTATTTGAATATCTGGGAGTACTTGGTGAGGAGGGCTGAGAAGCGGGGATCGTTACGAAGGGGAGCCACGTTGAGGTTTGCCTCGGAGTCGCGGGTCCAAGCGTGGAAATTGGCATAACCTTTCTCAAGCGACTTTTCCATGCAGGCAAATGCCTTGTCAAGATTGCCGTCCCAGGCGAAGAAGCAAGCGCCGTAGTAGTTGGTCAGTCCGTCGTAGTCCTCGGTAGTGGTGAGCACCTTGTTCATCCAGCGGCGGCCGTCGTCAGCGCGGTCAAGACCGAGCAAAGCGAATCCGCGGAGCGAGCGAACATTGTCGAAGTCATAGTCCATATCGAGAACACGTTCGTAGCTTGCACGTCCGTTTTTGGTGTTGTTGCGATACTTTTCGAGCACCCATCCGCGGAGTATATACAGCTCCGGGTCTTCGGGATTGTTCATGGCCGCTTCGCTGAGCGCTACCGATGCGTCGATATAGTTTTCAAGCGCTATGAGGGCGCGTGCGCGAGCTATGAGGGCTGCGTTGAGTTCAGGATCGGCTTCCACGGCCTTGTCGGCGCATGCCAGAGCGTTGTCGGGTTCGTTGAGCGCAAGGAGGATTTTAGATTTCAATACATTATAGTCGGCATTGTCGGGGGCTGCGCCTACGGCATAGTCGGCATTGAGCATGGCTTTCTCATATTCACCCAGTGCGTAGTAGCACTCTGCAAGGGCGGCATTAATGCCGGGATAGGAGTCGAGATGACCTTCGATGATCTTGTTGTAGTCGTCGATAGCGGCGGTATAGTTGCAGTGACCCTGGGCTATCATGGCGCGGATGTAGTAGAACATGCCGTTTTGGGGAGCCTGACGGATGGCGTTGGAAAGTCCGGCTATCACCACGGGATAGTCGGCGCGCGAGAGCATGACAAGGTAGGCGAGAGCGCGACCGGTGTTCTGCTCGTCGGTGGAGATGGCCATGATATAATCGTCGACAGCGCCCTGAGGATTACCCATCATGGTATGGACGTCGGCGCGGCGCATGTATACCTCGCTGTTGTTGGGCGAGAGGGTGAGAGCCTGATCGATAAGCTCGTTGGCAGTACCGAGATTGTTTTCCTTTACGGCTATTCGGGCCAGACCGAACACAGCTTCGAGGCTGCGCGAGTTCATCTGTTGAAGAATCTTGAAGTCGGTCTTGGCTTCGGCGTATCGTTCGAGATTATACAGGGCGGTGGCGCGCTGATAGAGCGTGGGATAGTCGCCGGGAATGAGAGTAAGCACCTCGTTGAAATCGGCGAGAGCCTTTTCGTAGCGCTGGCTCATCATCTGGATATTGCCGCGCAGCGAGTATGCCTGAGCGCGCACGTCGGGCTCTGAATCGGGTATGTATTTTAAAGCCAGATCAATGTCGGCGAGCGCCTTCACATAGTCGTCGCGGCGGTAATATTCGTTGGCGCGGCGGAAGAGGGCTTCCCAGTCGTGGGGATCCTCGTCGAGCATGCTCGTATATGCTTTCATGAGAGCCTCGGAGAAGGGGTCGATTTCAGTCTGAGCGTTTGAGCCTAATGCGGTGGCGCATAGGAGCAGACCGGGTATTATGATATGACGGATGAGTTTCATTGTAATAAATAGTGATAATGTGGGGATTGGCTGTAGGGATGGATATTTAGAAATTGTTGACGACTTTCCTAAGCTCCACGAGCTGATGAAGCAGTCGGGGCAGGCGGTCAAGAGGCAGCATGTTGGCGCCGTCGCTCTTGGCTTTGCTCGGTTCGGGATGAGTTTCGATAAACAGACCGTCGACGCCCACGGCTATACCGGCACGGGCTATAGTGTCGATGAGGTCGGGACGTCCGCCAGTGACACCCTTGGGCTGATTGGGCTGCTGGAGCGAGTGGGTGGCGTCGAGTATCACCGGCACGTTGAATTTCTGCATCTCGGGTATACCGCGGTAGTCCACTATAAGATCCTGATAGCCGAACGATACTCCGCGCTCGGTCACGGCCACATTGTCGTTGCCGGCATCGCGCACCTTGTCGATGGCGAAGGTCATGGCCTCGGGCGAGAGAAACTGTCCTTTCTTGATGTTGACGGCACGTCCGGTGCGGGCGGCCGCAAGGAGCAGGTCGGTCTGGCGGCAGAGGAATGCGGGTATCTGAAGCACGTCGACATATTCGGCTGCCATAGCGGCTTCCTCGGGTGAATGTATGTCAGTGACCACGGGCACGCCGAACTCTTTGTGCACCTTGGAGAGAATCTTCAGCGCTTCATGGTCGCCGATACCGGTAAACGAGTCGAGGCGCGAGCGGTTGGCTTTGCGATATGACCCTTTGAACACGTAAGGAATATTCAGCTCAGATGTGAGCTTGACGATGGTCTCGGCGATATTCATGGCCATTTCCTCGCCTTCGATCACGCACGGACCGGCCAGGAGGAAGAACATGGGCTGAGAACTGTAGTTTTCAAACTTGAAATCCATTGATATATCTTATATATTAATGTGGTTGATCTGATCTATAATATGGCAGGCCGATACGGCATAGAGGGCGGCAGTCTCGGTGCGCAGCCTGTTCTCGCCCAAAGTCACAGCTGTAAATCCTGCGGCGAGTGCCGACTCTATCTCGGCGGGAGTGAAATCGCCCTCCGGACCGATGAGGATAATTGTGTCGGAGGCCGGGCGATATACCGACGTGAAGTCGGTGCGCCCCACGGCGTCGTCGCAGTAAGCCACGGCTTTGGTGTAGCCGTCGTAAGCACTGATAATACTGCTTATAGGTGTCATCGGTTCTATGACCGGCAGGGTGGCTTTGAGCGACTGCTTCATGGCCGAGACGGCGATTTTCTCAAGTCGTTCGGTCTTGATCTCCTTGCGCTCGGAGCGACCGCAGAGCATGGGGATGATGCGGTTGACACCTACCTCGGTGAGCTTTTCCACCATCCACTCCATGCGGTCAAGATGCTTGGTGGGAGCCACGGCCACTACTATCTGCTGACTCCACGGCAGAGCCTGCGGGTCACACGACAGTATCTCTACCGCAGCCCGCTTGGAATGAGCTTCGGTGAGGCGGCACTGATACACGTTGCCGCGACCGTCGATCACCTGCATCATGTCTCCTTCGTGCATACGGAGCACCCTCACGGCATGAGCCGAATCACTCTCGGGCAGGCGGAGCGTATCGGCTATCTCAGGGGCATAAAACTGTATCATGAGTGGGGTAGGGTGGTTGATAAAACGGATTATTTTTCGAGGGGAGCGTCTACAAAACCGTCGGGCGCGGCTTGTTCGGCCACAGATGCTTTATCGCCGGCAGCGGGGCGCTTCTCCTTGAATATGATCATAAACATTATGGCCACGACCAGAGCGTAGGCGGCGAATATGGCCCAGCTTGTCTGCCAGCCGTGGAGGATAGCTTCGGGGTTATGCTGTATGGCCGGGTCATAGACGAGATTATTGACTACCACCGAGCCGGCAATGAGTGTACCCAGCGAAGCACCGATACCGTTGGTCATGAGCATGAACAGACCCTGAGCCGAACTGCGCTGAGCCGGAGGTGTCTGCGAGTCGACATACAGGCCACCCGATACATTGAAGAAGTCGAAGGCCACGCCGTAGACTATGCACGACATGATGAGGTAGCTCACGCCTGAGGGCGATGTATTGCCTATTGCGAAAAATCCGAAGCGGAGCACCCAGGCAAACATGGCTATGAGCATCACGCCCTTGATGCCGTAGCGCTTGAGGCAGAAAGGAATGAGGAGTATGCACAGGGCCTCGGCGCACTGCGATATGGAGATGAGAAATGTGGGGTTCTGAGCCCAGAATCCGCCTTCGTAGCCCGGCACGCTGTTGAACTGATATATGTAGCTTGAGCCGTAGCTGTTGGTGATCTGAAGCGAAACACCGAGAAACATGCAGAATATGAAGAATATCGCCATCTCACGGCGCTTGAACAGGGCGAATGCCTTCACGCCCAGGCTGTCGGCCAGAGATTTGCCTGATGATTTCTTTACGGGGCAGTCGGGGAGAGTGAGGCAGTAGGCTGCAAGCACCAGACTGAGTGCTCCGGAGAGGTAAAACTGTGTGTAGCTGTGCTGAATCTCCACACCGCCGATCGATATGAAGTTGACAGCCAGTTCGGCCACTATGAAGCCCACGGTGCCGAACACTCGTATGGGCGGAAACTCTTTCACGGTGTCGAGCCGGTGCTGCTCAAGTACGTTGAAAGCCACGGAGTTGGACATGCCTATCGTGGGCATATAGAATGCTACCGATATGGCATAGAGGGTGAAGATGGAGGTAAACGGAAGTTGCTCGCCCGACACCGATGCCACGTAGCCGGTAGCTATCATGAATACACCGGCCAGCAGCTGGCAGAGGCTGAGTGTCTTCTGCGCCGGTATCCAGCGGTCGGCGATGATGCCTATGATAGCGGGCATGAATATCGACACGATACCCTGGGCGGTGTAGAACCAAAACACGTAGTTGCCGAGGCCGTGAGTGGCCAAATACATACCCATAGATATGAGATAGGCGCCCCAGATGGCGAACTCAAGAAAGTTCATCACCGTCAGGCGTGCTTTTATCTGAAACGGATTTGCAGGTGTCATAGCGTAATAAACAGTTGAAAAGTGGTATTGAAATGAATTTAAGGTTAGTCAGCAGTTTGTGGGTCAGCGTCGTTATCGCGTTGCTCACGCTTGCGGCGGAGTATGGCCATCACGCGGGCGGCTTCTTCATATTCCTCGCGCTCGGTGAGGCGGGCTATGGTGCGCTCAAGTTCCTCGATGGCATAATTTTCGAGTTTTGGCTCGCGGATATACGACGATACCTCTTCTTCCTCCTCCTGCTCCATGCCGGGAGCGAGGGCGTCGTCATCGTCGCTATCGTCATATGAGCCGAAATCATCGTCACCATCCTCATCGTCGTCACCGGCTTCGGCATTCTCGCCCTCGACTTCGAGCAGAAAACCGGTCTTGTCGAGGATTTCCTGAGTGGTGTAGATGGGCGATCCGGTGCGCATGGCTATGGCTATGCCGTCGCTGGTGCGGGCGTCGATCACCACGGTGCGGTCGCCGTCGGTGAAGGTCAGCTCACACGAAAATATTCCGTCTTCAAACTTGTAAATGAAAGCCTCCTTGAGCTTGACGCCAAACGTGTGGGCAAACGATACGAAGAGGTCGTGGGTCATAGGGCGAGGAGGCTTGATGCTCTCCATGGCCATGGCTATTGACTGTGCCTCGGCCGGGCCTATCACCACCGGTATGCGGTAAGGGCCGTTGACCTGCGCCAGTATGAGAGCGTAGGCGCCCTGCTGAATCTGGCTGTAGGAGAGTCCGAGTACTTTCAATCTTATTCGTTGTTCCATATATATTATATATGTGGTGAGAGACTTAAATATTGATGTTGCCTCCCGTGATCACACCGCTGCCCAGGCACACGGTCTTTTCGGGATTGTATATCACGCCGAATTGGCCCGGGGCTATGCCCTGAACCTTTACGGCAGAGGAGATTACATATTCATGTTCTGTGCCGTGCACTCGCGATAGGGTGGCGGGCATGAACTCGGGTGTGTGGCGGTTTTTAAACGTGATGGCTACGTTGTCACATTCTTCGGGCCACGGATTGCGGGTGATCCAGTGCATTTCGGCCAAATGGAGTGTGTGGCCATACTGCTTTTCGGTGTCATAGCCCCGCGACACGTATATCACATTGTCGTGAACGTTTTTTCTGACCACATACCATGGGCCTCCCGACAGGCCGAGGCCTTTGCGCTGACCTATGGTGTGAAACCAAAATCCGCGGTGCTCGCCCAGCTTGCGGCCTGTTTCGAGTTCCACTATCGCACCGGGGCGCTCGCCGAGATAGCGGCGTATGAAGTCGTTGTAATTTATCTTGCCGAGGAAGCATATGCCCTGACTGTCGCGGCGGAAAGCGTTGGGCATATTGGTCTCGATGGCTATTTCCCTTACGCGAGCCTTGGGCAGATCGCCTATGGGAAACATCAGATGCGAAAGCTGGTCGTAGGAAATCTGAGCGAGAAAGTCGGTCTGATCCTTTACCGGATCTACGGCTGTGCCAAGATACACCAGTCCGTCACTACCCTCCACTGTCGTGGCATAGTGGCCGGTGGCGGTGCGGTCAAACTCATGTCCCCAGCGCTGCTCGAAAAATCCGAACTTTATCATCTTGTTGCACATCAGGTCAGGGTTGGGCGTAAGACCTTCCTTCACGGTGCGGAGCGCATAGTCCATCACATTGTCCCAATATTCCTGATGGAGAGATACCACGTCAAAGGGCAGTCCGTAGCGGCGGGCTATGAAGGTGCACATCTCTATGTCTTCATCGGCCGCGCAGTCACCCTCGCCGTTGTCAAGACCTATGCGTATATAAAAGAGATGCAGGTCATGTCCTTGCTCCAGAAGCCGGTGCACGGCCACGGCGCTGTCTACGCCGCCTGATATGAGTACAGCTATCTTCATTATACTTCTTCGAGAACTTCTTCTTCCGACTTGCCGTTGCGGTCGATGATATAAAGTGATATGAAATAGTCAAGCGATATCTTGCCCGGGCCTACTATAAGGAGAAACAGGTATATGCCGATAAACATGATGGGCAGATAGCCGGGATCGGTGCTGTCAAGACCGTGGACGGGCAGCTGCGGCACCATATCGTGGAGTATGTAATATTCGGCCGCTATCATTGCCACCATGGGCGGAATCACACTCATGCGTGTCAGGAATCCCACCATGATGAGCAGCGAGCATCCGAGCTCTATTATTATCATGATGATCAGCGAGCACATGGGCGACATGTTGAGCACCGTGGGAAAGTCGGTGCACAGCATATTGAAATTCACCAGATGCCTGATGCCGAACTGCATCATCATCACGCCCACAAACAGTCGCAGAAACAGTCGGCCCATATTCGGAAAACTGCGTCCGATGGAGTTGAGATAGAGATTTACTATCGAGTTGAGAAAACCTTTCATGTCTGTGAATAGATAAATCGGATGGAAAGAGATTATCGTTTCTTAAGCTGTCGCATGATATCGAGCACCTGATTTATATCGAGATGCTTGAAGCGGATCTTGCCGTTGCGGTCGAGGATGTAAAACACGGGCATGTCGCCGCGAAGGTCGAGAGTCATGTCAATGTCGGGCGATGCACCCACGCTCCACTCGGCGGGATAGCTTTCCACCTCGGAGCGCCACTTGTCGTCAGGGTCGGCCGGAGTCACAGCCACTATTTTAAGCACACCCTCGTTGATGAGTTCGCGTGTGTTCACGTCGGCCGAGAGGCGCACGCGAGCCATGCGACACGACGAGCAGTCGGGATCGTTGACATACAGGAGCACCACTTGAGCCGAATCTTTCGCCACGTCGCCCTGCGTACCGTCAGGACGGGTGTAGGGTATCGAGGGAATCTTATGTCCGGGCAGCGAATTGGCAAGCACTTCGGCCTGCTGGCGGAAGCGAGCTTTGTAGGCTTTCTGTATGCGCTTGTTGTTGACCACGGCGCGGGCAAACGGTATGTAGAGCTCGTCGGCCCACACTTTAGCCGTGTCGCTATACAGTTCGGCCTCGGCTATCTCGGCAAGATACAGCAGGTCGTCGGGCTGCTTGTCGAGCCGACGGGCGAAGGTCTCTATGGCAGCGGTGGCTGAGTCGGGAGTGGCAAGCTGAAGTATCTCAAGATAACCGCGAAATTCATCGGCTACGCGTGCGCGCGACGAAAAAGCCTTTTTTAAGTCGCAGAAATCCCAGAAATGGCGGGCCTGATAGTCACATCGTCCGGTGAGAGTGGTGATACTGTCGGGCACTATCGGATACTGAAACAGTCCGTCGGCCTTGGCGCCAAATATCCCGGCAAGTATTGAGAAGAGCAATAATATGCGGCGTATTTTCATGATTGAATGCGTTAATTGGAAATTTAACTACAAAGATAGTGAAAAATCCTGAGATTTTGCTGTAAAGAAGAGGATTCTTTTTGATTCATGATTTATGATTCATGATTTATGATTCATGATTCATGATTTATGATTTAGTTCGGTTAACGCTGTTTCGGGGCGCAAGAGCCGCGGGGCGGCGATGTCGTGATAGTGGTTTAGTCGCAGTCACGCGCCTGCCGCTGCCGGGCGCTCCTGTGTAGCGCCCCTACAGAATATGCAAAAACGTGTGTCAGCGCTGCGAATCTTTATTTTCCCTTTCAAAAATAAATTGAGCGATATTCGAAGAAATTTAGTATCTTTGCGGATTGAAACACTCAACCAATGTGACTATGGATCTTTTTGACAGAATATCGGCCGACATCAAGGCGGCCATGCTGGCCCGCGAGAAAGTGCGCCTCGAAACACTCCGCGGCATCAAGAAAGAATTTATCGAAGCCAAGACTGCCGAGGGCAGCGACGGCACTCTGCCTGACGCACAGGCTCTTAAAATCCTCGCCAAGATGGCAAAGCAGCGCCGCGCCACAGCCCAGATCTACGACGAGCAAAACCGTATGGATCTGCGCGACAATGAGCTGGCCGAAGCTGCCGTGATAGAGGAATATCTCCCCAAACCCCTTACCGACGAAGAGCTCACCACCGCTGTGGCTCAGATTATAGAGCGCACCGGTGCCACCTCGATGAAGGAAATGGGCAAGGTGATGGGCATAGCTTCTAAGGAACTCTCAGGTAAGGCCGACGGAGCTGCAATATCAAAGAAAGTGAAGGAACTCCTCAACGCTTAAAAATCATAATACAGCACAATGCTTACTCTGCAACAAATCAAGGAAAATCCCGCCCACATCGTGGAGCGCCTTGCCGTGAAAGGATTTGACGGCAAAGAGGTGATAGACAATATACTGGAACTCGACACTCAGCGCCGCTCGCTCCAGCATGATAATGACGGCCGCGCCGCCGAACTCAAGAAGTATGCCGACTCGATAGGCCGACTGATGAAGGAAGGCAAACGCGACGAGGCCGAGCAGGCCAAGGCCGAGGTGGCTCGTCTGAAAGAAGAGCAGAAGGCTATAGCCGACCGTCTGGAAGAGGTGGAGCGCCGTTCGCTCGAATTGCTTCTGACTGTGCCCAATATCCCCTGCTCAGCTGTGCCCGAAGGCCGTACCGCTGCCGACAATGTGGTGGAAAAGACCGGTGGCCCGATGCCCGATCTGCCCGCCGATGCTCTCTGCCATTGGGATCTGGCCAAGAAATATAATCTTATCGACTTTGACCTGGGTGTGAAGATCACCGGTGCAGGTTTCCCTGTATATATAGGTAAGGGTGCGCAGCTTCAGCGCGCGCTCATACAGTTTTTCCTCGATGAGGCCGGCAAGGCGGGCTATCTTGAGATCCAGCCTCCTTACGTGGTCAACGAGGCTTCGGGCTACGGCACAGGCCAGCTTCCCGATAAGGAAGGTCAGATGTATTTCATCAATGAGGATCGCCTCTATCTGATCCCCACCGCCGAAGTGCCCGTGACCAACATATATCGCGACGTGATCATAGCCGGCGAGGATCTGCCCAAGAAAAACTGCGCTTACTCGGCATGTTTCCGCCGCGAGGCCGGAAGCTACGGCAAGGATGTGCGCGGCCTTAACCGCCTCCATCAGTTTGACAAGGTGGAGATAGTGCGCATAGAGAAGCCTGAAAACTCCTACGCCGCACTTGAGGAGATGAAAGATCATGTGCAGGGACTGCTCGAAAAACTCGGACTGCCCTGGCATATACTCCGTCTGTGTGGCGGCGACATGAGTTTCACCTCAGCCATTACATTTGACTTCGAGGTATATTCGGCAGCCCAGAAGCGCTGGCTCGAAGTATCGTCGGTGTCAAACTTCGAGACCTATCAGGCCAACCGACTGAAATGCCGTTACCGTGGCGAAGACAAGAAAACCCACCTATGCCATACACTCAACGGTTCGGCACTCGCGCTGCCCCGTATAGTGGCCGCACTGCTCGAAAACAATCAGACCCCCGAGGGTATCGTGGTGCCCGAATGTCTGCGCCGCTACACCGGATTTGACATCATCAACTGACGGACTGCCGTAAAGTAATCTGACACAATACAACGACGTTGCAGCCCAGCCGAAAGAACTATTTCAGCCGCTGCAACGTTGTTTTCTTAGAACACCCCGCAGGGGGCCACGAAAAGAAAACTAACAGTCAACATCAATTCTAAAAAAATCAGAAATTACTTATGGAATCAACCCGTCAAGCTAAAATATCGCGATTGCTGCAGAAAGAATTAAGTGAAATCTTCCGCACGCAGACCGCCAAGACCCACGGCACTATAGTGTCGGTGAGCGCCGTACGTGTGTCGCCCGACCTTTCGATAGCCAAGGCCTATCTATCAATATTCCCGTCAGAAAAATCGCAGGAAGTGCTCGAAAGCATCAAGCGGAGCGCCAAGACCATACGCTATGAACTCGCGCAGAAAGTGAGATTCCAGCTCCGCAAGACGCCCGAACTCTCGTTTTATATCGACGACTCGCTCGATTATCTCGAGAACATCGACCGCCTGCTCGAAGAGAAATAAATGCTCTCACTGAGAATAGCCCTCCGATACCTTTTCGCAAAAAAGAGCCACAGCGCTGTCAATGTGATATCCCTCGTGTCCATGGCCGGAGTGGCCGTGGCCGCGATGGCCATGATATGCGTGCTGTCGGTATTCAATGGCTTTTCTCATCTTGCACAGTCGCGTCTGTCGCTCGTCGACGCGCCTCTGCGGCTCACATCGGCCCGCGGCGCGGTGATAGAGAATGCCGACTCGCTGGCCGAAGTACTGGCATCGCTGCCGGGTGTCGGCGCGGTGTGCCGTGTAGTCGAGGGGCAGGCTATGGCGATAGCCGGCGACAAGCAGGTGCCTGTGATAATCCACGGCGTGCCTGACGATTACGGCCGTGTGTCGGACATAGCCTCTACGCTTATCGACGGCGAGATACGCCCTTCCGACGAGTTGGCTGACTACGCCACTCTCAGTGTGGGACTTGCTCTTGCACTCGATGTGCGCCCGTCATACAACAGCCTTGTGCGCCTGCTCGTGCCCCGCCGCACCGGGCGCATCAATCCCGCAGCCCCTCTGGCATCGTTTCGCTCCGACACTCTCGTGGTGAGCGGAGTCTACGAGACTGACCAGCAGGAATATGATGCCGAACGACTCTTCATGCCGCTTGACCGTGCGCGCCGTCTGCTCGACTACACCACTCAGGCCACGGCTATCGACATAGCTCCGGCCGAGGACGCTTCGGAAGCCGAAGTGGCGGCCGCTTTGGGTAGAGCCGCGGGAGAACAATACTGTGTGGCCGACCGCCTGGAGCAGGAGGAGACCTCTTTCAGGATGATCAATGTGGAGAAATGGGTCACTTTCCTCATGCTTGTGTTCATACTTGTCATGGCCTCATTTAATATCCTCTCCACCATGTCGATGCTGATCATAGAGAAGCGACGCGGCATAGCTCTGCTTTCGGCCATAGGTGCCCCGGGGGGTATGATAAAACGCATATTCCTTGCGCAGGGATTTCTTGTGGCGGCAGTGGGAGGTATGGCCGGACTGGTAGCCGGAGTAATCCTGGTGCTTCTTCAGCAGCACTTCGGATTCATAGAACTTGGCGGCGACCACTCCCAGATGTCGATAACCACCTATCCCGTGCGCCTCATGGGCGGCGACGTGGCGGTGGTGGCCGGAATAATAGCCGTGATAGGGCTTGCGGCAGGAGCCATATCGTCATGGCGTCTTGACACACGCCCATCGGTAAATACCTGAATATACAATCACAGTCAAATATACATATCAATATACATATCAAGTAACTATTTTTTTTATGTCACTTCACGCAAAACCTATACTCAGCCTCATGGCTGCTATCACAACTACATCGCTCCTGATCGGATGCGGCTCGGGCAGCGGCTCATTGGCAGGCAAATATCCCGTAGCTCCCTCGTCGGAGACAGTAGATACAATCCACGGTCTCGTGGTGGCCGACCCCTATCGTCCGCTCGAAGACGATACCGCCGCACTGACACTCGAATGGGTAAAGCAGGAAAATGCCGTAACGCGCTCGTATCTCGATAAAATTCCCTTCCGCTCCGCAATTAAAGAGCGGCTCACCCGCCTCAACTCCTACGCCAAGCGCTCGCTCCCGTGGCGCGGTGAAGACGGAAAGTATTATTTCTATTTCAACGACGGCCTCCGGAACCAGTCGGTACTCTATCGCGCGTCGACTCCCTACGGCGATGACGCCGAGGTATTTCTCGACCCCAATACACTCAGCGAGGACGGCACGGTGGCTCTCACAGGCGTGAGCCAAAGCCCCGACGGTAAGTATACTGCCTATACCATATCGCGCGCCGGATCTGACTGGACCGAAATATATGTGATGGAGACCGCTACCGGCAAGCTGCTCGACGACCATATCAACTGGGCGAAATTTACCGGCGCCGAATGGACTCCCGACGGATTTTATTACAGCGCATATCCTCGTCCCGAGGCCGGAAAGGAATATTCGGTAGCCAACGAAAATCATCAGATATATTTCCACCGCATAGGCACCCCGCAGACCGACGACACCGTGGCCTATACCGACCCGGCTCACCCGCTGCACTTCCACACTGCGCAGGTAGCAGGTAAGAATCAGGAATACCTCTTTGTGCTCGACGGAGGCGAAGGCACAGGCGAGGGCATACGCATGCGCCGCGGAAACTCATGGGTCACCGTGGAGCCTACGCAGGACTACAATCACTCGATACTCGGAGTGCTCGACGGTAAGATTTACATCCTGACATCCTACGGAGCGCCCCTGCGCCGAATCATGACGGCCGACGTGGCTCACCCCGAGCGTGAGAACTGGACCGAACTCATAGCCGAATCCGACGGTGTGATAGCCGACGCCGGCTTTTCGGGCGACAATCTCGTAGTGGTGTATGAGCAGGATGCCGCAAATAAACTTGTGGTGTATGACAAGTCGGGTAAAAAGGTTGCGCAGCCCGAACTGCCTGCATCGCCGGCGTCGATAGCCATAAGCGTTGACCGCAAACATCCCGAAGACTTCTATGTAGGATGCACTACATTTACCTCGCCGCTGCGTGTATACAGTTTCGACGAGACAAACGGCAAGGTGACCGACATCACTCCGGCCGAAGCTGACGACAGTGTGCTCGCCACTATCAATCCCGACGATTACGTGACCGAGCAGGTATTCTATCCCTCGGCCGACGGCACAAAGATACCGATGTTTCTTACCTATAAGAAAGGTCTGAAGCGCGACGGCAGCAACCCTGTATATCTCTACGGCTACGGCGGCTTCAATGTGTCGCTCAACCCCGGCTATAGCCCCAACCGAATGCTGTGGCTCGAAAACGGCGGCATCTATGCGCAGACCAATCTGCGCGGTGGCGCCGAGTATGGAGAGAAATGGCATGAGGCCGGCACGAAGATGAACAAGCTCAATGTGTTTAACGACTTCATAGCCGCAGCCGAATATATGATTTCCGAAGGCTGGACCAAGCCCGAACTGCTCACGATAGAGGGCGGATCAAACGGCGGTCTGCTCGTGGGCGCGGTGACCAATATGCGTCCCGAGCTCTTCAAGGTGGCCATACCGCGCGTGGGTGTGATGGATATGATGCGCTACCACCTGTTTACTATCGGATGGAACTGGGCGTCGGACTACGGCACAAGCGCCGACTCGCCCGAGATGGCTGAATATCTCTTAGGCTACTCTCCGGCCCATAATATAAAGAACGACGGCACGCCTTATCCCGCTATCCTCGTCACTACGGCTGACCACGACGACCGAGTGGTGCCCGCCCACTCGTTTAAGTACGCCGCCGCTCTCCAGGCAGCCGATACCGGCGACGCTCCCAAACTCATCCGCATCGACTCCAATGCCGGACATGGAGGCGGTAAGCCGGTGTCGAAAGTCATCGACGAGTACACCGATATTTATTCGTTTATCTATCAGAATCTCGGCATAACTCCCGATATAAAGAAATAAGCCATGCGCAGGATTCTCTCCATTGCGGCAGCGGCTTCAGCTACGCTCGCGCTCCACTCCTGTTTCACGGGAGTGGAGTCGACTCCGCGTATAGGAGCGGGCGAGGTGCGTAAGGAGACAGCATCTGCTCCGGTGGAGGACGCGGTGCTCGCCGGGGTCGTGCCCCAACCGTTTGAGCAGTGGACGCCGGGCAAGAGTTTTCTGGTGGAGGATTCGAGAATCAGGTTGCTTTTCGGAATCACACTCCCTGCCGGAGCAGATCTGCGCGGCGATACACTATGCTATGCAGGAGCTGTGCGCACCACCGATTTCGCCGGTAAGCCCGTGACCATACTTAGGTTTAATGACCGCCGTCTCCCCGGCGATACGCTCGAATATCGCGTAGGATCCGAAGCGCGGATAGAACTTCCGTTTACCGTCGAACTGTCGGTAGTGGACTCGGCTCGCGCACTTCTCACCGGACGCACATTTTATCTGCTAACCCGCAGCCGGCGCGACAGTGCCGACAATATAGTGTCGGGGCGCCGATACGTGCCGGTGACAGTGGACAGCGTGATGCCCGGCTCGGCGGTGAATCCCATAAAAATATCGTTTACCGACGACACCGGCTCACGAGCATATCTATTCATGCCCGGAGGCGTGGCGGCGGCATCGCCGCGCCGCTTCGGAGCGGTGCTTTCGGTGGCCGATCCGCGCCGCAGGTATCAGCACGTGACCGATGAGGTGTGGACCAATATCGTAGACGGAAAAGTAGCGCCCGGAATGACGCGCGACGAGTGCCGCCTGTCGCTCGGCAAGCCGGCATCGGTGGACCGCGTGCCCGGATCGAGCTACCTCTACGAGCGGTGGACTTACGACAATGGTATTTATCTCATATTTGAAGATGGCGTGCTGACACAGTTTCGCCGCTGAAATATCTGCTGAACGATGATGCGACTTACATTTCTGGGCACCGGTACTTCTACCGGCGTACCTACTCCGGCCTGTCATTGCGACGTGTGCCGCTCGACCGATAGCCGCGACAAGCGCCTGCGAGCGTCGGCCCTCGTGGAGACCGGAGGGAAAAACATACTTATCGACTGCGGTCCTGATTTCCGCTATCAGGCGCTCAGAGCCGGAATAGAAAGTATCGACGCCGTGCTTGTAACCCATTCCCACTATGATCACGTAGGAGGATTTGACGATCTTCGGGCCTATTGTGCCAAACTGCCCGACAACCGCATGCCGGTATATTGCACGGCCGATGTGGCTGCGGATTTCCACGCCCGTATTCCATATTGTTTTGCCGAACACCCTTATCCCGGTGTGCCGAAATTTGACCTGCATATTATCGATACCGAGCCTTTCGGCATAGGTGGGGTAGAGGTGGTGCCTTTCCCTGTGATGCACCGCAATCTGGAGATTCGCGGTTACAGGATCGGCCCTATGGCGTATATAACCGACTGTCTGACACTTCCCGAACGATCGCGCGAATTGGTGAGAGGCGTTGACACGCTTGTAATCAATGCGCTGAGATTTAAGCCTCACTATTCACACATGTCGCTCGCCGAGGCTCTCGCTTTGATAGCCGATTTGCATCCGCGGCGGAGCTATCTCACCCATATGAGCCACGATATAGGCTTCCACCGCGATCTTGGCGCGTTGCTTCCTGAGAATGTCAGTCCCGCCTATGACGGTGAGACGGTGGAAATAGACGGTACAGACTGATTATTACGCACTTTTACACTCTTTTTTTATAAGAATTAGTGATTATATTTAAAAAATTTTTTAATTTTGCCGCATAATCCAATTTTTTTATAATAATCATTGAAAATGAAAAATTTAGTTGAAAAGATCGCTACTCTTTGCGAAAACTTCGCAAAAGATGCAGTAGCCCAGGTAGAGAGCGGCAACAAAGCTGCCGGCGCCCGCGCCCGTAAGGTATCTCTCGAACTCGAAAAAGCTATGAAAGAATTCCGCAAACTCTCTATCGAAGAGTCTAAGAAATAACTTTCTGATCCACACTCAATCCGTTATATCATAGGGATAAGCCATCAAGAGGTCTCGGCCTCGGGTGGATGTATCCCTTGATTTGTGTTTGATAGTTTTGAAATTTGACTGAATTGACTTCAATGAAACAGATACGCGATTTTACGGTTGAGGCCGTGGAGCGTCACGGCGAGATGTATGCCATGCTTACGCTCCGCAGTGCCGACCGAAAGCCGATTCCCGACTGCCAGCCCGGCCAGTTTGTGCAGGTGGCGGTGGAGACACCGGGGGTATTTCTGCGCCGCCCGATATCGATCAATTCCGTAGACTCTGCCGCAGGAGTGCTCACACTTCTGGTGCGCGATGCCGGTAAAGCCACCCACAAACTTATAAATATTACGCCCGGTGACACGGTCAATATAATACTGCCTCTCGGCAAAGGATTTACAACCGATATAGCTGCCGGTAGCCGGGTGCTTCTTGCCGGTGGCGGTGTGGGAGTGGCGCCCATGTATTATCTCGGCACCGAACTCAAGCGACTCGGATTTAAGCCCGAATTTCTGCTCGGTGCCCGCTCGGCATCGCAGCTGCTGATGCTCGACGACTTCCGCAATCTCGGTACGGTGCATGTATGTACCGACGACGGCAGCCTCGGCACTCACGGTGTGGTCACTGACCATGAAGTGCTGTCGACGCCGATCGACCGAATCTATTGCTGCGGTCCGGCTCCGATGATGAAAGCCGTGGCCCGCGTGGCCCGCGATAAGGGCATAGACTGCGAAGTGTCGCTTGAAAATATGATGGCTTGCGGCCTTGGAGCATGCTTGTGTTGCGTCGAGAAAACGGTTAAGGGCAATGTGTGTGTGTGCACCGAGGGCCCCGTGTTTAATATTTCAGAACTCACCTGGTAAATTATGGCAAAACTTGAAGTAAAACTCGGACAGCTGACTATGAAAAATCCCGTGGCTACGGCTTCGGGTACTTTTGGTTACGGCGAGGAATATGCACCGTTTATCGACCTTTCGCGTCTGGGCGCGTATATAGTCAAGGGTACCACGCTGCTTCCGCGCGAGGGAAATCCTTATCCGCGTATGGTGGAGACTCCGTCGGGCATGCTCAATGCCGTAGGTCTGCAAAACAAGGGCGTGGACTACTTTATCGAACACATCTATCCGCGTATATGCGATGTTGACTCCCGCCTGATAGTCAACGTGTCGGGCTCGAAGATCGAGGACTATGTGGAGACCGCCCGTCGCCTTGCTCCGCTTGAGGGTGTGGCCGGTATAGAGGTAAATATCTCATGTCCCAACGTCAAGGAGGGTGGTATGGCTTTCGGCACTACATGTGAAGGCGCTGCTGAGGTCACCGCCGCCGTCCGCAAGGCTTTTCCGCGTGAGATGATAGTGAAGCTGTCGCCCAACGTGACCAGTATAGCCGACATAGCACGTGCAGTGGAGGCTGAGGGAGCTGACTCGGTGTCGCTCATCAACACTCTCATGGGTATGGCGATAGATACTGAGCGCCGGCGTCCGTATCTTTCCACCGTGACCGGTGGACTGTCAGGTGCGGCCGTGCGTCCGGTGGCTGTGAGGATGGTATGGCAGGTGAAGAAGGCGGTGAAAATTCCCGTGATGGGTCTTGGTGGTATAATGAACGGCCGCGACGCCATCGAGTTTATGCTTGCCGGAGCCACTGCCGTGCAGGTAGGTACGGCCAACTTCATCGATCCGGCCGTGACGGTGAAGATCGTGGACTATATCGACGACTGGTGCGAGCGCCACGGCGTGGCAGACGTCAATGAGATAGTCGGCGAAATTTAAAGAAATAAATTTTAGAATGGAGAATTTAGAATGGAAAATTTAAAAAAAACTTTAAATTTTCCATTCTAAATTCTTTTCTATCTCATTTCATTAAAGAGTGAGTTGGTAGATAAGTCGGGTTTCGGTGGAAGTGAGGGGATAATATCCGCCTATCACTGCACCCTTGTTGCGGTGGAGACGCTCTACGAGCAGGTCGATATCAGGCTCCTTGACGCCTAACTCATCCATCGTAACGGGAAGACCAAGATCCTTGAAGAACTGCTTGAGTTTCATCACGCCTTCGATAGCCGCCTTATGATCGTCGGCTTCGGTCACACCCCATATACGGCGTGCGAGCTGCGCACCTTTTTCAGGGTGATTCTTGGCCATGAATGTCATCCATGCAGGAAATACCACTGAAAGTCCGGCACCGTGAGCCACATCATATACTGCGCTGATCTCATGTTCCATAGCATGCGATGCCCAGTCTTCCTTTCGGCCTGTGCCGCACACACCGTTGTGGGCCAGCGTGCCGCTCCACATTATGTTGGCGCGGGCGTCGTAGTCGGTGGGATTGGCCATCACCTTGGGCGCTTCTTCTATTATAGCCATCAGCACACCCTCGGCCACACGGTCAGTGATCTCCACACAAGGTGTGTCGGAGAAATAGCGCTCGAAAATGTGAGCCATCATATCGGCTATGCCGCATGCGGTCTGGTAGGGAGGGAGAGTGAATGTCAGTTCGGGGTTCATCAGCGCGAATTTCGGTCGGAGAGCCACTTCGGTGCGGATAGATATTTTCACCTTACCGTCAATCTTGGTGATTACCGAGTTGCCCGATCCCTCGCTACCCGCGGCGGGAATAGTGAGTATGACACCCAGAGGCAGAGTATCGCCAATCTCGGCTTTACCTTCAAAGAAGTCCCAGAAGTCGCCCTCATAAGGCACTCCGGCAGCAATAGCTTTGGCCGTATCGATCACACTTCCACCGCCCACAGCCAGCAGCGCCTCAAGGCCGTCGGCACGCATCATTTCGATACCTTCACGCACCTTGTCGTCGGTAGGATTGGGGCGTATGCCTCCGAGCTCTCTCCACTCTACATCAGCTTCGGTGAGCGACTCGCGCACACGGCCGAGCAGACCTGAAGCTTCGGCTGAGTGTCCGCCGTAGACTATCAAAACCTTGCGGGCAAGCATTGAGGCGGTCAGTTGACCGGCTTGCATCTCCACGCCGCGTCCGAACACATATTTGGTCGGAGTCCAAAAAGTGAAATTTTCCATATAATATTTATTAATTAATTGCTAATTTTCCGTCGGCGTTAAGGTCGGGGCGACGTTTGAGAACAGATGATATTATATCCGACACATCATCGCAGCCTATAAGATAATTCTTGCCATTACTGAGTTCTATCAGATAACAATTATCGGGATTACCGTAAAACGCCTGATATTTCCCCACTCTGCTATCCTTGAACTGTCCCCAAGTTCCCATCCAGTCGCGCGCTCCGAAAGGGGATTTGGCTGAAGGAGAAGGGACAAAATTCCTTATGCGTATTATTTCATCAAGAGGTACAGATATGCTCCGCAGAGGGCTCTTGAGACTGATGACGTTATCGGTGAGATGGATTGACACCGGAGAGAAAAACAACATCATAATCACCATGAAAACTATCAAACCTAAGAAAATCCACAAATAGGCCATGTCGTCGCGACGCGATGCTCTGAGCCACGCTATGCAGGCGACCACAATGATTGAAGCTAACGGTACAAGATAGCTTTTCAAGTTATAACTTACTCTTTTTTTCATAAATCAGTTAAATGCGTTTATGCAAAGTTACAAATATTTGTTGCCTGAAGCAAGTGAAAAATTATTACCTTTGCCGGAAAATAAATCAGTTCATATCATGCTCGATTACATTATAAACGTCCTGCGGGATAATCCTACAGTACCTATTTTCTTAACGCTTGGAATAGGATTTTGGCTCGGAAATCAGAAATTTAAAGGGTTTTCACTCGGCCCGGTGACTGCTACGCTACTCGTAGGAGTGCTTATAGGACAGCTCGATATCGTGGTGGGTGAACCGCTCAAAACCGTGAGTTTCATGCTCTTTCTCTTCGCTATAGGTTACAGCGTAGGTCCGCAGTTTTTCCGCTCGCTCAAGGGCGAGGGGCTCATGCAGGTAGGATTGGCTGTGGTGGAGGGTCTGCTGTGTGTGGCCGTCACTGTGGCGGTAGCTAAAATCATGGGCTACAATATAGGCACGGCTGTAGGACTTTTTGCCGGGTCGCAGACTTTCTCGGCGGTGATAGGTGTAGGAGGCGATACGATCAATGCCCTGCCTATCGACGATAGTCTCAAGCAGAAATTCATATCCATGATACCTTCGAGCTATGCCGTGACATATATTTTCGGCACGATCGGTTCAGCGTGGGTGATAGCCAATTTCGGCCCGATACTTTTAGGTGGCATGGATAAAACCCGACGCGAGATAGCTAAGATAGAGGAGGAGATGGATGAGGGCGAATTTTCGGCTCAGCCCGGACTTATCGTCGCCAACCGGCCCATATCGTTCAGAGCCTATCGCGCCGACTCGGTGTATTTCAACCGCTCACGCACGGTCGAGGAAGTCGAGGAGCGGCTCGCATCGCTCGGGCACAGGCTTTTCGTAGAGCGTCTCCGCGTGGGGGGCGAAGTGATCGATGCCGAGCCCGACGTGAAGGTACGCCGGGGCGATGTGTTAGTGATAGGCGGCCGCCGCGAGACGGTAGTTGACGAGGCCGGAATCATAGGTCCGGAAGTGGTGGACCACGAGCTGCTCAACTTCGAGGCTGAGAATCTGCCTGTCACCGTGTCAAAGAAAGGCGCGGCCGGAATGACTCTCGGCGAGCTGCGAAAGCAGGACTACATGAGCGGTGTGATGATACGTAGCGTGGTGAGAGATGATGTGGTGATTCCGCTCAAGGCACGCACCCGTCTGGAAAAGGGCGATGTGGTGACGCTCGTCGGGCGCCAGGATGAAGTGGCTGTGGCTGTGGGTGAGATAGGATTCCCTGACCGGCGCACGGAGACTACCGATGTCGTGTTCCTGTCGCTCGGTGTTGCAGTGGGCTGTTTCCTCGGAGCTCTGTGCTATCACTGGGGAGCGATACCGGTGTCACTCAGCATAAGCGGCGGCGGATTGCTTGCCGGCCTGTTTCTCGGGTGGCTGCGTAACCGCCGGCCTACGTTTGGCCGCATACCGCGCTCGGTAGTGTGGGTGATGGATAATATGGGACTTAATATGTTCATTGCCATCGTGGGTCTGTCAGCAGGCCCTACCTTTGTCAGCGGCCTGCAGGAGGCCGGCGTGGGACTGTTCTTCGCCGGAATAGTATGCACGACGCTGCCGCTCATACTCACCATGATCATAGGCAACAAGATATTCAAGTTTCCCATTGCCGTGACGCTCGGCTGCGTGGCCGGAGGACGTAATGCCGTGGCCGCACTTGGTGCCATACAGGATAATGTGCAGAGCACGATTCCCGCAATGGGCTACACGGTGACCTACGCCGTGGGCAACTTCGTGCTTATCTTCGCCGGAATCGCAGTTGCATTGCTCGTATAAAAAATAAATGGCCGCTGCATCGCGCAGAAGCCATCTGAGGAAATTATAATCATCAATTCTAATTATCGGTATTTTCATGTGTGTATGAAGCGGAGGGCAATATCTCCGCCGGTGGATTCTTACCGAAAATCACATGGTTTTTCGATTTGACGGGCCTTGGTAAAAGGGCAGGAGAGAGTATTCATGAGGAGAGATACTTTTTACCGCTCGATTATTGCAGCCCGTCAGGTACAGATTCAGCGGGTAAATGAATAAAGACTGGAATATATTAATGGATATTGTGAGTGCAAAGGTAGGGGGTTGTGTAATAATAAACAAGTGATTATGTGACATTTAACCATGTATAAACAGGTTTTAATAAATACTTGGTTAAAACTTTGAAAAAGTTGGTAAAATTAACATTGAGTTTCACATATTATTCTTACATTTGCGGTATCTTACTTACAATAACCATACCGATGAAAAAGATTATTTTATGTGTTTTGGCCGTGGCAGCCTCATTGGCAGTCATGGTGTCATGCAAAGGAAAATCTGCCGCCGGCGCAGCCGAACAGAAAGATTCCACCTACACCACAGTGATTCATCCCGAATGGTCGCGCGACGCGGTGATCTATGAAGTCAATGTGCGTCAGTTTACCGACTCGGGCACTATCACCGCATTTGACAAGGAGCTGCCCCGCTTGAAAGAGTTGGGTGTGGATATATTGTGGTTCATGCCCATATATCCCATCAGCGAGAAAAACCGCAAGGGTGAACTCGGCAGTTATTATGCCGTGAAGGATTACAAGGCTTTCAATCCCGAATTCGGCACTCTCGATCAGTTTAAGGCCACCGTGGCCAAGGCTCACGAGCTGGGCATGAAGGTGATACTTGACTGGGTACCCAACCACTCCGGCTGCGACAACGCATGGGTTGAGGAACACCCCGACTGGTATGCCAAGGACTCGCTCGGCAATATGTATGGTCCCTATGACTGGACCGACGTATATAAGTTTGATTACTCTAATCCGGAGATGCGCGCTGCTATGGTGGATGCCTTCAAGTTTTGGCTCACTGAAGTGGGTGTAGACGGTTTCCGCTGCGACGTGGCCATGGAAGTGCCCGTGGATTTCTGGGACGAGAGCCGTCCACAGCTTCAGGCCGTTAAGCCCGAACTGTTCATGCTCGCCGAAGCCAGTGTTCCCGCGCTTCAGAAAAACGGTTTCGACATGGGCTACAACTGGCCGATGAAAGACCTCTTCAGCGAGATCGCCGCTACTTCGGGTCAATATACTTTTAAAAATGAGAAAGGCGAGGTTCGCACATTCCCCGCACGCAGAGCCGCCGACATCGACTCTCTTCTCGCTCAGCAGGCCGCCGCTTATCCGCGCGACACTTATCTGATGAACATGATCACGAATCATGACCTCAACTCGTGGGAGGGTACGGAATTTGAGCGCCTCGGAAATCTTACCGACGCATTTGCAGTACTGTCATACACGCTGCCCGGCATGCCCCTCATCTACACCGGACAGGAGACCGGTATGAACCGAGCACTTGAATTTTTCGTGAAAGACAAAGCTCCCGAGTGGGAACCGCGCAACGAGTATTTTGAGTTTTACAAGAATCTCAATGCCCTCAAGCACACGCAGGAAGCCCTGCGTGCCGGCGAGCAGGGAGGCGAAATGGTGCGATATATCACTGAAAGTCCTGACGTATATGTGTTCTCGCGCTCGAAGAATGATTCTCACGTGACGGTAATGGTAAATCTCGGAGCAGAAGAGCAGGCCGTGACATTCACAGATGCTACTCCAGCCGTGGATGAAACCGTGGTAGACTACTTCACCGGCGAAACCGCCACTATCCCCGCGTCGCTCAAACCCGGCGAATACCGAGTATTTGTAAAGAAATAAGACATTTCCCATTAATAAAATCACCCCTGCGAAGTAGTCAGCGAGCGACTTCGCAGGGGTGAATTATTTATCGATATTTCTCGTTAGGATTTCTCAGCGCTCGGGAATGAGACCGCTGCGATAGGCGTAGAGGAGTTCCATAAGCTCGTCGATCTGACTCTGGATTTCGCGGCCTTTGTCGGTATCGCGCACACGCATTCGGGCTGAACTCATCTCAACGATCTGATTGGTCGATACAATATCCGTGCCATATTGGATTGCATTCTCAGCCGAAGTGAAAGGTTCGTGCTGCACAAGTTCAAATCCACGCGAGTGAAACACAAGTGTGTAGCCGGCTATTCCGGTCTTATCGTGATAGGCTTTTGCAAAACCGCCGTCGATCATCATAAGTTTGCCGTCGGCCTTGATGGGATTTTCGCCATTGGAAGCCCTGACGGGGACGTGACCGTTGATGATATGCCGGTGGTGGCCGCTTACTTTGAATTCGTCAAGAATAAAATCACACACTTCGGGATTTTCACGCAGCGTGAAGTATAGTCCTTTTTCTTCCTTATGGGTCTCGGGATCATCAATGAAATATCGCTCGAAGGTAGCCATCTTTGACTTGTCGAAGAGCGGTGAATCGGGCCCGCACCACAGATACCAGAAGTAATCGGTCCCAAACTCCGACTCCTCGTGAGAGGAATTATCAATATTGAATGCCGATCTCACCACTCTGCCTATACGGTCAAACAATGCCGGGCCTGAAACCACCTCTCCACCCACGTCGATCTTGCGGAACGAGCGCGGACCGTCCATAGGCACGGAAGCGTGGAAAAGCAGATTGCCATTGTATACGCCGTACATCGCGCCGTGCGACAGCAATGCCTGAATGTGCTGAGACAGCTTATAGCTGACCATAAACGAGTGGCGGAGTTTTTCGATGAGCTCCCGTTCTTCGGCGGTCAACCGGTAAGGATCAGCGGGGTCAATCGTAGGGAAATAAGTGTCGTTGAGCTGATAGGTCTTTCCGTCAATTACAATCGTTCCCGACTTGTAGTCGATAGCATTGAGAAGTTTGCGGTCGGCCATTCCCCATTCGGGATACTTGTCAATCAGAGAGCCTTCAAGCTTGAACTGAATCACCGATATAGCCTTGTGCATCAGAGCCAGCCGGTGAAGGTCTTTCTCGTTGAAGGGGTCATCCTCCGGACTTATCTTGACTTTGAACCGTGTGCACGGATCGTCGGCATAGGTCTCCATGGCAAATGTCACGAGAGGGACGAGATTGATACCGTAGCCTTCTTCGAGGGTGGTCATGTTGCCATAGCGGAGCGACAGGCGGAGTACGTTGGCGATACAAGCCTCATTGCCGGCAGCTGCACCCATCCACAGTATATCGTGATTTCCCCACTGAAAATCATAATTGGGAAACTCTTTCAGAAGATCCATGATGAGGTGTGCGCCGGGGCCGCGGTCAAATATGTCGCCGAGTATGTGCAGCTGATCTATCGAAAGGCGTTGGATCACGTTTGCGATTGCTTCGATAAAGTCATCGGCCTGACCGGTAAGGATGATTGTCTCGATAATGCGGTTGAAGTAAGCCTGCTTCTTTACATCGTCGGGCGTCTCGTGGAGCAGTTCCTCTATTATATAGGCAAAGCTTTTCGGAAGTGCTTTTCTGACTTTTGAGCGGGTGTATTTGGCTGATACCGACCGTAATACCTTCACCAGATTGTTGAGCGATATTTTATAGAAATCATCGAGGTCGGATTCCTGTTCCTTGATTATCTCCAGCTTGGGTTTCGGGTAATATATCAGCGCACACAAATCCTTGATTTCCGACTCGCGCATTGTAGAGCCGAATATCTCCGTGACCTTTCGCTTGATATTTCCCGAAGCATTCCTTAATATGTGCCTGAACGCCTCGTGCTCGCCGTGAATGTCAGCGACAAAATGTTCGGTACCTTTTGGCAAGTTCAGAATAGCTTCAAGATTGATGATCTCGGTGGAAGCTGCTCCGATGTTGGGAAAATTCTGTGAAAGTAGCTCAAGAATCCTGCGGTCTTTTTCAATCGTCAGGCTTTTATATTTTTTCAACTTGCTCATAATTACGGCAATATCAACCTTCTACTTGTTTGTAAGTTACAAATGATCCGTCAGGATTGTTTTAGGTGATACAAAGATAACAAATAATTGCAAATTTTCCAATAGAAATTTTCGACGACCGCATAATCGTAAGCCGGATCGAAAGCGAGATTTGACGTGGAGACTGAAGGTAAGATAGCACAGTGAAATAATATTTGTGTTTGCGATAAAAATTTGCTAAATTTGCGGAGTATTTAAGAAAATTATCAAGCCACTATATATGAGCACTCGTTTTCCCGAATATTCAGGCCTTAATCTGGCCGAAGTGAATCGTGATATTTTAGCGCAGTGGGCGCAACGAAGCGTGTTTGACTCTACGATCACGGAGCGCAAGGGCGCGCCGTCGTTTGTATTTTTTGAAGGTCCCCCTTCGGCCAACGGTCGTCCGGGTATCCACCACGTGCTTGCGCGCACTATCAAGGATATATTCTGCCGTTACAAGACTATGCAGGGCTTTCAGGTGAAGCGCAAAGCCGGATGGGATACCCACGGTCTTCCCGTAGAGCTCGGCGTAGAAAAAAATCTCGGAATCACCAAAGAGGATATCGGCAAGAAGATTTCGGTAGACGAATATAATGCCGCATGTCGCGCCGAGGTGATGAAGTATACCCGCGAGTGGGAAGATCTGACCTCGAAGATGGGATATTGGGTGGATATGACCGATCCCTATATCACTTACGACAACCGCTATATCGAATCGGTGTGGTGGCTCCTGGGTCAGCTGCACACTAAGGGATTCCTCTACAAAGGCTATACCATTCAGCCCTATTCGCCGGCAGCCGGTACAGGTCTGAGTTCTCACGAGCTCAACCAGCCCGGATGTTACCGCGACGTGAAGGATACCACTTGCGTGGCTCAGTTTAAGGTAGATACCGCTGACTTCTCGCAGGAAAACGAGATACTCGATATTTTCCGCTCGCTTGAAGCCTCGTGGGGTACTCCCTATTTCCTGGCATGGACCACTACTCCCTGGACTCTGCCCTCCAACACCGCTCTTGCCGTAGGCCCGTCGATCAAATACAATATCGTGCGTACCTACAACCCATACAGCGGTAAGCCTATCGCTGTGGTGGTGGCCGACGCTCTGATGAGCTCGCTCTTCAATCCCAAAGCTAAAGACCTCGCTCTTACCGACTACAAGAAGGGCGATAAACTCATACCCTACGAAGTGGTGGCTACCCGCGAGGGGCGTGACTTTGTAGGTATACACTATCACCAGCTCCTGCCCTGGGTTAATCCCGGCGAAGGTGCGTTCCGTGTCATCCCCGGTGACTACGTGACCACCGAAGACGGTACGGGTATAGTACATATAGCCGGTACGTTCGGTGCTGACGACCAGCGAGTGTCGCGTCAGAACAATATACCGCCGCTCCACCTCATAGACCGCGACGGCAACATCCGCCCGATGGTTGACCTTCAGGGTAAATTCTATAAGCTCGACGAGCTTGATCCGAAATTCGTGGAGGAGATGGTCGACGTGGAGGCTTACAAACCTTGGGAAGGCGCCTATGTCAAGAACGCCTACGATCCCGATGCCACCGACGAAACGGAGACTCTCGACGTGAAGATTTGCATGGAGCTCAAGGCTACCGACAAGGTATTCAAGATCGAGAAGCATGTGCATAATTATCCCCACTGCTGGCGTACAGACAAGCCGGTGCTTTACTATCCGCTCGACAGCTGGTTTATCCGTACCACCGCCGTGCGCGAGCGTCTGATGGAACTCAACGATACCATCAAGTGGAAGCCCGCTGCCACCGGTACAGGACGCTTCGGCAAGTGGCTGGAAAATCTTCAGGACTGGAATCTCTCGCGCAGTCGCTACTGGGGTACACCGCTACCTATATGGCGCACTGACGACGGTAGCGAAGAAATCTGTATCACTTCGGTAGAGCAGCTCTACAATGAGATGGACCGCGCCGTTGAGGCCGGCTTTATGGCTGAGAATCCCTATCGCAAGGCAGGTTTCGTGCCCGGCGATTACTCTAAGGAAAATTACGAGAAGATCGACCTCCACCGTCCGTATGTCGACGATATTTTTCTTGTGTCGCCCTCGGGCAAGAAGATGACACGCGAAAAAGACCTTATCGACGTGTGGTTTGACAGCGGCTCTATGCCTTACGCTCAGATCCACTATCCGTTTGAAAACAAAGAGGCATTCGAGAATCGCGAGGTATATCCCGCCGACTTCATAGCCGAAGGCGTGGATCAGACGCGCGGATGGTTCTTCACCCTCCATGCCATTGCCGGTATGGTGTTCGATACCAATTCTTACAAAGCCGTGGTGTCAAACGGCCTCGTGCTCGACAAGCATGGCAACAAGATGTCGAAGCGTCTTGGCAACGCCGTGGATCCATTCGGACAGATTGAGACCTATGGCGCCGATCCCGTGCGCTGGTACATGATCTCCAACTCGTCGCCCTGGGATAACCTTAAATATGACGAGAAAGGCGTGCAGGATACCGCCCGCAAGCTCTTCTCGACGCTCTATAACACCTACTCGTTCTTCGCACTGTATGCCAACGTAGACGGGTTTGACCCCGCTGCACCTCAGGTGCCTGTGGAGAAGCGTCCCGAAATCGACCGCTGGATACTCTCGCTCCTCAACACTCTGGTCAAGAATGTGACCAACGACCTTGAGGACTATGAGCCTACCCGCGCTGCCCGTGCGATAGGCGACTTCGTAGGCGATAATCTCTCCAACTGGTATGTGCGACTCAACCGCAAGCGCTTCTGGGGCGGCGAGATGAACGACGACAAGCTTGCCGCTTATCAGACACTCTATACATGTCTGCGCACCGTGGCCGTGCTTATGGCACCGTTCGCACCCTTCTTCGCTGACCGTCTCTATCTTGACCTTACAGGCGCTGAAGGCGGCGACTCAGTGCACCTCGCAGCCTATCCCAAGCCCGATGAAAGCCTGATAGATCCGGCACTCGAAAGCCGCATGAAACTCGCTCAGGACATCACCTCGATGGTGCTCGCTCTGCGTCGAAAAGTCAATATCAAGGTACGTCAGCCGCTTACGGCCATCATGGTACCGGTGACCGACGAGTCGCAGCGCGCGGCGCTCGCGGCAATCGACGAACTGGTTAAGAATGAGACGAATGTCAAGGAAATCAAGATAGTAGGCAATGAAGACGGTATACTTGTCAAGACCGTGAAGCCCGACTTCAAGAAGCTCGGTCCGAAGCACGGTAAGAATATGAAAGCTGTGGCCGAGGCTATCAAGAATCTTGATTCGCATGCCATTGCCGCCTTCGAGCGCGACGGACAGATCACGATAGATGTCAACGGCACTTCCGCCACCGTGGATTTGGCCGACGTGGAGATCATCTCCGAGGATATTCCCGGATGGCTCGTTGCCAACGAAGGCGCTCTCACCGTGGCTCTTGACATCACCGTAACTCCCGAGCTCCGCAACGAGGGTATCGCCCGTGAGATCGTCAACCGTATCCAGAACATCCGTAAGAGCCGTGACTATAACATCACTGACCGCGTGACGCTCGTATTCGCTCCCCACGAAGCTACCGATGGCGCTATACGCGAGTTTGGCGACTATATATCGCGTCAGGTTCTCGCCCGCGACATCCGCATAGAGCCTGTGGCTGCTGATGCTCCCGGTGTGGAGACGCTGAATATCGACGACATTGATCTGACAGTGACCGTCAACAAGGCCGACAAGTAACCCCCAAATTCTTACTCAATTCATACTCTCTAATCACAAACCGACATGAGCGAAAAGACCCGCTATTCCGACGAAGAACTCCAGGAGTTCAAGGAACTAATTCTTGATAAACTTGCCGTGGCTCAGAAGGAATATGATCTTCTGCGTGGTACCGTCAATAATACCGACGGTAACGACATAGCCGATACATCGCCTACATTCAAGGTGCTTCAGGAGGGAGCCAACACTCTCTCCAAGGAGGAGGCAGGGCAGCTCGCGCAGCGGCAGATGAAATTCATACAGCATCTGCAGAATGCACTGATCCGCATCGAGAACAAGACCTATGGTATCTGCTGCGAGACAGGCGAATTGATTCCGAAGGAGCGCCTGCGCGCTGTGCCTCATGCCACCCGCAGCGTGGAAGGTAAAAACCAGCAGAAAAAGAGATGAAGTTTTCACGAGCAAAACTTGCCATAATCATCTTCACGGCCATCGTCGTAATCGACCAGGTCGTGAAGATTTGGGTTAAGACCCACTTTTATCTCGGCGAGGATGTGAGAATCCTCCCATGGTTTCACCTGCTCTTTATCGAGAACAACGGTATGGCGTTCGGCATGGAGCTGGGAAGCAAGCTGTTTCTCACCCTGTTCAGAATCGTGCTTGTGGCATGGCTGATATGGTATGTGGTGAAAATCAGTGATATCCGTCGCATTGCTACGGGATATTTCGTGAGTCTTGCACTTATAATAGCCGGTGCGGCCGGCAATATTTTCGACTGCCTTTTCTATGGATTGATATTTAATAATCCTTATCCTCCCGAGGTGGCCGTGATGTTTCCTGCCGGCGGTGGTTATGCCCCGATGTTTTTCGGGCGTGTAGTCGACATGCTCTATTTTCCGCTCTTCACCTTCACGTGGCCCTCATGGTTGCCTGTGGTGGGTGGCAGGGAATTTCTGTTTTTTCAGCCTGTATTCAATATAGCCGACTCGGCTATATGTATAGGCGTAGGGCTGCTCATATTGTTTTATTCAAAGTATATCCTTACGCCCTCCGCTCTGCGTAGGCGTGCTGCGGGATTGGATAATTCGGCTGAATAATGAGAAAAATGCCGGTGTATATGGCTATCTTGGCGGCTGCTTTTCTGGCGGCCTGCAGCAAGACGCCTTCATATGTGATAGCACCCGACGAGATGGCTCTGCTGATGGCCGATATTCATACAGGTGAGGCAGTGGCCGACAACTCAGGGTCTTTTCGGTCAGATTCGCTCCGCCAGATGCTGAAGCAATCTATTCTCGCCCGTCACGGAGTGTCGAGCGAGACTTTCGATACTTTGCTTTACTGGTACGGACGCCATGTGGACGTCTATATGGAAGTCAATGAGAAGACCATCGATATATTGCAGAACCGACTCACCGAAGCCGAAAAAATAGGAGCTACGGAGGCCAACGTGCGCCTCATATATACGGATTCCGACTCGGCGGTAGTGTGGAGTTCGCCTTCGATGATCCGATTCAGCGCCAGGTCGCCTATGTACACATCCACGTTCAATCTGCGCAGCGATCGCGGATGGGAGCGAGGCGACGCTTATACTCTGTCGCTTCGCCCGGTCAAGCCTGTCGCTCCGATAAGTGCGGTAGTGGCGGTGAGCTACGATGACGGATCGGTGGAATATGTAGATACCACTTTCCCTTCAGATGCCGAAGGATTGCAGCAACTCACTCTGTATCTCGACTCCACCCGTGTAGCCCGTCAGATCTATGGAGCACTTACGGTGCCTCGCCTCGAAAGCGGCGCCATGTATGTCGACTCGATATCACTGCTGCGTACCCGCACTCGCTCACGTGCGCTCTACAATGGAGCTTCGCAGCATAGAGTGTCGCTAAGGTGATGGCAGGGAATATCCGCAATATATTGTGCCGAGCATTTGTGGCCCCGGGGTCTGTGACAGTCAACGCACTTGTCACTTACCGCGAAGACACGATGGAACTCATGTGCGCGCAACCTTTTGAGTATGAAACAGCATCGACAAGCCATTTTGACGGAATCGTCATAAATGGCCTGCCGATGGAAAATGCAGAGTTGAAAATTTCAGTAAGCGATTTCAGAGCACGGCTGGCAGAAATAGCCGGATCGATAAGCGAGAGCAGGAGTATTATTCTTGTGCCTCTTTGCTGACGTCAGGTTCAGCAGTCGTATCGGCGGTTTCGCCTTTCTTGTCGGCGCTCTCATAGGCTTCGACAATGCGCTGCACCAGCGGATGGCGAACGATGTCTTTCTTGCCGAACTCTATGCGCCCTATTCCCGGCACACCTTTCAGCACTCTGAGAGCCTGAACAAGACCTGAACCCACGGAACGGGGTAGATCGATCTGGGTCACGTCGCCGGTGATGATCATCTTGCCGTTCATGCCCAGACGGGTAAGAAACATCTTGATCTGATGGGTGGTGGTGTTCTGTGCCTCGTCGAGCACAATCACCGCATCGTTGAGTGTGCGGCCGCGCATGAATGCGAGGGGTGCTATCTGAATCACTTTGGTGTCAAGATACTCTTTCAGTTTCACGGCCGGTATCATATCTTCAAGTGCGTCATAAAGCGGCTGGAGATACGGATCTATCTTATCTTTCATATCTCCGGGCAGAAAGCCGAGCTTTTCTCCGGCTTCCACCGCCGGGCGCGAAAGGATTATCTTCTTTACCTCTCGATTTTTCAGAGCTTTCACGGCGAGAGCTATGGCTATATAAGTCTTACCCGTACCGGCCGGTCCGAGGGCAAATGTGAGGTCATTGTCGCGAAACGACTTCACCATCTTGACCTGATTGGCGTTGCGTCCGGAGATGGGCTTTCCGTTGATGCCATAGATAATCACGTCGTCGAGCTTGGGCTCGTCGGGTGTCTTACCTTTTACTATGTCGAGGATCACATCCTCGGTGAGTTTGTTGAACTTCGAGCAATACTCTTCGAGTTCCTTAATTTTCTTTTCAAATTCGGCGGTCTCGGCGTCATCACCTATCACCTTTATCACCGAGCCTCGCGCCGTGACGCGGAGTTTCGGGAAAAGATTGCGTATGAGCTGCATATTGGAGTTGTTGACTCCATAGAAACTGACCGGATCAACCGAGTCGATAATTACTATACGTTCTATCATGTTATGTTAAAAGTTCAAGTGTTAAGGCCTATGTCCATCCTGGTCCACAGGCTTGAAGGTATCATGCTCCACAGGGAAGTGATGATTCGCCACCGCCAGTCGACGGTAGCCACACGCTTGCGCTTGAGCACGGCGGCTTCGATGAGCTTCGACGCATACTCCACGTCCATCTCCATGATGTAATCGGTGGCACCGTCGAGGAGGGGCGTGCGGATAAATCCGGGCCGTATGTCGGTGAAAGCTATGTCGACACCTTGCTTGCGTGCAAGCTGCGAGAGCGCTTCCAGATAGTTTTGCTGAAAGCGTTTCGACGCGCTATAGGCAGCAGCTACACCGATGCCTTTTGTTCCCGCTACCGAGGTAATGGCGGCGATCTGTCCCGGGGTGGTCGCGTTGGGGCAGTCGCGATAGTAGCGATAGGCAGCCGTGATGATGCGGGCAAATCCCACTACATTGGTTTCAAGCATATTCATCTCCTTTCCCATATCGAGGGCGGGATTCTGAAACCCCACACCCGATGCGAGCAGCAGGGTGTCCATGCCACCGAGTTTTTTGATGAGGCCGAGCAGGCGCGATGCGGCGTCGGGGGCGGTAACGTCGATAAGCGCATACTCCACCATATCGGGGTTAAGATCGCGGAGGGCTTTAAGCGGTGCTTCGGAGCGCGCTGCCATGCCTACCTTGAACCCCATGTTGATAAAATCACGCGCAACGGTGTTGCCTATGCCCGATGATGCGCCTACTATTATGATACGTCGTGTATTATCCATCATTCAGTTGATTCGTTTGAAGAAATATTGTCTTCAATATCAACCGCCGCCGGGCGCTTTTTGTTTAGAGGCAGTGTGTACGTTATCATCAGGTTACCGGTAAGTTCGGTGGAGCGGGTGCCGTATCCGGGGATATACATCGGTTTGCCGTAAGGCGCATCAGATTCGTGGATTATGGAGTGGAATCCCACCGCCCATCCGAGCGAAAGATTTCTTACGATTTTCACGTTAAGTCCCAGAAGCAGCTCGAAATACCCTGCCGTAGCGCTACGGCGCGGTATGGAGAAGGTGGTCGAGGTGTCCCAGTAGCCGTTGTCAACCGTCACATTGTCTATCGAATAGCGGTAAGGCGTGAAGCAGTAGCGCACACCGGCGTAGAGCTGATAGGCTTCAGATGAGTTATATAGAAAATTGTAGTTGGCGCCTATCTTGAAATAGGGAGCCATAGGAGTCTTGAAAGTGAAGTTGGCCGACGATGGAGTGATGTTGGCCATACCGATACCGGCTTCAAAATAGGGGAAATATCTGTTGTGGATAGACAGAGCCGCCCACACGCTGCCGGCACCGTAGTGTTGTCCGAATATACGCATGGCAGCATCCCAGATGTTCACACCTACCTGCAGGCCGTTGATGGCGGGGTAGACCATCTTTGCTGACGTGCGTATGGCGGTGGAGTCGATATACTCGC
Organism: Bacteroides sp.; assembly: GCA_014802325.1. Lineage (GTDB taxonomy): Bacteria > Bacteroidota > Bacteroidia > Bacteroidales > Muribaculaceae > Duncaniella. The sequence continues at coordinate 88,778 of JAAVCK010000017.1, forward strand.
GGCCTGAAATCGTGTCGACAAGAATAGTGTTGCCTTTCGAATCGAGCTGCTCCACTATTCCGGCCGGTCGCACCGAGTCAGTCTTCTCGCGGTGTGATGTGCCGGCGGCCGGCACGCCTACCGGGGTGATACGGCGCTGTGCTGACGCCGGAATCACAGTCAGAAGTGCGGCCGCTAATATAATAATGTGGAAAATGTGTCGCATCATTTATCGTCTCCTTCCTCCTGATCGTCATTGTCGCGCAGGAATATGTGGATGGTCTCTATGTCGAAGTTCGTAATCAGCGAGTCCACTATTTCCACGCGGTCTATCACGCGTGTGGTATATTCGAGTTTGTCGATATGGTAGCGATACATCGCGCCGCAGTCTTCTGACGCAAACCAGGGTGTGGCCGTGTACTCGAAGGTGATTTCATCCACACCCGCAGCGCCTGATTGCGGATCGGTGGGGTCGGAGAAGGACAGCTGATATGCAGTCACGTTGTCGCGGGCGCGCAGCGGCATGTATATCTGGCTCAGAGTCTCCGACGAGGTGTAGAGCAGAGAGTCGGAGGGCGCACCAACACCCATCACCGAAAGCCCGGTGACGGATATGGCTTTGCCGGTCGACGCGGAGTAGAATCCGGCCAGCGGCAGTGAGTTGCGGTTTTGCAGACAGCCTGTGGTGTTGCATCCGCTCAGCAGTATCGTGGCGAGCAAAGCTACCGACGCCACAGTCGGTAAGGTCAGAATTTTCCCCATCGGAGGATTTCGGTTAGATTTTTACGTTTTTTAGGCGTCAGCGTCAGTCCGTCGGCCGGATAGCCGAGGGGTATGAGTGCTATAGGTTCAACGTCGTCAGGCATGTTGAAGGCCTTGGCTACGGCTTCGGCATCGAAATTGCATACCCAGCACGACCCGAGTCCGAGCGACGTGGCGGCAAGACAGAGATGTTCTACGGCTATGGCTACGTCTACATCGGTATGATCCTTTCCGTCAGTAGGACGATGCCACGCCTCGGAGTGGAGTCCGCAGGCCACTATGAATACCGGAGCGGCGGCAAACCATTCGCGGGGATAGCTTTCAGCCACGGCCTGACGCAACTCGGGGGTATCGGCCACCACAAACAGCCAGGGCTGACGGTTGCAGGCCGACGGGGCGAGGCGGGTGGCGTCGATCACCGAAAGTATCAGAGCCTCGTCGATAGCATCGGGCTTGAAACTGCGGCATGAGAAGCGGTCTTCGCTGAGTGAATAAAAGCGGGGATATGTGTCGAGGCGTGTCATTTTATTTCTTCTTTGATTTCATATTTATTGCGGTCAGATGAGTTGCGCACCACAAGTTCGCCGATGAATCCACTAAGAAACAGCTGAGTGCCGAGTATCATCATCGTGAGCGCTATGTAAAAGTAGGGTGAGTCGGTGACCAATATGTAGGGAGCGCCCGAGTACATGTGGTAGAGTTTCATAGCCCCTACGGTCACGATGGCTATGAAGCCTATGATAAACATCAGTGAGCCGAGAAGGCCGAAGAAGTGCATGGGCTTTGCTCCGAATTTACCGGTGAACCATAGTGTGGCCAAGTCGAGATAACCGTTGACGAAGCGGTCGAGGCCAAACTTCGTAGAGCCGTATTTGCGAGCCTGATGATGCACCACTTTTTCGCCGATGCGGTTGAATCCGGCATTTTTCGCCAGATAGGGTATATAGCGGTGCATGTCGCCATAGACTTCGATATGCTTCACCACTTCGTTGCGGTAGGCTTTGAGTCCGCAGTTGAAGTCGTGGAGATTGCCGATGCCTGACACGAGTCGAGCCGTGGCATTGAAGAGTTTGGTCGGAATCGTCTTCGAAAGGGGGTCATAGCGTTTCTGCTTCCATCCCGATACGAGGTCAAATCCGTCGGCGGTGATCATCCGGTAGAGTTCGGGTATCTCGTCGGGGCTGTCCTGTAGGTCGGCGTCCATAGTTATCACCACATCGCCCTGCGCACGGGTAAATCCGGTGTGGAGAGCGGGCGACTTGCCGTAGTTGCGGCGGAATCTTACACCTTTGAAAGCTTTGTTGCGTGATGAGAGCGAGGTTATCACGTCCCACGACTTGTCAGTAGAGCCGTCGTCGATAAAGAGCACTTCATAGCTGAAGTCGTTTTCAGTCATTACGCGCTCTATCCATTCGGCGAGTTCGGGTAGAGATTCTTCTTCGTTGTAAAGCGGTATGATTACCGATATATCCATAGTGAATGATGATATTATTCGTCAGTAACTTGATTTCTTGTTTCCTCCTGTGATGGCGATTATGGCGCTCAGCACCATAGAGAGCAGCGAGCCGGATACCACGCCGAGCAATATGAATTCTATCACCATATCGATAGCGCGGGGTATCATGCCTGCGTCGAGAATCTGGCGAGCCATCTCTTTCGACTGGCTGAGAAATTCGGTGGACTCGTCGATCTTGAGGGTGGCGAGATATTCGAGCTGCGAACTGAAAAAGTCAGGGTTGATCCATCGCAGATATATGTACAGCATGGCACACGCTATGGTGCTCCCGCAGGCGAATATCACCAGCCCTTGCATCCACAGCATCGAGAAACTCGACGCCGCTCCCAGCCTGACGGCATAGCGCTTCATCATCATGAATATCACCACCGGCACACCGGCTATCATTATAAGAGCCGGAAATCCGAGCAGCGGAAACTGTTGGGAGAGCACCGTGGCGTAGAAAAGTACGGTGAGATAGATTCCGAAAATGAGGCCGTCTTCGGCGCCACGACGGTAGGGTGACTGTATCATGGATAAAGAGATGATGAACTGATTATGATGTCCGCGTCATGCGTGCGCGATATTAATGTGCAAAGTTACAAAAAAATCCTCGCAAAAGCAATATGATAATCGGGTTGATGTGATGTGATAATTATATTACAAATTTTAATATGTGTAGTGATTGGATTTTTTAATATTTTTACGAATTTACTTGTGATTTAAAATTGAAAAGACTAATTTTGTGCAAAATTTATAATCACACACACTATTATCACAGTGCTATTATGAAAAAATCTTTAATCTTTGCATCACTTTTAGCGTCGTTATGCATCACAGCGACGGCGCAACAAGCGGTGACACGCACGATGACTAACAGCGGTCGCGCGCTCAAGCAGCTAAATGCGGAATCGCATCGCAAAACGCTGTCTCCTGCCAAAGCCCGGGTTCAGGCTATGGCCGATGACGAAATCCCAGCTGACGCTGTTAACGCTCCTTTCAGCCATGACTTAGGTAAGAACAGCTCGGAAGTTGAAACAGTAAAAAAATACATTTCGATTGATGCCAACAACGACGGACGGTCATGGAAAATTGCGACCGTCAATAACTATTCGGCATGTATGCCGCCCAATGCTGAGGATGTGGAAGCGGCTGACGACTGGATGATTTCAGTCCCCGTACTTCTTCAGCAGGGTACATATAATGTATCCGTCGATCTTGGAATCATGGGATCATCAGCAACCGGTATCAATGTGCAGCTGATGATGGGAACAGCTCCCACCGCCGAGGCTATGACCATAGAGGTGTCTCCCGTGATAGAACAGACGGAAAAAGATCAGACCAAACATACATTCTCTGTCGATGTTTCTGCCGAAGGCTACTATTATATCGGTCTGCACAACACTACGACCAAGGCTCAGAATGGCACGGTGAAATATTTCAACCTGGCGGTCGACAAGGCTCCCGACAATGCCATCAAGACTCCTTTCAGCCACGACATGGGTAAAAACGGAGCGGATGCCGCTATAGTGAATAATTATACGGTAATTGATGCCAACGAGGATAGCCGCACCTGGAAGCTCGCCGGAATGGGTGACTACACTCCGTGTATGGCTCCTAATGCCGAGGATATTACTGCGTCTGACGACTGGATTATCACCGTCCCCGTATATATGACGGCCGGTAATTACACCGTAGCCGCCGATCTCGCCTACCTGGGCTCAGGTGCTACCGGAATGACAGTGGAACTCAAGCTCGGCACCGCGCCCACTGTAGAAGGTATGATCGCTGAAATCGCTCCGGCTACAGTGCTCACTTCCAAGGACCGCACCACCTACGAGTATCCCTGTGCTATCCCTGCTGACGGATATTATTACATCGGCCTCCACAATCTCACTACCAAGGAGCAGAAAGCCACAGTTAAGTTCCACAAACTGAGTGTGACTCCCGGCGAAGTAGTGAAAATCGATCCCCCGGCGGCCGGTGAGCTCTCATGGGTGGTAGCCCCCAAGGGTGAGCTGAAAGCTACCGTTACCTACACTGCCCCCACCAAGACAGTGTCGGGCGATGATCTGAAAGAAATCTCAAAGGTTGTGCTCACTTCCCGCTGGGGCGTGGATACTTATACCTTCACCGATGTCACCCCCGGTCAGGTTATCACTCAGGAAGTGGATATGTATGCCGGATTCAACAATCGCTTCACAGGCGTGGCATACGTAGAAGACGTTGCCGGTGAGCAGGTGGAATACAAGAGTATCTTCTGCGGGCCCGACTGTCCTCTCGCTCCTACCGATGTCACTCTCACTGTGGCCGATGATTATAAATCTGCCACGCTCACATGGACTGCACCCGGAGAAACTGGTGAGAATGGCGGATACGTCGATACCGACAATCTTACCTATTATATCTTCGATGCGTTCGGTACATACTACGATCCCGCTATCGCCACCACATCGGAGACTTCCTACACCATTAACTATTCCGATCTTGACGGTCAGGACTTCTTCGCCTACCAGGTGACAGCCGGCGTGGGCGATAATTACTCTCTCGACGGAGTATCCAACATCATCACTGCCGGAGAGCCCGCACCGATGCCTTTTAACGAATCATTCGTCGACGGATATTACGATGGTGTATGGATGTCGGAATCTGACGGAAAGAACCTCATGCAGCAGTATGGCACAATGGATGATTCTTACTTTGAATCAATTATCGATCCCGAAGATCCCGAAGCACCCGCACCTCTGAAATCTCGCGACGGTGATAATGGCTTCTTCTATTGGCTTCCTGTTGACAAGGATGCGCTCTTCGGTCTCATCTCCGTGCGCACTGATATATCAAAGGCTGCTGAGCCTGCTCTCGAATTCTGGTATCAGGGTCAGGGCAGCACTATCGACGTGCTCGTAGCAGGTGGTACCGATGAACTGTCGGTAGTGAAGACTATCGACCTCAAGGAAAATCCTGTCAAGGAATGGACTCTCGCTCAGATATCGCTTGACGACTATAAAGCCAAGGGTGCCGTGCAGTTTGAGATCCGCCTCCTCGCTAATCACAATGATGACGAATATACCTGGAGCGTACCCCTCGACAATATCTGCATCCGCGATCTGGCCGGCAACGCTCTCCGCGTATTCCCCGTCAACTCTCCTGCCAAAGCTAAACCCGGAACTGAAGTTAAACTCTCTGCTCAGGTTGAGAACGTAGGCAAGGTGGCTGTAGCCCCCGTAGCACAGCTCTTCTTAGGCGAAGAATTAATTGAGTCGAAAGAGCTGGCTTCTCTTGAACCCCGCGCTATGGCTACTGTTGATTTCGGCTACAACGTGCCTCTCATCGCTGCCGAACAGCTCGATTTCAAAATTACATTTAGCGCTGAGGGTGTAGCTACCGACGCTGAAAATTCTACTTCAGCAACCGTCGAAGTTGTTTATCCAATATATCCCTCCATCACCGAACTCGCAGGCTTAGCCGACAGTGACAATAATGTAAGACTCTCATGGACCGCACCCAACTGGGATGAGCTCAAGGAGCCCTCTACTGTCGAGGAAAGCTTTGAAAGCGAAGACTATACTCCGCTCAGCATTAACGGAGCGGGCGAATGGACCGTATACGATGGCGATAAATCTAAGACCTACAACGTATTCCGTGAGCTCAACAATCCCTACCAGACTGCCCCCATCGGATTCCAACTCTTTAACCGCGAAGTAGCCGAGGTGCAGCCTCAATACTGGGAAGACGCTGCAGCTCACAGTGGTGAGAGCTTCATGCTTGCACCCAGCGCAGCAGGGACTCTCAATGATAACTGGCTCATTTCGCCCCGCCTCTCAGGTCGCGAACAGACTATTACCTTCTGGGCTAAGGGATTCAGTATTGCTTGGCCTGAATCATTCAAGGTTTATTACTCTACTACCGGCAATACAGTAGATTGCTTCACTGAGGTTATCGCCGAAGCCACCGGACTTTCTTCAACCGATATTCCTGAAGAGTGGACCATGTATACTTACACTCTCCCCGCCGGTGCCACCTATTTCGCAATCTGCCATGACTCTTACGATTCGTTAGCTCTCTTCGTTGACGACGTGACCTACGAAGGCTCATCAGCCGTGCCCGACGACCTTGAGGTTACCGGCTACCATGTGTTCCGCGACGGTCAGCAGCTCACCGACGAGCCCGTGAAGGAGACCGAATATGTTGATGCACTCCCCACAGACAAGCCCGGCACGTTCAACTATGACTACGCCGTAGTCCCCGTCTACAATCACGGCACAGCACGCGCAACTCACGCTAATGTCTCCGTCTCAGTATCGGGTATCGAAGAAATCTCGATCGAGGCACTGACCGGAGCCGAAACCATCTACAACCTCTCAGGTATGAAGGTTGACCGCAAGAACATCATCCCCGGTGTCTATATCATTGCGACTCCCGAGCGAGCCAAGAAAGCTTTCCTCAAATAAGATATAGACCGCTACTTGCTCTGATAGAGCTTAAAATCCCACAACACCCTCGGAACTCAACTCCGAGGGTGTTGCGTTTTATTTAGCAAAAGATATTATTTATCTGAAATTTTGATATTAACGGAAAATTTTGTATCTTTGCCAGCTGAAAAAATGGGCCGTCCGTATGGCCCGACAAACCAAATCTGATTATACCAATGATTAAAATCACTTTCCCCGACGGCAGTGTACGTGAGTACGAAAAAGGCGTCACTCCGTTGCAGATAGCAGAAAGTCTGAGCTCACAGCTCGCGCGCGACGTACTTGCCGCATCGGTCAACTCTCAGGAGTGGGACGTGACCCGTCCTATCGAGGAGGATGCCGAGGTGCGTCTATATAAGTGGGACGATCCCGAAGGCAAGCATGCTTTCTGGCACTCAAGCGCCCACCTTCTCGCCGAGGCTCTTCAGGAGCTTTTCCCCGGAGTGAAATTCGGTATCGGTCCGGCCATTGAAAACGGCTTTTATTACGATATCGATCCGGGCGAACACTCCATCACCGCGGCCGATTTCCCCCGCATCGAAAAGAAGATGCTCGAACTCGCTCAGAAGAAAAATGCCATCGTGCGCGAGGATATTTCCAAGGCCGATGCCATGAAGCTCTTCGGCGACCGAGGCGAAGAATATAAATGTGAACTTATATCCGAACTTGAGGACGGACATATCACCACCTACACCCAGGGTGCGTTTACCGATCTCTGCCGCGGCCCGCATATCGCCAACACCGCTCCTATCAAGGCAGTGAAGATCACTTCGCTCGCAGGTGCGTTCTGGCGCGGCGACGAGAAGCGCAAGCAGCTTGTCAGAGTCTACGGTATCACCTTCCCCAAGAAGAAGATGCTCGATGAGTATCTGACCCTTCTCGAAGAAGCCAAGAAGCGCGACCACCGCAAGCTCGGTAAGGAGATGGAACTCTTCGCATTCTCGCAGAATGTAGGCGCCGGTCTGCCTCTGTGGCTCCCGAAGGGTACAGCTCTGCGCGACCGCCTGGAGCAGTTCCTCCGCAAGATTCAGAAGCAGTATGGTTACCAGCAGGTGATCACTCCCCATATCGGTAACAAAAACCTCTATGTGACTTCGGGTCACTATGCCAAGTACGGAAAGGATTCATTCCAGCCTATCCATACCCCCGAGGAAGGCGAGGAGTATCTGCTCAAACCCATGAACTGCCCTCACCACTGCGAGATATTCCGTGCGCTGCCCCGCAGCTACCGCGACCTGCCTCTGCGTCTGGCAGAGTTCGGTACTGTATACCGCTACGAGCAGTCGGGTGAGCTTCACGGTCTGACCCGCGTGCGCGGTTTCACGCAGGATGATGCTCATATCTACTGCGCCCCCGATCAGATCAAAGGCGAGTTCCTCAAGGTGATGGATATTATCTTCTATATCTTCAAGGCACTCAAATTTGACAACTTCGAGGCTCAGATCTCACTCCGCGATCCCGCCCACAAGGAAAAATATATCGGTAGCGACGAAAACTGGCACCTTGCCGAACAGGCCATCATTGAGGCTTGTCAGGAAAAGGGTCTCAACGCTCGCACCGAACTTGGCGAAGCTGCATTCTATGGACCCAAGCTCGACTTCATGGTCAAGGATGCCCTCGGTCGCCGCTGGCAGCTCGGTACCATTCAGGTAGACTATAATCTGCCCGAACGATTCGAACTTGAATACACCGGTAGTGACAATGCCAAGCATCGCCCTGTGATGATTCACCGTGCCCCCTTCGGTTCGATGGAGCGATTCGTGGCAGTGCTTCTCGAACACACTGCCGGCCGCTTCCCCCTCTGGCTCGCACCTGATCAGGTAGCCGTGCTCCCGATTTCGGAGAAGTTTAATGACTATGCCGCCCACGTGGCTGCCGAACTCGCCAAGAGCGACATCCGCGCCGTGGTCGACGACCGAAACGAGAAAATCGGTAAGAAAATCCGCGACAATGAGCTCAAACGAATCCCCTATATGCTCATCGTAGGTGAAAAAGAAGCAGAAAATGGTGAAGTTTCTGTAAGAAAACAGGGCGAAGGTGATAAAGGTTCGATGAAAATTGCTACCTTTGCAGACGAATTGACTCGCGAAGTCCATCAAATGATTAATCAATAACCCCTCTGAATGGAGAAAAAACCTTATATGCCTCCCAGGCCCCGTCCCGCAGCCGGTAATAACGGTGGCCAGCGCCGCGGTAATAACCCCGGCCGTCCTAACGACAAGGACCCCTACGCTATCAACGATCAGATACGTGCCCGTGAGGTACGTCTGGTAGGTGATAATGTGGAGACAGGTATCTACACCATCCAGCAGGCTCGTGCCATAGCTGAGGAGCAGGGTCTTGACCTGATAGAAATATCACCCAATGCCGCTCCTCCCGTGTGCAAGATCCTTGATTATCAGAAATTCCTCTACCAGCAGAAAAAGCGTGCCAAAGAGCAGAAAGCAAAGGCTACCAAAGTGGTGGTGAAGGAAATCAGATTCGGACCTCAGACTGACGATCACGACTATAACTTCAAGCTCAAGCATGCCATAGGCTTCCTCCAGGAAGGCGCCAAGGTGAAGGCTTACGTGTTTTTCAAAGGTCGCTCCATCCTCTTCAAGGAGCAAGGCGAGGTGCTTCTGCTCCGTTTTGCCAACGACCTTGAGGAATATGGGAAAGTTGACCAGATGCCAGTGCTCGAAGGCAAGAGGATGATCATCATGCTCAGCCCCAAGAAAAAATAAAGAAATCCCGCGGTACGTGATACCGCAGGAAATCAATATAACTCGAATTAAAATCTTAAAAAACTAAACAATGCCCAAGATTAAGACTAATTCCGGTGCCAAAAAGAGGTTCGCCCTTACCGGATCAGGAAAGATTAAGAGAAAACATGCTTTCAAGAGCCACATCCTTACCAAAAAGACCAAGAAGCAGAAGCGCAATCTTACTCACTTCGCTCTCGTGTCAGGTTCTAACGAGAAGGCCGTAAAGGAACTCCTCGCCATGAAGTAAGTTTCAGGCTTGGACAGCATACTTTTCTTTAAATTAATTCGTGATTTATAATTTCATTTTTTAACCGAATGGTCAGCACCCAAGTGCAACTGCCGCTGACATTCACAAATCATTACTTCAATGCCAAGATCAGTAAATCATGTAGCTTCAAGAGCTCGCCGCAAGAAAATCCTTAAACTCACCCGTGGTTACTTCGGTTGCCGTCGCAATGTGTGGACCGTTGCCAAGAACACCTGGGAAAAGGGTCTTACCTACGCTTACCGTGACCGCAAGGACAAGAAGCGCAACTTCCGCGCTCTCTGGATTCAGCGTATCAATGCAGCCGCTCGTCTTGAAGACCTTTCTTACTCAAAGCTCATGGGTCTTATCCACAAGGCCGGTATCGAGATCAACCGTAAGGTTCTCGCCGACCTCGCGCTCAACAATCCCGCCGCTTTCAAGGCTATCGTTGACAAGGTGAAGGCTTAATTGACGATTTTTATTGACACTAAGAGGTTTCACTGCACGCACTCAGCAGCAGTGAAACTTCTTTTTTTATTCGCGATATGAAAAACATACTGATTATCCCTGCGATAATATTGCCGTTGTGCGTACGTGCCGAAATTCCATCTAAGTTCAACGGATTGAGCGGAGCCACGCTGCGCGCTGCCATTTCCGCTGAGTATCAGCCGGCTGTAACGGTTGAAAAAATTGTGGATATGCGAGGCGGCACGGACGTAGGACGCTACTATGATATATTCTCCGGGACGGTGGCCGACGTATCAGAATTGAGAGCAAGTGATATAGTACCATCCGAATGGTTTTATTCGGTATATCCGTCAGACTGCTATAATACGCTTCTTATGAGCGAAGAGGCTTATGATACGAGACGCGACCTACCGCTTGGGGTCGTTGAGAGTGTGACTTATGATAATGGCATATGGCGCGCCGGAACTACTTCGGTGTCGGGTATTCCGGTAGGATTTTACCGGCCGCCGGCAGAGTTTCGCGGCGATATGGCTCGTGTGTTTTTCTATTATGTCACTATCTATTCACCGGAGGCACTGAATCCGCGCGGATACATGATGCTTGACGCCACTGCATATCCGGCCCTCACGCCTTATGCCCGTGAAGTGCTTATGGAATATCATAAGGCCGACCCTGTGAGCGACGATGAGATAGCAAGAATGAAAGTGATAGCGGCAGCTCAGGGCAACATTAATCCATTTGTGGAGTATCCTGAACTTGCCGATTATCTGTGGGGAGAAAAAGCCGGCGAGACGGTGGTGATACCCGGCCAACCCGTTCCGCTGCGCGGTGAATATCTGCTCACCGATGAGCGGATAGATCTTGTGAGCGACTATGTACCATCCGATGCCGAATGGACAGTCGACGGCCGTCGGGTCACGGAGGCCTATCTTGTGCCCTCGAAATTGGGTGTGGGTAATCATCAGTTGCGCTATTCCTCCCGGTCAGGCGCGGCAGGAATGCTTACCATAAAGATTTCAGAAAAATGAGAGCGATAGCATTGATAGCTGTGGTGTGCGCCTTGATGGTGGCATGCGACAGAAACCGTGATGAGGCAAGCGGCGGAGGCACGGATGTTCCGCCCTCGGGTTTAGGCTCCGGGGAGCGTCCCGGCGCAGGAAATCCTACTGATGAAGATGTGATGCTCACCGACGGCGTGGCTCGTTACATAAGCGACGAGCTGTCCCTGCGCGCCGACGAACCGGGTGTGTTGGTCAAGGTAGATGAGAATGGGAATTACACATTCGTGAATCTTGACACTCGTAAGCAAGTCGACATATCATCGCCCGGATTACCCGACATGGTGATAGTGGAGTGTGGAAAAGAGATTCGCCCCGACGCAGTCACTGTGGTGGCCGACGACGGGACGAACAGATGGATAGCAGTGGAGTGTGGCGAAAACCGCTGCGCGGTGGTGTTGCCTTATTTCTGAGCAAGTGCCAGCTCCTGGCGCAGATACTCAGCCGTAGGTGAGTCGGTGGCGGCTACCTCTTCGGGAGTGCCGATGGCTATAATCGAGCCTCCGTTCTTTCCTCCTCCGGGGCCCATATCCACCACCAGGTCAGCGCTCTTGATCACGTCGAGATTATGCTCGATCACTACTACCGTGTTGCCTTTCTCCACCAGCCGCTGCAACACACTGAGAAGCACGCTTATATCCTCGAAGTGAAGACCGGTAGTGGGCTCGTCGAGTATGAAGAGGGTGCGCCCGGTGTCGCGTCTTGACAGCTCGGTGGCGAGTTTCACACGCTGATTCTCTCCACCCGACAGAGTAGACGACGGCTGGCCGAGCTTGATATATCCGAGGCCAATATCCTGCAATACCTTAATTTTATTGATAATAGAGGGGATGCCGGCAAAAAATTCCACAGCCTGATTGATAGTCATGTCAAGCACATCGGCTATTGACTTACCCTTGAATCTAACTTCGAGAGTCTCGCGGTTGTAACGCTTGCCGCCACACGTCTCGCAGGGTACGAGCACGTCGGGCAAGAAGTTCATCTCGATGGTCTTGTAGCCGTTACCGTTGCAGGTCTCGCATCGGCCGCCTGCTATGTTGAAAGAGAATCGGCCCGGACGGTATCCGCGTATCTTGGCCTCCGACAGGTTGGCAAACAGGTCGCGGATGGCCGTGAATACTCCGGTATACGTGGCCGGGTTGGAGCGGGGTGACTTGCCGAGGGGCGACTGATCCACGGTCACAACTTTGTCGATATGTTCAAGTCCCTCGATGGAGGAATAGGGCAGCGGCGACGTGGTGCTTCGGTAAAGCTTCTGGCTCAGAATGGGCTGGAGGGTGGCATTGATGAGCGATGACTTTCCGCTGCCCGACACACCGGCCACGCATACGAATGTGCCCAGGGGTACGTCGAGTGTCACGTCGCGAAGATTATTGCCCGATGCGCCGCGAAGTATCAGATGCTTGCCGTTGCCCTCGCGTCGTTTGGCAGGTATGGCGAGCGCCCGCTTGCCGTTGAGGTAGCTTGCGGTGAGGGTATCAGACTTCAGCATTTTGCGGGGAGTGCCCGCAAATACTACTTCTCCGCCCTTGCGACCGGCTTTCGGTCCGATGTCGACCACGTAGTCTGCTTCAAGCATCATATCCTTGTCGTGTTCGACCACGATGATGGAGTTGCGGGCGTCGCGCAGACGCTTAAGCGAGTTGATGAGTCGCAGATTGTCGCGCTGGTGCAGACCTATCGACGGCTCGTCGAGTATATACATCACGTTTACGAGCTGGCTTCCGAGTTGTGTGGCGAGGCGGATGCGCTGACTTTCGCCGCCCGACAATGTAGCCGAGCCGCGTGAAAGCTGCAAATAGTCGAGACCCACATCGACCAGAAAACTCAATCGCGAGCGAATTTCCTTCATTATCTCGCGGGCTATGATGAGCTGCGTGGGCGACAGACGGTCCTCAACGGTCATAGACCATTGGTAAAGTTCGCCTATATCCATTCGGCACAGGTCGGCTATAGTCTTTCCGTCGATGTAGTAGTGGAGTGCCTCCTTGTTGAGGCGGTCGCCATTACATTCCGGACACACCGCGCGAGTGAAGAAGCCTTCGCTCCATTTCTTGGCCGCTGCCGACGAATCGTCGTCGCGGTTCATCTCGATATACTTCACCAGACCTTCGTAGAGCTGAAAATAGTTGTAGGTGGCCATAGTGGCGTTCTCGATAGAGAGACGCTCGTTAGTGCCGTTGAGTATATCGTTGATAGCTTCCTCGCTAAGCTGCGATATTGGAGTCTTGAGTGTAAAGCCGTACTTCTTGCAGATAGCGTCGATCTGCCAGAAGATCATCGAGTCGCGAAACTTTCCAAGCGGGGTGATACCTCCCTGATAGATCGAAAGCGATGGGTTGGGTATGATCTTTTCGCGGTCGATGAGATTTACCGTGCCCAGTCCTTTACAAACCGGACATGCTCCGAGCGGCGAATTAAATGAAAAATTGTGGGGCGCGGGGTCGCGATACGACAATCCGCTCACAGGATCCATGAGTGTCTGCGAGAAGTGAGCCACCGAGTCGGTGTCTACATCGTAGATCATCAGCTGCTTGTCGCCCTGCTTGAGAGCGTCGGCCACCGTGGCGTCGAGGCGGGTGAGATCTTTATCCGATACTTTCAGGCGGTCAACCACCAGTTCGATGTCGTGATTCTTGTATCGGTCAACTTTCATGCCCGGCACAAGAGCGCGGATCTCACCGTCGACTCTCACGTTGAGAAACCCTTTCTTGCGCAGCGACTCAAAGAGGTCTTTGTAGTGACCCTTGCGGTTTTTCACTACCGGAGCGAGGATATAGACCTTATGACCCGCGTATCGCTCCACGACGAGATTCACTATCTGTTCGCGCGAGTATTTGACCATGGGCTGTCCGGTGATGTAGCTTACTGCCGTGCCTATGCGGGCATAGAGCAGTCGCAGGAAGTCGTAGACCTCGGTGGTGGTGCCTATGGTGCTTCGCGGGTTACGGTTGGTGGTCTTCTGCTCTATGGCTATGACGGGGCTGAGCCCCGAGATTTTATCCACGTCTGGGCGCTCCAGATTGCCTATCATATTTCGGGCGTAGGAAGAGAATGTCTCTATATAGCGGCGCTGCCCTTCGGCGAAGATGGTGTCAAATGCGAGCGACGATTTGCCCGAGCCGCTCAGTCCGGTGATGACGGTAAGTGTGTTGTGTGGTATATCTACATCTATATTCTTGAGATTGTGCACGCGGGCGCCGAGCACACTCAACTTGTCGGTTGTTGCTATGCTGTTCATTTTTGCCTTTTAAGTAAAGGCCGTGGACGATCAGTCGACAGTCCAGGCCGGGTTGTAGACGGTGGTGTTCTGTTTCTTGCGGGAGAGAGACTGTTCGAGCGGTATGCGCACCTTGTAAGTTTTGCCTGTCTTGTTAGGCATGCTCTTGGCGCGTATCCATTGATTGTGCTCACGCAGGGTGAGGTAATCTATGCCATGCTTTTTAGCCCATGTAGGCCAGTCTTCCACAGGGGTGTCGACAGTCACGGTGCGGTATTCCACAGGCTGATAGAGCTGCGACTTGTGGAGGGTGAATCCGTAGGCGCGGGGATTTTCCATGATGAGTTTCGTGGCCATAATGCGGAAAATGTAGCGCATGGTTTCGTCGGCCAGATACAGATTAAAGGCCGAGCGCTGCTGCTGCTTGTCGAGCTCCGATGATATGCGACCCATACCTCCGTTGTAGCTTGCCGCTACCGACTCCCAGTTGCCGTATTTCTCAAAAGCCTTACGGAAATACCGACAAGCGGCTTCGGTGGCTTTCTCGGTATTGTAGCGCTCGTCGACATACTCGTTTACCTCCAGACCGTATTGTTTGGCCGTCTCGGGTATAAACTGCCACAGGCCGGCGGCTTTGGCTGCCGAGTAAGCGCGCGGATTGAGGGTGCTTTCCACGCAGGCGAGATAGAGCAGGTCGGCCGGAATACCGTTGCGCTTCAGTATCGGTGCCAATTCTGGGAATAATTTATTGGCTCGCTTTATGGTGAGCAGAGTATTGGTGTGGGAATACGACATACCGGTCAGTTCGCGGTCAAGGCGCTCTGCCATAAGGGTGTTGTCAAGGTCAACGGCTTTGCCGCAGAATGTCATTTCCACGGGTGTGTAAGGTGACACTACTGGTGAGAATACGGCTGAAGCGTCGATGGCCGAAGCCGAGAGTGCTGAAGCCGCAAGTGTGGCGGCCAGTGTTGTGGTATATATGAAGTTCATGATTTTATACTGTTTACTTATAATTTACTATGTTGATGTCGCCTGAGAGATTATATTTCTTGCCGTCGGCTCCGGTGGCCTTGATGACGTAGTAATATACGCCGGCAGGCACAAGTTTTCCGTTGTAACGACCATCCCAGCCCTGCGACGGGTCAGTGAACGATGTCATTTTCACTCCCAGACGGTTGAAGATGTGACACTCGAAGTCGACAATCGAGGAGTAGCTTACTTTCCACTCGTCGTTGACACCCTCACTCGCGCCGGGTGAGAATGCGTTGGGGCAGAGGAGTGTCGACTGACCGATGGATACTTCGTAGACAGTGCCCGTGTACTCACATGTACCGGCATCGTTGGCACACACAAACCGCACATAAGTAGTACCCTGTTCGCGGAACGTATATGAAGTGACGGGGTCGGAGATACGGAGTTGGATATCGTCGAAATCCGGGTAGGTCGAGAATTGCCATTCGGTGAAAATGGCGGCGTCGGTCACGGCTGCATAAAAGTCCACTTCAGCGGGAGCCGATCCTCCGAGACCCTCGTTGCCGGCCCCTGTCTCATTGGCGTTGTCGCGTGACTGCTGCGTGGCCGAGGTGTAGGCCTCAACGGCTATGGCCTGAGTGGTGACAGATACCACAGTCTCCGCCATGCCCCACTCGGCAAGAAAGCGATCGCCCTCAAGCACAAATTCAGTATCGCACAGCGGTGCGGGAGCATGTATCACAGCCGACAGGTGAGCGAAATTCACATCGGTCTGATCCACCCGGTAGGTCTTCGAGTCGTCATCAAGCATCATCGTGGCGTAGCTGAGGGTTATGCCACGGTCGAGCTCCACGGAGCGGCCGTTGATGGTATAATAGTTGATGGCGGCAGCCGAGCCGGTGACGTCGAGCGACACCTGACCGCAATCCTGCTCGGCGCTCGGGGCTATAGCAGTGACATCGTAGGGATGCGCGGCGTAGTCCACCACATAGAAATAGTATCGGTCAGTGCCATCCTCGATTATAAATCCGCTGTCGCCTGACCCGAGAGTGAGCGACGTGGTAGCTCCGGCACGGGTAAGTCCTTCCACCTCTTCGGCAAAACCACCCCCAAGCGAGCCGTAGCTCATCCAAGTGACCCCGGTGTTTCCCGACGGCGACGTGTAGCTTGCCGTGACGCCGGCAGCATCGTAGATCACATATACAGCATCGAGTCCCGTAGACGCGGCAGGAGTCTCGGTAATCACTGAATGGCTGTGGCCTGAAAAGGAAATCTGTGCCACGGCTTGCGGAGCGACGGCCATGGCGCACAGGGATAATGATAATATGAAGCGGTTCATGAAAATCCGGAGTGAAAAGTCTTAATTTACAAAGATACGAAATTTTCGCGTGATTTCCCGCCGGGTTAAGAAAAATTCACTAATTACAAGTATATATGCAGCGGCTGTAATATATATAAAACAAGCAACGGCCGGAGAAGTGCTCCGGCCGTTGGGGTTGAAAGAGGTTGTGTACTTAAGAGTGTGAGAGTGTT
This sequence comes from Bacteroides sp., assembly GCA_014802325.1. Classification (GTDB taxonomy): domain Bacteria; phylum Bacteroidota; class Bacteroidia; order Bacteroidales; family Muribaculaceae; genus Duncaniella. Next base: position 105,731 of record JAAVCK010000017.1, read on the forward strand.
ATTTCTTGATGGCTTTAACCGTAGATGATCCGTCGGTGAACAGAACTACTCCGCAGGGGAAAGAATCAGCGTTGATTTCCACCATGCCTTCTGCACTGACAGTACCCTGCCAGAGCAGCGTGCCTGACACGGTGTAGGCCGAGGCTACAGTGCCGGCATTGAGACCATATACACGCACCACGTCAGTAAACTGCGAGGGGAATGCCACGGGTTTGCTTACTTCAAGCGCCACATTGGTGATTGACGAAGAGCCTGACTGCTCTACGAGAATATCGAGCGATGAAGCGCCGTCGGTCACCGTGAGCTTGCCGGTGCGGTGGGTTACGCCTGCTGGCATCGGATCACACTCTACATGGATATCGTCTACGGTCATATTGTTGGGTGTGCCGGTGGCGCGAAGCCATTCGCTGTCAGATTCCACGGGGGTGTTGTAGCCGAGGTAGCTGAATATAGGATAGTCAACTGTGCCACCCTGCGAGCCGAATTTCACTACCTGATGATCTTCGTCGGCCAGCGATGACATTACCGAATGAGCTACCGAGGGATAGATCATGAAAGAGGTGTGGTTAGCTCCGGCGGGGAAGTAGTCCTCACACGATATCCACTGACCGTCCTTAAGCATGTAGGCGGTGTTGCCTTCGCTGCGGAATTTGGCTTTGGCAAACGATACGCAGCAGGTCTCTGTGTATTCGGGCAGACCGTCAACGACGATAAAGAATTCATCGTCGACGAAGGGAGCTTCGGTGAAGGGGAACGACGTGCCGAGGATTTCACCGGCGGTAGAGCTTATGTCAAGCTCGAATACCGACCACCAGAACGAATCGAGTCGCTTGCCGGGAAGGCCGTTTTCGCTTGTGTAGAGATGCACGCCCACGTTGGCTATCTGATCCACCACTTCTTCGGCTTCGGCACGGTTGAAGAACACGTAGGCGCCGGTGATCATGACGGGTACTGACGGTGCCGAGAAGCACTCGGCGTAAGCAGTGATTTTGCGGGTGTTTGAGCCGGGGAATATGCCCCAGTCATCCATATCAAAGGTATCGGCGGAGTCATCGGGACGCAGGTTGGTGACGGTGCCGGAGTATTCGGCGGTGACTTCGGCCACGTCAGCGGAAGCACCGTGCTCGTTGCCTACGGCCAGACCTACGGTCTTATCATGAAGATAAGCAAACGATACTACAGCCTCTTCACCGCTGATGGTGGTCACTTCATCGGGATCGGAGGTGACGTGCATGAATGCCCATTCGTGCTCGGTCGGGAAGCCTGATGAGCCATCGCGGAATGTCACGGGCGCCATAGGAGCCACCAGGGGAAGACGGTTGGTGGTGAGACGGAACGTGGCTGGCGGGATGATCTTGGCTACCGGCTCGGTTCCGGTCACGGTGACGAGTCCGGCGCAAGTCTTGGTGGAAGTGGCGCCTGAAGCGTCGGTGACGGTGAGCGATATGTCGTAAGTGCCGTCGGTGGTGTAGTATACCGAGGGATTGGCCTCGGTGGATGTGGCCGGTACGGCACCGGGCATCGACCATGAGTAGGAAGCTACCTCACCTTCCGAGAGATTGACGAGGTTGATCACGTCGCCGGTCATTACAGAAATATTCTCGATAGCAGCCTGACCGCTGAGTGTGAAAGCATCTACTGCGAAGTCGGCCATGTAGCCGCCGGTGCCGAATGTATCGGCTGTGCCGGGACCGTAGGTGAAGCGGAACTGCACGTTCTGACCGGCAAATGCAGCCATATCCACGGTGATATAGCGCCATGCCCAGGGCTTTTCGCCGGACTGAGTGGTGCTGTTCCACAGTTCGGTAGATGTCTCGAAACCGTCGGTCGACACCGAGAGTACGAGCGAAGCCATATCGTTGTAGTTGAGCGAATAGCCTACGTATAACGAAAGTATACCGCTTGCGGGCACTTCCACTTCGGGTGAAGTGAGTGAGCTGATGGCACGCTTATAGGCCTGATATGGTCCTTCTACATAGAGCGAGGCTGCATCACCTTCCTCCACTGTGGAGAAACTCTTGTCGCCGCTCAGATTTTTGGTGGTCCATGTGATATCGGTCGAAGCAGACTCTACGCTCCAGCCATTGATACCGTTGTCGAAACTTTCTTTGTAAGCCGTGACGAGCGACTCAACGCCGCTGATGGTAAAATCGGCTTTAACTGATGTGCTTTCTGCCGCACGAGGAGCTTTGACCACACCTGCAAACGACTCTACAGGAGCCGCGGGAGCTTTGGTGAAGAGCGCCTGACGAGGAGCAGCGGCACGGGATGCTGTCTCAGCGTGGCCGGGAGCTGATACTCCCATCGCCACGACCGTGCCTAAAAGATAATGAAATAGTTTTGCAGTTTTCATGTAATTATACGAAGAAAATAAATATTTATTTTACAAAGATTTTGGCTGTTGATGCAGAGCCGTCGGCGCCTTGCCATGCAGCGATGTAGACACCTGAAACCAGACGTACTGCTACGGAGCGACCATCGGTCGATGCGGTAGCCACCATATTACCGGCGGGGTTATAGACGGTCAGCACACCGGCTCCGGGCACGGTGACATATCCGTCGGCGTAAGCGATAGCGGTGTTGTGGTCGGAGTTGACTGTGTCAACACCGGTGGTTACAGTCATCTGCTCCACGTCGGTCTGATAGATATAAAGTGACCAGTTGTTGGTTTCCTGGCGGAAAGCTATGTAGTATCTGCCGGCGTCGTAGACGGTGGCTTTCGATTCGTTGACTGAAGGAAAGCTTACACTTTCCACGTGGGGAGTGTCAATGATGCTTACTATGTCGAGATCGGCGGGATCATCGTTCTTGCAGAGAAGAATCTGGAAATCCTCGGTATAGCGTGCGTTGTAGCAGGTAGCTTTCCATTTTACACTGATCTCGCCGGCGTCCATATCAAGCGGGGGAGTGATCATGACAGCGTTGCTTGCTCCGCACTCCATGGCGCCTTTCGATGAGTTCCAGGTCCACTGATCTCTGCCGGTGTTAGGATTTTTGCTGATGGTGAAGAGGTCACGGATCGAAGCATCGGCAAGGTCGGGGGTGAAAGGAAGTTCGATGGCGTCGCCGAGTTTGATGGCAGGAGCATCGGTGTACTCCGAAGTGTTTTCACCGTCAGATGCAGCTACGGAGTAAGTATAGATGGCAAGCGGAAGCTCGGTGTCTTCGTCAACGAAGGGACTTGCCGTGCAGTCGTCGGTAAGAGTGTCGTCGTTGCGCTTCACTATGTAGACGATCTTGGCAGGGTCTACGTATCCTCCGTTTACTCCCTCGGTCACTTCGGTGAATGTGACTTCAACGCCATTGTCCACCGCTTTTGCCTCGACAGTCTCGGGAGCCTTAGGTATGTCGTAGCCTACCCATGCGGATGTGACTTCGGTGGCTTCTCCGGCTTCCTCGCCGAGATAAGGAATGATGCTGTAGGAGTAAATGCCTGCTTCATCCACGGTGTCTTCATACGAACCTTCAGCACCTCCGGCGAGGTTTTCGAGCGTAGCCACTACGTCAGAGCCGCGGAGCACTTCGATTTTTTCGATAATGTCAAGTGTCTCGCCGGCGGTGGTTTCAGACGAATTGATCCAGCTCAGAGCTACTTTCAGCTCACCTGCGGCAGCCGGAGTGGCTTTCAGATCGGTCACGGGTTTGGGAGTGGCGACTACTTCGGCAATGCTCAGATCGTCGACATAGAGGTCGTTGGAGTCTGATGGGCCGAAGCAGTGGAATGCGATGTAATATTCACCGTCCTCCTGCACCGAGAAAATCTGCTTGACGGTGACGTAGGCAGCTGACGAGATGGTCTCGGTCCATAATTGCTCGGACAGACCGTCAGCTGTAGGCACGAGTCCTATGTTCACACCAAGATTTTTCGGCGAGTTGACTGTGTTAACTCTGGTGGCAAACGTAAGTTCGTAGGCCTTACCTTTTTTAAGATTGAATTTGGGCAGACAGGCGTATGCGTCGGCCGGTGAGCCCCAATAGTTCAGAGCTGATGAGCTGACATTCCAGTCGCGTTTACCATCTTCGGTATGGAACAGAGTGAAAAGTTCTATAGAACTTGCTGACGAGAAGTCGTTAGAGTAGGGCAGTGTGGCGCATCCGCCGGTAACTACCTTATTAGACTTCGCTCCGCTGAACGAGGTAGAGCCGTTGAATACGGTATAGACCTGGTATTCGTAAGAGCCTAATTCTGTAATAGTGTCATCGATATAGGGGAGCTGGCCTTGCCATGCATCAGCAAGAGTTACAGTATTGCCGTTGGAAGAGCGGGTGATTTTGTAGGCCACGTCGGCGGGGTCGAAATATCCGTTTGTAGGAGCCGGCTGGGTGAAGGTCAGTGTGACAGAAGTGTTGCTGTCAGGTACGGGCTCGGCTATTACATCGGTTACACCGGGCACTGAGGTAGCCATACCGATGTAGGGGCTCTCTACTCCGGTGCAAGCAGCTCCGGTGCCTTCGCTGTTATATGCGGCTATACGATAATAAAATGTACCTGATGATGGTACTGATTCATCGGTCCATGTGACTTCCTGACCGGGAGTGGGAGCGGCAACAGTTCCCACGAGGTTACTCTCGTTGACGGAGAAGAAAGAAGTGCTTCCACGGTAAACGTAAGCACCAGTCAGATCAGAAAGTGTGCCGCCAAACTTATCGACATCGGGTTGTTTCCATGTGATGGTAGCAGAGAGTGCTCCCTTTTCGCCGGCTACGATGCTTAGATCGGTAGGTGTGCCGGGTGTGGCAGCTACTTTCTCGATATCAAGATACTGGATTGCCGTACCTCCAGCGTAGGATTTGGTGACAACGTGTATGCCGAAATATACCGGGCCTGTGGCAGTAGCGGTGTATGTGCCGGTGTTGTCGGTAGTTGTAAAATATTTGGAATTCAGATTTTCATTGCTGAAGATCTGTGTGGTGAGTGCGTCGACTTCGGGCGCGTTACCGGCGTATAATTTTATGGCTGATTTATCGGATGAGAACGATGAAACGTTTTTAGCGTATATAGTTATATTGTAGGTGGTACCGGCGGTGACATTTACGGCCGGAGATACAAGCCAGTAATCTGATACGGCTTTTTGATTCTGCGCTACTTCGGCAGCCTCATCAGTGCTGTTGTAGTGAAAGTCATAGTTGGCATCTCCCGAGGAATTGATGTTTGTCCACTGGTCGAAAGCCTCCTGACTATTGATTTCGAGCTTGACGGGAGCCGTGTATTCGGCATCCTGAGCATAGGCTTCGAGTCCGGACAGCGCAAGGGCTATTGCTGCTCCTGCGAATGAGTAAAACTGTCTTTTCATTATGATGGGATTGTTAATAAGTTACAAAATTGCACGAAAATTGGATATTTGACGACAAAAATACTGCTTTTTCGTCGACTATGCAATGTTTTGGCTCATAAACATTCAAAAATTGTGTCAATTTATATTCTTTGAGTGTGACATGTGGCAGTCGCGAGGCATATAATTTGTTATTTCGGGGAATTTACACTAAATTTGTAGTCGAAATAAACTTGTCACATAACATAAATAAATTACTATCAATCATGCTTAAGACTATTCTCTCTATATCCGGCCGTCCCGGCCTGTTCAAACTCGTCAACCGTGGCAACAACATGCTCATCGTGGAGTCGCTTGCCGATGGTAAACGTGTGCCCGCCTATACCCGCGACAAAGTGATATCGCTCGGTGAGATCACCATGTATACACTCGATGGCGACACCCCTCTGTCAGACGTACTCGAAAGCCTAAAGACCGTGGCCGAGGGCAAGCCCGTGGATGTGAAAGCCATAGGCAAGGATGCTGATATCCGCGAATATTTCGGCAAGGTCCTTCCCAATTATGACCGCGAGCGCGTATATACATCCGATATCAAGAAACTTATCTCATGGTATAATATACTCATCAACGCCGGCATTACCGAGTTCAAGGAAGCTGAAGAGGCTGCTGCTGAGCCAACTGCCGAAGCCGGAGAATAATCCCATGCCTACAGCCCGCAGATTCAGCGCCACCGACCGCGTGACCGACCTGGTGATGGAGGATTACAATATCCTGCCCGTACTGAGTCGGTTTTCGCTGCCGCTGGGCTTTGACAACAAGACTATAGGCCAGCTGTGTGGCGAGGCAGGTATCGATACCGAGGGCTTCCTGCTGATTATCAACTTCTTGATGTCGGGGCGCATAGACGAACTTCCTGCCGGAATGTCGCCTATGGTGATTGTGGACTTCCTCCGCAACAGTCACGACTATTTCATCACCTATAAATTTCCTCATATCCGTGCCAATCTGATAGCCGCGCTCGATGAATCGCACTCCGACATAAATCCCATCATAGTGAAATTCTATGATGACTACATCGCGCAGGTCAGAAAGCACTTCGCCTATGAGGAGGAGACGGTGTTTCCCTACATCGAGGCGCTGACTTCCGGACGGTCGTCGGAATACAATATCGATATATTCCGTCGCCATCACGATGAGGTGGGCGACCGACTGGCCGAGCTCAAAAACATAATACTGCGCTATTATGCCACGTCGATGCCCTACAGGATGTATGATGCACTGGTGGATATATTCAACTGCGAGGAAGATCTCGAATCGCATGCCGACATAGAGAATCATATCCTCATACCGCTCATAGCATCGATGGAACGGCGCAACGACACGCATAATCACGCCAAGATCTGAATCAGTCATGAAGCCGCCGGTCATAGTAGTAATATCATCTTCATCCGTGGTGGCAGCAGGGCTGACAGCTTTGGTGCGCAGTCAGGCTATAGCTCCGGGGGCTACGGTGGTGGAAGCTGTCCCGGCAAATATTGCAAGCGAAGTGGCCGAACGTCACGTCGATATTGTGGTGGGTGACCAGTGGTCGCTCGACGCCGCTACGGTCACCGCCGTGCGCGATGCCGCCGACGGACCTGTAGCCGTGGTGGCTCTTATATGGTCAGCCATGCCCGAGCAGTCAACCGCTCTCTACGATGCCACTCTGAGTATCTGCGACTCTCCTGCCAAGATAGCCGACACGATTGCAAAGTGCTGTCCCGGTCCGGATGAGGAGGCGCGTAAAGAGTTGAGCCCGCGAGAGAAAGACGTGATAATAGGTGTGGTGAAGGGGCTTAGCAACAAAGAGATAGCCGACAGTCTCAACGTATCGACCCACACCGTGATGACTCATCGGCGCAACATTGCGTCGAAACTCCAGATACATTCGCCTGCCGGACTTACCATCTATGCCATAGTGAGCCATCTGGTCAACCTTGACGAGGTGAAGGATATGATATGATCTCAAGCCTCCGGCCTGAGATTACCCCCTGTATTTTTAAGAATCTAAAACCATAATAAACAATATTCATGTTTCAACGCACTACTATTTCACTCGCCGTGGCAGCCATGTGTATGGCTGTGACCGCCCCTAAGGCTCTTGCCGCCGACGGCTACGAGAGCTATTACAAGAATCTTCCCATCGAGCTTCCGGCTGTGACTGCTCCCGTGATACCCGACTATACGGTGTCGATAGCTGATTTCGGAGGCGTAAACGACGGAGTGACACTCAACACCGAAGCTTTCGCAAAGGCTATGGCTCATCTTGCCGAAAAGGGCGGTGGCCGACTCAATGTGCCCGAAGGCATCTGGTACACCGGCCCCATATGTCTGGAAAGCAATGTGGATCTCCACCTTGACCGCGGAGCTCTGGTGCTTTTCAGCGAAAATCTTGCCGACTATCCCGTAGTGGCTTCTGATTGGGAAGGCCTTTCGACCCACCGCGCCACTTCGCCTATCTCGGCCCGCAACAAAACGAATATTGCCATAACCGGCGACGGCACTTTCAACGGTAACGGCCAGTGCTGGCGTCCCGTCAAGAAAGCCAAACTCACCGCCGACCAGTGGAACAAACTCAACCGAGGCGGCGCTGCAAATGCCAAGGGTGATATATGGTATCCCAACGAGCGCATACGTGAAGTGTCGGAAAGCCCGGTGCTGAAGAGAGCCGTACACCGCACTTCGGCCGACACACTCGAATATGTCCACGACTTCCTCCGCCCCGTGCTTGTGTCGCTCATCGGCTGCAAGAATGTGTTGCTCAAAGACGTGACATTTGAAAATTCACCAGCGTGGAATGTACATCCTCTGCTGTGTGAAAACATCATACTCGACAACCTCAACGTGCGCAATCCCTGGTATGCGCAAAATGGCGACGGCCTTGACCTCGAATCATGCACCAACGCGCTGGTGATCAACAGCCGCTTCGATGTAGGCGACGACGCCATATGTATCAAATCGGGTAAGGATAAGGACGGTAGGGAGCGCGGTATCCCGTGCAGCAACGTAGTGATCGACGGTTGCACCGTATATCATGGCCACGGCGGCTTTGTGATCGGCTCGGAAATGTCGGGCGGCTGCAAGGATATCGTGGTGAAAAACTGCGTGTTTATCGGTACGGACGTGGGTCTGCGCTTCAAGTCAACCCGCGGCCGCGGAGGTGTGGTGGAAAACATCTATGTCGACAACGTGAAGATGAGCGACATACCCGGTGATGCTCTGATATTTGACCTCTACTACGGTATCAAGCCGGGTGCTCCCGTGCCTCCGGTGACAGAGGAGACTCCTTCGTTTCGCAACATCTATATTAGCGATGTCACCTGCCGCAATGCAGTGCGCGCTGCCTTCTTCAACGGTCTGCCCGAGATGCCGATGAAAAATGTAGTGATCAGCGATTCACGCTTCCGTGCATCCAACGGATTTACGCTCAATCATGTCGACGGCCTGACACTTCACAATGTCACTATCGACGTGCCCGGCGAGCAGATCACTTACGGCGACGGTGTGGAAAATGTCAAGATAGACTGACGTATGCTCTATCTACGCAATATCATAGCAGCGGTGCTTGCCATAGTGGCAGGCACCGCTTACGCTTCAGACTACGGAGCGTATTACGATGATCTGCCGTTTAATGCTCCTGCAGTGAGCGCTCCTTCGATACCCGATCTGACAGTTCGACTGGCCGATTTTGGCGGAGTGGCCGACGGTATCACACTCAACACCGAGGCTATCGAACGCGCCATAGCTCATCTGTCAGCGCAGGGCGGTGGCCATCTGGTGCTCGACGAGGGTGTATGGTTGTCGGGCCCTATCACCATGAAGAGCAATATCGACCTGCATGTGACCCATAATGCCATACTGCTTTTCACCACCGATAAGAGCCGGTATGCTATACTTGATCCCGACGAGGGCACGGCTACGTCGATGCGTCAGCCTCCCATCTATGCCCACCACATCTCCAACTTCTCCATTACCGGATCGGGCGTGATCGACGGCAACGGCGAGGCTTGGCGTCCGGTGAAGCGCTTCAAGGTGAGCGATGCCGAGTGGAAGAAGATGCAGCGCCTGGGGCTTACGGAGTATACCGAAGGCACGGCGACGGTGTATTATCCCACCATGGGCAATCCGACCGATAAGATTGAGACCAAGCGCGCCCGACTGATACGTATAGTGTGCTGCGAGAACTTCATGGTGAAAGACGTGGTGATACAGAATTCGCCCAGTTTTCATCTTAATGTGGTGCTCAGCAGTCGCTTCGTGATCGACGGCGTGATGGTGCGCTGTCCCTGGAACGCTCAGAATGGCGACGGTATTGACCTGAGTTCTTGTACCGACGCGCTGATAGTAAATACATCGGTAGATGCCGGCGACGATGCGCTTTGCCTCAAAAGCGGTATAGGCGATGCCGGACGCAGGCGCGGTCCGTGTGAAAATATTGTGATTGACAACTGCACCGTGTTTCACGGCCACGGCGGTTTTGTGATCGGCAGCGACAATGCCGGCGGCATGCGCAATATCATGGTGCGTCGCTGCCGCTTCATCGACACTGACACCGGTCTGCGTTTCAAGAGCGGACGCGATCGCGGCGGACTGATGTGCGGTGTGTTTGTGCGCGACGTAGTGATGTGCGACATAGCTGGTGAGGCTATACTTTTTGACTCATATTACGAGGAAAAGGTGGGCGACGGCGAAAATGTGAAACCCGAACCGGTCACGGCTGATACACCCGTGTTCCGCGGATTTTTCATAAGCGGTCTGGTGTGTCGCGATGCCGGGCGCGCAGTGGTGATGAAAGGTCTGCCCGAGATGCATATAGCCGACGTGAGCATCACAGACTGCACGTTTGTGGCCCGTCAAGGCATGGTGATAAACAATGCCGATGATATAGAGCTGAAAAATGTAAGACTGCAACTCGCCGAAGGTCCCGTGCTGAAAGAGCACAATGCGAGTGTGAAGCAGATCAACGTGAGCGAGATTCGCTGACAGCGCTCACAAGAGATTCTATCGAGGCGTATGTCTTCCCGTCGAAGACATACGCCTCGTCGGTTATCACTACGTCGGCTTCCGGCTCGGCAGTTCGTGTGGTGAATCCTGCACGGTTGAGAGCGCGGGCAGTCATAGCCGCACGCGGACCGCTGCCACTCACGCTCACTGACCCTATGCTCGGGAAGTCAACGCGAAACGACCCTGTCGAGGTATCGAACCTCAGATTTTTTCCTGTGAAATATCGCCCGATACAGCCTTGGATTATAAGGTCTTCGGGTGAGCCGGCCATCAGGCCGTCAGTGCGGTTGAGGAGCCACAGTCGGTCGGACAGCAAGAGTGCCAGTTCGAGATCGTGGGTCGACAGCAGCACGCTCTTGCCCTCCTCGCGGCACAGACGCCGCAGCAGCATCATTATATCTACCTTGCCCGGATAGTCGAGAAAGGCCGTGGGTTCGTCGAGAAATATTACGGGTGTCTGCTGAGCCAGCGCCCGGGCTATCATGGCTTTCTGCCTCTCGCCGTCGCTGAGAGTGGCTACGGTGCGGTCGGCCAGATGATTTATGCCTACCATTGTGATGGCATGATCCACTACGTTCAGATCGTCGGCCGACAGTCGGCCGAAAAATCCGGTGTAGGGACTGCGTCCGAGTCCGACAAGGTCTTTTACCGTAAGATGCGTGGAGTCAATCCGCTCGGTGAGCACCACGCTCAGGCGCCGGGCAAGTTCGGCCGGAGTATATTCGGCAATATCTCGTCCCAATATCTGAAGTGAGCCGCCAAGCGGAGGGAGATTGCCTGATATAGTGCGGATAAGCGTTGACTTTCCGGCACCGTTGGGTCCGAGAAGAGCCGTCAGGCATCCGGCGGGCAGCGTAGCGTCAATGCCGGATGTGATGACGATGCTGTCGTCGCCTTTGGCAGTGTAGCCGGTGGTGAGATTTCTGAGCGTAACGGTATGGTTCGTCATGTAGGTTATAGTTTTAGTAGTCGGGGCGACATCAGCCCGAGTACACCGCCACGTACAGCCAGATATAGCACGAAGGCGAGCCACAGAGCATGATTGCCCATGAAGGGAGTAAGTAGAAAGTATGCGGCGAAATATGTAATCATGGCCGCGACCATCGATGTGAGCATGGCGCGTGTCATAGTGGCGCCGATAAATATGCCGTCGAATGTGAATGCGGCAAATCCGGCAAGCGGCACTGTAACTATCCATGCTATATATTCACGCGAGGCTTCGCGCACGGCAGTCTCGGAGGTCAGCAGATCTACGGCAACCGTGCCGGCCGCCATGTAGACGATAGAAAACACCACGCCAAGCATCAGTCCCCAGCGGAGCAGAGCCTTGATGACGCTGCGCAATCCGTCGCGGTCATGCGCTCCGGTATATCGCCCTGTGAGTGCCTCGCCTGCAAACGCAAATCCGTCCATGAAATAAGAGAAGAAATAAAAAAACTGCATGAGCAGTGCATTCACAGCCAGCGTCACTGTTCCCGCCGAGGCTCCGGCCCTGGTGAACCATACGGTGACTCCTACCAGGCAGAGCGTACGCAGAAATATATCGGAGTTCACGCGGAAAAATTTCTTCATGGCCGCAGCATCCCACACACGGCTGAGAGTGACAGAGGCCGGGCGGTGACGGCGCCATATTATGACTGCACCCATCAGACATCCTGTCCACTGGGCCACGAGAGTGCCGACGGCAACTCCCTCGATTTTCATACCCAAACCTACCACGAGTGCAAACGATACGGCGATATTCACCACATTGATGGTGAGCGACATCCACATCGGACTGCGGGAGTCCTGCATGCCTATGAGCCATCCAGTGAACACGTAGGTGGCAAGTACGGCGGGAGCTCCGGCGCTGAGAATCAGGAAGTATCGCAGGGTAGATGCAGCCGTGTCGCCGTCTACATCCATTATGTCAAGTCCGGCTGCCGCTATAGGGTGGCGGAGCAGTATGATGATGAGTCCCGCTATGGCAGCAATGGCAAGACCGCGAAGCAGTGAGGCGGTGACTTCCGCCCTGCCGTCGGAGCAGGAGCTTGTGGTGCTCCTGCCATAGGCCTGTGCGGTGATACCGCTCGTGCCCATGCGCAGAAATCCGAATATCCAGTATATCATATTGAAGATAGTGCCACCTACCGCGATAGCCGCGAGGTAGGTGGCACTTCCCATGTGTCCGGTAAAAGTGACGTCCATAAGCGAGAGCAGGGGAGTGGTGATGTTAACCACTATCGAGGGCACTGCTATGCGCAGTATGGAGCGATCTATGCGGTTCATTTCTTCTTGGCGCGCATGGAATCGGCGATGAGGTATATGATGAGGGCAGCATATACTCCCACACCCAGAATCTGCGAAGTGGAGAATGAAAGGGGATTGTCGTATTCAAATCCGAAGTATCGTGTCAGAGCTGCAAACACACCGAAAAGAGCGCCGCCGGCTATGAAGCCCGACGAGAGAAGTGTGCCTCGGTCGCGGCGGGCGTCGTTGACGGCCTGATCCTTTGAACGCGAACCCACAAACCATGATATGGCACCACCCACGAGCATGGGGGTGTTGAGGTTGAGCGGTATGAACATACCCAGACAGAAGGCCAGCGCGGGCACACCGAGCCAGTTGAGGAGCAGGGTGAGAATGGCACCGGTCATGTAGAGAATCCAGGGAGTGTCGCCACCCATCATCAGCGGCTCTATAACCTTGGCCATGGCATTGGCCTGAGGTGCAGACAGAGCGTCGGGACCTGAGAAGTGATATACATTATTAAGAAGCAGTATCACACCGCCCACAGTGGCAGCCGATACGAGAGTGCCGAGAAATTTCCATGACTCCTGGGTGCGGGGAGTCGAGCCGAGCCAGTAGCCTATCTTGAGGTCGGTCACGAAGCCGCCGGCCATGGAGAGGGCCGTGCATACCACGCCACCTATCACCATGGAGGCCACGATGCCCGAGGTGCCGCTGAGGCCTATGCCTACGAATATAGCAGAGGCTACAATGAGGGTCATGAGTGTCATGCCCGATACGGGATTGCTGCCCACGATGGCTATGGCGTTGGCCGCCACGGTGGTGAAGAGAAACGAGATTACCGTAACCACTACCCATGCTACGAGTGCCTGCCAGAAGGTGTGGATCACGCCTACCCAGAAGAATATAAGCACAGCCAGAAGGGCTATGGCGGTGAAGAATACGATGTGTTTCATCGATATATCGGTCTGCCAGCGCACCTCTTTCTTGGCCGATGACTTACCGCCGAGTTCGCGGGCGGCAAGGCCTACGGCATTGCGGATTATACCCCACGACTTGATGATGCCTATCACACCGGCCATGGCTATACCGCCTATACCTATCATACGGGCATAGTTGCTGAATATGGCATTTGGATCCATGGCTGTGATCTCAGGTGCTCCGTAGGTACCCATGAGGGGAACTATCACCCACCACACGAATGCCGATCCGGCAAAGATGATGAATGCGTAGCGGAGTCCTACGATATATCCCAGACCGAGAAGAGCAGCTCCGGTGTTGCATGTGAATACCATCTTGAACTTTGCTGCGGCCGCTGTGCCCCACGATGTGGCTGTGGTGGTGATGACCTCGGCCCACCATCCGAATGTTGCCACGCAATAGTCATATATACCGCCTATGAGCGATGCTACCACAAGGGTCTTGGCCTGGCCGCTGCTACCTGATTTCTTGCCTAAGCTGCTGGCGAGTACCTGAGTGGTGGCCGTGGCCTCGGGGAATGGATACTTGCCGTGCATATCTTTTACGAAATACTTGCGGAAAGGAATGAAAAACAGTATGCCGAGCACACCGCCAAGAAGCGAACTGAGGAATATCTGCACGAAGTTGACGGTGATTTCAGGATACGTAGCCTGAAGTATGAAGAGCGCAGGCAGGGTGAAAATGGCACCAGCCACTATCACGCCCGAGCATGCGCCGATGCTCTGGATGATGACGTTCTGTCCTAATGGATTCTTGACTTTAAGAGAGCTTGACAGACCCACGGCTATGATGGCGATGGGTATGGCGGCCTCAAATACCTGACCTACACGCAGACCCAGATAGGCTGCGGCGGCGCTGAACACCACGGCCAGCAATAGACCAAGACCTACCGAGTAGGGGGTGGCCTCGGCATAGTCACGTGCAGGATGCATCACCGGACGATAGTCTTCGTCGGCTGCAAGCTCGCGGAACGCGCTCTCGGGCAGCTCCGCCGGGTCGGCGTCCATGATGAATTCTGAATCCGGAGCCTCCGTCGACGGAAGATGCGGATCGGTGGAATGATGTTTCGACATAAGCTTGAATGTAGATGAAATTATGATGCAAAGTTACGATAATTCGGCAATAATTGCGTATCTTTGCACCTTAATTATCCAACTTACCTCACAAAATGCAGGAAAAAATTATAATTCTCGACTTCGGGTCGCAGACGACGCAGCTCATAGGACGTCGCGTCAGAGAACTCAACGAGTATTGTGAGATAGTGCCCTACAATAAGTTTCCCTACGACGATCCGTCGGTTATAGGCGTTATACTTTCGGGTTCTCCTTTCTCGGTCTACGACGAAAAATCGTTTAAAATGGAAGTTGCGAAGCTCCGTGGCCGTCTGCCGGTGCTCGGTATCTGCTATGGCGCACAGTTTATAGCCTACGATGCCGGCGGCTCCGTTGAGCCGGCTGAATCGCGCGAATACGGTCGTGCCAAGCTCGAATGGATCGACAGCACTGACGAACTCATGACCGATATAGCCGTGGGTTCGCAGGTGTGGATGAGTCATGGCGATACCATTACATCCGTGCCCGCTTCGTTCAAGACCATAGCCTCGACTGCCGACGTGAAAAATGCCGCCTACCGTGTGGAAGGCGAGCAGACCTGGGGCGTACAGTTTCACCCCGAGGTGTTTCATTCGACATGCGGCACCCAGCTGCTGAAAAATTTTGTTGTCAACATATGTGGCGGCAAGCAGGACTGGGATGCGGCATCGTTTATCGAGTCTACCGTGGCCGCTCTCAAGGAGCAACTCGGCGACGATAAAGTGGTGCTGGGCCTGTCGGGCGGCGTGGACTCTTCAGTAGCCGCAGTGCTTCTCAATAAGGCTATAGGTAAAAATCTCACCTGTATATTCGTTGACCATGGCATGCTTCGTAAAAATGAGTTCCGCGATGTGCTTCATGATTACGAATGTCTTGGACTTAACGTGATAGGTGTAGATGCAAGCTCGAAATTCTTCAGCGAACTGGCCGGTGTGACCGATCCCGAACGCAAGCGCAAGATTATCGGCAAAGGCTTTATCGACGTATTCGACGAGGAAGCCCATAAGATCAAGGATGTGAAGTGGCTCGCCCAGGGCACTATCTATCCTGACTGCATAGAATCGCTATCCATCACCGGCACCACTATAAAGAGTCATCACAACGTGGGCGGACTGCCCGAGAAGATGAATCTCAAGCTCTGTGAGCCGCTACGTCTGCTCTTCAAGGATGAAGTGCGCGCTGTGGGTCGAGCACTCGGCATGCCCGAGCATCTTATCAAGCGCCATCCGTTTCCCGGCCCCGGTCTGGCGGTGCGCATACTTGGCGACATCACTCCCGAAAAAGTGCGCATACTTCAGGATGCCGACGATATATTCATACGCGGTCTCCGCGAGTGGGGGCTGTATGACAACGTATGGCAGGCCGGCGCAATTCTTCTCCCCGTGCAGTCGGTAGGCGTGATGGGCGATGAGCGCACTTACGAACGCGCTATCGCACTCCGCGCCGTTACTTCGACCGACGCTATGACCGCCGACTGGGCCCACCTTCCCTACGACTTCATGGCCTCGGTAAGCAACGACATCATCAACAAAGTCCGTGGCGTAAACCGAGTATGCTACGACATCTCATCAAAGCCACCGGCAACGATTGAGTGGGAGTGAGATGAAATTTTGAGTGTGTAATTATGGGCAGGCATAAGCCCCTTCCCAAGTTCCAAATTAATTTACAATCCATGGCCGACTCGGCGAGTCAGCCATGGATTAGTCTATTTAGCCGGCTTTAAGAGAATCGCCCGATATTTATGCCCGTTGGGAGAAAATGCCCCCGATCACTCCTTTTGATAATAATATGGAGTGAATAATATGTTATGCTTGACAATATAAAAGAATATTTTGTATCTTTGCATGAAAACAAATAAAGTTACAATTATATCTATGGCAAGACCGATAAAAGAAACACCGATGCTGTTTGGCGCCGATGCCCGTAGATTTGAGGAGCGGATGAAGAATCCACCCAAAGTCTCGGCAGAGAAGCGTGCCCGAATCAGAGCTTCGTATGAGGCAGTAAAGAAGGCCTTACAAAATAATATATGACTCGCGAAGAATTTTCATCAAGCGTAGCTGTGCTGCCGCTCTCTGATTCATTTGATCTGAATGAATTTGATTGCGGAGATGAGGATCTCAATGACTTTCTTCATAATGAATCACGGCTTTATGAAGATGCTTTGATTGCTGCCACATATTTGGTAGTATCTCTGTCAACAAGAAAAGTGCTTGCTTATTTCAGTCTTGCAAACGATAAAATTTCTTTATCAGATTTTGAAAGTAAGACGGAATTCAATCGATTCAGGAAACAAAAGTTTGTCAACGAAAAACGATTGCGAAGTTATCCTGCCTTAAAAATAGGCCGATTAGCGATAGATAAGTCTATGAGAAATCAATCCATAGGTACATATCTGCTGGAGTATGTCAGCAGTATGATGGTTGATGAGCGAAAATCAGGTTGCAGGTTTGTGACGGTGGATGCATATGTGGATGCCATACCGTTTTATATAAAGAACGATTATCAGTTTCTCAATAATGACGACGAGGACAAGAATACACGGGTAATGTACTTTGATCTCGTCTCGCTTTTATAAAATCAGGCATTGAAGTATTAATGAATGTGAAAATTTTGGCAAAAGTCAAAATTAATTCTTAAATTTGCAGTCCGAATAATAGAATAAATAAAAAACAATAATATACGGCAATGAAAAGAACATTTCAACCTTCTAACAGAAAGAGAGTTAACAAGCACGGCTTCCGTGCCCGCATGTCTACCCCCGATGGCCGCAAGGTGCTCGCACGTCGTCGTGCCAAGGGTCGTCTGCGTCTGACTGTTTCTGACTCTATCGCCAGCAAGTAATCACTCGCCGGAGGTATAGGCAGAGCATTACAGGCTTTGACATACGCATCACGCTCGCCGCTTGTCGAGGTTATCCGACAAGCTGACGGGCGTGATGCGTGTGTGATTATCGATACGAATAATGTAGTCAGGACGATTGAGCGATATGTTTTGCTCAATCGTCCTGAATCTTATGGAGAGCGGTTGGTTTTAACGGTTCGGGTAATGGTATTGCCCTTTGTGACGGGTGGCTGAGCCACGGTTTATGGCGTGGGTGGGGCAGATGTGGTAACAGCCCAGACAGCCGGCGCAGTTGTCGCTCCACGATGGATGACCGTCGGTCAGCGTAATATTGTGCGTGGGGCATCCTCTGGCGCATATTCCACACGATATGCATGAATCGTTGACGGTAAACGACTTGGCCGATAGCGCATAGCGCTTAAATACCGGGTAGATCACCGCAGATTTGAGGCCGGGAAATGCTCCACGCACCACATCATCGACACGCTCCTCGGCTTCGATACGTACGGCTATTTCGGCCACGCGCCCTGGCATTGCTGCGAGTTTGGCTTTTTCGACGTCAGCAGAATCGACGTCGAAAAATGGTAAAGATACATATGTGTTGGGCATCGTTACCGAATAAGCGGCTACGGCGTCATGACCTTTTGCCTCTATGATTCGTCTCCACCGGCGGTGGGCATTGCCGAGATCGTCGCCGTGAGTGGCCACGAGATAGTGCTTTGAATGGCTGTGACACTTAGCGCCGTTGATAGCCTCCACCACCACCGGAGGCAGCCCCCAGGAATAGATAGGGCATACCCATATCACGCGCTCCTCATCAGTAAGATCGAGAGCCGGCGAGATAAATTCAGTCTTCTCGCCGAGAGTATGTCCGAGGAGTTCGGCCACTGCCCGCGAATTGCCAGTGCCGCTGAAATATACAATCATGATTATTACCGTATAATTCAGATTGTGACCTGGGTGGCACCGAAACCATACTCGCGGAAAGAGGCATCCTGCACGTCGTGACCCTTGTAGCGATGGTTGAGCTCTTTGAGAATAGCCTGACGGAGTACACCCTCACCTTTGCCGTGGATGAATACGATTTTCTGTCCCTTGTTACGGAGATTGGCGTCCATCACGCGACGAAACTCGTCGACCTGAAGATTGAGCATGTCGGCCGGTGATAGTCCGGCAGTATTGTCGACAAGTTCGTTGATGTGAAGGTCCACCTCGATTATTTCGCCTCGGCGCACGTCGGCTTTTTTGGCGCGGAGAGGGCGTACCGGGCGACGCCTGTCTACGGCTTTCTTCTCGCGGATGCTTTTCTCGATGCTCACGGCATCTACGGCAGCCGGCTTCACGGCGCGGTCGTCGCGCACGAGGTCTATGGCCAGCACCGGTTCATCGAAGTATATGCCGGTAGAGAAGCAGTGAAGCTTGAAAAACTTGCGGGTGTCGAGTTTCATCTCCACCGATACAGGAGCTTTGAGATCAAACTCCTTATCCTGCTTAAGCGCTATCATCTGCACCGCCACGCGATCCATCTGAGCGAGTTGAGTGCCCTCAAATTCCTCAAGCCAAATCTGAATGTTTGGCTCTACCACGCCGGCATATCGGGTGACCCATCCGTCGGTGCCGTCGGCTTTCGTGAGATAAGAGAAGTAAAGATAATAATTAGAGTCGTTGACAAGATAGGTGTTGAATGTTGTAGTAGAAAGTTGCTTCACGTCCGCCGGCTCGTAGGCGAGCACCACATTGAGCTTATCGCCATCAGGAGTCTCTTCCACTACCACCGGCTCAGGCTGAGGCGCCGGCTGAGATGCCTTCGGAGTCGGTGGAGCCGATGCTCTGAACTCGGGAGTGGCCTTGGGCTTTTCCTCTGCGGGAGCCTGTCCCACCACCACGCATTCGCGGAGCAACATCGGAGTCTCGAAACCATCGTCGTCGACATACGCTATATTACCTTCTATTCTTGTCACTACACCGCCTCCCACACTATTGAGGAAGCGTACTATGTCGCCAATTTTTGCCATATATGATTAGAGTTTTAATTTTTCTTTCAGAAACTGTCCGGTATATGATTCCTTGCAAGACGCTACCTGCTCGGGTGTTCCGGCCACTACTACCGTACCGCCGTCGCGACCGCCTTCCGGACCCATGTCTATCACATGGTCGGCACGTTTTATCACGTCGACGTTATGCTCGATAATCACCACGGTGTGTCCGGCTTCGATCAGTCGGTCAAATGACTTGAGCAGCAGTGCTATATCGTTGAAGTGCAGGCCGGTGGTAGGCTCGTCGAAAATATACATGGTGGGACGGGAATTTTCGTCGGCGAAAAACGACGCCAGTTTTACCCGCTGATTCTCACCGCCCGACAGCGACGAGCTGCTCTGGCCCACTTTGATGTAGCCCAGACCTACGTCCTGAAGCGGCTTGAGGCGCTTGACAATGCGTTTTTCGATAGTGCCCGGCTCTTCAGAGAAGAATTCGATAGCCTGATTGACCGTCATTTCCAGCACATCGTAGATCGACTTGCCGCGGTAGTGAACGTCGAGCACGTCGCGCGTATACCGCATGCCGTGGCAACTCTCGCATGGAATGGTGATGTCGGCCATAAACTGCATTTCGATAGTTATGTAGCCCTCGCCCTTACACTCTTCGCATCGTCCACCCTCGGCGTTGAATGAGAAGTCGCCGGGAGTCAGTCCGAGCTGTACGGCTGCCTGCTGCGAGGCATAGAGCTTGCGGATTTCATCAAATGCCTTAAGATATGTGGCCGGATTGGAGCGCGAGGACTTGCCTATGGGGTTCTGATCGACAAACTCCACCGCCGAGATGCGCGACAGATCGCCCGAAAGCGAGCGGAACGCGCCGGGAGCATCCGAAGCCTCACCCAGATGGCGAAGCAGACCCCGATAAAGGATGTCGCGTACCAAGGTGGATTTGCCCGAACCGCTGACGCCGCTCACCACCGTCATCACGCCCAGCGGAAAGTCTACGTCGATACCGCGCAGATTATTCTCGCGTGCACCTTTGATGGTGATTTTGTCGCGCCACTTGCGGCGCGCCTCAGGCAGAGGGATGGCAAGTTTTCCGGTAAGATATTTTGCTGTGTATCCGTCGCTTTCGGGTAGCAGATCGGGAGTGCCCTGAAATACTATCTTGCCGCCCAGACGACCGGCGTCGGGACCGACGTCGATTATATAATCGGCCGCGCGCATTATCTCCTCATCGTGTTCCACCACCACTACGGTGTTGCCGGCGTCGCGCAGTTTGCGGAGTACGGATATGAGCCGGTCAGTATTGCGGGAGTGGAGTCCTATCGATGGCTCGTCGAGAATATAGAGCGATCCCACCAGGCTGCTGCCGAGCGATGTAGCGAGATTGATGCGCTGACTCTCGCCGCCCGACAATGTCGATGACAGGCGGTCAAGGGTAAGGTAGCCCAGACCTACTTCTACGAGATAGCCAAGACGGTTGCGGATTTCAGTGAGCAGACGCGCGGCAATCTTGCTGTCGTGGGCATCGAGTGTGAGAGCCTCAAACCACTGAAGCAGCTGATCCACGGGCATCTTAACGATTTCACCTATCGTGAGGCCGCCCACTTTCACGTATGAAGCCGCCTCTTTCAGTCGCGACCCGTGGCAGACGGGACATTCCGCCTTGCCTCGGTAGCGGGCATACATCACACGGTATTGTATCTTATATTGATTTTCCTCCACCATCCGGAAGAAGTTGTCGATGCAGGGAAATGACTTTGTGCCATCGCCATGCCAGAGCAGGTCGATCTGCTGTGGTGTGAGATCGACATAGGCGGCATGGATGGGGAAATTTAGCGAAGAAGCCCGTGAGATGAAAGCGCGTTTCCACTCGCTCATCTTGTCGCCTTTCCAGCAAGCCACGGCGTCGTCGTAGACCGAGAGTGAGGGGTTGGGGACCACCAGACGCGGATCTATGCCGAGCACTTTGCCAAATCCGCCGCAGGTGTCGCATGCACCTACGGGATTATTGAAGTTAAACATCATGTCGCTCGGCTCGCTGAACTTTATGCCGTCGGCCTCGAATTTCTTCGAGAATGGCGTCAGCACGGGTTGACCGTCGATCCAAGCTATGAGGTGCAATTCAGATGCACCCTCAAAGAAGGCGGCCTCGGCAGAGTCAGCCATACGGCTCACTTCGTCGGGTTCGTCGGTCACGGCCTGACGGTCGATAAGCAGGTCGTAGCCGTCGAGCGACTCTGGGAGGAGTGAATCATCGGCCAGCATATCTTCTATATCAAGAAACTCGCCGTCTTTGATCAATCGCGAATATCCGGCCTTGAAATACACATCGAGCTGCGACCTCACTTTTCTGCCTTCCGGCAGCCGGGCGGGAGCAGCTATGGCTATACGTGTGCCCTCGGGGTAGGAGAGAGCTTTGGCTACTACGTCGTCTACCGTATGCTTTTTGACTTCCTGTCCGCTCACGGGTGAGAAAGTGTGTCCCACTCGCCCGAAGAGCAGACGGATGTAATCGTATATCTCGGTAGATGTGCCTACGGTGCTTCGCGGATTGCGCGTGTTGACTTTCTGTTCGATGGCTATGGCCGGCGGTAGTCCGGTGATAGAGCGGCACTCGGGCTTGTGCATCTTGCCCATAAACTGGCGTGCGTAGCTCGACAGGCTCTCGACATATCGGCGCTGACCCTCGGCGTAGAGCGTGTCAAATGCAAGCGATGACTTGCCCGAGCCGCTTACGCCGGTGATAACCACAAATTTGCCACGGGGCACGGTGACGTCTACGTCTTTCAGATTGTTGACGGCTGCCCCGCTGATTATAATGTCACGGCTCACGGAGCCGTCGTGAATTTTTTTCTTACTCATAACTTGCAAAGTTACGAAAAAATATAGAAAAATTTATTTAACGAAATGTTTATAAAACTTATAATATCGAAATCAAGAATTATTTTGAAATTACACCCGAAAACCGTATCTTTGTACATTAATATAAAAGCGAAAATAAATATAAAACCTATATAACATGAAATTTTCAGTACCGAGCAAGTCTCTTCATAGCTATGCCTCGTCGGTGAGCAAGGTGATCAATGCCAAGAACGCACTGACGATACTTAATAACTTTCTCCTCGAAATCAGCGGCAATATGCTGACCATCACAGCCTGCGACGGCGAGAATACGCTGTGTGCGCGAGTGCCCATTCTCGATGTGGAGGGTGAGGGTGAAATCTGTATCGACGCCCGCCGACTTGTTGACCTTCTCCGCGTGATGCCCGAGCAGGAGCTTCATTTCGACATCGACGACACTACACTGGCTGTGGAAATGAGTCATCCCAACGGATCGTATAAGTTCGTGGGTACTCCCGGCGTGGAATATCCACGCTTCAAGCGTGCAGCTTCGGAGGAGGATATGAAATTCAACGTTCCCTCCGAAAAGATTCTCCGCGGTCTGGAATATACCGGATTTGCTGCCGGTACCGATACGCTGCGTCCGCAGATGATGGGTGTGTATTGGGACGTAATGCCCGATGCGCTTATATTCGTAGCCACCGACACCCACAAACTCGTCAAGTATAAAGACTCTTCGATCGTGTCGGGTATCAAAGGCTCATTCATCCTGCCCAATAAGTCGACCAACGTGTTCAAGAGCGTATTTACCAAAGACGAATCGCTCACAGTCACCATCCGTCCGCAGCAGGGTGTGACATTCGAGACTGATACGTTTACATTCGACAGCCGAATTGTCAAGGGTTCGTTCCCCGACTATAACCGTGTCATACCTACTTCCAACCCCTACGTGATGACCGTTGACCGCCAACTCTTCTCTACGGCAGTGAAGCGTGTCAGTCTGTTTGTGGATGAAGGTCACGGCCTTCTCAAATTCAAGGTGCAGCCCGAGAGCGTGATAATCAAGGCCTCTGACAACGAGTACAATACCTCGGGTGAGGAAAAACTGACATGCGACTTCACCGGCAACAATATCGTGATAGGATTCAGCTCCACATATCTGAGCGACCTGGTGGGAGTGCTGTGGACGGATGAGATACTGTTTAAACTCGCCGATCCTTCACGTCCGGCCGTCATCGTACCCTCGGAAGACAAGCCTGATACCGAGCTGACCATGCTCCTGATGCCCATGAATGTGACCGACTTCTAAGACACGAATTATCACGAATCTATCAGCTGAATGGAACTCAATCTAAAGAAGCCTATCATATTCTTCGATCTCGAAACCACGGGTACCAACATCACCTCCGACCGCATAGTGGAAATATCGCTCATCAAAGTGATGCCAAACGGCGAGGAAATCGAACGCACCCGTCGCATTAATCCCACCATACCGATCCCCGCCGAGGCTACCGCCGTGCATCATATCTCGGATGCCGATGTAGCCAATGAACCTACTTTCAAGCAGGTGGCCCGCTCGCTGGCCGAACTGTTTGCCGGATGCGACATTGCCGGATTCAACTCCAACCGCTTCGACGTGCCGATGCTCGACGAGGAGTTTCGCAGAGCCGGCGTGAAATTTGACTTTTCAAAGGCCCGCTTCATCGACGTGCAGACAATATTTCACAAGAAAGAGCAGCGCACGCTCGTGGCCGCCTACAGATTTTACTGCGATAAGGATCTTGAAGCCGCACACTCGGCCAATGCCGATACACGTGCCACTTATGAAGTGCTCAAAGCACAGCTCGACCGCTATGCCGATCTGCCCAACGATGTAGACGCGCTGAGCGATTATTCGTCGCAAAACAATAATGTGGATCTTATAGGCCGCCTGGTCTATAACGAGAAGCGCCAGCCCGTCATCAACTTCGGTAAGTATCGCGGACGTCTGGCCGAAGAGGTACTTCGCCGCGACCCTGGTTATTACTCCTGGATATTGCAGGGCGATTTCCCTCAGAACACCAAGGATGCATTTACAGCTATCAAGCTGAGTCTAAAGTGATTAAAGTGTCATGCTGAAAGGTAAACATATCATACTCGGCATCACCGGCGGCATCGCCGCCTATAAGTCGGTGTCGCTGCTGCGTCTGCTCGTAAAGGCAGGAGCTGAAGTGCAGGTGGTAATCACCCCTGCAGGAAAGGAGTTCATCACTCCCGTCACACTTTCGGCGCTGAGCGGCAAACCGGTGGTAAGCGAGTTTTTTACCGCCAATACAGGTGAGTGGCACTCACACGTTGACCTCGGATTATGGGCCGACTGTATGGTCATAGCTCCGGCTACGGCGTCGTCCATAGCCAAGATGGCCAACGGTGTGGCCGACAATATGCTTATCACCACCTATCTGTCGGCCAAGTCGCCCGTATTCATAGCCCCGGCCATGGATCTCGATATGATGGCACATCCATCCACACGCCGCAATATCGAGGCTCTGCGCAGCTACGGCAACCATATCATAGAGCCTGAATCGGGATTTCTGGCGAGCGGACTTATTGGCAAAGGCCGCATGGAAGAGCCCGAGAAAATAGTGGAAGTGCTCGACCGCTTTTTTGAAAAAATTGAAAATCAGAGTCTGGCGGGTAAAAAGGTGTTAATAACGGCCGGTCCTACATACGAAGCCATAGATCCGGTGCGTTTTATCGGAAACTATTCGTCAGGAAAGATGGGTTATGCACTTGCTGCGGAGGCAGCCCGGCGTGGTGCCGAAGTGGTGCTGGTGAGCGGTCCTGTGTCGCTTCCCGCTCCTGAAGGCAATGTGACCCGCGTGGATGTCACTTCGGCCCGTGAGATGCTGACGGCATGCGAGAAGGTGTTTGATGAGGCCGATGTGGCGATATTCTGTGCCGCCGTGGCCGACTATGCTCCCGAGCATGTGGCTGATCACAAGATCAAGCGCGGCGACATGCCTGAAATGACACTGAAACTGGTGAGAAATCCCGATATTGCAGCCACTCTCGGAGCCCGCAGGCATGGCGGCCAGACTCTCGTAGGGTTTGCACTTGAGACCGACGACGAGATGGTCAACGGCCGCTCGAAACTCGAACGCAAGCACCTCGACATGGTGGTGATAAATTCCATGCGCGATGCCGGCGCCGGTTTTTCAGGCGACACCAACAAGATTACCGTGGTCACGGCAGCCGGTGATGAAAAGTCATTTCCCCTCAAGTCAAAGACTGAGGTAGCAGCCGATATAATCGACTGCATAGAAAATATTTCACGCTGACCATTATCCCTTTTTCCTGTGCCAACTTATTTCAGCCATGACAGCAAACAGACTACTCTCACTCTTGCTCACACTCGCAGCCATGATGGCGGCGGGTGCAGATATGCTTGCTCAGGAACTTAACTGTAGAGTGGAGGTTAACTCCGATCAGATACAGGGTACCAACAAGCAGGTATTCGCCACACTTCAGTCGGCGCTCAATGATTATGTCAACACCACCCGCTGGACTAATGCCTCATTTTCGCCCAACGAGAAAATAGAGTGCACCATATTCCTCACAGTAAAGGAATATGACGAAGGCTCCAATCTGATAAAAGGTGACCTGCAGGTGCAGGCCGTGCGTCCGGTCTACAACAGCTCCTACCTTACCACTCTGCTTAATTTCAAGGATACGCGAGTGGAGTTTACATATCAGGAAAACGAACCGCTCATATACTCGGAGACCACGATGGAGAGTAATCTGACGGCGCTTTTCAACTACTACGTGTATCTCATCCTCGCCATAGATTTCGACAGTTTCCAGCTCCGTGGCGGCGACCCGTACTGGGAGAAAGTAGCGTCGATAGTGCAGATGGGACAGTCGTCGGGCGAGACGGGCTGGAAAGCATTTGAGGATACTAAAAACCGTGCCGCCGTGCTGGCCGCATATACCGATCCGGCCACGTCGGTGCTCCGCGACCTTAACTACGAATTTCATCTCAAGGGGCTTGACCAGATGTCGGTGAGTCCCGATAAAGGACGACAGACCATCACGCAGACCCTCGACAATCTGACCGCAGTGTATAAGGCTAATCCTATGTCGGTGGGCCTGTCGATGTTTCGCGATGCCAAGCTCGACGAACTCGTCAACATCTATTCCAAAGCACCCTCCGACGAACGCGAGACAGCCTATAAAATACTCCAGCCTCTTTATCCTACTGATCAGGACCGACTTGAAAAAATCAAGCGCGGCGACGAAACCAACTGATAATATACCATGCTCCGCTCACTCCATATCTCCAATTATGCCCTCATATCGGGCGTCGACATCGAGTTCTATCCCGGATTCAATGTGATCACGGGTGAGACAGGTGCCGGAAAGTCGATCATACTCGGTGCGCTGTCGCTCATACTGGGCGGCCGCGCCGATACGCGCGTGGTGACCGATCCATCGGCCAAGACGGTAATAGAAGCCCAGTTTGACATTACCGGCTACGATGCGCTCAAGCAATATTGCATCGACTCCGATATAGAATGGGACGACAATACCTGCATACTCCGCCGCGAGATAGCACCGGCCGGACGTTCGCGCGCCTTTGTCAATGATTCGCCCGTGCCGGTAGCAAAGTTGCGCGAGGTGGCGATGTTTCTCGTCGACATTCATTCGCAGCATCAGAATCAACTTTTGTCCACGCCTGAATTTCAGTTGCGTGTTATCGACACTCTGGCCGGAAACGGCCGGAAACTCACCGAATATACGGCGCGATACAATGCCTATCGCGATGCGGTGAAGAAGCTGCGCGCTGCCAGGGCTGAAGTGGAGCGCAGCCGTCAGGATGAAGAGTATACCAGTTTTCAGCTTGAGCAGATCGAAGCTCTCGGGCTGGTGGAGGGCGAGCAGGAGCGGCTGGAACATGACCGTGAGGTGCTCGAAAATATGTCGAATATCAAGGCGTCGCTTGCCGCGGCTATTGCAGCGCTCAACGGTAACGACGGTTCGGCTCTCGAACTCATCGACTCGGCGGCTGCCGAGTGTCGGCGCCTCGAAGGAGTACTTGACCGCACCGATGATATTCCCGCCCGTCTTGAAAGCGTAAGCATAGAGGTGGCCGACGTGAGCCGGACACTTGAGTCGCTCGACGAGTCGCTCGAAGGCGACGGTGGTTCGCTCGAAGCTATCGAAGACCGCCTCAACAGTATATACTCGCTCTGCCACCGACATCATGTGGCTTCGGGTGATGAGCTGATAGCCATGCGCGACACACTGCGCGCGCGGCTCGACAATCTCGATAATTCCGAGGAATTTCTCCACGAACTTGAGCGCAAGGCCCGACGCCTGAGAGCTCTTGCACGCGAGACGGCACAGGAACTTTCTGAGAGCCGTCGCCGCGAGGCCGAGCGCTTTGCCCGCCAGTTGCGCGAGGCTGCCATGCCCCTGGGTATGAAAAATCTTCAGGTACAGGTGAGTGTGGAGCAGGTGGATATGAACGCCACCGGTATCGACGAGGTGAAATTCCTTACGGCATTCAATAAAAATCAGCCGCTCATGCCTGTGGGCAACGGTGCATCGGGCGGTGAAATTTCCCGACTGATGCTTTCGGTCAAGAGCATTATCGCGTCGAAGATGCAGCTCCCGTCTATCATATTCGACGAGATAGATACAGGCGTGTCGGGCGAAGTGGCCGACAGTATGGGGCGCATGATGCTCCGCATAGCCGAGACTATACAGGTAATCACCATCACCCATCTGCCGCAGGTAGCGGCCAAGGCGTCACATCACTACAAGGTATATAAAGAAGATGCCGCCGACCGCACTCTGACCCACATCTCACTCCTCGATACCGACGAGCGCGTAGCCGCTATCGCCACCATGCTTTCGGGCAATTCCGTGGACGAAGCTGCTATGAATAATGCCCGCTCGCTACTTACAAACGTTAATCCCAATCTGTTTAATGGAACCGTCTGACTACATTTTCGGCATACGTGCCGTGATAGAGGCTATTGAGGCCGGTAAAGAAATCGACAAAATATTTATTGCCAAGGATCTGCAAGGCCCGCTGGCACAGGAGCTTATTGACGTGGCCCGCCGATCACGCGTAGTGATGCAGCGTGTGCCGGTAGAACGTATCAACCGCATCACGCGCAAGAATCATCAAGGTGTGCTGGCCATGATGTCGGCCATCACTTATTACCGCCTTGACCATCTCGTGCCCGAGCTTTATGAAGCCGGTCTGTTACCTTTCGTGGTAGTGCTCGACGGTATTACCGATGTGAGAAACTTCGGAGCTATAGCCCGCACGTGTGAGTGTGCCGGTGTCGATGCTATCGTTATACCTCAGCACGGCAGTGTGAGCGTGGGTGGCGATGCCGTAAAGACTTCAGCCGGAGCTTTGCTTCATCTCCCCGTGGCGCGTGTGAGCAACACGGTGCAGGCTGTACGTTTTCTCAAAGATAACGGCTATCAGATTGTGGCCGTGACCGAGAAAAGCGATATGAACTACACACAGGGTAGCTACACTGATCCCGTGGCCTTGGTGATGGGTGCTGAAGATACCGGCATCTCTCCCGAAGTCATGAAGCTGTGTGATACCCGCGTGGGTATTCCTATGTTTGGCAAGATAGGTTCGCTAAACGTATCGGTGGCCGCCGGTGTGATGATATACGAAGTTGTGCGCCAGCGCTTCAATGCTAATCTGGAAGTAATCTGAGCAGTTCGGTAAGCGAATTGATGGTGTAATACGAACCATTGTACGACACGGGCAGCTCAGAGTTGCGGTCGAAATATACGGCTGTCCAACCGGCATTTACGGCGCCGGCTATGTCGGTAGACAGATTATCGCCGACAAGCAGGTGCCTCCCCGGATTGAGCTGACCGGTCAGCTCAATTGCATGGCGGTATATGCCCAAAGCCGGCTTGTTGATGCCTATATGGTCGCTCAATACGGTAATGTCGATATAGGAGCTTATACCGGCTGTGTCCATCTTGCGGTATTGCACTTGCTCGAATCCGTTGGATAGAATGCCAGTGCGGTAATTGCGTTCGCGCAGCCCGGCAAGCAGATCCATCGCTCCGGGCATAAGCTGTTTCTGCCGGGCCATGAGGTCGAGATACAGAGGATCAACACTGTCGGCAAGAGAGTGCAGTTCGTCGGCCGAACCGGTGAAATACGGGCGAAGGGGCGCACTCATGCGCTCGATTCTGAGATATTCACGAGTCACTTCGCCAAGCGCATATCGTCGCCAAAGATCGGTATTGGAGGCAACGTAATCTTTCACCCAAGTGTCTTCAGAGGGAATCCATCTGTCGAGCGATGCTTCATTATATAGCAGCCGCAGGGCTATCAGCGATATGGCGTGGAAGTCGATAAGCGTATCGTCAAGGTCAAGCCACACCACCGACGGGCGGACTGAAAGGGCTATATCGTCAGATTTCATTGATTTTCCACCATTTGTATGACATGCCGGGGTCGTCGGTTACGTCGTGGCCCTCGATGGAGCGCAGCCAGCGCACCACTCTCACCGTGACAGGAAGTATTATAATCTCATAGAATGTCTTGAGAAATGTCTGAGTCACTATCAGCATGAATATTTCAGTCCATGAAAGTATGCCACCGAATGCTATCGGGAAAAATATCACCGAGTCGACACCCTCGCCGAAGAGCGACGAGAGAATCGCGCGCACTGAGAAGCCCTTGCCTTTATGAGCGATCTTCATGCGCGACATTACATAGGCATTTACCATCGAGCCGCTGAGAAATGCAATGAAACTTGCGGCAAACACTCGCGGCACGGCGCCGAATATCGTCTGCATAGCGTCCTGATGAGCCCAGGAGTCAGCACCGGGCAAAAGAAGCCCGAGCTGCAGCAGAAGGGCCACAAGCAGAGCCATGCCGAAGCCGAGCCATATCACCAGGCGCGCCTTTGAGAAGCCGTACACCTCCACTATGCAGTCGTTGATGATATATGAAATGGGAAATACCACCACGCCTGCGGTAATAGTGAAGAATCCTACATCCACGGTCTTTATCTCCATGAGATTGCTCACTATCAGGCATGTGCAGAATATCACCGCGAGTATCATGAAAGTCACCGAGACTTCCGGTCGACGCGGATAGGAAAGGTTGTCAGAATTCTGAATCATCGATGAAGGTATTGGCAAATTCGCGGACACATCCCTGTCCGCCGTTGAGAGTCATGATTTTTATTTCGGGAACGGCCTTGACCTGCGGCATAGCATCGGCCGGACATGCAGGATGACCAACTGCGCGGAGCAGTTGCAGGCAGTTGACATCGTCGCCTATGTAGGCCACGTCGGCAAGATCTACGCCCAGTTGGGCGCAAATGGCATTGACGGCTTCGAGTTTTCCGCCGAATCGCTTGCCCTGCACAAGAAAGTCCACGCCCAATTTTTGAGCGCGGCGTTCCACTATTGTAGTGTTTTCGCTGGTAACAATGCCGACCTTCACCCCCTGCCGCTGCAAGAGCTGAAGACCCATGCCGTCGCGAGTGTTGAAGCGCTTCATGTAGTCGCCATCGGCTGTATAATACATTCCGCCGTCGGTAAGCGTACCGTCCACGTCGGTAAGAAATATCTTGATTGATTCCATATGTTTAATAACGGAAATGGTCATTGGATATTGTTGAGCATGATAACTGCGCTGCACTTTGCTGCGCGCGCACCGAAGTCCCGGCGATAGTGTCTGCAATGAAAGCATGTCGATATGCCGGCTTAGCTCCGCTATCAGTTCCGGGTAGTGGCGGCACATTTTGGCGGCGGTGTAGAGGCAGAAACATCTTACAGCATACGGCTCGCACTCGGCATTGATACGCGACAGGCAGAAGTAGAGGAAGTCAGTGCGGATATTATCAGGCTCATATTCCATGTGGCGCAGAATCTGGAGAAACATTCTTTTTCGCGAAATATCGGTGGCCGAAAGCAATCTGTCGATAAATATACTCTGCTTTTCTTGCAGCCATGAGGCATTGCAGTCGGGCAGATGTGTGATACACCACAAAGCGTTGCTGTTGACCCGCCCAGCCCCCGACAAGGCAAGCGCGAGAAGTGTGTCGCGATTCACACCATCGCCTGACGCCCACTCAACTACATCCTTGACGTCGGGCATATTAATCCGCCCGGATAGT
The DNA here is from genome assembly GCA_014802325.1 of Bacteroides sp. Lineage (GTDB taxonomy): Bacteria > Bacteroidota > Bacteroidia > Bacteroidales > Muribaculaceae > Duncaniella. The sequence continues at coordinate 137,179 of JAAVCK010000017.1, forward strand.
TTGGTCTCGAGATTCACGGTTTGTAGATTGGGAAGATTATATCAAAAATACGAATTATAACTTGCTGACATATCTTCGGCGAAGTTAATAATAATTAATACGCGCAAAAAATCGCCTCCGGCTCGGGTGAGTCGGAGGCGATTGGTATGAGGAATGATGAGTTTTTGATTACATCATGCCGCCCATGCCACCCATGCCGGGAGCGGGCATTGCGGGAGCGGGATTGTCTTCTTTCTTATCGGCGATGACGCACTCGGTGGTGAGGAACATGCCGGCGATAGAAGCAGCGTTTTCGAGAGCTACACGGGTCACTTTGGCGGGGTCGATCACACCTGCGGCGAGGAGGTTTTCGTATTCGCCTGTGCGGGCGTTGTAGCCGAAGTCGCCTTCGCCGTCTTTTACGCGCTGCACTACCACAGCACCTTCCTGACCGGCATTGGCCACGATCTGACGGAGGGGTTCTTCGATAGCGCGGAGCACGATGTGGATACCTGTAGTCTCGTCGTCGTTGGCACCCTTGAGGTCTTCAAGGAGCTTGGTGCAACGGATATAGGCCACGCCACCGCCGGGTACGATACCTTCGGCGATAGCAGCGCGGGTAGCGCTGAGGGCGTCGTCGACGCGGTCTTTCTTTTCTTTCATCTCTACTTCAGAGGGAGCGCCGATGTGGAGCACTGCTACACCACCTGCGAGTTTGGCCAGGCGTTCCTGAAGTTTCTCGCGGTCATAGTCTGACTTGGTCTGCTCGATCTGAGTCTTGATCATAGCCACGCGAGCAGCGATAGCGTCCTTGTCGCCGGCACCGTTGACGATGGTGGTCGACTCCTTGTTGACGTCGATCTTCTCGGCGCGGCCGAGCATCTGAATGTTGGCCTGATCGAGCTTCATGCCTTTTTCTTCAGAGATAACCGTACCACCGGTGAGTACGGCGATATCCTCAAGCATCTCCTTGCGGCGGTCGCCGAAGCCGGGGGCTTTCACGGCACACACCTTAAGCGAACCGCGCAGACGGTTGACTACGAGGGTAGCGAGGGCTTCCTGATCTACGTCCTCGGCAATGATGAGGAGCGGACGTCCGCTCTGAGCGGTGGCTTCGAGCACGGGAAGCATATCCTTGAGGTTGGAAATCTTCTTGTCGTAGATGAGGATGTAGGGCGATTCCATCTCGCACTCCATCTTCTCAGTGTTGGTCACGAAGTAGGGTGAGATGTAACCGCGGTCAAACTGCATACCTTCCACAATATCCACGGTGGTCTCGGTGCCTTTGGCTTCATCTACGGTGATCACGCCTTCTTTCTTAACCTTACGCATGGCTTCGGCGATAAGGGCGCCGATAGCTTCGTCGTTGTTGGCCGAGATGCGGGCTACGTCTTCGATCTTCTTGAAGTCGTCGCCTACTTCCTGACTCATGTTGCGGATGCCTTCGACCACTACGGCTACCGCACGGTCGATACCGCGCTTGATATCCATGGGGTTGGCACCGGCGGCCACATTCTTAAGGCCGACATTGATGATTGACTGGGCGAGCACGGTGGCGGTGGTGGTGCCGTCGCCTGCATCGTCGCCGGTCTTGGAGGCAACTTCCTTAACGAGCTGTGCGCCCATGTTCTGGAAGGGGTCCTCAAGTTCTACTTCGCGGGCTACCGACACACCGTCCTTGGTGATGTGGGGAGCGCCGAATTTCTTTTCGATAATCACGTTGCGGCCTTTGGGGCCGAGGGTAACTTTGACGGCATCGGCAAGTGCGTCGACGCCTTTCTTGAGCTCTTCGCGAGCCTTGATGTCAAATTTTATTTCTTTAGCCATGATGACTGATGTTTAATAAGAGTTGATTGATGAAAATAATTTTTTGGAAAAGACCGGAGGTATCTATCAGCCGAGGATAGCGAGAATGTCGCTCTGACGCATGATGAGATACTTGGTGCCTTCGAGTTCGATTTCAGTGCCGGCATACTTGCCATAGAGCACGTTGTCGCCTTTCTTGACTACCATTTCTTCGTCTTTTGTGCCGTTGCCGGTGGCGAGCACAGTGCCGCGGAGGGGTTTCTCTTTAGCGGAATCGGGAATGATGATGCCCGACATTGTCACTTCTTCAACGGGAGTAGGCTCGATGAGCACACGGTCAGCTAAGGGTTGAATATTCATGATAGATTATGTATTGATGTTATAATTATATTATGTATATGTTAGTTCTGTAAAAAGTCTCTGCACAAATCGTGCCAGTGTGGCAGTCTCTGCCTTTTTGTCAGTAATCAAACGCCTCGCGAGGGCTTATTGTTCAGCCGGTGGCAGGGCGCTTTCCACTACGCGGTGGGCTTCTTCCATCACACGGGTTATGTCGTGCTCATCGGTCGGCGGGGCTATAGGCTTGTGGATGGTGAGGTGTATGTGGCCCGGATTGCAGAGCTTGCGGAAGCGGGGCTGGATGGGGAATGCGCCGTCGATAGTCACCGGCACGATCGGCAGACCGAACTCCATGGCCAGCTTGAACGCTCCTTTCTTGAAGCGGCGCATGCGGCCGTCCCATGTGCGGGCTCCTTCGGGAAACACCACGAGCGACATGCCTCCGCGGAGTCGGCTTTCGGCTTCGGCCATGGTGTGGCGTGTGGCGCTTACCGACGAATTGTCGACGAATATCTGGCCTGAGCGCTCGCAGGCCCAGCCCACTATTGGAAGTTTGCGCAACTCCTGCTTCATCATCCATCTGAATTCATGGCCGAGGTAGCCGTAGATCGAGAATATGTCGTAGGCGCTCTGGTGATTGGGAGTGAATACGTAGGAGGTGTCGGGGTCGATGTTGTCATGACCTTCGGAGGTGACTCTGACGAATGCGAGCCAGCAGAACATCCTTCCCCAGAGTATCTCGGGATAATAACCCATGACGCGGCCGAAGCCAAGTGCGCATCCCGTCACTGTGATGACGGCTGTGATTACCGTGAACACTATGAGCAGCGGCCACATGATAAGTATCTGATATATTCGGTAAAGGGCGGTGAGCATATTGTGTGAGGTGTGGTATATAGGTTGTGAAGTGATGATTATTTGTCTGTTGATTCGGTGGATGAGACGGGGGAGGCCGATGGACCCGACGGTGATGTGGCAGTGGCCTTTTCGCGTGGCAGCAGCAGGTCGAAAAGCCAAATGAGGAGAAGCAGCCCGGCCAATGACCAGTTGATATACCGGAGCATTTTGCCCGGAGCGGGGTCAAGGGTCTCGTCAAGGCGCGAAGCCGCATGTCGGCCGGTCTCGGCCGGATCTATCGACGAAAGCGTTCGCTTCCATACCACAGTGCCCTCGCGCAGATACACGAGTGCCGATGTGCCGCGGGCAAGCTCTTTAATGAGATTAGGCTCTACGCGATATATGTCATACGAGGCCATTGATATGTCCATCCAGCGGTCGATTGCGGCCGAGTCACCGGCTATGAATGCCGTGAGTGTGCCACCGCGCTCGGCTATGTAGTCGTTGAGGTCGTTGATGAGGTTGGTGAACGAGAGATCCACGTCGTAGGGCTGCGGGATGGTCACTATAAACTGTTCGGCCAGTGGCGTGTCGCCGTCGGGCATAAGTATGTCGGGGAGTATGTCTTCACCATCCACGGTTACAGTCAGGCCGTCGTCGATATTCTCTGATCCGCTTTCGAGTTTGCGCTCCACGAAAGTCCATGTGGAGTCGGGCAGTTGATCGGCAGTGAAACTGCGGGTCAGTCCGTCGCGAGTGTAGATAAATGAATACACGGCCTCGGCCTCGTCGTCACCTTCTTCACCCTCGCTTTCATCAGTGAGGAGCGATGTGCCCGGGCTGAACCGGCGGAAATCTACGAGCGGCTGTATGTTGTAGCCTATGAGAGCTATAAGCAGTATATAAAATGTGAGCACTCCGCCTACTATCCACTGAGTGTGGGTGGTGTAGAGCTGACGCACGCGGGTATTGTGGGCAAGCAGATAGATGAGTGCGGCGGTGATAATGACGTTTTTGATAAATGTGCCGGTGTTTGACACGATGAGCAGATCGCCGAAGCACCCGCAGTCGGCCACCGGTGAGGCTATGGCTATGTAGAGCGACAGGGGTAACATGCCCGCCATGCACAGAAGCAGCGATATGACCGACACTCGCCTGTAGGTGCCGGCAAGAAGCAGGGCGCCCCACACAAACTCCCAGGCCGAGAGCAGAAAGGTGAAGCTTGTGACGAGTGCGCGCGGAACATCCATATCCCACACGTCGAGATATTCGGTGATTTTATAGACGGTGCCCCACGGGTCGATTGCTTTGGCCCAGCCCGAGAGGATGAATGTGGCGCCGATGACTATGCGGAGTATCACCACGGCGGCAGTGGTGAGGCGTCGGCGCAGAGTGGTGTTACTCTTCTCCATCGTTGAGTTTGATGATGGCGAATAGGGCATAATTGATTATATCCATCAGATTGGAGTCAATGCCTTCGGATATCAGGGTTTCGCCGTCGTTATTCTCTATCTGCTTTATGCGCTGAATCTTGGTGAGGATAATGTCGGTAAACGATACCACCCTCATGTCGCGCCAGGCGTCGCCGTAGTCGTGCGTTTTGGCTGTCATGAGATCGAGAGTCTCCCGCACATAATTGTCATAGAGCGCAAGGGCCTTTTCGGGTGATATATCGGCGCAGTCGGCATATCCGAGGTCGAGCTGTATCAGTCCGATTATACTATAATTGACCAGTGCCATGAACTCGGGCAGTATACCTTCATCCACCATAGCGGTGTCGGTTTCGAGTGTACGTATTCGCTTGGCTTTGATGAAAAGCTGGTCGGTAATCGACATGGGGCGCATGATACGCCATGAAGCGCCGTAGTCGGTGAGTTTTTTTGCAAAGATGTTGCGGCACTGCGCGAGCGCGCGCGTAGCGTGTGATATGGTGTAGGATTCCTGCATGACTTGATGATGATATGGCGGGGAGAGACACTTCTTTTTTCAGTCACAAAATTAACAAAAACACACGGATTAGACAAGTGCGTCGCCTTCTTCTGGCTTATTCGGACTCAGTCCGAATAAGCTCATCGTGCTACTTTTCTTTTCTGCTCTTACATAAAGAGGGTGAATAATAGGGTGTTAGATTCGGACGACTATGCAGGTCGTATTTAAACCGCAACTTTAACCGCTATATATAAAATAATGATAATTAATAAGATGTATGATACTTAATAAAGTGATACTTTAACCGAGTGTTAATAACTTAACAAGTGGCTGATATTCAATATCGTATATAAAACTTGTCAAATGCAAATAAATAACCGCTTTATTTTTAGAAAAAAAAATATGAATTTTGCAACGAAAAGAAATGAATGTATATACCCTAAAATGAACAATGAATACTCCCATAAATGGGATCAATGTCAGCAATTCATTGCCGACAATCTATCGCCAGAGCTGTATAATGCGTGGTTTAAACCCCTGACATTTCACAGCTTCGACAACGGAAAATTGGTCATCAATATTCCGTCGCCCTACTTTTACGAGCAGCTTGAGGAGCGATTTCTCAAACTGATCGTAGCCGCGCTCACCAAAGTTTTCGGTCGCGGCACGCAGCTGTTTTACCACTACAATCAGATCAACAACGAGCCTACCACGGCTGTCACTATGGAGACGTCGCGGCAGTCTACAGCGGTGCGTCCACCTCAGGGAGCTACTGCCAATCCCTTTCATCAGGAGCCGCTTCATGATGTGGACTCGCAGCTTAATCCGTCGTATAATTTCGAGAACTACTGCAAGAGCGAGAGCAACAAAGTGGCCGTGTCGATAGGCGAGGCGATAGCCGACAATCCGAGACTGAAGACATTCAATCCTCTCTTTGTGTGCGGTCCGTGCGGAGTGGGCAAGACTCATCTCATCCAGGCCATAGGTGTGCGCATTAAGGAGCATAATCCTCAGGCGCGCGTTCTATATATTACCTCCCGACTCTTCCAGAGCCAGTATACCACCGCCGAACATCAGGGTAAGATCAACGATTTCATCACATTTTATCAGGGTATCGACGTGCTGATTATCGACGATATTCAGGACCTTATAGGCAAGACCAAGACTCAGAATACATTCTTCCATATATTCAATCACCTCAAGCAGAATCAGAAGCAGCTCATACTTTCGAGCGACTGTCCGCCGGCTCTGATGAAGGGAATGGAGGAGCGCCTGCTCTCGCGATTCAAGGGTGGCACTACGGTGATGATAGAGCGCCCTGACTACGAGCTGCGTAAAGACGTGCTCAATATGCGTGCAAGTCAGGACGGACTGAGTATACCACGTGAGGTGATGGACTTCATAGCCTCAAACGTCACCGAAAGCATTCGCGAACTGGAGGGTATAGTGGCGTCGCTTTTGGCTCACGCCACATTCCTCAATCGCGACATCAACATCGACCTTGCCCGCAATGTGCTGGCCAATGCTGTGAAGATCAACAAGCGTACGCTTAACTTCGAGGATATCACCCGCCATGTGAGCGACTTCTACAATATCAACCCCGACGATATATTTACCAAGTCGCGCAAACGCGAGATTTCCGATGCCCGTCAGATGGTGATGTTTCTCGTGAAAAAGCACACCAAGATGCCCCTCAAGGCAATTGGCGCACGCCTGTCACGCACCCACGCCACTGTGCTCTATGCCTGCAACTCTATAGAGGAGCGCATACCCATCGACAAAAAACTTCAGGAAGATATAGCTGCTATCGAAAAGGCGATGAAAGAGTGATGCCATCCTTTCTCTGACTGAGTAGGACGGCAAAAAAAATACCGGGAGCGGTACGGCACCGCCCCCGATAAAATCAACGTCAAAACTATTGTTATTTTCGAGCCGTAAAGTATAGCGATAGTTCGTTATGCGAATGCGTGGATCGCAACATCGGTGAGCCATATCCACAGCGGGCAGAAGCCTACGAAGAGAATCACACTGAGGGTCAGCGATGAAGTACCGGTGGCAACGTAAGTATTGTATTCGTCGGCGATGATAATGCCCGAGAAAGCAGGGGGAAGAGCGGCTGCTACTACAAGCATGCGGAGGTTGGGCTCATCCATGTGGAAGAGAAGACCGAGTGCGAGTACCACTGCGGGCATAACCACCATTTTCATAATCGAGCCGAGGATAGCCTGCCAGTTGAGGGTGACCTTGATTGACGACAGGGTGATACCGGCCGAGAATACGGCCATTGAAGCGTTGGCTTTGGCGATGAGGTCAAATGAAGGGCTGAGTTTAGCTGACCAAGGTATACCTACGAGTACCCATACCACTGCAAGGATAGGAGCCCATGCAACAGGCTGCTTGAGGGCATTCCATACAGGCTTCCAAGCGCTCTGCTTGGCTGCATTGGGATTCTGCTTGGCAAGGGAGGCATTCATCAGTGAGAGACCTACAGGGATACCGATAGCATTTACCACGATACCTACGATTGCAACCACAAGGGCGACAGCGGTAATGTTGTATTCATAAGGTGAAGCGAGGAAGATAGGTTCCAGCACGGCAAATCCGAGGAAGCCGATAGTAGGCGAACCGCTGATAAGGGCTGAAATGGCGGCGTCAGCGCCGGTATTTTTCTTAAAGCAATACTTGAATACGAAATATACAAGCATGAAGCAGGCCATGATACCGATAGTGGAAACTATAGTAAGCTTGAGGTCTTTCACGAGATCCTCGCGCGAAGCCTGTACGATTGATACGAAAAGGGCTGCAGGAAGTGCGAAGTCAAGCACGACCTTATTGAATTTCTTGGCATCGTCACCGGAAAAAGCACCTTTCTTTCCGGCAATGAAACCGGCAAGCATCACCACGATAATCGGGACGATCGCATATAATATCACATGTTCCATAAAAACGGGAATTAATAGTTAAAATTACGAGGTAATCTGCCGGGCCGGGAGGCCCGGCAGGGATATTAATGATTAAGCCTGATTATCAGACGGTGTAATCGATAAGAGGTGCGGGGTTGAGGTAGCCGATGTGGCCTGATTCTTTACCCGAGTCAGCAGCGAGCTGCACATTGATGATGGCAGGAGCCTTGGATGCGATAGCTTCCTTGAGGGCTGCGTCGAGTTCGTCGGTAGTCGATACGTAGTATCCCTTGCCTCCGAATGTCTCGGCGATCTTCTCGTAGCGTGCGTTGATATCGAGGGTGGTAGGAGCGGGGGCATCCTTACCTGAGGGATCGACACCGATACCGTTGTAGATACCGCCGTTGTTGAAGATCACTACGGTCACAGGGAGCTTGTAGCGGCAGATTGTTGCGACATCCATGCCTGAGAATCCGAATGCCGAGTCACCCATCACGGCTACTACGCTCTTGCCGGTAGATACGGCTGCACCGATGGTAGAACCAATACCCATACCCATGATTGACCAAGATGCGCAGTCTACGCGGTGGCGGGGAAGCGACATATTTACAGTATCGCGGGTATCATCAAGGGTATTTGCGCCTTCGTTGATGAGGATAATATCGGGGTTGGATTCGAGGATAGGTTTGACCACGCTCAGTGCACTCCAGTGGGTCATAGGCTGAAGTTTGGCAGCGTCGGCAAGACGGGCTGCGAACTTGGCGTTTTTCTCCTTAGCCTCGGCCTGAAGCGAGGGTACCCAAGTGGGATCAGCCTGAGTCTTGGTCTTTGCAAGACCTTCGAGGATAGCGTCGAGAGAGAGGTTCATATCACCGACTACAGGCGCGGCGATAGGCACGTTGCGGTCGATTTCGGTGGGCTCAACATCGAGCTGCACGAATTTCATGTCGGGATTCCACTTGCCACGACCAAATGAGAGCATCCAATTGATACGGGCACCGATCACGATAGTCACGTCGGCCTGCTCCATGATAGTGCTTCTGCAGGAGAGGGCGCTGAGTTCACCATCATCGGGAAGCACACCCTTGGCCATTGACATGGCGAGGTAAGGAATCTTGTAGGTCTCAACGAGTGTCTTGATCTTGTCTTCGGCCTGCGCGTAGGCTGCACCCTTACCGAGAAGAATGGCGGGACGCTTGGCATTGGCGATGATTTCCACGGCGCGGGCCACGGAGTCAGCGTTGGGGGCTACGGGCGAAGCGATGTCGACGGGTTCGTAGAAAAGTTTTTCAGCATCTTCGCGGTTCATGATTTCACCGAGAGCGGGGGTGGTCATGTCGATATATACGCCACCGGGACGGCCGCTGACAGCTGCGCGATAAGCGCGGGCTACGGCTGCAGGGATATCTTTAGCGTAAGAGCAGCGGAATACTGCTTTCACGAGAGGTCGGGCTGTGTTAAGCTGGTCAAGCTGCTCGTAAGTGCCTACGTTCATGTCTACCATTGTAGGATCGGAAGCACCCGAAATCTGAATCATAGGATAGCAGTTGACAGTTGCGTTGGTAGTTGCGGTAAGACCGTTGAGGAAGCCGAGCGAAGATACGGTAAGAAGCACACCCGGAGTCTTGGTGAGATAGCCGTGGGTGGCTGCGGCCATACCGGCCTGCTGCTCGAAACGGAAACCGTAATAGTTGATGCCTACTTTCTGCATGGCGTAAGCGGCTTCGGTCACAGGAATACCTACGAGACCATATACGTCCATAAGATTGAGTCGGCGGAGAGATTCTGCCAGAATATACATACCGGTCACCTGCTCGGGGAACTGAGGTTTTGCGGCAGGAGTAGCGGCGGGTGTTGTTGTAGCTGTTGCCATAATAGTTTGTTTTTTTTGTTCTTGTAAGTTGAAGTGAGTTATATTTTCAAATATAAAGCGGCTTGCGAGAATGCTTTCAGTCGCAAGCCGCTCTGTGTGTTCCGATAGTTAACGGAAAGGAATTACATCGTGCCGTTGGCAAGGGGTTCGGTAGTACCGTTCTTGGCCATCTCAGCCTGCTGTTCGGCGGTGTAACCGAGGGCGGTAAGCACTTCTGCGGTATTTTCACCGAGGGCAGGTGCAGGACCGTAGGTAGGCTGATAGTTAGACATTGTGAAAGGACATCCTACAGTGACAAATTCACCGATTTCGCCACCCTGATTGATGCGGACGAGGGTATTGCCGTCGTAGAGCGATTCATCGGTCATGATTTCCTTGGTAGAGAGCACAGGACCTACAGGAACGCCTGCCTTGCCGAGGATATCGGTAACCTCAAATTTGGTCTTGTCGGCAGTCCACTGACCGATACGGGCGTAGATTTCCTGTTTGTGGCGGTCACGGGCGTCGGCGGTGTTGAAGTCGGGGTTGGTAAGCCAATCCTGGAAACCGACTGCGTTGCAGAAGAGCTCGAAGTCTTTGGCACCACGCTGAAGGATGATGTATACGTAGTTGTTAGCGTCAACTTCTGTATCGTAGCCACCGGCAGGCTTACATTTATAAGTCCATCCGAGCACGCCACCACCTTCGATGTTACCGGCGCGGGGCACACAGTCGCCAAACTTACCGTCAGGATACTGAGGGAACTGAGTAAGATAACCGATCTTATCGAGCGTGAGCTGGTCACGGGTCTTGATACGGCAGAGGTTAAGACATGCGTTGTGCATTGACTGATATACATATACGCCTTCACCTGTCTTTTCACGCTGCATAAGTGCTGCAAGAAGACCGATCAGAAGGTGCATACCGGTATTTGAGTCACCGAGAGCCGCACCGCTCTGAGTAGGAATGTTGGCGGGACCTTCGTACATACCTGTGGTGGAAGCCGCAGCTGCAGTCACCTGTGCTACAGGTTCGTAAGCCTTGAGGTTAGCGTATTTTGAAGATACAGGGAAGCCCTTGATTGTACCGTAGATACAGCGGGGGTTGAGAGCGTGAACAGCCTCCCAGCTGAATCCGAGCTTATCCATAGCTCCGGGATGAAGGTTTTCTACGAAGATATCGGCTTCCTTGATAAGTTTTGTGAGCACTTCCTTGCCGTCGGGAGTCTTGGCGTCAAGTGTAAGTGATTTTTTGTCGGAATTAAGCTGAAGGTAATAGTAGCTGGGCAGATCAGGATTAAACTGAAGTTCTTTACGGGTGGCGTCGCCTACGCCGGGACGCTCTATCTTGATCACATCTGCGCCCAGCCATGCGAGCATCTGGGTACATGAAGGTCCAGACTGTACTTCAGTGAAGTCTACTACTTTAATTCCTTGTAACGGTGCGGTGTTCATAACTTGTTTGTTTTTTGTTAGTTTTTGATGTTGTTTGTAAATAAAACACATCTCGGCGGGAAATGGTTAATTAAAATAATGTTAAAAAACACCAGACGCGTTGCATAGCTGCAACGCGTCTGTATATTAAAAATGTATAGCAGAGATAAGCGGAGTGCTTACTCGGCGTCGTTAAGAATCTCAAGCATCTTGATGGCCGAGGTGGGGATGCGGGTACCGGGGCCGAAGATAGCTGCTACGCCTGCACGATAGAGGAAGTCGTAGTCCTGCGCGGGAATCACACCGCCGGCAGTAACGAGTATATCCTCGCGGCCGAGCTTCTTAAGCTCGTCGATAACCTGCGGGATGAGGGTCTTGTGTCCGGCAGCGAGCGATGATACGCCGAGTATATCCACGTCGTTTTCCATAGCCATGCGGGCTGCCTCGGCAGGAGTCTGGAAGAGCGGTCCCATATCTACGTCAAATCCGCAGTCGGCATAGCCGGTAGCTACAACCTTAGCGCCGCGGTCGTGGCCGTCCTGGCCCATCTTGGCAATCATGATACGGGGCTGGCGACCTTCGCGCTTGGCGAATTCTTCGGTCATTTCGCGGGCTTTGAGGAAGTCGGGGTCCTTCTTGGTTTCTTCGGAATACACGCCTGAGATAGTTTTGATTACTGCTTTATAACGTCCTACTACTTCTTCGCAGGCATCGGAGATCTCGCCCAGAGTGGCGCGGACGCCGGCTGCCTTCACTGCAAGGTCGAGGAGGTTGCCTTCGCCTGTGCGCACACATTCGGTGATGGCCTTGAGGGCTTCCTTGACGGCATTTTCGTCGCGGTGAGCTTTAAGGTCTACAAGGCGAGCCACCTGGTCCTTGCGCACTTCGGTATTGTCGATTTCGAGGATGTCGATAGGATCTTCGTGGTCGAGACGATATTTGTTAATACCCACGATGGTCTGACGGCCTGAGTCGATACGGGCCTGGGTGCGAGCGGATGCTTCTTCGATACGCATCTTGGGCAGACCTGACTCGATGGCCTTGGCCATACCGCCGAGTTTCTCGATTTCCTGAATGTGATCCCATGCGCGGCGGGCTATCTCATCGGTGAGAGCTTCCACGTAGTACGATCCACCCCAGGGGTCAACCTGCTTGGTGACCATGGTCTCTTCCTGGATATAGATCTGAGTGTTGCGGGCAATACGGGCAGAGAAGTCGGTGGGGAGGGCGATGGCTTCGTCGAGAGCGTTGGTGTGGAGCGACTGAGTGTGACCCAGAGCTGCTCCCATAGCCTCGATACAGGTACGGCCTACGTTGTTGAAGGGATCCTGCTCGGTGAGCGACCATCCTGAAGTCTGCGAGTGGGTGCGGAGGGCGAGCGATTTGGGGTTCTTGGGGTTGAACTGCTTCACGATCTTGGCCCAGAGCAGACGGGCGGCACGCATCTTGGCTACTTCCATGAAGTAGTTCATGCCGATAGCCCAGAAGAACGACAAGCGGGGAGCGAAAGCGTCGATGTCGATACCGGCGTTGATACCTGCGCGGAGATATTCAAGACCATCGGCCAGAGTGTAGGCCAGCTCGATGTCGCAGGTTGCGCCTGCTTCCTGCATGTGGTAGCCCGAGATGGAGATAGAGTTGAACTTGGGCATATTCTGCGAGGTATACTCGAATATGTCGGCGATAATTCGCATCGAGAATTCAGGCGGATATATATATGTGTTGCGCACCATGAATTCCTTGAGAATATCGTTCTGGATGGTACCGGCCATTTCTTCGAGCTTGGCACCCTGTTCGAGACCGGCATTGATATAGAAGGCGAGCACGGGGAGCACGGCGCCGTTCATGGTCATTGATACCGACATCTTGTTCAAGGGTATACCCTCAAAGAGCACTTTCATGTCTTCGAGCGAGCAGATCGACACACCTGCTTTACCCACGTCGCCTACCACGCGCTCGTGGTCAGCGTCGTAGCCGCGGTGTGTGGCAAGGTCAAATGCTACAGACAGACCCTTCTGACCCGACGCGAGGTTGCGGCGGTAGAAGGCGTTGGACTCGGCTGCAGTGGAGAATCCGGCATACTGGCGGATGGTCCAGGGACGCAGAGGATACATGGCGCTGTACGGGCCACGCAGGAAGGGAGGAATACCTGACACATAGTTGAGATGCTCAAGTCCTTCGAGATCTTCCTTGGTATATACGGGTTTAACGGGGATGCGCTCGGGGGTGAGCCATTCTTCCCCGGCAGCCTGGGGTGCCTTGAAGTCACCGAATGCGTCTTTGACTATATCGATATGTTTAAAATCGGGTTTCATGTTCTTTCTTAGGGATGAATGGGATTACTTAAGAAGTTTGGCGTTGAATGCCTTGAGGGTGTCAAGCACGTTGCAGCGAACGTGGATGAAGTCGTTGATGCCGATGGTCTTAAGGTCGTCCATGCAAGCGGGAGCACCGGCTACTACAAATTCGGCACGACCGTCGAGATACTTGAATGCTGCGGGAGCGAGTTCGGCATATTCGTCGTCGCTTGAGCAGAGCACTACTATGTCGGCACCCTTGGCGAGAGCTTCGTCCACACCCTTCTCTACGGTCTCGAAGCCGAGATTGTCGATGATCTCGTAGCCGGCGCAACCGAAGAAGTTGCTTGAGAACTGGGCACGGGCCAGACGCATGGCGAGATTGCCGATGGTGAGCATGAATACTTTCGGACGGTTGGATGCTGCCTCGGTGGCCAGACGGAGAGCCTCGAAGTCGCTTGCGGCACGCTTGGTGGGCAGACCGGCTGCAGGCTCTTCCTCACCGGCGCCGTGTGAGCATGCGCAGGGGAGGGCACCGTTGAGTTCCACGATCTTTTCAGCGGCCATCTCGTTGATATTGGGATACTGGTTGGTACCGAGCAGTATCTCCTTGCGGCGGGCCACGTCGGTATGGCGGCGTTCAGAGGTCTCGCGCACTGCTGCCTGTACAGAGCCGTCGTTGACGCAGGCGAGGAATCCGCCCTTGTCTTCCACGTCGAGGAAGAGTTTCCAGGCTTCCTGACCGAGCGATACGGTGAGGGTCTCCACGTAGTATGAACCACCGGCGGGGTCAACCACTTTGTCGAGGTGGCTTTCTTCCTTGAGGAGGAACTGCTGGTTGCGTGCGATGCGTTCCGAGAAGTCGTCGGGCATCTTATAAGTTACGTCAAACGGGGTAGAGGTGATCGAGTCTACACCGGCAAGAGCGGCCGACATAGCTTCGGTCTGCGAGCGGAGCAGATTGACGTGGGCGTCATAAACCGTCATGTTGAAGCGCGAGGTGGCGGCGTGGGCCATCATCTTGCAGCTGTCGAGGCTTTCGGGGTTGTATTGATCCACGATCTGCGCCCAAAGCATGCGGGCGGCGCGGAATTTGGCCAGCTCCATGAAGAAGTTTGACGAAATATTCATGTTGAACTTAATGCGGCGGGCCACTTCGTCGACGGGGCGTCCGGCCTCGGTGAGAAGATTGAGCCACATATTGCCCCAGGCCATTGCGTAGCCGAGTTCCTGATAGATATAGCAGCCGGCGTTGCTGAGCATTACAGAGTCAACGGCAAGCACGCGGAGATTGTCTACGTCTTTCACGGCATCGAGCAGCTTGCATGCCATTTCGGTGATGTTGCCGGGGAAGGGCTGGCCGTGGCGGAGCGGACGGCGGAGGGGATTGAAGTTGATCGAGCCGCGGAATGTCTTTTCTGCACCGGCAGCCTTGATATAGGCCACGAGGGCTTCGGCAAGAGGGAGGGCTTTTTTCTGACAAGAGGTGAAATTGATTTCTACCTTGGCCAGATCGATGCCTTCGAGCAGTGTGGCTACGGTCTCAGCCGAGGGATCTTCTACCTTGAAGCCGAGTGAGGTGATGCCTTTGGTGAGAACCTCGCGGGCTTTGGCGTTGGCTTCGGCGGGAGTGGCGGCCACGATTTCCTGACGGGTGAGCCAGTCGTTGTTGTCGCGCGTACCGCGCACGTAAGGATATTCGCCGGGAAGCGAGTTGAGGGTCTTGAAGTCTTCAATATCCTCTAAGCGATACATAGGCTGGACGTTGAAGCCTTCGTTGGTGCGCCAGACCAGTTTTTTGTCAAACGGAGCGCCCTTGAGGTCGGCCTCCACTTTGGCTTTCCACTCGGCGGTTGACACCGGGGGGAACTGGTCAAACAATTTTTCTTTCTTTTCTGCCATGATTTTGGTATAATATTTAAAGTTTTTTCTTGCTGAAAGAATGATAGATTTTCGGTTAAAGATATGTAAGCCGTTGAGCGGCCGTATATACTATGCAAAAGTAATAAAAATATAAGAGAAATACCCAAATTTCAGGTCGAAAACTCGTCGGAAAGTCGCAATTTTAATGTAATTTCGCATAGTAAAATATCTTTTGTCCGATGAAGCGTATTATGAATTTTCTTTTTGGTGCCGATCTGTGGAGGTCACGTCT
Organism: Bacteroides sp.; assembly: GCA_014802325.1. Taxonomy (GTDB): domain Bacteria; phylum Bacteroidota; class Bacteroidia; order Bacteroidales; family Muribaculaceae; genus Duncaniella. The sequence continues at coordinate 152,709 of JAAVCK010000017.1, forward strand.
CGGTGTGATGCTGCTCGTGACGTGGCTGTCGCTGATGTGGTATGTGGTCGACTGGTGTGCGTTCACCACGTTTCGCGCCATGAGTGACTGGATGCTTTATGTCAGCAATATTCTCGCGGCCATGCTTCTTACGTTGCCCTTTCTGTTATCGCGCCGCATGTGGTTGCAGATTGCCGTGGTGGTTTTGACTGATGCCCTGCTTGTAGCCAACATAATGTATTGCCGCACATATTTCACCGATATACCTCTCGAAAGTTTTGCGCTTGCCGGTAACTTGTCGGACTTCACGGCAAGCATCTACAGTTCGCTTAATATCCTTGACATAGGTTTTGTGGTGATACTCGTGGTCGGGGTAGTGTGGGCCGGCCGTGTAGTTCCCGATAAGGCTCATCGCCGCGTGATGCGTTATATGTCGTGCACGGCGCTTCTCGCGGTGATATTCGGCTGCGGCTTAATGACCCGCGGCGGATTCTACAAGGAATATGACAGGCTGAAGGAATCATGCTACTTCAGCACGTGCGGCTCTCCCACCTATACGTTTGCCGGACATGTAGCTTACAGTCTTATGGACTGCTCACGCAACAGCAGTGCCGAGATGGCTCCGGCTGTTGAAGCATGGCTCGCCGATCATAAATCGCTCATGCCTTCGCCGGGACTGCCCGACAGCATACGGCCGCGTAAAAATCTTGTGATAATACTTTGCGAATCGCTCGAAAGCTGGCTGATAGGAAAGGAAATTGACGGTAAACCCATCACTCCTTTCCTTAACTCACTCGTAGCCGACTCCACTACGCTTTTCGCTCCCGATATGCTTACTCAGGTTGGGCCGGGCCGCTCGATCGACTGCCAGCTTATGATTACAGCCGGACTGCTGCCCATGAACGGCTCGGTCTACTCCATGAAATTTCCTCAGTCGACATACCTTACTCTCAATAAGGCTCTGCGCGAAGACCGTGGTACGCGGAGCACCATCCTCACATGCGACAAGCCTATCACGTGGAATCAGGAAGTTATAAGCCGCTCATTTGGCTACGATACGCTCATCGACAGGCGCGCGTGGGTTATCGATGAATTGGTGGGAAATCCCGGCAAGCTCTCCGACGGCTCTTTCTTCCGTCAGGCTGTTGACAAACTCAAGAGCGGCGAAATATGGCCCGAAGGAGAGCCCGGCATGCTCACTTTTGTCACGTATTCAGGTCATAATCCTTTCCGTCTTCCCGATGCCCTGAAAGACCCCGATTTTGATGTGTCAGGTTCAAAACTTACCCCCCCCGTTTTAGACTATATTACTATAAATCACTATGTTGACTCGCAGTTGCGAACCATAGTCGACTATCTGCGCAGCCGTTCTGACTGGGATGAAACACTTGTGGTGATCACAGGCGATCACGAGGGGCTGGCATCGTGGAGGAGTGAGATACGTTCGTCATCGCCGGCGGCGGCCGAACTTGTCGACGAGCGTCAGTTGACGCCTTTCATAGTACTCAACTCGCCCGTGGGCGGACGGCATGATGGAATCGTAGGGCAGATAGACATGTATCCAACGCTGCTCGATTTGCTCGGACTTAATGACTATGAGTGGCGTGGACTTGGTCAGAGTATTCTTGCGCCCGACTATCATGCTACGGCCATATCATCCATGACGCTCCAACACCTTGGCGACACTACGGCACTTTCGCCCGAACTTCTCGACCATCTCCGGAAGGCCCGCGGGGTTTCCGACGCTATCATCCGCTATGATCTGCTGAACGAATAAGTTAGAGGAAATGCGGCAGCAAAAACAGTAGAGTCGTGGCGCTGCTTATTACTATGATGTAGTCGAATCGGATGTAAGTGGTAAGCCATGCCCTGAATTTGCTTGAGAACGGAAACACGAAAAGCATTACCGTGTCCCACGCGAAACACACGGGCCATAGAATCCAACGGTATACATCTGTACTTCCCCCGAAAAGATAAGGAAGGAGTATGAAAATGTAAAACAGTGCTAACAGTGCATTATTAAACACGAGCACCGGCTTTAGTAACTTATAGTTCGGCTCGGAAAGCATTGCTTAGTGAGATTGAGGATTTATAGTAAAAAAGGTCACCGGTAGGCCGGTGACCTCATAAAGATATAACGGTTGATCGATTATTTCTTAGCAGCAGCGGCGCGGGCGCGGATGATGCCCATTCCGGCCGACTTGCCTATGCGGATATAGTCGAGGATAGGACGGTTGGCGGGGCAAGAGAACGAGCAGCAGCCACATTCTATACAGTTGACCACCTTCTCATCAAGCGCGCTTTCAAAATCTTTCAGGCGCGAAAGAGTGGAGAGCAGGAATGGTTCGAGACCCATCGGGCAGGCTTCGACGCACTTTCCGCAGCGGATACAGGGTTCGGGCTCAAGGCGCGAAGCCTGGTTCTCGTCGAGCAGCAGTATGCCTGAAGTGCCTTTGATCACGGGCGACTGTAGTGATATGCCGGGGCGACCCATCATGGGGCCACCGAGTATTATTTTGGCAGGAAGTGCGGCGTCTTCGGCAAGAAGCGATGCCATGGGAGTACCTACGGCCACGAGATAATTTTCGGCAGTGCCGTCAGCTGTATTGATAAGGGTAAGCATGCGCTCAATCAGCGGTTCGTCGTAGATCACCGCGCGGGCTACTGCCGAAGCGGTGGCTACATTCTGCACGATAGCGCCTGTGGCTATGGGCAGACCTCCAGAGGGAACTTCCTTGCCGATGGTGGCTTCGATGAGCTGCTTTTCAGAGCCCTGAGGATACTTCATCTTCATGGTCATCACCTCTACGCCGGGCATATCCTTGGCGGCTTCCGAAATGATGGCGATGGCCTCGGGCTTGTTTTCCTCGATGGCAATTATGGCGCGATTTACGTTGGCGGCGCGCATGAGGAGGTTGACACCCGTAAGCACTTCCTCGGCACGCTCGCGCATGAGCATATCGTCGCACGACAGATAAGGCTCACACTCTACGGCATTGATGATGAGCACCTCGGCTACGTTACCCGGAGGGGGGCAGAGCTTGACGTGAGTGGGGAAGGTGGCACCACCCATACCTACTATACCGGCGCCCTTGATGATGTCGACTATCTCTTTGGCTCCGAGAGCGTCAACATCGGCTTTAGTGCGCTTCACTTCAGGGTTGGCGCGCTTTTCGGTGTCAGCGGCATGGTCAGCTTCGTCGGCCTTTATGAAAATAGCGTCGGCTGGCAGACCCTGAGGAGTCTTGTATTTGTCGATCTTGACTACAGTGCCCGAGATGGGAGCGTGTACGTTGGCCGATACGAAGCCGCCGGCCTCGGCTATGATCTGACCGCGCTCTACGTGGTCGCCTTTAGCTACCTTAGCCACGGCGGGAGCGCCGATGTGCTGCGAAAGGGGTACTACTACTTCGAGAGGGAGATCTATTGTCTTCACGGCCTTACCGGCTGCGGGTTTGAACTCGCCCGGATGGATACCGCCTATTTTGAAAGTCTTCATGATGGGAGTTGAGGGTGATTAAGCGTTAACGTTAGCAGCCGCGGTTTCGGCAGCGGGAGCCGGTTTCTTCACGGGGAAGTTGGCTGTCAGAATAGCGTGGGTGGGACATACGTCTACACACTTGCGGCAGAGTTTGCACTTGGTAAAGTCGATGTAAGAGAGATTGTTGTTGACGGTGATGGCTTCGTGGGTGCAGACCTTCACGCACTTCGAGCAGCCGATACAAGCGGCCTTGCATTCCTTGGCGGCTACGCCACCCTTTTCAGTATTGGAGCAAGCAACCCATACACGCATGCCGCGGGGACCCTTGTCGCGGAGTTCGATGATGTGACGGGGGCAAGCCTTTACGCATGCGCCGCAGCCCACACACTTTTCGTCGTCAAATTCAGCCAGACCGGTCTCGGGATTGATGCGGACGGCGTCGTAGTTACAAGCCACTACGCAGTCGCCACAGCCGAGACAGCCGAAGGGGCATGAGCCTTCACCGGTGCCGGCCATAGCCAGCACGGCGCATGACTGGGCACCGTCGTAGCGAGCCACGCGGGGACGTACGTCGCATGTACCGTTACACTTGAGCACGGCTACTTTGGGTTTGGCCTCGGAAGCGACCAGGCCTACTATCTCGCCTATACGGGCCATAACCGAGCTGCCCGAAGCGGGGCATACGAGGCCTTCAAGCGAGTCTGCGCCCACGCAGGCTACTGCAAAGTCGTGGCAACCGCTGCGGCCGCAGCCACCGCAGTTGGCGCCGGGCAGGAGTTCTTCCACCTGACCGATGCGGGGATCTTCCACCACATTGAAGCGGCGGGAAATAAAATAGAGCAGGATAGCGGCTATCACGCCGATGCCGCCGAGCACAAGGATTGAAATTAGAAACAGGTTCATAATTTAGAGTGAGGTTAACAGTGTCTTATTTGCCAGTTGACAGACATGGCAAGATCTTTACGGAATAAATATAAAATCAGTTCGTAGACGGCAACGGCGCCGGCGGCAATAGCAGCCGTCAGCAGTCCGTTGAGGTCGGGGAGATAACTTTGCAGCAGCAATACTGCCGCGAGAAGTATCACGGTGGGGAGGATGAACGCCCAAAGCGAAGCCTTGAGCTTTGAACCCGGCGCGGCTTCGAGTTTTACTCGGTCGCCGGGTCGGAAACTGTCGCGCTCGGCACCTCGTGGACGAGGAACGTTGATGATATCGGCCTCGTTTTCACTTTTACCCATGCACACGATAGCTATAGAGCAGCCCTCGCATTGACAGGGCTCCTCTACCGATACGGCGATATTATTGAAGCTAACTTCTTTAATTACACCGATATGTTCTATATGGTCACTGTGCATCCGGTATGAGATGGTTTTTCAGGTCGATTGTTTCAATGTGCAAAGTTAAGATTTTTTTTGGATACGGGGTGAATATATATATAATTTTTTTCTTGCGGTTGATGAAATTATTGAGTAACTTTGCGGATATGCAACAGAGAAGCGAAATATCAGGTGATGACGTACAGACCCGCACAGATGTATCGGGTGAGCTGCGTCCCGCTCTCTACCTCATACCGTCGGCCATGAGCGACGGTCCGCTCGGAGCCGTCATACCTCCGGCCAATCTTGATATCATACGCCATATCAAGCACTTCGTGGTGGAGAATGTGCGTACCACGCGACGTTTTCTCAAGCGGTGCGACCCGTCGATTGACATCAATGCCCTTTCGTTCACCGTGCTCGACGAGCATACTCCGGCTGCTGACGTGTCCGCTATGACCGAGCCTCTTGCCGCTGGTGAGCCTATAGGGGTGATATCCGAGGCCGGGTGTCCGGCCGTGGCCGATCCGGGTGCCGATCTGGTGGCGGTAGCACAGAAAAAAGGCTATGAAGTGGTGCCCCTTGTAGGACCGTCGAGCATACTGCTGTCGCTGATGGCTTCGGGATTTAACGGACAGTCGTTTGCATTTCTCGGTTATCTCCCGTATGACGACCGTGCGCGTGCCGCACGTTTCCGCGAAATGGAGCGCCGCATCAATACCGAGCGGCAGACTCAGATATTCATAGAGACACCCTATCGCAACACCCGGCTGATAGCCGAGCTGACCAGGCATTTCGGCGGGAAGATGCTGCTCTGCGTGGCCACCGATATTACCGGCCCGCGCCAGAGCATAGTCACCCGTCCACTTGAGTGGTGGAAATCGCATCTGCCCCGGATAGATAAGATACCGTCAATATTCCTATTATTCAACTGATCACGATGGCACGAAAGAAAATTACACCACGGCCCGCAATGCCAGGCCTCTTTGATGTCATCGAGAACTTCCAGGAGCGCATGGATGGTGATTTCAGCATCATACCCCCCGATGATATGGAGCGCATAGCCCGACGCCATAGCACCGTGTCGGCCGGTAACAGCATCGACAGCAGCGAACCGCTCGAAATGGTGAAGAAGCCCGTGTTCATGAGTTTCGGAAGCGGCAGCAGCGGTAATTGCTATTATGTAGGCACCGCCGACGAAGGCATACTCGTAGATGCCGGTGTGGATTTCAATATGATGGCGCGTGCCATGCACGACAACGGACTGTCGTTTGCCAACGTGCGCGGCATAATCCTCACCCACGACCACGGCGACCATATACGCTATGCCTACGGTATGCTCCGTAAATATAAGAACATAGGGCTATACTGTACGCCGCGTGTGCTCAACGGCATATTGCGCCGCCACAACGTGTCGCGCCGTATCAAGGATTATCATCATCCTATCTACAAGGAGTTTACGTTTACACTCGCCGGCATGCAGATAACCCCGTTTGAGGTGAAGCACGACGGCTCTGACAACTCGGGATTCTATATAGATTTCGGCTCCACATCGCTCACTATCGCCACTGACCTCGGCGTGATTTCCGATCGTCCTGCCCACTACCTGCGTCAGTCGCAGTCGATAGTGATAGAGTCAAACTACGATCGCACTATGCTTGACCAGGGGCCGTATCCCGCTTATCTGAAATCGCGCATCATATCGGAGACAGGCCATCTTGACAATCAGGTGACGGCCGACTTTGTGGCCGGAATGTATACCGACCGCTTGCGCCACGTATTTCTGTGTCATCTCAGTCATGAAAACAATACCCCCGAGATAGCAGTGGAGACCATGACCCGAGCCCTTGCCTCGGTAGGGGTGACCCGACTTGGCGACGGGCTTAATCCTCTTACCGAGCGCGATGTGCAGCTGAGTCTCGTGGCTCTCCCGCGCACCGAACCTACTCCTTTATATCTTCTTTGACTCCGCAGCCGGCCTGAGCAGCCACATCGTAGATAATCCGGGCGGCATTGCGGGCCGCCCTTTCACCCGTGGCCAGTCGCGCGCGCATTTCTGCGTAGCCGCGCAGCTGCTTTTCTGCTCCCGGTGTGCCCGGAAGTATGGCTGTGAGTGCAGCGTCGACCTCGTCGGCATTGCAGTGGTGTACGAGCAGTTCGGGTATGATGGCACCTCGCGGCTCGTTGCGTTTCGAGTTCTCGCGCTTGCGCGCCTCCGCGTCTACCGGCCCGGCTATAAGATTGGGCAGGGATACATAAGGGATTTTAAGAATGTGAGTGAACAGATCGTGAGCCCATTTCCAGCCTACCGAGCGGTAACATACCACCTGCGGGGTGGCAGCGAGAGCACATTCGAGCGAGGCTGTGCCTGAGGTGACCAGCGCCACATCGCTCTGAGCCATCAGGCTGAGTGTAGTGCCTTCTATCATTGGCAGGCGCGTGTATTTTTTATATAGGTCAGGGCTTATGCCGGGAGCACCGGCCACTACCGCCTGAAGCTCCGGGTGACGGCCGGCCACGGCATCCATCACCGGCAGGTTAGCCGCTATCTCACCCTTGCGGCTGCCCGGCACAAGTGCGAGCAGCGGGCGGCTGTCGAGACCGTGGCGTAGCCTGAACTCTTCAGGACTTTCCTTCACGGCAAGAGCGCGATCCATCTCTTCGACCGAGGGATTGCCCACGTAATCCACATTCAATCCGCGCGACCCGAACCACTTCGGCTCGAATGGCAGGATTGACAGCAGGCGGTCAGTGACGCGGGCGAGTGTCTTGACGCGATATTCTTTCCACGCCCACACTTTGGGCGCAATGTAGTATACCGTTTTCAATCCGAGCGATCGGGCATAATCGGCCAGCTTGAGGTTGAATCCCGGATAGTCTACGAGCACCACCACGTCGGGGCGCTCCGACTTTATGGCACCGCGCGCCACGCGCATGTTGCGGAATATTTCGGGCAGATGCTTGATTACCTCCGTGAATCCCATGAATGCCATGTCGCGGTAATGGATCAGAGGCTCACACCCGGCCTCACGGGCCATCATGTCGCCTCCGAGAAATGTGAAGTGCGCGTCAGCGTCGAGCTTGCGGAGCGCTGCTATGACCTGCGCCGCATGAAGATCGCCTGATGCCTCGCCTGCTGAAAAAAAATAGTTCATAATGACGCAAAAGTAAGCATTTTTCCCTGAAATGTGTTATATTTGTATTATGAAAAATCAGGAAATAATCCAAAATATCCGGCAGCGTCTCGGCATAACCGAGCTTAACGATATGCAGCGCAGGATGGCTGCGCTCGACACCACGGGAGTGGTGACGCTTGCCGCCCCCACCGGTTCGGGTAAGACCATAGCATTCTCCATCCCGTTTATCCGCAGCCTCGGCAGTCCTGACGGCCATACGCGCGGAGTGGTGATAGCTCCGTCGCGCGAGCTGGTGCTTCAGATAGTGGAGGTGATACGCACTATTGCCACAGATTTCCGCACGCTTGCTCTCTATGGCGGTCACTCGGTGGATGATGAAGTGAAATCACTTTCGGTGACACCCGACATAATCGTGGCTACCCCGGGCCGACTGCTCGACCATGTGAAGCGAGGTAATGTGTCGCTTGCCGATGTGGTGACGGTGGTGCTCGACGAGTATGACAAGTCACTCGAACTCGGATTTGCCGACGAGATGAAACGTCTGGTCAAGCGGATGACACGCGCGCGTCTATATATCCTTACGTCGGCTACTCCGATGACCGAACTGCCCGAATATTTCCCGCGCCTCAAGCGCACCGATATAGAAGTGGGCGGTAAGGAGAAGAGCGGCAATGTGATGAAATTTCGTGTGGTAAGTCCGTCGCGCGACAAACTTGATACTCTTGTGGAACTGCTTCGCGGCATGGACGATACTACGGCCATAGTATTTGTGAATCACCGCGAGAGTGCAGAGAGAGTTTACGAGCGTCTGCGCCGCGAGAAGCTCCCGGTAGGACTATATCACGGCGGTCTTCAGCAAAACGAGCGCGAGAATGCCCTTGAGATGCTTGCCAACGGCACCACACCGATTCTCGTGTCGACCGACCTGGCGGCACGCGGCATAGACATTCCCGTGCTCGGGGCTGTGGTGCATTATCATCTGCCCGTCAATGAGGCTACGTGGACCCACCGCAACGGGCGCACCGGTAGGCAGGATGCCGACGGACTGGTGTATATACTCGCCACCGACGATGATACCATGCCCGACTTCGTGGAGTGGGACAAGGAGATTTATCCCTCACGCCCGTCGTCAAATCCCATCACGTCGTCGCGCGCCACTATCTATATCAATGCCGGCAAGAAAGAGAAAATATCGCGCGGCGATATCGTGGGCTTTCTCGTGGCTCAGGGAGGTCTCGAAGCCTCGGAGATAGGCCGCATCAGCGTGCGTGACCACTCGGCACTCGTGGCCATACCGCGCGACAAGGCAGCCGCCGTTCTCGCACGTATCGCTCCTCAGAAAATCAAGAATACCCGGGTAAAATTCTCGTTGCTAAAATAAAATTTCCCCATGAACATCATCCTCCCTCCCCGCGCTCAAGGCGCGCCGCTCACCATCGACACTGACCGTTATCGCCAGATAGTAGTAATAGGAGCCAACGGCGCAGGAAAGACACGGTTCGCCCGACGCCTCGGGGCAGGATTGGGCGACAGAGTTTTCCGCATGTCAGCTCTGAAAGCGGCATACGACAGGGAGAACGAGGATACGTCGCCTACGTCGGTCGACGCCCAATACCGGGCCATGACATCGGCCTCAGGTATAATACGCAATGATATTCGCGGCGAACTTGAGCGCATCATAGCCATGATGATAAATGAGGAGATGATGAGGCTGCTGTCGCAGAAATATCTCGGCGAGGATGCCCCACGCTCAGACAAGCCCACACGACTCGACAGACTTATAGAGACGTGGACAGAAATATTTCCCGACAACCGCATACTCGTGGAGCGTGGCAAGCTGCTCATCGGAGCTACCGGCTCTGACGATATTTACTCCTCGGCCCAGCTGTCGACGGGCGAGAGCGCGGTGATGTATTATATTGGTGCGGCGCTCTACGCTCCGCGCGGAGGTGTGGTGATAGTGGAGTCGCCGGAATCATTTCTCCATCCGTCGACCATGCAGCATGTGTGGGATAAGGTGGAGCGCCTGCGCCCTGACTGCACTTTCGTCTACGTGACCCACGACATCAGTTTCGCCACCACCCGTGGTGAGGGAGTGATAGTGTGGGTGAAAAGTTGCAGTCCCGAGTCTGACTCGTGGGACTACGAGCAGATCCGAGGCACTGATGGCATATCAGAGGAGATGATGATGGCTATACTGGGCGAGCGTAAGCCTGTGATGTTCATCGAGGGCGACGGAGTCAATTCGATCGACGCCAAGCTCTATCCCATGATCTTCGACCGCTTTACGGTGAAGTCGCTCGGCAGTTGCGACCGAGTCATCGAAGCCACGCGCACATTCAACTCCATCAAGGGGCTTCACAATCTTGAGGCCGTGGGCATAGTCGATCGCGACCGCCGTAGCCCCGAGGAGGTGAGCTATCTGCGCGGCCGGCGCATATTCGTGCCATCGGTGGCGGAGATAGAAAATATCTTCATGCTCGAAGAGGTGGTCAGGGCTGTGGCCGTACACTACCGCCGCAACGAGGACGAGGCTTTCCGCACCGTGAGCCGCCGCATAGTCAAACTGTTTGAGGGCGATCTGCGTCAGCAGGCTCTCCAGCACACGCGCCACCGCGTGAAAAAGACGGTGGAACACCGCATCGACGGCCGCTTCGCCAACATCAATATGCTCGAAGAGCACATCACCGATCTGGCTCAGGCCATCAATCCCCGGGGCATGTATGAGGAGATATGCCGCGAGTTTCGCCGCTATGTGCAGCATGGCGACTACGCCTCGATACTGCGCGTCTATAATCGCAAGTCGATGCTCTCCGAGAGCCATGTGGCTCGCGCATGCGGCCTGCGCAGCGACGACAAGCAGGAGTATATACGCGCCATACTCAATATACTTAAAGACAATAAGGCCGAAGCCCGCCGCATACGAGCGGCCATCTACGACTGCTTCGGACTGGATATGAACCATAACGACCTATCAGTATGAAAACTGTCAAGGCATGGATCGAAGCCATGCGTCTGCGCACACTCCCGGTCTCGCTGGCCGGAGTGATATTCGCGTTAGGTATCACCGTTAAAGCCGACTGCTTCGCTTGGCCGCAGGCACTGCTATGTCTGGTGTTCGCGCTCCTGGCACAGATAGCATCCAATTTTGCCAACGAGTATTACGACTATCGCGACGGACTCGATCTCCGTGGACGCGAAGGCCCGCGCCGAGGAGTCACCGAAGGCGACATCACTCCGCGAGCCATGCTCATAGCCACATTTCTCACCCTCGGTGTGGCATGCGCGGCCGGTGTGATGCTCGTGGCACTTTACGGCAGGTGGTGGATGTATGTGGCCGGTGTGGTGACGGCGCTCGGTGTGGTGGCTTATAGCTCAGGACCGTGGCCGCTATCACGCATTGGGCTGGGCGAAGTGGCCGTAGTGGTGTTTTTCGGTGTGGTACCCGTCACACTTACATGTATGCTCATGATGCCGTCTGTAAATATGATCATTGTATCTGCATCTTTAGGTGTCGGGCTTATGGGGGCGAATGTGCTGATAGTGAATAACTATCGTGATGCCGACGACGACACTACGGTGGGTAAGCGCACACTCGCCGTGCGCTTCGGCCGACGCTTCGTTTCGCGCCTGTATCTGATCAACGGCTTCGCAGCCGTAATCCTCACATTCGGGCTTTGGCTTGCGCTACCCATCGCATCATGGATAGTACCGATAGCCTATCTGGTGATTCACACGCTGCTCTACCGCGCTCTCATAACCCGTCAAGGACGCGCGCTCAATCCTCTACTGGGCATGACCGCCACCCTCATGCTCGCATATGCTGTCGGATACCTGATAGCGTAATGGTATAACAAGATAAGTAGCTGCGTGGAGCGATGATGGATGGAGTGCTTCATACCATACATCGCTTCAACGCGGTTCATGGATTAACGATTTTCTATAGTCAGAAGCGGACGCCGGCGGTGGCGGTGAGGCGTAGATAGGAGGTAAAGTTAGTGAATTTGGCCGTGTAGTAGAGGTAGCCGTTGAAGCGGTTGGAGAGCGATGCGAAAAAATTACGGTGATTGTAGAGCAGCGCGGCTACGGCTGTTATGTCACTTGCCAGCATGTCGTGGCGATTATTGACCTCTCCCTCAAACACATGTCTGTAGCCGAGCGATATGCGGGCACCTACATTGAGCAGCCAGCGGCCGGGACGTATCACATAGTTGTAGCTATAGCCACCGAGCAGTGTGTAGTCCTTGTAGCGAAACGTATAGTCGGTGCGACCCTCGGGGAGGGTAGACTGATACAAGTCGTCAAGCCCTGAAAAATCCATGCTCACCGACTGATGCGTAAACGAAAGTCCGGCCACAAATGAGCCTGCGCTACGCTGCTGGATTTTAGAGAAGCTGTAGGCTGCCGCCCGTGAATATCGGAGATGATTGAAGATATAAAATAGCTCAGCGCTGAGCGAGGAAATCGACATGTCTTCAAACGGTATGGCGTCGCGCATGCCGAGATCATGCTCGCCTATGCGGGTGATGTGCATGCCGCCGCGCGTTGAGGTGGAGGTGAGGTTGCCCGACAGTCGCGAGGTAGTGAAGTCGAAGTTAAACGAGTGGCGGGTCACGGGGCGACCCACAAGCTTGTTGACGTTGACCGACGCTCCTACGCTCAGACACAGGAAACTGATCGACACTGACAGGTCGGAATATGGACGGGAGAGTATATTTATTTCGTAGTCGGAATGAGGGAAGTCGAGGTTTGACGACGTGATCTGATTGGTACTGTTGACGGTGGCTTTCCAGTTTCCGGGCGCCGAGGTGACGTAGAGAGTGTCGTAGGTATTGAAAGTATTGTTGGCCCAGTTGTAGATGTTGACCACGGCTCTTGGAAAGCGCGGATAGTCGATGCCAGGGGCGTTGAGGTCAAAATTGCGTGAGATGAGCTGACCTATCCATCGGGTGGACGAGCGGGAGTCGGCGCGCTGTATCGCTTTGACTTTCAGAGAGTCAGCGCGTTGCATGATTTTGGCTTTAAGAGAGTCGGCATCGACTCGGAGCGAGTCGATGTCGAAGTGTGAGGCCGAGAGGCACGCGGGAATGAGGATGAGCAGGCAGGCGAGTAGACGCTTCATTCAAACTTCTTACGGTGGAATATGAAGCTTCGTCCGAGGTATTTCTCGCGTACCACGGGATTTTCGGCAAGTTCTTCCGAAGTGCCTTGAAAGAGGATCTTACCCTCGAAGAGAAGGTAGGCGCGGTCAGTGATCGAAAGAGTCTCGGGGGCGTTGTGGTCAGTGATGAGGATACCGATATTTTTCTCCTTGAGTTTATATACGATCGACTGGATGTCTTCTACCGCTATAGGGTCAACGCCGGCGAAAGGCTCGTCGAGCATGATGAACTTGGGGTTGATGGCCAGACAGCGGGCTATCTCGGTGCGACGGCGTTCGCCGCCCGATAACTGGTCGCCCAGATTGTGGCGCACTTTCTCAAGACGAAACTCGGCTATAAGACTTTCGAGCTGGTCGCGCTGCTGCTCCTTGGAAGTGTCGTTCATTTCGAGCACGGCGCGGATATTGTCTTCCACCGTGAGCTTGCGAAACACACTTGCCTCCTGGGCCAGATAGCCTATGCCGTGCTTGGCACGACGGTAGACGGGATATTTCGTAATGTCGAGATCGTTGAGAAATATTCGGCCCTCGTTGGGAGTGATCAGTCCCACGGTCATGTAGAATGTAGTGGTCTTTCCGGCTCCGTTGGGGCCGAGCAGACCTACGATTTCACCCTGCTTCACGTTGATCGACACGTGGTTTACCACGGTGCGCTGCTTGTATTTCTTTACAAGATCCTCTGTGCGGAGCACCATCGAGTCGGCCGAAAATTCGGGGATAGCGTTTTCGGGAGTATTCATTACGGATTGAGGTGCGATTTGCGCAGACGGGCTTCAATGTAATCCGTCAGCAGATTGATGGCCACGATATTGTTGCCGCCCTGAGGCACAATCAGGTCAGCAAACCGCTTTGACGGCTCGATATACATCTCGTGCATGGGCTTGAGAACTTCCTGATAGCGGTTGATCACCATGAGGGGAGTGCGTCCGCGCTCCACGCAGTCGCGTGAAATCACACGGATAAGGCGGTCGTCGGCATCAGCGTCGACAAATACTTTCACATCCATCATCTTGCGTAGCACCGGATCTGTAAGCACAAGTATGCCTTCCACTATCACCACCTCGCGCGGCTGCACGTGTATGGTCTCGGGCTGACGGGTGCAGGTGAGATAGCTGTAGGTGGGCATTTCGATAGATTTGCCGCCGCGGAGCTGCTGTATATGATCCACCAGAAGGCTCCACTCTATGGCCGCAGGTTCGTCAAAATTTATCTTGCTGCGCTCTTCTACCGGCACGTGGCTGGAGTCTTTGTAGTAAGAGTCCTGCGGCAGTACTGCCACTTCGCCCGGGGGGAGAGCGTTGATTATCTTGTTGACGACGGTGGTCTTACCTGAACCTGTACCGCCTGCTATGCCTATGATTAACATATAATGGATGATTTAGATGAGGAATATGTGGCAAAGTTATGAATTATATCTTAGAAAAGCAAACTCCCCGGGCCGACAGTGACGGCGCGGGGAGCATCTATATAATATTAAACGTTGAGGCTGTATTATTCCTCGTAGCGCTTGAGGATTACGGTGGCGTTGTGACCGCCGAAGCCAAACGAGTTGGAGAGCGCTGCACGTACTTCGCGCTTCTGAGCCTTGTTGAAGGTGAAGTTGAGCGAGTAGTCGATGTTTTCGTCTTCGTCGCCTTCCTCATGGTTGATGGTGGGGGGGACGATGCCGTCCTTGATGGCGAGGATAGAGAACATGGCTTCCATAGCTCCGGTGGCGCCGAGCAGGTGACCGGTCATGGACTTGGTCGACGAGATGTTGAGCTTGTGAGCCTGATCGCCGAATACTTCCACGATAGCCTTTACTTCAGAGATGTCACCCACGGGGGTGGAAGTGCCGTGAACGTTGATATAGTCGATATCCTCGGGCTTCATGCCGGCATCTTCGAGGGCATTGTTCATCGAGAGGATTGCGCCCAGACCTTCGGGGTGAGTTGCGGTGATGTGGTGAGCGTCGGCGCTCATGCCGCCGCCGGCCACTTCGGCATAGATCTTGGCACCGCGTGCTTTGGCGTGTTCGAGTTCTTCAAGGATGAGCACTACCGAACCTTCGCCTATCACGAAGCCGTCGCGCGAGGCGCTGAACGGACGAGATGCGGTCTCGGGAGAGTCATTGCGGGTTGAGAGAGCGTGCATGGAGTTGAAGCCTCCCACGCCTGCGGGGAAGATGGCAGCTTCGGCACCACCGGTCACGATGGCGTCAGCCTTACCGAGGCGGATGAGATTGAAGGCGTCGATGATAGCGTTGTTGGATGAGGCGCAGGCAGAAACCACACCGTAGTTGGGACCGTGGAAATGATATTCCATTGACACGTGACCCGAAGCGATGTCGGCGATCATCTTGGGGATGAAGAAGGGATTGTACATGGGGCCGCGCTCTTCGTTTTTGGCATAATATCCGGCCTCTTCCTCGAAAGTGTGGAGACCGCCGATGCCGGCAGCTACTATGACGCCCACGCGGTTGCGGTCGAGATTTTCAGCTGATTCCAGACCTGAATCGGCCACTGCCTGACGGGCTGCTACGAGTGCATACTGTGCATAGAGGTCAAGCTGACGCGCTTTTTTGCGGTCGAAGTGATCGTTGGGGTTATAACCCTTTACTTCGCATGCAAACTGAGTCTTGAATTTCGAGGCGTCGAAATGGGTGATGGGACCGGCTCCGCTTTTACCTTCTACAGCGGCAGCCCAAGTGGTGTCAACATCATTGCCGAGGGGGGTGATTGCACCGAGACCGGTGACTACTACTCGCTTTAATTCCATATTATTAGTGTAATGTTTTTAAGGTTCCGGCTGCCGGGAGTGAGTGTTGATATTGCTTGCGCAGCCGAGAGGGGGTGAGGGGAGGGGTGTTGATATGGGCGCTCCGATAAATGAGAACCCTTTATAATAAAGAAGAGGCTCCACCCGCTCTATAGTGGGGAGGAGCCGGGAAATTTCTTTTCAGGATGATGATTACTTCGTTGCTTCAACGATGTAGTCGATAGCGTTCTGAACAGTCTTGATGTTTTCAGCCTGATCATCGGGAATCTTAACGCCGAATTCCTTCTCAAATTCCATAATAAGTTCTACAGTGTCGAGGCTGTCTGCACCAAGATCCTTGGTGAATTCTGCTTCGTTGGTTACTTCGTTCTCATCACGGCTGAGTTTGTCAGCGATAATAGCCTTAACGCGAGATTCGATTTCTGACATGGTTGTGTTGATTTGTAAGATTAATAAAATTCGATTTTGCGGTGCAAAGTAAGTAAATTTTAATCAATTTCGCAATTTTTGTCGTCTTAAAGTTATTAAAAGATGCTTTTTTTCCGTCATTTTGGCTTGAATTTCTTCTTTTTTGCCTTGCTGTCCGGTGATAAGGGGTGCAATTTTAACATTTAGCAACCTTTTTGCGTCGCTAAAGTTAGTAACTTTGCACGACTCACGCGCGGGCGTGAACAGATTATTATACTTATTCCACTCATAAAGATGAATAAAAAGACTATATATGCGGTCGGCATAGCGGCCGTGACTCTCGCTGCGGTGGCATGTGGGGGTAAAGACAAGGCCGAGGCTGTGCCTCAGGAAGTGGCTACCACTATCACTACTCACGACTCGCATCTTGCCGATGCAATTAACTCGGGCAACATGGCTCATGCCTCGCAGATGGCCGACTCGATGGCGCTGATGGTGGATGATCTCACCCCGGGGCAGAGTGTGAATGTGCTGGCTACATTTGTGGGTGTGATTGACGGCGATCTTGCCGGACACCGCACCCGTAAGGCCATGGAGACTATGCGCAAGTATGTAGATGTATATGATATAGCCCTGAGTATTAATCCGAAGGATATGCGCAAGGCTCTCAATGCCGATCACCGCTATAACTTCGACTCTCTTGCCACGGCCTACCGCTCACGTCTGGCCGATTATGCCTATATGGGCACCGAGAGTGCTGTCCCCGCCAAGGCCGACACCGTAGCCGAAGAGGCTGATGACGAACCCTCACTTCCCGTTAACCTCCGTCCTGCCGAATGAATATGAAAGAGACTGTTTGGAATACTATAAGCCGTCACCTGCTTTCGCGTAGAGTGATGCAGTTTGTGGGATGTCTCGCCGTGGTGCTTGTGGTGGCGGGTGCTTTTTTCTATCCCGATGCGTTTGAAGGCAACACACTCAGCCAGCATGATATGCAACAGGGTATAGCCAACGGTCAGGAAGCCGCGGCCTATCATGAGGCCACGGGCGACGTGACCCGCTGGACCAACTCGCTTTTCTCCGGAATGCCTACATTTCAGATCTCGCCCTCTTATCCGTCTATGCATCTTTTCGGCTGGGTCAACGCCGTGATGGGGCTCGGCTTGCCGTCACCGGCCAATCTGCTGGCCATGATGATGGTGGGATTCCTTATATTAATGTGGGTGATGAAGATGCGATGGCCTGTGGCGCTCACCGGCGCCATAGCCTACGGTCTGTCAAGCTACTTCATTATCATAATCGGGGCAGGCCATATCTGGAAATTCCTTACGCTTACCTACGTGCCTCCCACCATAGCCGGTATAATACTCTGCTACCGAGGTCGCTATCTTGCCGGCAGTGCGCTGGCGGCATTCTTCGCCATGATGCAGATAGCGCAGAATCATGTGCAGATGACATATTACTTCCTCTTTGTCATAGCCGGACTGGTGATAGCATATCTCGTCAAAGCCCTGAGAGAAAAAGGTATGCGCCGGTGGTGCATAGCCACCGCTTCGCTTGCAGTTGCCGGTGCTCTTGCGGTAGCGGCCAATATGCCGAGCCTGTATAATACGTATGAATACTCCAAGGAGACCATGCGCGGCAGTCACTCTCTGCTCAGTCAGCCGGGCGCCTCGGAGGCACAGGGCGGCCTCGACAAAGATTATATCACGCAATACAGTTATCAGCCGTCGGAGACATTCTCGTTGCTGATACCCAATATCAAGGGTGGAGCATCGGCTCGTCCTGAAAAAGGCAGACTCGTAGCTACCTCACTCACCGATCTCGACGACGCTCGGCAGCTTGGTGAGGCCGAAAAGCAGTATGTGCAGTATCTCAGTCAGTATTTCGGCGATCCTGAAGGCACCAACGGCCCCGTGTATGTGGGGGCGCTCATATTTGCGTTTTTCCTTCTCGGAGCAGTGATAGTGCGCGGTCCGCTGAAGTGGGCGCTCGTGGTGCTTACGATCTTCTCCATCGTACTTGCGTGGGGACGCCATGCCATGATGTTTACCGACATTATGCTTGCTGCCGTGCCGATGTACGGTAAGTTCCGCACCGTGGAGAGCATACTCGTCATAGCCGAGTTCACCATGCCTCTGCTCGCAGCCATGGGCTTGCAGAAAATCTTTACGGCCGATGCCGAGCAACGACGCAAATATATCCGTCCGGCTATGTGGTGTATAGGCATTCCGGCGGCGATATGTCTTCTCGCCCTGGTGTTTCCCGGCATGTTCGGAAGCCTGATTTCCGACAACGACCGACTGATTGACGGCTATCTCACCGAAGCTCTCATGTCGCAGGGCTATCCGCGTGCAAGTGTGATGCGTGAGTTCAGTCTTGAAGCACCGGCTATTTACGAGGCCGTGACTGATCTCCGCAGTTCGCTTGTGACAGCCGACGCCATGCGCAGCCTCTTCATCCTGCTGCTCGGCGGTGCGCTGCTCTACATGTATCTGCGCGGTCTTATCTCGTGGGTGGTAGCGGCATGCGGTGTCGGACTGGTGGTGCTCGGTGACCTCTATATGGTCAATAAGCGATACTTGTCACACGACTCGTTCGTGCCTGCATATGCATCCGCCGGCAAACCGGTTATAGCCAAGACGCCCGTTGACGATATGATACTCGCCGACACTACGGCCAACTACCGCGTGATGGATATACCGCGCTTTAATTCAGCAGCTCCGTCGTATTATCATAAAGCCATAGGAGGCTACCATGCGGCCAAACTGACCCGCTATCAGGATCTGATTGACCGTCATCTGTCGCATTTCCTTGACGGACGTGAGACAGATGCTGACTGGAATGTGCTCAACATGCTCAACGCCCGTTATATTATAGGCCTCGACGGCCAGCCGCTGCTTAATACCGAAGCGCAGGGCAACGCATGGCTTGTAAGCAACGTGCGCTATGTAGATAATCCCGATGATGAGATGGGCGCACTTTCTCACCTCGACCTCCTCACAGAGGCTGTGGCCGACAAGAGTTTCCACGATATTCTCGCCGGCGCATCAGCCGCCGCTCCCGGCGATACGATCTATGAAACTTCCTACTCGCCCAACCGTCTGACCTATCATGCGAGTCTTTCCGCCCCGGCCGTAGCAGTGTTCTCTGAGGTATATTTCCCCTGGGGATGGACCGCGACAGTGGACGGCGCACCTGCCGACATAGCTCGTGTCAACTACGTGCTCCGCGCCATCAAGCTCCCCGCGGGCAATCATACTGTAGTGATGACTTTTGACCCCAAGTCGATCCATACCACCGACACCGTTGCTACGATAGCAATCATACTGATTTATATCGCCCTTGCCGCAGCAGTGGTGATATGGTTCCGACGACCTGCTCCCGCCACCGAGGAATGAACCCGCTGAAACTTATAGGCGATGCCGTGATTCGCTACAGGCGCACCCGAGGGTTCGGCGTGCACAGTCCGTTTGCCTACGGATTTATCACGCAGGTGCTCGGTAGCCGATACCCGTTTTACTGTTGGGATAAGCTTGAGGCCGAAGTGCGCCACGACTCAAAGATGCGCTGGAGCGATGCCCGCGCGCTATTCCGCACCCTAAATCAATTTGCTCCCGGTAAGGTATATTCCGCGCCCGACGACCGGCATGGAGCTATGCGCATTGTGAGGGCATGGAGCAATAGTTGTGAGATTTCTGCTGACCCGGTCGAGTGCCCGTTTCTGATAGTGGGTGACGACGAGCCCGAGGATGCCACGGCTATAATTGCCGGAGAGAAAACGGTGTTTTTCACTTCCGTACGTAATCCGCTGTGGACACGCCTTGTCGCCGATATGGAACGTGGACAATCATTTACCAACTCCGTGACAGGAATTGCCGTATGCAATCCCAAGCTGCCGCGGCATCATTTCAAAATATCATACTGATGCGCACTCTACCGTCGCGTGAACGGCTTACTCAACTGTTTGACGGGTATGTGAGGCTTGAAAGAGGCCTTGCCGAAAACTCCGTCGTAAGCTATCTGATGGATGTGGACAAACTGCTTGACTATCTTGATCAGGAGTCTACGTCACTCACCGAAGTCACGCTCGACACTTTGCGCGAATTTATAGGAGCGCTCCACGAGATGGGTATAGCCGAGCGTTCGCAAGCGAGGATGATAGCCGGCCTCCGCGCCTTCTTCAAGTTTCTGACTATGGAGGAATTTATAGAGGCAGACCCGTCCGCGCTGCTCGAATCGCCACGCACAGGTTTTCATCTGCCCGAAGTGCTTTCGGTGGAGGAAATTGATGATATGATAGCCGCCATCGATACCTCTGATACGCTGGGTATACGCAACAGAGCCATCATGGAGACACTCTACGGCTCCGGCTTGCGAGTGAGCGAACTTATAGGTGTGGAAATATCGCGTCTGTATCTTGACGAGGGGTATATCATCGTCAGGGGTAAGGGCGATAAAGAGCGAGTGGCGCCTCTGTCGCCGGTGGCAGCCGACGCTATCGCCGACTGGCTCGCCGTAAGAGATGAATTTGATCCGGTGGGAACCGATGCCAACATATTGTTTCTCAATCGCTCGGGCAGACAACTCACACGTCAGATGATATTTACTATCGTGAGGCGTCTGGCCGATGCGGCTGGAATCACCAAAACGATCTCGCCCCACACGCTGCGCCACTCCTTTGCCACACATTTGCTCGAAGGCGGGGCCAATCTGCGTGCCATACAGATGATGCTCGGCCACGAGTCCATCACCACTACCCAGATCTACCTGCACATTGACCGTGCCTCGCTCCGTGAAGCCATCCTCACCTTCCACCCACGCGCCGGGATTCATAATACATAGTTTGCTATCGAATGAACTGTGTGACGTGAAAATTGTTTAAAATACCGGCGGAGCGTGGCTTTGTCGCAAATTATTCGTAAATTTGCAAATTACATCACATTAATTAAAAGTATAGATTTTTTATTTCCTTATATGAATCAACCAGAAACAAAAGATACTCTTGAAATGATCATCGAGGGACTTCGTGACCGCAAAGGACGCGACATCACCATCCTCGATCTTAATGACGTGGATTCGGCTCCGGCACGCACTTTCGTCATTGCCTCGGGCACATCCACCATGCACGTGTCGTCGCTTGCCGACAATGTGCGCGAGCATCTGCTTGAAGAGGTTCGCGTGAAGCCTTATAATTACGACGGCTACGGCGCATCGTCGTGGATCGTGATAGACTATGGCGAGATCATGGTGCACGTGTTTCTTCCCGAGACCCGTATGCGCTATGACCTTGAGTCGCTGTGGAGCGATGCGCGCATTACCCGTCTGCCCGACGAATTGTAATTCTTCCTGCACTTAACCCCTGACCCCGAAAACAAAACATAAGATATGCCAGTACCCCCCAATTCGCCCGGATCTCCCAAAAAGGGCGGCATTAAGTTCAATATGTATTGGGCTTATGCGATAATCGTCGTGTTTCTGATCACGATGCTGTATCTTGACGACAATTCGATGACTAAGGATGTGAGCTACACCAAGTTTGAAGAACTTGTATCGTCGGGCGGCGTAAAAAAGATAACCGTTTTCTCCAATACCAACAAGGCCGAGGCTTTTCTCTCCGACTCGCTTGCACAGGAGGTATTCAAGCCCCAGTTTGAGGCCGGTAAAAGCATGACAGCCTCGATAATGACCGATATCCCGTCGGCCGACAAGCTCCAGGAGTCGATCGACAAGTGGCGCGAAGAAGGTAAATTCAGCGGAGAGGTCAATTATGAAAAGTCGGCCGATTATACTTCGCTGCTATGGTCGTTCGGCCCGATTGTACTTCTCGTGGTGTTCTGGCTCTTTATGATGAGACGCATGTCAGGTCGTGACGGAGGCGGAGCCGGGGGTGTGTTCAATGTTGGTAAATCCAAAGCTCAGATAATAGATAAAGGTGAAGGCACCAACGTGACATTCAAGGACGTTGCCGGACTTACCGAAGCCAAGACAGAGATACAGGAGATAGTGGAGTTTCTGCGTAATCCCGCCCGTTATACCGATCTTGGCGGCAAGATACCCAAGGGTGCGCTTCTTGTAGGCCCTCCCGGAACAGGTAAGACCCTTTTGGCCAAGGCTGTGGCCGGTGAGGCAAACGTGCCGTTTTTCTCCATGTCGGGTTCCGACTTCGTGGAAATGTTTGTGGGTGTGGGTGCATCGCGTGTACGCGATCTGTTCCGACAGGCTAAAGAGAAAGCTCCGTGTATAGTGTTTATCGACGAGATCGATGCCGTGGGACGTGCCCGTGGCAAGAATCCCAACATGGGTGCCAATGATGAGCGCGAGAATACCCTCAACCAGCTCCTTACCGAGATGGACGGCTTCGGCTCAAACTCGGGTGTCATAATCCTCGCCGCTACCAACCGCGCCGATATTCTCGATAAGGCTCTCATGCGTGCCGGCCGTTTTGACCGTCAGATCACTGTGGATCTGCCCGAACTTAAAGACCGTGTGGAAGTATTTAAGGTGCATCTGCGCAAGATCAAGACCGACGATTCGATCGACATTGATATCATGGCACGTCAGACTGCCGGATTCTCAGGCGCCGACATTGCCAACGTGTGCAACGAGGCTGCGCTCATAGCTGCCCGAAATAATAAGAAAGCCGTTGACCGCGACAGTTTCAACGCTGCTATCGACCGTATTATCTGCGGTCTGGAGCACTCGTCGAAAATTATATCTGACGACGAGAAGCGCGCCATCGCTATCCATGAGGCCGGACATGCTACCGTGTCGTGGTTCCTGGAATATTCCAATGAGATGGTGAAAGTGTCGATCGTGCCGCGAGGCATGGCCCTCGGAGCTGCGTGGTATATGCCTGAAGAGCGTCAGATCACTCCCGTGCAGGCCCTGCTCGACCAGATGTGTATGACTCTGGGCGGTCGCGCAGCCGAAGAACTCATACTCGGCACCGTGTCGACCGGTGCGCTCAACGACCTTGAGAAAGTGACAAAACTCGCTTACGCGATTGTGGTATACTATGGTATGAGCGACAAACTGCCCAACGTAAGCTACTACGACTCCACCGGTCGCGAATACGGATTCTCAAAGCCTTACGGCGACGAGCGAGCCAAGATTATTGATCAGGAAGTGTCGCGCATCATAGCCGAGCAGTATGAACGTGCCAAGTCGATACTCCGCGAACAGGCTGCCGGCCACGCCAAACTTGCCGAGACTCTGCTTACCCGCGAGGTGATGTATGCCGAAGACCTTATCAAGATATTCGGTCCGCGCAAATGGAAATCGCGCACGCAGGAAATCCTCGATCTTCAGGCCGAGCGCGATGCAAAGCGACTGGCCGATAGCGAAAAAGAAGCAGCCGGCGCCCCCGAAATCATCGATGTGGAGTCGACTGATGTGGAAGAGCCCGAACTTCCTGCTCCTACAGCCGACGACGAGACTCCCGTCATTCCTCCGCCTTACAAGAAATAAGGCTCATTACTGTCGACGATAAAAAACTGATAATGATAAAAATGATAAGGACGGTCAGGGTAACCACCCCGGCCGTCCTTATTGTTAAGACCCCGTTCCCCAATATTTGTTAACGCTTGGGCGCCTCAGCGTTAACAAATATTGGGGAACGGGATCTTCATTCCGGTTTGCGGCTTTCAAGATATTGAGTGGGAGTCATACCCATCTCGGCCTTGAAGCATCGCGAGAAGTATTTAGGATCGGTGAATCCGACTCGGTAGGCCACTTCGGTAATCGACACACCGCCCTGATCGAGAATCTTCATGGCACGCTTTATGCGCATCTGCTTGATGAAGTCGACGGGCGACAGTCCGGTTATCTCCTTCATGCGGTTGAAGTAGGCCGTGCGGCTCATAGCGGCGTTTCGGGCCAGATCTTCCACTACGAGGGCAGGATTGTCAAGATTATCATTGAGATAATTTACGGAGGTTTCGATAAACTGCTTGCGGCGGCTATCTTCATCATCAGCGGTCAGGGTGGCATCTTCCTGATAAGAATTGCTAAGATTGTCCACCGTCATAAGCAGCGAATATTTCTTCTGGATTTCGTTGCGCATGCGCTTGAAGTAGAGAGCGGCGTAGATTATAGATAGTACGGCGGCAGCTATGAGCAGGCTTGTGAGTATGCGGAACCATGCTGTCTCCGTAAGGCGGGGCTCGGCATACAGATGTATCATGCGAGAGTCGCGCTGCCACGAGCCGTCGGCCGACGAACTTTCGATAACGAGCGTGAAGTTACCCGGCTTCAGATTATTGTAGGTGATTTCGGGATGCGATTCCGAGGCGTAGTTCCAGCCGTGGTCATATCCCTCTATCATATAGCGGAAGCGTGTGTTGTGTTCCGCACCGAATTTCATGGGCGAGATATACAGCGAGAAGCTGCGTCGTTCGGCCGAGAGGGTGATAGTGTCAGCATCGTTGAGCGGGTGAATCTCCATGTCGTTCTGATACCGGATACCGGTGATCGAGATGTGATGGCGGTGGGCGGTATCGGTGTGCATCATGGCCGGAGAGAAGTTACTCACTCCGTCGGACGTACCGAGCAAAATTTTTCCGCCGGCAGCAGCGGGAGCAGCTTCCGACAGACTGTAGCGTCCCATGAAGTAATCGCTCGGATAGAGCGTGTAGAGCTTGGAGTGGGGCGAGAAGCGGTTGATGGATTTTTCGGATATGACCCATATGCCATCGTCGCCGGCAATGGCTGTTTTGATCTGCCCGGCGCTGGCCGATGACGGTATGACGTAATTGGTGAAAAGCAGCGAGTCGCTGAGCAGATCATCAGAATCTATGCGGCTCAGACCCGATCCGAACACGCAGGCATACACGTGGCCGTCATATCCTACCACGCGCATCACATCGTTGCCTTTCAGTCCGCGCTCGTCGGCGCGATAGCGGTTTATGAAAAAGCGGGGCGACGTCGGGTCTGCAACGTCGGCAGTGACAAGTCCGTCGGCCGTGCCGATTATCAGCTTTCCATCGCCGGCATCGAATATCGACCTTATCTTCATTCCGGCCGGCTGACCCGGCACATGGGTGAAACTATAGGTGCCATTGCCGTCGGCCACGCCCGTGATAAGTCCGTTGCCGTAAGAACCGAGCCACAAGCGGCCGTCTGAGAGTGTGATATCATAGATGGTGTCGGTAGGTATGCGCAGAGATTTATCGGAAGCACCGGCAGTATAGTGTCGGGCGGTCTGCGATGTCAGATCCACGTGATATAAACCGTCGCCCTTGGTGCCTATCCATGCGCTCCCGTCGGCAGCCGGAGTAATGGCATAGACGGGCTGTGATGAGAAAGTGACAGGGTGGGGGCTGTGTCGGCCATCAGGCCCGATGTAGTAGAGCGTATGCAGATCAGTGTCAGTTACGCGCAGACAGTTGCTTCGGTCGGCTATCAGCAGACGGCCGAGCGAGTCAGCGGCTATGGCGCGCGTCTCCTGCTCACCCGGATTTACGTGGTGATCGAAATATTTGCGTCGGAAGCTGATGCAGTCAGCGCCGTTTTCATGAAATACCCATAGATTTGAATCGTCGTCCACGAGATATTTCTTGATACCGGCCGGAGAGTATGATGCTCGATGAGTGTCACCGTCGAGAAATACACATTCATGAAGGCTGTGGGTGGCTTCGTCGAAGTATGACAGCACACCGGCCGCCGGCAGAAGCACTATCTCACCACCGGAGTGCTCGAATATGAGCCGTGGATTCTTCACAGCCGTGGCGGCTACGGTATGAAGAGTGCCTGGTGCTTCGAGAATATCCATCGCCGGGAGAGTTACATCTTCTATCAGTCCCGTCCGGCTATCATCCCCCATGCACCACACGCGCTGCCGTGAGTCCTTGAAAAGATACGACGCCTTCATCGGGCCGTAGGACATAAGATTGCTGCCGGTGGGATCGAAACCTATCACCCCGTGGTCGGTGGCAAAGACAAGCCGTCCGCCCACATAAAGCGAATAATACACCGTGACATTTTTCTCAGCAGATATGCGGTGGCTCACCGGCGAAGAGCCGTCGGGCTTTGTACTGACTATTGTGCCGTCGGCGCCGGTGAGAATATTGTGGCCATTGATGGAATATACATTATTGAAGTTGCCGTCGACCGCATAGCCACGCGTTAGGTTGTTGGCCTTGATGTCGGTGAGCAGCCACTCCTCGCCGCTGTCGGTAAGCACGGCGCCGTTGACTCGGTTGCTGCCCGACAATGCACTGTCGGTCGGAGTGAAAAGGCGATAATCGGTCAGCGGTGAGGCGTCGGCAAGCCGCATGGCCGTATTGTCGCGAAACGTGATCCATGTAGAGCCGTTGCGCAGCGGAGTTATCACTTTCACTTTCTTGTCGGCTATCTCGGGCAGAAGCGAGTGGAGATTGACGAAGCGCATGTCGCGGCGTGAGAAGAGAAAGAGCAGATTGTCTGACGACACGCACCATAAGTCGCCGGTCGAAGCTACACGTATGTTGTAGATGCGGTTGGAGAGAATAGTGCCGTCGGAACTCAATATGGGCTGAAAAGCATGAAAATTATACCCGTCATATCTCACCAGGCCGTTCCATGTGGCAAACCATAGAAATCCTGAAGCATCCTGCTGCACATTGGAGATATGATTTTCAAGCGCGCTCTCATTAGCGGCAAAGTTATATTTGCTGCAAAAAAACTCAGCGCCCGCACCCGCAGGCGCCAGCCACATAAGTATTATAAGTAATACACGCCACATCAGTGCAAAAATATAAAAAAAATCGGCATGGTGGAAATTTTTTTCAACCACCATGCCGTAATAATTTAAACGAGTTTTCTTCAGTTGACGCTCAGCGAACCTAAAGAGGCCAGACGGGGCTCATAACGATAACTGCGAGCAAAGCGGCGGATGATCTCAAGGGCAAGTTTGCCGGGGCGCGCCATCTCGTCGACTGTAGTCGAAGCCGATAGGGAAGCAGGAGTGTCGGAAGTGTTAGATTGAGTAGAACATTTCTTCATAGGCAATACAGTTTATCAGTTGATTCATTGATATAACGCCGTATTGACAGCCTTTATTATCCCACCCTGAAAAATTAACTATATTAACCCTCTGCGTGACAATTCTGCTTCCTTGATAAAGCATTAATCTCCCCGGTTGTCTTTATAAATTCAGCCGTTGTCATTTCAGATACTCGCTATAAAAGGCTGCTATTTCATCAAACGGGATTATATCGACCCTGTCGTACAGGTCGCAGTGACTTGCTCCTTTTACGGTGAGCATCTGCTTGTTAGCTCCCTTGAGTTTCGCGAATGTGTCTTTGCCGAAATAGTAAGAGTGAGCTTGATCGCCGTGAACAATCAATACGGCACTTTCAAGTTCGTCGGCATACTCGAAAAACTTGAAATTAATGAACGGCAATGCCGAGGTTACGTTCCAGCCGTCAGTAGAGTTGCCCGAGCGGGGGTGAAAGCCGCGCGACGTCTTGTAGTAATCATGATAATCCTTTACAAATTTCGGAGCGTCCTCTGGCAGCGGATCGATCACTCCGCCGGCGCGGGTATACTCACCCTTGCGATAGTCTTCGGTGCGCTGCTTGGCCATAGCGGCACGTTTTGAATTTCTCTGCTCCTTGGAATCTTCGGAGTCGAAATATCCGTTGGCGCTCACGCGGGTCATATCATACATAGTGGAGGCTACTGTGGCTTTGATGCGGGGATCGTTGATGGCCGATTGGATTGCTATGCCTCCCCATCCGCACACTCCGAGTATACCTATCCGGTCGCTGTCGACATTAGGCTGAACCGAGAGAAAGTCTACAGCGGCCGAGAAGTCCTCAGTGTTGATATCAGGTGATGCCACACGGCGGGGCATACCTCCACTCTCGCCCGTAAATGAAGGGTCAAAGGCTATTGTGAGATAACCGCGCTCGGCGAGCTGCTGAGCATAGAGCCCGCTCGACTGCTCTTTGACCGCACCAAACGGACCGCTTACCGCGATAGCCGGAAGTTGGCCCCTCACTCCCCTGGGAGTATACATATCGGCTGCGAGTGTTATGCCGTAACGATTCACGAAAGTGACCTTCTTATGGTCGACTTTTTCACTTTTGGGAAACACTTTATCCCATTCTTCGGTCAGACTAAGTTGCTCTACAGGGGCGACGGATAGGCGTGCATTCTGATTTTCCATAACTTGTGATTTTGAAGTGAGAGTTGACGCTAACAATATGGTCATACTCAATATAACTTTATTCATGAAAATGCTTTTACTTTACAACGAATTTTCCGCTTGCAAAGTTAGTAGGTCGTCACTATAAATACTTACCTGAATTCGGGTAATTCATACCCGAATTGCTGATGATGGTTTTTATGACTGAAAATACACTATATTTGCATCATGAAACATCAATGCTCAATTATCAGACTCGACTCAATCGACGCATATAACAAGCTCTACGGGCTTGAGACTAAGCATCCGCTTGTCACCGTGATAGATCTCTCAAAGGCTACCGCAGTGGTCAATCATGTCAGAATGGATTACGGAGTTTATGCTCTCTTTCTGAAAAACGGCACAAACTGTAAGATTAAATACGGACGACAACCCTATGACTATCAGGAGGGCTCTATTGTCAGCTTTTCGCCGGGACAACGCATAGATGTAGATACGGAAGTAGATGAGATAGCACCCGATGTGACCGGACTGATGTTTCACCCCGATCTGATGCATAAGACACCGTTGGCATCGAAAATCAATCAGTACAGCTTCTTTGACTATTCGCAGCGCGAGGCCCTTCATCTTTCAGCCGATGAAAGATTGATTTTTACCCGATGTCTTGAGCTGATAAATGAAGAAATATCCCATCCGGTAGACAGGCATACGGCTGAAATAGTTTCCAGCCACATTCAGGTGCTTCTCGACTATGTCACGCGCTTCTACGAGCGCCAGTTTATCACGCGCGCTAAAGTCAATTCGGATATTCTGAGCAAATTCATATCGTCGCTGAAAGAATACTTTGACACGGGGCACGCGAAGGAGTCACTACCTACGGTAAACTATTTTGCTGAGGCGGCTCATCTCACTCCCGGGTATTTCGGCGATATGATTAAGAAGGAGACAGGCCTCACAGCTCAGGAGATAATATCCCGCCACATAGTAGAGCGCGCCAAGCGACGCCTTGCCGAAACTTCCGACGATGTAAGTATCCTGGCCTATGAGTTAGGATTTCAGCATCCTCAGCATTTCTCGCGTATGTTTAAGCGTGTCGCCGGAATAAATCCCACTCAGTATAGAGAAAGGTATAATTAAGAAGCAGAATAAAAAGACAGCGGGAAGATCTGCGGCAAATGCATCGGGCCGGAGTGGATGAACAGTACAGTGCTCTTATCTGTTCTTATAATATAACCAACCGACTCTATCAATATGAATTACATTACAGAACCTAACCGTATTTATGCCGTAGATACTAAGGGAAAAATATTGGCTGAAGTGACATTTCCTACCGTCGACGGCGTCTCGATAATAGATCATACCTACGTGGATCAATCGCTCAGAGGGCAGGGCATAGCTGGAGAGCTTGTCAAGCTCGCCGCAGATAAAATTTTAGCCGACGGTAACAAGATCGGTGCGACATGCCCCTATGCCGTCACATGGTTTCAGCGTCACCCCGAATACGCTGTAGTCAATGTTGGTCCCGCCGCATGCCGGTTGTATTGACCCCCTCACACACATTCCCCACCATCCACCGGAAAATTCCGCTGACCCGAAAAATCCGCTGACCCCATATTATTGGGTCAGCGGAATTTTCCGGTGGGCGGGAGGTAATGTCGGAGTATAGAGTTATCTTTGCACAATGAAACCAACTCAACTGCTCAGAGCAATACTGCCCGAAGTTCTGATAGACAACTTC
>JAAVCK010000018.1 GCA_014802325.1 Bacteroides sp.
GAAT
This sequence comes from Bacteroides sp., assembly GCA_014802325.1. Classification (GTDB taxonomy): domain Bacteria; phylum Bacteroidota; class Bacteroidia; order Bacteroidales; family Muribaculaceae; genus Duncaniella. Next base: position 5 of record JAAVCK010000018.1, read on the forward strand.
TATGAATCATGAATTATGAATCATGAATTATGAATCATGAATTATGAATCATGAATTATGAATCATGAATTATGAATCATGAATCAAAAAGAATCATGAATCAAAAGGAATCATTTAGGCGAGGGTGGAGATGCGGGCGGTGTCGCCTACGAGCCAGAGGGTGTCGCCGGGACGGAAGGTGAACTGCGGTGTGGGCGAGATGTATTCGTCGTCGCGGTAGATGGATACGATGAGCGATGAGTAGTTGTTGCGGAAATTGGTATCGGCTACTGTCATGCCCACAACGGGGGAGGTCTCGGTGAGTCGGACGGATGTGAATTTTACGTCGACGGGTGTGGAGCTGTCGGATTCCTGATTGTCAAGTTCAACTACCGGCAGGAGTGCCTGGATCTGCTCGTCGGTGCCGATGATGCCGAGGACGTCGCCGGGGAAGATTCGTGCGTCGCCCGAGGGGACGGGATCGACAGATACGCCTCGCTGAATGCTGGCTACCGATACGCCATACTGCGAGCGCAGGGGTGAGTGCTTGAGCTGCTCACCTACGAAGGGGCAGTCGGGACCTACGGTCATGTATGCGAGGTGGAGATTGGCGATAATATTGTTGTTTCGTCCTGACCGGCGGAGTTCGCGCTCGTTGAGATTATCGAGAAATTTCGACTCGATGTGGTTGAGGCGGCGGCGTATGCGCTTGGAATAGGACATGAGCAGTACAATGAATAGCGCGAGTCCGATGGTCCAGCCTACTGTCATTGAGTAGATGGCCGACAGGAGGTAGACTATCAGAGCCATGGCAATGATGAGGCGGAAAACCGACATGATGATGAGGGGAACGTCGAAGCGGGCGTTGGCGGCAATGAGACGTTCGCGCTCAGTCTTTTTGGATGCCGGATAGGTGAGCGCCAGCAGGAATGGAGCCATGGCCACGAGGGCGGTGACGGTGGTGAGGAACTTGCCCCAGCCGGGCATGATCCTTACCATAAATGGTAGGAATATCTTGGTGGCAACAGCCGTGATGGCTATGAGAATGGAGGAGTAGAGCACCACGCGCCAGAGGTAGCGGCGGAGGAGCGAACGCCACAGCGCCACGGAGGTGCCGGTCTCGGCAGTGCAGTTGGTGGAGTAGCGGTCGATGAGGAAGTGGAGGCGCGAGGGTAGAATACGCTCGATGAAGCGGTAGACGGGATCGGCCATGCGGATGAAGTAGGGAGTGGTGAATGTGGTGATTACCGACACGGCCACTACTATGGGGTAAATGGTGGGCTGGAGAACCCCGAGCGACATGCCGAGCGAAGCGATGATGAAAGCGAACTCACCGATCTGGGTGAGCGAGAAGCCGCTCTGTATGGCCACTTTGAGCGTCTGTCCGGTGAGGAGCATGCCGAAAGTGCCGAAGAATATCATGCCGACGATCACTACGCCTGAGAGCAGGAATATAGGTCCGGCGTATTCGACGATGATGTGAGGATTGACCATCATGCCCACGGATATGAAGAATACCGATCCGAAGAGGTCTTTGACGGAGGTGGTGACGCGCTCGATGCGCTCGGCGAAGCTTGTGCCTGCGAGAATGGAGCCCATTACGAACGCTCCGAGAGCGAGCGAGAAGCCGCAGGCCACGGAGAATACGGCCATGCCCAGACAGAGGCCCATGGATACGATGAGAAGAGTCTCATTGTTGAGGAATCGGCGCTGGGAATTGAAGAGCGAGGGGAGGATAAACACTCCGACGAGAAACCAGATGATGAGGAAGAAGGCGAGTTTGCCGACCGAGAAAAGCATCTCGGCTCCCTGCACGGAATTGTTGACGGCGATGGAAGAAAGGATTACCATCATGAGCACGGCGAAGAGGTCTTCGACGATGAGGACTGCGAACACGAGCGATGCAAACTTGTGGTGTTGCAGATTCATGTCGGTAAACGCCTTGATGATGATGGTGGTGGACGACATGGAGAGCATGCCACCGAGGAAAAGACAGTTGATGGTGGTGAATCCGAGGAAATGACCTACGGCGAATCCGGCGCACATCATGCCCGAGACTATGAACAGCGCCGTGACGACAGCCGAGCCGCCGGCATTGAGCAACTTCTTGAACGAGAACTCAAGACCGAGCGAGAACAGCAGCACTATGATACCGATCTGCGCCCAGAAGTCGATATTGGCTTCGGTGGTGACTGAGGGGAGGTATTCAAAATTAGGGCTGGCGAGAAATCCGGCCACGATGTATCCGAGCACCACAGGCTGCTTGAGCCACTTGAACAGCAGGGTGGTGAAGGCAGCGAGAATGAGGATGAAAGCGAGGTCGGAAATAAGACCGTTGACGTTGAAAGCACCTGCTTCGGCAGCTTCGTGAGCGGCCGCGGCGCCTTCGGTAGATATCATAGCAAGGATGGAAAACATAGTGTATACCGGTATCTGTCAGGAAAGATCAGCTTGGTTGGAAAGTGAGATGGATATGGTGGGATTGACTCGGCTCAGGTCGTGAAACACGGTCATGAAGTCGTAGCGGTCAGGGACGATTACGAGCAGATTCAGGCGGGTATAGTCGGCGTCGTATTCAAAGTCGACGTATACGCGCGACAGATGGATGTGGTGGCGGGAGAGGACTTCGCGGTATCCGTCGATGGAATGGATGATACCGCTGATGCGCAGGCGTATGGTGCGTGCTTCGTGGCCGAGGCTGATACGGTATTCGATCATTTCGAGCACGGAGAGGATGGCGAGCACGAGCAGGGTGGCTGCGATGGCCACGATATACATGCCTACTCCTACGGCCATGCCGATGGTGGCGATGATCCATATGCCGGCAGCTGTGGTGAGACCGCGCACGGAGCCTTTCATCTGTATGATGGCGCCTGCACCGAGAAAACCTATGCCGGTGATAACCTGAGCGGCTATACGGCCAGGGTCGCCATTTTTGAGGCCGAGGTATTCCTGGGGCACGTAGATGGAAAGAATCATGGCCAGGCATGCACCCATGGATATGAGGGCGAACGTGCGCAGACCGGCGGCCTGTCCCTTGCGCTTGCGCTCAAGGCCTATGGCACTGCCGAGGAGGAGGGCCAGCAGAAGCCGGAATATGGCGCAGAGGGTGGACAGTTCGCGGGCGTTGATGCAGTCGATGAAGTCCTGCCACATAAGGATTTATTTCTTGAGAGTGAAGTGGCGCGATACGAGGCGATAGCCGTCGGTGAAGAGCTCGACGGTGTAGTCGCCTGGATTGAGCGTGGTATTGACATCCCAGTAAATGGTGACCCCGGGTATCTCGTCGCCGGCATATTCGATGGTCTTGCGGGCAGTGGCGGGAATGGAACGTCCTTCAAAGTCAAAGCTCATGCCGCCGCCGAGGAGCTGTCCTTCGGGGTTGACGATGCGGAGGTAGATGGTCTTGGAACCGACGGGTGTGGAATTGTTTTGCGGGATGGTGAAAGTGACCATAAGCTGCTTGGCCTTGGTGATGTTTTTCTCGGTCTTGCCGTTCTTTTTGAGACCGGTTATAGACAGGCCGGTCACGTTGAGCTTCTCGGCGAGAGTCATACGCTCGGTAAGAGTCTCGTTACGCTGCTGCACGTCGGCTACTTTGGATGAAAGCTCACGGTTGCGGGCGCGCACTTCGTCGTTTTCCTGACGGAGAGCGCCGTTTTCTTTGTTGAGCGAGTCAATCTGGGCGATATAGTGGCGCAGGAGTCCCTTGAGAGTTCCGATTTCGTTCTGGAGTTCCTGAATACGCGCGCGGTTTTTGGTCTTCTCGCTGTTGAGCTCCTTGATGAGCTGCTCTACCTTGGCTTTAGCGGCGGTGTATTTGGCCAGAATGGTGTCGTTGGCAATACGGGTGGCCTGGTCTTCGTATTGACGGAACTCGGCGTTGATGGCGTCAAACTCGTTGGTGAGCTGGAGCTGGTCGTTGGAAAGGCGCAGTTCTTCGTTTTGCAGGTTGGCCTCCTCGACCTGGTTTTTGAGCGAAGTCACCTGGGTGACGCTGAAAATCACGGCGCCGAGCAGGAGAAGGGCGAGAATGATAACTGCCCAGATAAGTGGAGTGAATTTATTTTTCATCGTGACAGAATTTTTGCAAAGGTACGAAAATTTCGGGAATTATCGAGCGATGCCGGACTGTAGGTCACAGCTTGAGGAGGTTGAGGGCTTTTTCGAGGTCGGCGGGGGTGTCGATGCCTATTGTGGGGGCTGTGGAGGGGGCCGTGGCGATGCGGTAGCCGGCCTGAAGCCATCGGAGCTGTTCGAGCGACTCGGCTATTTCGAGGGGTGAGCGCGGGAGGGTGGTGATGTGCTGGAGGGTGTCAGCCTTGTAGCCGTAGAGGCCTACGTGGGTGAGATAGGCGTGGTGGCTCGGCCATTGTTCGCACGGCAGACCGCGGAGGTAAGGGATGACTGAGCGTGAGAAGTAGAGGGCGTTGCCGTCGGTATCGGTCACCACTTTGGGTTTGTTGGGGTCGGCCAGGTCGGCGTAGTCGCCATCGGGGCTGAAGGGGCGGACAATGGTGGCGAGTTGAGTGTCGGGCCGGGAGATGAATATATCCATCACGGCGCGCAGCTGGCCCGGGTCGATGAATGGTTCATCGCCCTGGATGTTGATCACCACGTCGGCCGAGGAGCGGAGGTTGCGATATGCTTCAGCGCAACGGTCGGTGCCGCTGGAGTGGGAGGGTGAGGTCATGACGACATTGCCGCCGAATGCGCGTACGGCGTCGGCTATGCGGTCGTCGTCGGTGCAGACGGCGAGGTCAGTGAATACGGAGGCGACGCGTTCGTATACGCGCTGTATCATAGGTTTTCCTGCCATCATGGCAAGGGGCTTGCCGGGGAAGCGTGTGGATGCGTAGCGGGCGGGGATAAGAGCGAGAAATTTCATGATTGTAATGTGAGGTTAAAGGGTGCGTGTGACGTAGATCTGGGCGTTTTCGTAGCGCACGATGTTGACTTTCTGTCCGGCGGGGATGAACGACATGGTGGCTACCGCATCGAGCGTCTGCCCGTCGACAAGCACTTTGCCCGAGGGGCGGAGGTCAGTGACGGCTACGCCTGTGTGGCCGATGAAGCGCTTGGGCGACATGTCGACTCCGATGTAACCTTCGTCGACCTGCTGAGTAAGGAGGAGCTCGGTATGGCGGCGTGCCCATCGCGGGCCGTAGGATGATGTGAGATACCATATCAGGGCTATGGCGAGCACCACGCCTGCGCAGAAGATCACGAGCGACGATATGAGTGAGTCGGAGTCGTAGAATCCGAGCGAGAATGTCATGTGCTCGATGAGTCCGATAATTATGGCGGCGCTCACGCAGAGTATGCCTGAAATGCCGGTGATGCCGAATCCGGGGACGACGAATATCTCAAGCAATATCAGAATCAGTCCGACGATAAAGAGCACTACTATCCAGCTGCTGGCTATGCCTACGAGGTAGAGGGGCAGGAAGTAGAGCGCGGCAGCGGTGATGGCCACTACCGAGGGGAAGCCCATGCCGGCTGTCTGCATCTCCATGTAGATGCCTCCGATTATCAGCATGATGAGTATGGCCTGGACTCCCGGCGAGGTGAAAAATCCGATCAAGCGGTCGACCCACGAGGGGGCGTAGGTGGTAGTGGTGTAGGAATTGATGCCGAGATTTTGGAGCACTTCCGGTATGGAGGATGCGCGGCCGTCGGCATAGCCCCAGTGCAGGGCTTCGTCGGTGGTGAAGGTGAGCACCCGGGTGGAGTCGATCAGTCCGGGGACGCTTACGCGCGAGTCGACCATGGCTTCGGCTATGAGGGGGTCGCGCCGCCACTGCATGGTGGAGTCGTCGGCGAGATATTTGCCGTGGTGTTCGGCGGTAGCTCTCATCATGGCGCGCATGTATGACTGATATTTGTCGGGCATGGCCGAGCCGTCGGTGCCGCTCACTACCGTGACGGCTCCCATGGTGGCTCCGGGACGCATGACTACGGTGTCGCACGCCAGAGCTATCAGGGCGCCGGCCGAAGCGGCATTGTTGTCGACGAATGCCACTACGGGGCGGGGGTAGTTGAGGAGGGCTGTGCGGATGGAGTCGGCGTGGACCACCGATCCGCCGTAGGTGTTGAGGTGGACGAGTATCATGTCGGCATCCATGGCGCGGGCGTTGTCGAGCGCATTGCGGGTGTAGAGCCACGTGGTCGATCCGATCTCGTCGTCGAGGTTGAGCACATACACCTTTGCCGGATCAGCGGCCGGGATGGATGCAGCGGCAGAGCTGATGATGGCCAGAAGGGCGGTGAAGAGGGCGAGGAAGCGTTTCATTTCGGTAGATTTAATAAGTCGGGCGAACCACCGCCTACGGCCTTGTAGACTTGCACGAGGGCGAGATACTGGTCGCGGCGGGCGTTGGCAAATCCTATCTGGGCGTCGAAATACTGACGCTGCGCGTCAAGCACTTCAAGGTAGTGGAGCATACCGCCTCGGTATTGCAGTCGCGACAGTTCGACGTATTTCAGAGCGGCGTCGCGGAGCTCCTCCATCAGGGCGGTGGTGTGGCGAGCCTTGTGGTAGGCGGTTACGGCATCCTGCACCTCGACAAATGCGGCTATGACACACTGCTCGTAGGCGAGCCGGGTCTGTTCGTAGACCTGTATGGCCTGCTGCCATGCGCGCTTCTTTCGTCCGAAGTCAAATACGGGAGCGGTGATGCTTCCGATGAAATCGCCGTAGAGCGAACGGAAAAATCCGCCGAAAGAGTCGTTTTCCCATCCGCCGGTGAGCGAGACCACTATCGACGGGAAGCGGTCGGCATACGAGATGCCTACGCCGTCCATTGCGGCTTTGAGGCGAAGCTCGGCGGCCATCACGTCGGGGCGACGGCGCAGTAGGTCGGTAGGGACACCGGTGAGAAGGGTGTCGGGCAGGCCTTCGTTGAGATACAGATGCGACATGCCGATCTCGCGTCCGGGAAATTCACCCATGAGCAGGGCGAGGGCGTTGAGGCGACTCTGAAGGTCGTTTTCGAGCGAAGGAATAAGAGCGGCGGCGGAGTTGTATTCCACTTTGGCCTGCTGATATACGGTCTCAGAGGTGAGTCCGCCTTCGTAGCGCAGCCGGGCCTGTTCGAGACCTTCGCGGCGTGTGACGAGAGTCTGCTTTACGATGGCTATCTGAGTGTCGAGCGCGAGGAGGTTGAAATATGTGGTGGCCGCTTCGGCTATGAGCGACATCTGAAGGGCGCGGTAGTCCTCGACCGAGGCGCGGTAAAGATTGGCACTTTTGCGGCGCTGGCGGGCCTGTTTGCCCCAGAGGTTGGCTTCCCAAGCCACGTTGGCTGTCAGGTCGAGGGTATTGCCTACGGTGTGGGGCGAGCCGGAGTAGTTGATACGCTCCTGCTCGGCTGATATGCCGGCTGAAATTTCGGGTGCGAGATTCAGTCGGTCGGTGTGGTATTGCAGGCGCAGCTCCTCGATGCGAGAGGCGGCTGCGAGGAAGTCGCGGTTGTGGAGCAGCGTGCGCTCGATTATGAAGCGGAGATTGCGGTCAGTGTAAATCTCCCACCACTGCATGTCGGCATATGAGAGCGAGTCGGCCACGGTGCCCTCATATCTTTCGGGTATGTCGGTGCCGATGGTGCTTGCGGTGAGATCGCGAGTGCCGGAGCATGCCGCAAGCATCAGTGTTAACAGTGTGGCTATCAGTGCAGCTTTGAGATTCATGGCCGTGAGATGTTATCGCGATGGTTTTACGGGGTCGACCATCATACCGGGAGCAATGGAGTCAGTGTAGCGTGCCACGATGATCTCGCCGGGTGTGAGTCCGGAGCGCACGGTGACTTTGGGGCCGAATTCGATACCGGTGTCAATATTGCGTTCGGCTGTAATATTGTCGTCACCGAGCACCATGACGAAAGCGCTGTCGCGTCGGATTTTGACGGCGGATGTGGGTATGGCTATGGTGGGCCGGTGCATGTCGAGGTATATCTTTATGCGTGCCTTTTCGCCGGGGAGGAGGTTGTGGTCGGGATTAGGCACAAGTGCGCTGACGTCAAAGGTTCCTGTCTCGGGGTCGACCGACGGTGAGGCGAAATCCACAATGCCTGAGTGGGGATATACGGAGCCGTCGGAGAGCGAAAGGGTGACGTAGGAGTTCCACGTGCAGGTGGAGTCGGTGTTGAGTATCTTTATGACGCGTGACTTGCCTTTGAAATATTCTGGGGCTGAGATGGCAAAGTCTACTCTGACGCTGTCGGTCTTCTCGATAGTGGCGAGGAGTGACTTGCCCGAGGGACCTACAAATGTGCCTATATCGGGTACTTTACCGGATATGTAGCCCGAAATGGGGGCTTGCACGGTGGTGTAGCCGAGGGTGATTTCGGCTGTGGTAAGGTCGGCCCGGCAGGCTTCGAGTTCGGCTTTTGCGGCATCGTAGGCCACTTCGGCGTTGTCGAGGTCGAGCTGTGAAGCGGCATTTTTCTCATAAAGGGGGCGTATGCGGTCGAGGTCACGGCGAGCCTTGTCGGCTTGCACACGCGCTTTTTCAAGATTGGCACGGGCGCGGCTGACGTTGGCCTTGTATATTCCGGGGTCGATGGCAAAGAGCACCTGGCCTTTGGATATGTGACTGCCTTCGATAAATGATATCCGCTGCAGGTAGCCGTCGACGCGGGCGTTGATTTCCACAAAGCGGTGGGCGCGGATAAGTCCGTTGTATTCGCCGTAGACCATCACGCTGTCGTCGGTGACGTGTATCACTTCCACCTCGGGAGTGGAGTCGGTCACCGACATGGATTGGGTGCATGAACATGTGCATGCGGCCAGCATCAGGGCGGAGGCTACCGGTGTGAAAAGTGATTTTTTCAGTTTTTGCATTTTCGGGAGATGATTTAATATGCAAAGATAATCACTTTTTTTGATTCATGATTCCTTTTTGATTCATGATTAAGGATTCATGATTCATGATTCCTTTTTGATTTATGATTCATGATTCATGATTTTTTTGTGCAACCGCTCCGCGGTTGTGGCGTGGGGGTGTTTGTACCCCGGGTGGCGAGCACCCGGGGTTAACGTTGTGGCAGCCACTCCGTGGCTTTTTTTGACTCGCACCTGTGGGTTCCGCCGGTTGGGGCTTATGATGCATGATTTTTTGTGCAACCGCTCCGCGGTTGTGGCGTGGGGGTGTTTGTACCCCGGGTGACAAGCACCCGGGGTTAACGTTGTGGTAGCCACTCCGTGGCTTTTTATTGACTCGCACCTGTGGGTTCGTGCTCGGTTGGGGCTTTGCCGTCTGACGTGGAGGGGCGCTTCCGTAGGAGCGCCATTACGGGGGGATGATATGTGGGTATTATGGAAAAATATATGCGCCATGCGTCGGGGGACGCATGGCGCAGGGATTGGGATTACGAGTGATGATCAGCGGCGGATGATGACTTTGGCCACATTGCCACCTACGCGGACTATGTAGAGTCCGGCCGGGAGGGTGATGGTGCGGCGGGGACCGTGGTATACCGTCATGCCCTGGGGGGTGAAGACGGTGGCGTCGGCATCGGTGCCTGTGATGGTGATGAACTGTCCGCCTGTGATGGTTACGTCGGCGTCGGGTGTGATGGATTCAATGCCGGCTGCATTGGGATCGAGTTTGACGGTGACGGGGGCGGATGGGAGAGAGAGTAGTGTGCCGTCGGTGGCGGTGACGGTGTAGTTGTATACGGCGTCGACATTGAGGCCGGTGACCGTGTAGGAGGTTACGTTGCCCACGTTGAGCGCATCGATTACCTTTTCTTCGTAGCTGGAATCACCGCCGGAGATGAAGATATCGTCGATCGCGATGGGATATGAGCCTGTGGTGGCACCGGTATATTCGAGCTTGATGGCGTGGTAGCCCTTTTCGATGGGGAGGGTCACTACGCGTCCGGTGGTGGAGATGGTCACTTCGGTGATAGTCTCCCAAGCTTCAGAGGTGGTTAGCCCGTAAACGGTGACCTTATTTTCAGTCGAGGTAGCGTTAGTGCCGCGCAACCAGAATTTGAGCAGCGTGATGTCGCCTTTCTTTACGGATGTGACGATGTTCTCACCGAGCTTGTTGAGGCGGAGTGCGGGAGCTGATTCGCCGCAGTTGCTCGGTATGACATATTTGCCCGACGCGGTGGTGGTCCAGCCTTCGGGGAGCTTATTGCTATCGTAGGTAGCGTTCTCGCTGAAAACGGTAGCGGGTATTACCTCGTTAACGGTCAGGAGATATGCCGAAGCGTCATTAAATGCTTCCCACGAAGCTACGAAGGTGGATGCGGTGATCGATGTGGCGGGGAGGGCTACAACATTGCGGTCAGAGAATCCGGCTTCACCGGTGGTGAATTTCAGTTCGGCAGATTCGTCGCTGACGCAGCTGTTGCCTATGGCCATGACGGATACGTAGTAGTCAGTCTCCGGGATGAGGTCGGTGAGATCGTAGGAAGTCACCGTGCCTACGTGTACGTGATTAAGGTCAGCGCGGGTAGCACCGTCAGCAGCCACGGTGAGGAGGTAGCCCTTGGCGCCGTCGACAGCTTTCCAAGTCAGGGACGCCGAACGCGGCTGGATGTCAGATGCTTTAACATCAGTGGGGGCGGCGATGCGTGAGGTGCCGTCGTTGAACTTGAAGGTTACGATGCCGTTGGATTCAGCTATGTCAGTAAGAGTGTGGGGGAGAGCCACACCTTCGAGCGTAGCGAATGCGGGCGAAGTCTGAGCCGAGAAAGTGGTCTTGCGGAGCGAGCCGGGCCAGGGGTCGGACGTTGCAGCAAAGGGAGTGCCGAACGAGGAGCGTTCGCCACCGGCTTCGAGCACGTCTACATGCTGTGCGGCATAGTTGTTGACAGAGTTGCTGGTCCAGTAGTTCTTATTGAAGGCGATACGCCATATGAGCATGCCGTGGTAGGGGATGAACTGATCCCAGCCGTTTTTCTGGCGGTTTTCAAAAAGGAAAAATTCATTGGGATCGTCGGTGTTGACGATGAAAGCCACGTTGGTGGAAAGATCGGGCACCATTACTTCCGAGGGATCGGAGAGTTCGATGGGGTCGATCCAGCCCATGGAGAGGCGCTCGAATGTGGAATAGGCAGGGGGAGTGCGGCCGTCGTTGAGGTAGCAGCCGTAGTCGAGCACAGACCATTCAAGTGGAGTGTGGTAGCTTGCGCCGTTGGTGGTGTAGAGGTCGGGCAGACCCATCACGTGGCTGAACTCATGTACGGTAGTACCGATGCCGCAGGGGACATTGCTGATATTGAGTTCGTTGGAGCAAGCGTAGTGGTCAAGGAGCTTACCGTCAAGATAAACGGTCTTCATTGCACCGTTGTATATCCAGTAAGCGTGTGGCCAAACGGTGGAAGAAGAACCGCCATCGGCCTCGCCATAACCGGCGTAGATTACGAATACGTTGTCGATAAGGCCGTCGTTGTCACAGTCATACTGCGAGAAATCCACTTCGGGGTCAAGCGCGGTACATGCCTCAATAGCCATTTCCTCGGGATGAAGATCGCTACCATATAAACCGTTGCCGCCGTAGTATGACATTTCGCGCGACAGGGTGATGGGGCGGTACACGTCAAAGCGGGGACGGAATTTATTGTTGGAGCTCTCAAGGAAGTAGTCGCGGGCCGAACCGGTGCCGTTGTCATCGCTGAAGCCTTCTTCGTTGAGCATGCGGTGGTAGTAGTCCTGAGGGTCGGGTATGGTGAACTTCACGTCCTGATACTCCACAAGCACCACAAGCACGGGCTGCTCGCCCATGGAGGGGAATGATGAGGTGAGCATGTTTTCGGGTACGCGCGCTCCTACCTTAAACATTTCGCGGCCTGAACGCGATGTGCTTGCGCGATTGACCATATCAGTGGCCGATACCGACGACAGGAAAGAGCGTGCGTCGGCCGAGAGGGAAGCTTCGGGGGCTGCCATAAACTGAGTGGCGACGATGGCGCCGGATGCGTCGAGGGTGGCGAAGCGGTATGCGCCGTCTTCGCCCTGAGTCACGAGGCGCTGATTGTCGGTAAGTGTGTAGTGGAAACGCTCATCGCCGAATGTGCGGACGGTGATTTCTGTGCCGTCGGGTTGGGTGACAGTGCGCCATTCGGGCTTGGCCGGTACAGCTCCGGCTATAGCGGCGGCTGCAAGAAACGAACCTGCAAGAATATACTTTTTGAAAGTGGTTAAAGACATATCGGGTTAAATATTTACTTAATCTGTTTCAAATTTGGCGTAAAATAGCCTTTTTGCTTTACAATATGCAAAGTTAGATAAATTTTCAATAGAAATTGGCGATGGCAAGTATTTTTCACCCGAATTAACTTTTATTGATTCCCTTTTATGATTTATGATTCCTTTTTGATTTATGATTCATGATGCATGATTCATGATTTTTTGTGCAACCGCTCCGCGGTTGTGTTGTGGAGGGTGTTTGTACCCCGGGTGGCGAGCACCCGGGGTTAACCAAGTTGCAGCCACTCCGTGGCTTTTTTTGTGCATAAGCACCTGGGGTTAACATTGTGGTAGCCACTCCGTGGCTTTTTTGAGACATACCTGTAGGTGTTCATAAGCACCCGGGGTTAACCAAGTAGCAGCCACTCCGTGGCTTTTTTTCGATGCGCACCCGTGGGTGCGTCGGGTGTGGAACTGCGGCAATGAAATTACATTTTTGCTCGGGGGGATGCTTCAGGGAGGGTCGGGCATTTTGGGTCAAAGGGGGAGGGATGTGGCATAGAGGCCGACGGTGGTGCCTGTGAAGCCTCCGCGTTGGGTGGCGATATGTTCGGCCGGGACGTCAGCGGCCAGGAGTTGCCAGTCGGCTGAGGGGAGGCGGTAGTAGAAGTCGTAGACGGTGCCTCTGGATTCAATTTTGAGTTCTACGGCAGAGTGACGCTCAGGGAGGGCGGCCGATGCGATGAGATCGTTATGCCCCGGTTTGCCTAACCGATAGAGTGATACGCGACCTTTCTGCAAGGCGAGATAGTATTGGCGTGTCTCATTTTTGACCATCAGCAGACCTGCCGATTCGTCGGCGGAGGGATTGAAATCGACTTCAGTTTCGGCAGTGAAGCGGTGGTGCTGGATGCGGCGACCAAGATAAGCCGGTGTTACACGGGAGCGAGCATCGACGGGAGCGCACAGGAGGCGGAGTCCGTCGCCGGTGGCGGCATAGGGTTTCACGTCTCCCCAGAGTCCGATCCATTCGGGTGAAAGCTCCGACGCTGAGAAGTCGTCGCGCCAGGTGAAGTTACCACCCTGACCGGGATGCTGGGGTGCATCGAGTCCGGGGATGTTGCGGCGAAGCGACACGGTATCGAGACACTGGGTGATATATGGGAAACCGTCGGCACTCCATTTTACGGGCATAAGGTAAGTTTCGCGGCCGAGGTGATCCTCACCGTCGTTCCATGGGCGGCAGCCGAGAAATACGGCAAACCATTCGCCGTCGGGCCGCTGCACGAGGTCAGCATGACCAGTCGAGGTCACGGGACGGCGACGGTTGGTCTTAAGCAAACGCTGGGTCAGCATAGGGTTGCGGCTCCAGCGACGGAAAGGGCCGAAAACCGAGTCGGCACGATAGCACACCTCGGAGTGTACCCAGTTGGTGCCCCCTTCGGCAGCGATCATATAGTACGAGCCGTCTTTTTTGAAGATATGCGGGCCTTCGTTGCGCTCAAGTCGCTCTTCAGGACCTACGCCCTCTTCACGGAAATGGCGCGGCTCACCTACGGGGCGCTGCGAGGCGGTGTCGAATTCCACTATCGAGAGCGCACGGTAGTTGCTCCACTTCACCGGGTTATGCTCGTCGCTCTTGTAGATAATGTAGGTCTTGCCGTCGTCGTCGAAGAAAAACGACGGGTCGATACCTTCGATACCGTCGAGAATCACGGGATCGCTCCAAGGCCCGAGCGGATGGGGAGCGGTGACGTAGAAATTGACCGAGCCGCCGTCTTTACCGTTCATTACGCAGGTAGTGATCATGTAGTAGGTGCTGTCGACGGGATTGTATTTCAGGTCAGGGGCATATATTCCGCCCTTGTCGAGCGACAGACCTTCGAGCCAAGGTAGCTGGGTATGGCGCGAGAGCACGTTTCCGACATGCTTCCATGAAACGAGGTCGGATGAATGGTATAAGGGCACGCCCGGGAAGTATCCGAACGTGGATGTTACGAGCCAGTAATCGTCGCCGGTGCGGCATATCGAGGGGTCGGAGGCCCATCCACTTATTACGGGGTTGAAGTAATCGCCGGGGGCAGTGAGCGGATTGTCGTTGTAGTATTCGTCGTTGCCCTGATAGGCGAAGTAACTGAACTTTGCGGAATTATCGGCCGCCTCGGCTGCGAAGACCGAGAGAATCGATGACAATAACGCGCTGAAAATGATATTTTTCATGGCAGATGTCAGGTGTTAGCGGGATATGAATTAATAATGAAACAGCAGAGAGCCGATTTACTTCGGCTCGGGGCGGAGGAGGTAGTGGTTGCGGAGGGATTCAAATGCTGCGGGGGTGGAGCGGAGGGCTTTGTCGTCGTCGAGGATATGGTAGGTGGAGAGGATGGCGTCGGCGGTGACGGATGTCGGGGGTGCGGGCGGGATGTCAACGGGCAATGGGTTGACGCTGACACCGAAGTGGCGGCTGAAGGCGTCGACAGCCATAGCTGTGGCGCGGATTTTACCTTCGCGTGAGTAGCCCGCTATGTGGGGTGTGGCGATAAATGTGGCGGCGAGCAGCCCGGGATCGATGTCAGGTTCGCCTTCCCAACAGTCGATGACAATCGGTCCGACCGTACCGGCCCGATGTGCGGCAAGAAGATCGGCAGTGCCGGTGACGGGTCCACGCGCGGCATTGATAATCATGGGCTTTCGGCGCAGGGAGGCAAGGAATTCGGGCGAAGCGAGGTGATGTGTCGGATGCACGCCGGTGAGTGTGAGCGGCGTGTGAAAGGTGATTACGTCGGCCGACTCGGCTATCTCTTCCATCGACGCCCAGGGACCCGGGTGGCCGGCTTCGGCACGCGGCGGGTCGCAGCGAAGCACGTTCATGCCTAACGAACGTACCCAATGCTCGACGATGCTGCCGACATTGCCCACGCCTATAATACCGACTGTAAGTCCGTGCACTCCTTCGGGGTGAGCGGCAAGTATGGCGGCCATGACATATTGAGCCACGGCGGGGGCATTGCATCCGGGAGCATT
Organism: Bacteroides sp.; assembly: GCA_014802325.1. GTDB lineage: Bacteria > Bacteroidota > Bacteroidia > Bacteroidales > Muribaculaceae > Duncaniella. The sequence continues at coordinate 15,149 of JAAVCK010000018.1, forward strand.
GGCTACGGTGATGCCGCGCGAGGCGCAGTAAGGCAGGTCGATATGGTCAGTGCCGATGGTGGCTGTGGCTATAAAGCGACATTGACTGCCGTCAAGCAGCGCTGAGTCGCATCGGGTGCGGGTGCGGGTGATGAGAGCGTCGGCCGACCGCATGACCTCGGGAGTGATTTGCTCGGCCGGCAGATAGCTTACGTGGCCGGCGGGAGTGAGCACGTCCTCGATGTAAGGTATCCGATCCTCGACTATAATATTAAGGGACATACGTAGATAGCTGTGTAGGCGATGATGAGAATAGTCACCGATATGTAGCTTGAGCGGTGGCGGTTGAGCCGGAAGAAGTGGGCTATCTGAAAAGCCACGAAACAGTTGAGAGCGGTGAGGTAGAAGAATAGATTTTCAAAGTCGGCTATGATGAAAATTCCGGAGGCGACAGCCATGAGAGTGAGCAGGCCGTTGAGGGCACGCGCCCGGGCATTGAGAGTGAGGACCTTGATCAGCACCATAAATCCCATCACGAAACCGGCCAGGAGCGTAAGGACAACGGACGCTACGGCAGGCCACAGCGAGGGATGGCGGAAGTATACGAACGGCGACTCACGCCATACGGATATGTGGAAATTGAACGATACGTCGAATATGGCCCATGCTATCCACGCGGGTGTGAGCAGTCCGATAATAAGCGCGGCCAGCGAGCGGCTGCTGAAAATGCGCATCTGCGTGAGACCGAGTATGAGTACCGGCAGGTAGAGTATGGTGGCACGGTGGAGCAGCACGGCAGAGCCGAGAATCACCCCGGTGAGGAATACCTTCCGACGGTCGCGGGGTCGATTGTAGAGCAGATAATACAGCGCGAGCGACACGAGGAGCACCATGGCCAGAAGCGTTGACATGACGGTCTCGGTGGGCGGCGCGGGGGCTGCGCCACACATGAGCATAAAGAAACCTGCGTAGACTATACGGGTGGTGCGGAGGAGATTGTAGCGGCGGTTGATGTGAAACATCATGGCCGTGACAGCCAGCAGCATCAGGGCGGTGGCCCAGGAAGGGACGCTGAGGGAGAACGGAAATTCGATAAGAGCGCTGCTGGTGCCGGCGTCGGGGAGCACGGGGATGAGTCCGAGCATCGGTGCGGCAAGAGTCATGACCAGACCTGCGACGATAAGCAGCAGGCTGGCCGGACGGGAGCGGAGAAAAGTGGCGAATTTCTGTTCGGCGACGTGCATCGCGGTGAGGGATGAGATCAGTTGAGGTTTCGTTCACTCTCGATGCGCATGAGGTCGGCACCGATGTCGCGGCGGAAATATTTGCCTTCAAAGCATACGGCACGTGCGGCTGCAAAGCTGCGGTCGAGCGCTTCGGTGAGTGTCTTTCCGGTAGCGGAGCATGCTATGACACGTCCGCCTGAAGTGACGAGCACATCGTCGGCATTGCGACCGGTGCCGGCGTGAAACAGAATGGTCTCTTCGGGCATATCGGCGGGAATTGTGATGGGCAGGCCCTTGGGATAACTGCCGGGATAGCCGCCTGATACGACCATGACGGTGGTGGCATAGCCGGGACGGTGAACGAGCGGCAGCGAGCCGAGCGAACCGGTAGCGGCGGCGTGCATGAGCTGAAGAAGGTCGCTCTCGATGCGGAGCATAACTACTTCGGTCTCGGGGTCGCCCATACGCACGTTGTATTCGATGACCATAGGCTTACCGGCAACGTCGATGAGGCCGAGGAATATGAATCCGCGATATGTGATGCCTTCGTCGATAAGGCCTTTGACGGTGGGTATCACGATATCCTGCTCGACCTGATGCATAAATTCATCGTCGGCAAACGCTACGGGGCTGACGGCACCCATACCTCCGGTGTTGAGCCCGGTGTCGCCTTCGCCTATGCGCTTATAGTCTTTAGCCACGGGGAGAATGCGGTAGCCGCCGTTGCCGTCGGTGAGCACGAAGACCGAGCACTCTATACCGCTCAGGAATTCCTCGATCACTACGGTGGCCGATGAAGCGCCAAACATGCCTCCGAGCATCTCGCGGAGCGACTGCTTGGCTTCATCGAGATCATTGATTATGAGCACTCCCTTGCCGGCTGCCAAGCCGTCGGCTTTAAGCACGTAGGGGGCTGAGAGCTCTTCGAGGAATCGACATCCGTCTTCTACAGTCTCGGCTGTGAATGAGCGGAACCGGGCTGTGGGGATGTTGTGACGGGTCATGAACTGCTTGGCAAAGTCCTTACTGCCTTCGAGTGCGGCTCCGGCTTTGGAGGGGCCTACGACGGGGAGCGAGGGACGGTGCTCGTGAAAGTAATCCCATATTCCTGCCACGAGAGGGTCTTCGTTGCCTACCACGATGAGACCTATGTCGTGTTTCTCAGTCCAGGCGTCGATTGCGGGGAAGTCGAGGGGCGAGAGCGATACATTTTCTCCGAAGGCGGCTGTGCCACCATTGCCGGGAGCTATGAAAAGGCGGGCACAGAGCGGACTGCTGCTGATTTTCCATGCGAGAGCGGCTTCGCGGCCACCCGAGCCGAGCAGGAGCACGTTGATTTTACGGGGAGCCTGAGTGTCGGCGGGAGCGAATGGATTGTCGCCGGGAGTCTCGCTTACGAATCCGGCAGGGTTTACTTTATACTGGAGTGCCATGACGATGGGAGGGAATTAATTTTGAATTTAGAATTTCGAATCGTGAATCATTAATCATTCTCGCTTTCTTTATCGAGCTTGCGCCATCCGCGACGACGTGCACGCATGAATGGTCCTTCGGGTGCAGGGATTGAGGGCGTGCGAGGTGTGTCGAGGCTCAGGAGCGCATCGGGATTGCGACGGCGTCCGAGCAGGCGGGTTGCTTCCGATGTTTCGGGACGACCGGGTCGGGTAGGCCGACCGGGTCTTGCGGGACGGGTAGGTCGGGCAGGGCGTGAGCTGCGCGAGGAGGCGCTTGGCTTGCGGTCAGATTCCTTGCCACCCATGCCGCGTCGGCGGGCGTCGGCCTTCCACTCGTTGTCGGTAAGGCGGCGCGGACGGTCAGAGTCGCGGCGCGGGGCGCGGTCGCTCTTGATGGAGCCACCCTCGCGGCGGAATGTGGTTTTGTCGCCGTCGAATATGATATATTCGCGGAGCTGGCAGTCGAGACCGCCGTTTTGCATCTCCTCCTTCAGCGAGGGGGTGAGACCTATCTTGGCAAGATAGTCCTCGTTGGAGGAAATCACCCATGCGTGGTAGCCGCGGAAAACGTGTTTGAGCTTCGAGCCGAGTGTCTCGTAAAGTTTCTCCATGTCGTCGACATTGATGCGCTCGCCGTAGGGGGGATTGGTGATGAGCACACCGGGAGTGCCGTCGGCGGGAGCTTCGTCCCACTTCACGATGGGCTTGATGCGGAGCACGACGTATTCGTCAACACCGGCGGCAAGTACATTCTGCTCGGCTATTGAGACGGCTTTCGGAGAAATGTCGGAGCCGTAGATTTTGAATGGAATTTCGCGGGGAGCCGGGCCTTCGTTGAGTACGCTTTCAAAAAGCTCGGGGTCAAATTCGGGCCAGTTTTCAAAGGCAAATGAGTTGCGGAACTTGCCGGGCTTGATGCCGGCTGCTATCATGGCAGCTTCGACAAGGAAGGTGCCGGAGCCGCACATGGGGTCGACGAAAGGTGACTGTCCTTTCCACCCGCTCTTGAGGATGATGCCGGCGGCAAGTACCTCGTTGATAGGAGCTTCGGTGGTGGCCACGCGCCATCCGCGCTTGTGGAGCGATTCGCCGGAAGAGTTGAGCGACAGGGTGACACGGTCGCCGTCGATATGCACGTTGATCATCACATCAGCGTCGCGCAGACGGACTCCGGGACGCTTGTCGGGTCCGAATTTGTCTTTGAAATAGTCGACTATGGCATCTTTGACACGGTAGGTGACGAAGCGCGAGTGGGTGAACTCGCTCGAATGAGCCACAGTGTCAATAGAGAAAGTCTTGTCGAGACTGAGCACTTGCGACCAGTCATATTCCTTTACCATCTCGTAGAGGGTGTCGGGGTCGGCCGCCATGAACTTGTAGATAGGCTTGAGAATACTCAAGGCTGTGCGGCAGCAGATATTGGCGCGGTACATCATCGCCTTGTCGCCCTCAAACGACACCATGCGGCGTCCGGGCGTCACGTTTTCAGCTCCGAGCTGACGGAGCTCCTCGGCCAGCACATCTTCCAGACCTTTGAGAGTCTTGGCCACCATCTCAAAGTTTTGCTTTATTTCACTCATAGATTTGAATTATGAAAAGCGCACCGGCGCTGTCAACAGTGATAGTCAATGTACAATCTGTCCCATGGCATCTCCGGCTCCGGAACAGCATTGCAAAGTTATATCAAAATCTTCGGTTGAGCAAATAAAAAAGCAAGGAGCCGGGGGGCTCCTTGCCGATGTTGTCTTACAAGGATTCGAACCTTGACAGGCAGAACCAAAAACTGCAGTGCTACCATTACACCATAAGACAATCCTTATAGCTCAAGCCGCCGGGTGCGACGGCCTAAAGCAGTGCAAAGTTACAGCTAATTCAGTGACGGGCAAAGTGAATTAACAAATTTTAATATTCGTCCCAGGCCTTGATCTCGATGTCGTCGAGCGGATGAGTGGTGAAAGCTTCGATGAAAGCCGATGCAAGGCGGGCGTTTGTGAGCAGTGGGATGTTGAGGTCGGTAGCGGCGCGTCGTATGCGGTAGCCGTTGGATAGCTCGGATGAGGAGTAGTTTTTGGGGATGTTGACCACGAGGTCGATCTTGTGGTCGTGAAGAAGCTGTTCGGCCTGAGGCTGACAGTTGGTCTCGCTGGGCCAGTAGGCGCGGATGGTTGGTATACCGTTCTCACTGAGGTATTTGTGAGTGCCGCCGGTAGCGTAGATGGTATAGCCCTTATTGTTGAGCAGGTGGGCAGCATCGAGCATGGCCGATTTGGATTTGGGCCCTCCGGTGGAGAGGAGCACTGTGCGGCGCGGTATGCGCTGACCCACGGAGATGAGAGCCTTCATGAGCGCTTCGGAAGAGTCCACGCCAAGACATCCCACCTCGCCGGTCGAAGCCATGTCGACACCGAGCACGGGGTCGGCACCCTGAAGGCGCGAGAATGAGAATTGCGATGCTTTGATGCCTACGTAGTCGAGGTCAAAGGCGCTCTTGCCGGGCTTCTCGACGTTGAGACCGAGCATGACACGTGTGGCCAGATCGATGAAATTGATTTTCAATACCTTGGATACGAATGGGAAGCTTCGCGAGGCTCGGAGGTTACATTCGATGACCTTGATATCGTTGTTTTTGGCAAGGAACTGGATATTGAACGGACCCGAGATGTGGAGCGCTTCGGCTATGCGGCGAGAGATCTTGCGGATGCGTCGCATGGTCTCGACATAGAGTTTCTGCGGGGGAAACTGTATGGTGGCGTCGCCTGAGTGTACGCCAGCATATTCTATGTGCTCGGAAATGGCGTAGGCCACTATCTCGCCTTTGCAAGCCACGGCGTCCATCTCTATTTCCTTGGCCTGCGAGATGAACTGCGACACTACTACGGGGTGCTTCTTCGATACGTTGGCCGCGAGGCGGAGGAAGCGTGTGAGCTGGTCGTCGTTGTGGCATACGTTCATAGCCGCTCCCGAGAGTACGTAGCTGGGTCGGACGAGCACGGGGTAGCCTACTTCGTCGATGAAGCGGTGTATGTCGTCCATAGAAGTCAGTTCGCTCCAGCGGGGCTGGTCGATGCCAAGGCGGTCGAGCATGGCCGAGAACTTGTTGCGGTCTTCGGCGTTGTCGATGTCGCGGGCCTGAGTGCCGAGGATGTTAACACCCTGCTGGTCAAGGCGTGTGGCAAGGTTGTTGGGTATCTGTCCGCCCACGGAGAGTATGGTGCCGTGGGGCTGTTCGAGATCGAGTATGTCCATGACGCGCTCGAATGTGAGCTCGTCGAAGTAGAGGCGGTCGCAGATGTCGTAGTCGGTCGACACGGTCTCGGGGTTGTAGTTGATCATGACCGAACGCCATCCGTTGCGCTTCACGGTCATAAGAGCGTTGACCGAGCACCAGTCAAATTCCACTGACGAGCCGATGCGGTAGGCGCCCGAGCCGAGCACCACGATAGAGCGGTGGTCGTGGAGATAGTTGACGTCGTTTTGCGAGCCGTTGTAGGTGAGGTAGAGATAGTTGGTCATGGCCGGATATTCGGCGGCGAGGGTGTCGATCTGCTTCACCACGGGCACTATTCCGAGCTGCTTGCGGAGATTACGCACCTGAAGGTTAGCGCTTTCGGCGTCGATATCCATGTCGCCTTTCATCACCTCGCGTGCAATCTGGAAGTCGGAGAAACCCTGACTCTTGGCCTGACGGAGCAGCTGCTCGGGGAGGAGGTCGAGCTGATCGTATTGAGCAAGTTCGCCGGAGGTGGTGATGATATTATGGAGCTTGTGGAGAAACCACTTGTCGATCTTGGTGAGCTCGTGGATGCGGTCGACGGTGTAGCCCTGCTGCATGGCCTGCGATATGATAAATATGCGCTTGTCGGTGGGGGAGGCGAGAGCGCGGTCGATGTCGTCGACTTTCACGGGGTGATTGCCCACGAATCCGTGCATGCCCTGACCGATCATGCGGAGGCCTTTCTGAATTACTTCCTCGAAAGTGCGGCCTATAGCCATGACTTCGCCTACAGACTTCATGGATGAGCCGATCTCGCGGCGGACACCGTGGAATTTACCGAGGTCCCAGCGCGGTATCTTGCACACGATATAGTCAAGAGCCGGCTCGAAGAAGGCTGAGGTTTCGAGCGTGACGGAGTTTTTCAGATCGAAGAGACCGTAGCCGAGACCGAGCTTGGCGGCTACGAAAGCCAGAGGGTAGCCGGTGGCTTTGGAAGCGAGAGCCGAGGAGCGGCTGAGGCGTGCGTTGACCTCGATGACGCGGTAGTCCATCGAGGCGGGGTCAAAGGCATACTGCACGTTACATTCGCCCACGATGCCGATGTGGCGTATGATCTTGATGGCGAGTTTACGCAGATAGTGGTAGTCTTCGTTGGTGAGGGTCTGCGAGGGAGCTACTACGATGGACTCGCCGGTGTGGATGCCGAGAGGGTCGAAGTTTTCCATGTTGCAGACGGTGATACAGTTGTCAAAACGGTCGCGCACCACTTCGTATTCAACTTCTTTCCAGCCCTTGAGCGATTTCTCGACGAGAACCTGCGGGGAGAAAGACAGAGCCTTGTCGACGAGCGAAACGAGTTCCTGCTCGTTGTCGCAGAATCCGCTTCCGAGTCCGCCCAGAGCGTAGGCGGCGCGCACGATCACCGGATAGCCAAGCTGCTCAGCGGCGTGCATGGCTTCGAGGGTGGTGGATACGGCCTGGCTCTTGATGGTCTTGACGTTGATTTCGTCGAGTTTATGCACGAAGAGCTCGCGGTCTTCGGTGTCCATTATGGCCTGGACGGGTGTACCGAGCACTTCCACGCCGTATTTTTCAAGCACGCCGGAGCGATAGAGCTCTACGCCGCAGTTGAGGGCGGTCTGTCCGCCGAATGCGAGCAGGATACCGTCGGGGCGTTCGCGGGCTATGACCTTTTCCACGAAGTAGGGAGTGACGGGAAGGAAGTATATCTTGTCGGCAAACCCTTCGGAGGTCTGTACGGTGGCTATGTTGGGGTTGATGAGGACGGTGGTGATACCTTCTTCCTTCATTGCCTTAAGGGCCTGAGAACCGGAGTAGTCAAATTCGCCGGCCTCGCCTATCTTGAGAGCTCCGCTACCGAGCAGGAGCACTTTTCTGATTGATTCGTTGCGCATGGTGGGGTGATGGTTTTAGATCATAGCTATGAATTCGTCGAAAAGGAATTCGGTATCTTTCGGACCCGAGCTTGCTTCGGGGTGGAACTGAGCTGAGAAGTAGGGGAGAGTCTTGTGGCGTATGCCTTCGTTTGTGCCGTCGTTCATGTTGATGAAGAGGGGTTCCCAGTCGGCGGGGAGAGTGTCGTTGTCGACGGCGAATCCGTGGTTCTGTGAAGTGATGAAGCAACGCTCCGTACCGGCGCGTCTTACGGGCTGGTTGTGGCTGCGGTGGCCATATTTGAGTTTATATGTCTTCGCACCGGCGGCTTTGGCCAGGAGCTGGTTGCCCATGCAGATGCCGCAAATGGGTTTGCCGGTGGTCATGGCTTTACGGATAAGCTCTACGGTCTCGCCGGCCATGTCGGGGTTGCCGGGTCCGTTGGATATGAAGAGTCCGTCGTAGGGTATGGATGTGAAGTCGTAGTTCCAGGGCACGCGAATCACTTTCACGCCGCGACGTGTGAGGCAACGGATAATGTTGTGTTTCACGCCGCAGTCCACGAGCACAACGGTCTTTTCTCCGTCGCCGTGAACCTCCACTTCCTTACACGATACTTTTGCCACGAGGTTTTCTTTGTTGGGGTCGTAGAACGGAATGGCGTCGGCGTCTTCGCCTTCCATCACGATCTTGCCGAGCATGGAGCCGTGTTCGCGGAGATGCTTGGTGAGGGCACGGGTGTCGATGCCGTAAATTCCGGGGATTTTTTCTTCCTGAAGCCACTGAGCCAGAGAGCGGTCGGCCTGCCAGTGGGAGTGTTCAAACGAGTAGTCCTGAGCCACGATGGCTTTGCAATGGATGTGGTCGCTTTCGTAGTATTCGCTGACGTCGTCTTTCTCGCGGCGCGGCGGCACGCCGTAGTTTCCGAGAATGGGGTAGGTGGTGACGAGAATCTGACCCTGATAGGAAGGGTCGGTAAGGCTCTCTGGGTAGCCGGTCATTGCTGTGTTGAACACTACTTCGCCGGCTGTAGAGCCTTCATAGCCGAAGGATTTACCTTCCATCGTGGTGCCGTCCTCAAGGATGAGAAACGCGCGCTTTGATTGTCGCATACTGTGTAATGGTTGGGTGAAATACTTTGCAAAGATAAGCATTTTTTTTCAGAGCGCGAAAGGATTGTAGCCATAAGGGAAATATTAATGGGTGCGGGGATCGCGCGCGTGCGCGTATTTTATATAATGTGTGACGTGAAGCGGTGGCTGAATATGAGGGCGTAATGTGTAACGATTGTCAACGAAAAGCGACGGAATATTGCAATTATAATGTTAAAATGCTACTTTTTTCGGGCTATTTTGTAACTTTTTTCATTTTTTGTTGTATCTTTGCATCTCTAAACATTGTTTAGTAGCTCTTGACCAAATCATAACAGGTTTCCAATAACGTGTAACTATTGATAAAAATTATTTAAAAACTATATTGTCTAATTCTTTAAAAAAGGTATGAAAAAGCTGTTTCTATTACTTACGGCCGTATTCTGTTTCGCAGTGATGGCGCAAGCCCGTACCATCAGCGGAACGGTGATCGATGCCGAAAATGAAGAGCCTCTGCCGGGTGCGACGGTTGTGCCTAACGGTGGCGGAACCGGAGTAGCAACCGACTTTGACGGTAACTTCACAATGGAAATCCCCGACAATGTGAAGACAGTGACTGTCTCCTATGTGGGATATGCTCCCCAGACCGCTCAGGTCGCTGAAAACATGGTGATAAAGATGGTCGCCGACAATCAGCTCGAAACTGTAGTCGTGGTAGGCTACGGTCAGAGCAAGAAACTTGGTTCGGTGGTAGGTTCGGTATCTGTAGTTGGCGAGCAGGTGTTTAAGGATGTGCCCACCGCTACATTCCTCGATGCTCTCCAGGGTCAGGTGCCCGGTCTTAACATCGCATCAAACTCGGGTGACCCCTCGGCCAACGAGATGCACATACGTATGCGTGGTGTGAACTCGCTCAACGCCGGAAATACACCTCTGTTTATTCTTGACGGTGCTCCTATCACTTCGGCAGTGTTCACTACGCTGAATCCTTCTGACATCGAGTCAGTGACAGTGCTTAAGGATGCATCTTCGGTAGCTATCTACGGTTCGCGTGCTGCCAATGGTGTGATCGTGATCACTTCCAAGAAAGGTAAGTTTCAGGAAAAAGCCAAGGTCAACATCCGCGCTTCTTATGGATGGTCGCAGATGGCCCACGACAATGTGACGATGATGAACTCCGAGCAGTATATCCGTTACCGCGATCTTATAGGCAAGCCCGTATCTGAAGAAATCCGCTCGCTCGTGGATAACTACGGTATTTCTACCAACTGGCGCGATGAGGTTTTCAACAGCTCAGCTCCCACCTATCAGCTTGACGCATCAGTGCGCGGCGGTAGCGAAAATTCAAGCTACTACGTGTCGCTCAACCACTATGACGCTGACGGTATCATGCCTCAGTCGCATCTCCGTCGTTCGACTCTCCGTGCGAACATTACTACCCGTGTGACCGACTGGTTCCGCTTCGGCTTCAAGACCAACCTCGGTTATGAGAAGGGTGAGACCAACTCACAGAATAATTCAGCATATTCGGGCGGTGGAACAGCATATATGGCCAACCCCTCTATGTTTGCTCGAGTTGCATTCCCTTATGATTCGCCCCGCTACTATACATTTACGCAGGACGGCCAGATAGTATACGGCGATAAAGTAAAATATCTTCGCTATTCAGAACTGGTAATGCCCGATGCGCTTGCAGCTACGCAGAGCCGTGCTCAGAAGAATCTTTCGATCAATACTTCGATAGATGAGACTATCGTGCCGATAGAGGGTCTTACAATCCGTGCGCAGCAGAATGTAGATGCGTATGACTATCGCTATTCGGGCTATCAGTATCCACGCGAAGCTGAACTTACTCCAATGGGTGACGTTAACGATTGGTATGGATCGCCCACTGGAAGTAACAGCCAGAGTTTCCAGCGCTACTATTCGTTTACTTATACCAATACAGCAGAGTATACCCGTACTATTGCTGATGTGCATAACCTTACAGTCCTTCTTGGTCAGGAAGCGATTATTACAAAAAATGAGCAGTTTGGTGCTTATGGCGCCGGCTATACTGACTCTCGTCTGATGTTCCTCGGTAATGCTATCTCTCCCCTTACTACCGATAATCTCAGCCAGTCACTTACCAAGTCGGTATTTAATTCATTCTTTGGTACTGCAAGCTATGACTATAACAACCGTTACTTTGTAGACGCTACTTACCGTCGCGACGGTAGCTCGAAGTTTGCAGCCGGTCACCGTTGGGCCAACTTCTGGTCACTCGGTGGAATGTGGCGTATCACTAATGAAGATTTCATGAAGTCAGTAACCTGGCTTAATGATCTCAGTCTCCGTCTGAGCTACGGTACTACCGGTAACTCTTCTATTTCAGATTGGCTTTATACCGGTACACTTGCCGGTGGTAATATATATACCGGTGGTCTGACAGGCAATGATGGTCAGTCAATAGGTATTTCATCTGCTTCAAATAAAGACCTTACTTGGGAGACAGTGCGTGCTTGGGACCTCGGTCTCGGATTCGCAGTACTCAACAATAAGATCAAAGGTGAGATAGACTTCTATCGCAAGGAGACTGTTGACATGCTTATGTCAATTCCCTATTCGTATACTACCGGTTTCTCAGGCGGTTACGGTAATATTGGTAACATGACCAATACCGGTGTGGATATCGATCTTAACTTTGCCATCTTTACTACTAAAGACTGGTACTGGGGTATTCGTGCCAACTTCAACTACAACCGTAACGAGATCACCAAACTCTTCGACGGTCAGGATACATTCACTATACCTAATACCGGAGTGCAGTACAAAGTAGGTCACTCGGCCGGTGAAATGTATACAGTTGAGTATGCAGGCGTTGACCCACGCGATGGTCAGCAGATGTGGATCGACAAGGATGGTAACCTTACCAAGCAGTTCAATGAAGAGCGCGATGCCAAGCTGATAGGTAAGAGCATGTATGCTCCCTACTCAGGCGGTTTCGGTACGGACATACGCTGGCGCGATTTAAGCCTGCGCGTTGACTTCAACTGGGCAGCCAAGAAGTATATGACCAACAATGACCGTTACTTCATCGAGAACAATAACTTCGCAGATCAGTCAAACCAGAATGTGAAGATGCTTGAAGTATGGACATATCCGGGCCAGATCACCGATGTGCCCGCAGCCGACGGTCAGACCCTTCAGTTTGACTCTCACCTTATCGAGAATGCTTCATACCTCCGTCTGAAGAATCTTACTCTGACTTACAAACTTCCTCAGAGCGTGCTCAACAAGCTGCACCTCGACAACGTGGCCTTCCACTTTACAGGTCGAAACTTGCTGACATTCACTGACTATTCGGGATATGATCCTGAACCTGAAACTAACGTAGTAGCATTCTACTATCCCAATACCCGTCAGTATGAAATCGGTTTTGAGGTAGGATTTTAATCAGCACAACTTCTAATGATAAAATTAGCAATGAAAAAAATCATATATTCCATACTGGCCCTGGGCGGACTTCTGACCACGTCATGTGATATGAATATCCCTCAGCCAAACGTGATAGATGACCAGAACGGCATGCAGGATGTCACTGATTGCCTTCACTACCGCAACGGTATCTACAATGGACTTCGTTCGCGCACCACAGGCGGATATGTATACTATACTGATCTGGCTATGGACCAGTTTGTCGGTTCGGTTCAGAACGGTAATACTAACAATGATATCAATACCGGTAACATCACATCATCGCTCGATCAGGTGACTTCCCTTTGGGCCGGATATTACGGCGGTATTGTGTCTGCAAACTATTTTCTCGAAAAGGCTCAGCCTATACTCGACGAGCTGCCCGTTGCTCAGATTGCAAATATTACTGAGATGAAGCGCTATATCGCTGAGGCTCACTTTGCACGTGCTTTCTACTACTTTAAGCTGACTGAGCTTTTCTGCCCGATTTATACCGACCAGAATAAGGATACAAATGTAGGAGTGCCTTTGCGAACCAACTACGATCCTTCTTCAAATAAGGCAACTTATCCCGGACGCTCCACTCTCTATGCCACATATAAGTTTATTGAGGATGAGCTTGCTCTGGCTTATGAAGGTCTGAAAAACTATGAAGAAACACTTCCCGAGGAAGCCGCTGTGCAGTCTCTCGTACAGAATTCTTCGTTCCTTAACTCATGGATCGTACGTGCACTTCAGGCTCGTACTGCTCTGCTCAAGGGTGACTACGCAAATGCTCTTGTGTATGCCAATGATATTATCAACAACTGCAAGATCTACCGTCTCGTCGACGCTTCTTCTACCGGTACTATCCTCAACCGTCAGTATCCTTACGTGAAGATGTGGACTACCGACGAGGGCTCAGAGCTTATGTTCCGTCCCTATGTTGATACTCAGGAACTTTACATCAGCTCTACAGGTGGTGGTTGGCTTAAGGATCAGAGCGATAAGGTTAACTTCCTTCCCGTGGCGAATGTTGTTAATAATTATTACGGTACTGGCGACGTGCGTAGTCGGGCGTTTATAGGTACTCAAAATCTTTTTAACAATGGATCTACTTATAATGGCGTAAGCACATTCAATAAGTGGCCCGGTAATGAGTCACTCCGTACTGTGAATTCGGTAAATAACCTTGCCAATATGGGTAAGCCATTCCGTCTGTCGGAGATCTATCTTATCAAGATGGAGTGTGAATACATGACCGGAGCAGGTGATGCCCTCGGTACACTCAACAATTTCCGTAAATACCGCATTGAAAAATACGAGGATCTTTCATATAGCGGCTCAGAACTTCTCGCTCAGATTCAAGCTGAACGTACTAAGGAACTCATTGGTGAAGGTTTCCGTCTGGCTGACTGCCGTCGCTGGAAAGTTGAGTTTACCCGTACTTCAGGACTCGGTTTGGGCAACCTGATAGTAACCGGTTCGGAAGGCGTTCACTACACTGCTGATGACTATCGTTATGTATGGCCTATACCGGCTGATGAGATTCAGGTAAATCCCCAGCTTGTTGGGCAGCAGAATCGCGGCTATTAATCTTATTTGTGATTTTTAATTACTTTAGATAATGAAACTGTATAAGTATTTCTCAATATTTGCAGTCGCTACTCTGGCTTTAACATCCTGTAGCGATGATAACGATGACCGTTCGATCAACACTGCTCCAGGCGTGGGTGTGTCGGTTGAAAGCTCTGAGATGGTTGTTAATGAGATGAAAGGTGTTTTTCAGGTACCCTTAGTACTCACCGGCAATCCCAACGGCTACGTAAAGGTTAAGGTTAAGGTTGTAGGTACTGACGATCCTAATCAGGAGCAGGCTATTGCCGACAGCCATTTCTATGTGACAAGCGAGACCATTAATATTCCGGCCGACGAGAAAACTGCGTCGGTTGAAATCCGTACTCAATATCTTGAGTCGCGTGACGATGACCGCTACTTCCGTATAGTAATAGAAAGTGCGGAGGGTGCTACTATAGAACCTATGAATGCATGTACTATAGCTATTCAGGATCGTCTGAGCTCACCGATATATGCCCTTGCCGGTCCTTGGGAATTGACGTTCAATGATTACGATAATGCTACGATTGTTACTCCTAATGCGACCTTAGACGTAATCAATGAAGCAACCGGAGAATGTCAGTTTGTCGGATTCTATCCCGAGCTTTACAGTGAGCTTGTGCTCAATGTTATTCTCCGTGATGACGAGTCAACTGGTACTTACAATATGTCTATTCCTCTTGGGACTACCGCTGCCAGCGGCCTTAGCTTTTCGGGACTTGGTACTTGTGATGTATTAATCACTGATACCAATGGAAAATCAAGTGGTGAAATTGCCGGAACATGGAACGCTGACCATACCATGGTGGAATTTGCTGACGGTATCATACTCGGTGTTTTCTCAGAGGGTGCTTACAAGGGTCCGTGGGATAGACTGACCAACATGAAGTTTAAGCCTCTGATGTAAAATAGATACAGCTACATTATATACCTCTTTTTCAGGGACAGCCCGACGCGGATGCGCCGGGCTGTCCTGCGTAAGGCGGCGAGTTAAAAGTGTAAAATCATTTTGATTTTCTTTCCCGATACATTATCTTTGTTATTATGAATCGCAATGCACCTCTTGCCGAGCGGCTTCGTCCCCGCTCACTTGATGAATATATCGGTCAGACTCACTTGGTGGGCCCCGGTGGGGTGGTACGCACCATGATTGAGCAGGGTAGCGTGGCCTCGTTTATCCTTTGGGGTCCTCCCGGGGTTGGAAAGACCACGCTTGCGCGCATTATTGCCAACACGGTGGAAGTGCCGTTTTACACACTGTCGGCCGTAAATTCGGGCGTGAAGGATGTGCGCGAGGTGATAGAGAAGTGCCGTGCCGACGCGAGAAGCATGTTCTCGCGCGGGCGTCCGGTGCTGTTTATCGACGAAATCCATCGTTTCAGCAAGTCGCAGCAGGATAGTCTGCTCGGGGCTGTGGAGAGCGGCGTGGTGACTCTCATTGGCGCCACAACGGAAAATCCGTCGTTTGAGGTCATACGTCCGCTTCTGTCGCGCGCGCAGGTTTACACGCTGCGTCCGCTTGAGAAGGAGGAATTGCAGCAGCTGCTTGACCGTGCGCTGACGGCCGACGAAGTTTTGTCGGAGCGTGGTGTGGATGTGGAGTCGACCACGGCGCTGTTCAGATTTGCCGGCGGCGATGCCCGTAAGTTGCTCAATATTCTTGATCTCATGCTTCAGGCTACGCCGGCGGGTAACAGGGTGGTGATCAATGACAAGACTGTCACCGAGCGTCTTCAGGAAAATCCGGCCGCGTATGACAAGAACGGCGAGATGCACTATGACATTATCTCTGCCTTTATCAAGAGCATCCGAGGCAGCGATCCCGATGCAGCCGTGTACTGGCTGGCGCGTATGATAGCGGGAGGTGAGGATCCGGAGTTCATAGCCCGCAGGCTCGTGATACTTGCCGGCGAGGACATCGGTCTGGCCAACCCTAACGCGCTGCTGCTTGCCAATACCACCTACGAGGTGATACGCAAGATAGGCATGCCCGAAGGTCGTATTCCGCTCGCCGAGTGCACCATTTATCTTGCCACGTCGCCTAAGAGCAATTCGGCTTATATGGCTATTGACCGCGCGCTTGCCCTCGTGAACGAGACGGGTGACCTGCCCGTGCCGCTCCATCTGCGCAACGCTCCGACGTCGCTGATGAAAGAAATGGGCTACGGTCGTGACTACAAATATGCGCATGACTATCCGGGCAACTTTGTAATTCAGCAGTTTATGCCCGATGAACTGGACCATCGCGACCTCTGGCGCCCGTGTAACAACCCGACCGAACAGCGCGCCATGGCTCTGCAGAATGCCCGCTGGCGCCCCCAAACCGATTCAACTGAGAAAAAATAGTTAAAAAACTTGCGGGAAAAGAAAAATTCCACTACCTTTGCAACACTGAAACCCCCTAAAGCCCAGGTGGCGGAATGGTAGACGCGCTCGTTTCAGGTGCGAGTGCTGCGAGGCGTGCAGGTTCGAGTCCTGTTCTGGGCACAGATAAAGCGAGATAACTCATTGAAGATTCAATAGTTATCTCGCTTCTTTTTATTTTTACGTGCATATTACGTGCAAAAGGTCTGCACGCAACTCCCTGCTTACCCTCCATTATATCCAAAATTCTTACGCCATCATTAAAAATTTTTTAGGACTCTGTCAATATTTTCGTCGTAATCTATTTTGGTAAGATTATACTTTTTCAGTCAGTGCTTCATATAATCAAACACCCTCAATGTAGATAAGACTAAATTTCTTCGATACTCTTTATGTATTATGTATTTCATGGTCTCTAAAAAACTGATGACGATACATTATTTCCTTTAAATGAGGTCTTTAAAAAATCCAAATTCCTCATCAACTAGAATGCGCCGATCAAGGCCTAGATTACGTTGTTCACATGAGGTTTCTGAGACCATGGCACATGAAAAACAAGCTGCATAGTTTAGCGGATCGCTATCATTTTCCCAACAGATGGGATCTGATGAACAATCTATTGCTCTATTTAAAGCTGTCATGATTATATTTTCAATGAGTTCTGGTTGTCCTTGCCATACTAAACCTCCCATACTTCCTTCAGAGCCATCTGCCGTATATATAAGAACGCCGCACATCCTTTCGGAGAAGTAAAGACGTTCTTTTAGACTTGCAGTAGGATATCCACAAGAGAATTCGAGTTCTTTCATGATTATATGGGAGAGCGTATGCAAAAGATAAAATTTTTCGACTCCACCTTTTTGCATCATAGCAGCCACATTTTCATAAATATTCTCCATATGGCGATTATGCGGATATCGTTTTTGGAATACGGTGGAGTTCCTTTCTACCCATTGAGAAATCAGGTCTTCGTTAAGACTAAAAAATAACCCCTCTCCGAATGTCTGATTGGCGGGCATAACAAGAACCTCCTCATTAGGTTCTTTGAAGATTTTCATACTACTAGGATATCGCGTAACTCCATCGACAACTTCCGGTTGGGGGATTTGTACTCTTGAAAAGTTAATTTGAGTAGAACTTACGCCAAGAGTTTCCACTTGCTGAATCTTGGAGAAGTATGGCTTTAAAGATTCTGGCAAATCAATATCTTTAAACTCCAGTTTATCGGAAGATTCGTTGGATTTGCTGTTGTTTTGAAATACAGAGAATTCCGAAAAACGATATTCCTCTCTTGAATCTGAAGATGATGGCTCGGCATCAGCATACAAGAAAGCAGCTACGATGCTCATCATATCTTCAGCTGTGACATCATATCCACTATCAGATGCTTTATCTAGCAAATCCTCAGTAGTTATTGAGTTTATATAGTCAGCCCGCGATTTATCGGGATTTCGCTGAATGTATCTAGTGTACCACCTTGTCGTAAGCAAATTAAGAAGTCTTTGTTCCGAATCACTAAGACTGGCAGCAGAGTCTAAATAGCAACTTGGGAGATAAAGACTACTGAAATTCTCAGCATAGTAGACACTATTACTGGTTACAAGAGCCCACTTCATATTAACAGACTGACCGCGATGTGTGCACTTCGCATTATCTCTAGCTCCGATTCCTTCCCAAGGACGATGACCGGGACAGGATGGCTGAAGGTTCATAATACCTTCTAGGCTTATAGACTGTCCACAACAACCACATTTTAGCGTACCAAAACTTTCAGAATGAGCTCTATTCTCATGCCATTGTAATTGGTGCTTACCGTTACTTGAACCAGAGCATGGGTACTCATCCGCGTCAAAGCCGAAAAGATCGAAGCCTTCTTTGTGAACTATGTCTTTGCCCTGCTTCTTCACAGCACAAAAGTATTTATCCCAAGGAATATCTGACATATGTCCGTTCCTACAAATTAGCACCATGGATACCTGTTCCAGTAAATTATAGACCTGATTTTTCCCCTCAGGCAATCCGGATTTATGTAATTTGGTGGTAGGAGATTTAGGGTCTCTTGGAGGAGCAAAGTACTCAGCTAATCCGTTATTGCATCCTCGTTCCTTCCACATTTTGAACCAATCTTCAACAGTCATTAAGTCATGACTTGGTCGCATTGAAAAGAACCAACGAGGGAATGTAATAGCAGGCACAGTAAACATTTCTTCCTTAAGCCCTGTTCCTTGTTGATTTCTTTCAAGATAGCGCAGATTTAAAGGATGGTCCGTTACATTACATCTATTCCAGCCAGTAAGCTCTATATGTGGTATGCTAACTAAACATCTTAGTTTAGTCAATGATTCAGAATTTCGCAGAAAACTAATAAACCTTGGATCATCGACAAATTCCACTCCAAGATTATCAGCAAGCGTTTGGTCTATCGTCGTCTCCGGATTATTCTTTAATTTGTTTGATACGACTCTAATAAACTCCCAGTATGAAGATGACATCGGCATTACAAATCCACCTGACTTGGTGGGTAAAATAGCGCCAACACCAGCATTCGAGGAAAGTAATTTATACTTCCCGATCCCTTGATTGTATTGTTTTAATGTTCGTATTTCCATAATTTAATCTCCTTGGTATATAACACGTACATTGAGAACCGCTTCAGGTTCAATCATTCTTAAGGACGATGAAACGGTCCAATTACTTGCATTTTTAGTTTCTTCATAATCAATGGGAGAAGTGAACAATGGGGTCTTGTCATTCCGTCTAACTCCTTTGTTTTCATATACAAGGTTTGAGGGAAGCTCGGTTGCCATATTGCACCATTGATCTAGTGCAGAAGATATAAGTTGTTGAATATCTTTCAACTGAACCGTAGTAAGCAATTGTTTTTCAAGCTTATTTGGAAGGAGTTGGCTTCTCTTATGCCGTTCTATAAAATATCTTGACACGATTTCCATTGCCTTCTCTTTAAGCTTGTCCTTATTAATCTGAGCAGCAGCATTATTATTAGCTAATTCAGGCATCAAATGTCGGATAATTGAAGCCATATACAAAGGAAGATATTTCTGCACAGATTTTTTCGAGAACGGAGTAATCGAAATTGGCTCGACATAATAGTATAGCTTCTCATGGAATTCCCTGAAACGTTCAAAATGGGAAACATCTCTTGATCGGAAAGGATTATGCAGGGTCAAAACTAATCCCTTGACGCTTCGGGCAACACGTGAACTTGCTTGGATATATTCTGCAATGTTACGCGGCATCGAATTCATGATTATTGTGTTGAACCTACTAACATCAAGTCCAACTGAAATCATGTTTGTTGCCAAAATATAATCTGGAGGAACAACAGCTTTATTCCAATTGCTATCCTCATCCTTAAATGGGAGACGATGTGCCATTTCCCATCGCTGTTCTACCTCAGCAAATTTTCCGTTTATTTCTTCACCCGAGAGTCGACTAGTAAGCTCTGCTTTACCTAGATTATCTCCCGAATAGAAACAATCCATAAGATTACCATATCGAAGGACTCGCTTAAACAGACGTTTTGTATATTTTGCGTATTCGGTATAGAATAAAGCATCAGTTTTACCTACTTCACGAAGACTATTGAAGTAGGATAACACTGAAAAATAATTGTCTGCGGCTCTCTCAAAGTCCACTTCATTCCCATATTCTAATTCAAATATTGCCCTGTGAACGAAAATAATGGCTGCCAAACGCATCTGTGTTGTCATCTGCGTTCTCCCTGTAGGCATAATGCCCATATACTTTCTCTTTGAACAATATTGCTCTTTATTATCAACTTTCTGTCTTTTATAAAAAGAGAAGAACGAATCATCGTGTGTTAATCCATTTTTGGGGAAGATATTAACACTACGATCGTAGAGAGCACGAATCTGTAATTCCGTGTTTCTTGTGGTAGCGGTAGAGGATATTATTTTAGGACGTAAGGTTATTTTATTCCCACTTTTGAGAGTTTCTTTTCTGCTACATAGTTGGTCTATTGCACCCTCGAAGAAACCAACAGCACTTCCAAGGGGCCCCAATAGCAAATGCAGTTCATCTTGAATAATCAAATCGGGAGTTAGAAAACCTGCCGCGGTTCCAAAAATTCTACGGGAATCCTTTGTCTTTTCTCTATTCGAAGTGGAGACCTTGTGTGCAATAGCAGCAAATTTATCAACGGTACCAAATAATAGTGACGGAGGATTTTCATATATTGATTCATCACAAAGTTCTACTGGCACCGCTTTTCTACCGAATGTACAATTCCTATTCTCGCAAAAGAATTGCTGTACGCCGGAGTCATATGTTAACCGCTTTCCACACCAAGGACATAAATCCAGTGGAATTTTGGTATTGTTTGTGGTTCCCCTTCCGGACCATTTTATTGCTTCTTCATTTAGACCCTTCTTTGTATTTGGAAGGGAAGCTTCACCCACATAAAGGCCTATTGAGATAACATCTTTCCCATAATCATTGGGATCCCAACGTCGAATTTGCTCTAAGGCCATGATAAGCCTTAGGGCACGTTGGAATTGTTGTGTGGTAAGGAGTCGAAGTGTGTAACGCATTATCGCAGATACTCCTCCACCTTTAGCTCCATAAGAGATCCTTCTGTTTAATATGCACAAGGCAATCAGTCCAAGATATGCTTCCGTTTTACCGCCTCCAGTTGGAAACCAGACTAAATCTACTAATTCATTCCTTTTATTCCACTGAGAATCTTTCGGATTATTGAAAATGCCATCTAGATTCAGCAAAATGAAAGCCAACTGAAAAGGTCGCCAAGCAGCATGTTCGCCATCTTTAAATATTTCATCACTTGATGATTTATAGAAATCAGCATTAAGTTTTCGGCGCCCGAGCGCTTGTATTATTTCTTGATTTTCAGCCTTATTATGCCATAATTGCATATACATGGCTGAATTCATTACTCTAAAAGCTTTAAGCGCGATTGGATTCAATGACAGAATGTCATCAATATTGGAGAGCATTCGTAAATAATCCGATTCACACTCATCCAAGTTGGCATTACCGAATTCTAGATCTCTAGCCTCCAATCGCGTTCTCATTTCTTGAATCCACAAACCATAAGCGTTGACGAATTTTTTCAATTCGTTTATGACTTCATTGTCTGAAACTTCCGAAAACAATGATAATCGTTTAAACTGAAGTACATTGGTGTCTTCTAAGAATGGGGCAGGAACCATTACACCGTCAGTAGCAACATACGCAGAAAACTTCTTTCTAGGAACCGGCTCAACATCAGGTGTTTCAAAAGACGGTATAAATTCAATGAAAACTTCATTTACTTTGCCCTTTGAATCTTTATTCCAATCAACTGAGCACATGTGGCCTACACCATAGTCCTCAATTTCTCTATATAGGTAGTTGAGTTTATCTTCTGCTTTTAAGACGTCTTCATAATTATCATTCTTTCGATATGGCAAAAGATACTCGCTGATAACAGAACCTTTTATGCCAAAGAAACAGAAAAGGTTAACCTGCTCATTTACTATCGAGAAATAATTATGTTTGTCTTCTTGGAAGGGCGTTGAATCATTCTGAATCAGTAGTTTCAAATAAACATTATCGTCTTTATCTCTTCGGCTATCTTTAGTTATTTGTAACCAAGCGGATAATGATATATGCCTATCAGATGAATTGGCACCCACTCCATTGCGATTTGGGACAGTATCTAAAATGATATTTTTTAGTACCGCATAATCTTCCGGTTTAAAGATAGTCTTATGACCTTGCAGCTTGTCTAAAGGGATACTCGATAAATCTATCTCCTTTGTAAATGATATAGATCTCCAGAATCCAAAGCTCTTTTTGTCATACATGGAGAGAAAGTCATCAAAATATGAGATGATTGTCTCGTAATTCTCAATTTCAAGTATGCCTTCTCGGAATTTATTAATATCTTCGTCAGAAAGGTACAGCCCGTCTTTTACTTGACGTAATTGGTTGAATAGATATTCGCGATACGAAAGCAAAAATCTATATGGAGCTTTAACTTTCTCTGCAATGTTAAGTCTATTAGCAATTCGCAATGCTAACTCTTGATTTAAATCTCGTAGAAGCTGTTTGATAATAGATACATTCTTAGTATTAATATCTTTGATCGAGATGGATTTGCCATCAAATGAAAAGTATTGATGAAGGGTCTGAGTCGAATCCCAGAAATCATTAAAGAGCTTGTCATTGTCTGTAAGATTGACCCTTATATTACGGCGGTCTGTCCCAATAATTTTTTTATAATATCTACCCGAGATAGAAATCCGAAGGTTCCCATTTATCAAAGCTTCTTTGGCCAAGCAACAGGACATACCAATAGCATGAGGGAATCTTCTGCTTAAAGAATAAATATCTTCATCGTCAATTTCTTCTTGTCTGTAGAGTTCGAAGTTCGTTTCTTGTTGAGGCGCCTCTGCTGGAGCCATCTCGCTTGTTGCTATCTCATCTGCGTCAAATGATTCATCATACGTGTCTCTATTCTCGCCTGGATCTTGGCAATCTTTTACAGGCATTTGTTTAGGGAAAAGAATAGCAGTGCTATAGATTGAACCAGGAGTGGTATTTACCACTTCCTCTTGACATACAGCATCTTCAGCGTCCGTATGATACGAAAACTTCCCTCGGCATCCATTGGGGCCAATCATTTGCTCCCTAATAAAAGCCTCTAACGAGTCTCTTTTGATATCTATAATGTTTGACATTCTTAATCTCCTTATATTGCTTGGTTTATTATTTACAAATTTACTATATCTTGTGTAATTCTGCAATTATGTGGCGCCTTAAAGACATTCCGAATGTTACTTTAATTACACGTCGCGATTGTTTTGAGGTCGATCTTTTCTTCAACTAATTCGACTAGTGTAACCAAATCCTTGATATTGTGAATTTGTAGAGCCTCATTGATTGGGCTTTCTTTAAATTCCTCAAACATTTCATCTGTAATTTCACTAAAAAGATAATCCATCATGAAATGGTCTATCATCTGATTATTTGCTCTCGAGTTTGCCTTAGTAGCACGCTTCACAGCTCTCATTGCGTCTAGATACTTCAAAGAAAGGCCTAGGTATTCAATTAAACGTTTCTGTGTCTTTCGCGCTAACGGTAGAAGCATTTTACTTTCAGGTGAATACCAAGCGCGGAAAGCGTACAAACTTATTCTCTCCCGGTCATTTAAAGGTTCCATAAGTTCATCGTAAACTTCTTGTTCTCCCATTGCCTCAACCTTTTTTCTTAAAAGAATGTTCCAAATTGTATTATCAGATTGTTCCTCATCTTTTGTTAAACGTCCAATCCTCAAGTAGTAGTCACGCAACACCTGAACTTTCCTGTTTGCTTTTTGACTTTCCTTTTCCATGAATTCTTCAATTAATCCATCTAAAGCAGAAAGTTTCTGTAGGTTAACTCCTTTAAGAGTCTCTACATGCTCTTTTAACTCTGAGAACTTTTCAATCGCAATAACAGAGTCTTTCTCATATATTATGAGCTCTGTATCAAGAACTGATATTTTTTCTCCATCAGAAAAAGTGATAGGATTTGTTTGTGTACTATTGCTCCTAGTCTGCGTTTCATCTGGTTCCACATCATAATTTTCCTTAGCACTTACAGGATGAATCGGCTTGGGAAGGGTAAAGTCATAGTGCTTTCTAAACAGACTGTTGGTATATTGACACAGCAATTTATTGTATTCATAAAGATCCCACTCATGGATGCTGTTAAAAGAGAATCCATGAGCAATATCTAGTATTCTTTGTTCTTCATTCAATATATATGGATCAAAGGAATTAGGATACTTGTGATAGCTGTTATTTGCAAAGTGTCCTCTATATGTGAGATTTACAATACACTTTTCTTTTATAGCGGCTTTCCCATCCTTTGGCTTTAACTCGGATACGCAATAAAATTTTAATTTTCTACCAATGCCAAAAACAACTTTCAGTCCCTCTTTTTCTTGCATGGTAGCATCATGAGGTAATATAAAAGCAACCCTTGTATCATCTCCGATGAATTTCAAAATTTCAGGAATTATCCTATTGTCGGCTATTTCTTGCTGGTATTCTAGTGAGAAAGCTAACTCAACATCCATTCCAACAATAGCCGACTGAGCCTTTCGTAGATAATTATTGCACAATGTCTTATTAAGACACAACGACAGATGATTTCTTTCAAGAATAGGATAATCACAGGTTCCAACAAATTCGCCAATCATACCATTATAGTAAAATTGGTCATCCTCAATGAATACATGCTGGTTAACAAACGGCTTCCCAAACAAATACAATGATTCTTCCTCTGTAAATGTTATGAAGTCTTCATTATGCAAGGATTCTTTTTCAGAAGCAAGACATTCGAATTTTGAGTGTCCTAATCTAATCATTCGCGCCCTAGTTTTATAAAGACGTTGTGGCTTTTGCGAAAACTCGAACACAAAGCAGTTCTTGACATTATCCAAACCAGCTCGTTCAATTCCACTTTTTGTTAATGAATTACACTGGTCACTATTACGATATATTACAAATAGATTGGAGATGGATTCACCCAGAGGTTCGTTATCGTAAGTAATGTCGTCAATCTCTTTTTGTCCGATTTCGGTGCATATTGTCAAATTTGAATCATTATCAAGATTGTTATATCCACCTGATAGATCACTTAGATATTCATTTTTATTGCCACGCGATGCATTGAGCACTTGGATTGGTGTGAACAGTAGATTTTTCCCGGTGTAGGAATACAACGGCATCCCTGTCCTACATATTTGGGAAACATATCGACGATATTTTATTAGTCTATTATTGAAACGATTATCATTGGTTGCGAGCATAATTGGCGTTTTCTTCAATGCTCTTAGCTTATTTATATTCTTATCATTATACGAAAGTACCAATTTCAAAACGAGGTACTCCACAAAGACGTCTTCCGCCCAATCCGGACAATTGGGGATTCGTACAATTGGGAAATGAATATCTTCATCTTCCTTAGATAAATAAAAATCAATAATCTCATTCAAAAGCAAAAGCAGCCGTCTTGCGTTGGACTTCTGACTATGAACCATAAGGCTGATGATGGCATCAACAAGCTCTGAGTCTTTATTAACTATGTTTTTGAAATTATCGTTCATTTCTTTAAATAGATGATCTCAACATCAAGAATGGCTCTTGACATTCCAATATAAAGTTCGTATTTATCGCTCACTTTATCAGCGTCTATGAGAAGAATAATATGCTTATTTTCAAGACCTTTATAGGACAATATAGTCGTTAATGATAAAGTCTCGCTTTGTAGTGATAAGTTTTTATGCGTCAGTTCTTTTATCCACTCGATATCAGCTAATCTATCATAGAATGAAGCAATACCGCATCGTAAAGTTGACGAAGAGAGCAACACATAATCACTAATGGATTTATTAGATTTGGCTCTTAAATAAATATCTTTAAGAAGACCAATTCCCTCACGGTAGGTAGCACATTTATTAACCTTAATACATGAAGGATTTGATAACGAGAAATCGTCAATGATGTTGCAAACCTCGTGTAATTCGGCATGGAGGATTTTATTAGCACAATGAACCAGACATTTATTGGACGGGACTCTTTTGTTTTCGTTCAATATGTAATGAGCTCCAAAATCAGAGATTTCATTTGCAAATACTCTCAATTGACGATCATCATTTCTATAACCTTGCTCGGTGTCATAAAAGATTAGATACCGACCATTGGATAATCCTCTTGAATCAACTGATGTGAGAGTATTGATTACATCCTTGATTCCCTTATCAAATATATCTTGTGCCTCATCTACGACAATAAAATCAAATGGATAGAAACCTTCTCGTTTTCGATAGGCTCTTACAACATCATTAACTTTAGTACGGATACAATTGGGCGTGCCTTGAAAATCTTCAAAACTTATGGTATCTTTCCCTGTAGACAGTCTCGAGATAAAGGAAATGTATTGTTCAACTTGGCAGTTCTTTATGTTTGCGATTTCCAAGTCGTGTTTAATTTTAGATGCAAGTAGGTTGTTCCAACAGAGATAGACGCCTCTTAGTTTTTTATATTTTCGAATAAACGCTTTTGCAATCGTAGTTTTACCAGTTCCCGGGCCTCCCTCTATAATAATTCTTTTGTTTTGTTGAATGGCACGGAAAACTTCAAGGTTTTGAACTTCAAGCCAATTGACTATAGTAGCATAGTTCTCTTCAGAATAATTCCAGAATGTTGGCCTGTTTTGAGAAAAGGGACTTATTGAAATAGCTAATTCTTTGTCAGACATAATAACCTCTCCCCAGTTCTTCATTTGTCGTTCCTTGCATATAACATCTAATGCAAATTTTGCGAAAGAACAATTTGAGGATATTTGTTCTGCCTCAGTCCAAAGTTTATATTTTAAATCAAGAATGGAAGTACTATTTGTTGATGACATCATAGTATGCGGGAATGCACATGCTGTGGCCACGAAGACTCCATTGGGAAGGATATTATTGTTTATAATAGCAAATTTGTAGTCATCCGCTTGAGCAAATGGAGACCTGTCCATATAGTTAATTCCATTACTGCTAAAGAAAAATTTGCCATCATCTATACCGACCTTACCGCCTTTGACTTCTACTATTAATATCCCATATGCAGAAGCCAACAAAAAATCTATCTGGATTTCTGATTGGGAGTTAATGGATATAGGCAATCTCAAATCGTGCCAAAAGTGCCATAACAAATCACTCTTTTGGCAATCATTGTATATTCTCCGATACATATCAATTTCTCCATGCAGAGGTGTCCCATCATTTTTTACCATGATAGTCTCTAACATATCTAGATCCTTATAATCGTGAGATATAATAGCCATAGTCCAACTTATTATTAGTTTGATTTTTTTAGTATTTCAAATTTAAGGGAGAACAAATCAAGTAGCTCATCAACATGTTCTGGAAACATATCAAATAACTCAACAATGGTCCTTAAGGGAAGACACATTCTGACGTTATCATAATATCCGGCCTTTACATCTTTAATGAACTCATCATAGCTCTTTTGTTTCGGCCGTCCAACAATTTTTTTAGTTGTCTCTTCCCAGAAAGATTGATTACGATATACAAATTCCCAAAACGACATTTTTTTATAAAATGCTTGCTGATTACACCATCTTGCAATTTGTACATACAAGTTAGGAAGGGGAGAATTATGGTAATCCTCATGCCTCATGACATATCCTACACAACCGAATTTCATGAGAATCTCGATACGCTTGAAAATTAAGCAAATATCTTCATAGAAACGCTCAATATTGTCTGGTGTCATGCGGTACCCACAGAACAAATAGAATTTAGTTCCTTTATTGGGATTATATTTCCTCCATATTTTTAACGCTTTTATTATTTTCTCTCTGTCCTGCCAGTTGTCAAAGGCAAATATAAAATCTCCATGATATTTACACTGAGAAAGCATTTTGGCGATTTCCTCTCCATCAGGGCTCTCTGCAATAATCCTTTCATCTAATCCTTGTCTAAATTGAAAAGGACGTCCAAGTTTCATCAATGCTTCTAACTGAGGCTTCCATATTTCCTTGGGGGCTGCAAGAAAATTGTCATCCCATAAATAGATATACGGTCTAATCAATCTACCACGATCGTCTCTTTCGTTACTGACAAACCATTCAAGTTTAGAGTATGCAGAAACCTTATTCTCCAGTTTATTTACGCAAAATGGGCAATGACGGATACAGCCCCTGGTGAGAAAGCCAATAGAGTAACGTTTATAGTCACTATAATAATTCGGATTTCGCCCCTCCTTAACCTTCTGCTCAATATAATCATCATATAGCTTATAATCCGGCATTTGACGACTTAAGTCTATACCAAATGGTCTTTCTTCTATGCAATATTTATTGGGTAGTGTCCTTAAAAATGGATCGTTTTCTATTTGATGCATGTCCTGTTCGCGAAATTGTTTGAACTCGGACACTTTTGTTTTAGTGGCATACATACCTGTGCCACCAATCCTAAACTTTCTTTTCTGGTATTTGGTGGCAGTAGTATAAAATTGAGGGTCTGGAGAGAAAGAGAAAACCTTTGAGATATAGATTAATTTATATTTTGAAATATTTATAGTATTCGTAGTAATCAACTCAACAACAAAATTATTGTCTTTGAGGAAGCCGGATAGTTTCATTAACAATAAATTCGGATGTCGGGTACCTCCGTTTAATAAATCTGCGTCAACCAATCCAATTTTGGGTTTCTTTTTAGCCACGGTAATCGTTATTTATCCATTAGAAGTTCAGACATTTTTGTGTTAATCAGCTCGGAAATATTTTTTAATGTATATAAATCCGGTTGGGAAGTGTTGGTGCACCATTTGGAGACAGTGACGGGGTCTTTGCCTAATTGCTCGGCAAGCCATTTACCAGTGTGTCCTGTTTCCGCTAATACCGCTTTTATCCTATTTAGTTTTTGACGTTCTATTTTTGTCTCCATTGATTGATTTATTAAATTTGAACGCAAAGTTACTAAATATAATTGAGACTGTATACTATTATGCTGTATAACATATTCGTTTGCAACTTGATTTTGCCGTACCTTTGATCTTTATGTCCGTGAGTCTATACGATGCTTGTGGAGGAAATTGTCAATATCGGCTTGGTTGACGTAGATTTTGCGGCCAATCTGGGAGAAGGGGATGAGGCGTTGGTCGCGGTAGTTCTGCCATGTTTTTGGTGAAATGCCGAGGAGTTTTCGCGCTTCTTCGGATTCGAGCCA
>JAAVCK010000019.1 GCA_014802325.1 Bacteroides sp.
ACGAACCCTCATTTAAGCTTTTACCCAAAGTATATCTCGGAAGTGGCAAATGCAGCCTGAATCTTCCGAATTTATGTATAAAATAGAGACTGCCTAACTTTGGTTGTTAGACAGCCTCTATGACTATTCGGGTTATTTCTCGACTGTAAAGCCTTTCATATCTCAGGCTGACTACGCGGTGGTCAATCTTGAGACTCCGCTTGGTGGTCAGCCCTACTCGGGTTATCCGATGTTTTGCGCTCCTGATGAATATCTCGACGCTCTGACCGATGCCGGTTTTGACCTCATACTTGCGGCCAACAATCACACTCTCGACCGCCGCGACAATGGTATACAGCGCACGATCGACCAGTTTGAAAAGCGGAATGTTCCCTATGTCGGTATTTATCGCGATCAGGCCGCACGCGACTCCATTCTGCCTCTTATACGCGACATCAACGGCTTCCGAGTGGCCTTCCTTAATTATACTTACGGCACCAACGGCATGAAGCGCTCTACCCCCGTCGGTCTTGATTACATCGACCGCACCCTTATGGCCAAAGATATCTCCGAAGCCCGCAGAAAAGGGGCTGAAATCGTGGCTGTGTGCGTTCACTGGGGCGATGAATACCATCTGCTGCCTAACTCATCGCAACGTGATCTGGCCGATTTCCTCAAAAAGCAGGGCGCAGACCTGATTATAGGCGGTCATCCTCACGTCATACAACCCATGGAAATCTTCGACGCCGACACCATCGGCCGCAAAGGATTGCTCGTGTACTCGCTGGGCAATTTCATATCAGGTATGAAAAAACCTGACACACGCGGCGGCGCAGTTGTTACCGTCACACTTGCGCGTGACTCCTTAGGCCGGCCCACAGTCAAGGGTGCCGAATATTCGCTCGTGTTTGTCAACTCACCCGTAAAATATGGTGATAATTTCCGTCTCTTCCCGGCCGAAAGCGACTCAATAGCGCCGGTATGGCGTCAGCAGCGCGACATATTTGTGCGTAATGCTGTCGGCACATTTGACAAGCACAATAAAGGCGTAGACCGCAAAATCCTGAACAAGTAGACCTTGCGACGTGTTATCAGTATATAATTTTTTAATATCATAGCTGATAACAATGACATCCACCACATCTCCAACGTCGCGTCAGCGAGTAGTAGTGATAGGAGGAGGCTTTGCCGGACTCAACTTCATAAAGCATCTCGACGACCGAAAATTTGATATAATTCTTGTTGACCGCAATAACTTCCACGGTTTTCCGCCTCTGTTTTATCAGGTGGCGTCGTCAGGTCTCGACCCTACAAGTATAGCGTTTCCTTTTCGCCGCGAATTGCGCTCCGGCAAGCACCACAAAGCGGAGTTTCATCTTGGCGAAGTAAGGAGCATCGATGTAGGCAGACGAACCGTGACCACCGATCTTGAGACTATATCTTACGACCGGCTTGTGATTGCGGCCGGAAGTACCAACAATTTCTTCGGCAACGATGATCTGCTTGCTAAAGTCTATACCCTCAAATCCACCGACGAAGCCATCCGTATTCGCAATGAGATGCTTGATCGTTTCGAGCGTGCTGCCATCGAACCCGATCCGGAAAAACGGCGACGTCTGCTGAGCTTCATTGTCATAGGCGGCGGTCCGGCCGGCGTGGAGATAGCCGGTGCGCTCGGTGAGATGAAGCGCTATGTGATTCGGCGCGATTACCCCACTCTGTCGCCCGACGACGTCTCTATAATTCTCATGGAAGGCTCTGACCGGTTGCTGCGCACCATGAGCGAGAAATCGTCGGCCGACGCACAGAAAGGCCTCGATGCTCTTATGGTCGACATTCGCCTCAATACTATTATGAAATCTTATAGTGACGACAATATCGTCACCACCACCGACGGATCTACGTTTTACTCCGAGATGGTGATCTGGACTGCCGGAGTGCAAGGCGTACAGTTTGAATGGACCGGTGCTGAAAAGCCCGTGGGTGGAGGCGGTCGTATCGTTACCGACGGCTTTTGCCGGGTGGAGGGGATAGATAACGTGTATGCTATCGGCGATATCGGCATTCATACTTCCGACGACATGCCCCGCGGTCTGCCGCAACTTGCTCAAGTAGCCATTCAGCAAGGCAAATTCCTTGCCAAGCTGCTCAATACAGGTCGCGCCGACAAACCATTCCACTACAAGGATAAAGGCTCTATGGCTACTATAGGCCGCAATCGAGCCGTGGCCGACCTGCCCCACTATCATTTCAGCGGATGGATGGCGTGGATGGCGTGGATGTTTGTGCATCTGCTCTCATTGCTCGGTATGCGGAGCAAGATCAATGTGCTGCTCAACTGGATGTGGGCCTACTTCACCTACAACACCTCCCTTCGCCTCCTCCTCCGCGGCTCCCGCTACCCCGAGCGCGGCGAAATGTGGGACGGCACGAGACCAAAATAACAAATCACCCGTAAAAAAACAGTATGGAACGCCCACCGGGGAGCAAATCATTACCCTCAGAAGTTACTTCACCTGCAGAGCAGGTGAAAGCACAATAGCGTAGGGTTGAGGTATATAACGAGACCCTACGACAAATCATAGCTCCCGAATAATGCAGGCGCGGGAGCGTGTGCAAGCAATGATGATCAGTAAGCCCCTATTGTCGTTGCAATGCCCGCACACGCTCCCGCGCGTGCGGAATATGTAAATGATTGGCTTCGTGGGGTTTCGGCACGGCCTCAACCACCACGCCATTATGTATACACCTGCGCTGCAGGTGTTAGAGTAAAGAACAGCCATCGGCACGTAGAGGGTGTGTCAAAATAGACTTAAAAAAAAGGAACAAGCGTCCCCAGGACGCTACGAATAACTCAATGCGCGGTGGGTAACGAGGGCGAGGACTTGTGTTTCTTTGGTAACATCGCCCTTAGTAAGAGCGCGGATCTGCGCGTTCATGGCGGCTTCGACCGACAAGGAGTGAGAGCCAAGCAAGAGCCGGGAGCAATTCAGCGATAGTGAGAGGTGTAACATCGAACAATGTTTTACCCTTACGGAGCAGATATGCACTGGATGGTTGCGTGCCGATAACCTTTGTGTCGCTCCATTGTAGCAAGCAAAGGGTCTTAACCTCGTCTGCCGAGAAGTCGTAAGTGAGAAGCTGATAAACGTAACGTAGTTGTTTATCGCCTAAATCGTGCCATCCCTCAGGCACGATATAATGGAGGCTGTCTGCATAAGTCTGAGAGTTAATATAGTGCGAAAGTACGGTAACTCGCAGACCGGGTAAAAGACAGCAAAGGCGACTTCCGGAGAGGGAACCGCCTTGGAAAGAAAACGTCTTTTAATAGACGTTGTATTTGGTTTTATCTTTTGCGGTAGACATTTCCATTATACGAAACGTTTTGAACGGAACCTCCGCTAATTGTAGCCTTACAAGATACCTCATTGCCGTCGAAGTTGAAAATAATCCAACCGTCATGTAGGCGATATGTACCTTCGATTCGTACATTATCTCCTTTTGTAAGGACACATTTTCCATTGGAATATAGTGTTATACACTCGTCACTCCAATACAATTTAGATGTTCCTCGCGAAACTGTATTTTGGGCATACAGAACTTCGGTGCTTTCGTATGGGGTCGCCATACTTTGAACACTGCTTAAGCATAATGCCGCAAACGCGAGAATGAGTAGTTTCTTCATACGCTTTGTGATATTTTGATTGGTCTTACAGCCCCATCGACCTGATAAAAAAAGAGGCGTGGGCTGCTATGCCACGCCTTAACTGGAAGGTGGTCGGATTACCTTTGTATGCAGATGTGGAATAAACAGCTCCACGCTATAAAGCATGGAGACCGCTAAGCCAATTCTTGCATACGTGAGTAAGTTTCCGACGCTTCTCCAGTACAAGAAAATGGGCATAACGCCTCTTGTTAACAATGTCTCGAATTAATGGCCATTAATTCGTTGCAAATATATCAATTTCTTTCGATACTCCAAAATAAGTCTGAATATTTTTTTAGAATTAGATACACACCTTGGAGAAAAAGCATTATCTTTGCAGTTAAGAAACGGTAGCCCGATGGTTGTGTCGCTCACCGACGTATGAGCGGTGTGAGGAAAGTCCGGGCAACGTAGAGCGCCATATTTTCTAACGGGAAGCTGTCGGCGACGGCAGAGTAGCGTGACAGAAAACAACCGCCCGCCACCCTATCGGGGGCAGGCAAGGGTGAAAAGGTGAGGTAAGAGCTCACCGGGCTTTGCAGCGATGCAGAGTGCCGCACGCCTTATGGGTTGCAAGGCCAAGTATACCGGCATTTAAGGATTGCTCGTCCGCTGCCGGGGGGTAGGCTGCTTAAGTGCACACTGTGCACTCAGATAAATGACACGACCGCCGGTTCAACCCTCCTCCTGCGGGATGGAAGTGAACCGACGACAAAACCCGGCTTATAGTCGGACTACCGTTTTTCTCATTTCCTCACACAATCATTCCCTTCTATTTTTCGACGCATTTTTTCACCTAATAAATTTTAACAGCCGATAGCTGGATAACCTGCTATCGGCTGTAGACTTATGCAATCTTAACTCAATTCTCTACTCCTCTTCGTGCGGGAAAAGCTTATCCGCCTCATCAAGGTGGAAGTCTTTAGCCAAAAGAGCGATAAATTTAGAAATCTGAGCTACGGCATTCTGCGTGTCAGGAGTGATCTCCTTGCTCTGCAAGCGAAGCATGAGCATACCATAAAGAGCCGTAAAGCATGTCTCGATTTCATTCACAGCCTTATCGCCGGCTTTAGCACGAAGCTCAACTATATAGGGCAACGTCTTATAAAACTCTGCCGTATAGTCTGGAAATCGCGGATCTTTAAGCAGTGCCAGATGAAGATCGGTCAGTTGTATTATCACATTTTTGGTAAGCTGAAGATGACCTGATTTTTCCACACCTTCGCGGTGCATCATATCGATGAGCGATTCATACCATTCGCGCATCTGGCGGCGCTGCTCATCGGTCAGTCCGTCAAAACGATCTATTACATTTTTCTCAATCCGGTCAATATCCAGACCATTGGCACGAATTATGTCTTCCACCTGCCACATATATAGCAGATATTCAGCAATATTTTCCTTACGTTTTTGCGAAGCTATTATCATAATGATTTTCTTTGTTATATCTTTACAACGCCTCCGCACCCAAAAATGTTAAAACTCGCTCGTAAAGTGGAATTTGATTTTCGGGAAATCTGTCTGGGCCATCTGGAGGACGTAGTTGGAATCGGCCAGAAATACATCGCGGCCGTCGCGGTCAACAGCCATGAACTGATGCTTGCGCTTCTTAAATGCGGCAAGAGCTTCGGCATCGTCGCTCTCGATCCAGCACGCCTTGTAGAGCGAAATCGGTTCCCAGCGACACTGAGCTCCATATTCATGCAGGAGACGGTATTGAATCACTTCAAACTGGAGCTGACCCACTGTGCCGATAATCTTGCGTCCGTTAAACTGATTTACGAAGAGCTGAGCCACGCCTTCGTCCATAAGCTGCTGTATACCTTTCTCCAACTGCTTTGACTTCATAGGATCGGTATTCTCGATATACTTGAACATCTCGGGCGAGAAACTGGGCAATCCCTTGAAATGTATGGTTTCACCCGAAGTGATAGTGTCGCCAATCTTGAAGTTGCCATTATCAGGTATACCCACTATATCACCGGGATATGCTTCATCGACTATGCTCTTTTTCTGAGCCATGAATGCTGTGGGAGCGGCAAATTTCATCACTTTGCCTGTGCGCACATGCTTGTATCCGGCATTGCGCTCAAATTTGCCCGAGCATACTTTCACGAATGCAATACAGCTTCGATGGTTAGGATCCATGTTGGCGTGAATCTTGAACACAAATCCGGAGAAGTTTTCTTCATCGGGATTTATGGTGCGCTCTTCGGCATTGACGGGACGAGGAGCGGGTGCTATCTCCACGAAGCAGTCAAGCAGCTCCTTGACACCGAATGTATTGAGCGCTGATCCGAAAAATACCGGAGCTACATCGCCCGACAGATAATCGTCAACATTAAATTCTGGATACACGCCTTCGATCAGTTCAAGATCCTCGCGCAGCTTGGCAGCGTCGGTCTCTCCTACGCTTTCGTCGATACGCGGATCGTCGAGGCTGTCGATTTCGACGCGCTCCGACACACGTTGCTTGTTGGGTGTGAAAAGATCAAGCGAGTGCTCGTAGATATTATATACGCCCTTGAACTTCGCTCCTATATTTATAGGCCATGACAGGGGACGCACCTTGATCTTGAGTTCTTGTTCGAGCTCATCGAGAATCTCAAACGGATCACGACCCTCACGGTCAAGTTTGTTGACGAATATTATCACCGGAGTGCGCCGCATGCGACACACCTCCATGAGCTTGCGTGTCTGCTGCTCAACACCTTTGGCCACGTCGACCACAATAATTACACTGTCCACTGCTGTAAGCGTGCGGTAAGTATCTTCAGCAAAATCCTGGTGACCGGGCGTGTCGAGAATATTGATTTTATAGTCTCCGTAATTGAAACCCATCACCGATGTAGCCACCGAAATACCGCGCTGCTTCTCAATCTCCATCCAGTCGGATGTAGCAGTCTTCTTAATTTTGTTTGACTTCACGGCTCCGGCTATGTGGATAGCGCCGCCGAAAAGAAGAAGTTTTTCGGTCAGTGTGGTTTTACCTGCGTCAGGGTGAGATATGATGGCAAATGTGCGTCGGCGATTGATTTCTTCGTTGAGACTCATAAAAAATATATATTTCTGATTTTTCGGGTGCAAAGTTACAAAAAGCCGCGCAAACTATCAAAAAATCACACGGCAAAGCAACCACGTAAAGCGGCGGAAGCAGCGATGATAGCGGTAAACGAGCATCAGCCGTCGGCGGTTAGGATTCCGTGCAAGCACTTTTGCGCGCAGACGCAATGCCTCACTCTCAGCCCTTTCGATGCTATATTCGGCTGCTAAAATCATGCTGCGGCAGTCGATCCAGTTGACCAGAACCGGCTGACGAGCTTCAAGCGCCGTGCGACGCATCTCGTCAAGTGTTCGCTCCCATTTTTCGGGATTAGTGCTGAACATGGATTCCGTTATCGAATCGGGCATTACCTCCACCTCTACCGTAGGCTTGCCGGGCACTATGGTGATAATCGGATCAAGCAAGAGCATGCGCTGGCCTAACTCTATATCATCCCATCCACCTATAGCCGGATTCCAAAGCCCAGCTTTTTCTAATAGCGAGCGGCGCGCCACATATCTCAGCGTGGCAAACTGACCGGAAAATATATTGAAAAATTTGTGGGAATGCTTATGAAAATATCCTGTCTTCCGCTTTCCGCCCGGAAGAGTCATCATAAAACTTTTACCCGCCACATCAGCCTCAGGGTGAGATGCGAGCCTGTCGGCGAAACTTTCCACATGGTCGGGCAACATCAGATCGTCGCTGTCGAAAAACATCACATATTCAGCCGTCGACTCATCAAGGCCGCGATTACGGGCGGAAGCGGCCCCCGGCTTAGATTCGGTCAGCACTTTTACCGTCAATCCTCGTCGCTCCATCTTGTCAGCCCATTCGCGGAGCACATGCAATGTATGATCCGACGAATTATTATCGACAAGTATTACCCGTGCAGGCATAACCGTCTGCATCTCAATGCTGCGCAGTGTTTTACCTACGACCGTCGCACGATTATATACCGGAATAATTATGTCGATTAAAGATGTGGATTTCATCTGGCAGAAAATTTTTGATACAAAGTTAACTAAAAATCCGAACTATAATTCGTATCTTTGCACCAAAATTCAGGCCATAAGTCAGGCCTTGAGTGCGTTTAGGTAAGAATCATCTGAAATTCAATATAATAGGTTCTAATAATACAATTTCTATGGAATGGCTTCTTAAGCTGCTTGGCCCCGGCAACATGGAACTGGCGAGTACTCTGGTGCTCTACTCTTTCGTGATTGCAGCCGGAGTGTTTCTGGGCAAAATCAAGGTGGGAGGCGTTTCGCTGGGTGTCACGTTTGTGCTCTTTGTGGGCATCATCATGGGTCACCTCGGCTATGTCGTCAATCCCGAAGTGCTTAAATTCGTCAGGGAGTTCGGTCTTATCCTGTTCATCTTTTCTATCGGTCTGCAAGTTGGCCCGGGTTTCTTCTCGTCGTTTAAGCATGGCGGTATTCTGCTCAACATGCTTGCCGTGCTGATAATCCTTCTCAACGTAGCTATAGTGCTGATAATCTTCTACATCGACGGCAATACCTCGATCACTGCCCTTGTAGGCGTAATGTCGGGAGCTGTCACCAATACACCCGGTCTGGCAGCCGCTCAGCAGACAGCAGGCTCGCCAGAGGCCATAAATCTCATGGCCATGGGATATGCCGCCGCTTATCCTCTCGGTGTGATAGGTATAATCCTGTCGATGTTCGTTGTCAGGATTCTGTTCAAGATCAAGCCCGAGGATGAAGTGGCCGCTATCAATCAGGAAGCGGAAAATTCCACGAGCAAGCCTCTCATACTGTCGTTTGAGGTAACCAACGCGCTCATTGACGGCAAGACTCTTCACGAGCTGCATCAGATACTCGACTGCGACTTTGTGGTGAGCCGACGTATGGGTAGCGACGGAAAGGTGGAAATACCTACTTCCAAGACCGAGGTACACGTGGGCGACAAACTCTACGTGGTGCTTTCTGCTTCAGCAGAGGTGCGTTTTCAAGGCGTGGTAGGCCACGAGATAAAAATGGACTGGGAGGAGGTGCAGAGCGAAGTATTCTCGCGCCGCATCGTCATCACGCAGAACAAATACAATGGTGTTCGCCTGGGTGCTCTCCGACTCCATACAGCCTACAGCCTCAACTGCACCCGCGTCAACCGTTCGGGTGTGGATCTTCTGGCCTCGCCCAATCTCCGCCTGCAAGTTGGCGACCGCCTCACAGTGGTGGGTGACCTCAACGATATAGAGCGACTTGGCGTGCGCCTGGGCAACTCGATGAAGCGCCTTGACCACCCCAACCTCATCACTATATTTGTCGGCATACTTTTCGGTATCATCCTCGGCTCGATAAATGTGGGCTTCGGCATGAAACTCGGTCTGGCCGGCGGCCCGCTGGTAGCCGCCATTCTCATGAGCCGTTTCGGATATAAGTTTAAGCTCGTGACCTACACATCATCCTCAGCGTCGCTCATGCTCCGCGAGCTGGGTATTTGCCTCTTTCTTGCATCGGTAGGCATATCGTCGGGCAAGGATTTTGCCGCCACGGTGTTCAACTACACCGGTATGTGGTGGGTAATATGGGGCTTCATCATCACTTTCATACCCCTGCTCATAGTGAGCTGCATAGCGCGCGGTGTTTATAAGATCAACTATCTCACCATCATGGGTCTCGTATCGGGCGGATGCACCGACCCCCCTGCGCTGGCCTACGCCAACGGCGCCACCGGCAGCGACGCCCCGGCCGTAGCTTATTCTACAGTCTACCCGCTCACGATGTTTCTGCGCGTGGTTGCGGCTCAGGCTCTGATATTATGTTTCTTCTGATATAGTCAACTTTCCATTTCATTTAGCTGCCGGCGGATTGAATCACTTGATCCGTCGGCAATATTTTTTCAGCATGAAAACTTCGCAGTTTCTTCAGCGACTCAAGCCGTGGATGCTACCCATTGCCATGGCTGGCGGCATAGTGTTTCATTCTTTTATGGAAAAGGTGGAATTCGTAGCGCCCTATCTGATATTTCTGATGCTTTATATCACATTCTGCAAGGCCGATTTCCACCGCTTGCGTCTCACCCGCATGTCGCTCCTGCTGCTTTGTGTGCAGATCCCCGGCTCACTCGTAGCCTACTACGCTTTCATGCCCCTCGGAGCCGATGTGGCACAAGGTGCATTCATATGCGTGTTTTGTCCCACGGCCACGGCAGCCCCCGTCATCACAGCCATGCTCGGGGGTAGCATATCGGCATTGATAGCATATTCCATCGTGTCAAATATTTCTGTAGCATTGCTCGCGCCAGTCATATTCACATTTCTTGGCAACGGCGCCGAGGTGAATTTTACCGACTCGGTGCTCACCATATCTGCCAAAGTGATTCCGCTGATTCTGCTTCCGCTTGCAGCAGCTATAGTGACCGGCCGCATCAGCCCCCGCACTCGGCGCGCCATTGCCGAGCACCAGCAACTGTCGTTTTATATCTGGGCCTTATCGCTGTTTATCGTCGTTGGACGTGCGGTCACTTTTGTAATGGCTGAACCGGTGGAAATGGCTCCACGGATGATACTGATAGCTCTTGTGGCCGGAGTGATGTGTGTGGCCCAGTTCTATATCGGCCGACGCATCGGCCGAGCCTGCGGCGACAAGATAGCCGGCGCGCAGGGACTCGGACAAAAAAACACCGTTCTAGCCATATGGATGGCTCTGTCATATCTAAATCCCATTTCATCTGTAGGCCCGGCGGCCTACATAGCTTGGCAGAATACTATCAACTCTCTTCAGCTATATTTCAAGAGCCGTAAGGAAACAAATCGCGATTAACGATTGTTATACTTATAAAATCACTTTTTGACTATGGAACAGACAATGTTTGAGACTCTGATGAATCTCCCGCTTTTTAAAGGCGTGAGCTATAAGCGACTGTCGGAAATCGTTGGCAACACGAAGCTGGCATTCATGAAGTACCTTCAGGGTGAGACATTGATTTTTCCCGACGACACGTGCGACTCGCTTAAGTTTATCCTCTCAGGCAAGGTGAGGCTGGCTATTTCCACTCACGACGAGCGCTTCACCGTGTCGTCAGTGCTCGAAGGGCCGTCGGTCATAATGCCTGAATATCTTTTCGGCCGCTCCACGGTCTATCCCTGCCGTGTGACGGCTGTAGATTCGGTGTCGGTGATGCAGATCAGCAAATCGGATCTGACGCGACTGCTGTCGACCGACGAGATTTTTCTTTTCAACTACATCAATCTCATTTCGAGTTCGGCTCAGAAGAGTGTGGAAGGAGTGCTGGCTCTGACGTCGGGGTCGCTTGAAGAGCGAATTGCATTTTGGGTGCTTGCCCTAAGCCAGCACGACAGCAAAGACATAATCCTTTCGTGCCGACAGCGCGACCTGTGCGCTGTATTCGGAGTGCAACGGTCAAGTTTTACAGCTGCTCTCGACCATCTGAAGTCGCTCGGATATATCGACTATACCTCTGATTCCATAAAAGTGAAATCACGCCGCGACATGGCTTCGCTACTTATCCACGCCCGCGACTGACCTCGACCTCTCTCCTATTCAAAAATATTTGAGGATATTATTTAGCTGCATTTTTTTATTTGGAAAATTGGAAGTTTGTTATTAAATTTGCAATGTTTTAGGGAAAAGCACTGCTTTTCAATTCTCACGTTTAATAGCTCCATTTCTCTCCAATTTCCATTTTTTTGAAAAGAAACCGGCAGGCTTATGTCATGATTGTTGGCGCGAGTTCTGACAGGTCTTATTG
The DNA here is from genome assembly GCA_014802325.1 of Bacteroides sp. Lineage (GTDB taxonomy): Bacteria > Bacteroidota > Bacteroidia > Bacteroidales > Muribaculaceae > Duncaniella. The sequence continues at coordinate 11,466 of JAAVCK010000019.1, forward strand.
TGACGGGATCAACTGCCCCTCCATCCCCTTGAAAATTTTCTGGAATTACAGTCGGAGAAGTTACGATTTACAGTCTGCAATGCGTCGGTACAGCTCTGATATTCCACCGGATTAAAAAAAAAATTATTTATTTGCTATCATATACATAATTATTGTATGTTATCAATAGATGAACTGAATACCATGACTCCTGAAAAGCTGCGCGAAGTGGCGGAGTCGATGGGTCTGAAAAAAATCGATACTTCCGATACGGAAGCTCTCGTCTACCGCATCCTCGACCGTCAGGCCGACGAAAAAGCAGCCAATGCAACGGCCGATAAGCGCAAACGCGCACCTAAAGAAAAAACCGGCGAGCAGAATCAGCCCGACGCTCAGGCACAGCCCAAGCGCCGTGGTCGCAAACCCAAAAATGCCACAGATGCAGCTCCCGCTCTGCCCGTAGAAGCTCCCGAAGCCGAAACTGATGCCACTGATGCCCCGGCCGACGCCGCTGAGGGCGACAACAAGCCTAAACGACGCCGCGGACGTCCGCGCAACGACGAGCGCCCCGCTGCTTATACACCCGCTGATCCTCAATCTGCTACTGACGACGCACCCGCTGATGATAAGCCTTCGGCTCAGGATGCGCCCACGGAAGCTCTTACTGTCATAGAGCCTCAGGTAGTGACATCGGAAGCCCCCTCAGCCGAAGGTGCTCAGGTTCAGGAGACAGCACCCGCCGAGCAGCCCGCAGGTCAGCAGCAGCAACCTCAGCAGCAACGTAAACGAGATTTCCGTCCAGGCAAAAATTCTGACTTCGGCCAGTTCTTCCCCCGCTCGGGCGGACGCACATTTGCCCCCCGCTCTCAGCAGGAACGCGAGCAGGCCATGGCCGCAGCTGCCGCAGCGCCCATTCTACTCGCCGAGCCTGCGGCTGAAAAGCCTCAGCAGCAACAGCAGGGCAAAAAGAATAAGAAAAACCGTAACAACAACGGAAATAACGGTAATAATAACTTCGTACAACAGCAGCGCCAGCCCCTGCTCAACTATAATTTTGACGATATTATCGACGCCTCGGGTGTGCTCGAAATCGTGCCCGAAGGTCACGGCTTCCTCCGTTCGAGCGACTATAACTATCTCGCATCGCCCGATGATGTTCTTGTCACCCAGCAGCAGATCCGCCAGTGGGGACTCCGCACCGGCGATGTGGTTGAGGCAAGCGTGCGCCCTCCCCGCGAAAACGAGAAGTATTTCCCGCTCACCAACGTGAGGAGCATCAACGGCCGCTCGCCTGAATTTGTGCGCGACCGCATAGCTTTCGAGCATCTCACGCCTCTCTTCCCTGACGAAAAGTTTGACCTTACATCAGGACAGTCGAGCAACATATCCACCCGTGTGGTCGACATGTTCTCTCCCATCGGCAAAGGCCAGCGCGGACTTATCGTGGCTCCTCCGAAGACCGGTAAGACTATCCTGCTTAAAGACATTGCCAACGCTATAGCCGAGAATCACCCCGAGACCTACATCATGATTCTGCTCATCGACGAGCGTCCCGAGGAAGTGACCGACATGTCGCGCAGCGTGAATGCAGAGGTTATCGCATCGACTTTCGACGAGCCTGCCGACCGCCACGTTAAGATTGCCTCCATTGTTCTTGAAAAGGCTAAACGAATGGTAGAGTGCGGCCACGATGTAGTGATACTCCTTGACTCCATAACCCGTCTGGCTCGCGCCTACAACACTTGCGCCCCTGCTTCGGGTAAGATACTTTCGGGTGGTGTTGACGCCAACGCTCTTCAGAAGCCCAAGCGCTTCTTCGGTGCGGCACGCAACATCGAAAACGGCGGTTCGCTCACCATCATCGCCACCGCTCTTACCGAAACTTCGTCGAAGATGGACGAGGTGATCTTCGAGGAATTCAAAGGCACGGGCAACATGGAGCTCCAGCTTGACCGCAAGCTCTCCAACAAGCGCATTTTCCCCGCCGTCGACATTATGGCATCGTCTACCCGCCGCGACGACCTGCTCTTGCGCCAGGAGACCCTCAACCGCATGTGGATTCTCCGCCGATTCCTCTCCGACCGCACCTCTATCGAGGCCATGGAATTTATCAAAGACCGCATGGAGCGCACTGCCGACAACGACGAACTTCTCCGCACTATGGGCGACTAACTTCTAAAAATATCCTGTAAAGAAAATGAAATCATACGACCAGCAGATCGACGATCTTCTCAACCTCGCTTTTGCCGAAGACGTGGGCGACGGCGACCACACCACCCTTTCCACCATTCCTGCCGACGAGCAGGGCTGCCAGCAGCTCATCGTGAAGGAGGAAGGTATACTAGCAGGTGTGGAAGTAGCTAAGAAAGTATTCGAGAAATTTGACCCTGAGCTGAAAATGACCGTCTATATCAACGACGGTGCTCACGTGCACCCCGGCGACGTAGCCTTCAAGGTCGAAGGCAGTGTGCGTTCATTGCTCCAGACCGAGCGCACCATGCTCAATATCATGCAGCGCATGAGCGGCATAGCCACCACCACCGCACGCTATCAGAGCCGCCTCGACGGCCTCAACTGCAAGGTGCTCGATACGCGTAAGACCACTCCCGGAATGCGCCTGCTCGAAAAGAAAGCCGTAAAGATAGGCGGAGGTATGAATCATCGCATCGGCCTCTTCGACATGATACTCATCAAAGATAATCATGTGGACTTCGCCGGTGGAATCGACAAAGCCGTAGCGGCCGCACGCAAGTATCTTGCCGAGAAAGGCAAAGACCTCAAAATTGAGGTGGAAGTGCGCAACACCGACGAAATTCTTCAGGCTCTTGATGCTAAGGTTGACCGCATCATGCTTGACAATTTCACCCCTGAGCGCACAGCCGAGGCCGTGAAGTTGATAAATCACCGGGCCGAAGTTGAATCATCGGGAGGAATCACGCTCGACACCCTCCGCGCATATGGCGAAGCCGGCGTTGACTTCATCTCCATCGGCGCCCTCACCCACTCCGTCAAAGGCCTCGACATGAGCTTCAAAGCAGTGAAGTAAATCCTATTTTTTGAAAACCATAAAAAGCGAGGTAACATCAGGATAATGATGCAATCTCGCTTTTTTATTCTTTATTAGCTGAAATATCTCATATTAGAGATCAGCAGATATTAATCTCAAAATAATTGGAGATCTGATGGATTTATATTATCAAACCATTCATTAAGCTTAGCTTTCGCCTGTCGATGGGTATTTGCCGATATATTTGACCAAATATTTTTGACTGCCAAAACAAGAGCACCGGCATCATCTACAAATCCGCCCGGCAAAAAATCAGGAATAAAGTCTAATGGAAGTATAAAATAACCAAGAGCGCCTACTACTATTGCTTTATCTGACATCGGAACTTCTTTATCAAACATAGCATAGTACAATAACAATGCTGCATAAATTACTTTCACTCCTGCCTTTTTTGCAACGTCGCTAATTTTGCTAAACAATTTTTCAGGAGAGAAATAAGACATGAATGATTCTGCTGTTGAAGCACTAAATTTTATTGCCATAGTCGTATAATTGATTTTTTAATAATTATTTGAGCTGTTTAAGTGATTCTACAAACATTTTTCCCGAGAGATAAAATTGAGCATATACAATAAATGGCTCAATAAAGAAAAATGCCGATAACATAAAATCAAGAATAAAAGCAACAGCGATGTTTACAACAAAACCTAAACCTATCAATTTGCCTTTATTCTCGCTAAATGAAATACCTACTTTCTCGGAGATCTTGCTATACATATTCCATAAAACGGCTATGAAAATAAAACCTCCGAATCCGAAATCAGGAAGCGCCATAAGTAATGCACCTATTAACGCACGTTTTTTAATAATTTTGAAAATATCTTTTTCAAAATACTTGTTGGCTAATTTCGCCGCTATTGCACCTTCAAACATGATAATAAATGTCTTTTGAAAATTATTTTTACTAAGTGCCTCCTTACTCCCTAATTCGGCGGTAAAGGTTTGGATATAAGAAAAGAGGGGAATTTATCGCGCCTCTATCATAGTTACAACTGGCTCGCCAAAGCCAACACGCTGAATGATATATGAGGGTAGAATAAACTGCCCCTCTGATTTTGTCTATACTGAAATACAGCGATAACGCCGCACGGACAGGTGTGACAAAAACAGAAAGAGCGTCTAATCTTACTTCATCTCAGCGTGGTATTGAATTGGCGATTCGTTGTAACTGAGAAAGAAAGCTTGACACTTTTCTTATCCGACGGTATTTCTCTTCCATCAGACACGGCAAAGTTAATCAATTTTTTTGATTAGTCGCTCTTTGTAAAGCAATTTATTCTACACGCCTAAGAATTTGAAGGGATTTCAGACGGCAAATTATCAATCAAATATGATTTTACCTTTAGTATATCCGTAATTTGAGTCGACGATTAGGATGACTTCCTAGAATAAGATGCCCACTCGTGACAATAGCGTGTCTCAATACAAATGTCGCGGTCGATAATCTTGTACAAATTATCACCTATTTTCTTAACCTTGACTATGTATTTTCCCGTGTCGAGTTTGGCTGGCGAAAGCAAATACTCCACTTCGATGGTACGATCCATTTTACCGACGGCTTTAGTTCCCGACTCCGGCTTATATACCGTATAAAAGGCAGCTATATCATAACTACTCTCGGCATTAGCGGCTATAGCCGATAGGAGCAGCGTCATTATTAAAAATATCTTGCGGATGTGTATCATAAGTCTTAGAATTAAAGAGTTCGGAGCCGTCAGTGCATGACTGCCCCGAACTATAAGATGCGTTATTTTTATTTATTAAGATTGTAAACCTCCTTGCGGATGTAGGGCTTGAGGGCGGGAACTTTCTCGGCGAGCTCGTTCACAGCGAGGCGCGACACGAGTATACCACCAAGCACATTAAGGTGAGTATTGTCAACCTTTCCCTTGGGGCAGAATTCGTAGGTATCGGCGGGAATCCACATAAACATCTGCTGCGAGAGATCGCGTCCGAGACCCTGCACGAGTGAATGAGTCAGAGCATTCATGTCAACGAAAACCACATCCATTTCTTCGGCCACGCGGCGCGGTGCAATGATGTATTCACCGTGGGTGTCGACGAGCACTTCGCCCTCGGTCTGATAGGTCTTTTTGTCAGGATTCCAGTCGGCCTGCTTATCGTCAGTATCCTCCTGCGTCTCACCGGTGGGAGCGGGGAAGTTACGTCGTACTATCGAGTTCATAATAATAGGTGTGGCTCCTTTCTCGCGAGCCTCGGTCACGAAGCGGCGTAGATTGTCGTCAAATGACGCGCCGGGCACGGTGTAACGTTTTTCATCCTTGATTTTCTCGTCGTTATGGCCAAACTGTATGATCACATAGTCGCCCGGACGGATTTTCTCTTTTACCACATCCCAGCGGCCCTCGTCGATAAAACTTTTCGAGCTACGGCCATTGACGGCGTGATTGTCAACCTTTACGGCTCCTTCGAGATAGATGGGAAGCATCTGCCCCCAGCCTCGCTCCTGATTTTCCTTTTCGAGTTTCTTATTAGCCATCGTAGAGTCACCTATCATGAAAATAGTCACGGTGTCGGCCGGCTCTGCTGCCTGCATCGCAAACGGCATTGCGAGTGAAAGAATTAATGAATGTATCAGTTTCATGGTGAAATGGGTTAAGTAGTTTTTGCAAAATTACGCAATTTATTTCTACACCACAAAAGAAAAAAATCATTTTGCCGATAAGCGGATTTTTCGTAAATTTGCGGTAATAATGACAATAAGTGACTTTACAATCGCTTAAAACATCAACCTTAAGACCATGACTATCAAACATCTGTCAATCTGCTTAGCAGCTCTCGGAGGAGCAATGACCTTTACAGGATGCGACAAAGAGACCAAAATTGACCGCGAAGCTCTCGTAGCGCGCAACAATCCTCACGTCACCGCAATCGACACCCTTTCGTCGCTCACCGTAGGCAATGGCGAATTTGCATTTACGGTAGATGTCACCGGATTACAGACATTCCCCGAAATGTATCGCAATGGTGTGCCTCTGGGTACTCAAGCGCAGTGGGGATGGCACAGTTTCCCAAATCCCGAACATCTCACCCACGATGAAACCCTCAAAGACTACGACTTCGGCCGTGGCCGTCAGGAGCCTTACTCGGTGCAGTTCAACGAGCCGGGTCGTCAGCACGATGCCGCCAACTGGTTTCGCGTAAATCCTCACCGTCTACACCTCGGCGCCATCGGATTTGCCGATCTCAAGCCCGATCAGATTTCTGATGTAGACCAGACACTCGACATGTGGAACGGCGAGATCGTGTCGCACTTTGCCGTTGACGGTACTCCCGTAGAAGTGCAGACCTACTGCCATCCGTCGAAAGACATGGTGGCCGCTACCATCACTTCAGAGAAACGTCTCCCCGTAGCCATCCGCCTGCCTTATCCCACCGGCGGTCATGCCGACGATGCCTGCGACTGGACTAAAGACGATCTTCACATTACTGAAATAATAAAGAATGAAGCCGGAAGCGCTGTGATCCGTCACACACTCGACTCCACCGTATATTATATAAATCTCACTTGGGAAAATGCCTCTGCCCCCGAAATGACCGGCCGCAATTCGCTCATTCTCACTCCTGAGAGCGACAAGTGGAGCTTTACCGCACAGTTCCTTCCTAACGAATCGGATGAGGCCAACCCCACTGCCAAAGCCACCGCTGAGGCCGCCTCTGACTACTGGCAGGCATTTTGGAAAAACGGCGGTGTAGTCGATTTCAGCCACTGCACCGATCCGCGTGCCAAAGAGCTTGAGCGCCGCGTAGTCCTCTCGCAGTATCTCCTCGCAACCCAATGTGCCGGCTCGACCCCTCCGCAGGAGACCGGTCTGACATACAACTCATGGTTTGGCAAGTTTCACCTCGAAATGATATGGTGGCATCAGGCTCAGTTTGCCCTCTATGGCCACGAAGATCTGCTTGCCCGCACCCTGCCCTGGTATGGTCAGGTTCAGGATGTGGCTAAGGAAATAGCTTCACGTCAGGGATTTCAGGGACTCCGCTGGATGAAGATGACTGATCCATCAGGCACCGAAGCACCCTCTAAAGTAGGCTCATTCCTCATATGGCAACAGCCTCACCTGATATATCTCGCCGAACTCCTCTACCGTGCCAATCCTTCGGATGAAGTGCTTGACCTGTATTACGATCTCGTGCAGCAGACAGCTGAATTCATGGCCTCGTTTGCCGAATATGACGGCATGGAGACTCGCTACATACTTCGCGGCGCAATCCCCGCACAGGAAACTCTCCGCGCTTCGGAAACCGTCAATCCTCCTTTCGAGCTGTCATACTGGCACTTCGCGCTCTCTACCGCCCAGAAGTGGCGCGAGCGTAAAGGCGAGGGTCGCAATCTTGACTGGGACGAAATCATCGACAAACTTTCGCCTCTCGCTGCCAAGGACGGACTCTATCTGGCTGCCGAAACCGCTCCCGAGACCTATGAAGACATCCGCTTTACGTCTGACCACATGGCAGTGCTCGCTGCTTTAGGTGTGCTTCCCAAGTCGCCGCTCGTACGTACTGATCTTATGGAAAATACTTTTGACTGGATCTACGAAAACTGGAACTGGGGCAAGACCTGGGGATGGGACTATCCTACCACAGCTATGAATGCCGTGCGCCTCGGCCAGCCCGAAAAGGCTATCGACGCTCTGCTCATGGAAAAGCGCACCAACACCTATCTGCCCAACGGCCACAACTATCAGGACAAACGTCTGCGTTGCTATCTCCCCGGTAACGGTGGTCTGCTCACAGCCGTGGCACTTATGACTGCCGGTTGGGATGGATGTGAAGTTGAGAATCCGGGCTTCCCCAAGGACGGCACGTGGGATGTAAGATGGGAAGGTATCAAGCCACTGCCTTGATGCTATCTCTCTGTATCACCCGCCCATAATCTTCAACTCTATGATAATCATCTGATTATATATGAAATACTTAATAACTATGATTCTCGGCGCGGCAATCTCAATGGGTTGCGGCGCCGAGTCGCGTGTTTCCACGACTCTTCACTACGTGCCCGATGGTAATTCTGCCGTCAGCACCGACGGAGTCACGAAGTTCAACCGCGGTCTTTATGGCGCCCACTCCGGATTTCGCGTTGACTGCAGCGACATGCCGGAGTTTGGTATCTACATGCCACGTATGGGTGGCAATCTCCGCTTCACACTTCCGAAAGGAACTTGCACTGCCACCTACACTCCCGGTAAGATGGATTACGAGCAGGGTGGTGTGACGATCGAAGTGCAGGTGCTTCGCAGCTCTGACTGCGCTATGTGGAAACTCACCAACCACACCCGCTCCACTGTCACCATCCCCGTAAGATTCGGTGGTGTGGCCGACAAGAAATTTTCGCGCGAAGGTGATCTCGGTGTCGACGCTGCCGACTGCTTCGAACTTAAGCCCCAATACTGCACAGGCAATATCTATAAAGTCAATGGTCAGATCGTGAGCGTGGAATATGGCAAGAACGACAGAAAGGAGATACACCTTGTCGTCCCGGCCAAAAATTATACCATCACATCGATGCCTTCCTATGAAGGCGACATAGTGTTGAAATCAGGTAAATCGTGTATTGTGGCTTATTTCCCCGCAGGGGCGGAAGTAGTCGCCGAAAAGAAACTCGACCAAATGTTCAGCCGTGCCGAGCAGGAGCGTGTGGCCCTCGCTTCCTCTATCACTATTACCACCCCCGATGAGTGGATCAATCCAATTGGCGGCGCACTCGGAGTAGCGGCCGACGGTATATGGAGCGGCGAGGCATGGCTTCACGGCTCGATAGGCTGGCGCACACCTCATTTGGGTTGGCGCGGAGCTTATGCCGGCGATGCCCTCGGCTGGTCTGACCGTGCTCTCACCCACTTCAAGACCTACGCAAAAAATCAGATTACCGATATTCCTCCCGTCATACCTCACCCGACGCAGGATTCTACTCTTAATCTCGCTCGCGCTGAAAAGAAATGGGGTACGCAGTTCTACAGTAACGGATATATATGCCGTCGACCCGGAAAAAAAGACGAGATGTCGCACTACGACATGAACATGGTGTATATCGACGCCATGCTTCGCCACTTCCGCCACACCGGCGACACCGCTGCCATGCGCGAACTATTCCCCGTTATCAAGCTTCATCTCGACTGGGAGAAACGAAATTTTGATCCTGACGGCGACCATCTTTATGATGCATACTGCTGCATCTGGGCAAGCGACGCTCTATATTACAGCGCCGGGGCCGTAACTCATTCGTCGGCCTATAATAAATTCGCCAACACTCTTGCTGCGCAAGTGGCCGAAGCAATAGGCGAAAATCCTGAGCCATACCGTCGGGAGGCTGAAGCCATCGGTAAAGCTATCGATAGTGTGCTGTGGGTTGACAGTGAGGGGCATTGGGCTGAATACCGCGACGCTATGGGACTAAAGCGTCTGCATCCGTCGGCAGGTCTGTGGACCATCTATCATGCCATCGACTCCGAGGTGGCTGACAAACTGAAAAACTATGCCGCAACCGTCTACGTCGACAGCGAGATACCCCACATTCCCGTAAATGTGGAAGGTGCTCCCGCAGGGCTTGCCGTACCGTCCACCACAAACTGGAAACCATACTCATGGAGTATCAACAATGTAGCTATAGCCGAGATTATGCACACGGCTCTCGCCTACTGGCAGGCCGGACGTAACGACGAGGCTTTTAACCTCATGAAGAGTGTGGTGATCGACAATATGTATTCCGGAGCTTCACCGCTTAATTTCGGACAGATAAGCCAGCGCGATGCCGCACGCGGCGAATGTTACCGCGACTTCGCCGACCCGATAGGTGTGTGGGGACGCGCCCTCACCGAAGGCCTCTACGGTATCCGCCCCGATCTCCTTGCCAAGGATCGCCACGTAGATATTGTGCCCGGATTCCCGAGCGACTGGGATAGCGCTTCAATATCGCTCCCCGCTCTGTCATATTCGTTCCGACGCGATGGCCTGAAAGATGTTTACACGATAGAAAACCGTTATCCGCAGGGCGTAAATCTGTATCTCACCGTCAACGCTCGTAATTTGAGCAATGTCACTGTCAACGGAGACTCCGACGTGGCATGGCAAGCAGACTCTTTATCGGTCAACGCCCCACTCATCCGTATACCTATCGGCGACGCAAGCGAGATATCGGTGACCGTAGATCACTCGGGACGTATGGCCACACTCTTTACAGGAATCGAGCGCAAGGAAGGCGACATCATTTTCCGTCAGGCTCGCTCGGGCCGACTCGTTTGGTGGGTGCCGGTTACCGCCACTCCCCTCGCCTCACACGTGGTCAACACATTTGACGCCATAAATCCCGCAAATTGTGTCACGGTGGATATCAGCTCAGTCTATAATGACTCCGTTGCCAACATTTTCAAGCACGAATATCTCTCACCCCGTCCGGCATATACCTCACTCCAGCTTCCCAAGCAGGGCATGGGCGAATGGTGTCATCCTCTGATGATTTCGGAAATTGACGACAGCGGTCTGCGCGAAATACTTCGCGCCAATTCCGATACGATAGTCACTTCGATAGGTATCCCGTTCTTACTTAAATCTGACGGCAACAACGTAGTCTACACATCGCTGTGGGATAATTTCCCCGCAGAGGTGTCAATACCGCTCAGCGGCTCTGCCTCCAACGCCTATCTGCTCATGGCCGGCACGACGAATCACATGCAGTCGCATATCGAAAACGGTATGATCGAAGTACGTTATACCGACGGATCTGTGACGCGCACTCCTCTCGTCAACCCCGATAATTGGGCTTCCATCGAGCAGGATTTCTACAATGATAACTTTGCGTTTGCAGTACCTGCCGGTACTCAGCCACCCTACCGCATGCATCTTCAGAGCGGTAAAGTGTCGCGCAATCTCGGCGATGAGATCGGAATACCCGCCGATGAAGTTTACGGTCGTGCTATCCCAGGAGGCGCAGCTACGCTTGTCGACGTCAAACTCGATCCCGAAAAGACGCTTGAGTCGCTTACCCTCACCACATTATCCAACGACGTTATTATCGGCCTCATGGGCCTTACTTTACAGAAATGAAATTGAATTACATAGCAGCAGTACTATTGACAGCCACTGCTGCCACATCCTACGGACAACTCGCCGCCCCCTCTACCGGATGGTATGAAGAAGTCACAGAAAACCGGCCGTTTGTGCGCTGGTGGTGGCTCGGAAGCGCCGTTGATCAGGACGGTCTTACTTTCAATCTTGAGGAGTTTGCCCGCAAGGGGCTCGGCGGCGTTGAGATCACGCCCATCTACGGCGTGAAGGGCAACGAAGCCAACGACATAGAATATCTCTCACCCAAATGGATGGAGATGCTTGACTATACCACCTCCGAGGCCGACCGTCTCGGGCTTCAGGTGGATATGAACAATGGCACCGGATGGCCTTTCGGAGGACCTGAAGTTACATCCGAATGGAGTGCCAGAAAACTCGTCACCGAGCGGTGGAATCTTGCCAAAGGCCAGAAGGTAACCTCGCCGATCGTACCGACCGATCCCAAGCAGGCTCCGGTAGCTACTCTCCAGAAAGTAATAGCAGTAAATGGCGACCGACGACTTGACATCACCGCAAAGGTCAATAAGAAAGGTATGCTTGACTGGAAAGCGCCATCCGACGGATGGACGGTATATGCCATATTCTCGGGACGTACTTTCCAGAAAGTAAAGCGTGCAGCTCCGGGTGGTGAAGGCTATGTGCTCAATCACTACGACAGCATTGCCGTAAAGAAGTATCTCGACAAATTCGACGCCGCATTCGCAGGGCATGAAAAGTCCATGCCCCACTCCTTTTTCAACGACTCCTACGAAGTCTACGGCAGTGACTGGGCCGACAATATCCTCGACGTATTTGAGCGCGACCACGGCTACCGTCTTGAAATGTACATCCCCGAATTTATCAGTGAAGAGCATACTGACCTGCGAGCACGTGTGGTACGCGATTATCGCGCCACACTCGCCGGCATGCTGAGCGACAACTTCACTGCCGTTTGGACTCGCTGGGCGCACAATCACGGAGCGAAGATCCGCAACCAGTCGCACGGCTCTCCCGCCAATATTCTTGACATATATGCAGCCGTCGACATCCCTGAATGTGAGTCGTTCGGTCAGAGCGATTTTGACATACCCGGCCTTGTGAAAAACGGCGACTCTCGTCCGAGCGACGCCGATCCGGCAGTGCTCAAATTTGCCTCCTCAGCCGCCCATCTCGCAGGCCGACCCCTCACGTCGGCCGAGACGCTGACGTGGCTCACCGAGCATTTCCACACCTCTCTTTCGCGTTGCAAGCCCGAGATTGATCAGATGCTTGCCTCGGGTGTGAACCACGTCTACTTCCACGGAGCGCCCTACTCTCCGGCCGGAGTGGAATTTCCAGGCTGGCTTTTCTATGCGTCCATCAACATGTCGCCCACCAACTCGATTTGGGATGATGCAGCAGGACTGATGAAATACATCGCCCGCAATCAGGCTTTTCTCTCAGCAGGCAATCCTGACAATGATTTCCTTTTATATTTCCCTATCGAAGATGTATGGTACAGACAAGGAGGAAAGCCGTATCTGATGTTTGACATACACAAGATGCAGCAGCGAATGCCCGACATAAAGGATGGTATTAACCGTGTTATAAATGCCGGCTTCGACGTGGATTACGTATCCGACGCGCTCCTCGATTCAATCACCCCCACCGAGCGAGGAACACTTCTGAGTCGCGGACTGAACGATTACAAGGCCATAATAGTGCCACCGGTCAACATCATGTCGGCGGCTACACTTCGCCGACTGCTCGATTTGGCTCATGACGGTGCCACGGTAATTTTCACAGGCAAACTCCCTGAAGACGTAGCCGGGCTCAATAATCTTGAATCGCGGAGAAAAGAGCTGGCGAGTGTCTTAGCCGAAATCCCTGCCTTTACACCCGATAGCACCCACAAATACGGTAAAGGTCATATTATCTATGCCTCTGACTACGAAGCCGGATTAAGACTCTCGGGAGCACAGCCGGAATCATTACGTCTGACTGATGGCATACACATGATCCGTCGTACCAACGAAGCCGGAGGCCACAACTATTTCATAGCCCTGCTCGGCAATGATACCATTTCAGGTCCTGTGACCCTCGCTACTCCCGGCATGTCGGCCATGATATTTGATCCGCTGACCGGTGCAAGCGGACTTGCCGAAACAGTCTCAACCACTGACTCATCCATGACCATCAATATGCAGATGCTTCCCGGACAATCACTCCTTGTGAAGACTTTCCCCACTGCAGTGGAAGCTCCGGCATGGCAATACACGGTAGCACACGGCACACCAGTGGCTCTCGACCACGGCTGGACCCTTTCTTTCCCTGAAAGTCAGCCGGCTATCCCCGACACATTCGCCATAGACTCGGTAATCGACTGGACGCGTCTGCCCATACCTGAAGCCCGTCAGAACTTCGGCACGGGCCGCTACACCGTTTGCTTCACACTTGATAATCCTTCGGTTGCCGATGACTGGATACTTGATGCCGGCGACGTACGCGAATCGGCCCGTGTGACTGTCAACGGCCACGATGCAGGAACGATATGGTCAGTGCCCTTCACTCTCAGTATAGGCAAGTGGCTCCATGAAGGTGAAAACGAAATTATCATCGACGTGACCTCACTTCAGGCCAACAGAATTGCTCAATTTGAGCGCGACGGCGTGGAATGGCGCAAATTCAAGGACGCCAATATAGCCAGTGTGACAAATGCCCGCACATTCAGCTTTGGCGACTGGCCTGTAGTGCCCTGCGGTCTCAACGGCAATGTGACTATTATTCCCGTAAAGAAATCTGAAAAACTAACCATACAATGAAAAAATTCGCTATTATCGCCTCGGCCATTCTCATGGCTTCAACGGCAACCATCTCGTCGGCTGAAGAACTTCAGCCCCGCAAAGAGATCCTCAACACCCTCGTAAAAGTCAACGATCTCTATCTGAAAAATCATCCCGATCCAGGTCTGGGTATCCCCTACTATTCGCGCAAGAAAGTATATGAAGGCAACATCTGGACCCGTGCGGTATATTTCGAGGGTCTTATGGCACTTCACTCCATTTACCCCGACAACCGCTATTATGACTACGCCTACGACTGGGGTGAAAAGTTCAACTGGGGTATGCGCCGCGATGATACGACTACCCGCAACGCCGACAATTACGCCTGCGGTCAGACCTACATTGACCTCTACCGCCTTACCCCCGAGCCCAAAATGCTCACCAAGACCAAAGCAAACGCCAACATGCTCATCAACACACCCCAAGTCGACGACTGGACATGGATCGACGCCATACAGATGGGTATGCCGGTGCTTGCCAAACTGGGTAAAGAGACAGGCGACCAGCGCTATTTCGACAAAGCATGGGACATGTATGAATGGTCACGCAACACACTTGCAGGAGGTCTTTACAATCCTAAAGACGGACTGTGGTGGCGCGATGCCGATTTTGTGCCCCCTTACAAAGAACCCAATGGCAAAAATTGCTACTGGTCACGCGGCAACGGCTGGGTTGTGGCTGCTCTGGTGAAAGTGCTCGAAGAACTCCCTGCCGACGATCCTCACCGCAAGGATTATATCAATGATCTCAAAGCTATGTGTGAAGCACTTGTGAAGTGTCAGCGCGAAGACGGCTTCTGGAATGTAAGTCTGCATGACGAATCAAATTTCGGTGGCAAGGAACTTACCGGTACAGCCCTATTTGTCTACGGTATGGCATGGGGCGTTAACAATGGTATTCTTGACCGCGCCAAATATATGCCCGTTATCACCAAAGCATGGAATGCGATGGTCAACGATGCCGTTCACCCCAACGGTTACCTCGGATATGTTCAGGGTACAGGAAAAGAACCTAAGGACGGACAGCCCGTAGCTTACGATTCCAAGCCCGACTTTGACGACTACGGCACAGGCTGCTTCCTTCTCGCCGGATCGGAAGTATACAAACTTTAATGCACATAAAGTTGTTGATATTGACGGCCTCCCCACTCCACGGGGATGCCGTTTTCTTATTATGTCACTATCGAAAATAATCATTAATTTTGCATCATGAATAAGATAGATCTGCGCAGGCAGGAAGTGAGCCGCTATATCACCCCTCTTCGCGAAGGGGGCTCTCTGCCTGCGCTGGCCGAAGCCGACGACGGCTTTAAATATGTATTGAAATTCCGTGGTGGCGGCCACGGTGCAAAATCGCTCATCGCCGAATTTATCGGCGGTGAACTTGCACGCGCCGCCGGACTTCGTGTGCCCGAACTCGTATTTCTTGATGTAGACGAGGATTTCGGGCGTACGGAAGGCGATGAGGAAATACAGGAACTTCTTCAGGCAAGCCGTGGACTCAATCTCGGACTCCACTATCTATCGGGAGCACTTACCTGGGATGTAGCTGTCAATACTATTGACCCGGTTACTGCATCACAGATAGTATGGCTCGACAGCCTGATGACCAACGTGGATCGCACGGCCCGTAATACCAACATGCTGTTATGGAACGGCGATCTGTGGCTCATTGACCACGGAGCCACACTATATTTCCATCATTCCTGGGACGGTTGGGAAAAAGCTGCGCTGAGCCCGTTTCCATATATCAAGGATCACGCGCTGCTCCCGCGGGCATCGCGTCTTAACGAGGCTGACGCCGTGATGCGCTCCCGAATCACGCCCGAAGTGATTGATGCGATAGTTGATTCAGTGCCCGAAGAGTGGCTGATACAAGCCTCGGCTGAAATCTCGCCCGACGAACAGCGCCGTGTCTACCGCACTTTTCTGAAAACACGATTATCTAACTCTAAAATCTTCACTGACCATGCTATCGAAGCCAGAAAAGCACTTGTATGAATATGCCGTGGTGAGGTATGTACCGCGAGTCGAACGTGAAGAGTTTATCAACGTAGGTCTGATAATGATGTGTAAACGCAAGCGGTGGATAAAAGTACGCGTGATTGACGACATGAGCCGCGTACGGGCCTTTTCGCCCGGCACGGATGAGGAAGTGCTGACTCATCAGTTATCTTCGTTCTCCACCGTAGCCTCGGGTGGTAACGATACCATAGGAGCACTCGAAGCCCACGAGCGTTTCCGTTGGCTCACAGCCGTAAGGAGCGCGTCGATACAGACGTCGCGCCCTCATCCGGGAAAATGCGAAAGTCTTGACGATACGTTTGACCGTCTTTACCGCGAGCTTATCGAAGCATAGATCGCATCCAGTGCCCGTCGGGCTATATCCTCACCGGGCGACAGACGGATCACCGACGGATCTTTCGACAGCCATAGCAACTGCTTCTTAGCGTAGACGCGCGTATTTTTTGCGATACGCGCTATTGCCGTATCGCGCTCCATGATGCCGTCCATCATGGCAAACATCTCCTTATAACCTACCGTATTAAGCGAGTTGAGATGTCGCAGATGGTACACCGCGCGCGCCTCATCTTCAAGTCCGGCAGCAATCATGGCGTCGGTTCGGCGATTGATGCGGTCAAAGAGTTGCTCGCGCTCGTAGTCTATGGCTATCTTCACTATATTGAAATCTCTCTTACGGGCTTTGCCGGTAAGGAGCGAAGAGCATGGTTGTCCAGCCTCCATAGTGATTTCGATAGCGTGAATAAGTCGGCGGCTGTTGTGCAGATCGGCCCGTTCAAGATAAGCCGGGTCTATACGGCGAAGTGTATTGATGAGGAGTTCGTTGCCTCCGCGCTCAAACATTGACTTGACTTCATCGCGTATACGGGTGGATATGGTGGGAAGTTCGTCTATACCGCGCGTCACCGCGTCGATATACATCATAGAGCCGCCACACATCACCGCTATGTCGCTTTTCTTCCAAAGTTCGGGCAGAAGTCGCATCACATCAGCCTCATATTCAGCAGCGCTGTAGTAGGCGTCGAGCGGAAGTGTGCCTATAAAATGATGCTTCACTGACGCCAATTGTTCTGCCGTTGGAGCGGCAGTGCCTATAGGCAACCCCATATAGATTTGCCGCGAGTCGGCCGACACTATGTCGCTTCCGATCTCGCGGGCAATATTTATAGCAAGGTCAGTCTTACCGCTTGCGGTAGGACCTGTTACGATGACGAGTGTATTATCCACGCTCGGCTACGAGTCGGGCTATTTCCACTATCACTTTCACAGCCTTTTCCATCGAAGGAATGGGCACAAATTCATAGCGGCCATGGAAGTTCAGACCGCCGGCAAAGATATTGGGACACGGCAGCCCCTTGAATGAAAGTTGGGCGCCGTCAGTACCTCCGCGGATAGGCTGCACTTTCGGGGTTACGTCGGCATTTTCCATTGCCTTGATTGCAGTGTCGACTATATGCATGACGGGCTCGATCTTCTCGCGCATGTTGAAATACTGATCCTTGATCTCGATAGTGGCGCAGTCAGGAAACTCATTGTTGATCTTGCGTGCGAGATGTTCGAGTTCTTTCTTGCGACGTTCGAAGCGGTCGCGGTCATGATCGCGGATTATGTAGGTGAGCACGGTTTTCTCCACATCACCCTCCATCGATACGAGATGATAGAATCCTTCATAACCTTCGGTGTGTTCGGGAGTCTCCCAGCGAGGAAGCATGATTACAAACTGATTGGCTATGCGCATGGAGTTGATCATCTTGTGCTTGGCATATCCGGGATGCACATTGCGGCCCCGGAAAGTGACGCGGGCCACGGCGGCATTGAAATTCTCATATTCGAGTTCGCCGATTTCGCCGCCGTCCATAGTGTATGCCCAATCGGCATCGAAGAGCTTAACGTCAAATTTGTGTGCACCCTGGCCTATTTCCTCATCGGGATTAAAGGCTATGCGTATGCGGCCATGCTTGATTTCGGGATGATGCTGGAGATAATCCACTGCCGTGATTATCTCGGCCACACCGGCTTTATCGTCAGCGCCGAGCAGAGTGGTACCGTCGGTCACTATCAGATTCTGTCCCTTGTAGTGGAGGAGTTCGGGAAACTGCGAAGGAGAGAGCACAATATTGTCTTTTTCATTGAGTACTATATCGCCTCCATCGTAATTATCCACTATACGCGGTTTGACGTTGTGACCGCTCATATCGGGCGAGGTATCGAGGTGAGCTATGAACCCTACTGTAGGCACTTCGTAATCCACATTTGCGGGAAGCGTAGCCATCAGATAGCCGTTCTCATCAAGAGTGATGTCGCTCAGCCCCATCTCGCGCAGTTTCTTCTCAAGATACTGCGCAAATATCATCTGACCGGGAGTCGACGGCGTAAGGTTGGTGAGCTCGTCACTCTGAGTGTCAAACTTCACATATTCTAAAAATCGTGATGTAACATCCATGGTAATATTTCTGTATGATAGAAGGTGAATGTAAAATTACGGCGCAAATTTACGAATTTTTTCATAAATGCGCCGTAATTTTCACCAATTCATTTATCAGATTTTTACTTTTTTAGAGTCATCGTCGTGCGACGCCATGTATCGCGCCACAATATCGTCGATGGAAATATCGAGTAGTTCCATTTCCTTAAACAGCTCCATGAGCGTGGTGTCGTAGAAATCTGCACGTCGCGCTTCATTGACTCTCTCGGCAGCATCGGCCGCAAGGAAGAACCCCATTCCGCGCTTGGGAAAAATTATCTGCTCGTCTTGCAGAAATTCGTAGGCTTTCAGTACCGTGTGGGAGTTTACAGCCAGCGTGGCGGCAAGTTCTCTCACCGACGGCACCCTCAGTTCAGGCTTCCACTCGCCCGATAATATAAGCGTGAAGCAGTAGTCGACAATCTGACGGTATATAGGTTTTCTGTTGTTAAAATCCATAGGCAAATCTTTTTATACCTGACGACGACAAATCTTGCGCCAGGTCAACACAAGGCATATCACGCCTATTATCACCATTATGCCCTGATAACTCAAAATCCAATCACCCAGTCGGCTGATAATCTCAAATTTAAAGCTGTCGGGATCAGCATCATCTATTTCATTAAGATTATTTACCAATGTACTGAATGTATCGTTATAGAGCATCGCTACAATACCTGCTATGCCTAAAAGGATACCGGAAATCAACGGCACGACTATCGTGGCCAAAATGGCTTTCATCACTTTATTGCTACGGCTCACCGTCACCACATAAAGAGTGATTGACGTCATCCAGAAATATCCTACAATCGTATACAACGTGAGCGACCAGCCGTGGAAAATTGAGTCAATGATTTCTTTTTCAACCTCCGAGCTAAAAAGACGTGAATACATATCCGGATCCACACCCGGTATAAGACTAAGGATAAAAGAGAATATGCCCGACACCACAAATATGAAAAGCGGAACGAATATCAGTGAATAGCCCATTACAAATAGAGCTTTCTCTTCGCCACGCGCAGGCAGAAGCGTCGATATGGTATTGTCGTCGTATCGGGAGAAGACTATCGGAGCAAGATAAAACAGATATGAGAATCCGAATTGCACTATACCCCACAGCATCAGAAACATTCCATGAAACCAGTAAGGAAGTTCGGCCATGACTCCGGCGATAAAATATACTGCGATTATTATGAGGTATATCAACAGTTGCTTTTTTATAGCGGGCATGTAGTATCGGGCAAGAAGCGACATGCGCTCCCACGAGAAACCGTTATTTATCATCATAGCTGCTGAGAATTAAGAGTTGAAATAATAAAAGGAGCTGCTGCAGAAAACAGCGAAGAGTAAAGCAGGCGGAAGTCCACTTCCGAATACTCGTCATCGCGATTGATGGCGATGGCATGATACAGCCCCATTTCATGCTCTACATAAAGCACATCGTCGGGACGCTCGATAGTGGTGATAAATTTTAAGCAGCGTGCTATGTTCTCGGTCTTGTCGCACAGCACTACGCGCCCGTGGTGCATGATTATCACTCCGTCAAAGAGTTGTTCGAGATCGCTCACCGTATGGGTCGATACTATTACGGTGGAGTCTTCGGTCATTGTGCGGGCCATCATGGCGCGCAGGCGGTGACGCGACTGAATGTCAAGTCCATTAGCCGGTTCATCGAGAAAGAGATGATTCACTCCGAGCGCAAGCACATATGCGAGCACCGACTTGTGGCGCGTGCCGAACGAGAGAGCACGCATATTCTCATTGCCTGTCAGGCCGAAATCGGTAAGATTATCGCCAAATGATTCTGTGGAGAAATCGTTGTAGAAAGGCGAATGAAGCCCGGCGAACTGTCTTACCGTGTCGGTAGGAATCTCCATTGCTTCAGGAAGAAAAAATAAATTGCTCAGTGTGGAAGGAAGACGCTTTTTCACGTCTTCCCCGTCGATGGTCACGGTGCCCGACGTGGGATAGAGCAATCCCGAAAGCAGATGAAGGAGTGTGGTCTTGCCGGCGCCGTTTTCGCCAAGCATCAGATACAGTCCCGGCCCGATGGTGAAGGAGGTATCCACCACTGCCTCGGCTCCGTTGTCGTAAACGTACGAAAGATTTTTTGCTGTTATCATAGTTATTAATATTTAATCATTTGGTGTCACTTCAAATCCGAGTTTCTGCAATCCTTTTATAAGTCCTTTCTCACCCGGAAGATGTCCTGCACCTACCACTATCAGCAGCGACGCGGCCGGAAGCATACCGGCCAACACGCGCAGCCAGTCGGCATTGCGCAGGTGAATAAGTCGCTCGGTCTGAGCCTGATCCATCGACTTATCCTCTTCGATTATGGAGAGTATTTCATTAAGATCGCCGTGGATATAGGCGTCAAATATGCGGCGCGATGTCGATCGCATTTCCTGATCATGATTCATCCCCCATACCAGCGACTCCGCCTGCGCCACAATATCGCCCCCGAAGAGAGCCTGACATTGGTCCTCGATCGTCTCAAGTCCGGTCACGGTCTTATCTCGCTCAAGTGCCATGGTCTGTATGGTCATATCCACGGGGCTGGAAAAACCGTCAGTGAACTCGGCTGCGCGACCTACTTCTATCATCATGGCCGCGAAAGCCGGACGCATGGCATCAAGCTGCCCTACTTTAATTCCTCCGGCATATTTATCAAGAGTCATCTGTAAAGAGTCGAGTTGGATCTGACTGAGAACAACTGACAGAGTGCTGTCGGGAGGCGCCAATGCTGCCGCAGCCATAGTCTGTTGTCCCTCCGCCGATGTGGCTTTCATAAAATCAATTTCCCCTATCACACCTGACACACGCTCCATTACTGCCGAAACTCCGGTCAGGGAGTCGACAGCAGCATAGTCGGCAAGGTGATACGTGCCAAGAAGATAGGATTCAGGCATGTCTTTTCCGGAAATCTTCCATAGAAGCTGAGCCGACGACGGTAAGGCCACCGCCATAGCTGCCAACACAACGGTAATCAGTTTTTTCATCGTTTTTATATTATAGTGTAGTCTAATTGTGAGCCGGTGTTTAGGTGTTGTACATATCTAACACACCGCAAAGGTATAATCAAATTTTGAATTGACAAACTTTTCCGAAAAAAATTTCAAAAAAATCGCAGCGCATTTTAAGAAGGTTTAAAATCTACTATACCATAAGTACGAAAAAAATTTCATAAATTTGCAAGATAAATGTGCTAACAAATCATGACCGACAATACATCCAACAATAATCAGCAGCCGAAGCAGAAACCCGCGGCTCCAAAGTCGAAAAAGTGGACCAAGATCATCACGGTCCTCTGGATAGCTCTTGGACTCGGAGTGGTGTCGCTGCTTAGTTTCCTGTTTTTGGTATATAATGGCGTAATAGGCTACATGCCTCCCGTAGAAGAGTTGCAGAATCCTACTGACCGTTTTGCCTCGGTGCTATATTCGGCCGACGGTGAGGAAATCGGTCGATATTTCAAGGGTACGGGCAACCGTGTGTATGCTGACTACGATGAAATATCGCCTTATGTGGTAGACGCGCTGATTTCCACCGAAGACGTGCGTTTTGAAGATCACTCCGGTATCGACCTCCGAGGACTGGGACGTGTACTCTTCAAGACTATACTGATGGGCAACAAAAATGCCGGCGGTGGCTCTACCATCACCCAGCAGCTGGCCAAACAACTTTACTCGCCCGGTACCTCCGGACTGATTTCACGCGCCATGCAGAAGCCCATCGAATGGATGATAGCCGTTAAACTCGAGCGCTATTATTCCAAAGACGAGATATTGAAAATGTATCTCAACCAGTTTGACTTCCTCTACAATGCCGTAGGTATCAAGAGCGCGGCATACGTATATTTCGGCAAAGAAGCTAAAGATCTTAATATCGAGGAAGCAGCCACACTCGTGGGTATGGTGAAAAACCCGGCGTTTTACAACCCCGTTCGCCAGCCGGAGCGAACTCTCAACCGACGCAACACCGTAATCAGGCAGATGGAAAAGGCCGGCCGAATCACTACAGCTGAGGCCGACAGCCTGTGTGCATTGCCTATGAAACTTAATTTTCACCGCGTTGATACTAAAGACGGTATTGCTCCCTATTTCCGCGAGCAGATCCGCCAGATGCTTCAGGCCAAGAAGCCGGTTGCGTCTAATTACCGCGAGTGGGAGCGCCAGAAATATGTAGACGATTCAATAGCCTGGGAGACCAACCGTCTTTATGGCTGGATAGAAAAAAATCCCAAACCCGACGGCTCGAAATATGACATATATAATGACGGGCTGAAGATATACACTACCATCGACTCGCGCATGCAGAAATATGCCGAGGAGGCTGTGGCCGAACATATCGGCGGATATCTGCAAAACGCATTTTTCCGCGAGAAGCGCAACACAAAGGGCGCTCCTTACACCACCAACCGCACAGAGCTATCTGAAATCAGACTGAACCATCTGATACGCAATGCCATGAAAAATACCGACCGCTACCGCACGATGGTGAAAGGCGGGGCTACGCGTGAGGAGATCGACAGGGCGTTCAACACTCCCCGTGAGATGAAAGTATTTTCCTACTCCGGATCTATCGACACGGTGATGACACCGCTCGACTCGGTGCTGTATCACAAGCATTTCCTCCGCACGGGCTTCATGGCCATGAACCCGCTCAACGGACACGTGCAGGCCTATGTGGGTGGCCCGAATTTTTCGTATTTCCAATATGATATGGTTTCGACCGGACGCCGCCAGATTGGTTCTACAGGCAAACCGTTTCTTTACACATATGCTATGGAGGAAGGATTCACGCCATGCGACGAATTTCTCAACGAGCAACCGGTGCTGACCGACGAGGCCGGCAACGTATGGGCGCCCCGCAACTCAGGTACGTCCCGTGTGGGTGAGATGGTCGATCTTCGTTGGGCTCTCACGAATTCAAACAACTGGATTTCGGCCCGACTCATCAGCCAGCTCTCGCCGGCTTCACTCGTGCGCACGATGCACAACTTCGGCATCACGGCCGATCTTCCGGCAGTAATGTCGCTCTGTCTCGGCCCGGCAGACGTATCGGTCAAGGAGATGGTGACCGCCTACTCGGCTTTTGCTAACAACGGTATGCGTGTCGACCCCATTTTCGTAACAGCCATAGCCGACAACAACGGTAATATCATCGACGATAATTTCACTCCCGTCCACACCGAAGTAATCAGCGAAAAAGCTTATTACCGCATCCTCTCCATGCTTCTCAATGTAGTGAATGAAGGTACGGCTCACCGCGTGCGTTCACGCTACGGACTCACAGCTGAAATGGGCGGCAAGACCGGAACCACCAACTTCAATGCCGACGGATGGTTTATGGGCTTTACTCCCCAGATTGTCACCGGCACTTGGGTGGGCGGCGACGAGCGATTCATTCACTTCAACTCGATGGCCAACGGACAGGGTGCAGCTATGGCGCTTCCTATCTACGGCCTGTTTATGAAAAAAGTGTATGCCGACAAGTCGCTCCCGTTCTCCGAAAGCGCGCGCTTTAATTTCCCGGCCTCTATCAACCTGTGTGAGAAAGACTACTACGGCGCTGTGGGCGATGAAGCTCCAGAGCCTACAGTTGAGGAAGAATCTATCGAAGGCGTATTCGACTAATTTTCAATATATCTAAAAATATAAATAGTATGGCAACCAAACCCTTCAAGTATCAGCCGATGTTTCCCCTAGGGCCCGATACCACGGAGTATTATCTTCTGACCAAAGACTACGTAAAGGTAGAAAACTGGGGCGGACATGAGTTTCTCGTAGTTGACCCCGAAGCTCTGCGTGTACTTGCCCGTCAGGCCACTCACGACAATGCGTTCATGCTCCGCCGCGAGCACAACGAGATGGTGGCTAAAATACTGAGCGATCCCGAAGCCAGCGAAAACGACAAGTTTGTAGCTCTCACCATGCTCCGCAATGCAGAGATAGCTGCCAAGGGGGCTCTCCCCTTCTGCCAGGATACCGGCACAGCTATATGCCACGGCGAGAAAGGACAGCGCGTATATACAGGATGCGACGATGAAGAGATGATCAGTCACGGCGTGTATGATACATATACCACCGACAATCTGCGCTATAGCCAGAATGCGCCTCTGAATATGTACGATGAGGTCAACACCGGCTGCAATCTTCCTGCACAGATTGACCTTCATGCCACTGAGGGCGACGAATATCACTTCCTTTTCGTAGCCAAAGGTGGTGGCTCGGCCAACAAGACCTATCTCTATCAGGAGACCAAAGCCATTATCAATCCCAAGACCCTCGTGCCTTTCCTCGTAGAGAAGATGAAATCGCTCGGCACGGCTGCTTGTCCTCCCTACCACATCGCTATCGTAGTAGGCGGCACTTCGGCCGAGATGAACCTTGCCACCGTAAAGAAAGCCTCTGTAAAATATTACGATTCACTCCCCGACAAGGGCAATGAACTCGGCCACGCTTTCCGCGATCACGAACTCGAACGTCAGCTCAAGGAAGAGACCGAAAAGATAGGCTACGGCGCACAGTTTGGCGGCAAATATTTCGCCCATGATATTCGTGTGATCCGCCTGCCCCGCCACGGTGCTTCATGCCCCATCGGTATAGGTGTATCGTGCTCGGCCGACCGCAATGTCAAGGCTAAAATCAATCGCGAAGGTCTGTGGATAGAAAAACTTGATTCTAATCCCGGCGAACTCATTCCTGATGAATATCGCAAGGCCGGCGAAGGTGAGGTGGTGAAGATCGACCTCAACCGCCCCATGAAGGAAATTCAGGAAGAGCTCACAAAATATCCTGTCTCAACCCGCCTGTCGCTCAACGGCACCATCATCGTGGCTCGCGATATAGCTCATGCAAAAATCAAAGAGCGTATTGACCGCGGCGAACCCATGCCCCAGTATCTGAAAGATCATCCGGTATATTACGCCGGTCCGGCCAAGACTCCCGAGGGAATGCCTTCAGGTTCGTTCGGACCTACCACTGCCGGACGCATGGATCCCTATGTAGAGCCCTTCCAGGCGTTGGGTGGTTCGCTCGTGATGATAGCCAAAGGCAACCGCAGCAAGCAGGTGACCGACGCTTGCAAGGCTCACGGCGGTTTCTACCTCGGCTCGATAGGTGGTCCCGCTGCCATTCTTGCCAAGGACTCTATCAAGAAAGTGGAACTTCTCGAATATCCCGAGCTCGGCATGGAAGCCGTGTGGAAAATCGAAGTGGAAAATTTCCCCGCTTTTATCCTCGTTGATGATAAGGGCAATGATTTCTTCACCATGATTTCTGAAAAATGCAACGCTTGCGGTTTGAAATAATACCGTAAGTAGGAAATTAATACTATACATTATGGCCGTCGGTGGAAATTTCTGCCGACGGCCTAACTTTTTCTGTCAGACGGTTGTTTAGTTAGATAGATAACATCCTAACACCGTTTCAACTTATGAAGAATATCTCACTATCATTTTTAGTGCTTGCAGCGGCTGCTATCACATGGTCGTGCAGCGACGATAAGCAGCCTTGGCAAGAGATACCGTCGTCGCCCATCACGGGCAATGACGCCACCGTGACATTCAACGGCGTTCGATCCTACGGCGTAGTCAACATCGACACCAGGAGCGAATCGCGTGCTGTGGTTACGCTGAGCAATATCGTACCCGGCTATACTGAAATCACCATTCCTGCCGATATGAAGCAGACCGGCGATGCTACGTTTGCCCTCTCGGGTACAACCGATCTATCATCGCCCCCCGAGATTTTCCCTATGTCGAAATCCACAGCTCTGCCTCCTATATATAATATGTCGCTTTCAGGGACCGTGACCACTTCCGGCAAAGCTGAGATAGCCGTCACCTCTACCCTTACCTCCGAGGCTCAGGCCAACTTTACCGGCAAATGGACGCCCGAAAAGATGCTTCCGGTCAGCGCCGCATTGATAGAGCATGCTCCGGTAGTGATAGATCTCGCTATCAAAAATCAGCCCGCAAAGTCAGAGCAACTTTCCGCTACATTGAGCCTGCTCGGCGGTCTGGCGCTTTACAATGCCATCGGCGCGATCGATCTTCAGTCAAACGGAAGTATGGTGATAGATTATTCCACCACGGTCGACATTGCCAGGGCTGTCAGCGAGGGTCTGGATCAGACCAACGGAATATATAAGGCTATTTCGGACTTTGACGCATCTACCGGCCCGAATCTTGTGTTCTGGTACAGTCGGTCGCCCTATCTCCTCATCACTCCCTATATCCCGAATATCAGCTACAAGATCGACGTGGATGCAGGTAAGAATCCTAATCTTAATGACGGAGCTGTCACCGAGAAGGTTGAGAAACTGATAACTGATTTGGCTGAAATGGGGGTAGACACTAAGTCTCTCATGGACACTTTCAGCTCTCTTAACTCCACAGGTATCCCCGTGGCAGCCACCGCTTCCGGATCGGCACTGAAGATAGTGATAGATAAGAAAATGCTTGACCCGTTCGTAAGTCTTCTCTCTCCCGCGCTGCCTACGCTCGATGCCAAGCTTACAGAATATCTTGCTCAACCTGCCAACGATGCCATAGCTGAGATTATTACGACTCAACTGTTTCCTGCGCTCGGTATCAATTCGTTGCAGGAACTCGGTCAACTATGGGAACAGGATATCGAAAGTCTTACCATAACCATTAATCTGGTCAAAGCCTAACTCCTTATATATATCACGTCAAGCGGGTGAGACTGCCATATGCAGCTCTCACCCGCCGAATTTTGTTTAAGTCCGTTGACTCAGGCCGTCATCAACCGCACTTTGAAGTGCCGCACGACGTACATAACAGACATCCCTCCTGATAGATAAGTGTTTCCTGACCGCAGTTGGGACAACGCTGTCCGTTGGCTGCCGTTCCTGAAGGGATATACTTTTTAAGCGCACGCTCCACACCCATTTTCCAGGTGTTGATAGACTGCGAATTGAGTTCCAGGCCGTTCACGAGTTTGATTACCTGGTCAATAGGCATACCGTAGCGGAGCACTCCCGATATCAGTTTGGCATAGTTCCAGTATTCGGGATTAAACTTGTCGGAGAGTCCTTCAATCGTAGTTTTATATCCGCGCTTGTTGATAAACTGGAAGTCATACCTTTTGTTGCCCTTCTCGTCTATAGCCTTGATAATACGGCCTTTCGACACCGATTTGGGGCAGAAGATACCTACTTCATCATCAGCCAGACCGGTAAAAATTTCGTAAGGCTTGCCGTCGACCAGACCGATGAATGCAATCCACTTTTCCTTATTGTTCTGGAATCTCACCACATCAGCCTCCAGCTCGATAGGACGTTTGCTGACGTGCGGACGGTAATCGGCCATCGGAGCTGCTGCCGGTTCGGGCTTTTTCTTCTCGATAGCCACAAGCACTCCTGAGCGACTGCCATCGCGATATATGGTGCAACCCTTGCAGCCGGATCGCCATGCTTCGACATAGAGCTTGTTGACGAGATCAACCGTAGTATCGGCAGGAAGGTTGACTGTGACGGATATCGAGTGATCTACCCACTTCTGTATGCGGCCCTGCATTCTCACCTTTTCAAGCCAGTCCACATCGTTGGCCGTGGCCTTGTGATACGGCGAGCGCGCCACAAGGTTGTCAAGCTGTTCCTGCGTATAATCGTCTTTCACCTCTATGCCCTGCGTCTTCATCCAGTCGACAAACTTCGGGTGATATACCACATATTCCTCAAAAGCGTCGCCTGAATCGTCCACGTAATCCACGCGCGACTCCACATCGTTGGCGTTCACCTTGCGGCGGCGCTTATATACCGGCATAAACACCGGCTCTATACCCGACGAAGTGCGGGTCATAAGCGATGTAGTGCCTGTAGGGGCTATGGTGAGGCATGCTATGTTGCGGCGTCCGTTTTTCAGCATCAGCTCGTAGAGCGAAGGATCAGCCTGGGCAAGGCGCTGTATGTAGGGATTGTTTTTCTCGCGCTCGGAATCATATACATCAAAGGCGCCGCGCTCTCCTGCCATCACCGCCGATGAGCGGTATGCTGCCAGAGCAAGGGCTTTGTGGACCTCCACTGAGAAATCCGTAGCTTCGGGAGTGCCATAGCGCAGACCGAGTGCGGCTATCATATCACCCTCGGCTGTAGTGCCGAGACCGGTGCGACGGCCTTGGAGTGTCTTCGCGCGAATCTTCTCCCAAAGGTGAAGCTCGGCGCTCTTCACCTCCTCGGTCTCTGGATCCGACTTTATTTTCTCGATAATAGTATCGATCTTCTCCATCTCAAGGTCGATGATGTCGTCCATGATGCGCTGTGCCTTCGCCACATGATCGCGAAACTTGTCGAAATCGAATTCGGCCTTGTCTGTAAACGGATTCTTTACATATGAATAAAGATTCATAGCCACGAGTCGACAACTGTCGTAAGGACATAAGGGAATTTCTCCGCAGGGATTTGTGGAAATGGTGCGAAATCCGAGATCAGAGTAGCAGTCGGGTACACTTTCGCGTATTATCGTGTCCCAGAACAGCACTCCGGGTTCGGCCGATTTCCATGCGTTGAATACTATTTTATTCCATAGAGCGCGTGCATCGGTGTCGACCGTGACGTCGGGATTATCAGAGTCGACGGGGAACTGGCGGGTATAGTTGGTGCCATTGATGGCGGCGTTCATGAAATCATCGTCGATCCTCACCGACACGTTTGCACCGGTGATCTTGCCTTGTTCGAGCTTGGCATCGATAAACTTCTCCGAGTCAGGATGCTTGATCGATACTGATAGCATAAGCGCTCCGCGGCGTCCGTCCTGAGCCACCTCGCGGGTGGAGTTGGAGTAGCGTTCCATAAAGGGCACAAGTCCTGTCGATGTCAGAGCAGAATTTTTCACCGGTGTACCCTTGGGGCGGATATGCGAAAGGTCGTGCCCCACACCTCCGCGGCGTTTCATGAGCTGCACCTGCTCCTCGTCTATGCGGATGATACCGCCGTAGGAGTCGGGCGTGCCGTCAAGACCTATCACGAAGCAGTTGGAGAGCGAGCCTACTTGGAAATTATTGCCTATTCCGGCCATCGGGCTGCCCTGAGGCACCACATAGCGGAAATGATCGAGAAGCTCCATCACCTCGGCTTCGGTCATGGGATTGGGATACTTGTTCTCTATGCGCACTATTTCCGAAGCTATGCGGCGGTGCATATCCTCGGGAGTCTTTTCATAGATATTGCCGAAAGAATCCTTCAACGCATACTTGCTCACCCACACACGTGCTGCAAGCTCGTCATTGTCAAAGTATTCTTTAGAGGCGTCGAAAGCCTCGTCGTAGGTATAAGTTTTCATTTAGGATTAGAGGGGTTAAAAGCGACTGCAAATTTCCAAAATTCCCGCGGCTTTTGCAAATATTCAGCCTGCATTTTAACCCGATTGTCAATAAATATTATTGACCTTTATATTGTGTCAGCATATATTACAGCAAACCGGTAACCGGAATTTTTCCGTCGGGTAAAATTTCTTAATTGCACAATATTACATATCTTTGTATAAATATTAAGTACAAATCATCAGATTATGACTATAAATCCCTTTTTCGCCGAGCGACGGACTGTAAGAAACTATGATCCCGAGCGCAAACTTTCACTTGAGGAAATCACAGCCATGCTTGAGGCTGCCTCGCAAGCACCAAACACGGGCAACATGCAGATATACAGCGTCGTAGTGACACGAGATGAGGCAACACGACGCGCTCTGTCACCGGCTCATTTCGGGCAGTCGTCGGTCATGTCGGCCCAGGCAGTATTGACATTCTGCGTTGATTTCAACCGCTTCGAGAAATGGTGCCGGCAGCGCAATGCCGAGCCGGGCTATGACAACTTCCAGGCATTCATGTGGGGAGTGATCGACGCCACCATCTTCGCCCAGCAATTTGTGACGATAGCCGAGATGAACGGCCTCGGCACATGCTATCTTGGTACGGTGACCTACAATGCGCCTCAGATAGCCGAGGTGCTCGACCTGCCGGCTCGTGTAGTTCCGGTCGCCACTGTCACGGTAGGCTATCCGGCTGCTGACGCCCCCAAGAGCGACCGCCTGCCCATTAAGGGAATAGTCCACGATGAAAAATATCACGACTACTCCCCTGCCGATATCGATGAGATATATGCAGAAAAGGAAGCGCTGCCTGACAGCGCCAAATTCATAGCCGAAAACGGCAAGGAAACACTCGCACAGGTGTTTACCGACGTTCGCTACAAGCGTGAAGACAATGAATATTTCTCAAAAGTATTCTCTGACTTCATCAAAAAGCAGGGATTCTGATACTTTCTGTAAATTACGCTCCCGCCGCCGGAATCGGCAGCGGGAGCGTAATTTATTCTGTATTGATAAGGAAATTATTTCTTTTTCATCGCTTCGTCGCGACGGTTGATAGCCTCCACGATACGGTCGGCTATATGATCTATCTCACCTGTTCCCTCGATTGATTCATAGCGTCCGTTGCCGAGATAGAAGTCTTTGAGCGGCGAAGTGGACGAGTGATATATTTGCAGACGCTTGTTGATGGTCTCAAGATTATCGTCGGAGCGTCCTGACTCCTTGCCACGGGCAAGCAGACGCTCGATGAGCTGATCGTCGGGGACTTCAAGACCTATAACAGAATGGACGCTTTCGCCACGCTCTTCAAGGATACGGTCAAGAGCCTCGGCCTGAGGAATGGTGCGGGGAAAACCGTCAAATATAAAACCCTTTGTGCCGGGATGGGCGTCAATCTCGTCGGCAAGCATCTCAGTGACAAGATCGTCGGGTATGAGATGTCCTTTCGAGATATATTTATCGGCTATCTTGCCGAGTTCTGTTCCTTTTGCAATATTTTCGCGGAGGATCTCGCCGGTAGATATATGGGTAAGTCCATAGCGCGATATTAGTTTGTCGCTCTGGGTACCTTTTCCGCTGCCGGGCGCTCCGAAAATTACGAGATTAAACATGCTTCGAGTAGTACAATACAAAAATTTATTCTTTAACAACGTAAATATCAGGGAGGTTACGTGCGAGTCCGTCAATATCGAGGCCGTAGCCTATGATAAATTTCTTGGGAATGCTGAATCCTACATAGTCAGGTGTAAATTCATGCTGGAGTGCTTCGGGCTTGAAGAGAAGAGTAGCCACAGCTATCGACGCAGGCTCAAGAGCCTTGACTTTATCCACAAGATTCACTATCGTATGACCGGTGTCTACAATATCCTCCACCAGTATTATATCGCGACCTTTGATGTCAGCGCCAAGACCGAGCACTTCCCGCACCACTCCGGTCGACGACGTACCTTCATAGCTTTTGAGGCGGATAAATGTGATTTCAGCATCTATATCAAGACGGCGGAAAAGATCGGCGGCAAAAGGAAATGCACCGTTAAGCACACATACTATCAGCGGCTTACGATCTTTATAGCGCTCGGAGATCTTACCGGCTATTTCGTCGACGCGCTCCATGATGGCGGAGTTTTCGATATAGGGCACAAAGGTCATTCCCTGATATACCTTCTGTTTCATATCTGCTTGAAATGTAAAATTTGGGGGCAAAATTACAAATTTTTTTTTATTCCGGCTCGATTTTTCAGTTTTTGTTGGTTATCTTTGCTCAAAATTGTTTGTGATGTTACGCTTTGTATTACTCATACTGTTATTATGTGGTTCGGCTTCGATGAGAGCATCGGCTGACAACAACGCCTCAGATGCCGGACTCACCCGAGAGCTCGCACGACTTGACGATGAACTCAGACACCGCGACTTTTATCTTGCAGAGCGCCGACAGTCAATAGATTCGCTCGTCGCAGTGGCCTCCGATTCCACCCTAGCCGCCTTGCCTCGGGCAGAAGCCATGCTCAGACTCGGCGATGCACTAAACTCATTTGACTCCGAATGGGCCATAAGAGAGTATCGCGACGGACTGAAACTCGCCACACGGCATCAGCTCCATCCGCTCGACGAAACTTTCTTGCTGCGCATGGCCACTTTTCTGCCTCTAAGCGGATATTTCGAGGAAGCCATATCGCTCTACAATTCCATCGATACAGTCGGTATGGCGGTCGACCGTAAAATAGAGTATTTTGATACAGGGCGGCAGATGTATAGCTACATAGCGTCGTTTCACGCGCCGCATCCCACTGACAGCCTGCGATACATGACCTTATCGCGGGAGGCTCAGGCTCAGATGTTGCCGCTCCTCCCCCCTTCGTCTGTGAAATACAAGCTCAATCTCGGCGAACATTATTATCTATCCAACAGTTATGCCAAAGCCGAGGCTGTATTGTCAGATCTGATATCGGATCTCGACGAAACCGACAATACTTACGCACGCGCCACACATATATTATCGTCGATAGCCCGTGAGCGCGGTCGCCATATCGACTACCTCTACCTGCTCACACTCTCAGCCATTGCCGACACCAAGGCCGCCACACGAGAAGTAGCATCGCTTCAGGAGCTTGGTGGTGCTCTTTATGATTATGGCGATATCGAGCGGGCACACTTGTATCTGTCGATCGCGCTGCGTAATGCCGTGGAGTGCAACGCTCCGCTCCGAATGATTCAGTCGGCGCAGGCTATTCCATATATCGAACAGGCACACCAGTCGCAGCTCCGTCAATCACGCTATATCACCTACGGAGTCATAGCTCTACTGGCCGTAATTTTGGTGCTCCTTATCGTCACTCTGTGGATGCTGTATAAAAAGGTGAAGCAAAAAAACGGTCTGACCAAGAAGCTGGCCGACGCCAATAAGGTGAAAGATTTATACATAAATGAATTTCTCAACCTATGCTCCGTGTATATCGAAAAACTTCATAAGCTCAGCAATCTCGTACACAGAAAAATCACTACCGGAAAATCAGCCGACCTTCTCCAACTCACCAAATCAGGCAAACTCGTAGAAGAGCAGTCGGAGGAATTTTACGAGGTATTTGACAAAGCATTTCTTAACTTATACCCGGAGTTTATCGAGGCGGTCAACAAACTTCTGCGACCCGAAGAGCAGATAATACCGGCAGCGGGCGAACGGCTCAACACTGACCTCCGTATCCTCGCGTTCATGCGCCTCGGCATTACAGAGAGCAGCCGCATTGCCCGGCTGCTCAACTACTCCATCCACACTATCTATGCCTACAGAAACAAGCTTAAAAACCGAGCCATCTCACGCGACACTTTCGAGGCCGACATCATGTTCATACCATCCATCTCCGAAGCCCCCCAAAACTAACAAAAACGACTCGAAAGTCCTCTCAAATCACCTAAATCCTATCTATATTTAATCCGTATTTAAAAAACCACAACTATCTATTATTTAGATATATAGCAAAATATTCTACTTAATATTTTCTATATTGCATCCTAAAAGGCTTGTAGACCGCGTCTTTCGCTGCTAACTTTGCATCAGAGGATAAAAAAAAGAGCATCCGCACAGCCGCCAATCACACACTCCGGCACGGCTGATATTCGTCCTCTCGGATTACAAGAATCTACTGAAGAAATTCATGGAAAAATATTGCATAATAGTAAATGTGTTTTTATGTTAGGTTTGTAGAGTCTTATTGCTAAGACCGCGCAACGGCTGCCCCGAGAGGAGCGGTCGTTGCGTTGTTTCAGACCCGTGCTTTTTCCATAATTATTCACCTCACTCGCCCCTTATTGTTCAACAAATGTTAACTCAATAGAAAAAATCAAAAACGATTTGGACGAACCGAAATTATTATATAACTTTGTATGCTGAAAAATTTCACTTGATTAATAATTAAAAGAATAACACCGCCTATCGAAACATTTCTACTCTAAAACAATAAAACAGAATAGAAAATGCAAGAAATGACTAAGCTGACTGACCGGGAGTTGGTCCAGGCTTATGCCAACAACGACAATAACGCTTTCGACACCCTGCTGCAGCGCCATCAGGGCAAGGTTTATGCCTATATTTTGCGTATAGTCAAAAACAAGGATGTGGCCGACGATATATTTCAAGATACTTTCGTAAAAGCCATCATGACTATCAAGCAGGGTCGCTACACCGAAAGCGGCAAGTTTTCGGCATGGCTGCTGCGCATAGCCCACAACCTCATCATCGACTATTTCCGTCAGGAAAAGTCGGAGGGGGTGACTTCCACAGATGAAGAAGGCGTGGATCTCCTCAACCGCCGCGATCTCTGCGACGGCACTATCGAGGACTGGCTTGTTGCCGAGCAGCTCGACGTAGATATTCGTCAGCTCGTGATGGCTCTGCCCGATCCCCAGCGTGAAGTACTCATCATGCGCTTCTACCGCAACATGTCGTTCAAGGAGATAGCCGAAGCCACCGGCGTCAGCATCAATACCGCGCTTGGACGTATGCGCTATGCTATCATGAACATACGCCGCATAGCCAAAGAGAAAGACATCGCGCTTGCCGTGTGACCCACTCAGCAAGATAGCTTGTAAATAACTCATAACCCCGCAGGAAGATCACACCGCGATTTTCCTGCGGATTTTTTTGCTCAATTTTTTCACATTCCCGTCTGTCGGGCTATCCACATCAATTCCAACTCAATATACCCCGAATCTTCAGCCATCACCGCTGCACGCTCCAGAAAACTTCGTGCCTGCACATACCACCCCGCCGACGAATATGCCATACCTATATTGGCAAGAATCAAGGAATCGCAATAAGGAGTCCCTTCGCAGCGAGGATAAGCAAGAGCCTCGTACCACATCTGTGCAGCATCGACAAACCGACGGGATCTGTAATATTGCAAACCTTTGGCAAAATACAGAGCCCGGCGTCCCGGCTGCATTCTATACCAATGATAGCGCATACCCTGACGTACATGACGGTAATTCATATAAGCCAACCGCGATTCGGGTCGGGCAAAGCCGCATTTCCTCACCACATCAAGCGCGCCGGTATTAGCGTCGCATACATCGGCGACCACCTT
Source organism: Bacteroides sp. (assembly GCA_014802325.1). Classification (GTDB taxonomy): domain Bacteria; phylum Bacteroidota; class Bacteroidia; order Bacteroidales; family Muribaculaceae; genus Duncaniella. The sequence goes on from JAAVCK010000019.1 coordinate 46,806, forward strand.
AGGCAGCGCGAATCGTCCCAGCAGGTAATCCGAAAGAGCACCTACGGCCTCAGTAGCGAAGCCACGTCGCTCAAACCGCTCCGCAACTGCAAATTCAAGCATCCATCTCGGCATTGCCGGACTTCGGTCGATGACAGGCAGGGCCGAAACAAATCCTGCCGGCTCACCCTCCGCAGTGATTATAGCCATATTCACGGCCTCACCGGCGTCATTCTCCTCAGCCATCACATCGGCAAAAGATGAGTTTCTCAGCAGGTACTCCGCCACCTTCCCCTCGCCGATAAGGAGCTTCAGCCACCCGACATCGCCGTACATCACCGGTCGCAGACTGCACATCCGGCAGCCGATATGCGTCGGTATCAGTTCGTTGTTTGGCTCTCGACAATAAGTTTGCTCCATAAATCAGGTGGATATTGACGCAAAAATAATAAAAATATGGTAGCAATTCGGCTATTTTCACTAACTTTGCAGTAATAAAACACAATTATATAGTAAATATATAGTAATGGCAACCGAATTAAAGGATCTCACCAAGCGAGCCGACAATTACTCGCAGTGGTATAATGAACTCGTAGTAAAAGCTGATTTAGCCGAACAGTCGCCCGTAAGAGGATGTATGGTAATCAAGCCCTACGGCTATGCTATCTGGGAAAAGATGCAGCATACACTCGACGAAATGTTTAAGGCTACCGGCGTGCAAAACGCTTATTTCCCCCTGCTTATCCCCAAATCATTCCTCTGCCGCGAAGCCGAACACGTGGAAGGCTTCGCCAAAGAATGTGCCGTAGTGACTCACTACCGTCTGAAAAATGACCCCAATGGCAACGGTGTCATCGTCGACCCTGACGCCCGCCTCGAAGAGGAGCTCATAGTACGCCCCACATCCGAAACCATCATATGGGGTACGTATAAAAACTGGATCCACAGCTACCGCGACCTGCCCGTGCTGTGCAACCAGTGGGCCAACGTAATGCGATGGGAGATGCGTACCCGTATGTTCCTCCGCACAGCCGAGTTCTTATGGCAGGAAGGTCACTGCGCTCACGCGACAGCCGAGGAATCCGAAGCCCGTACGGTACAGATGATCAATCTGTATGCCGATTTCGCCGAAAAATATATGGCAATGCCCGTAATCAAGGGCGTCAAGAGTGCCAACGAGCGCTTTGCCGGTGCGGTCAACACCTATACTATCGAAGCTATGATGCAGGACGGCAAGGCTCTCCAGTCAGGTACTTCCCACAACCTCGGCCAGAACTTCGCCAAGGCATTTGACGTAACATTCGTCAACAAGGAAAACAAGCCCGAATACGTATGGGCCAACTCCTGGGGTGTGTCGACCCGCCTTATGGGCGCTCTCATCATGACTCACTCTGACGACAACGGCCTCGTGCTTCCTCCCCATCTCGCCCCCATCCAGGTAGTAATTATTCCCATCTTCAAGAATGCCGACCAGCTCAAGGCCATAACCGAGAAAGTCAATCCGATCATCGACGAGCTCCGCGCGGCAGGCATAAGCGTGAAATATGATGACGCCGACAACCGCCGTCCCGGATTCAAGTTTGCCGACTATGAGCTCAAAGGTGTGCCCGTGCGTCTGGCTATCGGAGCACGCGATATAGAAAACGGCACTGTGGAAGTAATGCGCCGCGATACTCTCGAAAAGCACGTGGCTCCCATCGACGGCATCGCTGCCTATATCGAAAAACTGCTTGAAGAAATCCAGCAGAACATTTATCAGAAAGCTCTTGCCCACCGCGAATCAATGACCCGCACCGTAGACACCTACGAAGAATTTAAGAAAGAAATCGAAAAAGGCGGATTCATTCTCGCTCACTGGGACGGCACCACCGAGACCGAAGAAAAGATCAAGGAGGAGACCAAAGCCACGCTACGCTGCATTCCCCTCGACGGTGACGATACTCCCGGTGTGTGCATGGTGACAGGTCGTCCCTCTAAGCGCCGAGTAATTTTTGCACGAAATTATTAAATAAAACCTCCCGAATAAAAAAATGGAACGCCCGGTTATTGCCATCGTGCTGCCCTGCTACAACGAGCAGGAAGTACTGCCCATCACTCTGCCGGCTCTTCTGCGGCTGCTTGACTCTATGGTGGCCGAAGGAAAGATCAGCGAGGACAGCTACGTATTGTGCTCCAACGATGGCAGCCGCGATTCCACTTGGGATATAATTACCCGCTTTCATCTGGCCGATAAGCGCGTCAAAGGCATCTCCCTGGCTCACAACCGCGGCCATCAGAATGCCCTGCTTGCCGGCCTGATGACAGTAAAAGACCGCTGCGACGCCGCAGTGTCGATCGACGCCGACCTCCAGGATGACCCGGAGGCCATTCGTGAGATGGTGGACCGCTTCATCGACGGCAAAGAGATAGTCTACGGTGTGCGAAGCTCGCGCGAAACCGACACATGGTTCAAGCGTAATTCCGCACTGGCGTTCTACCGTTTTCAGAAGTCAATGGGGCTTGACACGGTGAGCAATCATGCCGATTTCCGACTCATGAGCGCAAGGGCTCTTGAGATGTTGTCGCACTACGACGAGAAAAACCTCTTTTTACGCGGCATCATACCTATGATCGGTCTTGACACGGATATAGTGACCTATGCCCGCGCTTCGCGGGCTGCCGGCGAGTCGAAATATCCGTTGTCAAAAATGCTCAGCTTCTCTATCGACGGCATAACTTCATTTTCGGCCAAACCGATGCGAATGATATTTCTCGTCGGTCTGCTCTTGCTATTAATTGATGTGGCTGTAGCGGCCTACGTGTTGATTTCATATTTCTTCAAACCCGCCCTCGAACCCGGCTGGACATCACTGATGCTCTCAGTGTGGTTTCTCGGCAGCCTGATACTGATGGGTATAGGCACGGTAGGTGAATATATCGGAAAAATATTCATAGAGGTTAAGAACCGTCCGCGATACGAGATACGCGACATGCTAATAGACTAAAGTATTTATATATTATAATGGATCATAAGCAGATTACCACTTCGCTTGCCGAACGCACCGGACTCAACGCCGCAACTGTCAATTCGCTACTCGGCTCGTTGACCGATATTATAGCAGACAACTGTGCAGAACTCAATTCCATAGCCATACCCGGATTCGGCACATTTTCGGCTGAAAAGACCGACGAGTATGTGGTGAACAATGCCGATGGCTCACGCACTCTCATGCCGCCCGCTGTGACAGTAAAGTTCAACCCCAGCATCATCCTCCGCAAAAAGCTATGAATCAAAAACTTTCATTTCAGAATCTCGCTTCACTTCTTTCTGAAGCCACGGCTCAGCCTCAGAATTTCTCCGAGGAATTCATCAAAGAGCTTTTTGCCGCAGTTACCGAAGTTCTTTCGCGTGGTGAATCTGTAAAAATCAAGGGACTGGGTGAATTTTCACCGGCGCCCGAAGCTGCCGACAAGCTGATATTTACCCCCGATGATACACTTGCAGGCAAGGTAAATGCTCCTTTCAGCCACTTCTCACCCACTCTTCTCAATCCTGAAGTCACTGACTCGCAGCTCGATTCGGTTGAAATCAACCTACCTCCCGTTGAGGAGCATGATGATGAGGATTCTGCGGAGCAAGATGATGATACATCAGTGGAGAATACGGAGGAAGACACGATCTCGGTATCCGCACCTGTCACCGTCACAGAGACTCTCACTACCTCATCTGACGTAGAAGATGAGATACCGGTTTTCATACCCGCAGTCACCGCTGAGGAGGAAATCAAGAACTCCGCCGCCGAAGAGGACACTATAGAAGTAATCGAATCTCCGGTTGTGCCTCCACAGCCTTCCGTGCCTGAAATTATTCCCATTGAGGAGGATGAAGAAGAAATTTTCGACAGTAAAGAAGCAAAAACCCGCATCACACCTCCCAAATATGAACCCGCTGCCGAACCGACGGCCGTAGCCGATAATACAGCTGACGAATCGGATAGTAAATCCTCAGGTTTCGGTATGGGATTTTTCGTGGGACTGATAGTTGGTATAGCCATAGGCGCTGCGGCCATGTTCTTCTATGCTACTTCTCTCACTCCCTCTACCCGCACTGCCGAACCTATTGGGGAGGAAGAAGATACTGCCGCTCTCAACGATGTGATCGACGCCACTGAGATGCCTGACACTGCATGGGCTGATTTAGATACTACCCCCACCCCTGCTCCGGAGGTGGAACAGCAGCCTGAACCTCAGCCTGAGCCGGAAGCCAAACAGGTAGCCGCCGCTCCGTCAGCTCCTGTCACCGACAAGGTTAAGGCCGGTTATCTTATGCCCAAAATGGCGCAGAAACATTATGGGAATCAGGTATTTTGGGTATATATCTACGAAGAAAACAAGACTAAGATATCCAATCCCAACAATCTTACAGCAGGTCTTGAACTGGTGATACCCGCGCCTGAGAAGTACGGCATTGATGCCAACGACCCCAAAAGCATAGCTCGCGCACAAGCAAAAGAATCGGAAATTTGGAATAAAAAATAGGCAGTTAGTTATCTTAACAATAGCTTATATAAAATTAACAATCTAAGATTCTATCTTATTTGTTTAATTTTTAAATTTGTACTCGTAAACCGCTTTTACAGGCGATTTACGAGTTACCTTTAAATTAGAATAATATTAAACCACTTGAATAAAAGCCATTTATCATGAGCGCAAACGTTAATATCCGTGAGCTTAACGAACTCGTAGCCTCGAAAAGCGACTTTGTGTCGCTCGTCACGCGAGGCATGGATCAGACTATCGTAGGTCAGAAACACCTTGTAGATTCACTTCTGATTGCCCTTCTCTCCAACGGCCACGTGCTCCTCGAAGGCGTACCGGGCCTGGCAAAGACTCTTGCCATCAAGACCCTGGCACAAATCATCGATGCAAAATACAGCCGCATACAGTTTACGCCCGACCTTCTGCCTGCCGACGTAATTGGTACTATGATCTACAGTGTACAGAAAGAGCAGTTCCAGATCAAGCGTGGCCCGATATTCGCCAACTTCGTTCTCGCCGATGAAATCAACCGTGCGCCTGCCAAAGTGCAGAGTGCGCTTCTCGAAGCCATGCAGGAGCGTCAGGTTACGATTGGCGACCACACATTCCGCCTTGACGAACCTTTCCTCGTAATGGCCACCCAAAACCCTATCGAACAGGAAGGTACATATCCTCTCCCCGAAGCGCAGGTTGACCGTTTCCTTCTTAAAGTCATCATCGGCTATCCCTCCAAGGAAGAAGAGATGGCCATCGTGCGCCAGAATATCAATGGAGGCCGTAAGGATATCCGCCCGCTTCTCCGCCCTGAAGAGATCGTGGAAGTGCAGAAAATCGTAGAGCAGATATACCTTGATGAAAAAATCGAGCGTTACATCGTCGACATTGTATTCGCTACCCGTAATCCGGCCGACTACGATCTGCGCGATCTTGAAAGCATGATTGACTTCGGCGCATCGCCCCGTGCATCCATCGGTCTGGCACGCGCTTCCCGCGCCTACGCTTTCCTCCGCGGCCGCGGCTATGTGATACCTGAGGATGTACGTGCGGTATGCCACGACGTATTGCGCCACCGCATCGGTCTTACTTACGAGGCCGAGGCCAACAATATCACTACCGACGAGATTATCTCGCGCATACTTGACAAGGTTGAGGTGCCCTGATGATACCGCCTCTCTCCCTCACTCCTTATTCATTGCCACGTCACTTTCACCCTTACATTAATTATATCACCATCATATGGAAGCAAATGAACTGATAAAAAAAGTTCGCAAAATAGATATAAAGACCCGAGGACTGTCACAGAACATCTTTGCGGGAGAATATCACACGGCCTTCAAGGGTCGAGGCATGATGTTCTCGGAGGTGAGAGAATACCAGTATGGCGATGACATACGCGATATTGACTGGAACGTCACCGCACGCCACAATCATCCCTACGTAAAGGTGTTTGAAGAAGAGCGCGAAATGACGGTGATGCTGCTTGTCGACGTCTCGCGCAGCCGCCTGTTTGGCGCCGTAGGCGAGGAAAAGATGGAGATGATAGCCGAGATAGCCGCTACGCTGGCTTACTCGGCCATCACTAACAACGACAAGATCGGCGTGATATTTTTCTCTGACAAAATCGAGAAATTCATCCCTCCGAAAAAAGGTAAGAAACATATCCTCCTGATCATCCGCGAGCTACTCGATTTTCAGCCAGAAAGCCGAGGTACGGATATATCGGTGGCACTGCGATATTTTACCGACGCACTGAAAAAACGTACCACTACATTTCTTATCTCTGACTTTATCGACGACCACGATTATAGCCGTGCACTCCAGATAGCATCAAACAAGCACGATGTAATTGCCATTCAGGTCTACGACAAGCGCGACACCAAGCTGCCCGATGTAGGACTGATGCGCATAGAGGATCTTGAGAGCGGCGAACTGCGATGGATCGACACATCTTCACGCAAAGTCAGAAATGCTTTCAGCAAATGGTGGTATAATCTCCAGCAACGTCTCACAGAGACCATGCGCAAAAGCCGCGTGGATCTGGCATCGGTGGCTACCGACGAGGATTTCGCCAAATCCCTGATGCAACTTTTCCGCAAGCGGGGACTCAGGTGATTACCGAAACATGAACTACATCTCCCGATTATGATGAAATCAAGATTTTTATTCCGCATAGCAGCCGTGATGGCTCTTCTGTCAGTGGCTTTACAAGGCCGGGCATTGTCGGACTCTCGTGTGACACTTCAGCTCGATTCCGCCCACCTGCTCATGGGTAAGGCTACCACTCTGCATCTCAACCTTGTAGGTCCGCGCGATGAAAACGCTCAGCTTATCATACCGCAGGATACGTTCAATGCCAAAGTCGAGGTGATGAAACTCCTTAAAGCCGACACCATCGACCACGGCAACGGACGCTGGGAAATAAATCAGGACATACTGCTTCAGTCGTTTGATTCGGGTGATTACCGTCTTGCTCCGGTATATTACGTATCAGGAAACGACACACTTACTTCAAACCGACTCGTGCTGAGAGTTTACCCGGTAGCAAAAGATTCGCTGACACTCAACGACTTCGCTGATATCAGCGACATTGACCGCAAGTGGTCAGACTACCTGCCTGATTTTATTGTAGATTACTGGGGCTTAATCCTCATAGTGCTTCTTCTTGCTGCCGGTGGTGTATATGGCTACATCCTTTACAAGCGTCGCCGCAAAACTCCCGAATCTGAGGAAGAAAAGAAGCCTCTGCTCTCGCCCTACGATCAGGCTATGGTCGATCTCTCGGCTTTGCGTGCACGTAACCTCTGCGAGCGCGGTCAGGAAAAGGAATACTACTCAGTACTTACCGACATCCTGCGCAACTATCTTATGCGCCGATTCGGCATCAACGCTATGGAAATGACTTCGTCGCAGATCCTGAAAGCGCTCCGCGATAATCCCGACACCCGTCTACCTAAAAAATATATGGATCAGGTGCTTGAGATAGCTGACTTCGTGAAGTTTGCCAAAGTTCGCCCCTTGCCTGACGATAATGTAAGGACCTACGACAATGCCGTTAACTTCGTGGAGGATACCAAGCCTGCACCTCAACCCGCAGAACCCGCACCCGAGGCTGCTGAGTCAGCCGAGAATAAACAATAAACTTATAGAACATATACACGAAAGGAGACTGATTATATATGTTATTTGCCAACCCTCATTTCCTATGGCTATTTCTTCTGTTCATCCCCCTGATAGGATGGTATGTATGGAAGCGGCGCAATCTGCATGCCTCTATCGGAGTTTCCACGGCCAAACCCTTTGCAGAAATAGGCAGGCCGTTCAAGGAATATCTCCTTCACTTCACGTATATTCTTGAACTGGCCGCACTCGGCTGTATCATCATAGTCATAGCCCGCCCTCAGACACGCGACTCATGGAACACATCTACCGTAGAGGGTACGGACATAGTGATGGCTATCGACATCTCCACCAGTATGCTTGCGCGTGATTTCAAGCCCGACCGACTGGAAGCGGCTAAAGACGTTGCATCGAAATTCGTGGCCGGTCGCGACGGCGACAATATCGGTGTAGTGACTTTCGCTGCCGAAAGTTTCACCAATCTTCCTATGACTACCGACCGGTCTGTGATAGTCAACTACATCAGCGACATCAAGATGGGTATGCTTCAGGACGGTACAGCTATAGGCGATGGTCTGGCCACGGCTATCAACCGCATCAAGGAAGGCAAAGCCAAATCCAAAAGCATAATACTACTGACCGATGGCTCTAACAACACGGGAGTAGTAGCTCCGCTTACGGCTGCCGAAATTGCCCGCCAACTCGGCATCAAGGTTTATACTATAGGCGTGGGCACAAACGGCACTGCACCCTACCCGCAAGAAAACATGTTCGGCCGCATCGAATATGTCAACCTCCCGGTAGTGATAGACGAGACTACTCTTAAAAATATCGCATCTACCACGGGCGGAAAATATTTCCGCGCCACCGGCAATAATGTACTTTCCGATATATTCAGTGAAATAGATCAGCTCGAAAAGACCAAAATGGACTTGCGCAATTTCTCCTCCACCGAAGACGATTATCTGCCCTGGGCCATTGCGGCGCTGTCGCTGTTTGGAGTAGCGTTGCTGATTCGTTACACCGTGCTCCGCACTATCCCCTGAACGCAATACAACTATATAATAAGTTGATAATATGATTAGCTTTGCATATCCACATCTTCTATATCTTCTGCTGCTTATTCCCGTCATGGCAGGACTGTTTGTACTTGCACGCATGGCGAGGAGAAAGCGACTGAAGCGATTCGGCGACCCTGCCACGCTCCGACATCTCATGCCGGAGGCCTCTCTTTATATGCCTTGGGTAAAGATGGTACTCGCTATGGTGATATTGGCTCTGATGGTTGTGATGCTCGCACGTCCGCGTGCAGCAAGCACCATAGGCGACGATGCCGAGACCGAGACTGTCACCACCCGAGGTATCGAGGTTATGGTATGTCTCGACGTATCAAACTCCATGCTTGCCTCAGCTACGGATAAGGAAGAAGGCATAAGCCGTCTGCAGCGCGCCAAGCAGATACTCGAAAAACTCATCGGCAAAATGAGCGACGATAAGGTTGGCCTCATCGTGTTTGCCGGCGAGGCCTATTCGCAACTCCCTATTACCTCAGATTACATCTCGGCCCGAATGTTTCTCAACAGCATCTCCACCGATATGGTTCCCACTCAGGGTACAGCTATAGGCGCCGCTATCGACATGGCCATGAATTCGTTTACCCCCGACGACAAATTCCAGAAAGCCATCATCATAATCACTGACGGTGAAAACTTTGAAGACGATGCAGTAAAAGCCGCCAAGCGAGCTGCCGACTCAGGCATTCAAGTCGACGTAGTTGGTATGGGCACAGGCAAGAAAGTGAGAATTCCCGTTGGAGGTGGTAACTTTATGGTCAATCCCGCTACCGGCGAAAGCGTATTTACGGGACTTGACGAAGCCACCGCGCAGGAAATAGCACACGCGGGCGACGGTATTTTCGTAAATGGTGCTTCGTCGTCGGCCGTCAACGATATTGACTCTAAGCTCAATGAGTTGAGCAAGACTGAATACGAACGTAAATCATTTTCAGCTCAGTCAGAGCAGTTCCCCGTGCTTGCATGGATCACACTGCTTCTCATGCTGGTATATCTCACCACGGTTACCCGCAAGATTTCATGGCTCAAGCAGATAACGTTCTTCTCAAAAAAATAAGGAGGATATCTATGAAGAAAGCTATTTACATATCGGTCATGGCTCTGATAGCCGGCTGCGGTTATGCAACGGCGCAGATCGCTCCGTCAGACTCGACTGCTGTCAATATCAAGACAGACGAGCGACGCTCACGCAACTATACCGTGGAAGGCAACAAGGCTTTCCGCGACGAAAACTATGCGGCGGCTGAAGTGGCCTACCGCAAGGCGATAGATCAGAACAACAATAACAACATAGCACGATTCAATCTCGCCGCAGCCCTTCTCCGTCAGCGATCAACGGCCGACACCGAAGCTGCCGAGGCCTATTCGCTGCTCAGCCAGATAGCCAATTCTGAATTGAGTGAGGCCTCGCTGGTGGAAAAGTCGTTTTATAATCTTGGCAATCTTGCTTTCAATAAGCAGCAGTATGCCGAGAGCATAGAGCATTATAAAAATGCTCTCCGCCGCAACCCTGACAATGATAAAGCCCGAGAGAATCTTTATCTTGCTCAGAAGATGCTCGAACAGCAGCAGAACCAAAATCAGAATCAAGATCAGAACAAAGATCAGGATCAGCAGAATCAGGATCAGAATAAAGATCAAAATCAGGACCAGAACAAAGATCAGAATCAGGACCAAAACAAAGATCAGAATCAGGACCAAAACAAGGATCAAAATCAGGATCAACAGCAGCAACAACAGCAGCCGCAGGATAAAAAAGAGCAGCCGCAGCAGCAGAAGCCGGGTCAGATCAGTCCTGAAAATGCTCAGCAGATACTCAAGGCTATGGAAAATGCCGAAAACGCTACACGTGCCCGTATCGAGAAGCAAAATGCCGAGAAGAGCAAGTCGAACTCATCCCGCCGTCCTGTCACTAATCCCTGGTAATCGATAAGAATATCATATTGTCATGAAACGTCTATATTCATTACTGTTACTTATTCTCGCCGCAGTGCCCGCGCTGATGGCGCAGGTATCGTTTACAGTAAAGCCTCCGGTCAACACCGTGTACGAAGGCGACAAATTTGCCATAACATATCGCCTGTCAAATGCCGATGGGTCTGACTTAAAAGTCGCCCAGATAGCCGACTGTCAGTTGCTTTACGGCCCGTCCACTTCCACGTCGCAATCATATCAGGTGATCAATGGCCGCACGTCTTCGTCGCGCACGGTCGAGTATACTTATTATTATCGAGCCACCAAGGCCGGAACTTTCACCATACCCGAAGCATCTGTGATAGCCGACGGCAAGCGACTCACCACCGCCGCAGCAAAATTTGTGGTGCATCCGCGTGCCGACCTCGATAAACCGGCGTCGCAGCGTCCGGTCGACATCAACGATGCCGACACTCAGGCAGCAGGGCGAAAAGTGAATGCCGACGACGTATTCGTGAGAATTATTCTGTCAAAGTCATCAGCCTATGAGCAGGAAGCAATCGGGTGTACTATAAAACTGTATACCAAATACTCCATATCATCATTCCTTCCCACAAGGCAGCCGAGTTTCGACGGATTTCTTGCGCAGGAGATTGATCTTCAGCCCTCGCTCAACGAGACCGAGACTTTCAACGGCCAGACCTACATGACAGCCGTGCTTAAGAAATGTATACTCTTCCCGCAGACGGCCGGAAAGCTCACCATCAATTCCGGTAATTATGATATTACCGTGATACAGTATGACAATGTCAACATGGGTATGTTTCAGGTGCGCCAGCCGCGCGAGCATAAAATCAAAGTCAGCTCCAACAGCGCGTCGATCAATATCAATGCCCTGCCCTCGCCACGTCCCGACGGATTTGAAGGAGCTGTAGGTCACTTCACTGCATCGTCGCGACTGGTAGGTTCAAACTTCCGCACCGGCGATCCCGCCACACTTATCTATACTATTTCCGGAACAGGAAACATAAAGTATCTCAAGGAACCGGAAATAGACTTCCCTTCGGAATTTGAACTCTACACCCCGTCGTCAAACGCCGAGACTTCAGTCAGCGGTAATGATGTGACGGGTACCATGACAATCGAATATCCCTTCGTACCTCAGACCGTAGGCAAATTCAATATCAAGCCTCACACATTTGTGTATTTCAATCCGGCCGACCGACAGTATCACACCATAGTTACCGAGGGTTATGAAATCAATGTAGCCAAGGGCGACAACGTGACATCATCGGCCATTGACCGGAAAGATATTGAAGCCAAAAATTCGGATATACGCTTCATCAAGACCGGTGCGTCTACTGTAAGCCGCGACCATACACCTGTAATCTACCGCATGTGGTATTGGCTGATATTTGTTATCCCCGTAATAGCTCTTGTAGTGGTAGTGATAATATATCGCGAACAGTTGCGACGCAATGCCGACGTGGTGGGCCGACGCAATGCCAAGGCATCTAAAGTGGCACGCCGCCGTCTGAAAAAAGCCGAGGAGTATCTCAAGCACTCTGAGGCCGACAAATTTTATGAGGAAATGCTCCGCGCCGTATGGGGATACCTGTCCGACAAACTTTCCATTCCTCTGTCGCGTCTGTCGCGCGAGAATATCGCCGCCACGCTCACCGAACGCAAATATTCCCAAGAGGTGACCGATAAGTTTATCACCGTGCTCGACGACTGTGAGATGGCTCGTTATACGCCTCAGTCAGAGTCACGCACTGAAGAAGTTTATCGCCAGGGTGTCGAAGCTATCGACATGATGGAAAATTTCAAACCCTCAAAATGATTCTCCGCTCATGAAAAAGATACTCTCATTACTGATGCTCATCGCGCCGCTCTTTGCCGGAGCACAATCGCTTTTCGAACAGGCTGACTCGGCTTATACATCCGACGACTACGCCACTGCCGCCCAACTCTATACTCAGATAGCCGAAACCGACGGCACCTCTGCCCCGCTTCTCTACAATCTCGGCAACTGCTTTTACCGCATGGGACGCAACGGTATGGCGATACTTATGTATGAACGTGCACTCCGCATAGATCCCTCACTGACCGAGGCTCGCGAGAATCTTGCCTTTGTCAATTCACGCCTCACTGACCGCCCCGGCGAACGCGGCACATTTCTTGGCAATCTGCTCGACAGCACGGCCGGACATTATTCTTCCGATTTCTGGGCATGGACAGGGGTAGTATTTTTCATCCTTACTATAGCAGGTATCGTGATCTACATATTCACCTCAAGTATTCCGCTGCGTAAGACAGGCTTCTTCGGAGGACTTGCCTCAATCATCATCTGCGGAGTGGCGGTATTTTTCGCGTTCAGAAGTGCATCAGCCGCCACTGACACCGAACAGGCCGTGATACTCGTGCCCTCCACCATACTCAGCACAGCCCCGCGTATTCCGGCCGACCGTTCGCTTGAAGCCATGCTGCTTCATGAAGGTACCCGAGTGGAAATCCTTGACTCGGTAAGAAATCCGGCCGATACGGTCGCTCCGTTATGGCTTGATGTCCAGGTGGACAACACTCACCGGGCTTGGATCAACGCCCGCGACGTAGAGCGTATCTGAGAAGGACGAATAAAAAAATTAATATTAAGAGCATTTTTTTCAAAAATTATTTGTCTAAATAAAAATAAAACTCTAACTTAGTCACATAAAATTTTAGACGAATAGTTACAAACCCTCTAAATATAAATATCATGACAAAGACTATCACCTTCAACGAGCTTCGCCGTATCAAAGACAGCCTGCCCGATGGCTCTATAACTCAGATCGCTGACAAACTCAACACTACAGTTCAGACCGTACGCAACTACTTCGGTGGCACCAACTACGAATTCGGTAAAAACTGTGGCGTTCATATCGAGCCGGGTCCCGACGGCGGTATTGTGGTTCTCGATGACACTACTATCTACGACATGGCTCTGGAGATTCTTCAGAATCAGAACAAAGGCTGATAAGTCGAAATAATCAAAAATACTTTTTCATAACCGATGCGCAGGCTCACTCATTCACACCACAATGAGGCCTGCGCATCGCGATATATATCCACCTCTTCCCACACATCCTATGACCGACGACCGCCTTATTACTCTTGCTATCCACACCTATGACCGTGCGCAGAATCTGAAAACCATTCTTGAAAAAGAAGGAATACCTGTCACGCTGCAGAATGTCAATCTCGAAAGTCCGGTCGTTTCGTCGGGTGTACGCGTCAGGATTCACGAGGGTGATCTGCCGCTGGCTCTCCGCATCATAGAGAATCTCGATATATTCGCCTGCGATACATCTGTGGCAAGCGATAAAGTATCGCCCGTAGTGCTCGTGCCGGTCGACTTCTCCCCTCACTCACTTATAGCATGTGACTATGCGTTTCATATTGCCGCATCGCACAATGCGTCGATACGCATACTGCACACATATCTTGACCCGATGATGCTGAGCGCCAATATGCAGCTGTCAGATGCTCTAACTTTTGACACTACGGCGCAAGACGAAGCCATAGTCGACCACGAAATCAACGCCGAAACTAAGGTGCTGATGGATAGATTCGTGAAATCGCTGCGCGACAAAATCAAGCGTGGAGACATTCCGGCCGTTAAGTTCCGCACCGAAATCAGGGAAGGTGTGCCGGAAGACGTAATCGGCGAGATGGCACGCGAGTGTCACCCTATGCTTATAGTAATGGGCACACGCGGAGCAGGCAAAAAGGAGCGCGAACTTGTGGGAAGCGTCACAGCCGAGGTGCTCGACACCTGCCGCTATCCTGTCTTCACCGTGCCGGAGGTGGTGACGCTCTATCATCTTAACGACATATCAGAAGTAATCCTTATAAGCAGTCTGGATCAGGAAGACATACTCGCCCTCGATGCGCTTTACCGACTATATCCGATGTGTCACTTTACTGTGACTCTGCTCAGTCTTCCGTCGAAAAAGCGACCGGTCGACAGTCACTCGGCTGAAGACTCGTTGCTGGCATACTGTCGCCGCCACTACGAAGGATATTCCTTCCGGACTGACTCGGTAAGTGGCGACCGAATAGCCGAGGAATATCAGCGGCTTCACCACTCCATCCATCCCGATCTGGTGGTTGTACCCAATCGTAAGAAAAATATTTTTGCCCGGCTGTTCAATCCGGGTCTTGCACACAAGCTCTTGTTTCAGAGCGACGTCCCCATGATAGTAATACCCGTGTGAAATATGAATATACGCGATTGGAGATTTTTTTGTAACTTTGCATAAATATTTTCTATCATGTCTATTCTCAAAAACGGAACACCGGTAGCTCTGTGCAGCGATCACGCCGGTTATGAAATGAAACTTGTCATCGAAGGCTATCTTGCATCACAGGATATCGAGACCCGCGATTTCGGCTGCTTTTCAGCCGACAGTTGCGACTATGCCGATTTCGCTCATCCGGCCGCTGACTCGGTGGAATCGGGTGAATGCTATCCATGCATAGCGCTTTGCGGATCAGGCAACGGCATCGGTATGACCCTCAACAAGCATCAGGGCATACGTGCCGCACTCTGCTGGAATGTAGAGCTGGCCCGTCTTGCCCGCCAGCACAATAATGCCAACGTACTCGTACTCCCTGCCCGCTTCATCGACACAGTGACAGCCATTAATATCGTTGACGCTTTTCTTGACACTCCTTTTGAAGGCGGACGCCATGAACGCCGCATCAACAAGATGCCGCTCGACGCCTGGAACGAGAATAAATAAATGCCTCAGCAGGTATCATCGCCCACTTCACCGCTGCTCACACCGAGGCCGCTGCTCATAGCCGGACCTTGCAGTGCCGAGTCAGAGCGACAGGTTCTCACCACGGCTGAGAATCTGCGACGCAACACGCGTGTGCAGATATTCCGTGCCGGTGTGTGGAAACCACGCACCAAACCGGGTGGATTTGAAGGTATAGGTGCGCCGGCTCTGAAGTGGCTCGTAAAAGCTCGACAACTGACCGGCATGCCGATAGCCACCGAAGTAGCCGTACCCCGCCACGTCGAGGCCACGTCTGACTGTGGCATTGACCTGCTATGGATTGGTGCCCGCACGTCGGCCGATCCGTTTGCCATGCAGGAACTTGCCGAGACCATCGGACGCCTGTGTCCGGATACTCCCGTGCTTGTGAAGAATCCCGTGGTAGCCGACATAGAGCTGTGGATAGGTGCTATCGAACGTCTTCGCGACGCCGGAGTGAAAAACATCGGAGCTATTCACCGAGGCTTCCGTTCGCTGGGCCATGAGATCTACCGCAACCATCCTCGATGGAGCGTGCCGCTCGAACTGCACCGCCGCATGCCTCAGCTACCGCTCATCAGCGATCCCAGTCATATAGGCGGCCGACGCGATCTCATAGCCCCGCTTGCACAGAAAGCCATGGATATGGGATTTGACGGTCTTATTATCGAAACTCACCCAGAGCCGGATGTGGCTCTGAGCGATAAAGATCAGCAGATCACACCGCATGAACTCTCACAGTTGCTTGACAGCCTGCAATTTCGCTCCATGCGCCATGACGCCGACGAACCGCTGCGCGAATTTCGGCTTCAGATAGATCAGCTCGACGCAGAGCTGCTTGAGATACTGTCGCGCCGCATGGTTGTATCACAAGAAATAGGATGCTATAAGCGTCGCCACGGTATACCCGTAGTGCAGACCGAACGATATGAAAACGTATTGCTGTCGCGTATAGCCTCAGGTGAAGGCATGGGGATGTCGAGTGAATTTATAGGACGCCTGTTTGCATTAATCCACGAAGAATCAATCCAAAAACAACTGTAATGATCAATCACATAGTAATGTTCAGTCTAAAAGGGACTGATGACGAACGTAAAGAGTATGCCGGTCGCTTCCGTGACGCCATTCTTTCGCTGCCCGAAAAAATTCCGGGGCTGAAGGGTGTTGACGTGCATCTTAACGAAAATCCCTGTGAGAACTACGACCTTATGATTCATGCACGCTTCGATTCACACGAAGATCTCGTCACTTACTCGCTTCATCCTGATCATCTTGAAGCCGTAGGAGTGATAAAGACTGTAATCGACTCGCGCGCATGCATTGATTATAATACTGAAGATTGAACATGAAACGCAACATCAAGCTCTCGCTGCCCCATCTCTCGGGAAGTGAACAGAAATATATCGACGAAGCCATGCGCGATTGCTGGATCGTACCCCTCGGTCCTCATGTCGACGAATTTGAGCATCGGCTTGAAAATTATCTCAGATGCTCTCAGGTAGTAGCCCTTAGCGCCGGGACAGCCGCTATACATCTCGGCCTCGTGATGCTCGATGTAAAAGCCGGCGATGAAGTGATAGTACAGGATCTCACTTTCTCGGCAAGCGCCAATCCGGTGCGTTATCAGGGTGCCACTCCGGTATTCGTTGACTCCGAGCCCGACACTTGGAACATGTCGCCCGATCTCCTCCGCCATGCTATAGACGATCGCATTAAAGTCACCGGTCGAAAGCCTAAAGCCATAATTCCGGTACATCTATACGGTATGCCGGCCAAGATGGATGAGATAAGAGCCATAGCCGCAGAATATGATATCCCCATTCTCGAAGATGCAGCTGAAGCGCTCGGTTCGGAATACAAAGGCCGCATGTGCGGAACCCTCGGACGCTATGGTGCTCTCAGTTTCAACGGCAATAAGATCATTACCACTTCGGGCGGAGGTGCGCTCGTATGTCCGGGAGCAGAAGAAGCTGCAAGAGTGAAATTTTATGCCACTCAGTCACGTGAGAACCGACCTTATTACTACCATGAAGTTATAGGATTCAACTACCGTCTGTCAAACATCAGCGCCGCCATCGGCTGCGGTCAGATCGAGAGCCTTCAGGCGCGTGTAGAGCGCCGCAGAGCCATTCACCGTCTTTACAGTGAGATGCTTTCT
Organism: Bacteroides sp.; assembly: GCA_014802325.1. Classification (GTDB taxonomy): domain Bacteria; phylum Bacteroidota; class Bacteroidia; order Bacteroidales; family Muribaculaceae; genus Duncaniella. Next base: position 64,367 of record JAAVCK010000019.1, read on the forward strand.
GACATAGAGGGCATTACCGTGCAGGAAAATCCGTCGGATGAGTTAAGCTCCAACTTCTGGCTTTCGACCATCCTGATAGATCCCGCCACCGGCATTATACCCGATAACCTGCGATTAGCCCTCGCCGAGAAAGGTATTGAGACACGTCTTTTATGGCGCCCGATGCACATGATGCCCTTCTTTGCCGACTGTCCGGCTTATACTGACGGTACTGCAGAATCACTTTTCGTGCGCGGACTTTGTCTGCCAAGTGGTTCGTCGCTCACTGATGAAGATATAATATTTGTGGCCGAGACCATCCGTAGCTATATTCATGACCATCGCATTTGATCTCGACGACACTCTGTATCCCGAAATCGAATTTGTCCGCTCAGCCTATCGGGAAATAGCCCGACGGTATAATCATCCCGAGCTGGCTGAGCTGATGTATCATGCATCCACTCCCCGCGAGGCTTTCGATCTTGCGACCCGAGTCATCGGACTCCCCGACGCCACTGCCCTGATCGAAATTTACCGCAATCATCTGCCTGACATTTCGCTCAGACCAGAAGTCGAGTCCACGCTTCTCGCACTGAAAAACCGCGGTATTACCATGGCTCTTATTACCGACGGACGGTCGACAACCCAACGTAACAAAATAGCCGCGCTCAGACTGGAGCGTTTCTTCGATTCCGATCTCATATTCATATCGGGTGAGACCGGGGGCGACAAGACCACCGGTCTACCCTTCTGTCTGACAGAAAAAGCAGCATCATCGGGGCCATACTTTTATGTGGCCGACAATCCCGCCAAGGATTTTTTTCAAGCCCGGCAGCGGGGTTGGACCACGATTATAATCATGGGTAAAAAGGATAATATTCATTCTCAGGACCTTTCATCTGTAGCTGAAGATTTCAAACCACATCGGATCATCTATTCAGTAGAAAAGTTGGCACAAATGGCGGATTCATAACTCTAAGCCTTCGCTAAAGTTTTCCAAAACAAAAACTCAAACGCTTATAAATAAGTAATTTACAAATTTCGCAAATCGAAAAAGTTTTCCAAAACGAAAATTCTGCGAAATATTTTATGTTAATTTCCTTGCACAATATAACGGGAGTTATTACCTTTGTCGAGTCAAAAAAACATAGTAAAAATCCATCTAAAAACCACACATTTCATACCACGATGATACAGACAGTAGTGAAACGCGACGGCCGTGTCGTAGGCTACAACGAGGAAAAGATCAAGGCAGCTATACGCAAAGCCATGCTGACTACCGAAATGGGCGAAGATGAATCGCTCATTCACCGCATCACCGATCGCATATCCACCAACGGTAAAGAACAGATGTCGGTGGAAGAGATTCAGGATCGCGTAGAACTTGAACTCATGAAGAGCCCCCGCAAGGAAGTTGCCAAGCGCTACATAGCCTATCGTGACCAGCGCAGCATAGCCCGCCGCGCCAAGACCCGCGATATGTTTCTTGAAATCATCGAGGCCAAAAATAATGACATCACTCGTGAGAATGCCAACATGAATACCGATTCTCCCGCCGGCATGATGATGAAATTTGCCAGCGAGACTACCAAGCCGTTCGTTGACGACTATCTGCTCACGGCTGAGGCTCGCGAAGCGGTGAGAAACGGCTATCTGCATATCCACGACAAAGACTATTATCCCACAAAATCGCTTACATGCGTGCAGCATCCCCTTGACCGCATCCTCACCAACGGATTCGTTGCCGGTCATGGCGAATCGCGTCCGGCCAAGCGCATCGAGACTGCTTCTATCATAGCATGCATATCTCTCGAAACCGCTCAGAACGAGATGCACGGCGGTCAGGCTATACCGGCTTTCGACTTCTATCTCGCTCCGTTTGTGAGAAGTTCGTATATCGAAGAGGTCAAGAATATCGAAGCTCTTACCGGACAGGATCTCAAGCACCTCTACGACTGCGAGATTAAAGATTATCTTCGCAAGCCTCTTGAAGGACTTGAAGGCGACGCCCGTTGGCTTCAGCATGCGGTAAACCGCACCACATCGCGCGTTCATCAAGCTATGGAAGCTTTCATCCACAACATGAATACCATTCACTCGCGTGGTGGCAATCAGGTTGTGTTCAGCTCCATCAACTATGGTACGGATACCTCTGCCGAAGGCCGGTGCATAATTCGTGAACTTCTCAACTCCACTTACGAAGGAGTAGGCAACGGCGCCACAGCTATCTTTCCCATTCAGATCTGGAAGAAAAAACGCGGCGTCAACTTCCTTCCCGAAGATCCCAACTACGATCTTTACAAACTCGCTTGCAAGGTTACAGCCCGCCGCTTCTTCCCTAACTTCGTAAATCTCGACGCTACATTCAATCAGCACGAAAAGTGGAATGCCACCGATCCCGAGCGCTACAAATATGAAGTAGCTACCATGGGATGCCGCACACGCGTGTTTGAAAACCGATATGGCGAAAAGACATCAATTGGCCGCGGTAATCTCAGCTTCTCTACCATAAATATCGTGCGATTGGCCATCGAGTGCATGAGCATAGTCGACGAGCAGGAACGCATAGACCGGTTCTTCAGCAAACTCGACAATATGCTTGACATCACAGCCCGTCAGCTTTGCGACCGCTTTGAATTCCAGCGCACAGCCAAGGCCAAGCAGTTCCCTCTGCTCATGTCGCGTCTGTGGAACGGTGCCGACACGCTTTCGGCCGACGATACGATCGACAAAGTGATCAATCAAGGCACTCTCGGTATAGGATTTATCGGTCTGGCCGAATGCCTGATAGCCCTTACCGGCAAGCATCACGGTGAAGATGAGAGAGCACAGAAACTCGGACTTCGCATCGTGTCGCACATGCGTTCGCGCGTCAATGAATTTAGCGAAAAATACGGCCACAACTTCTCAGTCCTCGCCACTCCCGCCGAAGGTCTTTCAGGAAAATTCACTTCGCGTGACCGCCGGTCGTTTGGCATCATACCCGGTGTCACCGACAAGGATTACTACACCAATTCAAATCATGTGCCGGTCTACTATAAGTGTTCGCCCCGCCACAAGGCCATCATCGAAGCTCCATATCACGAACTTACCGGAGGTGGACACATATTCTACGTTGAGATCGACGGCGATGCTACCCACAACCCCCAGGCTATTGAGGATATAGTGAATCTGATTGATAAATACAATATCGGCTACGGTTCGGTCAACCACAACCGCAACCGCTGCATGGACTGCGGATACGAGGATGCGCAGGAAAATCTTACCGAGTGCCCGGTATGCCACAGCCACCATATCGACTGCCTGCAGCGTATCACCGGTTATCTCGTAGGCACTACTGACCGCTGGAACAATGCCAAACTCGCCGAACTCCGTGACCGTGTGGTCCATGAATAATTCTTTCAAGCCATGCGCGTTATCCGCATAGTCGAAGGTACATCTGTTGACGGTCCGGGACTCCGGACCGCCATCTATTTTGCAGGATGCGATCATCACTGTCCCGGCTGTCACAATCCGTCGACATGGGACGCAAATGCCGGAGAGGAGATTTCTATTGATGAAATCACAGCCTTTGTGGAGGAATCCGGATTGAATGTGACTCTCACCGGTGGTGATCCGCTCTACAATCCTACTGCCGTGCTGGCGCTCGTCAAGGAGTTGAAACAGCGTGGATTCAATATATGGTGCTACACGGGCTATACGTTCGAGCAAGTGCTTTCACGCGACGAGCTCAGAGCTGTGGCCAACTATATCGACGTGTTGGTCGACGGACCTTTCATCTTGGAGCAGCGCGATATCAAACTACGCTTCCGTGGCTCAGCCAATCAGAGACTAATAGATGTGCCCCGCTCTATTGCGGCCGGCGCAGTGATCTTATTTGATGATGGTAACGACTGACAAACTCAACTGCAACATACTCACCGACCTGCTGGTGGCTCACGGCGTGAAACTCGTGATAGCATCACCCGGTTCACGCAATGCACCTCTGCTCGTGGCGCTTTCCCGAAGGGATGAACTTCGCATGGAGATGGTGGTCGACGAACGCTCGGCCGCATTTATTGCGCTCGGCGCTGCAATAGAAAGCGGAGAACCGGTGGCCATATGCTGCACAAGCGGTTCGGCCCTCCTTAATTATGCCCCTGCCGTGGCTGAGGCTTTTTATCGCGGCATACCGCTGATAGTAGTGTCGGCTGACCGTCCGCCCGAATGGATAGATCAGGACGACTCTCAGACTATACGCCAGCCCGGAGCGCTGGCCGGTATCGTCAAGACCACGACTGACATTCCATGTCGTCTGACCCATGAATCGGAAAAGTGGATGACTGTACGCGAGATCAACGATGCACTTGCCATCGCCCTATCACCGCGCCGCGGCCCGGTGCACATCAACATCCGCATTGATGCCCCCCTCGGCAAGCTGACCGACTACAATGCCGGGCAGTCGCCGGTAATTATGACGAGTTCCGTATGGCCATCAGTGAGTGACGAGATTATCCGTGAGGCGTCGCTGGCCGTAACCTCCCACCGCAAGATAATGATAGTAGCCGGATTTATGGCCCCGGATACTGAGTTGAACGAATCGCTTCAGCGCCTAAGTAAGCTGCCAGGTGTAGCGGTACTCACCGAGACTGTAGCCAATCTTCACTCCCCGGATTTTATATCGGCTATTGATCTGGCTCTGAATCAGGCGCTCAGAGATGAGGATTCGTCACGATTTCGTCCGGATATGGTAATCACTCTCGGAGGGGCTCTGGTATCAAGAAAGATCAAGGAATTCCTGCGCTCCACACCATCGCTCATCCATTGGCACGTAGGCATCGCGGAGCACTACGTAGACTGCTTCAAGCATCTTTCGCTGGCTGTAAAGACATCACCTTCGGTATTCTTCGGCCGACTTACCGATGATATTGAGGGGCGGGCTACTGTGGCATCCGACTTCGGCAAGATATGGCGCGACGCCTTCTGCAAGGGCATAGAATTTCAGGAGCGGAAGATAGCTCGCGAAGGCTGGACGGATATGAAAGCATTCAGCACTCTGTTGAAATCATTGCCAGAGTCGTCGATACTTCACTTCTCGAATGGCACTCCCATACGATACTCCCAACTGATGGGATACCTCCATTTCGCCCGCGTCGACTGCAACCGCGGTGTAAGCGGCATAGACGGGTGCACATCCACTGCCCTCGGCGCTTCGCTGGTAGCACCGTCGGATGTGATACTCGTTTCGGGCGACATGAGTTTCCAGTATGATATCGCAGCACTTTCGTCGCGTCTGCTTTCATCTCGACTGAAGATGGTGGTAGCACTGAACTCCGGTGGCGGTATATTCCGCTTTGTTGAATCTACATCCCGACTGCCCGAGCGCGAGGAATTTTTCAGCCGATGTATGAATCTGCCGCTGAAGGAATTGGCCGAAGCCTACGGCATTCGTTATCTTCAAGCCGGAAGCGATGACGAACTCAAGAACGTATTGCCGATTTTCCTTTCAGAGTCAGATAGACCCGTGATACTCGGTATCACCACTCCGGCAGAAGAAAGTGCCGAATCACTCCGAAGTTATTTCGAGAGCAGATAATTCTCTGCCGCCCGCAGCTTTTCTATTGTGCCGATGTCATGCCAACCGTAAGGCGACGTAGGTGTATAGCCGCTGATTTTCATATCGCGGCACACTGATACGTAATAAGGTGTGATCGAAAACACTTCATCTGCTGCGTCGGCCACGAGTCGGCGCAGAAACGTAGCTGGATTAATTACATGTACTCCGCCAAATGCCTTCTGAGTAAGCCGGCTTACATCTGCATCTGCCGGCTTTACTTCGCCCGTATTGAGGTTGATCCATCCTCTCATCATATTGTCGCCGTCGAAGAGCAGTTGACGCGATGACTTCCGGTTGTCGACGAGAAGCGTCACGTCAGAGCCTGACTTTAGATGTCGGCTTATCATATCCTGCAAAGGAAAGTCGGTATAAATATCGGCGTTATGAATCACTACAGGCTCATCGCCATCAAGCCATGGCGCGGCTTTCACCAGGCCGCCTCCTGTCTCAAGAGGATGATCGGCTTCACGGCTCAGCTTTATGTCAATGCCGAAATTATCGTTGGCGCGTAAAAAAGCCTCTATTTTATCGGCAAAATGATGGGTATTAATCACCACTTTCGTAATACCGCAATCACGGAATTTCTCAATCACTCGCTGCAACATTGGTACCCCTGCCAGACTGACAAGAGCTTTTGGCATTTCTGCCGTGAGCGGATACAGACGTGTTCCGAGTCCGGCTGCAAAAATCAGTCCTTTCATTTGGCTTGCAGCAGTTCTGAGATATTCTGTTCGCGATGCGTGAGCAGAACGTCGACATTAAAATGTGAGTGAATGTATCGAGCTATCGCCTCAGCACAATACACACTTCGATGGCGACCGCCCGTACAACCGAAATTAATCATCAGCGATGTAAAACCTCGCTCTTTATACGTCGCGACCGATATGCCTGTCATCTGCTTGGCTGCATCGACAAAACTATGAATTTCAGGGCATTTTTCGAGAAATTCTATCACGGTCTTATCGCGTCCGGTCAGTTTCTTGTATTCATCATATCTTCCGGGATTAGGCAGGCCGCGGCAATCAAACACAAATCCGCCGCCATTGCCCGACATATCCTCAGGAATACCTTGCATGAATGAGAAACTACCTACTTTCACCAGTAACTTGTCAGCCACCGCAAAGCGGGGCGACATTACTGAAATCATCTCTTTCAATACCGAAGCCAGATACGGATATGAATCGGTGATTGACTCTTCGAGATTTATCAGCGCCTTGGGGATGCTTCTTACAAAATGAGCTTTTTTCTGCACAAGACCGCGGTAGCCATAAGCTCCGAGGGTCTGGAGCTGACGGAGAAAGACATACTTCCCGAGCCGGTCCATAAATCTCACACGATCAAGAGGTCGGTACCGCGATGCAGCTTTAAGATATGCCTCAATAATCATACTGCGCTTCTCTGGAGAAAATCCGGCGCGGGCCTGCCATGCAAACGATGCCACATCATATTCCACCGGACCTCGTCGGCCGCCCTGATAGTCAATGATGGTAACGTCATCGCCGTTAACCTGCACATTTCTTGACTGGAAATCACGAACCATAAATGTATGTTCATCGTCGTTGACTGCCAGATCGGATGCCATGCGCCTGAAATCTTCTTCGAGTAACTTATCAGAAAATTCTACGGGCGTATTTTTCAGAAAACAATACTTAAAATAATTCAGATCCCACATTATCGCTTGCCGGTCCATTGCCGGGACCGGATAGCAGCGACTGAAATCAAGACCTTCAGCACCTTGATATTGCATATCGGCCAGTGCCTCCATGGCTTTTACAATAAGATCATCGCGGTCAAGACTGTCGAAAAGCGAGTGGGCACCATTATCGGTCTGAATATACACGTCGCGGTCAGGGCTCACTGCGAGCACCGACGGAACTGCAAGATGCTTCCGGCTGAAATGCTCGGTCAGATAAAGGAAAGCATCGTTCTCGGCAGTATCATAACCTGCCGTGGCTATGAGCTGCGGGTTATCTCCTACCCTGAAATATCTTCGCGATGATCCGCAACCTTTGATTTCGTCGAGCGTTGCAGTGTCTTTTCCAGTAACCGAGCGATACAGATCACGGATTTTATCTAAGCATGTCATTGTGCGGTGGAGGTATAGATTGAATCAAGTTTTTGCTCTATGAGTGAATTAAGCACTTGTCGGCGCGCTTCGTCGGCCGATATGTCAGGTGTCTTTGCACCTGATGATACCGCCGGAGTCTGTATCTGTATCGGCTGGGGTTTTGCAGCGGGAGCAGCGGTCGGTTTTGAGGGCTCAGGAGTCTTACGTTTGGGGACCTCTGCTACCGGTTCGTATCTGAACGATGGTTCGGCAGAGGATTCAGTCGCTTTGGGCTTTGACGATTTATTCTTTCCCGAGCGTGAAAGCATAGCGTAATAAGCGTCCACTCGTCCGGCCGCAGCAAATGTTTTTACGAAATAATCCTCGTCCACTTTGCTCACCATCACTCCGCGTGAGGTAGACGAGTGTATCATCTTGCCTTCGCCAATATAGAGTCCGACATGGGAAACATAATTACCTCCTATAGTGGTAAAAAAAAGCAGATCGCCGGGTATAAGGTCGCGTTTGGAAATCGAAGAGCTATATTCCATCTGCTTGCTTGACGAGCGCGGGAGCTTGATATTTAATGCATTGCGATATACGTTCATCACAAAGCCCGAACAGTCAACACCGCTTTTATCCTCACCGCCGTATTTATATGGCGTACCGAGCCACTTTTTGGCTTCAGTAAGTAATGCACGCGACGACGAATCCATTGAACCGTCGATGATAGCGTAATCTATTTTGCTCAATGAGCCGCCACCTTTGGTGTTGGTCACTTTGCGACCTTTCGACGCAGTGACGGTGCGCGACGATCCGCAAGCTGTCATTAAAACAGCCGCTATAATGCCACACAATATACTGATGATACAAGAATACTTTTTCACAAAAGCAAAGATATAAAGATTTGTAAACAAATGCAATAAATCAATGCAAAAATTTTGCGGAGGCGGATTCCGTCAGAAATCCGCACCCGCATATACATTAGTGTATCTCAATCAGTCAAGAGGGAAACCCTCAAAGTCATAAAGCGGAGTCGACATATACCGCTCGCCGGTATCGGGTAGTATCACCACTATCATCTTGCCTTCATTTTCCTTTTCGGAAGCAAGTCTTACCGCCGCGGCCAGAGCTGCCCCCGACGAGATACCGGCAAGAAGACCTTCTTTCTGCGCAAGCAGACGGGAGAATCTGAAAGCATCGTTGTCGGATATTTTCATTACTTTGTCGACAAACTCCGAATGATAGTTGCCCGGCACGAATCCTGCACCAATGCCCTGAATTTTATGCGGTCCGGCTTTTTCGCCCGACAACACGGCAGAAGTCTCAGGCTCTACTGCGACGGCTTCTATAGCGGGATTATACGATTTTAATCCTTCGGCCGTACCGGTCAGCGTACCTCCTGTACCTACTCCGGCTACAAGAATGTCAACTTTACCGTCAGTATCATCCCAAATTTCTTTAGCGGTAGTGACTTTGTGAATCTCGGGATTAGCCGGGTTTTCAAATTGCTGCAATATCACAGCTCCAGGTGTAGCATCGCGCAATTCCTCGGCTTTCTTTATAGCTCCATTCATGCCCTCAGCCCCCGGAGTAAGCACAAGTTGCGCACCAAGCGCCTGCAACAGTTTGCGACGTTCGAGGCTCATGGTTTCAGGCATTGTGAGTACAGTCTGGTAGCCCTTTACAGTAGCCACCCAAGCAAGTCCTATGCCGGTATTACCGCTTGTGGGCTCTATGATCACACCACCAGGCTTAAGTATGCCATTACGCTCGGCATTTTCAATCATAGCAAGCGCTATACGGTCTTTTACACTTCCGCCGGGGTTGAACGACTCGATTTTAGCCACGATTGAGGCTTTAAGGTTCAGCGCTTTCATTATATTGTTAAGCTCAAGCAAGGGAGTGTGACCCACAAGCTGAGTAAGATTTTGTGCTATTCGTGCCATATGATATAAAATATAAAGAGATTAGTACTTCATTTCACCGACCGGCTCGGGGGTGCGTGTCTGCAATACCCTTGATCCGGGAGGGACGGACTGCGTGAGCCAAATATTTCCGCCTATTACCGCACCATGCCCTACCGTGATTCGGCCAAGTATTGTGGCGTTGGCATATATCGTTACGTTGTCCTCAATTATCGGGTGACGGGGCACATTGACAGGATGTCCGTTGGAGTCAAGAGTGAAGTTTTTCGCACCAAGAGTGACTCCCTGATATATAGTGACGTGATTGCCTATTATCGAGGTCTCGCCTATCACCACACCCGTGCCATGGTCTATGGCAAAATACTCTCCGATTTCCGCACCCGGATTAATATCAATACCCGTAGATGAGTGGGCAAGCTCCGATATGACACGAGGTATAACCGGCACACCAAGTTTAAGCAGGGCGTGAGCCGTACGATAGTTGACCATCGACTGCACCACGGGATAGCATAATATCACCTCGGCATAATTATCCACAGCGGGGTCATTATTATACATAGCCTCCACATCTGTAAAAAGCAGTCTTTTTATCTCGGGAAGTTCGTCGATAAATTTCAAAGTAAGGCGGCATGCTTCGCAATACACTTCGTCTTCTTCAAGTGTGTTGTCAAAACGCAAGGCACGCTTGATCTCCTGACTGAGTACCGAATAAAGTTTTTCAAGATTTACACCTATATAACACGATCTTATCTCGCGGTTATTACGTCGCGAGTCAAAAAAGTCAGGAAACACTATCGCCTTTATAAGCGCCATGGCTTCTTCGAGCCCCTTTACCGATGGAAAAGAACCATTACCTCTCGGCACCATCCGCCGCTCCTGCGGCGACGACGCCGAGAGCAGGTTGATATTTCTCAGAAGAGTTTCATCTATAGGAATACGATCCATTATATTATCCATTATAATTCACCCTTATAACACCACACCCCGCCTTATGGTTCAAAATAGAAAAAGCCACCCCCATGACGGGAGTGGCCGTATTGCCTATGATATTTTCAGCGAAAAATTATTCAGCAACCTTAACAGTGACAGCGCGGTCGAGAGCCACATACTTGTCACCCATGTCGTTGAGGTTTTCGTTGTTGGTGTTAACGATGAGCTGTGAGGGGTTAACACCGTAGCTGAGGAGGCACTTCTCAACACCATTGGCACGAGCCTGACGGATGCGATCGTTTACAGCGGCAGTACCGGTGTAGTTATCGGCCCAACCGGTGATCTCATACTTCTTGTCGGGATTAGCCTTGATCACTTCAGCAACAGCGCCGAGAACCTTCTTGTCTACGCGAGAAAGACGAGTACCGTTGATCACGTAGTAAACAGTGGTGAGGGGGCCGGCAGCAGTCTTAACTTCCTTAACCTCTACAGGACGTGAGAGGCAGTCCTTGAGCTGACGTTCGAGATCAGCGATACGAGCGTTGGCAGCCTGGAGGGCAGCGATTTCAGCATCGCAGTTCTTGACGGGAGGACAAACGGGAACCACGGGTGCGGTCCAAGAAGTCTTGTTGAAGTTGTAAGTAAGAGTTAAGTAAGCCTGGAGGTCGTTGTTGAGGTTTGCACCGGTCTCGTGAGAGTTCTCAGCAAATACAGCGTAACGCAGGTCGAGTGCGAGAGCGAAGTGCTTGTTGAGGTTGAACGAGTTGATAAGACCAACGTGAGCGGTAAGATCTATAGATTTACCATATTTCCAGCCATCGCGTTCGCCGTTAGCTTTGTAATCGGGTACGTAGGGAAGAACTACACCACCGCCGCCGTAGAATACAGCGTTGTAAACACGACCGGGACGATAGCCGCACCACCAGTTGGTGAGGTTTAACATAACGTCAACGGTGGGAACGAAGTAGTTCAGTTTCTGCTTGTAGTAACCAGTGCTGATAACTTCGTCGGGCATAGCGCCGAGGTCCTGGAGGCTGTTGGTTACTGCGTGGATCTGGGTGAAGTTACCACCGATACGACCACCGATGATGGGTGAGAACCACTTACCTACATAAAGAGAAGCTGCAGGAGCTATACGTTTTTTCTTACCGAGCTTGGCGTCATACTTCGAGAAGTAGAAGTTGGCACCACCTTCAGCGGTAATGAACCAGTTATCCTGGAAACGATTGAAAGTGTAGCCCTGCGCGGGATCTTCCACAAAGGTTACTTCCTCTGCGGTCTGAGCCATGAGGGTCTGGCCTGCGAATGCGGCACAAACCAATGCTAAGATTGCACTCTTGTTCATAACTTTGAAAATTAATAGATAGTAATTATTGAAATTTGATTAAAATTTTTTCATAAATATAGTTGAAACTTCCCCGCGAAGGGAGTTCACGTAAAAAACAACTCAAAATTAGAACTTTTTTTTAACACTGCCTAACTTTTTTGAAAAAAAATCAAAATTCTCGCCTATTTTTTAGGTTTTAAGTTAAAACAAATATCTTTTTATTCCCTACCTGAGGAAATCTGTCGGAATAATTCACCTAAAAGTAAGACCGGAGATGTTGCGACTATGATGATGAACCAGTCGGTAAGCGATAGCGGAACAGTATTGAAAAACGCCCCTCCGAAGGTAACTATCAACACCTGTCCGACAAGAATTATCAACGCTACTCCGAGAAACTCTCCGCATCCCGAAAGGTGCAATGCAGAGCGATGTGTACCCAGAGCGCGGGAGTTGAATATGTTCCAGAACTGGAGCATGACAAACACGGTGAAGATCACGGTCAGCTCATAAGGTGTAAGCGCTCCCTCTTCGCCGGGTATCACTGTAAACACTTCAGCCACACTATGAATATCCGTATGCTCGAACCAATATATCATGCCGGCGAGAATGGCAAAGAAAATCAGGCCGATAGATATTATATTGCGCCACATGCTCCGGGTGATGATAAATTCACTGCGCGATCGCGGAGCGTGATTCATCACATCGTGGCTCGGGGGAAGAGTCGACAGTGCGAGCGCCGCAAATGTATCCATAATCAGATTCACCCACAACATCTGTGTCACCGTAAGTGGCGATTCCGTACCCATGAAAGCACCGGCAAGCACCACCAGACACGCCACGACATTGACGGTAAGCTGAAACGAAATGAATCGCTGGAGGTTGAGGTAGAGCGATCGGCCCCACATCACAGCTTTGCCTATCGATGTAAATGAGTTATCTATAATAGTTATATCCGAGGCCTCTTTTGCTACCGATGTTCCGTCGCCCATCGATAGGCCAACGTGAGCCGCCTTCAGAGCGGGAGCATCGTTAGTTCCGTCGCCGGTCACCGCCACCACTTCATCAAGACGACGCAGTGTCTCCACAAGTCTTTTCTTATCTATAGGTCGCGCACGCGCGATTATCTTCAACTGTGGAACAACCTTCAGAAGTTCATCGTCCGACAGACGGGCAAATTCCGGCCCGGTGATAATATTGCTGTCACTGTCCGATTCAGTCCAAAGGCCTATCTGCCGCCCTATCTCCCGAGCGGTGGCCGGTGTATCACCCGTCACAATCTTGATCTCGATTCCGGCGTCACGGCACTCCGCCACAGCTGCAGGTACATCATCACGCACCGGATCGCTTATTGCCACAATAGCAGTAAGTGTCAGTTCAGGCAATGCTCCAAGCAGATCTATCGCTGTATCATCCGTAAGGTCGGCGTATGCAAAAGCGAGTGTACGCATGCCTTGATTCTGGTACCGGCTGAGCGTGTCGGCCACTTTCCTATCGAGCGCGGGAGTGTGATTGCCACACATAGCGTAGACTATTTCCGGTGCGCCTTTGACGTATAACCTTAGACCTCCCGAAGCGCTTCTGACCTCGGTAGCCATATACTTGCGTTCGGTCGAAAACGGCAATTCGTCGATTATACCGGCTTTCTCTTTTATAACTGTGTAATCCACATTCCGGCCTCTGAGCCATAGCAGAAGAGCGCCCTCGGTGGGATTGCCGATAACGGTAGTTTTGCCATCATGATCCGTGCCGAGTGCAGCCGTAGAGTTGACAGCTATACCCTCCTCTATCGTGAGGAGATTTTCGGGAGAATCAGGCGAGATGAAGAAGTGCATGTCGGCCACCGTCATGCGATTGCGAGTGAGTGTTCCGGTCTTGTCGGTACATATCACCGTTGTGGCGCCCATAGTCTCGCAGGCATGAAGTTTTCTAACAAGATTGTTGCTCTTGAGCAGACGGCGCATACTATAGGCGAGCGACAGCGTGACGGCCATAGGCAGTCCCTCGGGAACCGAAACCACTATTAGAGCCACAGCTATCATAATGGTCTGGAGGAAGTAGGCGATAAACCGCAGTACGTCAAACGAGCCTGAGGAACTTCCTCCGTCAAAGAAATACATGAGTATACGGCCTATCACTACAGCAATACCCACGGCATAGCTGAAGCGGGTGATATATGTGCTCAGTCTGTTGAGCTGTCTGTCGAGAGGTGTCTCAATGTTATCTTCGATATGGGTTGCTTCAAAAACCTTGCCGTTTTCGCTACGGTCGCCGACGGCCGTAACACGCATCACTCCGTGACCTTCCATAACTTTAGTACCTCGGAGCACCTGCCATGACGGATAAGTGGCTTCCTCATCATTATGCTCGCGGATATACGTCTTTCCACACATAGGCTCACCCGTCAGGGTCGACTCGTCAACATTCAGCGATGTCGACTCAAGCAGTTCGCCGTCAGCGGGAATCTCCTGCCCCGTCGATAATACTACAATATCGCCTACCACTACATCGCGGCGAGGAATCTCAACTGTCTCGGCATTGCGATACACCTGTACCGGTTCATCATCATTCACCTTATTAAGCACAGCAAACTCTCTCTCGGCTTTCAGCTCGAAAACAAACCCGAGAGCCGTGGCAAGAAGTATGGCCATAAATATACCGGCCGGCTCGAAGAACACCCCGGCTCCCATTTGGAGAGTAGTATATTCATATACCGAGATACCCATCGACATCAGTCCGGCAACAAGCAGGATGATAATCAACGGATCGCGGAATTTATCGAGAAACTGACGCCAAAGCGGTGTAGAGGGCGGCGGGGTGAGGATATTGTCGCCAAATTCGGCACGCGATTTCTCTACCTCCGCGTCGGTAAGACCCTTATAAGAGTGATTTTTATCCATTACAGCAAGTCAAGTAGTTCATTCAGCGAACCTATCTGCGACGGATGCACGGCAGCGTCTTCATCGGCCGTCCAGCCTTTACCTTTTATCCATGCCACATGACATCCTATGGATTCGGCAGGCAATATATCTTTCTTCAGGCTGTCGCCAACCACGAGCACTTCATCAGGACGCATCCCGAGCGCTTCAACGCCAAGACGGAATATGGCAGGATCGGGTTTTCGCACTCCCACCACGGCACTCTCTATAATATCGTCGAAATACTTGCGAAGGTCAAAATCCGTCAGTACAGCCTCTACATTGCCATAGAAATTGCTCACCAGCACGAGCGGGAAGCGGGCGCAGAGAGCTTCTAACACAGGTCGTGCTTCTTCCACGCACTCACGCGCTGCATCATAGCAGTAGCGTGCTATTGCGGGAGCATACTTCTCTACATCGACTTGCTCTAATGCACCGCGCTCAACCAGATAGCCGAGTTCGAGTGTCATCTTTATGAGCAGCAGGTCATAGAAATTATGATGAGGATATATATGGCGGTTACGGGCCAGTTCACGTTCGGCCTCCACATATACTTCCCTGAAAAGATTCTTATCTATATCAAGACCGGCGGCGAGGTAGCCATCGAAGATAACCTCGCTCCAATGCACGCCCCGACTGTCGATTGTGCCGCCGTAGTCAAAAATTATACCTTTAAGATTTTCAATATTTTCCATCTTTAAGCTGGCTAATAAAAGAGTTGCAGACATGCTCATGACGTATAACCATATAGATGAGCAATATGTTCAGTACAGTCAGTTCAAAAGCGAAATACAGCCAAGGCATCTGAAGGAAGAGCGACACGAAAAGGGCTATCGTGCGCCAGTTGAACGAAAGAATATTGGTATACTTCATGAGCGGGAGCGACTTCACGCGGAATGCATCGCGGAAACTCTGCGGCACGTTTCCATCGGGGAATCGGTCGTTGAGTTCCTTACGCAGCCGCTGCATGGCGGGAGCGGTGGCTTCCTGCTGCACGGTGTAGTTATAATAAACTTTCATGGTCAGACGCTTCCAGAATCCCACCTTGGGGGCTTCCTCTTCTATCTGACGGCGGAGTTGAGCAGAATCTTCCAGTTCAGCGCCGTCTTTGCCTTTCAGGAAATAGAGATGAAACTGACGGTAGTAGTCGGCCATGGCGGCCTGCTTGGCATGGCACAGACCGGTCACTACCGCAATCACCCATATAAGCCACGGATGTGACATGAAGAAATCCGAGGTAACATTTTCGCGCAGACATATAGCCACATATATAGTAGCGAACCATACATCGCCGCTCAGTCCGTCAAGTATACGTCCGAGGCGCGAATACTGCTTGGTCATTCGTGCGAGCTGACCGTCAGCGCTGTCAAACGAGTTGGCCCATATCAGCAGCAACATACCTATCACATTGATCCATAGCACCGGATAGTAGAAAGCCACTCCGGCACCGATACCTATAATGATCGAAGCTATGGTGATAGCGTTGGGGGTAATGCCAAGGCGCGCGGCCAGACATGCCCACATATACCCTATCGGTCGATAAAATGCAAGGTCGATATGCTCTTCGGTGTCCATCGACTTCAGTGAGTCGCGATACGACGAGCCTGCTTGTGAAGAAGATTTGTCAGTTGCCATTACTTCCGGTTTTTAATTTTATTCAGGATAGCTTTTGCGATATGAGGAGCGGCTTCTGTACGACAGGGTGCGAAACTGGGCCAGTCGTTGAAATCAATGATACGGATCGTGCCGTCGGGCGACACGATACAGTCACCGCCATACACCACTACGTCGAGCACATCTGCTGCCCTATGGCATATATCCACAAGTTCCGCATGATCGAAAGCTATACCCCTGGAGTGTCCGTTGATAGCTTCATGGCCATACTTGCTGTGACCTTCATCGTAGGGATAAAACCAGAAGAAGAAGTCAGTCCCTGCCACGCCGTAAAATTTTATCAGATCGCCTTCGAGGTGGCGATTGATTACAGCTCGGTTAATTCCGCGCAGGAAATATTCATGAAGCACATCCTGAGCCTCCTCGGGATGGCGGACGAAACTTACGTCTTCCTTATGCATGGCATGAAAATCACCGCGTTTTATCCAGCAGCGGGTGAAGTCGGCTTTGCGGAGAGCGTCGGTCACCATCTCGTTGGTATTCACCATCAGGCTCTCAGGATAAGGGATATTACTGCCGAGAAGTATACGTGTCATTCGCTCGCGCGTACAGTTTTCTATACCGTAACCCGAGTTTATGACCAGACATCCCTCGTCTTCCATGCGCTGAAGCGCGTGGATGGATCGCTGCTCCCTGCACATGTTTACTATAATTTTTTCATCGACGGCACCTGCATTGAGCTGCTCCTCGGAGTAAATTTTCACTTCGCATCCACGCTTGCGCAGGTGTTCGGCCGTCAAGTTGAATATCGCCGCATCGTTGCCTATATGATTGGGCGAATAGGCACCGGCGCGCATGATTCCAGCTATCTTTATTTCTGACATTGTTATTTGATAAATTCTTGGGCAGTAGCTATATCACCGGCATGATCCACGTCGATGATCTTATCTATCACATAAGCGCGCAGGTCGAGACCGGCTTCTACCAGGCGGCGCTGATAGTTGCGCATCCTTGCCACTCCGTCGGTCATACAGCGGTCAAGTACATCCACGGCTTTGGGAGTCAACCCGTAGATACCTCCCGATACATACCTCACACCATCGGCCGGGGTGTCAAGGAATCCCGTGATGCGTAGCTCGTTGTCAGTGGCCACATACAGAGGCTTCTCATCGTCGATAAACGGTGTTACGGCCATATATCCTTCGGCCTTGTCGTCGGCTATAAACGCATCGATGTATTTCCTGAAATCGTCCTCGCGGAAGATGGTGTCGACCGTGGTCAGACAGAATTTCCCCTCCGGTATCACCTTGCTCACTTCGTAAAAGCTGTGCATGGAGCTGGGAGTGGTCTTCACTACAAGATTGAGCGGCACGGGCAGGTCCAGACCGCGGAGAAATTCCCTCACTTCGGTCATTTGTTCATTGACAATCACGCTCAGGCTCTCGGGACTCGACTGCATGAAGATGTCGATGAGTCGCTTGATCATTGGCACACCGTTGAGCCTGACAAGAGGCTTGGGCAGCGACACGCCTTCGCTTACAAGTCGTGATCCCTCGCCGGCGGCTATTATACCGTAATGCATCGGTTGAAACGTTTAGATTTTATGGTTGACTGTGATTACTGATTGGATTTTTTCTCGCGGGGAAGTTTGTCACTTCCTCGGTCAAAGTTCTGTTTACGCAACGGATTGGCGGTAGCTTCTGCATGATGGCCGCGGCTGCGATAAATATCGATGGCCTGATAGATGGCATTGCGCATCGAGTCGGGATCGGCCTGACCTTTACCTGCTATATCGTAAGCAGTGCCGTGGTCGGGCGAAGTGCGCACGTAGGGCAGCCCGGCAGTAAAATTAATACCCTCATCACCGGCTATGAGTTTAAACGGTGTGAGACCCTGATCATGATACATGGCAAGCACACCGTCGAATTTGGCATACGCTCCGCTGCCGAAGAATCCGTCGGCGGAATAAGGGCCGAAGCACAGCACTTTTTTAGCCTTCGCATCAGCTATGGCCGGTGCCACTATTTCAGCATCAGCCTTACCTATCACACCGTTGTCGCCTACATGCGGATCAAGCGACAGCACCGCAATGCGCGGTTTGTGGATTCCGAAATCAGCCTTCAGCGATTCTTCAAGTCGAAGTATGCTCCGCTCCACGAGTTCGCGGGTCACATTCCCTGCCACTTCTTCTATAGGCAGATGAATGGTTACCAATGCCACCTTAAGCCGGTCGCTCACCATGATCATTAGAGCGTCGCCGCGATTACCGAGCGACGATTCAAGATATTCCGTGTGACCGGGAAAGGTGAATGAAGTGGAGTGGATATTATGTTTGTTGATGGGAGCTGTAACGAGTACGTCGATATCACCGGCTCGCAGATCAGTCACCGCGCGCTCAAGTGCGGAAAAGGCAGCCTGACCGGCTACTTCTGTTGACTGGCCTATATTGAGAGCCGTATCATCGGCCACCACATTAATAATATTAAATCTGTCGCTACGGGCGTCGTCGGCCGACTCGATGACATTGAATTTTATTTCGGGCAGCTCCATGATCTTGGTATGTTCGGCGGCAATCCTGTCGGAGCCGTAGACCACTATATCGCAAAGTTCGAGCAACCGCTCGTCTTCGAGCGCCTTCAGTATCACTTCATAAGCGATAGAATTTATGTCACCGTGGGAGATACCCACCCTTATCTTTTTATCTTGTTCCATGTATATCGTAAAGTTTTTTCGCACCCGGATGACCGAGTTGCGGACATTTCAAGGCGCTAAATTACTCATTTTTCCGCAACCCTGCGGCCTCTAAGCGGGAGCAATTCCCTAAAGATACAAATTTTAACAATCGTATACCGCTTTTAACTAATGATAAAGAGCCACATTGGTACTCTTCCAAATATTTTCACTACTTTTGTAGCAATATGCTGAACGTATTTAAATTCAACTTCAAGCCCTACCGCTTAGGGCTCGCCTTGAGCGGCGGTGGAGCGAGGGGTTTCGCCCACGCAGGTGCTCTTCAGGCATTTGAAGAAATGCACATAAAGCCCGATGTCATAGCAGGCGTAAGTGCCGGATCTGTAGTAACGGTGCTCTATGCCGCCGGACTCACTCCTATCGAAATTCTTGAGGCTTTCGCATCGGCCAAGTTCACCGATTTTGCCAAGCTCGGCATGCCCAGCGGAGGCTTTTTCAGCATGGACGGCTTCAAGAATTTCCTAAAAGACAATCTGCGCTCCTATAAAAACATCGAGCAACTCCCCATCCCGTCGATAATATGCGCTACCGATCTCGACCAAGGCATACCCGTGGCGTTCTACGACGGCGAGATTACCGAGCGAGTGGCTGCTTCGTGCTCAATCCCCATCGTATTCAAGCCGGTAAAAATTGACGGACACACATATGTAGACGGTGGCGTGATACACAATCTACCCGCTTGGGCACTGCGCGACAAGTGTAAATACGTGATAGGCGTAAACTGTAGCCCCGTACCTGACCGCGGACCGGCCGATTCGATCATGGATGTGGCTCAACGCACATATGATATTATGGTAAAGTCCAACGCACGCGCAGATATGAAACTGTGTGATCTCGCCATTACGATAGATGATATAGCCACTCACAAGGTGTTCAGCCTCGCTCAGATCGAACGTGTGTTTCGCATTGGCTACGAAACCACCATGCGCGAACTCGTCAAAGTGGGATTCAGAAAATAATTAACCGATATATGAAACAGAAACCGGTAATATACCAGATATTCACCCGTCTTTTCACCAACGACAACCCTACATGTGTGCCCGGAGGCACAATAGCTCAAAACGGCTCCGGCAAACTCAACAACATCACCCCGCGCGTACTGAAATCAATCAAGGAACTTGGCATAACCCACGTGTGGTATACCGGAGTGATAGAGCACGCCACGAAATCAGACTACTCAGCTTTCGGTATCACCCCCGACAACCCTCATGTAGTCAAAGGTCAGGCCGGATCGCCCTACGCCATAAAGGATTACTACGACATCGACCCCGATCTGGCCGAAAACGTAGCTGAACGAATGAAGGAGTTTGAGGCACTTGTCGACCGTACTCACAAGGGCGGCATGAAAGTGATAATTGATTTCGTGCCTAACCACACAGCCCGTAACTATCACTCCGACGCTCGGCCGGCCGGCATACGCGATCTCGGCGAGGACGATGATCCCAATCTCTTTTTCGGCCACGACAACAATTATTATTACATCACCCGCCAGCTGTTTTCTCCGTCGGTTGACATGGGTCAGGGCGATGATGCGTACGTGGAATTCCCGGCCAAGGCCACGGGCGACGACTGCTTCTCGGCTTTCCCGGGTGTAAACAACTGGTACGACACCGTAAAACTCAACTATGGAGTGGACTACGGCGACGGATCTCGTCACTTTCAACCCATACCCTCCACTTGGTTCAAGATGCTCAACATTCTTCGCTTCTGGGCATCGAAAGGAGTCGACGGTTTCCGCTGCGATATGGTCCACATGGTACCTCTCGAATTTTGGGAATGGGCCATACCCAATGTGAAAGACCGCTATCCCGACATTATCTTCATAGCCGAGATATACGACACGTATCTTTACCGCCCCTTCATTGAGCGCGGCGGGTTTGACTATCTGTATGATAAGGTCAACCTATATGACACGCTGATAGGTATCGAGTGCGCCAACTACTCAGCCGCCACCATCACAAGCTCCTGGCAGCGCACTGACGGACTCGGCCCTCACATGCTAAACTTTCTTGAGAATCACGACGAGCAACGATTTGCCTCGCGTTTCAAGGCAGGCGACCCTGCCAAAGTGTATCCTTCGCTTGTGGTAAGCTCCACTATCAATACCGGCCCGATGATGATATATGCCGGACAGGAACTCGGCGAAAAGGCCGATGATGCTGAAGGCTACAGCGGCCTTGACGGACGAACCACGATATTTGACTACTGGAGTGTACCGACACTGCGCCGCTGGTATAACGGCGGAAAACCTGACGGCTCACTGCTCACACCGGCCGAGAAGCATCTTCGCGCCCGATATGCCCACATACTCGGACTGCTCAACAAGGAAAAAGCATTTTCGGAAGGAAAATTTTTCGATCTGATGTATGTCAACTATCAGAATCCCACTCTTAACCCTCACCGACACTATGTATATATGCGTTCACACGAAGGTGAAACGATATTCGTGGCCGCTAATTTCGGTGACACTCCTGCCGAACTGAAGGTCAACATTCCCATGCACGCATTTGAATACCTTAACATACCTCAGGGTCATGCGCCCGCCAAGGAACTGCAATCGGGCGAAACTGACGACAAGATGCTCATACCCGATGGCACTTTCGACGTCAACGTGCCCGCCCACGACGCCGTGATGTGGAAATTCCGTCATGCCGATGTCCGCCCTCAGCGTCACGAAACAGCAGCCACGACCCCTCGCCCCAAGAAGTCAAAACGGTAATAGAAGCTTATGTTGATAAAAAAACTTGAATCACGTAGGCTGTCAATTCGCAAAAAATAGCTAATTTTGCTCATCCAAAACCATCCTTATACACATCATCATAAAATCATGAATGATAACTTAGCGCCTATCAAGGTGTTTTCCGGAACAAAGTCACGCTACATGGCCGAAGAAATCTGCAAGGATCTCGGCATAGAGTTGGGTAAAATGAACATCCAGTATTTCGCTGACGGCGAATTTGAGGTGTCGTTTGAGGAATCAATCCGCGGTTGCGAGGTCTACCTCGTTCAGTCGACATTCCCTAACACCGATAATCTCATGGAGCTCCTGCTGATGATCGACGCTGCCAAGCGCGCCTCGGCCAAATCGATTATCGCCGTTATGCCCTACTTCGGATGGGCGCGACAAGACCGCAAGGACAAGCCCCGCGTATCAATCGCAGCCAAGCTCGTGGCCGACCTGCTTTCTACTGCCGGCGTTGACCGCGTGATCACCATGGACCTTCATGCTGATCAGATCCAGGGCTTCTTCAATGTTCCCGTCGACCACCTTTACGGTTCGTCAGTGTTTATCCCTTACATCCAGAGCCTCGGTCTTGACGACCTCGTTATCGCTACGCCCGACGTAGGCGGTGCGAAGCGCGCCAACAGCTATGCCAAGTATCTTAATGTACCTCTTGTGCTATGCCACAAGCAGCGTGCTAAGGCCAACGTGGTTGCCAACATGACAGTGATAGGCGACGTGAAAGACAAGAATGTGATACTCGTTGACGATATGGTCGACACCGCCGGTACCATCACCAAAGCCGCTGACCTGATGATGGCCAACGGCGCACGTTCGGTACGCGCCCTCTGCTCTCACGCCATCATGAGCGATCCGGCTTCCGAACGAGTGGACAACTGCGCTCTTACAGAGATGATATTTACCAACTCGATTCCTTTCAACAAGAATTGCAAGAAAGCTACCATCCTTTCGGTAGCTCGCCTGTTTGCCGATACCATCCGCCGCGTGCATTCCAACAAGTCTATTTCCTCACAATATCTCATAAAGTAATCACAACCGATGAAATCCACCACTATTATGGCAGCTGCATTACTCGCCGCCGCAACAGCGGGTTGCGCCTCAGCCGACAAATCAGAGGGCAATCTCATCGACAAGCCCGAATACGCCGCCAAGCCGGGCGAAATCTTTTCTATAGATGCTCTCGAAGCTCTTGGCAGAGTAAGCGCTGTAGAAGTTTCACCCGACGGCAAGAAAGTGCTCTTCGGAATTTCTTATGAAAGTGTGGAGCAAAACAAGAGCAACAATGATCTCTACACCATGGCTCCCGATGGCAGCGAACTCGTCAGACTCACCCGTACCGAATCATCGGAAGGCGGAGCCGTGTTTATCGACGGCGGAGATAAGATCGCATTCACTTATCCCGTTGACGGCGTATCGCAGCTTTGGGTCATGAATGCCGACGGCTCCGGCCGCAAGGCTGTGAGCAATGTCGAGAAGGGCGTTGACGGCTTCAAATTCTCGCCCGATGGCAAGAAGGTAGTGATTATCAGTAATGTGAAGTACACCTCGTCAGCATCTGAACTCTATCCCGATCTGCCCAAAGCCACCGGTAGAATTATCGACGACCTCATGTATAAGCATTGGGACGAATGGGTCACAGAAGTGCCCCACCCCTTCATAGCTGATTTCGACGGCTCTTCGCTCAGCAATGTCACAGACATCATGGAAGGTGAGCCCTATGAAGCACCCATGAAGCCTTTCGGCGGAGTGGAATCTTTCGCATGGTCGCCCGACAGCAAATGCCTCGTCTACGTTTCGCGCAAGAAGACCGGTCTGGAATATGCCATTTCCACTAATTCGGATCTCTATCTCTACAATCTTGAAGACAAGACCACTGTCAACCTCACAGAAGGTATGATGGGCTACGATACATGTCCTGCATTCTCGCCCGACGGATCGGCTCTCGCATGGCTTTCGATGGAACATGACGGATATGAAAGCGATAAAAACCGTATCTTCATGCTCGACATCGCTTCAGGCACGAAGACCGACCTCACTGCCGACTGGGATTATACAGCCGACGCTATAGCATGGAACCACGATGGAAAGTCGATCTACTTCCTTGCTGCAAAGGGTGGTGTGACTCCGATATTCTCTATCGACGTAGTCACCAAGGAAGTCAAGACTGTGGCTGAAGATCAGTGTGACTACGCTGCTCTCGCACCCGTATCCGACGGTTCGCTCATCACTCTGCGCCATTCGATGCTTTATCCCAACGAAGTGTATCGCGTAGCAGCCGACGGAGATGTAAAGCAGATCTCGAATGTCAACACCGAACTTCTCGCATCTGTCAAGATGCCTGAAGTGAAGAAAGTGATGGTGCCTACCACCGATGGCAAGCAGATGACCACATGGGTAGTTTATCCCGTAGATTTCGATTCTACGAAAGTGGCCGAATATCCTGCCATTCTTTATTGCCAGGGTGGACCCCAGCAGGCTGTAAGCCAGTTCTGGAGTTATCGCTGGAATCTCGCCCTTATGGGTGCTAACGGCTACGTGGTTATCGCGCCCAACCGTCGCGGTCTTCCCGGCTTCGGCACCGAGTGGAATGCTCAGATCTCGGGCGATTACGGCGGTCAGAATATGAAAGACTATCTCAGTGCGGTCGACTACGTTAAAGCTGTCACTCCCGCTATCGACGCCAAACGTGTAGGCGCTACAGGCGCTTCCTACGGCGGCTTCTCAGTGTACTGGCTTGCAGGCAACCACGACAAACGCTTTGCTGCCCTGCTGGCTCACGCCGGAATTTTCAATACAGAAGCTCAGTATCTCGAAACCGAAGAAATGTGGTTTGCCAACTGGGATATGGGCGGTGCATTCTGGGAAAAAGACAACGCTACAGCTCAGCGCACGTTTGCCACTTCACCCCACCGCTATGTGGATAAGTGGGACACTCCCATCATGATATCGCACGGCGAACTTGACTACCGTATCCTCTCGTCGCAGGGCGAGATGGCTTTCAACGCTGCCAAACTCCGCGGCATCCCTGCCGAAATGGTGATTTTCCCGGACGAAAACCACTGGATTCTGAAACCTCAGAACGCTATACTGTGGCAGCGACTTTTCTTCCGCTGGTTTGACAAATGGCTCAAGCCGGCAGCGGATAACGAATCAGCCGACTGATGTCAAAGACCACATTAAAAAAAGCCTTATCACAGTTTACCCCCGAACAACTTCGGGGGTTAATTCTTGATATATATTCCAAATACAAGGATGCCAAGGAATTTCTTGACTTCTTTGCCGACCCCGACATCGAGAAGACCACCGAGCGCTACCGCGAAGTTCTCAATAAGGAAATCAATCGTGTATATCATCATCGCTGGATGCCCCGCTTGTCAGTGATAAAAAGAATACTGAAAGATTTTTCCAATCTCGAACCGGGCTTTGAGGCCGAAGCTACCTTACGACTTGAAACCCTGCGACGGCTCACCGAATCAGGTCGGGGCAGTCGCTCCAAATATCAGGAGGCGCTTTTCAACAGCATAGGAAGATTTGCCGCCGATACATGCACTTTTCTCGAACGCAACGGTGTGCTCGACGAGCACTTCCCGAAAATCCGGAAGTGGGTCGACGAATCAAAGACAACGAAAGCGTGGCTCAATGGCTTCTACAATATTCTTAACTCAGCTATCGAACCGTGGAAATGAAAGATAATAATGTTCATGACACCTGGGATCGCGACCACCTCTGGCATCCCTATACATCTACCATCGATCCTCTGCCTACATATAAGGTGGAGAGTGCTGATGGCGTAAGAATCCATCTTGCTGACGGGCGCTCGCTTATCGACGGTATGGCATCGTGGTGGTGTGTGATTCACGGATATAACAACCCCCGCATCAATCGCGCTGCCATCGACCAGATTGAAAAGATGAGCCATGTGATGTTCGGAGGTCTTACCCACGACCCGGCTATCACTCTCGGGAAGATGCTTCTCGAAGTGGCTCCTCCGTCGATGAACAACATTTTCTATGCCGACTCAGGGTCAGTAGCAGTGGAGGTAGCCATGAAAATGGCTATTCAGGCAGCCGTGGCCATGAGTGGCAATCCTGACAAAACCAACTTTGTAACTATACGCTCCGGGTATCACGGCGACACGTGGAACGCCATGAGCGTATGCGATCCGGTGACGGGTATGCACTCCATATTCGGGTCATCACTACCGGTGAGATATTTTGTACCTCAACCCCGTTCTCGTTTTGACGGAGAGTGGAATCCCGCCGACATCTCCCCGCTTGCCGACCTTCTTGAAAAAGAGTCTGACAATATTGCCGCGCTCATTCTCGAACCTGTAGTACAAGGTGCCGGTGGTATGTGGTTTTACCATCCTCAGTATCTTGTCGAGGCCGTAAGGCTGTGCCGCAGGCATGGAGTGCTGGTGATTTTCGATGAGATAGCTACAGGTTTTTTCCGTACCGGGAAGTTTTTTGCATGGGAGCATGCCGGCGTCGAACCTGACATCATGTGCATCGGCAAAGGCCTCACCGCAGGATATATGACAATGAGTGCGGTACTCACCACCCGCGCCGTGGCCGACGCCATATCTCGCTCCGAAGCCGGAGTGATGATGCACGGTCCTACGTTTATGGCCAATCCGCTCGCGTGTGCCGTAGCTGTGGAATCGCTTCGCATGCTTCGTGAGAATGACACTGCCGCCCGAATAGCCCGCATATCCGAGCGCCTTAACGAGCTGCTGGCGCCCGCACATGCACTTGATAATGTAGCCGACGTGAGAGTACTCGGTGCGATAGGCGTAATCGAGACCCGTAAGCCCGTGAGTGTGGCCGAGTTTCAGAAAGAATGCACCCGACGCGGTATATGGGTGCGTCCTTTCGGTAGAAACGTCTACATAATGCCCCCATATATTATTTCTGATGAAGACCTCTCCACACTCGTCAGCAACATGATAGAATGTGTAAGAGTATGTTAGATTTTTACTCACAGCAAATAGCCAATCTCGCCTCTGAAGGTAATCTGCGTCATATCCCGGCCGATACATCGTCACGCCCCGGAGTTACCGACCTTTCCACCAACGACTATCTTGGCCTTGGCTCTGACCGCAAACTTCGCGAGGAGTTTTATGACTCGTGCGATGTGGCCGACATACCTATGTCGTCTACAGCCTCAAGACTACTCTCCTCTTCACAAAAATATTATTCCGCACTCGAAGACCGACTGGCCGAGTTATATGGCAAAGATATTCTGCTTTTCAACAGCGGCTATCATGCCAATACCGGACTGATAGCGGCCATCGCCTCAGCTCCTGATACATTCGTTATCGCTGACCGTCTGGTGCATGCAAGTATCATCGACGGTATAGTGCTTTCAAAATGTCGATTCACGCGTTTCCCACATAACGACTTCGACCGTCTGCACCAACTACTTGAAAAAAACGCCGGAGTCTACCGCCATATTTTGGTAATAGTGGAAAGCGTATACAGCATGGACGGCGACCGCGCCGATATCGGCAGACTGATAGAACTTAAGCGCCGGTATGACAATGTGATGCTCTACGTCGACGAAGCCCATGCATTCGGTGTGGAGGGACCGATGGGTCTCGGCATGGTAGCTGCGCACGATTCGGCCGGCGAAGTTGATGTGACCGTAGGAACTTTCGGTAAAGCGTGTTCATCGATGGGAGCGTTTTGTGCGGTGAGTCCTATATTGAAAAAATTTATACTCAATCGTGCACGCAGTTTCATATTCTCCACTGCCCTGCCCCCCGTCACTGCGGCGTGGTCGCTCTATGTCATTAATAAAATTGTTGACATGGATCAGCAGCGCGCACATCTTCATTCTCTCGGCCACCGTTTGGCAGATGGTATCAATGCTTTGCTACCCTCAGGCAAAGTATTGCCGAGCCACATCGCCCCGATAATAGTCGGGTCACCCGTGAAAGCCGTCGAGTTGTCGACGCGACTGCTTGAACAGCATTTCAAGGTTCTTCCTATACGGGTCCCCACCGTGCCACCCGGCACTGACCGTCTGCGAGTAAGCCTGTCAGCCTCACTTACATCCGACGATGTGGACAGATTTATCCACACACTTTCCTCCGTATTATCATGAAGCAGCAGTTTGTATCACGCGAGGACATGCCGCGCCTTATAATGGTATTTCTCGGCTGGGCTATGGATCACAGGCCATATCAAAACCTGCGCATCAAGGATTATGACATACTACTCATATGGGATTACCGTAACGACACTTTTGATCTGACCGATCTTGACGGATACGAGGAAATCATAGTCATAGCATGGTCATTCGGAGTGCCGGCTGCAGCGCGGTTTATTGCCGCCAATCACTCCCTCCCAATCACGTCGCGTGTAGCTGTCAATGGCACTCAGCATCCGGTGGATGACGAGCTTGGCATACCGCATGCTCTCTTTGATGCCACTCTTGATAATCTTTCCGAAACATCTCTGCCGCGATTTTACCGCCGTGTGGCCGGCTCCGGGTCTGCTTTCACCTCTTTTATGGCATCAGCCCCCATCCGCGACATCGAAGAGCTCCGTGAAGAACTTTCGGTCATTGCTCTACGAACTCCTGCCACCATATTTTGGGATATGGCCTTAATAGGGAGTCACGACCTGATTATTCCCCCCGACAATCAGCGGCGGAGCTGGCAAAAAGAAGCAGGCAGAACTGTAGAGATTTCTTCGCCTCATCAGCCCGACTTCAGTGATGTCTTATCGCACGTAGTCACCGATAAATCACTTGTAGCGACCCGGTTCGGACGCGCAATGAGCAGTTACGACGGAAATGCCGAGGTGCAGCACGAAGTAGCCCGAAGACTGATCGACATATGGAATCCGGATGAAAATTCCACACCGCGCATGATCGAAATAGGCTGCGGCACAGGTTACTCCACCCGTCTTTACCTCAACCGTCTGAAACCCGGAAGCCTTGAACTGTGGGACCTCGTAATATCGCCCTCACTTCCCGACAATGCAGTGAAAGTGGAATGTGATGCCGAGAGCCGCATGTTCATGACTCCTCCCTGCTCGGTCGACGTAATATTCACAAGTTCGACCGTGCAGTGGTTCAACTCTCTCCCGGCATTTTTCCGCAATGTCAAACGGGTGCTCGCTTCGGGCGGAACACTTGTCATGTCGACATTCGGTCCGGAAAACTTCGCAGCCCTCCACGCTATTCTCGGCACTACATCCGGCTACCCGTCAGTCGAAGAGATCAAGGCCATGCTTCCTGACGGACTTGAGGTAACTCACTGCACGAGCGAATCGGTCAGCCTGCCTTTTCCCGATCCGGCTACCATGCTGCGACATATCAGCCTAACGGGAGTAAATGCTCTGACTCGACAATCGTCAACGGCTGCCACCCGCGCCATACTGCGCGAATATCCACGCCAAACCAACGGCACAGTATTACTTACATACAACCCTATCTATTTCGTAATCCGCAAATTATGAGCAACGCTTATTTCATTTCCGGCATTGACACTGATGCCGGTAAGAGCTTTGTGACCGGCTACATAGCCCGCCACCTTCTTGAGAAAGGCAAATCTGTAATCACCCAGAAATTCATTCAGACCGGCAATGAAAATTACTCGGAAGATATCGAGCGTCATCGTGCCATTATGGGTACAGGTATGTTTCCCGAGGATATGGATCACACCACCGCACCGGTGATATTCTCTTATCCTGCCTCTGCCCAGCTTGCCGCGCGGATAGATGGACGGGAGATTGACCTGGATGCTATCGATCGCTCCACGGCTATACTTTCAGAGCGTTATGATGTGGTGCTTATAGAGGGTGCAGGTGGACTCATGGTGCCGGTCACGGATACGTTTCTTACCATTGACTATATTGTGTCGCGCCAGCTTCCGGTCATTCTCGTGACCAATGGAGTACTCGGCTCTATCAACCATACCATATTATCGCTCGAAGCACTGTCGGCTCGATCTATCCCCGTGGTAGCCGTGGCCTACAACACATATTTCGACTCTGACGCAGTGATTGCAGAAGATACCCGAGGATTTATCGAGCGATACCTCAGCCGCAACTTCCCCGACACGATATTCTTCACAGTGCCTAAATGTTAAAATTTACTTAATAAAACTCTTTTTTCGCTCTTTCGTTATCGGGGTATTTCCAAATAGATTAATTTTGCGGAGGAAAAACCGTAAAGGACATGAGTAGAGAAAAATACAGTATAGCCATCTCAAAAGAGCAGCTTGCCGAGCTCCCGATAGTAGAGTTTCCCGGCGCCATAACTGTACTTGAGACACTCCCCGACGCGCTATCGGCCTTGCGCTTTCTTAATACCCAACCTATAGTGGGCTTCGATACGGAAACCAAGCCTAATTTCCGTAAGGGTCAGTGCAATACAGTGTCGCTCATCCAGATCTCTACCGACGACCATTCGTTTCTCTTCCGTCTCAACAAGCTCGGATTTTTCGACGAGATGAAAAAATTTCTTGAGTGCGAGACCACAATAAAAGTAGGCTTGTCACTTAAGGATGATTTCCATGTACTTCACCGCCTGTCGCCTTTCGAGCCGGGTGGATTTATCGACCTGCAGGATATAGTGAAAAATTATGACATCACCGACTCAAGCCTGCAAAAAGTATACGGCATAATATTTGACGGACGTATATCAAAAAGCAAGCGTCTCAGCAACTGGGAGGCCTCATCACTGAGCGAGAGCCAGCAGGCCTATGCAGCCATCGACGCCTGGGCTTGTCTGCGCATATATCATTACCTGCGGTCAGGTCGTTTCAATCCAGCCGATTCACCCTACAAGGTATATCCCGAATCCACTACCTGAAATCTGAAAAACCATTTAACCTTAAATCTACCAATCCCATACGAAATTTTCATATACCATGAAAATCAAATTGTCAACACTTATACCTATACTGCTGCTCTTATATCTCACCGTGATGAGCTACATAGGTTATCCCGAACTTGAGCATGGTCACTACCTGTATTATTTCGGCGTGATCGGTGTGACGCTTGTTATAATATTTCTGCTCCACATCTATCTCAAGAAGCGTGAGGATCTAAGAGAAGAGCGTCAGCGTCGCCGCAGGCTGCGCGAACAATAATATTGCCATTTAGCACGATAATTCTTACCTTTGCGGCATGGAAACATCACTGTTCATAGGTCGCCGCATAAGTCTTCACCCCGAGTCAGGACGGCTCTCTACCGGAGTAGCTATCGCTATAGCCGGAGTGGCTCTTGCTCTGACTGTGATGCTCGTATCCATATCGGTAATGCTGGGCTTCAAACAGCAGATCCGCTCGCGTCTGCTTGCCTTTCAGGCCCCTCTTACAGTCACAGCCATTCACACGACCGACGATAATTCGTCGCTCGGTATAGAGTTTTCTCCCGCATTGCGGTCAGAGATAGCCAATACTGTAGGTGAAGAAGCCGAAATATATCAGGTGGCCTCTGTACCGGCGATATTGAAGACCGACAACCGCTTTTCGGGTGTAATGGTTAAAGGCGTTACTGCCGACAATCCGCTCACACTTATCCGCGAGCACCTTACCGAAGGTGTATTTCCTGACTTTTCAGCCGACTCAACCCTCTATCACGTAGCTATATCGCGCACACTGGCTTTGATGCTCGAAGCAAAAGCAGGCGACAATATTCACGCATATTTCACCGATGGCAATATACCTCGCGCCCGCAAACTGAAAGTGGCAGCTATATTCGACACTCACTTTACTGATTTCGACAAAGCGCTCGTATTCGGCAATATATCTATGGTTCAGCGACTGGCCAAAGCCGACTCGATGTATTGCACCTCGGTGGAGGTGTATCCAGGTGTGGACGATGGTGAGCTTGACCGCACCCAGCGCGACCTTTCAGCAAAACTCGTCAGTGCCAATTACGCCGGACGTATCCCTGACTTTCTCACAGTGACCGGCATACGATCCACAGCCGCTCAATACTTCAACTGGCTGGCGCTCCTCGACACCAATGTAGTGGTGATAATCGCAATAATGATGCTCGTGTCAGGTCTCACACTCATATCGAGCCTGTTCATCATAGTACTTGAGCGCGTCAACATGATAGGCATACTTAAAGCCATCGGAGCTACCGATCTGCTGATAAGGCAAATATTCATACTCGTGACATTGCGCCTCGTCATAGCCGGGCTGGTCATAGGCAACACGATAGCTCTGGCGATAATTCTGCTTCAGAAATATCTTGCATTAATACCGCTCGACCCCGAGGCTTACTATCTTGATTCTGTTCCGGTCGATTTTTCGGCATGGTGGATTATCGCGGTAAATGCAGGTGTAATTTTGATTTCAGCATTAGTGTTGATATTGCCGTCTAAAATCATCTCCACCATCAGTCCGGCCACTGCAATAAGATATGAATAGCAGTTACATTGCAGTGGCAAAAGCTACTGTCAGAGAATAATGTAAATGTAATTTTATTATCTTTGCAGTAAAAAGGAATCTTAAGATGAAAAAAATATTGCTCCTTATTTCCGCCGCTGTCGCCACCGTAATGACATCGTGCTCATCATGCAGCAGCGAACCTTCTCATAATATCGTGGTGACAGACTGTATATCCGTCAACAAAGTACTCGCCAACGCCCCGGAGCTTGTCGACTCCATCATAGAAATCAATGGTCAGTGTGCTCACATCTGTGATTATACTTCCTACACTGCCTACATCATGGGCGCTGACTCGGCGCTGATACGATGTGTGGCTACTCCCGGCATAGGAGGATTCTTTCCCGACAGTCTTGAAAAGAAGGAAGTGATATTCACAGGAATGTTTCGCGACCAGCACCTCAACATAGAGGGTATCCTCAATCTTGACGAACAATACAAGATGCACGTGCAGATACTTCGTGACTACAATATGGACGACGAGACACAGATGCTCGACTCTCACCGCCGCTGTGAATACGAACGCAAATATCGCGGACAGGAAGGTGTGGTGTTCTTCGACGAATCGACTCAGAACTATCGCGAACGCATCGAAAAGCGCATAGCTGAAGAGGGAAAGGACTATCTTACCTTCTATTATCTCGAAGTAAATTCATATCAAATCGTTGAATAACCGGTCAAAAATATATGATTGAACAGAACAGTAACTGGTGGACCGCTCCGGCCGAAGCCGATAATGGCAGGCTCGTGATGGTGTCAGGACGAACCGACATAGAAAAATTCCGCGCAAACCCCCGCTTCAATATCCGCGTCGAAGTGGCATGGCCATACGAAGGCGACGCGTCAGGAATGCCCGACGATGAACTGTCGCGACTCATGGAGCAGGTGCAGAACGCGCTCCAGGAATCGTTTCGCAAAGATCCTGTCGCCGTGCTTACAGGCGTGTTTACGGGCGATAACGAACGTACGTGGGTATTCTATACCCTGAGCACTCACATCTTCGGGCGAAAACTCAACGAAGCACTTGCTGATCTGCCTCTGCTGCCTCTGAAGATTTCGGCGGAGAACGACCCTGAATGGCTCGCCTACGATGAAATGAATCAATGCCGTATCAACTGATATAACTCTACACCTACATGTTCAACTCCATATTGCAGTATATCACTTGGGACGTAAGTCCGTTTCTCTACGACGGTTTCATTCAGATCCGTTGGTATAGTCTTGCGTTCATGATAGGCTTCATCATAGGCTATGAAATCGAAGCTCGAATCTACAAGCATGAAGGAGCGCCCGAGAGCTGGCTCAGCATCCTGCTGATATGGACAGTGTTGGGCACCATAATCGGAGCACGTCTCGGACACGTGTTTTTCTATGAGTGGGACTATTACAAGACCGACCCGATGGCAATACTATACGTATGGCAGGGCGGCCTTGCCAGCCACGGCGGTACGATAGGCGTGATGATAGGCGTATTTTGCTACTCCTGGTTCACCACAAAGCGAAATCCCATATGGGCTTTCGACCGTCTGGTGATTCCAATCGCCCTGGTAGGAGGACTGATACGTCTGGGCAATCTCATGAACTCTGAGATCTTCGGCCACGCCACCGATCTGCCTTGGGGCTTCATGTTTGTGCGCTCGCGCGAGTGGCATACGCTCTACGAAGGAATGGCATGCCACCCTACTCAGCTATATGAAGCCGCGTGCTACTTTGCGCTTTTCGCACTGCTGATGTGGATGTATTGGAAGAAAAATGCCGAGTGCCGTCCCGGCTTGATATTCGGTATTTTCTTCATCGGTATTTTCCTGCCCCGTTTTCTGATTGAGTTTATCAAGAATGATCAGGTAGCCTTTGAGTCGACCATGACTCTTAATATGGGTCAGTGGCTCAGTATACCCTTCATATTACTCGGTATAGGCCTGGTGATTTACGCTATGACCCATCCGAAAGTCCATATCGACTTCCCTGACAAATTTGCCGAGCAGCTCAATAAGAGCCGAAAGTAATCACTTACGAAGATATTGATGATAGTAAGCTCCTTTAGGAGTGGGATCATCGACTACCACGGGCTTGCGATACACCTTTTCCAGAAGAGACCGGAGATTCTGCGCTCCTTCGGTGCGGGCTCGCTCTATGACCCCTTCGCTATAAAGATGTCGCATCGACTTACGTCTGATGCGTGCTTTCACAGCATTTTCCTCTTCGAGTGTGAACTTATCGCTGCGCAGCATAGACAGCGCACCTATAGCCTTAGTGTCTATGACCTCCCACGACTTATCATCGGTAGCTTCATAAAGCTCCACAATCTCCGGAGATAGTGTGACCTTTATAGTATCGCCGTCGGCATCAACCTTCAAATTATCAATATCAAACCCCACACTACCCCTCTGCTTCTGAATAGCAAATATCACCTTGCTGTGGATGGTATCAAGCACGGGAATCTCGCTGAAAAATTCGGTAGTGCACAGTCGGGCCATGGTCTCAATCTTATTGACGCGACTTTTACGCACTTCCACCTCATCGGGTTCGGAATAACTGTAATATAAAACGCCCAGCCCTAAAAGAGCAGCAAAAATACAGAACAATGATACGGCAACATATTTCATCTGACACTCTTAATTTTAAGGTTTGAACTCTATATCGGCCGTATAACCTTCGGCCTCAAATAAGGCAGCTACATACTGACGGGCTTTACGCCTGGCAGCCTCAGTAAGTTGCTTTTTTATTGCGGGATTATTCTCCACTTCAGCTTTAAATGACGCATTGGCTTTTTCCTTGATCTCGGCACGCTCCTTTGAATCAAGCTCACTGCGGAGTATCCCGATATTTTCATATTCCTTCCGCATCTGCATGTCACGCCCTGTAATTTCCGTCATTACAGGCGGAAGAGTAACCTTGACAGTCTTGTGGGTTTCGTCAAACACAATGTCACCGGTATGGAGTTCTGACAAGTCCACATAGGCACGCAAATATGTGTCGTAGGAATACACGGCAATTCTCTTTCCGTAGGTATACCAGTTGTCGCTCTCAAATTTAGCAGTTTTAGTGACTGACATGGACGCCAATACCAACTTATCGGCCGACTTGAGTTCCTGATATATATCCTTGTGGTCAGGCTCGGCGCATGCACTCAGCAGCATCGCGGCCAGAGCGAAAATGACAGTACGGTTCATAATCAATGTATACGATGAGAGAATAATGTTATTACTGTGTATCCGTATCTTTATCGGCATCGTTATCCGGTTTATTATCCGGAACTGATGACTTCTTAAACAGCCGTCGCAGAGGGCTGATAAATTCGAGCCAGTTGTCGAAATCACGCTTGAATACCACACCCACACCCTGCGTGGTGAGAGCGCTTTTCAGATAGTAATTCTGGTCATTATAGCGGTTATAGGCCTTAAGCGAGATGGAACCTGAACGATTGAGAAGATAACGGATGTCGAAATCACCGATAAAACTGTTGTTGTTGAGCGACTTGTCGCGATAGCCG
Organism: Bacteroides sp.; assembly: GCA_014802325.1. GTDB lineage: Bacteria > Bacteroidota > Bacteroidia > Bacteroidales > Muribaculaceae > Duncaniella. The sequence continues at coordinate 100,102 of JAAVCK010000019.1, forward strand.
AAGTTACCGTTGAGCAACAGGCGATTATTGAGCAGGTGCGACGATAGAGCTACATCCACCTCCACGTCAGAGAAGTCACCGCGGTCGCTTCGGAAATTTGGAGCTATGCTCCACTTATCGCTAAGCTGGCCGAGCATCGACGACAACTGCGATGAAATGGTAGAGGAAGCGACTGACACAAGTTCGTTTCCTCGGGTGGCATTCATATAGTCGGGCGTATAGAATCGGTTGAGGGCAAGAAGATAGATAATCTGTCGGCTCATCATTTCCTCAGTAGAAACTATGGATCGGACTTTGCGGTCAACATCGCGTGTCAGCGTGGGAAATTCAAGGTCAAAATCTATATCGGGCTGTCGCATATCGCCTGTCACGAGAAGCACTGCATTGACAGGCACATTAGTGCGGTTAAGTTCCTTATCCTGACTGAACGACTCGTCAAGATCTGTCAGATTGGCATTGACCGTATAAGTGGCTTTAAGATCAAGCAGTGCGGCATCGGGATTACCGTTAAACTTTATCATACTGCCATCTACAAGCGCGAAGTCCTTGATTATTATATCCTGGAGTGTAAAGTTATAGCTGCCGCGATTGATCATATAATTACCGAAAATCTTGAAATCGCCGGTCGAGGCATAGTTCATGCGCATGTGACCCTCACCCACAGCGCTGATCTTGTCGCCACTCGCAGGATCCATTATGATATTAAGCGTGGCGGCAGGTGTGACATCAAGATTGAAATCGAGCACGTATTCGGTAGGCGGCCCGTCCTCCTCCTGTAAGCGTCGGTTGCGCAAATCGCGTATTATCAACGGAAGGGGATCAAGTGCCGCTATCGAATCCTTGCGCGCTTTGTCGCGGTCGTGGAATGTAATGAAGTCATAGTCTTCGGCACTCTCCGAATTGTCGAGCTTGAGGGTAAACACAGTTCCGGGCGCAGTGCCGATATTCACCCCTATGTTTATCATGCCGGGAATACCCCTAAGCGTCACACCACCCGAGCCGAACACTCTTCCATACCAAGGATCGGTGGCCATTCGTTCGCTTACGTCATAGCACAACAAATCGCGAGCATCGGTAACGTTGAAACGGAACGTAGCATCGTGAAAACTATTGTGCAAGAGTTCGCCTGACAGAAACGCTGTATTACCGAAGCGGTCGCGCAGCTCTAAGTTATCAAAACCTATTCGGCCGGGTACTATATGCACCGAATCGCGTGCCACCGTATATGCCGTATTCGTAAACTTTATGAGCAGGCTGAAGTCTTCGGCAAGCAGATCGCCCGAAAGATTTATGTCATGAAATGTTCCGAACAGGCGAGCGTTTCCGGAAGCATACCCTCTTACGTCGTCGGCAAATGCATCCATGAAAGGCGTGAGAAATCCTACCGGCAGATGCGAAGCATCGAAACGGAAATCAAGCATAGAGGCCGCAGGTCGGATCTCGCCGTCGGCTATCGTGTGACGCCCTTCTTCGTCGGAAATATCTGCATATATTGCTATACCTTGAGTTTCAGGAATCCATCGGCTCTTTATCACGGCGTCACCGAGCAATCCGCCGTTGTAACTGAAACCTTTCACACTCAGCTGAGGAGTGAACATCTTACGGTCAGGTTGAAACAGCTGCGAGGCATAGAAATCGCCGGTGGCGATACCACCGAATGTGACATGATTTATTCCCAGTGTCTCAAATACGTATCCGAGATCAATATTTCTGAGTTTTACCGCCAGCAAATCAGTTGAGTCAGGCGTGACGGCTCCGTTGACAGAGAGTTGCTGACCGCTTCGCGCTATATTGAAATTATCCACCACGATGCGTCCGGGCGTAAGTGAGATACGCGATGGCGAAACATTCCACACCGTATCATTGAACACAATGCGGGAGTCAAGCACATCAAACTTGCCACAAAGCGGATTATCAGCCTCTGTGGAGTCGCGATACACTACCGAACCGACGCGCAGCGCTCCGTCAAACGTGGCGGGAGCTTCAATATGCCAGTTAAGCCCTGTGAGCAGACTATCCACTCCCCCTCCCGCATTGACCGACAGTGTCATCGGTCCGTATTTCGATGGCATGAGGGTAGATGCAGTGAGCCGTGAGCGTCGTTCCGAAGCATCAAGTTCTGCCGAAAGCGCGGTACGCTCTATCAGTTTCCCTTTTTGCCATATATAGGGAGCGTCAAGGTTCAGATCTAACTTTCCGACTGCATTGTCGACTGCACCCCAAAGTCTGACATCGTCGATAAACTCTAACGGTACATTGAAATACCTGCACACCGACGAATCCGGTTTAAGCGTCAGCCCGAAAGACATGGCACCTGCATCAGTCACTTCATTATTGTCATATGGCATCAGCGACGGATAGAGACTTGAAATAATATGTCGGACGGAGGGAATGAGAACCGAAGGCGCCATGCCTCCCGATATGTTTCCTTCTATAAAGTCACCACCTATGGAGAATGTGGCTATGCTGTCCATACGGACCATTGAGGCAGTCAGTAAGTCTATGTGCAATGATCGGTCGCGTTCGCTATCGGTCATATAAATATCGCTCAACTTCACGGTACCGGAAAGGTTGTCAATACTACTACCGCTCACATCTCCCACGAGAGTCAGTCCACACATAGTATTGGCCATCAGTCCGCGAGAGATAAATGCCGACAGGTCGATATTATCAAACTGTCCCACAACCTTCACCGCAGGTATATAACCCGAAAAATCGCCCACTGCGCTGAGCCGTGTAGCAAAATCCACATCCGTTGACGTCACATCGGCCGATATGCGGCGGTCGTCCATCCGGGCTGCTACGGTAAGATTGTTGATAACATGTCCGTTGACGGCTATGTCTGAGAGCGTGGCATCAATCTTGCCATCGGTATCGATACCTGCCACATCCGCTCGGCCCTCTACCTTACCTGAAATCCGGCTAAGGCTGAATGACTTATCACCCAAAATCACGTCGGGTGAAAAATCGGCGAACGATATAGCACCGTCTACGATGTTTCTTCCCTCGCCCGATACATAGTCGGCCACTATGTCCACCACACCGGCATCACTCGAAAGAGAACCGTCAAATCCTCCGCTCAGAGGCGAAACCGTAAGAGAGCCTCGCCCCATGAGATCCACGGTTCCGAGTCGGCCAATCAGATTGCTCCGTGATTCGGATATTCCGGCGAAAGCATCTGCCACGGCTGCGGAAAAAGCGGGTGTGACGATAAGATTTATCCGGTCGAGTTCGGCATGAATTGGTCCGTCGCCGGCTACCATGTCATATACCGAACCGGATATATTGACCGACAGTTCACTATCAGGAGTGTCGAGATTAAGCCGGCGCACACGCAGATGCTCCAGCGTGCCATCGACTTCTATATCTGTTTCGATACCTGTGGTTAACGTGGAAAGCGCAGGCAGGAGCGGGGAGAAATCAGAGGGACGAATCACCGTGCCTGGAAGAGTGGATAAGGCAACCTCAGCACCGGAAAGGTCGGCTTGCTTAAGCGAAAATAGTGACAAACCGGTGGCGGCAGAATTTATATATATTCGCGACGCGCCAGTATCGAGTCGGAAGTCGGTAATCCCGGTCCCATCACTGTCGGCTCGGAAATTTAATCGCAGATTGCTCACTGCCAGCCCGCTGCGGTCGCTCACAGCCAGACGCTTCAACTCAACCTCCACGGCATCATCACTGATTACAGGTATCGTCACGTCGGCACGAAATCCGCTGAGAGCTACATGCCGGGGGTCAAACCGCCCCTCCTCTACGGCAGGAGCTGAGAGCACGTTGTAATCCAACGAGCCACCGCGTATCACCACGGTATTTACAGCCAATTCAAAATGTTTCTTCTTACCGTCGTCTTTGCCTTTCAGTCGGTCAAGAATAGGCTGCACGTTGAGAGGAGAAGCATCCGAATCGCGGTAGACATTGAAATGGAAGTCAATAAGTTCAGTATACGATACCACCACACGGCGGTGGATAATCAAGTCTGACAATGATATGCCTGCTCCGAGATGACCTACGTGAAGAGCCTCCACTCCGGCAGAATCACGCACCACGGCATCAGTGACCGTGACACGATTAAATGGCGCTATCTGTACTTTACCGATCTCTACAGGCGTTCCGAGAAGACTCGTCAGCTCGCGCTCGGCCACATCGCGAATGCTGCGCTGCACACCCGGAATGGACAGCACTACATAAAGCGTGACCGCTGCTACCGGAATCACCAGCAGCAGCGATACGAATATAAAGCGCAAAAATCTGTAGAGCAGCTTCACTAACTATGTCTCTACATATATTTGGCCACGAGGGATTCCAGATTACTCAGGTCGGTAACTCGCTCCACTACATCGCCGTTGCGATTGATTATAAACACGGTCGGAATCGATCCTACGTTGTAATCCAAAAGTACCTGACCGCTGTTGTGAGCATCGTTGATCACGGTCACCCACGGCAGATTGTCGGCAGCGCGTTTCCAGAAATATTCGTCTTCATCTACCGATACCTGATAAATCTCCAGGCCGGCATCATGAAATTTCTCATAGATTGAGTTGAGCATCAGATTGAATGCGGGTGACTCCTCGGCGGCATAAGAAGTAAAATTGAGTACCACTATCTTACCCTGCTCCGATAATTCATTAAGCGATCGACGCACACCGGCGTTGTCATACAGATTAATTTCCGGCGAACCGATCTCGTTGGCCACCACGGAAGTGCCTTTATCTTTTACAAAACGGCTGCTCAGATATAATCGCTTCAGGTATCCGGTGCGCGGATCGGCAGGACGCTGCTCATTGTAGGCATTTGCCACGGCTCCTATCGCACGGAGATCCTTCTTTACCGACGGATTAAAGATCGGCTGGCCGGCTACTTTACGGTTGATTACATAATATGCTGTGATCGAAGCCGGATCGGTAAGAATCAGTCGGCTGAGCTGATTTTTGATTTCATTATCCGATGCTCCGCTGCCAATGATTGAATCTGCTTTCATCATCATATCAGCCTGAGATGAGCCGGTGACCATATATCGGTCGCCCTCACGCTTTACAGTCACAGTCTCGATGCTGTCGATAGGGAAATATACGGTGACATTGTCGTTGCGGAGTCGATATACATCGGGATAGCCCTGCGCATCATGAGAGTATGAGAAATCGCCCTTTGAGTCAATTTTCACTGAATCAAGCACATACCATCGGCCATTGTCGTTAGCTTCTACGGCGATCGCACTACCGGCCGAAGGCTCAAGTTGGCCTCTGACAGTCCATTTATTGTCAGTACAGCCCGTGAACACAGACACCCCTAAGGCTGCCGCGCCTAAAAATATTCTGAAATTATTCATAAGTCTTGTCGATAATTTAATACGTCTACAAAATTACGCATTTTTTTAATAATGTATATGACGATAGGCCAATAATTTTTTGTCATCTCGATATTATTGTCTACATTTGTAAACGTTTCACCTCGTAATCATCATTCAACAGTGAAGACTCTAAATATCATCAAAAACGATCCTTGGCTCAAGCCTTTCGCCGAAGCCATCAACGGACGCCACAACGACGCCATCAGCAAGGAAGCCGATCTGACCTCCGAAGCCGGCACTCTCTCAAATTTTGCCAATGCTCACAACTACTTCGGGCTGCACCGCAGCGCCGATGGCGGATGGGTATTTCGCGAGTGGGCTCCCAATGCCACTGAAATCAATCTTATAGGCGATTTCTCGAAGTGGAAAGTGATGAAAAAATATGCCCTCAGACGGCGCAACGGCGGCGTGTGGGAAATAAAGCTGAAAACCTCCGACATACACCACGGCGACCTCTACAAGATGCTCGTGAAGTGGGACGGCGGCAGCGGCGAGCGCATCCCGGCCTACGCCACGCGAGTAGTGCAGGATGAGAACACAAAAGTATTCTCGGCACAGGTATGGCAGCCCGACACTGCTTATAAATGGAACATCAAAAAATTCCGGCCCAATACTCGTCCGCTGCTTATCTATGAGTGCCATATCGGAATGGCTCAGCAAAAAGAAGGCGTGGGCAGATATACCGAGTTCCGCGACCTCGTGTTGCCGCGCATAGCCGCCGACGGATACAATGCCATACAGATCATGGCTATTCAGGAGCACCCCTACTACGGCTCGTTCGGCTACCACGTATCGAGCTTCTATGCCGCTTCGTCGAGATTCGGCACACCCGAAGAACTGAAATCTCTCATCGACCGTGCTCACGAACTGGGCATCGCGGTGATAATGGATATAGTCCACAGTCATGCTGTAAAAAATGAAGTGGAAGGCCTCGGACGCCTTGACGGTAGTCCCGACCTCTATTTCTACGGCGATGGCCGACGCGAACATCCGGCATGGGACTCTCTGTGCTTTGACTACGGCAAAAACGAAGTGCTTCACTTCCTGCTCAGTAATTGCAAATACTGGATGGAAGAGTATCGATTTGACGGATTCCGCTTCGACGGCGTTACATCAATGCTCTATTACAACCACGGTCTGGGACAAGCGTTCGGGTCATACGACGATTACTATAATGGCGGTCAGGACACCAATGCCATAACTTATCTCACCCTCGCCAACAAGCTTATCCACGAGATTAACCGCAACGCTATCACTATAGCCGAGGAAATGAGCGGTATGCCCGGACTGGCTGTGCCCGTGCGCGACGGCGGTATAGGTTTCGACTACCGTATGGCTATGGGTATCCCCGACTACTGGATTAAAATGCTTAAGGAGAAAAAGGACGAGGACTGGCATCCCACATCTATATTCTGGGAACTTACCAACCGCCGCTCCGATGAAAAGACCATATCGTATGTAGAGAGTCACGACCAGGCTCTTGTAGGAGACAAGACTGTAATATTCCGTCTTATCGACAAGGAAATGTACTGGCACATGATGAAAGACGACGATGATATGACCGTGGCCCGCGGTATAGCTCTCCACAAGATGATTCGCCTTGTCACGGCATCGACTATCAACGGAGGTTATCTCAACTTCATGGGCAACGAATTCGGCCATCCGGAGTGGATTGACTTCCCTCGCGAAGGCAACGGCTGGAGCTACAAATATGCCCGCCGCCAGTGGGATCTCGTTGATCGTAAAGAACTGAAGTATGTATATCTCAACGATTTCGACAACGCTATGATTCATCTGCTCTCGGGTTATTACAATTTCCAGGCCACTCCGGTAGTAAAACTTTGGGAAAAGGATTCTGATCAGGTGCTTGCCTACATGCGCGGCGACCTCGTATTTGTATTTAATTTCAGCCCTACTCAATCGTTTACCGACTACGGTATTCTTGCCCCCGCCGGCGAATACGATGTAGTGCTGTCGACCGACAACCCCGCGTTTGGCGGCTATGGCAATATCGACGAAACCGTGTCGCATCTTACCATCACCGACCCGCTGTTCGCTCCCAGCGGACGCGAGTGGCTGAAACTCTACATGCCTCCCCGCTCGGCCATGGTGCTTAAAATGCGCCGCCCCGCTCCACGCGTATCGAAAAAGGAAAACAAGACTACGAAAAAATAATCATGTCAGCTCCGTTTAAAATTTCTGAAGTATACAAAGCCGCTCAGGTGTTGCGCAACGTAGCGCGACACCCGAGCCTCATAAGCGTGCCCCGCATCAATCCTGATGTAGAGCTATATATTAAACCCGAGTGCCTACAGCACACGGGTTCTTTCAAACTGCGAGGTGCTTATTATAAAATCTCACAGCTATCCGACGAGGAAAAAGCACGCGGCGTGATAGCATGCTCAGCCGGCAATCACGCTCAAGGCGTGGCTAAAGGTGCCACCGACAACGGCATACGATCAATAATCTGTCTGCCGGCCGGCGCTCCGCTGTCAAAGATTGAAGCTACCCGCAGGCTCGGTGCGGAAGTAGTGCTGGTGCCGGGTGTGTATGACGATGCATACAAAAAGGCACTCGAACTCCGCGACGAGCACGGATATACATTTGTTCATCCTTTTGACGATCCCCTCGTCATAGCCGGACAGGGCACCGTGGCTCTGGAAATTCTTGAAGATATGCCCGACGTGGAGGCTGTGGTTGTTCCGGTGGGTGGCGGTGGCCTGATTTCGGGCATCGCTTTCACGCTGAAGTCACTCAAACCCGACGTGAAGGTATACGGTGTGCAAGCTAAAGGTGCACCTTCGATGGTAGAATCACTGCGCGACGGTAAGAAGGTGACTCTTCCGGCAGTGTCGACGATAGCCGACGGCATATCGGTAAAAGAGCCTGGCGAAAATACTTTCGCCATGTGTAGCGAATATGTCGACGAGATCGTTACGGTGACCGAAGATGAAATTGCTGCCGCGATACTCGCTCTTATCGAGCAGCAGAAACTTGTGTCGGAAGGCGCCGGCGCTGTTTCGGTAGCAGCCGTAATGTTCAATAAAATACCCGTTCAGGGCAAAAAGACAGTGGCCGTGGTATCGGGTGGCAACATTGACGTGAATATTCTCAACCGAGTCATCACCCGCGGCCTCGTAAAAAGCGGACGTGACTGCACTATTACAGTAGACCTTTCTGACAAACCGGGCGAACTTTCGGGTGTATGTGCCGTGCTCGGTGCATGCGGTGCCAATATCATTTCGGTGATCCACGAGCGAAATACCGATCGCTCAGCTATCAACGACTGCCTGCTGCGTCTCGAAATAGAAACCCGCAACCACGACCATATCAAGGAAATCCATAAAGCTCTGGCCGACGCTGGCTACACCGTGATATAATGCAGATAAGCGTCACATCATCGTCTACCACTTCTCTTGCCACCGAACGGCAGACCGCTATACGCTGCCCGTCGGTAAAAGAATTGTGCTCGTTTCTTTCGCAATACAGCGCACTGCTGCTCGGTTGCGGAGCTACATGTATCCGACTCGAACACAATATCACACGTATCGCATCGACCTACGGCATGAGAATAGTGAGCTATATCATGCCCCGGCATATCAGCCTGTCGGTAATCGACGACGACACTACCGAAAGCGTCACAATGGTGGTGGCCACTGCCAAAACACCGATAAGTTTCTACGTCAACACCCGACTCAGCGAACTCAGCTGGGAAATAGCCGACGGACGCATAGATTTCGACGAAGCGCTCCACAGGTTTCGCCACATTGCCACATGCGAGCATCAGAACGGTTGGCTGTTACTGCTGCTCGTAGCGGTGGCCAACGCATCATTCTGCCGGCTGTTTGGCGGCGACATCATAGCCATGTCCACCGTAGCACTCGCTACCGCTGTGGGTTACCGCCTGAAGCAGATACTTCTCGCCATGAAGACGGATGTCTGGGTCATGGCCATGCTCTGCGCGTTTGTGTCGTCGGTAATCGGTGCATCGTGCGAAGTATGGAATCTTGGCTTGACTCCTCACATCGCATTGGCTACCTGCGTGTTGTATCTCGTGCCCGGTATTCCTTTTCTCAACTCTTTCAGCGACGTGCTCTATCGCCACTACATCTGCGCGCTGTCAAGATTTATCGACGCGGCCGTGCTCACGGCATGCCTCTCCATAGGTCTGTGTGCAGGTATGCTCGTCACGGGCACCGGTATGTTTTAAATCTATTATATAAATAATATGTGGCAGTCTTTTATTCAGGATGCATTTTTCGCAGCACTTGCGGCCGTTGGCTTCTCTGCCATCAGCCGTCCACCGGTAAGACTCTACGCTTATTGCGCCATAATAGCAGCCGCCGGACACTCATGCCGCTTCCTGCTTATCAATCTCATGGATATGCACGTGGCTGCGGCAAGTTTTCTCGCCGCACTTCTCGTGGGATTGCTCGCCGTGGCATTCTGCCGCCCCGCCCATACTCCTCCCGAGGCTTGTCTGTTTCCGGCCCTCCTGCCCATGATACCGGGTATCTACGCCTATAAGGCGTTCGGAGCTATGGCATTGAGCGTTATTTATTCCGGTACCGGGCGCTTCGACCATTACTTTTCACTGCTTGCCGACAATGGGCTTACATGTATTTTCATACTCATCGCCATGGTGGTAGGCGGCACAATACCTATATTTATGTTTAAAAAGATAGCATTTCAGGCTACGCGATAAGTTTTTCACCATTTTTATAATATTGACCCAAAACAGTCGTTATATTTAGTGAAACATTATGCCGTTTTGATTACCGATACAGTGTTTCAACCCAAGATTTTCATAAAATTACGATCCCGTTTCATCATGAAATTTCATTCCGTTCTGGCCTCTCTCATACTGCTGCTCGCCATAACATCATGCAGTTCCAACAAATCGGCGCTGCCCTATTTCAAAGACCTGCCCGGCAACGAAGGCGTTCTTGAGACCATCAGCTATATTCCGACCATACAGCCTGACGACGAGCTGTTTATCTCGGTTTCCGCCTTCAACATGGCAGCCGTAGCCGCATACCAGACACCACTGAGCAATCCGGCTGCACGCGAAGACATACTCCGCCCGTCGTCGCCACAGTTTCTTACGTATATAGTCGACACCAAGGGCGACATCAATTTCCCGACATTAGGCTCTATCCATGTAGAGGGTATGACTACCGAGCAGCTTGCCGATGAACTTACCCACCGGATTTCACGCGATGTGCAGGATCCCATAGTCAGAGTAGAACTTCTCAATTTCAAGGTCATAGTAGCGGGTGAAGTTGCCAAACCGGCAGCCGTAAAGGTATCCAACAGCCGTATGACCATACTTGAAGCCATATCCGAAGCGGGAGACCTCACTCCCTATGGCCGACGCGACAATGTGCTCGTTATCCGCGAGGAAAACGGTAAGCGCACCTACGCTCGTGTGGATCTCTCATCAAAAGACCTTCTGAACTCACCTTACTATTACCTGAAGCAGAACGATTACATATATGTAGAACCCAACGATATACGTGAAGCCAATTCACGTTACAATCAAGACAATGCCTACAAACTGTCGGTGACCTCCACTATCGTCAGCGCGGCATCTGTCATCGCATCGCTCGTAATCGCTCTTACTGTAAAATAATCCAATCCTACATCAGTTTCCGCCTTCCGAAGTTATGTCAACCAATAAAAAAAATCGCGCAGATTTCATCAACTTCCGTCATCTCTTCTCATCCTATCTTTCCCATTGGTATCTATTTGCCATATCCGTAGTGGTATTCGGTGCGTTGGGCTATCTTTATTCACGTACCAAAAACCCTGTCTACGACGTAAGAGCCAACGTGCTTATCCAGGAGGAAGGCAACAATCTTTTGAGCAACTTCGGCTCGCTTGGCGAACTTTTCGGCTCAGGTGCCAAGGTTGACGACGAAATCTTCCGGTTGACATCTCACAGTATCTACCGCGACGTTGCGAAGAATCTCGGTATCAACAAAATTCACATCGTACGCTCCGGATTTCTCAAGCACGAGCTTGCTTATCCGGATTTTCCTGTCGACGTAACATGTGATGCCTCAATACCCGACACCCTTTCTTCAACTTTGAGCTTCAAAATCAACATCAACAAGAAAGGCCTCGCCGACGTAACTGTAAAAGCCAAGAAAGAGACTATCGCTGAGGTAGAGGATATGGCTGTACCTGCCACAATCGACACTCCCTATGGAAAATTCACCGTTGTGAAGACCAAGTATTATCCTGAGGGCGAAAGCGTAAAAACCACCATTGCTTTTATGAGCTACGGATCTGCGGCCGAAAAACTGGCAGAGGATATCGGCAGTGACATTCCTTCGCGAAAAGGCAACGTCATAACTCTATTTATCAACACTGAGAATCCCGAATACGGCCGGGATCTTCTCAACGACGTGATTGCCACATACAACAATCATGGCATCACCGATAATAATATGCAGACCACCAAGACCCTCGAATTTATCGAAGATCGTCTTGTATCTATCGGTCACGACTTAAATGAAGCTGAGACCAATATCAGGAAATTCAAGGAAAACAACAGTCTGGTAGCTTTTGAATATGAAGCTCAGTATCAGACTGAAAAGCGCGGCAAAATCGAAGAAGCACTTCTCGCGGCCCAGACCAACGCGGATATACTGAAGATGACGCTTGACTTTTTCAAAGATCCGGCCAACAAATACAGCCTTGTCCCCGTATCGGTAGATGAAAAAGGTATAGCCGCAGCTATATCGGAATACAATACAGTGGTATTAAAGCGCATCGACCTTCTTGAAAACGCATCGCCCGGAAGCCTTACCGTACGCTCGCTCGAAACCCAGCTCGACGCCATGCGCGAAAATCTGCGCACGTCACTCGAACGCACCTACGATAATGCCCTTGTGACTCTCAATGATTTCAAGAAAGAACACGAAGCCGTGTTGGGCCGTATGGGTCAGGTGCCCAATCAGGAATACGAGTACGTTGACCTTCGCCGCCAGCAAGAAATCAAGCAGCAGCTCTACCTCTTCCTTCTCCAGCGTAAGGAGGAAACATCGATCATGCTTGCCAATGCACTCCCCAAAGGCGTGGTGGTCGACGAAGCTTACGTATTGTCTGACCCCATCAGCATCAATAGTAAGATCTATATAGTAATCTTCCTTCTGTTAGGTCTGCTTTTCCCTCCCGTATGCCTGTATCTGCGCAAGGTTATCCGCAATCGCTTTGATTCGCGCACCGAGGTTGAAGATACCATCACCACACCCATTCTCGGTGAGATGTGTGCCGACCGCTCCGGCAAGACCCTCATAGCAACAGCTGAAAACCACTCATCGTCGGCCGAGCTTTTCCGTCTGATCCGAAGCAATCTGCTCTTCATGCTCAATAACGCTGACGACAAAGTGGTGCTCCTCACCTCTACCACATCGGGCGAAGGAAAATCGTTCATATCCATCAACCTTGCCGCATCACTTGCTCTGTTAGGCAAGAAAGTGCTTCTGGTGGGTATGGATATTCGCAAACCTCGTCTTAACGAATATCTCAGCATCAGCACACGCTTCGGTCTGACCCAGTATCTGTCGACCGATTCCATACAGCTTGATCAGATCATCAATCATGTTCCTGAGGTGAAAGGTCTCGATGTGATTACATCAGGTCCCGTTCCTCCCAACCCCGCAGAACTTCTCGCATCTGAGAAAGTGGATGAACTTTTCCAGCAGTTGCGCACTATGTATGACTTCATAGTGGTTGACTCTGCGCCTGTGGGTATGGTGAGCGATACATTCACACTGTCGCGTATCAGCGATGCCACTATCTACGTGTGCCGTATCAACTACACTCCCCTTTCGGACCTCAAGTTTATTCAGGACATTTATGACGAAAACCGCCTGAAGAAACTCTCGGTGGTAGTCAACGGCACCACTACCAAAAAGGCTTACGGATACGGCTACGGAAGTGAACAATAACCTCTGCCTGTCAAAGTAATGGTTGAGAAATACCTGATCTACTCGCGTATATTCTTCGTCACATTATGGATAATGCTGACGTTCGGCTTCGTATCGCAAGAGATCATCACTCCACTTACATCACTGCACGTTGCTGTGTATCTGCTGAGCGACATTGTATTTCTTATCATGGGATTACTGACACTGCGCACTCGTCGGGATATTACCGTATTCATTTCTTTTATACTGCTTGGTGTAATTTCATCAATGGTTTTCAACCGTCAAGGGCTTGTGATTACCCTCAACGGTATGCGATCATATTTCGGTATTATTTTCGCTTTTCCCATACTGAGGTGGTTTATGTCGGGTAAGAACGCCGACCGCTTCATGCACTCGTTTGACCGCCTGTTGTTTGTGTTTCTTGTGCTTCAGGTGCCGTGCATCCTATGGCAGTTTATCAAATATGGCGCAGGCGACCGCGTAGGCGGTTCGCTCGGTAACTGGAGTTCTGGTATCATATCTTCGCTCATCTATTCTATATCGCTCTACCTCGTTTCAAAGCGATGGAATTACAACGACTATTTCGGTTCGCTCCGCAAAAACTACGTTTATATCCTTCTGCTTCTGCCCACTTTTTTTAACGAGACCAAGGCAAGTTTCATATATCTTGTTTTATACTTTATTCTACTTCTTCGCCTGAGAGTAAGCATGGTCCGACAGCTCGTATGGATCATTCCTTCATTGATGATCGTAGTCACCGGTGTAGGAGCCATATATCTTAAAGTCACCAATCAGGAGGCTGACCGAATCCTATCGTATCAGTTCTTCAAGGAATATCTGTTTGGCGAAAGCACGGATCATGTAGTTGAGCTTGCGCTGGCCGTGGAAGACGACGGTCTGATAGTCGAAGAAACGTGGGGCGGTATAATCGATATGCCACGATTCACGAAACTGATCGTAGTGCCATCCGTGTTCCGCGACGGACACAAAAGCATCTGGTGGGGTGCGGGACTTGGTCAGTTCAAGGGTACGAATGTAATAGGCATGACCCCGTTCAGCAAACGATTTTTCTGGTTGTTGCGTGGTTCGAAGCCGTGGGTGTTCTATGTATTTGTTGAACTTGGCATATTAGGGCTGATTTGGGTATGCTGGACATTCATTTCCATGTTCATGCAACCGACTTCCACCAGCAACGGACTGAACATCAAGCTGTATATAGCCTTCATGCTGCTATTCTTCTTCCTCTACAACGACTCTCTGTCGAGCCTATACTTCTGTAGCCTGCTGTTTTACATGCTGATGCGTACACACTACGAACCGGCCGACGAACCCCATCTCATCGACAGCGCTGATAAAGATAAGTGAGCCAACAATCACTTTCCGAGCCACCGACGGATTTTTACACGTGCCGAGGCGCACATACGTCCGTAAAGAGGCAGCGATTCACACATACGTGTATGAAAAGCCAGACGTAGTCCTAATGTTTGCTTCAGGCTGGCAAACGAAAGTAATCTTTCAATATCATCGTTATATCCGGGGACTTCTCTAACCGGATGGCCGCGCTCTATATATAGGCTTATGTATCGCGATAGAAAAGCATCATTCTCCGCGCGGAACTTATCTGTAAGTCCATTGAGCAGATTATAGCAGAAATATAGAGCGGTAAGCACTTTACGCTCCTTGACAAAATCGAAATTCTCACGAGTCATTGACTCATAATTCACCACATAGCAGTATGCCGCATCGGCAAGCACAGCTATCGAGGGACGGGCTTTGACAAGCATGGTGGTAAGCACTATTCGATCGTCGGCAAAACCCTGGTGCATGATAGCGGGATATTCATATTCATCAAAAAGACGTCTGCTGAAAAGCGAGCCCCACAGTGCGTTACCTCCTCCGGTAAGTATAAACCTCATATATGAGTCAGGATTATCGGTCAGATGATCATGCCGGGTCTTTCTTACAGCCGAGCCGTCAGGCTTTATGAGGTCGAAATCACCCGCTACTATGTCAGCCTTAGACTCTACTGCCTTGTCAAGCAGTTTTTTCAAAGCACCGTCGGGTAAATAGTCGTCGGCATCTACAAAGGCGAAGTATCTGCCCTCCGCCGCATTGTAACCGGTATGCCGGGCCATCATCGACCCCTCGTTGCGCTCCTTGTTTATCACCTTTATGCGCGGATCGGCTGAGGCCATACGCTCAAGCACAGCAGCACTGTCGTCGGCAGAGCAATCATTTACGGCCACTACCTCAATATTCTCTACCGGCTGCGACAATATCGAATCAATACATTTTTCAATGTATTTGGCAGCATTGTATACAGGAATAATTACAGATACGTCAGGTCGGGTCATGGCATTGGATTTTTTCGATTGCACATACAAATTTATAAAAAAAGGCTGATATATCCTGCCTGAAGAATAATTTTTGACTATATTTGTAAATCATAATATTTACTTCGAGTATGCGAACTATTTTTTTAATCCTCTACTACTGGCTTGCCACCCATCTTCCGGGCTCATACTCGCCGTTCGGAGGACGGGTGTGGAATCGATTCCGCATATTCTGCGTAAGACATATATTCAAGAAATGCGGCAAGATCTCCACTGTAGACCGCAAAGCATATTTCGGCTCGGGGGCCGGAATAGAAATAGGCGACTACAGCGGTATAGGCAATTCTTGCCGTTTGCCCAACGACATCAAGATCGGAAGCCATGTCATGATGGCTCCCGGAGTCACAGTGATCAACACCAATCATGAATTTTCGCGCACCGATATACCTATGTGCTTTCAGGGCGACGCCGTAAAAGCTCCCGTAGAGATAGGCGACGACGTATGGCTCGGCACAAATGCCATTATCCTACCCGGTGTGACCATCTCACGCGGCACCATCGTGGGTGCTGGATCGGTGGTGACCAAAGATTTTCCGGAATATTCAGTAATCGGAGGCAACCCTGCCCGCCTCATCCGCTCACGTCTGCGATCATGAAACCTACCACTCCCCTTCTCTCCTGGCCCGGCAAAATATTCAGATTTTATGTCGAAGGCTTCCGCTCCATGACAGTGGGGCGCAGCCTGTGGGCCATCATTCTGATCAAACTGTTCATACTCTTTGCCGTGATGAAACTATTTTTCTTCCCCGACATACTCAGCCGCGACTACTCTACCGACGAGGAGCGCGCAGCTGCCGTGAGAAATACGCTTATCTCCCGATGAAGAAATCAATTTTAATTATCTAACCCTCATACCTATTTCTACTATTTATGAATGACTTAATGAGTGTAGTCGACTGGTCGAGAGCACAGTTTGCCCTCACAGCGATGTTCCACTGGCTGTTTGTCCCGCTCACGCTGGGTCTTTCGGTCATAGTCGGAATTATGGAAACGATCTACTACCGCACACGCAGCGAGCAGTGGCTCAAAATCACAAAGTTCTGGATGACACTTTTCGGTATCAATTTCGCCATAGGTGTCGCCACCGGTATTATCCTAGAATTTGAATTCGGAACCAACTGGTCAAATTACAGTTGGTTTGTAGGCGACATATTCGGCGCCCCGTTGGCCATAGAGGGATTACTGGCATTTTTCCTTGAGTCGACGTTTATCGCCGTAATGTTTTTCGGATGGAACAAGGTGAGCCGAGGCTTCCACCTTACGGCCACATGGCTCACGGCTATCGGAGCATCCATCTCCGCTCTCTGGATTCTGGTGGCAAACGCATGGATGCAGTATCCTGCCGGCATGGAGTTTGACCCGGCTCAGATGCGCAACGTGATGGACAACTTTTGGGACGTGGCATTCTCGCCCGTAGCTGTCAGCAAGTTTTTCCATACCGTGTTTGACGGATGGGTGCTCGGAGCAGTTTTTGTAATCGGTATCAGCTCATGGCTTCTGATGAAACGCCGTCGCACCGACGATGCCATCAAGTCCATCAAAGTCAGCGCATGGGTCGGAGTGACAGGCATGCTTCTTACTCTGATGACCGGTCACAGTTCGGCTGTCGACGTGGCTCGTGTGCAGCCTATGAAACTCGCTGCCATGGAAGGTCTGTATAATGGTGGCAGCAATCAGGAACTGGTAGGCTTCGGCATACTCCGCTGCACTGACGACATCAAGCCCGGCGAAGATCCGTTTGTATTCAAATTCGGAATACCCGGCGGACTGTCATTTCTCGCCCACAGTGATTTTGACGCATACGTGCCGGGAATCTACGATATTATCGACGGTAAAGCCTCCGACGCCGATGGCAATGAAATGAATACAGCCGATTATGCCCGCCGCATCGAGTGCGGTCGTGCGGCTCACGAGGCTCTCCGAGCCTTTGACAAGGCCCTCACTGAAGGCGACTCCACAGCCATGGCAGCCTCATCGGAAGAGATAAAAGCCAACTATCAGTATTTCGGTTACGGCTATCTTGACTCGCCCGAAGAGGCAGTGCCCCCCGTAGCCATCACTTTCTATGCGTTTCATATCATGGTAATTTGCGGAGGCTTCCTCACGCTGCTCCTCGTGGTAGTGCTCTGGGCCGTGTATTATCGCCGCGAATTACTTGAGCGCCGCTGGATGCAGTGGGTGGCCATGCTGTCAATCGCAATAGCATGGATATGCTCGCAGGCCGGATGGGTCACCGCTGAAGTAGGACGTCAGCCCTGGATTATTCAGGACCTCATGCCCAACCGCGCCGCTATCTCGGAAATCACCACAGCATCCGTGCAGCTTACATTCTGGATGTTTGCTGTAGTGTTTACATGCCTCCTTGCTGCCGAAGTGCGCATCATGATCAAACAAATATCCAAGCAATCTAAAGAGTCATAACAATGAAACTGGAATTATTACAACAATATTGGTGGCTTCTGATCTCGGTGTTGGGTGCCATACTGGTGTTTCTGCTTTTCGTGCAGGGCGGACAATCCATGCTCCTCTGCCGCCGCAAAAATGAGTCAGCCACACGATTCATGATCAGCGCTCTCGGACATAAATGGGAGCTCACCTTCACTACGCTGGTAGTATTCGGGGGTGCATTTTTTGCCTCGTTTCCTCTGTTTTACTCCACCAGTTTCGGTGGTGCTTACTGGTTGTGGATGACCATCCTCATCAGTTTCGTACTTCAGGCCGTAAGTTATGAGTTCCGTGCCAAGCAGGGCAATCTGTTAGGCACACGCACCTATGATGCGTTTCTGTTTTTCAACGGATGCGCAGGTTGCATACTTTTGGGCGTGGCTGTGGCCATGATGTTTTTCGGTGCTGAGTTTACCGTAGCCAAGACCAATATTCTTGACTCGGGCGCACCCGTAATCTCTCAGTGGGCCGACACTCACGGATGGGAAGCCATCTTCAACTGGAAAAATCTCCTGCTTGGAGTCACAGTGCTGTTTCTTGCCCGCACTCAGGCTGCGCTCTACTTCATGAATCATGATGCCGAGGATGAAGAATTTTTCAACCTCAACAAGCGGTCAGTACTCATCAACGGCGCAATTTTCGTGATGTTTTTCCTCGTATTCCTTGCCGTGCTCCTCACCGCCACAGGACTTGAAACCGTAACCGACAGCGGACTCAACGGCTGGAACAGCACATACCGCGAAGTTCCCTACAAGTATTTCCTCAACTACGTGGATATGTGGTGGTGTCTTGTGATACTGCTCGCAGGTGTATTGATGGTGCTCTACGGTGTGCTCCGGTCGGTATTTGCCAGGAAATTCACTTGCGGTATCTGGTGGACGGGCATAGGCACGGTACTTGTGGTGCTCACTCTCTTCTGGGTAGCCGGTTACAACAATACCCCCTACTATCCTTCACTGCTTGATCAGTCATCATCGCTGACTATCCACAACAGTTCGTCGTCGCTTTTCACGCTCAATGTCATGTCGTGGGTATCTGTAATCATCCCCGTAGTGGTAGCATATATCGCTTACGCATGGTACAAGATGGACTCTAAAGATAAAAATTCCACCGACGATGCATCATACTGATTCTCACATAGAAGATCTGATAGATTTTCTCGACAATTCACCCGTTAATTTCCTTGCCGCAGCTCAGGTTGCGGCAAGGCTCGATAATGCCGGATTTATCCGTCTCGAACCCACCGAAGAGTGGACCGTAGAAAAGGGCGGGAAGTATTACATTGTAAAAAATTCAAGTGCCGTATTCGCATTTATCGTGGGACACGGTCACCCTTCGGCGGGCTATCATATCATTTCAGCCCACTCCGATTCGCCCTGCTTCCGCATAAAGCCTAATGCCGAGATTCTCTGCCCCGGCGGAGCCGTTAAGCTCAATGTGGAGGTGTATGGCGGACCGATTCTCTACACTTGGTTTGACCGTCCTCTTTCAGTAGCCGGCCGCGTGATAGTGAAATCCGCGTCGCCACTCCATCCGGAGACTCGACTTATCCACATCCGCCGTCCGCTGCTCACCATACCTCATCTGGCCATACACTTCAACCGTCAGGTCAATGACGGCAACCCGCTGTCGCGTCAAAAAGACATGCTTCCCGTAATAGCATTGATAAAAGATGCGACCGAGAAAGACGATCTGCTGCTCAATCTCGTGGCTGAAGAGGCAGGAGTGGATAAATCGGATATACTCGACTTCGATCTATCGCTCTATGACACCACTCCGGCTTGCCGACTCGGCCTCAACGACGAGTTCATCACCTCGGGCAGACTCGATGACTTGTCAATGGTCCACGCCGCACTGTCGGCTCTGCTCTCAGCACCCGCTGAGTGCGATGCCACCAGGGTAATGGCGATTTTCGACAATGAAGAGACCGGATCAGGTACAAAGCAGGGAGCGGCTTCGCCTGTCCTCGACCATTTGCTCCGACGCATCAACGCATGTGCCGGAGGCAAGGAAGAGGATTATTTCCGCGCCATAGACAATTCATTCATGATATCGGCCGACAATGCCCACGGAGTTCATCCCAACTACGTGGAGAAGCAAGATCCTACCAACCACCCTGCTCTCGGTGGCGGTCCGGTCATCAAAATTAATGCCAACTGCAAGTACATGACCGATGCCGACTCGGCCGCTGTGTTCCGCTCCTTATGCGACGCTGCCGGCGTGCCTTGCCAGTATTTTGTAAATCACAGCGATGTAGCCGGAGGCTCCACTTTAGGCAATATCCTCACTTCACAGATAGATCTGCGCGGTGTGGATATGGGCGCGGCTCTATGGGCCATGCACTCCGTCCGCGAAACAGCGTCAGCTGCCGACCATGATATGATCATACGTGTGTTCGGCGAATTTTACTCTCTGTAACCGGTCATTTCGACTTTATAAAAAAACATGACGTGGAGCTTCACCCGAGGCTTCACGTCATATTTTTTCAGACCTTATCGGATATCATCTGTTGGCATACATATCCTCATAGTATTTCTCGTAAGCGCCGGAGGTGATATTGTCAATCCATTCCTGATTGTCGAGATACCAGCGGACGGTTTTCTCAATACCTTCCTCGAATTGCAGCGACGGCTCCCAGCCGAGTTCATCGCGCAACTTCCGCGAGTCGATGGCATAGCGGCTGTCGTGACCCGGGCGGTCGGTGACATATCTTATCAGACCGAGCGAGTGCCCCTCGGGATTACCGAGCATACGGTCAACGGTCTTGATTATCACCTTTATCAAGTCAATATTTTTCCATTCGTTGAATCCACCGATATTGTAAGTTTCAGCCGTCTTACCGCTATGAAATATCAGGTCTATGGCGCGGGCATGGTCCTCTACGAAAAGCCAGTCACGCACATTCTCGCCCTTGCCGTAAACGGGCAACTCTTTTCCATTGCGGATATTGTTGATAAATAGCGGTATCAGCTTTTCGGGAAATTGATACGGACCATAGTTGTTAGAGCAGTTAGTCACCACCACAGGCATACCGTAGGTATCGTGATAAGCTCTCACAAAGTGGTCAGACGACGCTTTCGAGGCCGAGTAGGGAGAATGAGGATCATACTTCGACGTTTCAACAAAAAACTCCGTACCGTAAGCCGTGTGGCCTTTGGCTGATGCTTTGGTAGTGGCGCCGGCCTCTATACCATCAGGGTGAGTGAGAGCCAGAGATCCATATACCTCATCGGTAGATACGTGATAGAATCGCTTGCCGGCATATTTCTCGGGTAGTGACTCCCAATATTCACGTGCAGCCTGAAGCAGCGAAAGTGTACCCATCACATTGGTGCGGGCAAAAGCGAAGGGATTTTTTATCGAGCGATCCACGTGGCTTTCTGCAGCCAGATGTATCACTCCGTCGATCTCGTATTCCTTCATCACCTGACGCATACGGTCGAGGTCGGCAATATCAGCCTTTACGAAAGTGTAGTTGGGCTTGTGCTCTATATCCTTTAGATTTGCGAGATTACCGGCATAAGTAAGCAGATCGAGATTGACGATATGATAGTCGGGATAGCGGTTAACCATCAGTCTTACCACATGGCTGCCGATAAATCCGGCTCCGCCTGTTATCAGTATATTGCGTTTCATTCGTTTTTAAGTTTATCCACACAGTCAGCAAGCGATGTGGCCCAGTGAGGTATTTTTATGCCGAATGTGGTTTTGATTTTAGTTTTGTCGAGCACCGAGTAAGAGGGGCGGATCACCTTCGAGGGAAACTCGTAGGAGTGACATGGCTGAATATCACACCTGTCATTTCCGGCAAGTGCAGCGATAGCACATGCAAAGTCATACCACGACGTCACCCCTTCGTCGGTATAATGATATACACCTGCATGATCTATAAAGAGCCTGCGGTCTACGATGCTTATTATCGCTTCTGCAAGATCGCGGGCATAGGTAGGAGTACCCGTCTGGTCAAACACTACGTTGAGATGCGGTCGGTCGGCTGTAAGCCGCATCATGGTTTTGACAAAATTTTTGCCATACTCCGAATACAGCCATGCCGTGCGCAGAATCAGTGCATCGACTCCGCTACGCTCTATAGCCTTCTCTCCGTCAAGTTTCGTAACGCCATATACACCGGTGGGATTTTCAGGTTCGTCCTCTCCTCTGGGTGTATTTCCGGTATTGCCTCCGAACACATAGTCGGTGGATATATGTATCAGCCATCCTCCGCGCGCCTTCATAGCTTCGGCAAGATAGCCGGGGGCATCGGAGTTAATCAACCGTGCAGTCGATTCATCATCTTCTGCCCGCTCCACATCAGTATAGGCAGCGCAGTTGATTATCATGTCAACATTGTGGTCGGTTACCACTCTGACGATTTCGTCAGGCGAAGTAATGTCGAGCTCAACCCGGTCGGTAAAAATGTAGTTATCCACCGCTCCGGCTTCCACACGGTCGCGAAGACATCGACCAAGCTGGCCATTGGCACCCGTTACAAGAATATTCATTACTTTCCGTAAATAAATGGTGATACAAAATCAGCAAACGCAGGAAGCATTTTATCCTTGTCGCTCATTATGGCATCGACAGGATCAATCGGGAGCACAAGTCCGTCGGGCGGAGCCAGAAGGGATATGCCCCCCTCGGCTTCGGGATGATAATATTGGTCACACTTATATTGAAACACAGCAGTAGGGCTCATCACAGCAAATCCGTGGGCAAATCCTCGCGGGACATAAAACTGCAAATGATTCTCAGCCGACAGCTCGGCCATGACACAACGGCCATATGTGGGCGAACCTACGCGGATATCTACAGCAAAATCCACTACCGTGCCCTCGACACATCTCACGAGTTTTGCCTGGGCATATGGCGGACGCTGAAAGTGCAGACCACGCATTACTCCGCGTGAGCTACGCGATTCATTATCCTGCACGAAGTCAGTCTTAGCCACCTTTTCGTGAAACTCACTCTCACGGAAACTCTCGAAAAAGTATCCGCGTGCATCGCTCCATACCTTAGGGCGGATAATCTTTACGTCTTCTATATCAGTATCTATCACTTCCATAGTGTCAGAACTTATCTAAATGATCCACCTCGTCGATTACCTTCATAAGATACTGGCCGTACTGATTTCTGAGCATCGGACGGGCGAGATCCTCCATTTTTTCGCGGCTTATCCAGCCATTGCGGTAAGCAATTCCCTCCAGACACGCTATCTTCAGACCCTGACGCTTCTCAAGCACCTCCACATAGATAGATGCCTCGGCAAGCGAATCATGCGTACCGGTATCGAGCCATGCGAATCCGCGTGGCAGCGTCTCCACCGCAAGATTTCCCTCAGCAAGAAAGGCCTGATTGACCGACGTAATCTCAAGTTCGCCACGGTCCGACGGCTTGATGTGACGGGCTATGTCGACCACCGAATTTGGATAGAAATAAAGCCCCACTACAGCG
Source organism: Bacteroides sp. (assembly GCA_014802325.1). Lineage (GTDB taxonomy): Bacteria > Bacteroidota > Bacteroidia > Bacteroidales > Muribaculaceae > Duncaniella. Next base: position 123,678 of record JAAVCK010000019.1, read on the forward strand.
TAGTGGCTTTTGGGGTGCTCGGGTTTTTCTTCGATGGAAAGGCAGTTGCCGTCGCGGTCAAATTCGGCCACGCCATATCGCTCCGGATCGTTGACCCAGTAGCCGAATACACTTGCTTTTCCTTCGCGCTCTACCCTATCCACCGCATGCGACAGCACCTCGGTAAAACCTGCTCCATGAAATATATTGTCGCCCAGCACAAGGCACACCGAATCGTCGCCTATGAAATCACGGCCTATGATGAAAGCCTGAGCCAGACCGTCGGGCGACGGTTGCTCGGCATAGCTGAGATTAAGACCGAAGTCACTGCCGTCGCCGAGCAGTCGGCGAAATCCGGGCAGATCGTCGGGGGTGGATATCAGTAGTATGTCTCTGATACCGGCCATCATCAGTGTGGATATGGGATAATACACCATCGGTTTGTCAAACACGGGCAGAAGTTGCTTGGACACGCCTTTGGTTATCGGATATAAACGAGTGCCGGATCCTCCGGCCAATACTATTCCTTTCATTAATGAACTGAGGCTTTTGTTTACTGCAAATTTAGCGATTTTCCACTTCATTTCACGCAGTTGAACAAAAAAAGAGTTGTCTCACGACAACTCTTTTCTCTTTTTAAACCTTTATCTTAATCTAATACTATGAAAAACACACATGCAAAGGTAAGATGTTTTTTGGAATTACGTATCATCCCAACCAATGTTTTAACTTTTTTTAATGCTAAAATTTTCACTTTAGTCCCCATTTCACAACGTTTAGTCTCAATTTTTGACAGATTAGTATATTCTTAGGATAGTTTTAGGGATTTTTATTAAATTTGTAACCATAGTTTGTAACATCATCAACCCACACACATGCCACATCTATATATAACCGATCTCGACGGCACCCTACTCGATGACACCTCTCATGTAAGCGAGCGCTCAGCAAAGCTGCTCAACAATGCCATCAGCCGCGGCGCACTTTTTACCGTGGCCACCGCCCGCACTCCGGCCACGGTGGAAATACTTATGAAAGACGTCGACCTGCGGCTACCCGCCATAGTGATGACCGGGGCTGCAATGTGGGACAGCAGTACATCTTTATATACAGAGGCTCGTTTCATATCCGACGAGCTGTCACGTAAAGCCGTGAATGTGTTTCGCTGTCAGGGACTCGAACCGTTTATGTATTGCATCCGCCACGGTATGCTCCACGTATATCACCACGGAGAGCTTACCGAGCAGCAACAGGCTTTTGTCGATGCACGGACGGGGCTGAGACTAAAGCAATTTCATCTTGACGCCACAGCCGCTCAAGTAGAGGGTGCCAAAAATGTAATACTGATATTCGGCATGGGCACACATGACCATCTGAGCCGAGTGGAAGAAGTGCTGAATGCCGACGGTGAATACTCCGTATCATTTTACGAAGACAATGCTTCCGATCAATATTATATAGAAGTCTTTACTCGCGGGGTATCCAAAGCCGAAGCCGTGAAGCGACTGGCTGCAATGGTAGGAGCTGATGAGATCACCGTGTACGGCGACAATCTCAACGATATATCCATGATGGCAGTCGCATCTGATTCAGCCGCTGTGGCTAATGCAAAGCCTGAAGTATTGACTACGGCATCGCGTATTATAGCCTCCAATAATGAGGATGCCGTGGCTGTTGACGTAAATAATCACTTCCGGTGTCATGACTAATCCTCTCGTATCAGTTCTGATACTCACATACAATCAGGAGGACACTATAGCCCGTGCCATCGAAAGCGTCTTGGCGCAGCAGGGTGATGTGAGCTACGAGATAATTATCGGTGATGATGCATCGACCGACAATACACGCCGTGTATGTCAGGAATATGTCTCACGCTATCCTGAAATCATCCGCCTGATGCCTGCCGCTCCAAACAAAGGGTTAGTGGATAATTATTTCGATTGTCTTGATGCTGCTCGCGGAAAATATATTGCCGACTGCGCCGGCGACGACCATTGGTGTGATGACTTCAAGCTATGCAAAATGACCTGCATGCTTGAGGAAAACCCCGATGCCTCAGTCGTATATTCCGACGCAATCCTCCGCTGGCCCGACGGACGGGAGCAATTCACATCGGAGACGGGATTGCATCCCTATTGCGACTCTACTACCGAGAGAGTTGAGGGTAACGATATGCTTGTGGCTGTGCTCAACAGCAGCCGTGCTCTCCCCTATATTCTTTCTACCGCTCTATATCGTAAAGAACCTGTAAAGGAGATATTACGCAGGTCGCCTGAAATCGTACGGAATCGCCGATTCGGTATCGAGGACCTTCCTGTAATGGCAGCACTTGCCTCGCAAGGAGCAGCATTCCACTATGCCGTACCCACATTAATATATGAACAGCAGGATGAATCGGTATCTAATTCTGCCTCGCCCGTAAAACTGGTGAATTTCTACTCCCGCTCGCTTGAATGTACGCGCCGACTTGCCGAATATTATAATATATCTCAAGAACGGCTGAAAGACAGCTTCGACTCAAAAGCACGCTACATCGCAGGCCTCGCATTCAACTCAGGTGACACCACGGCCATATCACTTGTGCGCGAGACATTGAGCTGCTGGTCTCTCTCAATTCCCTTCACCGCCAGGCTCAATATCGCGTTTTTCAGCATCGCTCCTTTGCGTCGACTGCTCGCAACTGTCAAGCGGCTGCTTAGGCGGTAGGCTTATCACAACATTGCGATTGCGGCACTGCTCGGTAAATTTACGCCAGTTTTTCTCGAAATTCTTTCGTCCACGATACTGAGATATTCCTACAGCCAGCTTGAGCACATTAAGCACTCTCGTACCTATATTTTCCACAGGAGACGGGCCGCCGGCGAGTCGCTCGTCGGGGGTAAAATCGAGGCGCACCTCTGTGTGGTCAATTCCTTCGATACGGGCTATAAGTTCAACTATATGCGGCTGCAAAGGAGGAGCGTCTGGCGACGGAATGATTACAAGAGCTTCAGTGTCGAAATCCATATTTTTCCACTTCCGAGCCTCTTTCACTGTGATATATTCACGGTCAACCACATAGACTTCGGCATAGGTTGTCACGGAAACCCGCTCATTTTTACGGTTGAACATAAACATATCACGTCCACGCCCTTCCGACTCGATTGCAAATGAATACCCCGAGAGATCTCTATCAGTTATCTCCTCGCCTATCACATTTCTGTAATTGACTTTAAGATTAAATTTCTGAAAGTCGAGATCATCACGAAAGAAGCCTTTAAACTCCGGCACCCACTTCCTTGCAGAGGCATCTGCCAAGACATTAACGTCGATATTCACGCTGCCATCATCGTCGCGCCGCCATATCTCCGACTGGCTGTACTTTCCATACAAGGTCTCGGTTCCTGAAGGGACACTTCGGATTGCCTCAGGCATTCGTGGAGTAGGTACGATACTCACCCAGTCAGACCACGAGAAATGATAACTGCTCTTATTGCTCACGCTGTCAAGTCCAAACCGATCAGTAAAGCGATAATACGATTCACTTTTAAGTACCCTCGGTTTCTTCCACCCCTTGAATTTCATCGAGCTGCCGGGTGTAAGCATGAAATCCACCATCTTCTCCCGAAAGAGAAATACGGTATCGGTCATAGTGGTGAGCGTGGAATATTCCCTTACATAGCCCAGCACATGGAGCACTTTAAGCCGTGGTGATTCCACCACTACCTCAGGCAGAGCCGTGGTTGATACCGACATGAATATAGTATCAATATCTGCAAGATTGACAGTTTTCTCTTTATAGCCGAGACATCTCACAATGACGGGTATACGATCAGCTCCAATGTAAGGCACTCGTCCATATTCATCAGCTATCCCCATAAGCCGTCCCCGCGAATCGAATATCGAAGCCCCGGCCAGCGGGCGCCGCGTTGCCCTATCCGCCACAGTCTGGCCTTTGGCGCAAGCCACCTGAAAAAGAATCAGAAACAGCAGTGAAATCAAGCAAGTTTTCATAAGCGGGATGATATTGATGACACCGACAAAATTAGCCAAACAATCACCATTACCCCTGTTAAATAAATGTAAATATACCTATAAATTCAATATCACGAGCAATTGATGAAAAATTCATAAAATTCACACTGATTACTCGAAAAAATTCTTAACTTTGCGATACTAATTTTATAGAATACTATAATGGCTATTGTAACTAAAAAGATGGCGCTGGATTATCACAAGTATCCGCGCCCCGGTAAAATAGAAGTTATTCCGACAAAACCTTACTCGACACAAAATGACCTCTCACTGGCCTACTCGCCCGGTGTGGCATATCCGTGTCTTGAAATACAAAAAAATCAGTTTGACGCCTACGAATATACCGACAAGGGCAACCTCGTGGCCGTGATCTCCAATGGCACCGCAGTGCTCGGTCTTGGCGATATAGGCGCACTCGCCGGTAAGCCGGTAATGGAAGGCAAAGCTCTGCTGTTCAAGATTTTTGCCGGACTTGACTGCTTCGACATTGAGATCAACGAAAAAGACCCCGACAAATTTGTCGAGATAGTGAAATCGCTCACTCCCACTTTCGGAGGTATCAATCTTGAGGACATCAAGGCTCCCGAATGCTTCGAGATAGAAACCCGCCTTAAGGCCGAATGTGACATCCCCGTAATGCACGATGACCAGCACGGCACCTCGATCATTTCGGCTGCCGGTCTGCTCAACGCTCTTGAAATACAGGGCAAGGATATCCACGACATCCGACTGGTAGTCAATGGTGCTGGAGCAGCAGCCGTGTCATGCACACGTCTTTATATCGCACTTGGTGTGCGCCCGGAGAACGTGGTGATGTGCGACAGCAAAGGTGTCATCACCAAAAATCGTGACCGACTCACTCCGCAGAAAGCACAGTTTGCCACCGACCGCAATATCTCCACCCTTGCAGAAGCCGTCAAGGATGCCGACGTATTCCTCGGTCTGTCGGTAAAGGACGTGCTCACTCCCGAAATGGTAAAGACTATGGCTCCGAAACCCATAGTGTTCGCTTTGGCCAATCCCGATCCCGAAATCAGCTATGAAGCCGCCATATCGGCACGTCCCGACATTATTGTAGCTACAGGTCGTAGCGATTATCCCAACCAGATCAACAACGTACTCGGATTTCCCTACATATTCCGCGGCGCTCTCGACTGCGGCGCATCTGAAATCAACGAGACTATGAAGATAAAGGCCGTTTACGCCATAGCCGAGCTTGCCAAGCAACCCGTGCCGCCGGTAGTAAATGCAGCCTACGGTAAGACCAACCTTCACTTCGGACGGGAATACATCCTGCCCACTCCCCTCGACCCGCGTCTACTGACGAGTGTGGCTCCTGCGGTAGCCCGCGGAGCTATGGAGAGCGGTGTTGCCCGCCGTCCTATCGAAGACTGGGATGCTTACGACGAAAAACTCCGCCGACTGAAAGGCTACGAACGTAAGGTGATGCGCCGACTCAACGACGAAGCGCGTTCTAATCCCAAGCGTGTGGTATTTGCCGAAGCCAATACCGACAATATGCTCCGCGCAGCGTCGATAGTGGCCGGCGACGGTCTGGCCATACCCGTTCTGCTCGGCAATGAGGAGATGATAGCCAAGCGCGCCGAGCGTCTCGGTATCGACATTACCGGACTCGAAATCATCAATCCCCGTCATGACCGCGAGGCAGTGCGCCGTGACCATTTCGCCAAGCAGCTCTCGGAAAAGCGCCGTCGCGACGGTCTCACTTACCCCGAGGCTCTCGAAAAGATGTTTGACCGCAATTACTTCGCCATGATGATGGTGGAGACCGGTCAGGCCGATGCCGTAATCACCGGCACACGCTCCGCAAGCAGCCACGTAGGCGATATAGCCCGTGAAGTGGTGGGTATTCGCAAGGGCTTCAATCACTTTGCCACCATGCATGTGCTTGAGACCAAGCGCGGCACATTCTTCATGGCCGATACGATGGTCAACGGCGATGCCGATGAAAGCGCTCTGATGGACATAACCCGCCTGGCCAAAGATGCTGTGGAATTTTTCGCTCAGACCCCGGTCATGGCTATGGTATCATACTCCAATTTCGGCTCAAGCAAAGCCGATGAAAGCTCCCGCGTCCACAATGTGGTGGAGAAGATGCAGGAGATGTATCCCACTCTTGCCATCGACGGCGAGATGCAGATCAACTATGCACTCAACCGTCAGCTGCGCGACGATACTTATCCCTTTACGCGCCTCAACGGCCGCGACGTCAATACACTCATCTTCCCCAACCTTTCAGCAGCCAATTCGGCTTACCGCATGATGCTCGAAATGGGTCTGGGCGAGTCGATAGGCCCGATCCAGATGGGTCTCAACAAGCCTATCCACTTTATCAACATCGATGCTGACGTGCGCGACATCATCAATCTCACCGCTATTGCGTCGATCGATGCAGCCGTGGAAGAATCCAAAGCGCTTGAAAAGTCCAACTCCTGAAAAAATTTCATCTGATTACTTAATCACATAATCGAAAACTTATATGAAATCTATCAAGTCATTCCTCCTTGTGTTCGTGCTCATGCTCGGCACTGCATCGGCTGCCAATGCCCAGTTCCGTTTCGGTGTGAAAGCCGGTGTTGCCATCAACTCCATGAAGTTTGACAAGAGCGCATTCGACTCTGACAACCGTGCCGGCTTCCTCGGAGGTCTTACCGCCCAGTTCACTGTACCCGTCATCGGTGTCGGTGCTGATCTCTCGGCACTCTACGTGCGCCGCTCGGCCAAATTCATGCTCGACAATGAATACGAGTCGACCAACCGTGACTATATCGAAATCCCCCTCAATCTCCGTTGGAATATCGGTCTGCCCGGTGTGGGTAAAATCGTATCGCCCTTCATCACCACCGGACCTTCGGTAGCCATACTTTGCTCGAAGAGCGCTTATGAAGACTTTAAGAACAAGAAGACTGACTGGGCCTGGAACTTCGGCCTCGGCGTACAGCTCTTCAACAAGGTGCAGATAGGCGCAAGCTACGGCCTCGGCCTTACCAAGGCTGTCAAAGTGTTTGATTCAGCTCAGCAGAGCGCCGGCATCCCCGGCAAGAACCGCTACTGGACCATCACTGCGGCTTATCTTTTCTAAGATAAAAGAAATCTATTAATACTTAATGACTTACCCCGAACGAATAGAATCCAAAATAGGGTTTGACGGTGTAAGGTCGATTATCAGGCAACGGTGTCACTGCGAAGGCGGGCGCCGTTGCTGCGATGATATGACCTTCATGACCGACCCGAATGCTGTGGCTGCGGCTCTCCGTGCCACTGATGAGATGCGTGCTTCACTCGAAGCATCCGAAACCGTACCTCTCGACGAAATTGCTGACATTGATGCCGAACTCCGCGCTGCCAAAGTTGTGGGACATTTTCTGTCGGTGGCCGAACTCGTAAAGGTGCGCAAAGTGCTCAGATGTACCCGCGCCGTAGTCGACTTTTTCAATAAAACAGCTGCTGATGAAGGCCGTCAGCTTTATCCCGAACTCGCTGAAATAGCATCTCCGCTCCAACCTTGCCCGGCCGTTGCCTCAATCATAGATAAAGTAATAGATCAGAACGGCAACGTAAAGGATAATGCCTCACCGGCACTTGCCGACATCCGCTCGCAGCTCCGCTCCATGTCGGGACGCGTCAACTCCATCATGCGCCGCGTTATGGCTCAGGCCATAAGCCAAGGACTACTTGATGCGGATACATCGCCCGGTATCCGCGACGGCCGACTCGTGATTCCGGTCTCGCCGATGAACAAGCGCAAGATTCCAGGCATAGTTCATGACGAGTCAGCATCGGGCAAGACCGTATTTATCGAACCGGCGGAGGTGGTTGAAGTAAATAATCTCACCCGCGAGCTCCAGATCGAGGAGCGACGTGAGATCACCCGTATTCTCACAGCCGTGACCGATGAGATCCGACCGCACTCCGACGAGCTGATTCAGTCGGCCGGAGTGTTGTATTATCTTGATTTCGTCCGAGCGAAAGGAGTATTCGCGCGTGAGTCGCAGGGACATCTGCCCCATCTCTCATCGCATCCCGAACTGGAGTGGTATCATGCGTGCCACCCCATGCTCGAACGATCGCTGAGCAAACAGGGTAAGGAGATCGTGCCAATCGACATAACCCTTTCAGCCGAACGGCGCATCCTCATAATATCCGGCCCTAATGCCGGTGGTAAGTCAGTGTGTCTGAAAACTGTAGGCACACTTCAATATATGGCGCAATGCGGTGTGCTACCAACTCTCTACGAGAACTCCCACGTGGGGATGTTTGACGACATTCTTGTAGATATTGGCGACGACCAGTCAATCGAGGACGATCTAAGTACCTACAGCTCACACTTGCGCAACATGAAACTGATGGTCAACCGCGGCCGCGAAACGTCGCTTGTGCTTATCGACGAATTTGGCGGAGGTACGGAGCCACAGATAGGTGGAGCTATTGCGCAAGCCATCCTTCACAGATTCAACGATTTGAAAATGTGGGGTGTAATCACTACACACTATCAGAATCTCAAGCATTTTGCCGACGAAACTCCCGGACTCGTCAACGGTTCGATGCTCTATGACCGACATCTTATGCAGCCGCTTTTTAAACTGTCGATCGGCACTCCGGGCAGTTCGTTCGCTCTTGAAATAGCACGAAAAACCGGTCTGCCCTCCGCGATAATCGACGAAGCCAAGGAGATAGTAGGGTCTGACTATGTGAATCTTGACAACTATCTTCTCGATATCACCCGCGACAAGCGATATTGGGAAAACAAACGACTCAGCATAAAGCAGAAAGAGCACAAACTCGATCAGCTGCTTGAACGATACACGGCCGATGCCGACACTCTTCGCACACAACGCAAGGAAATCATCGAGGAAGCCCGACGCGAAGCCCGACGCATAATTGATGGCTCAAACGCTGCCGTGGAGCGCACTATCAGCGACATCCGTAAGGCTCAGGCTGAAAAAGAAGAGACACGCGAAGCCCGCCGACGCCTCCGCGACCAACGCATCGACATCGACACCGCCGATACCGAAGCCGAAGCATCGTCACATCCACTTCTCCGCAAAGTGCCCAAACGCAAGAAGCAGCGTCAACCCCAACCCGCGGCCAAACCTGTAGAGATCACCGTGGGTTCCTATGTGAAACTCGAAGGTCAGTCAACCGTAGGCACCGTCACCGCCATATCGGGTAAAAACGCTACAGTGACATTCGGTAATCTAAAGACCAACGTAGCTCTCGCGCGTCTTGTGCCCACTGCCGGTCAGCCTAAGAGCGGGGCCACCAATAAGGTCAACTTCGTATCGTCGGCAACTACCGATGCCTCTCGCGCCCGCCAGCTCAACTTCAAGCAGGAGATCGACGTGCGCGGTATGCGAGTGGATGAAGCCGTGCAGGCAGTGACATATTATATAGACGATGCCGTACAGTTCAATGCCCGGCGCGTGAGGATACTTCACGGTACGGGTACGGGTGCGCTGAAGCAATACATCCGCAGCTACCTCGCTACAATTCCGGGCGTAGCTTCGTTTCACGACGAGGATGTAAGACTGGGTGGCGCAGGTATCACCGTGGTAGAACTCTCATAGTCCGCGCAACGCATAAATGGTTATGGCCGGGGGAGTTATATTACGACTCACTCCGGCCGTAATCATTTATTCAGACTGAAGTCAAAAAAATTCATTTGTGAGGTAATGATTTCAGACACTCATCCGTCTACTATATTAAAACCTCAAGCAATGCAATATTCCACATCAGAGTTCGAGAAACTCTATACCCGATGCTTCCCACCCTCACTGAGGTTGGCTATGAGCCTGCTTCACGATGAGGACGAGGCCCGCGATGTGGTTCAGGAGGTGTTTTTGAAACTTTGGGAATCCGATACCGCGATTGACAATCCATTGGCGTTCGTATTACGCTCTATCCGCAATGCAAGTATTACCCGTATCAGCAAGCTCGATACTCGCGAAAAGATACTTCAAAGGATAGCACTTGAATCGCCCCCTGATGATTATGATATCATGCAGCGCAACGAGGAAGTAGCCATGGCTATACAAAAATTGCTCACGCCACGCGAACGGCAGATAGTCGACCGAATCTACACCGACCGCATGACCTATAAAGAAACGGCTGAACATCTTGACATCTCAGTTTCTGCGGTCAATAAAACCATCGTATCAGCTTTAAGAAAATTAAGACTCCATTTTAAAACCGGTAAATCATGACTGATGAACAGAAAGAAAAATTGATAGCTAAAATGCTTGATACTCCGGCATCTCTGTCAGACGATGAACTGGACGAAATACTTCGTGACCCCGAACTGCTCGACCTTTACGAAATATCAGCGGCAGTCAGCAACGCAAGCATCCGACAGCCGGATATTGACGTCAATGAAGAATGGACGCAATTCCGCGGCCGTATCAGGCGCAAGCCCCTGCCTTTGGATTGGATAATGCGCGTGGCCGCAATATTCTTAGGCGTGATGTTTACAGCCGGCATTTTGGTAAAAGTCATCGATTACGTTTTCTCTCAGGAATCCGCTCCGGTCATAGCCGAAAGTGAGAAAAATGCCGAACCAGAAATCCTCATACCCAAAATTTCCGATCCGCCTACAGAAAACAGGGAAAATCTTGCTGTCGCGGCTGTCACCACTGACCATCCGGTTGCGTCACCGACCGATGAAATCGATATCGAAGAGTATCTCACGATACAGCAGGCCCGGATCGACAATGAGCTTGCGCTTCAGGATGCAGCCATGTATGAAGATGATTTCTATGAGCTCCTGCCGCAACTTGATTTAACCGGCGATGAGTATGCGCTCCTTTATGCCGAATTAAGAGAAATAACATTGGAATAACTAAATAAACCAAATACATATGAAAAGAATATTTCGCCATCTGATTCTGCTCACCCTTATTGCTATGCCTGCGGTTGCATCGGCGCAATCCAACATCAAGAAAGCATTCGACGCAATCATCAACAGCAAGCAGGCGCAGATAACCGAAAGCCATTCGCTTGACAAGGAGCCGGATACAAATAAAAAAACCGGGCAGTGTGATATCTACAATTTCGTTCTTCCCGTGGAAGATATTAACCTTGTAAATAATGTAATAGCGGCTTTCCACAAAGACAATGAACTTGCCTACAGTTTCAAAAGCGGGACATCGCAGCCTAAGGATGAGCATTCTATAGTATTGGCTGCCGGAGAAGGCAACGACAACGGCGTGCAGCTCAGCGAATGGGGCAGCGACTATATGTATGCGCTTTTCCTTGCTCCCTCAAGTGAGGATAAAGAGAGAAGACACCGCTATGCCTATGGTCTCAGCTATAAAAAAGAAAAAGGAAAAATCACGGGAAAACTTCTGGTCACATATGCCACTACTCTGAAAGTGCGACAGGATGCCGCGCAGGCACGTCAGGGGGCAATCGTTGTCGTGGCCGAGTCATGGTTTGATCAGGTGATGAATTGTTTACAAAAGATGAGAATATCCGATCCCACGCAACGCATGCGTCTTGCCTCTAAAGTTTATTCCCTCATACGTGATTCTTCAAAATACCAGGATGTTACCGATGCTGACAAAGACACCATCCGTGAGGTACTGAAAGCGATGCTGACCGAGAAAGAGTATTATTCAAATCCGGTTGTATACTCGCTGCTCAACCGATGCCTTATCACTCTTAAATAGTTATATTACCTAAATATAGGTATTTTGCATCCGGATTTTTTTCAGGAACTTTGTAGTACTGAAATTGTATTACAACGATAAAACCATGAGATTATCTGATGCAAAAACCGGCGAAAAAGTTGCCGTGGTCAAAATCCTTGGCCACGGTGCTTTTCGTAAACGCATGATGGAAATGGGATTTGTGCGAGGCCGCGAGATCACCGTGCTTCTCCACGCCCCGCTGATGGACCCCATAAAGTATTCAATAATGGATTATGAAGTGTCGTTGCGCCGCTCCGAAGCCGAGCTCGTGGAGGTGAAACCTCTGCCGGTGGATGAATGTGACCGCACACGCAAGCATACCGACACCGTAGACTGCGATGACCGGCCGCTCGAATTGTCGAATAACGCAGACCATGAGAAAAACGTGATCAACGTGGCTCTGATAGGTAATCCCAACTGTGGCAAAACTTCGCTTTTCAATATAGCATCGGGCGCGCGCGAGCATGTAGGCAACTACAGCGGCGTGACCGTCGACGCCAAGTCAGGACACTTCCGGTTCAAGGGTTACCGCATAAATCTGGTGGATCTTCCGGGCACTTATTCACTCGCAAGTTATTCTCCCGAAGAACTCTATGTGCGTCGCTATCTTAAAGACGAGACTCCCGACGTGATAGTAAACGTGTTAGACGGTTCAAACCTCGAACGCAACCTCTATCTTACTACCGAGCTTATCGACATGGATCGCTCCATGGTCATAGCCCTCAATATGTATGACGAGCTGAAGGAGAAAGGCATCACGCTCGAATTTGACACGCTCGGTAAAATGATAGGCGTGCCCATAGTGCCCACCACCGCACGCACAGGCGAAGGTATCGACACTCTGTTTGACACGGTGATAAAGGTATATGAGGGGACATGCGAGGACGTGCGCCACATTCACGTGCATCTCGGTCAGGAACTTGAGAAAAGTGTCACCGCGCTGAAAGATCAGATTAAAGCCGACGGCTATATTGGCCGCCACTTCTCGCCTCGCTATCTCGCGATCAAGCTCCTCGAAGGCGACAAAGAAGTGGAACACCTTATAGCAGAGTCACCTGAAGCTTCCGGTATCATCGCTCTCCGCGATGCCGAAGTGCGCCGACTGGCGGAAGTCAACGGCAACGACGATATAGCCGCTCTCATAGCCGGTGAGAAATATGGCTTCATAGCCGGTGCGCTTGCCGAGACTTTGGAGAAAGTCGAGCAGGAGAAAGTGACTTCCACCCATGTCATCGACGCGATAGTCACCAACAAGCTATTCGGCTTTCCACTTTTCTTCCTGATAATGTTTGTGATATTCTGGGCCACATTCTCTCTTGGAAGCTACCCGATGGAATGGATCGAAGCCGGGGTGGAATGGATAGGTGATCTGGTGCGCGGCGCTATGCCCGACGGCATGCTTAAAGACCTGATAGCCGACGGTATCATAGGCGGTGTAGGCGGTGTGATAGTGTTCCTTCCCAATATTCTGATACTCTACGCCTGCATTTCATTTATGGAAGATTCCGGCTATATGGCCCGCGCAGCATTTATCATGGATAAGTTGATGCACCGCATAGGCTTGCATGGCAAATCGTTCATCCCCCTCATCATGGGGTTCGGCTGCACGGTGCCGTCTATCATGGCTTCGCGCTCTATCGAGAGCAGTTCGAGCCGGTTTATCACCATACTTATCAATCCTTTCATATCGTGCTCGGCGCGCCTGCCTCTCTACGTGCTCCTCATCGGCACATTCTTCCCCTCCCATGCAGCCCTGGTATTTACGGGAGTATATCTCGTAGGTATACTCGTGGCCATCTTTACAGCCCGACTGCTTAGAAGATTTTACTTCAAGACAGATGTCACTCCCTTCGTGATGGAGCTTCCGCCCTATCGCGTCCCAACCCTTAAAACTACTATGCGCCACATGTGGGCCAAAGGCGAACAGTATCTGCGCAAGATGGGTGGCATTATCCTCGTAGGCAGTATAATCGTATGGGCTCTCAACTATTTCCCCCTCCACGACGATGCTCCCGAAGCCTCATCCGCTGAAATGACCGCCACTGCCGATGACTCGTCAATCGACCTCGATCATGACAGCTATCTTGAGATGCTGGGCAAAGCCGTCAATCCCGTTATGGAACCGATAGGCTTCCACTGGAAAGGCACGGTAGCAGCTATAGCCGGCGTACCTGCCAAAGAGATAGTAGTGTCGACCCTCGGCGTGCTCTACACCGGTCAGGAAGAGATTGATGACTATTCTCTTGGCGCTCGACTCACTGCTCCGAATCCGGCTACCGGACGACCCGACTTTACTGCGGCAGCGGCTCTGAGCTTCATGATCTTCATTCTGCTCTACTGCCCTTGCATCGCCACTGTCACCGCCATAGTCAAAGAGACGGGCAATATCGGTTATGGTGTATTTTCGGTGGTCTACAACACTGTCATAGCATGGATCATAAGTTTTATTGTCTATCAGTTAGCTATTCTGTTTTGATGGCAATAATAGACTGACCGTGTCCGCACTAACTGCAAAAGGCTGCACTCCCGATAATGAGGTGCAGCCTTTTGTATTAGACCCCGTTCCCCAATATTTGTTAATGATGGGGCGGTCAAGCGTTAACAAATATTGGGGAACGGCATCTTAATTATCAGCGCAGGCGGTTGGCCGACTCAAGCAGATCACGATCGTGATCTATGCCACGCTTTGCCATGATCTCAAATACGAGTGCACCAAGCAGAAGGAAGCTGCTCCAACCAATTACAGTAGTGAAGTTTTCAGCTCCGGTGATCACGATATATGCTATAATAGCGGCATCAAGCACAGTAAAAAGCATGGAGAAATTCACCACACGGCGCTGCAGACGCAGATCGTTGTAAAGGAATATGTCGATCACAAGCATAAGTACTGTAAGCGCCATAGGGATAGCAAGAGCGAGTTCCCCGGTCGGCTTAAGTGCAGCCACGGTTTTGGGTTCGGTCAGTCCTACGTAATAGGCCACAGGCATAAAGAAAATCACAGCCACACAGATGATGGCGAGAATTAGGTAAAGAGTTTGGATTCGTTGTATCTGCATAATTTTTAAAATTTAGTTGTGTTAGTAGATAACAAAGTTACCTAATTTTAACCGACACATCCAACAAAAATCACTATTTTTGTAAAAAAATTTACTTATTCTGACCAATGAATACTCCCCGTCCTCTAATATTGATAAGCAATGACGACGGCGTAGACGCTCCCGGCATAGAATTTCTGGCCCGCGTAGCATCGCGTCACGGCGATGTAGTGGTAGTGGCACCCGCCTCGGCACAATCTGGAAAATCGTCGGCTCTCACCGTCAACGCCCCTCTTACATTGAAGCATCTCTCCGGATATCCCGGCTGCGACGCGAAAGTTTACAGCGTCAACGGCACTCCCGTTGACTGCGTCAAGATAGCACTGCATGCCGTCACCGCTCATCGGCCGGCTCTCGTGCTTTCAGGTGTGAACCACGGGTCAAATGCAGCTGTAAACAATATATATTCCGGCACTATGGGCGCAGCTATGGAAGGCTGCGTAGTCGGTATTCCGTCGGTTGGATTCTCTATTCTCAGTCACTCGTGGGATGTGGATATGAAACCGGCCGAAAAACTGATAGATCGCGTGATTTACTACGTTCTCACCCACGGTCTGCCTGATGGAATATGCCTTAACGTGAATTTCCCCGCCGCCGCACATATCAACGGGCTGAAAGTGACCCGCGCCGCGCGCGGATATTGGAGTGAGGAATATGCCGATTACACCACCCCGTCGGGCGAACCGTTTTATTGGCTTACCGGTCGCTTCATCAATCTTGAGCCTGATGCTCCCGATACTGACGAGTATTGGCTGAAACGTGACTATGGCACGGTAGTACCTGTCCGCCCTGATCAGACAGCTGCCGATATGATGTCAGCACTCGCTCCGCTTGGAGAGTGAGCTGAAAGTGGTGTGACGCTTCAGATAATACTCCGTAAGTATATCAGGGCAGCCAGCCGTCAGATCTATAGTCGCGTCAGACGTGGCTATATCACTTCGCATGCGCGCATAGTCGCGATGGGCTCGCCACACAGCAGCTGCATTTCTGAAATCTAATGTGAGGGCATATTTCATAAAAGCAAGCGTGTCGAGCAACCGGCGACGGATCAGTCGGCGCACTCTCACGCCTGCCGGAAGATTTTTATGGAGCATTAGGAGATTATTGCGGAAATTCAGATACGTCTTGCGTGGATTCTCGGCAGGAAGACTTCCGCCTCCCAGATGATACACATGCGATGCAGGGCAACACCATACCTCTCCACCACGCAGCTGCATGCGCCAGCAGAGGTCTATCTCTTCCATGTGGGCGAAGAAACTGCTGTCAAGGCCTCCGGCCAGTAGATATGCCTTGTTATCGACCATCAGCGCGGCACCCGATGCCCACATCACTCTCATCGGCTCGTCATATTGCCCTCGGTCAGCCTCGACTACCGCAAACAATCGCCCGCGACAATACGGATAGCCGTTTCTGTCAAGAAATCCGCCGGCAGCTCCGGCGTATTCAAACACAGTGCGGTCTCGATAGCTCAGTATCTTGGGCTGCACGGCCACGGCCTTGGGATGCGACTGCATGAAGCGGTAGAGTGGAGTGATCCAGTCGGAATCCACGGCAACGTCAGAATTCAACAGTATTGTGTATCGATATTCGTCGGCCACAGCGGCTATTGCCCTATTGTATCCCTCGGCAAAGCCGTAGTTCTCGGCCAATTCCATTACTTCGACCTCAGGATAATTCTCACGCAGCCATGCCACCGAATCGTCAGTCGAGCCATTATCGGCCACTATCAGGCGTGCTATATCGCCGGGAAGATGCTCTACGACCGAGGGTAGAAACTCGGCAAGCAATTTTCTACCATTCCAGTTAAGGATTATTACTGCTATGGGAAGACTTGATTTTGTCATATGAATTATCATCGGCAAACGTTACGGGAATTTTCCATCGCTTGTGGCTCCACAGCCATATGGCGGGATTGCGGCGTATGGTGGACTCAAGCATGCGCGCATACATATCGGTAAGGGTATAAGGCTCAGTGACTGAGGCATCTTCGGCCATGAAGCGAGTGGTGATCCGGTAGTGACCGCGCGATATTTTCTCCATATCCAAGTACACGACCGCCATTCCCAGACGGCGGGCGAGCTGCTCGGTGCCGGTGATTATAGCGGTGGGATGGTTCAGAAATTCCAGCACATGGGTCACATCGCCGTGGCTCGGCTTC
The DNA here is from genome assembly GCA_014802325.1 of Bacteroides sp. Taxonomy (GTDB): domain Bacteria; phylum Bacteroidota; class Bacteroidia; order Bacteroidales; family Muribaculaceae; genus Duncaniella. The sequence goes on from JAAVCK010000019.1 coordinate 140,630, forward strand.
TGATCACTCATAAAGCCTGTGATGGATACCTTACCATCTTTGCGCAGTCGTATCAGATCGCGGAGCACGGATGACTTGGGAAAGGACAACGAGTGGAATCTGCTGCGGAGATCAAGGAAATATTTATCAAAAAACTTGTTGCGCAGCGGTCGGTAAACCTGAGCGAACTCACAGTCGCGGGGCGGACGATGACGGGTGTGGAGGGTAATGGATGTAGCCCATTCCCAGTTGCCGCAGTGAGAGAAGTAACTTACTATCGATCGCCCTTCATCCCACAGACGGTCTATAATATCAATGTCGACAAACTCCATGCGGCGCTTTATCTCCTCATCGCTTATGTGGTGAAGCTTGACAGTTTCTACAAAATAATCGGCAAAGTTGAGATAAAACTGCTTGACAGTACGTCGCACTTCATCCTCGGTCATATCGGGAAAGGAGCTGCGAATATTATCATATACCACCTTACGGCGATAGCGCACTACATAATACAGCAAAAAGTATATCACGTCGGCTATAACGTAAAGCACACCGAGCGGCAGGTAAGCCAGCCCGTGAAGCAACCATTTCACCGGCAGATATACCCACTCTTTCATCCGCGATAGTCTCCTTTCATATATTCTGTCACACCCGGTTCGGCCGAAAGTGTGCAGTCGATCACCGTGTTGGCAAGCGATGGCTGCGGCGGGATATCGACACGGAGGTAATTGTCGGTAAATCCGCCCATCGTCCCGTCGGAAGCCTGATGCTCTACAAGCACGGGGCGCACAGCGCCTTCAAAGCGCTTAGCAAACGCATTGAGTTTTGCATCGGAGAGAGCTATCATTATAGCGGTGCGCCTGTGCTTCTCATCCTGAGGCACCACATGCTCTATTTCAAGAGCCTTAGTGCCGGGGCGCTCGCTATACGTGAATACATGGAGTCGGGATATGTCGAGCGACTCTATGAATCTTCGGGATTCTTCAAACCGTTCGGCTGTCTCGCCGCGAGCCCCTACTATCAGGTCTACACCGATGAAAGCGTCGGGGATAAGACGGCGTACTGTCTCGATCTTGTACCTGAAAAGTGCCGTGTCATAGCGGCGGTGCATGAGTTTGAGCACTTCATCACTTCCGCTCTGAAGCGGTATATGAAAGTGTGGCATGAAGCGGCGCGACTGCGACACAAATTCTATCAGTTCGTCGGTAAGCAAATTGGGTTCGATCGACGAAATGCGGTAGCGCTCTATTCCTTCCACTTCGTCGAGCGCACGGCACAGATCAAGGAATGTCTCTTCACTACCTTTGCCGAAATCGCCTATATTGACACCGGTTATCACAATTTCCTTGCCTCCTTCAGCTGCCACACCGCGAGCCTGGGCTACCAGATCGGCTATTCGCGGCGAGCGGCTACGGCCTCGCGCCATAGGTATAGTGCAGTATGTGCAGTAGTAGTCACATCCGTCCTGCACTTTAAGAAAATAGCGCGTGCGGTCGCCACGCGAACATGAGGGGGTAAATGCCCGTATGTCGCGTGTGGGTGTCACGTGAGTTTCTCCGGCCGAACTATCGTGGGAGGAGCCGACGTAGGAGCAGATATATTCTACCAGTTCGGTCTTGCGGTCGTTGCCGGCTACGATTTTCACACCCGGAAGCTGACGGATGGCATCGGCCGACAGTTGGGCGTAACATCCGGTCACAACTATAGCTGCCGACGGATATCGACGGGCAAACGAACGTATGGTCTGACGACATTTTTTCTCAGCAAGTTCGGTGACGCTGCATGAGTTGATGACTATGACGTCGGGGGTATCGCCCGGCTCGGCACGAACCACTCCCCTGCTCTGTAGCATGGATGCTATAGTCGAGGTCTCGGCATAGTTGAGCTTGCAGCCGAATGTGTGATACAGCGCTGTATGGCGGGTGGAAAACTCCGAATCGATCATTGATTTATCAGTGGTTCTATCTTTGAATAAAGTGCCTCAGACGACACGACGATACTGATATTGCGATCGTTGCGATACGACGAGTGCACTCCGCCGGCCTCATGAAGTATAAGAAGTGCGGCGCCTACATCCCACGCATGCAGATTCATTTCCCAATATGCGTCGAGCACTCCGGCCGCTACGTAGCATATATCCATAGCCGACGATCCGAGCCTGCGGAGTCCCCTCACATGTGGAAGCACGCGAGCGGTTACATCTATATTGTTGTCAGGATTAGTATCCTTATCGATCGGGAAACCGGTAGATACCACGGCATGCGAAAGCATGTCATTGGTCTTCACTCTGACAGGATGGCCGTTGAGCATGGCTCCCTGACCTTTCACCGCTGTAAAGAGTTCATCGGTAAAAGGATCATATACCACTCCCACTATGGTTTCGCCTTTGTATTCCAAAGCGATAGACGTGCAGCATATAGGCAGACCGGCGGCAAAATTAGTTGTGCCGTCGATCGGATCTATCACCCAGCGGTAATCGCTGCCTGAGTCGGCCTCGCCGCTTTCCTCAGCAAGTATGGAGTGATCAGGATAACGGCGACGGATTTCACCGGTTATCAGGGCGTCGCAAGCCTTATCGGCCGGCGTGACTATATCCGCATCGTTGATCTTGGCTTTCTCGGTCAGCGACGACGAGCGGAAATATTCGCGCATTATACGCCCGGCACCCGATGCCATCTCCACAGCGGCAAGGAGGTATTCGTCGTATGAAATGTTACCGGTTTCAGTCGACATTTTCAATATTTATCGGGAGCGGACGGTTGATGACTTCTTTAAATGATATAAGAGTCTCGGTGCGTCCACCGCCGAGCTCCTGAAGTTTGCCGCGGATGAGTTCGAGCAGATGACTGTTGTTGTGGGCGAAAATCTTGGCCAGAATATCGTACTGACCGGTAGTATAGTGAAGTTCCACTACTTCGGGCATGGATGTGAGCTGATTGACCACTGCGTCAAACTTGGTGGGATCATTGAGAATGAATCCTACGTAGGCACATGTGTCATAACCCACTGCCGAAGGGTCGATTATCGACTCAAATCCCTTGATCACACCGAGTGATGTGAGCTTCTGAATGCGCTGATGTATCGCTGCGCCTGACACATTGGTCTCACGGGCGATTTCCAAAAAGGGCTTGCGCGCATTGCTTGATAACATTTCAAGTATCTTGAAATCGAGCGAATCGAAGTGCTGTCGTGCCATGGTAATTTGTTATGTTTGTTTTTTATTATATTACTAAGTGATGTCAGAGTCTTAATTTCATTGCAAAATTAAACAATTTCCCTGTCAGTTCAAAAAAATATTGCTGCCGGAGACACTTTTTCGCGCACCGACAGCATTTTTTATATCATTTTGTCAATTTTGGATTTCTTACTCCTCTATGGTGACAAGATTGTATTTCTGCGAGCCGAGTCCGAGTTCTTCGGCATGAGTGAGAGTTATCATACCCTGACGGGAGTTGATGCGTTCTATCAGTGCTTCTTTTCCGGGATCGGATGAATTGAACACCATGTCGACACACGCGCGGTCGAGAGCCACAGGATCAAGCGAGGCAAATACTCCGAGGTCGCCCATCTCGGGAGCGTGGGGATTGCCGTCGCAGTCACAGTCAACCGAAAGACGGTTGGCCACATTAATATAAAGGATATTGCCACCGGTATAATCTATCACGCCCTTGGCTGCCTCGGCCATTGATTCGAGAAAATCGGGTTGGTCGGCGATATTACGCCATATCGAGTCGGCATTCTCAATCTTGCCTGCCGAGTGAATATATGCCTTTCCGTTTGACGAAGCTATACCGATGGAAATATTTTTGAGCGCTCCGCCGAATCCACCCATGGCGTGTCCCTTGAAATGCGACAGCACTACTATGAAATCATAATCGGCAAAGTGTTTTCCCACAATATCTTTCGTAAGATGTTTGCCACCGCTCACGGGTATTTCCATTTCACCCTCGGCATCCATGATGTCTACTCCGGCTAAGTCGGTGAAGCCATGCTCCTTGGCTGTCTTGATGTGAGCCTCGGTGATATTACGGTTGCCGTTGTAAGCGGTATTACACTCGATGAAGGTGCCATTGATCACCCTCACCAGATCGGCTATGAGAGCCGTGTCGAGATGGTTGGATTTCTCCGACTCTCCGGTAGAAATTTTTATACCTATTTTATTACCTTCAGCCTTACGTCCGAGCGCCTCGTAGACCTTCACGAGATTCTCAGGAGTTATGTCCTTGATATAATACACTGTGGGGATTGAGTCGGCTGCATCGGTTGAGGTCTGAGCAGTTGCCGTCTTACCTGTACACGACATTGCCATAAGCATGGCGCCTGAGAGAAGAATGGTAGAAAGAATTTTCATATTAAACATTGGATAGAATTAATTATTATCAGAATCTTAACCTGAATCCACCCGTTGCGGTGAACCCGGGCATTGTGTAACCTCGGTTTATAACGTAGCGGGCAGCTGTTATATTGTCGAGCAGGCAGAAAACCGACACCTGATTTGCCACCCGACATTCGGCCTTCAGATTCACCACTGCGTAGCTCTGTAAATCAATATCGTCTGCCACATAAAGACGCCCTACTCCTTTCAGATTAGCCGACAGGGTAAGCACATCAATAGGCATCCATTCGGCACCTATAAAATACTGATGACGGGGTGCACCGGTGAGATCGGAGAGTGACGTATGTAGATAACTGTACATGCCGATGACCGTCAGCCGACGGCTCAGGCGCGCCTCGGCGCTCAGCTCTATACCTTTATTAATAAAGTTGCCTGTATTGCGATTGTGCATATCCACCACTTCTATCATATTTGCGCCTTGGCTGTAATAAGCCGTAAGTTCGGCCCGGACGTTGCACCCGAAATATTTAGCCACGGACAACTCATAGTTCCACATCCGCTCTGGTTCAAGATCAGGATTTGCCATCCTATACAGATACAGCTCTCTGAACGAAGGATTTCGATATCCCATCGATGCTGACGCCTTAAGTGTGAATCGGCTGCCGGGATGACACACCACTCCAGCCTGAGGTATCCAGCGGGTGGAAAACTTATCACTGTTGGCCATCCTGACTCCCGCATTAAGAACTAACCGCTCAGCAAACAGACTTTGTGCGAGCGTGGCGTAAGGTGAATATTCGGTAATAGTCTTTCGGCTTATCGTCGCCATTGCACCGGGCTGATGTGCCGTGCCCCCCGACATAGGTATTTCTCCCGAATAAGTAGCAAAGTCCATTCCGGCCGTAGCCTGCGCCCCTGCCCAGGGAGAGAAATTCTGATATAAGAGCACCCCGAAGCGGTCGTCAAGGCTATGAAAATGACGCGGATCATCAATGTAATGATTTCCCCAGCTGTAATATACGCGCCCTACACCCGAAGTGATTTCGTAATCATTTCTTACCGATACTGACGCTTCGCCTCGCGTCACATTCTGATGATAAATGTCCGTCGACTCGGGATTGTCGAGTTTTGGATACACCGGATCATTACCCTTAAAGTTCATCAGCGTCATGTCAGCAGCAGTCGACCAAATCCGTGAAATATCCACACCTAATCTTGCATATCCGCTCCACTCGCTGAAATCCATCCCTCGTATATTTCCGTCGGTTCTATCATAGCTCACCGATGCAAGCGCTGAAAAACGTCCGGCCTTTGAAGTGGCCGTAGCGGTAGTCTGCCACGTATTATACGAACCATATTGTGAAGTAAGATCAAGAGAGAAAGGACTCCCTGACACTCCCTTTGTTATCACATTAATAGCCCCGCCCATAGCGTTGGATCCATACAACACCGAGCCCGGACCGCGAAGCACCTCTACCCTCTCTACATATTCTTTTTTATAAAAATCCGCAACGTGGTGAGAATACAGCCCTGCAAACTGAGGTTGGCCATCGACCATCATAAGCACTCCGCTGGCTCGATCGCCCCCAACTCCGCGAAGCTTTATATGCCCGGCACCGCCATTACTGCTCACACCGAAACCCAAAACACCTCGCTCGGTCACAAACAGACTCGGCACACGATCTGACAACACCGACAGCAGCGCCGAAGACCCGACACTTTCCAATGCAGCCCCGTCAACCACACTCACCGTGTATGGCAACAGCGACGCACTCACTCTATTATTCGAGCCGGTGACAACAACCTCGCTCAACCCAATAGTCGAAATCGAATCAACCGTTACACTCTCCGAGTGCGACGCCAAACATACGCCACATATCGTAATCATCGATAAAAACAATCGACCTATCATAACATTCTTAACTAACTTTAGTGCAAAGATACAAAAGCTCCTCAAAATATACAACCACATCACATTAAAAATCAACACATTGCAATAATTCAGTAAAAATAATTCAAAAAAAGTTCCTAAAAAATTTGCACACTTCAAAAATTACCCCTAACTTTGCATCGCAAATGAGGGAAACACCTCACCTAAACAAAGCATCAGCGGATGCATATCTAAAACAAAACAACTTGGTGCCATAGCTCAGTTGGTAGAGCAAAGGACTGAAAATCCTTGTGTCCCCGGTTCGATTCCTGGTGGCACCACAAAAGACCGCTAATTCTCAATGAGTTAGCGGTCTTTCTTTCATCCATACCCCTCCAAGTCACCACATTAGTCACCACGCTCGCCATAATTTACTGAATTATTGTGCGTTATGCGTGGTGAGGGATATACATATCCATCTTGTTACCATTGTAACGTATTGATTATCAACATGTAATTTATTATCGTCCGTCATCAGTCACAGTCATTCAACCCACCTTTCTTGTCCAATATGGGTAAACTTTAACATACTTTAACTATAATTGCAGGGAGAAAATGTGGTGATCTCGTCCTAAGTCTCTACTGGGTCACCACATCATGATACGAAATAATGTTAAAATATGAGACTGTTATTTTCTAATTCTTGAATAGCGAAATAGAAAAGTCTGCCCAAAATGAGCAGACTGATCAGGGCATGAAATCTTCACAGATGCCATACCCTGTTGCGATATGCCTTGAGTTCCTGTTCAGGGAACTCTGCTATCGCTTTGTCAAGTTCCCGGAGTATCATAGCCTTGTCTTTAGGCAATACACCGGTTATCGGTACCGTATTGGAAATGTGATTTGACAGAATATTTGTCTTTATGCTTAGGTTGTTGATTAGCGTTTTAACCTCCATCAACCGTTCAATCTCGGGTTCCTCTATATAAGTTCCATCTTGCAGTTCCTTATAAAGCCGGGATTCGGGGAATATCGTAAGAGAAACGATATTTACTATAAAAGGATTTAGCTTGTTAAGAACATCTGCTGTGGCAACAGCAGATTCCATTCCCACACCTTTGCCACCTAATCCATTAAGATATACGACATTGTATCTTATGCCCGCCTCATCAAGTTTTGTAAGCTGTTCAAGAATGTCGGAAGCATGGTAACCTTTGTCCATGTGTTCCAGGGTCGGATCGTGAGCGGTCTCCATTCCTATGTTGATATTGTCAAGTTTCATGTGGCGAAGATTCTTCAGTTCTTCAACGCTTTTAGGAGCTATGTCCGTAACCCGGGCGAACATGCCGAAAGAAACCATATCAGGCAGATATTTCCTAAGAAGAATGGCAATGTCCATAAGTTTATCGTATGACAAGGCAAAAGGGTTTGCGCCTGTCAGGTACAACCGTCTTGCCCGTGGTTGCCACTGGCGAATGACATTCAGATCTTCTTCTATCTCAGTAATTGGAGACATCCGGAATGGTGTGCCGTGATAAAGGCTACAGAATTTGCACTTGTTCCGAGTGCAGCCCGATGTCACTTGCAGGAGCTGTGAATCTGCTTCGTATGGTGGACGCCATATCTGGCCGTCGAAATGTAACTGTGGATATATCATATCTAGATTATTTTTTGTAATTTTGTACGCAAAATTAAGTGATAATGAGAGCTTAAGTAATAACTTACCTGACGGTTTGACCCTTACCAAAAAGTTTGTTTTGCTTATTTTCAATATTTTCTGAGCACTCAGACATGGCAAAAAAATTAGACTACGAATATTGCAAGGCGGCTCCGATGCTTGAATGGCTCGGAAACAAATGGGCACTGGTTGTTCTCGTCAAGATTTCCGAGAACGAACCGATGCGCTTCAATGAACTGTACCGCAATATTCCCTCTGTCTCTGAGAAGGTGTTATCACAATGTCTGAAACAACTCACACTTGATGGAATAATCCAACGTGAGCTGTTTCCGGATGTGCCGCCTCGTGTAGAATATTCCGTTACAGACTTCGGCAAGACACTATTACCCCATGTGGAGGCGTTAATGAAGTGGGGACAGGATAATTTTGAACAGATAATAATCAATCGACAGAAGAACAAGTGATGTAATTACCTTAGACAAATATAGCACAAGGTATCAAGTAAATGGTTAAAATATCAACACAATTTAGTAACTTTCGAAAAAAGTAAAACAATGGATAAAATAATATACACAGAACCTTTCTACGCGTCGTTCTCATCTTTCTTCAACTCTACATTTTTTCAGACGTGTATCTTGATAGCGACTCTGTTCCTCACATGGCACCTCTATAGGAAAAAGGTAAGAGAGTCCCTTAAAGCTGCTACTACTATATTGATTTTGCAAATCAAGAATATCGAACGAAATATAGAATATCTTAAAGCTCATGGCATAGTAGGAACCGCAATTAGCGAAACTCCGCTTCATTATTCTGTGCCAATATTTGAGGATAATGCTTGGAATAAATACAAACATATGTTTGCCGCAAAATTAAATAGTTCGGATTTTGCCACCATTGAACAGTTCTATGAAACAGCTCAAGCGATAAAAACGACACAGACCTTAATTAAAAAGAAAATAGAAGAAAGCCTTGCGGCAAAATCGGCTAATTATTACAATGCAAAATATGGCAGAGTAATTGCATTTACGTTTTTTAACGAAGTTGATGCATCTAAGTTATTCAATGATTTGCAACGCTTTGAAAAGATTTATAGTACTGTTAATATACAGACATATATGCCCATCGAGTTTTATAATGGATTAAGTCAAGGGCTCAATAGTTATTCCCGGCTTTCAGGAACGACAACACTAGTTAATCTTAGAAAAACAGGAGGTTTAGGAAAAGAATGACCATAAAATCGTTAAAATCTAATATTTTTTTGTAATTTTGCACTCGGACAGCACATAGTGTGTCCAGACATATTGAAATAAAGAGGCGTTATGTCTTCTGCTTGTACGGATAAAGCGTAGGAAACTTACATCCAAGTATATGCAAGAGAATGTCATGACAGTCTCCATGCCATACGGCGT
>JAAVCK010000020.1 GCA_014802325.1 Bacteroides sp.
GGGCCTCCGGCCCTCAATTTGAGGTGGTTGGACAATGCGAAATTACCGTTTTGCTCGGTCGATCGCTCCTGCATGAGAGTGAGGAATGGAGGCAACGGAGTGGCTTGACAATGTTAACCCCGTGAGCTTGTCACCGGGGCATATAATAACATGAAATACCAACCGCGGAGTGGTTGAACAATAGTGCGTAGATTGTTCAACCGCACCACGGTTGTGTGTCGTGCAGACGGATACCCCGGGTGACAAGCACCCGGGGTTAACCAAGTCACAGCCACTCCGTGGCTTTACCGTTTAAGGTATCGGTTCATGGAGATAATCTACGCGATATATGCGGTATTGGGTGCGTGATTCGATCACGTTGGAGTATGAGTTTGTGGGCGATAAGGGAATAAGAGCAGCTATCACACGCACAAAGCCGCCCGAAAATCCGTGATTCTTTGTCGCGCAGTACGTTAAAAATATTTTGAAAGATTTGTTACATCATAAAAAAATACTACCTTTGCGGATGCAGACCGTCTATCAGAAGCCCCGGTCTGGGGTAGAGAGAGGTGGGTCTGTAAATACCGACACGTAGAGATGTGTCGTAATTAACAGATTCTAAAGCGTTTATCCGCGCTGATTCTTGGCGTTTCGAAATTCTCGCAAAATTTCATATTCATGTCAAGGATTGAGCAACGGTAGATGCCCGTGGATATGTAATATCCTGTTTCCGACTCGTTATTCCGTGAGGAATTGCGTCGGAAACGATGGTTGCATATACAGGCGTGGGCTTCTGCGTTGCCGTCCGACATGAATAGGGCAATGCGAGAAGCCTCGAAACGTAGGACGGCAACAGATACAGACTCCTGCGCTTTTTTGTTTAATACCCGCCGGATTGGGGAGACTTACGGCAACTATCACAATTACAATCTGACAATGAAAAATGCAGTCAGCAGATTTTTCTTTATCACATTTTTGGCTTTAGCACTAAGCTGCCTCATGTCAGGCTGCTCCAATACTAATGATTACGAAGTCTACGGCGCCATCCACGGATGTGTGACTGACTACGAGACCGGAGCGCCGCTCGATAATGCCACAATCACACTTTCACCTTCCGGACTGTCGAAGCAGACCGATGCGGCAGGTTACTTTGAATTCAAGAATCTTGAACCGATGCAGTATACCCTCACGGTGCAGAAGCAAGGCTATCAGCCCAACCGCAAAACCGTAACCACCATGTCGGGCGAAGACTTCCAGACCGATGTGCAACTTAAACCTATACCTGAAAACTAATAAAAAGCATTAACCATGAAGAAATTGTTACTTATCCTGTATATAATCGTGGGGATAGCTGCTTTCGCAGCATGCTCGTCAGATCTTAGTGAAGAAAATGAATATGGCAGTATAGCGGGAAGTGTTTCTGACCGAACCACTGGAGAGCCGGTAGCAACAGTAAATGTGAAGTTGCAACCCATCGGAACATCGACAGTGACAGGTAGCGACGGTACTTTCAGTTTCAATTTTCTTGATGAAGGTACCTATACCATCGAAATCAGTAAAGAAGGCTATCGTGCCAATACTACGGAGATTAATGTGCGCAGGGGTGATCCGACGCGTGCTCATCTGCTTATAGAGCGCATCCCTTCCATCGTAACGGCTGACCGCGAAACACTTGATTTTGGTGATAACCAGAGTCTCAACACTTTATCGTTTAATATAGTAAATTCCAGTTATGAGGATCTCGAATGGGAGATAGAGGAGCGTTGTGACTGGATTACGGAGATAAAGCCTGAAAAGGGTGTCTTGAAATATGGAAAGACCGAGGGAATAGTTGTAGTGATTGACCGCGATAAGCTCAATGCCGGTGAAAACAAGGCCGTCATCGTAATCCGCTCATCGCAAGGTAGCTCACAGATGAATGTGACTGCCGTGGGAGCTGAGCGAATACTGCCCAAACTTAATACGCTGCCCGTTGCTGATGTGAAGTCTTCAACAGCTACATTTAATGGCGAGATTGTTGAAGCCGGAACACCGGCTTATACCGAGCGCGGATTTGTGTATTCGCTTACACCTAATCCTACTATTGAGAATACTATTGCAAAACTCACGTGTACGATGACGACTAATAATCAGTTTTCTTTTACCGCTCAGGAACTGACGCATAGCACTACTTACTATGTACGTGCCTACGCCATCAACGCAGCAGGAGTAGCTTACAGTACCAACGAGGTGAAATTTTCCACAAACATACCTGTGCCAGAGGTTACAACCTTGGATGTGGCTAATGTAAATTTTTCAGAAGGTACAGCTACTCTAAGAGGTGAGATCTCCTTTGCAGGTATTCCTGCTTACACTGAGCGCGGTTTTGTATGGAGCACGCTCCCCGAGCCTACGGTAAATGATAATGTGGTAGTAGCTAATGGAGTAGGAGAAATTGGTGCATTTAGCAAGTATATGACCGGGATGCCTAAAACCACTTATTATGTGCGCGCCTACGCCAAGACAGTTAGTTCAACAGTGTATGGAAATGAGAAGTCAGTATCCTCTGAATGGGTGGAGATTCCTTCTGCCGGTATTGCGGTGCAAAGGCAAGATCTTGGAAGAGGAACCTGGAGAACAGCAAAAGTTATGTGTGAAACCTCTTCATTGGGTGGTTTTACGGATTGGCGGTTACCTACCAAAGAAGAGTTGATGGCACTATATAATAATCGTGAGTTTATTGGAGGATTTGAGACAAGCGGTTCGTCTGCGGAGTCTGTGAGTTACTGGAGTAGTACGCCTTCAGATTCCTATGAAACACATTATTATTATGTAAATTTCTATAATGGTTCTTTGGGTTCATGTGGTCTTAATTATACGTTGAATATCCGTGCCGTGCGGACTCTTGATAAATAAATACTTGTGGTGAAAAATTGGAAAGCTTGTGGCTATCGGTAAGGATGCGTACCGGGGTGAGTCCGGCCTTAGCAACGGCGATAACCACTGCGAGTAAATATAACAACGGGCGAAGAGTAACAATCCAAGCCGGGAAAAAGACCGAAATCAATATTGCTATGAGCAAAAAATAATCAAAAATATTCACAACCTAAAAATCACATAATTATGAAAAAGTTAATTTCTTTCGTTATGATGCTGCTGGTAATGGCAGCCGTTAACCCCTTTGATTCATATGCGCAAGCCTCGAAAGATGCGGTCAAATCAGCTAAAGCGCGTGCTAAGGAACTTAAAAAAGAGAAATGGTATTGCGAAGACAATAAAACAATAGAAGCTGCTTTGATAGAAATAGCAGGTAAGGAGGCAAGTGGCTATAGAGTTTTGATCGGATCAGCTTACAATGTGGATGATCAAAACGACGCAGCTTCGGATGCGTGGGATGATGCTTTTCAGAAGATGGGAGAACTTGGTAAAAACATAATTACCGGCCGAGTTGCTTCAAATCGTAAAAAAAGAAATGGCAATACCTCACGAAACAGCGAAGCAGCATATGACCGCCATCTTATGCGCGAACTCGAAGGCTTAATGGATACTCCATATCTGACATTATACCGTGATAAAAATGGAAAATTTGACTGCCGCGAGTATTTTGTAGTGCAAACAAGTATGATAGAAAAGGCTGTAGAGAGAGCAGAAGATTCAGCTGCGAAAGAGATGGAAAATGCCAAGCAATATGGCGATGGAGTGAGTGACTTTATAAACGGTGGTGCGAAATGAATATAAGAATTTTCCTAATCGGTTTATTATCCGTATTCTGTACATATTCAAATGCTCAGGATAAATCAGATAACATAAAGCCTCAATGGATGCATTCGAAGCCCAAACCGACAAATTCCACCTTTGTATACACCACTAAGACTGTACATGGCGCTACTCTTGAAGATGCACGAAAAGAATCGGTGGCTGTGCTTCTTGATGAGGCTGGTTTATCGCGCGGAGTAAGTGTGACTTCTGATTATAACTCCACTCGCGACCGTCATACTCAGATTATTAACGGTCAGAGGCATTCGGAAAGTGAACGGAAATTTCATGTAACAACTACGGTAAAAGGAAAAGAAACTCAGTTTCACGCTGAAAACGTAGATGAATATTGGGAAAGGGGGGCTGATGGTAGTATTAAACTTACCACTTTATATATGCGCTCGGTTGACAATACCACTCCCCGCTTCGATGATGTCAGGCTTACTACCAACTACGGGGCGCGGGGGCTGTGGCGGTCGGCGATTGTGCCCGGTTGGGGGCAGTTCTATAAAGGCTCGTATGTGAAAGGTGGTCTGATATTGGGTGGCTCGGTATTACTTGCCGGCGGTATCATTTACACCGAAAATATGCGTCAGGACTATATGAACAAGATCGCCAAGACGCACAATACCGGAAATATCCGCTCGTATAAAAACAGTGCCGATAATTTCGCCATGGGACGCAATATCTGTATAGGCGCTCTGGCGGCGCTATATGTGTATAATGTGGTCGATGCTATCGTGGCGCCGGGTGCACGCCGCGTCATTATGCGAAAGAATGCCGACGGCAGCGGTTACGCCCTGTTGCCATCGTTGACTGCCGACGGCGGTCCTGCCATAGTGGCACAAGTGACATTTTGATTACGGTCATGAAGCCGATAAAGATATTAGTGTGTGCGATGACGGTGTATGTGTCGGGCTGCGGGAGCAGTCTGATACATGCGCAGTCGTCGTTTGACGAATTCAAGCGTCGGGCATCTGAGCAATTCGAGCAATACAGAGCCGAAAAGCATAAGGAGTTTGCAGATTATCGAGCGCGAGTCAACCGGGAATATGAGGAGTATATGCGTAGGGCGTGGCGTGAATATGAAGCTGCCCCTGCCATACCGGTGCAACCGTCGCCCGAACCTCCACTGCCTGAGGTGGCGCCGCCTGACACAGAGCCGGACGACTCTCCGCTGCCATTTGCCAACGTGACACCCGTGCCCGCTCCTGCTCCTGAACCGGTGCCTCTGTTGCCGGATGAGGGAAATGACCGGCAACCTGATATGACGCCGGGCATGGCATTCGGATTCTATGGCAGTACGTGCAGAGTGGCATTTGACGATGAGTTGCGGTTTGCTCTGCGCTCCACGGATGAGAACAGTGTGGCCGACGCATGGCGCAAACTGTCAGGGCCTGAGTCAGTGGCACTCGTTAAGAGTTGCGTAGCCCTACGGGATAGTCTGCATCTTTCTGACTGGGGCTATTTGCGGTTGGTAGAAAAGATGTCCGATACGGCTTTCGGGATCAAAAGCGACGAGTCGGTGCTCATGCAGATGTTCGTTCTCGCGCAGTCGGGCTATAAAGTGCGTATAGGACGCGGGGGCAAGCGATTGATAATGCTTGTGCCGTCTGACGAGATTATATATAATCACACTTATATATCCATCGACGGCGCGAAATATTATGTGGCGGATCGTGACGCTGCTTCGGGAAGCGTGCAGGTGTTTGACCGAAAGTTTCCGAATGAGCAGGTATTCTCGCTCCGCATGGGGCGTGAACCTCTGTTGGCCTATGAGGCTGCGCCTACACGACGCTTCAAGTCAAAATTCACTCCTGAAATAGATCTTGACTTGGCCGTTAATAAGAATCTCGTGGACTTCTACAACGACTATCCGCTGAGCAATCACTGGGATTTGTATGCTGGAGCGTCGTTGAGCGAAGCGGTCAAATCGCGTCTTTATCCCGTGCTCCGGGCGTCGATCGACGGGCGGAGTCAGCGCGGAGCGGTGAATGTGTTGCTGCATTTCGTGCAGACGGCATTTGAGTATATGACCGACGGCGATCAGTTTGGCATAGAGCGACCGCTGTTTGCCGACGAGAGTTTCTTTTATCCCTATAACGATTGTGAGGATCGCGCGATACTGTTTTCGGTGCTCGTGAGAGACCTCACGGGTCTTGATGTGGTGCTCCTGCACTATCCGGGGCATCTGGCCGCTGCCGTGGGGTTTGATGAGCCGGTGTCGGGAAATTATTTTGAGATCGACGGCAAGCGCTACACGGTGTGTGACCCGACGTATATAAATGCCGATGTAGGTATGGCTATGCCTCAGTTTAAGAGCACCGGGGCTGAGATTATAAGACTTTAAGTGTCAGATCTCCAGCATCCGGGCGGCAGTGAAGCCGGTGACGGAGGGGATGACGGCGTGGCAGAGCGGGGCGATCTTCGACTCGGGGTTGGTGGTGGCTATGCCTATCACGCGGGCGCCCGAGAGGCGTCCGGCTTCAAGTCCCTGCATGGAGTCTTCGAATACGTAGCATCGGCTTATGTCGCGGCCTATTGCGGCGGCGGCTTTGAGGTATCCTTCGGGATCGGGCTTGGAGCGGGTCACCATGTCGCCGGTGATAATGGCGTCGACGTGGGCGCTCACTTCGGGATGCCGGCTGAAGAGGAGGTCCATCTTCATGTTGTCGCTGCTGGTGAATATGGCTATGGGTATGCCGGCCGCATGGAGCGATTCGAGCAGGTCGATGGCGCCCGGGTAGAGGGGATAGTCCATGACGTGTTCGTAGTGGTGGATGGCTGCGCGCACTTCCTCGCGCACTTCCTCGGGGAAGCGGGCGAGAATGAGGGCGAGATTGGTGCCCTTGATGTCGTCGGCAAACGTGGGTCCGCCCACGTTGTATTTGCGGCCTGTTTCGGCCCAGAATATGGAGTATTGTCCTTCGGTGTCGATGAGCACTCCGTCGAGGTCGAAGAGCGCTCCTGCGGGATTATTGAGCTGCATGGGGGTAGGGGGTGTGGGGTGGTGTCAGGTTCAGAGATGTTTGCGGAATGCGCTGCGGCGGCGGTGTAGACGGTGGTCAAAGTATTGCCACTGAGCCTGCACGTTGGCGTTGTCTTCCAGTTCGAGATTACTCTCGGCATATTTCACGCCGTGGCGCTGAAATACGGGTATGAGGTCGTAGAAGAAGAGGGCGTTGACGCCTTTGTTGAGATATTCCTTGCGCACGGCTATCAGCAGGAGGTCTACTACGTCGTTGTGGCCTTTGAGGGCGCGCAGCAGGTGATACCATCCGGTGGGGAATAATCGTCCGCGTGAGCGGATGAGGGCGTCGCTGAGCGAGGGCATGGTGATACCTACGCCCGCCAGGCGGTCGTGCTCGTCGACAACCACGCTCACGAAGTCGGGCTTGATGAAGTCGAGATAGAGATCGATGTAGTAGTCGATCTGCGCCGGAGTGAGGGGTGAGTAGCCGTAGAGGCTGTCGTAGGCTTCATTGATAAGCTCAAACAGTTCCTTGCCGTAGCGGTCCTTGAGTTTGGATATGGATGAGAACTTAAGTATTCGGAGCTTGTATTTATCCATCACTATGCGCGATATACGGGCCATCTTGTCAGGGATGGCCGAGGGTATGTCGATGCGGAATTCCACCCACGATGTGTCGACCTTATAGCCCATGCGCTCCATGTGGACGGGATAGTAAGGATAATTGTAGATGGTGGCCATGGTGCCTTTCTGGTCGAACCCGTCGGTGAGCATCCCCTCGTGGTCGAGGTCGGTGAAGCCCATCGGGCCTACGATTTCGGTCATACCGCGACGGCGTGCCCACTCTTCGGCGGCGGCGAATAGGGCGTCGACGACTTCGGCGTCGTCTATGAAATCCACGAATCCGAATCGGGCTTCGCTGCGTCCGGAGCGCTCATTGACCACGCGGTTGATTATGGCTGTGATGCGACCTACGGGTTTGCCGTCGCGATAGGCCATAAACGGCTGAGCTTCGCAAACCTCAAAAGCAGGATTTTTGTGCGGGTCGAGGGTGTTGACGTCGTCAAACACCAGCGGCGGTACGTAGTAGGGGTTGCCGTCGTAGAGGCTTATGCCCCACTTGACGTAGCGGCGCAGCGATGACTTGTCGGCAGGCAGGGGAGCGACGGTTACGGGTGATTTCATCTTACGGATTCTATGGTTTCCACGGCATCGATGCCTCCTTCGGGAGGCGACGGACGGTGTGACGAGTTGAAGTAAAGGAGTACGCCTATCATGGCAAGCAGAAACACGATGACGGCCACGTAGAGGGGCGATGTGCGTCGGCTGGCCAGGGCAAGCTGCAGCGAGGAGATGTCGGAGTAGCGGCGGCGCGGGTCGGGGTCGGCACATTTGCGGGCTATCTCGCTGAGGTCGTCAAACTGCGACTGCTCTTCTTCGGGGAGAGCTGCGATGGCTTCAAGCACCACTTCGCCGTAGCGCTTCATGTCTTCTTTGGCGGCTGCGGGCGAGAGGTGTGATTTCTGGTCGAAACCCACGTCGATGAGCTTGAGATTGCCTATCTGGTCAGTGAAGATGATGCGCGAGGTGGTGATGGGGTGGTGTACGAGGTGATTGGCCTGAATATAGTCGATCGCTTCCACGAGCTGGCGACGCAACTTCTCTACGTGGGCCGGGGTGACATTGTGCTCGCGTATGAGTTTTTCGAGCGACGAGCCGTAGACGTCGTCGGTGATTATACATCGTCCCAGTCCCGGCACTTCTTCAAGATCGTTGATCATGATGATATGGGGATGGGCGAGATTGTAGCGCACGTCAAATTCTTTCTCAAGCATTTCCCGATACTCGGGAATATCTTTCAGCTCCGGGCGGAGGGTCTTGAGCATGACCCATTTGCCGTATTTACGGGCGGTGTAGACGTGGTAAAATTCCTCGTCCCACTCGGGCAGATGCTCTATCTCGGTCCATTTCTCGGTCTGTGAAGTGTGGGCTGTAGACATGTAGGGTGGATATAGAGTAGGTGATTTTCAGAAATAATTGTAGACGTATGGTACGTTTTCGCCCGGTGCATACAGGTAGAGCGAGGAGCCTTGCACGGTCCAGGAGTAGTACCACACGTCGCCGTTGTTGAAATACACTGCCAGATTGGGCCCGTTGACTTCCCATGAGAAGTAATACCAGTCTTCACCCCAGAAGTCGTCTACGTAATACTGGCCTGTGCCGTCGGGGTAGAAATAGAAGCAGTTGTAGTCGACGTCGGTGGGTGCCACGAGCTCCCATCTGCCCACGAGGGGATTGTTATAGTAATCGTCGTCGTCGCATGATGTGAGAGCCAGACAGGCCATTACTGCGGCAAACAGTAGTGTTATCCTGCTGAGATGTTTGCTGATGAATTTCATACCGGTAGAATTGATTTTTTACAAAGGTACTACAAAAGCTTGGAAATTGGGTAATAACTTCTCGGGTATTTATTGAAAGATTTTAAGATTATTCAGAAGGAGAGGCGGTGTTATCATATGTAATACCTTTGTCACATACCATTCCTTCAAACAATCCATGAAGCTTGATATATGGCTTGACCATTTTCGAGGATATTATCTCTTCTTCAAAGAATCCGACATTTTCAATTTGGTTGAATAATCGAATAAGAGAGCGACCTATGGCCCAGGCAAGATTAACAGGGACGGCATTTCCGATTTGTCTATATTGTGCAGAAAGATTTCCGCAAAACGTCCATTCGTCTGGGAATGTTTGTATTCGAGCATATTCTCTGATAGTTAGTGGACGTGTCTCGATAGGATGACATCTTTCTGTCTGTTTTTGGGCAGGCGCACAAGTTAGTGTGAGACTGGGTTCATCCATAGCCAGTCTACGCGCCATGCCTGTCTTACCTCCACCAAGATGGTAACTTCCTTTCATATATTCCCGTGCAATATCTTCAGGGAGATTTCTCCAGTCACCGCCTTCGGGTACGAGTGCCATGACTTTTTGTTTTGATTCAGGATACTTTTGTCCATCAGATGGAGGTACGTCATTAGTATATAAATCTCCTGCAAAGAATGCGTCACGCAATGTCCTTAAACTTTTGCTTACATCAGGCCATTGAAATTCAACAAAAGGGGCTATGTCATTTCTGACAGCAATCAGAATGAGCCTCTCTCGCTTCTGAGGCACATCGTATTGAATGGCGCGCATGACGCGGGGCTCAATAAGAGTATATCCGAGTTCTGATATTACATTCCTAATAGTCTGAAGAGTTCTCCCGCCATCGTGTTCTACAAGACCCCGTACATTTTCTCCAAGAAATACTTTCGGATTGATTTCCTTGACGGCTCGGGCCAGCTCAAAAAATAGTGTGCCTCGTGTTTCTTCAAAACCTAAGCGTTTACCGGCGTAGGAAAACGCCTGACAAGGGAAGCCACCTGACAGAAAGTCGATCTTATCTCTGAAAGGAGTGAAATCAATATCATGAATATCGCCCTCGATAACGTTCCATTCAGGTCTATTTTTGCGTAATGTGTCACATGCGTTATGGTCATATTCATTAAGAAGTAAATGGTGAAAGCCGGCCATTTCCATTCCGAGGGCGAGTCCGCCGCCGCCTGCGAAGAGTTCTGCCGAAGTGTAGTCGCGCGTCGGAATAACATTCATCTCATTTTCCCAATCTGATGAAGTCATGGCTTTGATTTCAGGAACTTCTATAACATCGCTGATGTTGAACCAGATATGTCCATTATCATCGGTGTGAGATAGATATTTTCCCGATTTAATCCAGTTTTCTACCGTGGCACGTGATACGCCGAGAAGATCGGCAAAATTATTAAGTGATATGGATGATGAGGTCATAGTGTTATTTCATCAGCTTTTCGAATCCTTCATACGTGGAGAATGCAAGAAGATATAGTGCAGTTAGGAGATCAGAATGCTCCTTAGTCAGTTCGTCATAGACAGTATTGCTTATTGTGAGGAGCTGATTTTCTTTGATTACATCCTCAATTATTAAAGGAAGAGCCATACATAACTTGTAAAATGCATCGGGATCGCCGAATACCAGCTCATAGAATTTGTCCATAGACATACGACGAATACGATTATGTGACCGTGGCTTTTTATCAAGTGTGATGCGCCACGTGTCATCTTTGGATTTGGCAGATATAGCTTCTACAAGATAACATATGGCCTGATCATCATCAAGAAGTTTTGCCTGCATTTTCATATATGTTTTTTGGGAGGATGCGGAGTTCATCGTATTGTGCTTGTTCTTCAGTTCAGCATATATGTGCAGATTGTTATTTTCCACGTCAAATCCTTGACGTGGTACTATCCATCCGTTTCCTGCGTATTTAAAAAGATATTGATGAAAATATCCGATTCTATTAGAATTGCTTTTATCAATTTGGCGGAAACATTCGTCTTCGATCGCTTGTTGTATAGTTTTCCCATATACTTTTGAGTCAAATGTAAGCTTTATAGGATCAACGATGTTCTCATTGAATTGTTCCAGCGTAATCTCACGGCGATAGGATTCAACTGTGAGTTTTACATGTTCAAATATGGCGTCGTCGGAAATAAAACCTAAGTTGTAGTGATGTTTCATGTAATATATGGTACGGATATTAAGAATTTTTGGAAGATTATTGATGCCGATATATGGCGCTTTTTAAGTGTATATTGCTGATTGAGTTTTGTAAATAGTTGTAATTACAAAGATACAAAAAAATGACGTCACACAATTCTCTACTGATGACATAAAAAAAGAATGAGTAAACAAAGAACCGAAGTTCAATAATTTACTCATTCTCCTCTCTCCTCAGCGGTGCGGACGGGACTCGAACCCGCGACCCCCTGCGTGACAGGCAGGTATTCTAACCAGCTGAACTACCGCACCTTTTCTCTCTCGTGAGAGGCATCGGTTGTTTCCGTTTTGCGAGTGCAAAGTTAATGCCCAATTTGCATCCGTGCAAATTTTTTGACAAAAAAATGCAGATATTTTTCATTTTCGGCCATATGGTAGAGTAATTGGTCTGTTATGCCCCATCGGAATTACCGCGATTGGTGCGGGGATGAGGGTGGCCGAGTATGCGGCGGCGCAAGCGGTCAGCGGCGCGCATGATCTCCTTGGCGCGTATCCACAGTCGACCCGGAGTGGTGACGGTGTCGGCCAGCATGGTGTCGGCAATAGTGAGCGTGGGTTCGGTGCCGAACTGCTCGGGATAGAGCAGTATGATATTGTGGCGCGAGAAGTAGCGCTGCAGGAATGCCGGCACGGAGTCCATGTCGGAGCTGAACGAGAGCGAGCTTCGGCGGGCGCTGACCACAATGAACAGGTCGTCGTCGAGCACCTCGCGCGAGCGTATCACAAAGTCGTCGTACGTCTCCATGTCCTCAAACTCTACGCGAAGCTCTATGCGGGCGCGGCGGAGCACGGTGGCTATGAGCGGCGCGGCGTCGGGCGAACAGTGGAATATCACGCGGCAGCCCAGCTGTCGGCCTATATGCCCCACGGCTTCCACCCAGCGTCGAAAACCTGTCTCGTACTGGGCCTTGGGGGGTACGGCCACTATGATGCGCGTCACGGTGTTGACAGGAATAAACAGGCGAGTGATCACCAGCATGCGGTCGGTGGCCAGGAGCAGCTGCTCTATCTTATCGCCCATGAAGGTGTCTATCACACCCGTGCGGCGGTGGAGTCCGATGAATACTTCGGAAATATCGCGCTCGGCCATGGTGTTGACCACGCCGTTGATGAAATTGTTGTCAACGCGTTCGATGGGCGTGAGCACGTTTTCTACGGCCGCAGCGCGTCGTTCGGCCAGTTCGAGTGTACGCCGTCCCATTTCGCGCGACGATGCCGAGTGGTCGGTGCGCACGTGGAGCGCACACAGTTGGGTCTCCGGTCCGGTGAGCGACGGGTCGCGCGACAGTATGGCCAGGTCCACGAGTCCCGGGGCCGTGAGCGGATTGGATACGGCCACGAGTGTACGAGGCACCTGCGCCGACTGCGGCGCGCCGGATGAGTCAGACTCCTCGGCGGCCTCGATGATGCGCAGTCGCATGCGGGTGGCGGCGCTTTCGGTGCCGAGCGACGATACGGTGCAAGTGACAAGTATCATTATCACCGTGCCGTTGAGTATCTCCACGCTGAATAGGTTCATGCCATATCCTATGGTCACTACGGCGAGAGCCACAGCCGTGTGTGCGTTGCTGAGTTGATAGATAATCTTGCGGGCGAGGCTATCCATGCCGAATGTCTTCTGCGTGGCCAGCGCCGCGAGCCACTTGGTAGTCATGGCTATGGCAGTCATCACCCCGGCCACGTAGATAGTAGACCATCCGGCCACCACCACGTGCAGGTCTATGAGCATACCCACGCCTATGAGGAAGTAGGGTATGAAGATGGCGTTGCCCACAAACTCAAGCCGGACCATCAGGGGCGAGCGCCCCGGTATGTAGCGGTTGAGCACGAGTCCGGCAAAGAAGGCGCCAAACACACCCTCTATGCCTATCCACGTGGCTATGGCCGCCGATAGAAACACCATGACGAGCACGTAGATAAACTGTGGTACGGGTTCACGGTAATTCTTGAAAAACCAGCGTGTGATGCGAGGATAAGTGTATATCACAGCGATACAGAACACCACCAGTGACACAAGTATCGGGAAAAGTGATCTGATGGAGCCTTCGCGTTCCACCCCCAGCACCCCGGCAAGCACGATGAGTGAACCCAGCACAGCCACTATGGTGCCGGCTATGGCTATCACCACGGGGCGCGTCTTGGTGAGTCCGAAACGCGACACTATCGGGTAGGCTATGAGCGTATGGGCGGCAAACATCGAGCCGAGCAGTGCGCCCGTGAGCAACGGCACGTCGAAACACACCATGGCCGCGGCGGCTCCCGCCACGAGCGGAATGAGAAACGTATAAGCACCGAATACCAGCCCCTTGCTGATATTTTTCTTCAGGTGATACATGTCGATCTCGATACCGGCCAGAAACATCAGGTAGAGCAGTCCCACCTGGCCGAATATCTCGAAACTCATGTCGCGCGCCAGGAGGTTGAACCCGTGAGGTCCCACGGCCACACCGGCTATGATCAGACTGATCACGTTGGGTATCTTGAGACGTCCCAGCAGCAGCGGGGCCAGTAATATGATGGCCATCACTGTGAAAAATATAGGTATGGGCTGGGTTATAAGAGGCATGGTAGAGATGAAAGGTGGGTGAGGGTGGGTCAGAAGGGTTTGCGGTATTTATCGTCGGCGTCGTCGCGGAGTATCGAAAGATATGATGAGTAGCGCGACTGCGATATGCGGTGTGACTCCACGGCATCGAGCACTGCGCAGCCCGGCTCGTGGGTGTGGGTGCAGTTGCCGTAGCGGCATCCGGCCGACTCGCGGAATATCTCGGGGAAGAAGTGTCCCACCTCGTATTTGTCAAACTCCAGAGTGCCGAAACCTTTCACACCCGGAGTGTCGATAATAAACGAGCCTTCCGAGAGTCCCGGTATCTCAAACATCTCGGAAAAAGTGGTGGTGTGCATGCCGGTATCGTGAGTGAGCGAAATTTCGCCGGTGGCGAGGTCGAGGCCGGGAATTATATCGTTGATGAGTGTGGACTTGCCTACGCCCGAGTTGCCCGACAGAAGTGTGATGCGGCCGTCGAGCATGGCGCGAAATTCGTCGACACCCTCGCCTGTGGCTGCCGAGAGCGTGACCACGGGGTAGCCTATCGAACGGTATAGATGGCTCACGGCCTGAAGAAGCTCGCGGTCTTCGGGCTGAGTGAGCAGGTCGGTCTTGTTGATCACCACTATTGCCGGCACACGGTAGGCCTCTGACGTAGCCAGAAAGCGGTCGATGAACGTGGTGGAGGTGGTGGGATGAGCCAGTGTGACTATAAGGGCGGTCTGGTCAAGATTGGCAGCTATGATGTGGGCCTGCTTCGAGAGATTTGACGCGCGGCGTATTATGTAGTTGCGGCGTGGTTCGATGGCGGTGATATAAGCTTCGTCGCTGCCGGCGATGGGCGAAATCACCACGCGGTCGCCCACGGCCACGGGGTTGGTGGTGCGTATGCCCTTGATGCGGAAATTACCCTTTACCTTGCAGGGCACAGTGCGGCCGTCGGTCGTCAGCACGATATATGAGGAGCCTGTATTGCGAATGACTAATCCGTTCATTTGTTTCGCGATGATGATGATGTTTTTTGGTCGGTTGATAGGAATGGCGCGGCGCGGCGAGGGTCCATGCCGTAGGCTATGGCGCGTCGGGCGTCGGCTTCGGCATCGTCGGGGCGGTAGCGCATCTTGTTGAGAGCGGCGCGATACAGATACAGCTCCGGATCGGTGGGGTCAAGCGCGAGTCCCTGCGATATGTCCTCGGCCGCTTCGGGAAGATTGTCGGTCATGAGATAGCAAAGCGCCCGTGCCGAATAAAATTCGGGTTGCGGACACAGCTTTATCACTTCGGTGTAGTGAGGTATAGCTTCCTCAAACGCACCTTCGGCCGAAAGCATGGCCGCCCGCAGAGTGTGGCGTTCCTGCGAGTCGGGGGCTATGGTGTCGAGGGCGGCGGCATCGGCCTGCGCTTCGTCTGTAAGGCCTTTGCGCAGTAGCAGCAGTGCGCGCTGATAGCGCGGCCGGGGCTGCGAGGGGTCGAGAGAGAGCAGAGTGTTGTAGTCGCGGAGCGCCTCGTCGGAGCGGCCGAGAGCGGTGAGCACGGTGGCGCGGTTGGCCAGGATTACGGTAGATCGCGGCGAAATGTTGCGCGCATGGTCGAGTGTAGCGAGTGCCAGGGAGTCAAGGCCGCGGTAGTGGCGTATCATACCTAAGTTCGAGAGCAGCAGCACGTTGGCCGGGTCGTTGGGGCGGGCGTTGATAGCCAGCACCAGCAGCGAGTCGGCCCGATCCCATTCCTGACGGTCGATGGCGGCGAAGGCACTGTCGGCTTCGAGCGAAGTCACGAGTACCTGAGCTCCGGAGGTGAGAGCGGCAAGCAGCAAGAGGGAGATGAGGATAAACTTTTTCATAGAGAACTTGCGCGGAATTCACGCGGCGATTTACCGGTGTGATGCTTGAAATATTTTCCGAAAAACGACTGATTGGAGAAGTTGAGTTCCAGACTGATTTCCTGTATGGTGAGCCCCGACGATCTGAGCATGGTTTTGGCTTCGAGCACCACCCTGTAGTCAATCCACTCTCCGGCAGTCTTGCCTGAGATCTCTTTGAGCACGGCCGAGAGATGCTTGGGTGTTACGCAAAGTTTCTGAGCGTAGTACAGCACCGAGCGTTCGCGGCGGTAATTCTGCTCCACTAGGTCGATAAACGTGCCCATCATCTCCTCGCGGCGCGACCGGCGGTAAGTCTCGTTGCCGGTGTGGAGGGTGTAGATGCCGAGTGTGTCGTAGAAGAGCAGTTGCACCAGTGCGTTGACAGCCATGTCGTGAAAGGGGCGCTCGCGCTCGGAGAGCTTGGTCGTGAGCATGGAGCATATCGACGACAGCGAGGCCACCTCTTCGGGCTTCAGCTCTATCACGGGATTGTTCATGAAATAGAGCGAGTAGGGCACCAGATATTTCATGGACGGCAGCAGACGGTGAAGTTTCTCCTCGTGGACGAGAATGAAGAAGCCATCGAAGTCGGCCGACTCCACGCATTCGTCTACCGTGTGACCCGGGCGGAGCACCATGATGGAGTAGGGCGAGAGTGTGCGGGCGGTGAGGTCAATGCGAGCCGAAACCGACCCTCTGACACACACCACGAGCAGCATCCATTCGAGCCTACATGGAAATTTCACAAAAGAAATGTCGTTGAGCGAGCGGAATACCGATATGTTCTCGCTAATCAGAGCTTTGTTCATGAGAGGTCGTAGTGTAATTGACTACAAAGATATAAAAAAAATACCAGATAGTCAGCAAAAATGACCAATAATGGGTGAAAAAGGCTAAGTCTTGATGGTCAGTGAATGCCGCGGCGATTGAGTTCGGCCTGATAGCGGCGGGCATTGGCCTGATGGGTAGCGTAGTCAGAGGCAAAGTTGTGGTAGCCCGAGAAGTCTTCCTTGGCGCACATATATAGATAGGGGTGGAGCGGAGCGTTGAGCACGGCGTCGAGCGTGGCCGCATAGGGCACACGGATGGGACCCGGGGGCAAGCCGTTGACACGGTAAGTGTTGTAAGGCGACTCTATAGCGAGATGGCGCGAAGTGATGCGCCGCAGCGCGAAATTGCCGGTGGCGAATTTCACCGTGGGGTCGGCCTGCAGACGCATATTTTTATTGAGTCGGTTGAGGTAGAGACGGGCCACGCGAGGGCGCTCGTCGGTCTTGGCAGTCTCCTCCTCCACGATAGAGGCCAGTGTGGCCACATCTACTTTCGACAGACCCATGGCGCGGGCGCGCTCCAGGCGCTCGTCGTTCCAGAACCGGTCGCGATAGTCGAGCAGACGGTTGACTACCGCCTCGCCCGACGATGACCAGTAGAAATCGTAGGTGTCGGGCAGAAACGCTGCCGGAAACTGCTCGCGGCTGAAACCCCTGGCCGGGAGTATGGTGTCGCAGGCTGCCAGGAAATCCTCGGGTGTTATCTCAAGATTGCGTGTAATGCGCTCGGCCACGTCGGAGAGCCGTCTTACCGACGGAAACGAAGCCTTGACCGGAGTCTGGCGACCGTTTTTCAGGCGTCGGGCTATCGATAGGGCGCTCTGACCGTCGGAAATCTCGTAGGCGCCGTGTGCTACCGACGGCTTGCCTCCCGAAAGAGACCAGAGCATATACACGCGTGTACCGTCAGATGACCCGAGGCGCGATTTGAGTGAGTCTTTCACCTGCTCTTTTGACGCTCCGGCCGGCACGTATACCATCACGTCGGGTCCGGAATAGGTATTGAATGTGAAGTAGCATATCATAGCTACCGCTATCACGGGTATGGCTATGCCTGCCACGAGAAGCGTCAGCGAATTGCGACGTACCCACGAGTCATTCTTTTTCTTCTTTTTAGTGGTGTTTCCTGCCATAATGAGAGGGGGGATGATGATGAGGTGTGCTCCGCCTGATGCTCAGCGCATGGAGTGGAGCGAATCTATAAGTGTATTGAGCGAATCTCTTACAGCCGTGAGGCGGTCGATAATCTCGTGGTTGCGCGACACGCCGGCGCGGTTGACGCGCAGCTCTTCGCGTGCAGCCTCGATTTTAAGCCCCTTGGTCTTTATCAGGTAGTGGATTATGCGCACGGTCTCAAGGTCGGCCGGCGTATAGTAGCGGGTGCCGTGACTGTTGCGTCGCGGCTCCAGCTGCGGAAACTGTGTCTCCCAGAATCGAAGCGTAGAGCAGTTGACTCCTACTATATCTGACACTTCGCGTATGCGATAATATTTTTTATTAAGAGAATCGTCCATAATACACTACAAAATTACATTATTCCCGCATGTTTTCCAAATTCTTCCGGAATAACGAAAGCGGGGCATAACACAAATATCGCGTCACGGCAGGACGCATCGTGCTTCACACCTTGCAGCTGTGGCGGGATCGCTGCCCCAGCTCCATAAAAATATAAGTGCCGGAGGCACGGTGACGTTTAGGACGCCTATAGGGCAGAAAGAAAGCCGCCGGCTATCGAGGGATAGCCGGCGGCTTGGTGCGTATAAATATCAGTGTATTACTTCACTACTTTGGTAGCGATGGTCTTGCCGTTGGCGAGGGTGTCGACTTTGATGACTACTCCGGTATAGGAGTTGTCGACGGTCACGCCCTGAAGGTTGATGTAACGGGTGCTTACCACACCGGCTGCCTCGGCAGCGGCGCTGCTGATACCTGAGAGGCTGACTTCGACTTCTGGACCGAAACCGCCGCGGGCATTAGCCTTGCGCACTTTCAGATTGGTACCTTCGGGGAGTTCGCCGGCATAAATCTTGCCGTCGACGAGATATACATTGCCGGTGAGTTCTTCGCCGGGAGTATACGAAGTCTGGGCAGCGATGTCTTCGGGATTCCAGTCGGGGAATACCTTGTCGATGGCATATTCAGCGGCCTCCTCGTCGGTGAGGATGGTCTCGTATTTTTTATTGCCCGATGAGTGGGTGAAGGTGAGCACGTTGGATGAGGGCGAGATGCGGTTGCCGTTGGAGTCCATGGTGTTGTATTCCACAAACTTATCGGCGGCGCAGTTCATACCGGTGGTGTTGAAGCGGGTAGAGGTGAGCTTCGAGGGCTGGTTGATGGTGGTGTTGAGCCATGCCAGACCCGAATAAGTGCCCCATGAGCGGCCGAGATTAAACTTGGAGCAGAGCGTCTCGATTGTACAGTTGTTCATCACGTAGCCGAACTTCTTAGCACCGTTGGGGGCTGCGATAGTGGCATCTTTGGGTGACTCGTTGACAAACTTCACACGGTTGAAGTAGACATCACCGCCGCCACATACGTAGTCGACCACGCCGTGGATCTCACCGTCCTCGAAGTAGAAGTACGATGCTCCGTTGTTGCTGTAGTAAGTGTCCTGATAAGATTCGAGGCTTACGTTCTTGCAGATAGTGTTTGAACCCTTGTCCTGGAGTGTCACAGCACGTCCGGCGGCAGCCTTGCCGTCAAAGGGCATGTCGTTGCGCAGGGTGAGATCCTGAAGATAGAGATTTTCAGAGCGGTTGAGCAGGGTAGCGGTCTTGCTGATACCCTCGGCGTCGAGCGGGGGATAGTTGAGTATCACGGTGCCTTTGGTTGACTGGCCGATGATAGAGATGTTCTTACCGGTGACGGGGGTGAGCACGGTAGTGCCGAGGTCGTAGATGCCGTCGGGGAGGAATATTTTGGCACCGTCCTGCGAAGCTGCGGCTCTAAGGGCGAGCAGGAAGCTCGACACGTCGCCGGCAGGGATTTCGTAATAACCCGATGCGGGGTCAAATTCCACAAATTCTTTCACATTGGCCACTTCCACGGTGTGGATATATGCACCATCGGGGAAAGTGATGGTAAGCCATCCGGCCTCACCGTCGTACTCGAAAGTCTGCTCTGCACCGTCGCTCTCGCCCTTTACAGGGAATTCGGCTACGGTCTGGCCTGCCTCGTCGGTCACTACGGCGGTAGATTCGGCCGAGTATAAGCAGCAGCCTACGGTGACATAGCACTTGCCGGCTACATTGACCTTGATAGTGCCGCCCTTGTTGACGAGCCAGCCGTGGTTGTTGTAATACTTACCGTCGATTTCGATAGCTTCGTGATCCTCCACGTAGAAATATGTCTGGGTGAGGTCGTATGTGAAGCGCGAGGTATATGTGGGAGTCTCGATCTTGGTGGTGCGGGCATAAAGGTTGAGGTCGCTCTGTACCGAAGTGCCTTCAGCCACTTTCTCAGCTGTGGAAGAGGTGGCTGCAAACCATCCGCGGAATGCCTCGCCAGCGGGCACTGTCACGTCGGCCACCGTGTATTTATAGCTGAGGGCCGAGCCGCCGGCCATTTCATCCGAGCCGATGAGTTTACCGTCGGTATTGTAGTATGATACCTTCACGTTGGGGAGGAAGTCGCATGCCTCTACGGCGAGCGAGGGGCAGTAAGAGGGAGTGATGATGGTGAGCACTGCCTCGTCGTTGCTGTTGTAGATCCATGAAGTGGTGCCGTCGCAGTTAGCGCCGCAGTTTACGGTGCCGAGCACAGTCTCGCCATTTTTGATGGTGGCTACCGGAGTGCCGTACTGGCAGTTGCCGAATGTGATCTTTACAGCGCCGTCAACGGGCACGGTTACGGTAGTGGTGCTGTAGCCGTGATCGTTGTAATACTTGCCGTCGACGGTTACACCCTCGGGCAGTACGCCGTCAGCCGGTTTGGTCACGGTGTAAGGATCGGTGGTGAAGTCGATGCTGAAATCGGTGAAGTTACGCTCTTTCTGAACGAAGGGAATCACTTTGATGCCGTAGAGGCGGAAGCCCTTGCTGCAGCTCATGTTGAGGATCACGTCGCCGTTTTCTTTTACTTTGGTTGACTGCTTTGTCTCCTCTTTCTGTGATGTGAGCGAAGTCTTGAGCTCCGAAGTGATGTTGTCGGATGTCACTGTGGCCTCGCTTCCGGCGCCGGCGAAGTCAACGATGATCTCGTCGTTGACGCCGCATCCGGGTATACGCACAGTTATCTTGCCGTTCTGGAAGCAGTAGTTGCCCGAGATACCGTAGACGGCGTTGGCCGATACGGTGAAATATACACCTTCAAGGCCGGTGAGAGCGCCACCGGTGTTGGAGGGTAACTCCTGGTCTTCGAGGGCTTTGGTGAGCGTGTATCGGCCGCTTGATCCGGATTTCCAATACTCGCAGTTGGTCACTTCGTTGGCGTGGCTTTTACCTTTGGTAAAGTCCCAGTTGCGCTCGGTGGTGACGTGGGTGAACTCCGCGTCGGCAGCCCACGCGGACATACCGGTAAAGAGCGCGCACATCAGCATGAGCACAGTTGATAATTTTCTCATGATTGGATTAGATTGTATGAATGGTTGGTTAAGTGGTAATAGATTTTACGGGTGCAAAGATACAAAAATTATCAGACAGATAGCATTTTATAGCGGAAAATTCGTAACTTTGCAAAATATTTGGAAATAAGTTAACTCATTATATAAATATGCTGACAGCAAAGGAAATACGTAACTCGTTCAAGGAGTTCTTCCAATCCAAGGGACATCATATAGTCCCTTCGGCCCCCATGGTGATAAAAGATGACCCCACACTGATGTTTACCAACGCTGGTATGAATCAGTTCAAGGATATAATACTCGGCAATGCCCCCGCCAAATATCAGCGCGTGGCCGACTCGCAGAAGTGTCTGCGTGTCAGCGGCAAGCACAATGACCTCGAAGAGGTGGGCATGGATACATATCACCACACCATGTTTGAGATGCTTGGCAACTGGTCATTCGGCGACTATTTCAAGAAAGAAGCCATCGACTGGGCCTGGGAATATCTCGTCGACGTGCTCAAGCTCGATCCCGCCCGTCTGTATGCCACCGTGTTTGAAGGTTCGGCCGAAGAGGGTCTGGAGCGCGACAACGAGGCTGCTGCCTACTGGGAAAAACACCTCCCCGCATCGCATATCATCAACGGCAATAAGCATGATAACTTCTGGGAAATGGGCGATACCGGTCCCTGCGGTCCCTGCTCGGAGATACATATTGACCTCCGCAGCGATGAGGAGCGCGCGCAGGTCGACGGCGCATCGCTCGTCAACCACGACAATCCTCTCGTGATCGAGATATGGAACCTCGTGTTCATGCAGTATAACCGCAAGGCCGACGGCTCGCTTGAGCCGCTGCCCGCCAAGGTGATCGATACCGGTATGGGCTTCGAGCGCCTCTGCATGGCTCTTCAGGGCAAGAAGTCAAATTATGATACTGACGTGTTCACCCCGCTGATTGACCGCATATCGGAGCTCTCGGGCTACACCTACGGCAAAGACCGCAAGGTCGACGTGGCCATGCGCGTGATCGCCGACCACGTACGCACCATATCGTTCTCCATCGCCGACTCCCAGCTCCCCGGCAACGCCAAGGCCGGATATGTGATTCGCCGCATCCTGCGCCGTGCCGTGCGCTATGCCTACACGTTCCTCGATCAGAAACAAGCGTTCATGTATAAGCTCGTCAATACTCTCATTGACTCTATGGGCGAGGCATATCCCGAAATCGCCAAGCAGCGCGAGCTTATCATGAAAGTGATAAAGGAAGAGGAAGAATCCTTCCTCCGCACCCTCGACAAGGGTATGGCCATACTCGACGATGCCATTGCCAAGACTCAGAAGGAAGGCAAGACTCAGATATCTGGTAAGGATGCATTCGTGCTCTACGATACCTACGGTTTCCCCCTCGACCTCACCGAGCTCATACTCAAGGAGCGCGGCATGACGCTCGACGCCGACGGATTCAATACGGAAATGGAGGCTCAGAAGGCCCGCGCCCGCAACGCATCGGCCATCGAGACCGGCGACTGGGTGGTAGTGCGCGAAGGCGACCCCGTATTCGTGGGCTATGACGCCACCACCTGCCCCTGCCACATACTCCGCTACCGCAAGGTAAAGCAGAAAAACGTAGAGTATTATCAGCTCATCATTACCCCCACTCCCTTCTATGCCGAGATGGGCGGTCAGGTAGGTGATACCGGCTGGCTCATCAATGGCGACGAGCGTGTGGAGATATATGACACAAAGCGTGAAAACGGTATAGCCGTGCATCTGACCAAGACACTGCCCGCCGACGTGACGGCCGAATTCGAGGCCTGCATCGACGATGAGAAGCGCATAGCCACCCAGTGTAACCACACCGCCACCCACCTGCTGCACCACGCCCTGCGCACCGTGCTCGGCACTCACGTGGAGCAGAAAGGCTCGTATGTAAGCCCCACGGTGCTCCGCTTTGACTTCTCGCATTTCCAGAAAGTCACCCCCGAGGAACTGCGCCGCGTAGAGCACGTGGCAAATGCTATGGTGCGTATGGCCATACCTCTCGACGAGCACCGCTGCGTGCCTATCGCCGAGGCTATGGAGATGGGCGCTATGGCTCTCTTCGGCGAGAAATACGGAGAGGAAGTGCGTGTGATAAAATACGGTGATTCGGTAGAACTCTGCGGTGGTACTCATGCAGCCAACACCGGCAACATCGGTAGTATCCGCATCGTGTCGGAAAGCTCTATAGCCGCCGGCATACGCCGCATCGAGGCTGTGACTGCCGCCGGTGCCGAGAATCTTACCGATACCATGCAGGACACCCTGCGCCAGCTGGGCGAACTCTTCCACAACGCGCCTGACCTCGTGGCTGCCATCCGCAAGTCGATCGACGAGAATGTAGAACTCCGTAAGGAAGCCGAAGAATACTTCAAGGAACGCATCAAGAACCTCACTACCGAACTTCTGGCCGGTGCCGAGGTGAAAGACGGCGTGAAGATCGTGTCGATGACCGGCGTGCGTGTGCCCGACGTGGTCAAAAATGTAGCTTTCGCAGTGCGCCAGCGCTCGGCCTCGGCTACAGCTTTCGTGGCAGCTACTTCCGATCCGGCAGGCAAGCCCCTGCTCACCGTGGCTCTCACCGACGACCTCGTGGCCGGTGGTAAAAATGCCTCCGCTATAGTACGCGAGGCAGCCCGTGCCATTAAGGGCGGTGGCGGAGGCCAGCCCGGTTTCGCTCAGGCCGGCGGTAAGGATGCCGAAGGTCTCGGCGCCGCTTTCCAGGCCATGATGTCACAATTCTAAAATATGTGAGCTAAATGAAAGTATTGAAATTCGGAGGTACATCCGTAGGGTCGGCCGAGCGTATACGCCACGTGGCCGATCTTGTGGCGCCCCGAGGCAAAAATATTATAGTGCTCTCGGCCATGTCGGGAACCACCAATTCGCTTGTGGAGATAGCCGACTATCTCTACAAGCGCAATCTCAACGGCGCCAAGGAGACTATCAATATTCTCGAATCCAAGTATCTCAAGACCCTCGCCACGCTTTATGACCGCCATGAATCGCGCGAGATGGCTCTGAGAGAGATAAAATCGTGCTTCAACTACATCCGCTCGTTTGCGGCGCGCGACGTGTTTACCTCGGTTGAGGAAAAGATTATCCTCGCCCAGGGCGAGATAATGTCGGTGGCCATGATGACCATATTGCTCAATGAGCGCGGCTATCACGCCGAGTCGCTGCCCGCCCTCGAATTCATGAAGACGGGTGAGAACGGCGAGCCCGACACCAACGCCATTGCACTCAATCTGCGCGCACTGCTCGATAAGTATGCCGAGGCCAACATATACATCACCCAAGGATTCATATGCCGCAATCACCGTGGCGAAGTCGACAATCTGCAGCGCGGCGGCAGCGACTACTCCGCGTCGCTCATA
Source organism: Bacteroides sp. (assembly GCA_014802325.1). Classification (GTDB taxonomy): domain Bacteria; phylum Bacteroidota; class Bacteroidia; order Bacteroidales; family Muribaculaceae; genus Duncaniella. Next base: position 24,522 of record JAAVCK010000020.1, read on the forward strand.
GGCGCGGCCGTGGAGGCCGAGGAAATTGAGATATGGACCGATATCGACGGTATGCACAATAATGATCCCCGCTACGTGGAGGGTACACGCCCCGTGCATGAACTCCACTACGAGGAGGCCGCCGAACTCGCATATTTCGGAGCCAAGATACTTCACCCCACATGCGTACTCCCGGCCAAGGTCAACAATATTCCCCTCCGACTGCTCAACACTATGGAGCCCGAGGCACCCGGCACGCTGATCTACAACAGCATCACCGGTCCGAGCATCAAGGCTGTAGCGGCAAAGGATAATGTGACCGCCGTGAAGATCAAGAGTTCACGCATGCTGCTGGCCTACGGATTTCTCAACAAGGTGTTCGCCACATTCGAGAAATACCGCACACCTATCGACATGATAGCCACTTCGGAGGTAGGAGTGTCGCTCACGGTCGATTCGGCCCGTTTCCTCCCCGAGATTATCGACGAGCTCAAGCAATTCGGCACCGTCACCGTGGATCGCGACATGGTGATAATAGCCGTGGTGGGCAATCTGGAGTGGACATCGCCCGGACTGGAGACCCGCGCGCTCAAAGCTCTCCATGATATACCCGTGCGCATGATAAGCTACGGGGGCAGCGATTACAATATTTCATTCCTCATTCGCGCCTGCGACAAGGTGGCGGCTCTCAACCGATTGAGTTCCACGCTTTTCTGAGAAGATCGCTAAATAAATTATAACAGCGCTATCGGCTTGTAATTCAAGTCGATAGCGCTGTCCTTTTTGTAAGTGCTTTAACATTATTTTTATATATGAAAATTTTTTTGCAATTTTGCAGAAAATTTTAAGTAAGAATATACCTGTATGGAACTTACAGCCACACAACTGGCCTCGATGGTCAACGGCACCGTGGACGGTGACGGCGATGTGAAAGTGAGCACTTTCGCCAAGATCGAAGAGGGCCATCCCGGCGCGCTCTCCTTTCTTGCCAATCCTAAATATACGCATTTTATCTATGATACCGAGTCGAGCGTGGTGCTCGTAAAGCGTGATTTCGAGCCTGAGCATCCGGTGAAGGCCACCCTCATACGTGTCGATGATCCGTATGCCACTGTGGCCATGCTGCTCACTATGGTGGAGAAGATGACCGCCGTGTCGCGCACCGGCATCGAGCAGCCCTGCTTCATAGCACCCGGAGCTACGGTAGACGAGACCGACACTTACATTGGCGCATTCAGCTACATCTCGCCCGGAGCGGTTATAAGCCGAGGTGCCAAGATATATCCGCAGGTGTATATAGGCGACGGTGTCACCGTAGGTCCCGACACTATAATCTATCCCGGCGCCAAGATCTACAAAGGTTGCCGCATAGGAGCCCGCTGCATCATACACTCGGGCGTGGTGATAGGAGCCGACGGCTTCGGATTCGCCCCGCTGCCCGACGGCAGCTACGAGAAGATACCCCAGACAGGTATCGTGGCTATCGACGATGATGTGGAAGTGGGCGCCAACACCACTATTGACCGTGCCATGATGGGTGCCACCCACATAGGCAAGGGCGCTAAACTCGACAATCTCATTCAGATAGCCCACAACTGTGCCGTAGGTCCAGATACCGTGATGGCCGCTCAGGCCGGAGTGGCCGGCTCTACCAAGATAGGCGCCCGCTGCATGATAGGCGGTCAGGTAGGCATAGTGGGTCACAGCTCTGTAGCCGACGGCACTCAGATAGGAGCACAGAGCGGTATCAGCCGCTCCACCCGTCCGGGCGACCGCCTGATGGGTTCGCCCGCCGTAGACGCGGTGGAATATGCGCGCAATCTGGTGTATGTGAAGAAACTCGGCTCGCTTTACGACAGAGTGGCCGCACTCGAAAAATCAATGAAATAATCACTCCTTATACATATCATAATGAATCAGCTTACCATCAAAGCACCCTTCAGCGTTAAAGGCAAAGGACTCCACACCGGTCTTGAAATCGAGGCCCGATTCCTTCCCGCACCTGAAAACCATGGATATAAATTCAAGCGTGTCGACCTTGAGGGTCAGCCCGTGATCGACGCTCTTGCCGAAAATGTAGTGGACACGCAGCGCGGCACCGTAATAGCCAAAGGCGACGTGCGCATCTCGACTATCGAGCACGCTATGGCGGCTCTCTATGCAGCAGGAATTGACAACTGTCTGATCGAACTCAATGCTCCCGAGATGCCTATACTCGACGGTAGCGCCCGATTCTACACCGAGGCGATAGCCGAAGTGGGTCTCGAAGAGCAGGCCGACGATAAGAAATACTATGTAGTGAAATCACGCATGGAGGTGCGCGACGAGAATACGGGTTCGTCTATCGTGGTGTATCCCGCCGACGATTTCTCGATCGACGTGAAGATCGACTTCCCCTCGTGTGTGCTCAACAACCAGTATGCCGCTCTGTCATCGCTGGCCGACTTCGGTAAGGATGTATCCGCAGCACGCACTTTCGTGTTCGTGCGCGAAATCGAGCCTCTGGTCAAGAACAATCTCATCAAGGGTGGCGACCTCGACAATGCAATCGTGATCTACGACGCGCCCATGGAGCAGGCCGAACTCGACCGTCTGGCCGATCTGATGAACGTGCCCCGCAAGCCCGTGCATGAATTCGGATATATCAACAATCGTCCCCTCGAAACCGAAAACGAGCCTGCCCGCCACAAACTGCTCGATGTGATAGGCGACCTCGCTCTTATCGGCCGTCAGATCAAGGGTCATGTAGTGGCTACCCGTCCGGGCCACTCCATCAACACCACATTCGCCAAGAAAGTGCGCCGTGAGATCAAGCAGCACGATGTGCTCGCTCCGGTATATAACCCCAACGCTGTGCCGGTGATGGACAATAACCGCATCCGCGAACTCCTTCCCCATCGCTATCCTTTCCAGCTTGTCGACAAAATTATCGAAAAGGGTACGAATTACATCGTAGGCGTGAAAAACGTCACTGCCAACGAACCTTTCTTCCCCGGCCACTTCCCCCAGGAACCCGTGATGCCCGGAGTGCTTCAGATCGAGGCTATGGCCCAGACCGGCGGTCTGCTCGTGCTCTCGGCTGTAGACGAGCCCGAGCGTTACTCCACCTACTTCATGAAGATCGACAATGTGAAGTTCCGCAGCAAGGTGGTGCCCGGAGATACACTCCTGTTCCACGTATCGTTCATGACCGAACTTCGCCGCGGTATGGCGCAGATGAAGGGTTATGCCTTTGTCGGCGACAAGATCGTCAGCGAATGCGAGTTTATGGCGCAGATTATCAAGAATAAATAACATAGAAACACTTCACACGACATGAAACAACCCTTATCATATATCCATCCCGCCGCCAAGATAGCCCCAAGCGTGGTAATAGACCCCTTTGTCACCATTGAGAAAAACGTGGAGATAGGCGAAGGCACACGCATCGGTTCTAACGTGACCATCATGGAAGGCGCGCGCATAGGTAAGAACTGCACCATTTTCCCCGGAGCCGTTATCTCGGCCGTTCCCCAGGACCTTAAGTTCCGCGGCGAGGAGACTTACGCTATTATCGGCGACAATACCGTGATACGCGAGTGCGTGACTGTCAACCGCGGTACAGCCTCGAAGGGCAAGACCGTAGTAGGCAGCAACTGTCTTATCATGGCTTACTGTCACGTGGCCCACGACTGTGTGGTAGGCGACAATGTGATCATATCCAACGCCACTCAGCTTGCAGGCGAAGTGGTAGTGGACAATTTCGCCGTGATAGGCGGAGGCACACTCGTACATCAGTTCTGCCACATCGGTCCGCACGTGATGATTCAGGGCGGCGCGCTCATCAACAAGGACATTCCTCCCTATGTCAAGGCTGCCCGCGAGCCCATCTCCTACGTGGGTATCAACTCGATAGGTCTGCGTCGTCGCGGATTCACCAACGAGACTATATGCGAGATTCAGGATATCTACCGCTACCTCTATCTGTCGGGCCTGAATTTCTCCGACGCCATCGAGCGCATCGAGGCCGAACTCCCCGCCACCAAGGAGCGCGACGAAATCATTATGTTTGTCCGCAACTCCAAGCGCGGCATCATCCGCGGCTACGTGTAATCCATCATCACGTTACATACTCAAAAAGCAGTTGCCGTCACCGCGGCAGCTGCTTTTTTTAAGTATGACGGGCATGTTATACATCTGTGGTGAAAGTCCACGCGGGGCGTAGTTGCCGACGAACCCAAAAGCGACTTGCAAGTTTCGGGCGGTGACGCTCGGGAGAGAAGAAGCAATAGCAAAATCGTGGCCTGACGAACAGAAACATGGTACTAAGGCGTATCAAGCGGACAAGCTGGCCTAAGACAGCGAAGTTCCCAAAGGCAACCGTAACCTTTATGCGTAAACCATGCAGGTAAACGAGGAAAGATGTATGGCTTATCCCGTGAGGTCTCGACAGTCCGCAAGGATAGTAACAACGAATGTCGAGAAGACAGCAGAGGCCGAAGTAGCCGACCACGAGCTGGTCAAGGCGAAGGGCCGAATAATTTGTAACGTTAATCAAGAATGTATGTTCCGACTGAGTAGCTGACGAGTTGGCGTAAGCGAAACGTTAAAGAGCTAAAACCGACACGAGGAGGTAGGCAGAATCAATCGGAAGCGGAAATTAAGAAAGACGGAAGATGAAACTAATTGAAAGGATACTTGACACGGGTAACGTCCGTGTAGCCCTTGAAAAGGTAATCTCCAACAATGGAGCGGCAGGCATTGACGGCATGAATGTCGAAGAGCTGCGCGACTATATGAACGCTTACTGGCCAAGTATCAGGCAGTCAATCCTTGAGAGGAATTACAAACCAGCACCTGTAAGGAGGGTAGAAATACCCAAGCCTAACGGAGGCGTGCGAAAACTCGGCATTCCCACGGTCGTTGACCGAACACTTCAACAATCTATAGTCCAAATACTCACACCTATATTTGAGACGGATTTCCAAGACAACAGCTACGGCTTCCGTCCAGGCAGAAGCTGTGAGCAAGCGGTTCTAAAACTCCTTGAATATCTCAATGAGGGATATGAATGGATAGTGGACATAGATTTGGAGAAGTTCTTCGACAATGTACCGCAGGACAAGCTGATGAGCTATGTAGGCAGAGTAATCCACGACCCCGACACCGAGAGTCTGATACGCAAGTATCTGAAATCGGGAGTAATGGAAAATGGTATGTACGAAGCCACGGAACTCGGTACACCGCAGGGAGGCAATCTCTCACCCTTGCTGAGTAATGTAATGCTCAACGAGCTTGACAAGGAACTTGTAAAAAGAGGACTGCGTTATGTGCGCTATGCTGATGACTGTATAATAGCAGTAGGCAGCAGCACGAGCGCCAGCCGAGTGATGCACACCATAACCAAATGGATAGAGCAGAAACTCGGATTAAAGGTCAATGCCACCAAGACCCAAGTCTGCCGACCGAATAAACTCAAATACCTCGGTTTTGGGTTCTACAAGTCACCGCAGACAAAGCAATGGACGGCACGACCCCATGAAACCTCAATAGAGAAGTTCCAGCGCAAGCTAAAGAAACTATGCAAACGTTCGTGGAATATCTCCATGACTGACCGCATCGCAAAGCTCAACTCCGTAACACGCGGATGGATAAACTACTTCTCCATAGGAGCCATGAAAGGCAAAATGGAAAAGATAGATGAACATCTGCGAACGATGTTGCGCAAAGTGATATGGAAACAGTGGAAAACACCACAGAAACGAGCATGGGGACTTCGCAAACTCGGAGTAAACAACGATTTAGCCAAACTCACATCCTATTGTGGTGACCGCTATGAATGGGTCGTAAGAAGAACCTGCGTTGCACGGGCAATCTCGAAAGAGATACTGACACACAGAGGTTTAGTCAGTTGTCTTGACTACTACACGATTAGACACTCTTTGAAAACAAATTAAACCGCCGTATGCCGAACGGCACGTACGGTGGTGTGAGAGGAAAGGAAACGAAAGTAGGTCAGAAAACTTTCGTTTCCCGA
>JAAVCK010000021.1 GCA_014802325.1 Bacteroides sp.
ATGGAAAAAATCTGCGAAAAAATGATATTCAAACCGGCATATCCGTATGTCGATGACGCTGTGGTTCATGGCGTAATGAGTAAGTTCAACCCCGGCGACCGTATCCTGAAAGCCGGCACACAGTTACACCCGGCATGCTCACCTCTGAAGCATGACCTGCGCATGTTGCAGGACGTGGCTGTAAAGATGCGCGACGGTGTGACAATCTATACTGACATATATCTTCCTGCCGATATGAAGGAGGGGGATAAAGTGCCAGTGCTTATAGCATGGAGCCCCTACGGCAAAACCGCCGGTACCGCACCCCGCTACATCGGCCTGTTCAATATGCTCGGAATGGGTAACAAATGGAGCTCAGGTCTGACCAAGTTTGAGGGACCTGATCCCGATTACTGGTGTGCACAGGGCTATGCTGTATGTAATCCCGACCCTCGTGGCATTGCACGTAGCGAGGGTGACATAACCATGATTGGTTCTCAGGAGGCATACGATGCATACGATTTGATTGAATGGCTCGCCACACAGGAATGGTGTAACGGTAAGACCGCTCTTACCGGCACAAGCTATCTCACTTTTTCGCAGTGGTTTATCGCCGCAACTCAGCCACCACATCTTACCTGCATCGCGCCTCACGAAGGATTGCAGGATGCCTATCGCGACATCTGCTATGTCGGTGGTATTCCCGATCCGCACTTCCTCGACCGTTTGCAGGTTAATCATGTGAGTATGAGCGGTGCGCAGCGTGAGGATATGATTGATGAGATGTATGCTTATCCTCTTGCTTCTGCTGAGATATGGCAGGACAAACGCGCCGACTGCTCTAAAATCAACATCCCGGCATTCGTCACGGCAAGCTACTCCAACACACTCCACACCATGGGAACGTTCCGTGCTTGGCGCGCGCTGGGCACCGACAAGAAGTGGCTCCGAATCCACGACTCGCAGGAATGGCCTGACTACTACGATATGCACAACACCGAGGAGCGAAAGAAATTCTTTGACCGCTACCTCAAGGATGAGCAGAACGGTTGGGAAGAGACTCCGGCAGTACGTTACGCCGTTCTCGATCTCGAAGGCGACAATAAGACCGGCATCGTGGCAGATGAATTCCCGTCCAAAGAGGCTGTCTACGAGAAACTTTACCTCGATGGCACTACGCGTTCACTTAAAGATGAAGCTCCTGAAAAAGAAATGGCTCTGCGCTACAGTCCCGATGGTCTGCCAGTGCGTGTATCATTCCAGAAAACTTTCGATAAGGCCACAAAATTCGTTGGTTATCCTAAAATCAAACTCTACACCGAGGTTGAAGGCTACGACGATATGGATGTATTTGTATGGGTTCAGAAGCTTGACAAACGTGGTAATATCCTCTCTGAATCAGTAGTTCCCAACAATGGAGCCGCTCTTCATGACTTCACTCAGGATGGAGCGTCGACCCTGCGATACAAAGGCGTGCACGGACGTCTTCGCGCTTCAATGCGTCATCTCGACCCCGAACGTTCAACCGATACATGCCCTTACTACTCATTCAGTCAGATTGACAAGCTTTCGGCAGGTCAGGTAGCAGAACTCGACATCATTCTAAGCCCTATCGGCATGGTGTTCTATCCCGGCGAGACGATGCGTGTCGTTGTTTCAACAAAAGATGAAATCGGCAGCATTATGCCCGGAACTCCCGGCTGTATCCCCGACAACAAGGGCACACACATCCTTCATGTCGGAGGTCAGTATCCGAGCTACATCCAGCTTCCGGTACTTCCCGAATAAACAAACACGTCATAGAATCGAAAATGCTGCGTCAATTTGATTTGGCGCAGCATTATCGTTTTAAGAAAGTTAGTTTTATCAGGATTCGTTTCTATAGTCGGTTGGTGACACCCCGGCATATCGTTTGAAATATTTGCGGAATGTAAATTGTTCAGGAAAATTCAATTCGTTAGCAATTTCTTTGATACTCTTATCAGTCTGTTCGAGTAAGAGTTTCGCATAAGTCGTTGTGACTGATGAAATCCACTCTGATGGCGACTTTCCTGTTGCCTCCCGAATTATAGCCGAAAAATGCCCGGTGGACAAATTTGCCTGCGATGCATACCGGCTCACGGTTCGTTCAGTGTGATAATTCTCATGTAGAGAGAGGATAAACCGATAAGCAACATTACTGTTTCGTATTGATTCAAAGGATGTGTCAAATTTACTAATATGATTGCTCACAACTTCAAGCATGGTTTCCACACATATCAGATTTATAAGATGAGTTAGAATCACCTGTTCTTCTGTTGACGTGCTCGCGGTAATTTTGCTCAATTTATCTTCGATGCGCCTATACTGTGATTTTGCGAAGATAAATTCTTCATCGCTTAATTGCCAGCAGGGGCTTTGGCTAACCTTCAGAGGAATACCGGTGTCGGCAATCAGTTTGAATACAGGATAGAATACTTTTAGCTCATTGACTAATGATATTCGCTCGAAATCAGCAGATGGATTGATTTCATATATCTGTATCAATGGGGTGACAATAAATACACTGCCCTTCGCCAAATGATAGATATTGTCATTTATCCTGATGTCAGCTTCTCCTGCGGTACAGAGTACAAATCCTCCTTTGTTCCAATATTCGTGTAGTGGCTCACACGATTTTATATTTTCTCCAGTGATTGTTTTCATTAAATAGTGTTTATCAAATATTATTTATTCATTCAAACATGCTTTCAAGTTCGTGTTGGATTTCTTCCGCACAAGCTATCTGCTTGTTCAGGTTCCACGCTCCTATGTTTATTCCATTACGTAAAAACATACTTCCGCATTGATGAAAATAAAACTCTATACCTCGAGATTTTGCTTCTATATACAGGTCTCTGACCCATTCCCAAAGAATTGGTCTGACTACTTGTCCGGGTGCCATTTCACCTCCGACATTCACACATTTGATTAGTCCCGTATCAAGATATTTTCCAAGAGTAATGGGTGCTATCAGCGGTGAGCAAAAAACCTCGCGGTGCCTTAATGGGGCATCTAAAAAATATGGCTGGCGCTTGTCGGCCATTTCCTGATTTTCTATAGAAATGCTCATGTGAACATGATCCCAACCTTCACCCCAGTTCGGCGGTAAACAATGTTTTATCCGTTCCGGTCTCTTTGTTGTCAGTACAAAAATGCAGTCACTGCGTCTATGGATTGTTTCCCAAATCTCCCCTCTCCAATCATCTGCTTCCTCAAGAAAGAAATCAGAAGAAAAACTTAGTTTTACAAGCGAGCCGGGAGGACAATTTTTTTCCTTCAACTCATAAGTAGTTTTTCCTTTCGTTATGACAGTCGTATCCCTACCGTAACGTTTATCCATATTGAAAACAAAACAGTTCTGACATCCCGGACTGCATTTATGACATCCATGCCAAGGATTCCAGGGAATAGCTTTTGATATTTGATCGTTTTGCATTCTTCTATTAGTTGTCAAAGAGGCCGTGCCTATTTTTGACGACACAGCCTCACACATGTTATCCGGAGTAAATATACAAATTTATTTTGCCCTCAGTCCCTCTTTTTTGATTTTTGGCACAAGGAAACCGAAACCATATATCATCATTGATGCCTGAGCGATTATACCCACGATTATGCTGATGATGTTAACCTCAGTTGAAACAAGTTGATTTGAAAGGAAGTACCAAACTGTGTAAACACCGAACGGAATGTTTAACAGAACGCTTGCAACAAGGCCAGGGTTATACTTGAAGCCGAAGATGAAGAACATTACAACATGGGCAAAAGCGTTAAGTGCCGAGTAATAAGCAACCCAAAGGCCCCATTCCACACCACAGTAGTTTGAGACTATGCCCATAAGAGGAAGCAGAATATATACGAGAGGGATGTTGATCCAGAACGATACCGCTTTGGTCATAGGATATTCATCCTTAACCGATTTCAGGGGCTTGCGGTTGAAGAACTTAAGGAATCCGCCGGGGCAGATATATTCTTCGAATTCATGTGCCCAATAGATAGGTGTCTGCATCCATATCAGGAACAGAGCATAGTTCACGTCCTTGACATACATCCAGATCAGGATTGCTGAATAGATAGCCAGAAAGGGCGTTGCCTTCATCCAGTTGTCATAAAGCCATTGCATTGTTTTTTTCATAACCGTCACGTATAAATTGGTTTATATTTAAATTGATACTCTGCAAAGTTACATGTATTTTTCAGATTATCATAGGTTCACACGAGTCAATTATTGAGCAATATCGCAGATTGCGCTATACATTTATCGCATATTCAATGCTTCTTGTTTATTTAATTTTCCTTTCAAATCAGAAAAACATAGACATAGAATAGTAACTATACCCACTACAGTGGCAATCCCATATACATCTTTTATTCCTACCATGAGCGACTGCTGTTGTGGAAGGTAGAGTCATAGAGGTAGGAACTCACCATCAATTATTAGCGCGTAAAGGCCATTATTGGAAATTGGTTAAAAATCGACTTCATCGATCCAGTTGAAAATTATTCGACTGTCGGGGCCAAGGCGAGCGGAGGGAGTTTTGGACACATTTATTTTGTTTTTTTGATAAAAATGTGAGTTATAATCTGTCGACATTGTATTATCTTTGCAATACTGAAATTATAAACATCTTAAATAAACTCATTTCCGAAAATGAAAACTCAATCCACCAGCTCAGGAGGGAGCACACGTATCATCGCCATCATAGTGATGTTTTTCGTGTATGCCATGATCTCCTTCGTCACCAATCTCGCCGCCCCTATCGGCACCATATGGGGACATCACTTCGAGGGCAACAATGTGCTCGGCATGATGGGCAACATGATGAACTTCCTGGCCTACCTCTTCATGGGTATACCGGCAGGAAATCTGCTGGTAAAAATCGGCTATAAGAAGACTACGCTCGCGGCTCTCGTCGTGGGTGTGATCGGTCTATTCATCCAGTATATCTCAGGCCGCGTGGGCGACGGTGTAGTTGTCGGCACGCTCGGCTCAATGACCGTACATCTGAATTATATCATCTATCTGCTCGGTGCATTTGTGTGCGGTTTCTGCGTGTGCATGCTCAACACCGTCTGCTGCCCGATGCTCAACCTGCTCGGCGGCGGCGGCAACAAGGGCAACCAGCTCCTCCAGAGCGCCGGCGCTTTCAACTCGCTGGCCGGCACGCTCACTCCCCTGCTTGTGGGTGTGCTGATCGGTCAGCTCACCAAGGAGACTTCGATGATCGAAGTGTCGCCCCTGCTCATCATCGGCATGGCTATCTTCGTGGTGGCCGGTGTGATTGTATATATGGTGCAGATTCCTGAGCCGGGCAACAATAACAGTAATGTGAAGAAAGTGGCTTATACCCATAGTCCGTGGAACTTCCGCCACACTGTGCTCGGAGTCATCGCCATCTTCTTCTATGTAGGTATCGAGGTGGGTATCCCCGGCACGCTCAACTTCTATCTTGCCGACCAGACTGCCCGCGGTGCAGGTGTGATAGGCGATGCATCGGCTATCGCAGGTGCTATCGTGGCTATCTACTGGCTTCTCATGCTCGTGGGCCGTTCGCTTTCGGCCGTGATAAGCTCGGTAGTGTCGACCCGCGCCCAGCTCCTCACCGTTAGTTCGGTGGCCATAGTGCTCATCGTGATCTCGATCTGCATACCCAAAGAGGTCACCATCCCCGTACCCGAAGCCCTCTACTCGGGTGGTGCCACAGTGCCCGTCAGCGCCATGCTTCTCATATTCTGCGGTCTCTGCACCTCTATCATGTGGGGCAGCATATTCAACCTGGCTGTGGAAGGCCTCGGCAAATACACCGCCCAGGCTTCAGGTATATTCATGATGATGGTAGTAGGCGGCGGTCTGATGCCTCTGCTTCAGAACTATATCGCCGACCTCGAAGGCTACATGACTTCTTACTGGCTCGTGGTAGCCATGCTGGCCTACATATTCTTCTACGCCCTTGCCGGCAGCAAGAATGTCAATACAGATATTCCCGTGCTCGAAGAAGACACCATCGACCCCCGCAGTCTGTAAGTGATGATATAAAACTCATTCGTCAAGCCCCCGTAACCATAAGGTAGCGGGGGCTTGATGTGTGATTTGAGATAACGGTCACTTAGTTATACCCGATGATTACGCGAATTAATTCGTGCGCGATACATTTGCTCTTTCACACCGCCGTTTTTCATAAAATCGTCTTGCAGCCGTTCGATCAGTTTGCGTAGAAACACGTCTGTCTGATGAATCAATGTTATGGCAATGTTGCAAATAGTTTCGTCGCCACGCAGCTCAATGGCCTTGCGGTAATACTCCGATTCGTTATGAGCGGAACACACCCTTCTACACTGAATACTCTTTTGACTTTTCACGTCCCACTTCTCCAGTCCGCGCACCCTTAGATAATCCTCATAATCAAGGAGCAACTCCTGAAGACTGGCCCTCGCCACATTCATCAGTTTCAGCTCAGTCTCCGCGGAGGTAGTTCCGGCAGTAGACCCTTCGGCAATATTTTGCCGGCCACTGCGTGCAGCCTGAATCATCTGATCGACAGTGCGATCACCCTTGAGTAGATATTTATGTGCAAAATAATATGTGATATCATAGATGCACTCCGCCTTCTGAAAGGCAATCAACTTTCTGAAATTACCCTTCTGAGGGAGAAAAGTCTGCGTCATCGGTAGATAGTATTTGGAGGGGTTAGTAATTGGAGTAATTGGTCTAATTGGTCCAATGGGTCCAATGGGTCCAATGGGTCCAATGGGTCCAATTGGTCCAATGGGTCTAATTGGACTAATTTGTCCAATTAATCTTCTGCAAATATAATGATTTACACTTGCACATTATAATAATTTGCGATACCTTTGCATTAACAGAATTGTTAATCAACCTTGTTAATGACCGATAATACCTCATCAGCAACTACTTGCGAGCGAATACTGGCGGCGGCTGAGGCTGAATTCTTCAGCAAAGGCTTTGCCGGGGCGCGCACCACATCCATAGCCGAGGCTGCGGGTGTGACCCACGCCATGCTCCACTATTATTACCGCACGAAGCAAAATCTTTTCCAGACTGTGATCGGCGGAAAGATGCAGCTGCTGCGCGATCTCATGCTCTCGTCGATAGGCGATCCCTCGATACCGCTTTTTGAGAAAATAAGCCGCTGCATAGAATATCACATAGACTTCATTATGGCCAATCCGCAGCTGCCGGGACTGATGGTCAACGTGGTGCTCCGCGACGAACAGATGAGCGGCATGGCGTTTGACTCCATAGCCTCACGCGTCGACGAAGTTATAACATCGCTACAGCTCCAGATCGACGAGATGGCCCTCCGTGGCGAATGCCGGAGTGTGGATGCACGGATGCTTCTTATCGAAATTCTCACGCTCGACGTGATGCCTTTTATTATGGATAAGGCTGTCGATATAATTATGGGCGGAATATTTGCGACCCACCGCGAAAAATTCGCATCACTGCTGAAAAAAGAAAATATAGATACCATACTTAGAAAACTACGTCCATGAGACCGATCCTCACGCTTATCGCCGCCGTAGCGGCCCTCTCGGCCAGCGCCGGCATCACTCTCGACGAGTGCCTGACACGTGCCGAAGAAAACTATCCGGCCATAGCGGGCTACGACATCGCTTCGCGACAGACCGAAGTGGCTCTGAGCGACATCAACCGTGGCTGGCTGCCCAGACTGAATGTATATGCTCAAGCCACGCTGCAAAACGATGGGCCTTCGTGGCCCGACGCGCTCAGCAACATGCTCGCGCAGATGAATCAGAATTTCCGCGGCCTGTCGCGATTTCAGTACAAGGCCGGAGTCGACGTGTCGCAGACCATATGGGACGGCGGCGCATCGCGGGCGGCTCGAAACGTACAGCGCGCCCAGGCCGACGTGAAGAACGCTTCGGTAGCCGTGGAGCTTTACGCGGTCAGGGAGCGGGTGGAAAACATATTTTTCGGCATACTGCTCATGGAGCAGCAGATCAAGCAGACCCGTGAATCGCTGACACTGCTCGAAGCCAACCACTCGCGGCTCGAAGCAATGGTGGCCGGCGGCACGGCCATGAAAAGCGACGCCGCTATGGTGGAGGCACAGATTCTCGCCACCGGCCAGAAACTCACCGAGGCCGAGGCTGCTCTCGACTCCTACCGCCGCATGCTCTCCATCTACACCGGCATGGAGATCGGCCCCACTCCGCTCGACATGCCAGAAGCCGAGCTGCCTACCGACGATACACCCCTGCGCCCGGAGCTGAAACTGCTCGATTCGCGCTCGTCGCTCAACTCGGCACTACTCCGCAGCTCGGAGACATCCGTGATGCCACGCATCGGATTTTTCGCTCAGGCCTACTACGGCTATCCCGGACTCAACTACTTTCAGAGCATGGTGAACCGCGACATGTCGTTCAACATACTCGGCGGCGTGAAACTCTCGTGGAACATCGACTCTTTCTATACCCGCTCCAATTCTCGGCGCTCCACAGGACTTGACAACGAGTCGCTCCGCACTGACCGCGAGACATTTCTGCTCAACACCCGACTGCTATCCACACAGCAGCGCCGCAACATCGAAGCCCTGCGAAGCGTCATGGAGACCGACAGCCGCATCGTGCAACTCCGCACCGAAGTGCGCCTGGCGGCCGAGTCGCAACTCTCCAACGGAGTGATCGACACCACTGCTCTCCTGGCCAAGATCACCGATGAAAATCAAGCCCGACTCACCGAACAATATCACCGTATACAGCTTATCCAACAGATTTATCAACTCCGACATACACTCAACCGATGAAACACGTAATCACTTACATCCTTCCGGCTCTTATGATTTCAGCCTCATGCTCGTCGACACCTGACTATGACGCCACCGGCATATTCGAGGCCACAACAGTGACACTCTCGGCGGAGACGTCGGGCAAAATCCTTAACCTCGGCGTGGCCGAAGGCGACACGGTACGCGCCGGGCAGACCGTAGCTGTGGTCGACACCGCCATTCTATCGCTCCAGTTGCTCCAGCTTGAGAGCCAGAAACTCTCGGCCGAAACCTCCGCGCCCGACATCAGCGCGCAGGCCGCATCACTTCGCTCACAGATCGCCCACCAAAAGCACGAGTGTGAGCGCTTCAGACGTCTGCTGGCCGACGGCGCCACCACTCAGAAGCAATATGATGATGCCACTGCCACCCTCACCGCCCTGCAAGGTCAGCTCGACGCACTCCTCTCGACACTGGGCAAAAACCGCTCATCGATATCCGACAACGCCACAGCCATACAGTTGCAAAAGGAGCAGATAGCCGAGCAGATAGCCCGTAGCACGGTAAGCTCCCCTATCGATGCCACCGTGATAGTGAAATATGCCGAGCCGGGTGAATTTGCCATGCCCGGACGTCAGCTCGTAAAACTTGCCGACCTCAACCACATATATCTCCGCAGCTACTTCACCGCATCGCAACTCGCCTCGATAAAAATCGGTCAGAAGGTGACAGTGATAGCCGACTTCGGCGGCGACGAGCAGTATGAATATCCGGGTACCATCACATGGATAGCCGAGGAGAGCGAGTTTACACCAAAGTCAATACAGACGCGCGACTCACGCGCCAATCTCGTATATGCCGTCAAGGTAGCCGTGAAAAACGACGGCCGGCTTAAGCTCGGCCAATATGGCGAAGTAAGATTATGAACCCCGCCATCGTACTCGACAGCGTTACGAAAAGCTACGGCAAACTGCGCGCCGTCGACGGCGTAAGCCTGAGCGTGGACAAAGGTGAGCTCTTCGGACTCATCGGTCCCGACGGGTCGGGCAAGTCGACCATCTACCGCATACTTGCCACCTTGATGCAGCCCGACAGCGGCCGCGCATCGGTACTCGGACTCGACACTGTGGCCCAATATAGCCGCCTGCGCCATCTTATCGGCTATATGCCTGAGCGATTCTCGCTCTACGGCGACCTTACCGTAAAGGAAAATCTGGAGTTTTTCGCCACACTATTCGGTGTGACCGTAAGCGACAGCTATGACCTCATCGCACCCGTGTTCAGTCAGCTTGCCCGCTTCCCGGACCGACTTGCCGGAAAACTTTCGGGCGGAATGAAGCAGAAACTCGCCCTGAGCTGCGCGCTTATCCACCGCCCCGAAGTGCTTCTGCTCGACGAGCCCACCACGGGCGTCGACGCCGTGTCGCGCAGCGAGTTCTGGGACATGCTCGGCCGGCTGCGCAGCAGCGGTATCACCATACTCGTATCCACATCCTATATGGACGAGGCCGCGAGATGTGACCGCATGGCCATGATCAACGGTGGCCGCATCCTTGCCACCGGTACCCCCGCCCAACTGGCATCGCGGCTCGACGGCCGGCTCTACAACGCAGTAGCCTCCGACATGTTCCGCCTGCTCGAAAAGCTCCGCACATGCCGTGGAGTTACCGACTGCTACACCTTCGGAGCCACGCTCCACGCCGTAGTGACCGACGAGTTCGACCCCGCAGCCACACAAGCCGAACTACAGGCCGAAGGCATCGCCGATGTTCGCATCTATCCGGCCACTCCCGATATAGAAGACACCTTCATCAGACTCACCAATGACACAGCACACTGACACCGACAAAGCCATTTCGATAAAAGGACTCACCAAGCGATTCGGCTCGTTCACAGCCGTCGACGGCATTACGTTTGACGTGTCGAAAGGAGAGATATTCGGTTTTCTGGGCGCCAACGGAGCCGGAAAGACCACAGCCATGCGCATGTTGTGCGGTCTGAGCGTGCCCACCGCCGGCGACGGCACTGTGGCCGGATATGACATCCTGACTCAGCCGGAGCTGATAAAGCGCCACATAGGTTATATGAGTCAGAAATTCTCGCTCTACGAAGAACTGACCGTTGACCAGAACCTGCGCCTCTTCGCCACTATCTACGGACTCAGCAGCAGCCGTACCGCCGAGCGCTCCGCAGCTCTCTACGCCGAACTCGAAATGACCGATATGCGCCGCGCACTCGTGCGCGACATACCCACCGGCTGGAGACAGAAACTCGCATTTGCCGCCGCCACGATCCACGATCCCGCCATAGTGTTTCTCGATGAGCCTACGGGTGGAGTCGACCCCGTGACGCGACGCCGCTTCTGGGAACTTATCTACCGGGCTTCGTCGCGGGGTATGACAGTGTTTGTCACAACCCACTATCTCGACGAGGCCGAATACTGCCACCGCATCTCCATGATGGTCGACGGCCGCATAGTGGCGCTCGACTCACCCGAGGCCCTGAAAAAGAAGTATAACGCCGCCACGATGGACGAGGTGTTCCGTATCCTCGCATCGCGCGCACAACGATCCGACGACTGAAAGCCATGTCAACGTTCACTTCATTAGTCAGAAAAGAATCGCTGCAGATCGTGCGCGACCGGCGCACCCTGATAGTCACCATTTTCATACCTCTGCTGCTGTTGCTGCTTTTTGGATTTGCCATCTCCACGGAAGTCAACAACGTGAAAATCGTAGTGGTGGCCGACCGCCACACGCCCTCCACACGCATCATCATGGAGCGGCTGAGCGTCAACAGCTACTTCTCTTTCGAGGGACTTGCGGCGCCCTCCGAGATCGACGACCTGCTGCGCAAGGGGAAAGCCGACGCCGCACTTGTCATAGCCACCGAGGCCGACGGGACGCAGCGCACGCAGATAATAGTCGACGCCTCCAACCCCACCATAGGGCGCACGGCTGCGGCCTACATCAGCAGCGTCACGGCCTCATCCGGCAGCGCGAAGTCGCCCGTGATAGTGCGCACGCTCTACAATCCGCAGATGAAAAGCTCCTACAACTTCGTGCCCGGCATCATGGGCATGATATTCATACTCATCTGCGCCATAATGACATCGGTGTCGATAGTTCGCGAGAAGGAGTCAGGCACCATGGATCTGCTGCTGGTGTCGCCCATCAATCCGCGCACCATCATCTTCGGAAAGCTCACACCCTACTTCGCCGTGTCGTGCATCATTCTCACCATCATGCTCCTCATATCCTACACGGTGCTCGACCTGCCGCTGTCGGCCTCGATATGGTCAGTGATAGGCGTCACCCTGCTCTACATAGTGGTGTCGCTCTCCATAGGTCTGCTTGTATCCACTCTGGCAGCTACTCAGGTCAACGCCCTCATCATCTCGGCCATGGTGTTCATGGTGCCGGTGATACTTTTCTCGGGCATGATCTATCCTATAACCAACATGCCGGTGCCTCTGCAATACTTCTCGGCCATAATCCCCGCGCGGTGGTATGTCGAAGCCTTGCGCAAACTTATGATACAGCAGCTTCCGCTCAACTATGTGATAGAGGAAATAGCCGTGCTCACCGTTATGACGGTGCTGATACTCACCGTGGCAATACGAAAATTCAACTCCCGCTGACATGAATCTACGCACACTTTTAGCCCTTCTGCGCAAGGAGCTCACTATCATGCGCCACGATCCGCTGGTACCGCGCATCATACTGATGATGCCGCTCATGGTCATGCTTGTGGCTCCGCTGGTGACCAATCTCGACGTGACCGGCGTAAACGTGGCCGTGGTCGACAATGACAGGTCGATGA
This sequence comes from Bacteroides sp., assembly GCA_014802325.1. GTDB lineage: Bacteria > Bacteroidota > Bacteroidia > Bacteroidales > Muribaculaceae > Duncaniella. The sequence continues at coordinate 12,570 of JAAVCK010000021.1, forward strand.
CCTCGCGGCGTATCGTGGCCGATCTTGCCTCGGTAACCGACATGAAGATTATCGACATAGCCCCTACCTACACTGACGCTATAATCGACATGGAGCACGGCGAAGCCGACGTAATCGTCACCATACCGCCGCACTTCGCACGCGACTTCTCGGCCATCGACATCGAAGCCAACGGTGTCAACGCCATGAAGGGAATGCTCGGCAGCCAGTATGTGAGCAACAGCATCGCCGGATCGCTGGCGGCCATAGCAGCCGAAAGCGGCCGACCGGCACCTGCAGCCACGAGTGTGATCAACCGCTTCAACCCCACGCTCAACTACCGCAACTATATGATACCGGCCCTTATGGTGATACTGCTCATAGTGATCTGCGGCTTCCTGCCGGCGCTGAGCATAGTGCGCGAGAAAGAGACGGGAACCATCGAGGCCATGAACGTTACGCCCGTTAGCCGCTTCGTATTCGTATTGTCAAAACTTATCCCTTACTGGCTTGCCGGAATGCTCGTGATCACCGTAGGGTTGGTAGTGGGACGCGCCGTCTACGGACTCGCCCCCGAAGGCAATATCGCCGCCATATATCTCGCCGCCATATTGCTGTCGCTCGTCATGTCGGGCATGGGGGTTATCGTGGCCAATTCGTCTGACACCATGCTGCAAAGCATCTTCGTGCTCTTCGCCTTCGTCATCATATTCCAGCTCATGGGTGGCCTCTTCACCCCCATCAGCTCCATGCCTGACTGGGCGCAGGCCATCACTTACGCTATTCCGCCCCGATATTTCATCGAGATACTCCGCGCCATCTATCTCAAGGGGGCCACAGTGGCTGATCTGTGGATGCAATACTCGATTTTAGGCTCGTTTGCCGTAGTGCTGTGCCTCCTCGCCGCTCTGACCTACCGAAAGCAGAATTAGTCTCCAAATTACTGAATTTTCTTGGAAATTAGGCCGGCTGTGATTATCTTTGTGAATTGCTAAGAATAAAAAGCCTGTCTGAAACCATGATTACAAAACTCAGTGAAATAGTCGACGAAGCCCGCCGTCTCGGTCGCCGTCGTCTTGCCGTGGCCTACGGCAACGACAGTCATACACTCCTCGCCGTAAGCGATGCCTACCGCGAAGGACTTGTGAGTCCCACAGTGTTCGGTAACCGCGACACTATTCTCGCCACATGTGCTGCCGAGGGTATCGACCCGCAGATATTTGATATTGTCGACGAAGATAGCGACGTGCGCTGTGTGGCTCTCGCAGTAGATATGGTGGCTTCCGGCAAAGCTGATGTGCTCATGAAGGGTCTCGTATCGACCGACAAGTACATGCGCGGCATACTCAACAAAGATGCCGGCCTCTTCCCGCCCAAAGGCACTCTGAGCCACGTATCGGTGGTAGAGCTCCCCGGTCGTGACCGACTGCTGTGTATAGCCGACGTGGCTGTGATACCCCTTCCTGACTTCAAGCAGAAAACTCAACTTATAAAGTACCTGGCGCGGACAGCAGCTTCGCTTGGTGTGAAAAGACCCAAGATAGCATGCATAGCCCCATCGGAACAGGTACTTCCGTCGGTACTGTCGTCTACAGAGGCCGCCGTACTCGCCAAGATGGCCGACCGCGGCCAACTCGGTGACGTGATAGTCGACGGACCTCTCTCGCTCGACGTGGCGCTGTATGCCGACGTAGCCGCTGAGAAAAAGGTGCAAGGCTCGGCTGTGGCAGGCGAGGCCGACTGCCTGCTGTTTCCCAACATCGAGTCGGGCAACGTGTTCTTTAAAGCCGCCACTCACATGGCCGGGGCTGAGATCGCCGCTCTGGTAGTGGGCACTAAAGTGCCTTGTGTGCTCACATCGCGCGGCGACACACCGCTCACCAAACTCTACTCGATAGCACTGGCCTGCCTTCTCACAAAAAAATAGAATTTCACCATGTCATATAAAGTCTTAGCCATCAATCCGGGCTCCACTTCCACCAAGATAGCCGTATATACCGACGACGAACCTACGTTCACCCAGTCTATTTCCCATTCCGCCGAGGATCTTGCCCGATTCAGTCAGGTGGTTGACCAGTTTGACTGGCGCAAGGAGCTTATCGAAAAAGCGCTTGCCGACAATGGCATAAAACTGTCAGATCTCTCGGCCGTAATAGGCCGCGGAGGCCTCATCAATCCTGTGGAGAGTGGCGTATATGAGGTCAACGACGCGCTAATCCACGACCTGCGCAATGCCCGCATGCAGCATGCATCGAATCTCGGTGGACTCATTGCCCGCGACATTGCCGACGAAATAGGCGTAAAAGCCTACATAGCCGACCCGGTGGTAGTAGACGAGATGATGCCCTACGCCCGTATCAGCGGAATGCCCGAACTACCTCGCACCTCAGTATTTCACGCGCTTAATCAGAAAGCCGTGGCAAGGCTGTATGCGCGCGAGTCTGACCGTAAATACGAGGACTTGAATCTGATCGTATGCCACATGGGTGGCGGATGCACCGTCAGCGCTCATCGCCGCGGCCGTGTGATCGACACCACAAATGCCCTTGACGGATGCGGTCCCATATCGCCCGAGCGCTCCGGGTCGCTCCCGCCCGGCCCCCTGATCAAGCTCTGCTTCTCGGGCAAATACACCGAGGCCGAACTGATGCGTATGGTCCATGGTGCCGGCGGCCTTATGGCACATCTGGGCACAACGTCAGTCCCTGAAGTGCTCGACCGGATTCTCAACCGCGACCTCCACGCCATGCTCGTGCTCCGCGGCATGTGCTACTCTATTGCCAAAGAGATCGGAGCTATGTCTGTGGCTCTCAAAGGCGATGTCGACGCCATACTTATCACCGGTGGCATAGCCCACAGCAAGCGCGTCACCGACTTTATTGCCGGACACGTCGACTTCATAGCGCCGATATATGTATATCCCGGTGAAAACGAACTCAAGGCTCTGGCCGAAAACGCCCTCGCTGTGCTCCGCGGCGAGCGGCAGGCTCGCACTTATGTCAGCGAGGAATATGACGATCCGGCTCGACTCAACGACACTACACACACGTCGAAACTCCGCGACGCGCTGCTCGACTCCATCAATAATTCGGGCATTGCTCGTCAGTTCTCAGCCATTCGCAGCTACTTCCGCAGCGGAAAGCAGCCCAAAAACTGATTCCGGCCAAATACATCGTAGCGAAAAAATTTTACCCGGGCCTACACGTCTGTAGGCCCGGGTTGTAGTTAGGTATGTAAATAGAATTGATGATTATCTCGTATGGTCATGGTCTGACCGGCTTACGCCTACGGCCACCGGCTGTCGGCGGAGAGCGAGGAGTGAACGCACGTGGGAGATTGATGCTCCTATAAGGGTGATCGCTGCTACGGTGCCTGCGATGGCTACCCACATGATGGCTGAGGCTATAATCGAGGTTGTCATACCAGTTGTTGTTAGTTCGTTAGTTATGTCTTAATAACATCGCAGGGTTTGAAATGGTTCATCACATCATGAAAAAAATTGGACTGATCAGTCGGGAAATTCTAATCAGTCCAAATTTTTTATCGTATGAAGAGCAACTCGCGGTATTTGGGCAGAGGCCACATCTCGTTGTCGACCATCAGCTCCAGTTTGTCGATGTGGTGGCGTATGGTCTCAAGGCAAGGCGCTACATTGAGTGAATAGGCCATTGCCTTCTCGCGCTCGTTGGTGATACGGTTGGCCTCCTTGCGTGCCTGCACCATGCGTGCCACCTCGGTCTTGATAAAGCGGCAGTGGTTCATGATGGTTTCCACTGTGTCGGCATCCATTTCCGAAAGCTCCTCACCTTTCTTACCGGGGAAGAGATTACGTATCTTCACCATATTGTCGAGCAGTATCGACATATAGCGGGTAGCCACGGGAAGGATATGGTTGATGGCAAGGTCGCCGAGCACACGGGCTTCGATCTGAATCTTCTTGGTATACATCTCCCACTTCACTTCATTGCGTGCTTCGAGTTCCACGGGGGTCATCACGCCGGTCTTGGTAAACATCTCTACCGACGAGGGGCGAAGGTAGGCATCAAACATCAGCACGGGATTGGTCTCGCAATCGAGTCCGCGGCGGGCAGCCTCGACTTTCCATTCATCGGAGTAACCGTTGCCGTCGAAATGTATGGGACTCGACTGCTGGAGTAGCGAGCGTATCTCAGCAAGGAGGGCGTGAGTAAGGTTTTCGCCGGCTTCGAGACGGGCATCCACCTTATTCTTAAATTCGGTAAGCTGTTCGGCCACCGCGGCATTGAGGGCTATCATGGCCGAGGCGCAGTTGGCGCTCGAACCCACGGCGCGGAACTCAAAGCGGTTGCCGGTGAAAGCGAAGGGCGACGTGCGGTTGCGGTCGGTATTATCAATCATGAGCTGAGGTATCTGGGGAAGGTCGAGCGAAAGCTGTTCCTTTCCACCGATAGCCACGAGTTCGTCGTTATCTGACTTCTCGATCTTCGAGAGGATTTCCGCAAGCTGAGAGCCTGTGAAGATTGAGATGATGGCAGGAGGTGCCTCGTTGGCGCCGAGACGATGGGTATTTGTAGCCGACATGATCGAAGCCTTCAGAAGGGCATTGTGGCGGTGAACGGCTGCCATAACGTTGGCCACAAAAGTGATAAACTGGAGATTGTCGGTAGGAGTCTTACCGGGGGCGAAAAGAAGAGTGCCGGTATCGGTCGAGAGGCTCCAGTTGTTATGCTTGCCAGAGCCATTGATGCCTGCGAAAGGCTTCTCGTGGAGCAGCACGCGGAAATTATGACGGCGTGCCACCTCGCCCATCACCGACATGATGAGCATGTTGTGGTCGTTGGCGAGGTTAGTTTCCTCATATATTGGTGCAAACTCAAACTGGTTGGGTGCTACCTCATTATGGCGTGTCTTCAAGGGGATACCTAACTTATGAGCCTCGATTTCAAGATCAAGCATGAAAGCCTGCACTCGCGAGGGTATAGCACCAAAATAATGGTCGTCGAGCTGCTGGTTTTTTGCCGATTCATGACCCATGAGGGTGCGGCCGGTCATCACCAGGTCAGGACGGGCATCGTAGAGCGCTTCATCGACAAGGAAGTATTCCTGCTCCCATCCGAGATTAGACTGCACGTGTTTCACATCCTTGTCAAAGTATCGGGACACGGCAGTACCGGCCTTATCCACAGCTGCGAGCGCGCGGAGGAGCGGAGTCTTGTAGTCGAGCGATTCGCCGGTATATGAAATAAAGATGGTGGGAATACACAAGGTATTCTCCATTATGAATGCGGGCGATGAAATATCCCAGGCCGAGTAGCCGCGAGCCTCGAAGGTGTTGCGGATACCGCCGTTGGGGAAGCTCGACGCGTCGGGCTCCTGCTGCACGAGGAGTTTGCCTGAAAATTCTTCCACGATACCGCCCTTTCCGTTGTGTTCCACGAAAGCGTCATGTTTCTCGGCAGTCGTTTCGGTTAGAGGCTGAAACCAGTGTGTATAGTGGCGTGCACCATTGTCGATGGCCCACTGCTTCATGCCGGCGGCTACACTGTCGGCGATAGCTAAAGGCAGAGGTTTCTTATTGTCGATAGCATCGACAAGAGCACGATAGGTGTCGAGTGGAAGATACTCATACATTTTCGCGCGGTTAAACACATGTTCTCCGTAGTAGGTCTCGGGGCGTTCGGCAGGGATTTCCACCGGAACGGCCTTGCGGTTGGAGGCCTCTTCTACGACCTTGAATCTGAGACTTGACATAAATTCGTTCGGTTTTTGAGGATTGTATGGTGTATTATTATTTTACATTTTCGGCCATGCGTGCGGCGGCACGTATGGTGTTTTCACGGGTATTGAAAGCAGTGAGTCTGACGTAGCCTTCGCCCGACGGACCGAATCCGGCCCCCGGCGTGGTGACTATGCCGTGGCGGTGGAGAAGCTGAGTGAAAAATTCGCGCGAGGTCAGTCCGTCGGGAGTCTTAACCCAAAGATACGGCGAGTCGACACCGCCCCACACTTTCAGTCCGCTCGCGCTGATGCTCTCGCGCAGCAGACGTGCATTTTCAAGATAATAGTTCACTCCGTCGGCCACACTCTTGCGCCCCTCGGGGGTATACAGAGCTGCTCCGGCACACTGCGACACATATGAAGCGCCGTTGAATTTCGTGGTCTGGCGGCGCAGCCACAGGCGGTGGAGGCTCACGGGATTACCGTCGCACTCAAGCCCCACAAGCGTATGGGGCATCACGGTATAGCCCAGTCTCAGACCGGTGAATCCGGCCGTCTTGGAGAAACTGCGAAACTCTATGGCCACTTCGCGCGCACCCGGCAACTCGTAGATGGAGCGGGGTACGTCGGCCGACGTGACATAAGCCTCGTAAGCGGCATCGAATATCAGCAGCGAACCGTGTTGGCGGCAATAGTCGACCCACGGCTGCAACTGCGCCCGTGTGAGCGTAGTGCCGGTAGGATTGTTGGGGTAGCAGAGATATATCACGTCGACTTTCTCCTCGGGCAGCCGGGGCACAAAGCCGTTGTCTTCAGTCACGGGGATATACACCAGCCGACTCCAGCGCCCGTCGGGGCCGAGTGTGCCGGCGCGGCCGGCCATCACCGACGTATCCACATATACGGGATACACCGGATCGGTCACCGCTACACGCGCGTCAGCCGATATTATATCGCCTATATTTCCTATATCGCTCTTGGCGCCGTCGCTTATGAAAATTTCGTCGGGGCTCACGTCGATGCCCCGCGAGCGATAGTCGCCTTCAGCTATGGCCTCACGTAGAAATCTGTGACCCTGCTCCGGACCGTAGCCGCGAAATGTCTCGGCGCGGCTCAGTCGCTCGGCCGCTTCGTGGATAGCCCGGATGGCCGGCTCGCAAAGTGGCTGCGTCACATCGCCTATGCCCATCCTTATTATATCCACCTCAGGATGGGCGGCAGCAAAATCGCTTACTATCCGGGCTATCTCGCTGAAGAGATAACTGCCCGGCAGCTTGCAATAGTCAGAATTTACCTTAAGCATAATGTGTACCTGTGATTAATTTGAGTTGTATTGATATATATATTGAAACTATGTGTTACGTTTGTTTGCAGGTATTATATCCCGGTCAAGTTCATACTCGCCGGTAAATACTGTGGTGGCCGGGCCGGTCATCATCACATGGCCGTCAGGCGCTATCTCCACTTCAAGGTCGCCTCCAAGCAGATGCACGGTCACATTCCTGTCGGTCAGTCCGGCTTCATGACAAGCCACCACCGAGGCACACGCCCCCGTGCCGCAGGCCATAGTCTCGCCCGAACCGCGCTCCCACACTCTCATGGTGATTTCATCACGCGAATTTACTTCCACAAATTCTATATTGGCGCGGTCGGGCCACATGGCATGGCGCTCAAGCATCGGACCGAGCCGGTCAACGGGCGTAGACTCATCTACGCGATCCATCACCACCACACCATGAGGATTGCCCATCGACACAGCCGACAGAAGCACCTCGCTGTCGCCTACCCTTACCGGCTGGCGACTCATGCGCTCGCCTGGGTAATCTACTCGCACAAGCGCTGGCTCCCATACGGGCAGCCCCATGTCCACAGTCACCTGCTCCACCTTATCGGTGGCAGGGTCTATAATAAGCGAAAGCACCTTGATACCGGCGAGGGTCTCAAGGTGTATCGGGTTTGCGTCAGAGAGTTTGAAGTCGTGAATGTACTTGGCTACGCATCGGCTACCGTTGCCACACATCTTAGCTTCGGAGCCGTCGGCGTTGAAGATGCGCATCTTGAAGTCGGCTATGTCTGACGGCATGATGAGTATTATGCCGTCGCCGCCTACGCCGGTGTGTCGGTCGCTCATCAGGCGCGAGAGGGAGGGGAGGTCGACCGGACACGACTCCATACAGTTGATATAGATGTAGTCGTTGCCGATGCCATGCATCTTGGTGAAATGAACCTTTGATTTCATCGTCGGTCGATTGAATATATTCACCCCGCAAAGGTACTACTTTTTCTCGTAAATCCAACTATCGCCCCCAAAATAATTCCATCATACGTTTTTTAAAGCATCCTTCGGGAGGCAGAGCAACGGACGTCGATAAAATTTCCCCGTTCGGAAAAAATTTCGTACCTTTGCGGCTCTATGTTAGGACTCAAGCGAATGGACCGGTTCATGCTTCAGAGCTTTCTGCCTCTGTTTGTCATGACGTTTCTGATTTGCCTCTTCATCGTGCTGATGCAGTTTTTATGGCGCTTCATCGACGATCTTGTAGGCAAAGGGCTTGGTATTGAAGTAATTGCCGAGCTGTTTTTCTATGCGGCGCTCACCATGATTCCCATGGCTCTGCCGCTCGCCATACTGCTGGCTTCGCTTATGACGTTCGGCAATCTGGGCGAGCAGTTTGAACTCACGGCCATGAAAGCGGCGGGTGTGTCGCTGCTGCGTTCGATGATGCCGCTCACGGTGCTCATGGTGTTTATAGCCATAGGTGCGTTTTTCTTCCAGAACAATGTGTTGCCCGTAGCGCAGACCAAGATGTGGACTCTTCTCTACTCGATGCGTCAGAAGTCGCCGGAGCTGGAGATTCCCGAAGGGGTGTTTTATGATCAGGTGCCCGGCTATAACTTCTACGTGACCGAAAAAAATCAGGAGACCGGTATGCTCTACGGCATGATGATCTACGATATATCAAAGGGTTTCGAGAACAGTTCGATAATACTGGCCGACTCCGGACGTCTGGCTTTCACGCCCGATAAGGAGCACTTGTATCTGAAGCTGTGGAACGGAGAATCGTTTGAAAACCTCAAAGACGCCGCCACGGGTATGAAAAACGTGCCATACCGACGGGAATCGTTTGATGTCAAAGAGATTATGATGAGCTTCGACGCCAACTTCAACCGTATGGACGAGCAGGGTATGCGCAGCCAGTATGTCGGAAAAAATTACTCTGAGCTACGCGCCACGATCGACTCCGTGTCGCGCACCATCGACACACTCTCGCATCAATACGGCACGTCGCTTCGCGAAGAGCGCTTCTTCAATCTCTCGCGCACGGTAAGCGTGCCCACCGACTCGGGCATCGCCACCCGCGTACGCGCTGATGTGGTGCTGACCGCTCCGCTCAACATCGACTCGATATTCCGCGGCGCCAACAGCGAGATGACACGCACATATCTCGAACAGGCCCTCAACAAGGCCCGGCGCATGAAGCAGGAATATGAATACCGCAGTTTCACGCTTCAGGACGACTGGAAAACCGTGCGCAAACACGGCATCGAACTTCAGAAGAAATTCACACTCTCGTTTGCCTGCATCATATTCTTCTTTATTGGTGCACCGCTCGGTGCCATCATACGCAAGGGTGGCCTCGGCATGCCGCTGGTAATCTCGGTATTCCTCTTCATATTCTATTATATCATCGACAATACCGGCTACAAATTGGCTCGCGACGGAAAGTGGGAGGTATGGCAAGGCATGTGGCTCAGCGCGGCTGTGCTGCTGCCGCTCGGCATATTCCTCACCTATAAGGCAGTCAATGACTCGGCTGTATTCAACGCCGACGCCTACGCCAACCTTTTCCGAAAATTCTTCGGTATCAATGAGGTGCGCAAAATCGAGATGAAGACCGTGATCATGGACGAAGTGGAGACTCCCGTGGCCCTCGACCGCCTTCGCACCCTGCGCTCCGAGCTTGAAGCCTACACGAAGTCGCAGCAGTTCAAGCCCGGCTATCTTGCCTACTGGACACGAGGCATCGACGTGGATCGGCTGCGCCGTCTGCGCGACCGGCTCGAAGCCGACGTGGAATACCTCTCCAACTCACGCAACCGCAGCGTGATACTCAAACTTATGGATATGCCCGTGATTCGAGTCATGGCCCTCCTGCAACCCGGACGTCCGCGCTGGGCCGGCTGGATAGAAGCTGCCGTGGTGCCCCTGGCTCTCCCCTTGTGGCTTTACGGACGCCGCCTGCTGCGCGAAGTCAACCACGAGCTCACCACTGCCATCAATGTCACCTCTCAGATTATCGACATCATTTCCACCGATGAATAAATACCTTCTCTCGCTCGCCGCACTGCTCATAGCAGTCATGGCCGTCCACGCCAAAAAGCCGTTGACGGTAGAACCGTCATATGCATGGGAGGCGCGCGCACCGCTCGGCATAAGGTATCACGCCACCATCGACACTCTGCTACATAATTACTACCTCACCGCTGTGCCTCAGGACTATTCTCCGGCCGTGGCTCTTACCGGTAATCTCGGCGGAGCTACCATGAACATGGTGTATATGGATCGCGAGCCGCAGAGCGATTTCTTTCCGCAGGATGCTCTTCGCCATTGGCTTCCGAGCCCCGACTCACACAAGTTTTACAACACCCGCATCCCCATGACCTTGGTGAGCTACCTCACCGGCGGAGGGCAGCAGACCTCGGCCGACCGTCTTACAGGTGTATTCTCGGGCAATGCCGGGCCTCGCTGGCAGGTGGGCGCGAATATCGACTTCATCTACTCCAAAGGTAGCTACAATTATCAGGCCGCAAAGTCACTCGTATGGGGTCTGTCGACCTCCTATATGGGCGACCGATATGAATTGCAGGCTTTTTTTAATCACCACAATGTAGTCAACAAGGAAAACGGCGGTATCACCGACGACCTCTACATCATCGACCCGGCACAGCTCCAGGGTGGTGTGTCGACCATCGAGCCTAAGTCGATACCCACATATCTCTCGGCAGCGCACAACCGTGTCAAAGGCTCTGACCTGATGATCAACAACCGCTACAAGGTGGGATTCTGGGACGAGACCCGCGACGAGAACGACTCGGTAATAGCCCGCACCTACGTGCCGGTGACAAGTTTCATATGGACGCTCCAGTACAACGACGGCAAACATAAGTTTATCAACACCAGCGCATCAGAAGATCAGTCATACTGGCCCAATCACTACCAGGGGCTGACGGGCACAAACGAAAGCGGCAGCTACAGCAAACTGTCAAACACTTTAGGCGTGGCGCTCCTCGAAGGCTTTAACCGCTGGGCCAAGGCCGGTATCACCTTATATGGCCGCCACACTCTGCTCCGATATCATCAGATGCCCGACACCATGCCTCTTACCGCAGCCGACGGTCGTCCCGAAGATCTGACACCGTGGCCTTTCGACTACCGGCTGCCCGAAAAGTATTCCGACAATAATATACATGTGGGCGGACGACTCACCAAGCAGAAGGGCGCGATACTGACCTACGACGCCGGCGTGGAATTCGGCCTACTCGGCCGATGTCTGGGCGATGTGGTGGTGGACGGTAACATTTCAACCCGCTTCCCGCTGCTGCGCGACACTGTGACCATCACAGCCTACGGAGATTTCAAAAATCAGGCTCCCCCATATCTCACCGAAGTATATCAGAGCAATCACTACGTGTGGCACAACGATTTCAGTAAGATACGCACCTACCGCGTAGGCGGCTCGCTCGACTTCCCATTCACCCGCACCCGCATCGACATAGGTATCGAGAATATTCAAAACCACATATATTTCGGTCCGGAAGGCACTCCGGTACAATATGGCGGCAACGTGCAGATATTCTCGGCCAGACTCGAACAGAATTTCAAACTCGGTATACTCCACCTCTACAACCGGGCCGTATTTCAGACCAGCACACGCGAGGAGGTGATACCGCTCCCGAAATTCGCCATTTACTCCAATCTATATCTGCTTTTCCGCGTGGCGCGCGTGCTTCACGTGCAGATGGGTGTCGACTGCGACTACTACACGGCATATTACGCACCCGAATATCAGCCTGCCACCATGACATTCCGCAATCAGCGCGAAATCAAGTGCGGCAACTACCCCTTTATGAATGTCTACGCCAACTTCAAGCTGTCGAAAGCCCGCTTCTTCGTGCTATATTCACACTTCAACCGCGGCCTCATAGGCGGCAACAATTATTTCTCAATGCCCCACTACCCGATGAATCCGTCGCAGTTCAGGGTGGGCGTATCGATTGACTTCGCCAACTGACCTACAACATCACCTTATATCTCATACCATGGCCCGACAACTTCCACCTCTCAATCCGCGCCTGCGCTGGATACTCCCGGCTCTGCTCGTTATGGCGGTAGGCGTGATGATAATGGCACGCACGTGCACTCGCGAGTTTCCACCTTCACGCAGCGATTTCTTTCCCGCTTCGGGCGACACGCTCAACATAGCCATCGACTACTCACCTATGTCGCTTTACCGCTACGACGACACGCTTGGCGGCTTCAACTACGATCTGGTACGCATGGTGGGCGACAGCCTGCGACGCCCGCTGAAGTTCCACCCCATAGTATCGCTTGCCAAGGCAGTAGAAGGCCTCTCGGCCGGTCGCTACGACATCATCGTGGCGCCTACACCCGTCACAGCGTCCTATCGCTCGCGTTATCGCTTTACCGAACCTGTCTACGTTGACCGTCAGGTACTCGTCACGCTCGATACCACTATCACCTCGCAGCTCAATCTCGCAGGGCAGCACATACGCGTGATGGCCGGCTCGCCTGTAGCCGACCGACTTGCCAACCTCTCTCGCGAGATAGGCGAATCAATCTATGTGGAACTCGACTCGGTCAACGGACCCGAACAGCTGTTTATCCTCGCCGCGTCGGGTGAAATACCCATGGCTGTGGTAGATCTTCACACCGCACGGCTCATGACATCGCGTTATCCGGCCATCGACCTGTCGACCGCTGTGTCGTTCAATCAATTTCAGTCATGGATCATGCTCCCCGACAGCGCCGACGCCACAGCGCCCGCCATCGACTCTACGCTGCGCATCATCAAGCAGTCGCCATTATACCCCGCACTTCTCCGCCGCTACGGCCTGGAATAGACCTCAACCCAGCATCATAAACGCCAGCCGGTAAAGCAATGGCACTGCCGCCGGCGACGTCAGCGAGGCTTTCGCTTCCGGAAATGTGGAGCGCCAAGCCTTAATATCCACGGGCATGCGCAAATAGCCGCCCTTGGCATAAAATTTCAGAGCGGTAAGAAATTCGCTGTATTTTTCACTCAATCCTCTCTCAGCCATCCACTCCTGCACACGTAGCGTGATGGCCGAGCGATCGGCCACTGTGGCCTCGCGCGCGAAGGTCGAAAGAGTTGGTCGCGCCGGGTCAATCACATATCGATACCATCCGTCAGTCACCACCTTGATATCAGGTGCGAGAGCATACATTCTCGATGTCATGCCAAGATCTTCCCAGCGATTAAGCCCGTCAAACCATCGCAGCCCGTTGTCGGCTACGAACTTCCGCTTTATCAGTTTATTGCATAGCGAGAATGACTTTACATGCACCGGCAACCGGTTGAGATCATAATCTTCAGGTATAGCCACACGGCTGACTTTTTCGGCGCCGTCGGTGGTAAAGAATGGAGCGGCTACAATATCGGCATCGCAGCTTTCTGCCTCACTGAGTGCTGCAAGCATCGGCATAGCATCGACATAATCGTCACTGTCTACCACTGCTATATACCTGCCCCGAGCCTCGTCAAAAAGGCGGTTGCGTGTGGAGGCCAAACCTAAATTACGCTCGTTTTTCAGCACACGTGTGTAAGGAGCAAGAGCCTCGGCATCAGTGGCAAGGGCACGTGCTATGGCCTTATCCACCCCGTCGGGCGAACAGTCGTCGGCCATCAATATCTCCACACCATGCCCGGCCAGGGGCACAAGCGATTTAAGCAAACGACCCACGAGCGAGGCCGTGCCGTAACACGGAATTAGTACCGAGAGTCGCACGGACAAATCAGAATACGTAACTGATTCCGAGATAGAACAGTCCGGTATTTGCATGGCGTATCCAGTTGAACTTGCCTTCGAGCGACAGTCTCAGCGTGGGCCGCACATACCACTCGAATCCGGCTCCTACATCAAGACCGAAATTATTGTCGCGCGACGACACATCCTCGCCCGGGGCCATTTCTTCCACCGAGTCAAATTTCGGCCGCCCATGATGCCACGAAGCGTAGTTGAGTCCGAGCAGATGATAGAAATATACCGTCCGCGCCGAGTTGAGCGCTACCGGGCCGTGATAATCCAGACAAAACATCAGGCCGTCAACATCCTTGTGGTCGAATATATAGTCCACACTCGGAGCCAGACGGAAGTGGCGGCTGAATGCATATTGAAAACTCACCCCGGCAAGCGCCGAAGTATTATATGTGGCATATCCACCGTGAAATCCGAGCGATTTCTGACCTTTCTCTATCTGGGCTTCGGCCGTGAACGTCACCGACGCCATGAGAGCGAAAATGATAAATATATTGCGTAGAAATTTCATAGTCAATCTGATAATCCGTTAAGAGCGGCAGCCTCCTCACGCCATAAAGCCACCGAAGCGTCCGACGGCATGCGCCAGTCGCCGCGGGGCGAGAGACATACGCTACCCACCTTAGGCCCGTCGGGCATACATGAGCGCTTGAATTGCTGCGAGAAGAAGCGGCGGTAAAACACCTGCATCCACTTCACTATCTCCTCACGCGGATATGCGCTCCCCAAAGCCTTGAGGGCGAGACGGTAGATGCGGCGCGGACGGAATCCGTAGCGCAACACGTAGTAGAGCACGAAATCGTGAAGCTCATAAGGGCCCACGAGGTCTTCTGTCTTCTGTGTGATATTGCCGTGCTCATCGGCGGGAATCAGCTCGGGGCTGATGGGAGTGGCGCAAATATCGAGCAGCGCTTCGCGTACATCATCTTCGGCATGCGAGGCAAACCATTCCACCAGATAGCGGACCAGTGTCTTCGGCACGCCTGCATTTACGCCATACATCGACATGTGGTCGCCATTGTAAGTAGCCCAGCCGAGGGCGAGTTCGGAGAGGTCGCCCGTACCGAGCACTATACCGCCCGTCTGGTTGGCCACGTCCATGAGTATCTGCGTGCGCTCGCGCGCCTGAGAGTTTTCATAGGTCACGTCGTGCACCGCCGGATCGTGGCCTATATCCTCGAAGTGGCGGTTGACGGCGGCTGCTATCGAAATCTCGCGTGAGGTGACACCGAGACGCTCCATCAGCAGCACAGCATTTGAATGCGTGCGCTTAGTGGTGCCGAATCCCGGCATGGTGATACCCGTGATACCTTTGCGGTCGATACCGAGACGGTCAAAGGCCTTTACGGCCACAAGCAGCGCGAGAGTTGAGTCAAGGCCACCCGATATGCCCACGGTCAGATTATTGCAGTGTATCGCGGCAAGCCGTCGGGCCAGCGCAGCCACCTGTATATTGACGATCTCCTCGCAGCGGGCATCGACTATCTTGCCGTCGGCGGGCACGAACGGGCGCGCAGCCACCTCGCGGTATTTCAGGTCGGCAATACAATCGTAATTATAGTCGGCAAAGCTGCTTTCACAGCGCTCCACCCCGAGCCTGTCGGCACAGTCTGTAAAAGTCATATTGTGAAGTCGGCCGCGGTCTATAGCCTCTATGTCAACGTCGGCTATCACCACCTTCTCGTCGCCGCTCCAGCGGGGAGCCTCGGCAAGCAGACGTCCGTTTTCGGCTATGAGAGCCTTGCCGTCGAAGGTCAGGTCGGTGGACGATTCGCCCCACCCTGCCGACGAATAGGCATATGCTGCGACGAGCCGTGCGCTCTGCTGCACCACAAGATCGCGCAGATAGTCATATTTTCCTATCAGATCGTCGCTGGCCGAGAGATTGAATATCACGCGGGCACCCTTGAGAGCCATGGCACACGACGGTGGGACGGGCGACCAGAGATCTTCGCATATCTCTATGCCTACCACCGTGCCGTGGCTGAGGTATGTGCTTTCCGATGAAAGCAGGGCCGTCACTCCATCGCCGAGGGCCACGTCAATGGATTGACCCTTGGGAAGAGGACGCCACCAGCGGCGCTCGTAAAATTCATTGTAGTTCGGGATATAACTCTTGGCCGTCAGAGCAACGGTGCCTTGCGATATGAAGGCGGCACAGTTGTAAAGCGCGCCTGAAGCCACTACCGGCACTCCCACTATGAAATCCATCAGTGTGGACCGGCTGTAGTCAACGAGTCTGAGCAGACCCATACGGGCGGCATCGAGCAAGGTAGATGTGTGAAACAGGTCGCCGCACGTGTAACCCGTCACTCCAAGTTCGGGCATCACTGCTATCTCCACGTCCTCGGCTTCAAGCCGACGCAACATGGAGATAATATGCTCGACGTTGTAGTCCACGTCGGCAACATTGACGGCCGGAACGGCCGAAGCTATTCTGAGAAATCCCTCTTTCATGTAAAGAAATTTTTCCTCAAAAATAATACATTTTTTTCATTCATCCGTAAAAATAATCACCTATTATTATGTATTCATCCCCCGGACCTGCTTAGCCGTCAACACTGAGGCCGCAATACCGGATAATCACAAATTTTCGTTTTTTTCCGATTATGATGTAACTTTTTGAAATTCCCGAAGTCAAATAAATATACTGATTAAAAAAATCCCTCATATCTACAACATGAAACGTATATATTTTACACTCGCCGCAGCAGTGCTGACCGCCACAGTCTCATCGGCGGCCACACGCCTTATCAAAGTACCCGTGGAAGTGAAAGGCATCTCCACCGAAACCACTCTCAATGTCACCGTAAAGCAGTCTGACGCGCCGGCCAAAGTCACTGTCACCGGACCTGACAAAGCTATCGTCAACGAGATCAACGCTACCGTGACCGGAGCTAACCTCCGCATCCATACCACCCACAAGCCGGTAAAGGGCACGAATTACGGCGAGCGCTATAAGAACATCACCATTGTCTACGAAGGTGCGCTTCCGTCGGACTACCAGGCCTCGTCGAGCGGTAAGATCAAGGTAGTCAACCCGCTCTCTAAGGATGGTGACGTTAACATCTCTGTGTCATCGAGCGGCGACGTAGAAATCCCTTCGGTTTCCTGCTCCACACTGCGTCTGGCCGGGAGTTCGAGCGGCGATATCGATATAGTCAATGTCAGCGCCAAGGCAATTAATATTGGAGCATCATCGAGCGCCGACGTGGAAATCTCGAATGTAAAATGCACGGAATTGAACATGTCAGTATCGTCGAGCGCCGACATCGACATAAAAAATCTCGTCGCTGACAACACCAACGCCTCAGTATCGTCAAGCGCCAAAGTCGAAATCGACAATGTTATCGGCAAAAGCCTCAATCTCAATGCATCGTCAAGCTCTGAAGTAGATATCGACAAGTGCTCGGTAACTTCCGTCACGGCTATATCTTCATCCAATGCCGACATCAACCTCCATTCACTCAAAACAGAAACTCTTATCACCAACGCATCATCAGGCAGCGACATAACTATCAGCGGATCAGCAAGCAACGCCACTCTCAGTGCGTCGAGCGGCGGATCGGTAGTTCGCAAGAAATTCTCTTGCCCCTCTCCTACCATCTCGGCGTCGTCAGGCGGTAAAGTAAAATAATTTGCAAAAATTTGTTAATACTCTTTGCGGTTACAAAATTATGTCTTAACTTTGCATCCGCAAACGGCTCATTAGCTCAACTGAATAGAGCATCTGACTACGGATCAGAAGGTTACAGGTTTGAATCCTGTATGAGTCACAAAGACATAACCCGGCTCATTAGCTCAACTGAATAGAGCATCTGACTACGGATCAGAAGGTTACAGGTTTGAATCCTGTATGAGTCACACAAGCTCGTCCGGCCTCGGAATTTCCGATAGCCGGATTGCTTTTTTTACCCGATATCATTTTTGCGCTCAGCCGATATCAGGGCTGGAAGCCCGTCGTTGTACTTAACCGCGGGTGAAGCCCGCGGACAAGTGCCACTGACAACATGAGCTGCGGAGCTGCGATGTCGTTTTCTCCACGGGCTTGCACCCGTGGTTATCGACAACCTCGTGCCTTCGGCACTCCATCCCACGCCGCAGTCGCACACCAACCACCGCCGGACGCTCCCCGGTGAGCGTCCCTACAAGAGTCACCTTACCGTCCGGAAAATATCTACTGACCCATTTTCATTTGCTTATCATAAAATTATGGCCTAATTTTGCACCGTTTTTCAGTTTCCAAGCAATTTCAGTGTCACATATGCGCCACTTCATCACCCTACTGCTCTTTATTACGTCAGCCGCCGCGGCGGTAGCCGACTCTATACCGACCTTTTCTTACATGCCTCAGATCAGCGGCACTTTGCGCGCGCGCTGGGAGGACGACCTCACCGACGGCGAGTCGCGTTTTCAGGTGCGCAACGCCCGCCTCAGCATTCAGGGTGATGTAGCTCCCGAAATATCATATTTCTTTCAGACCGACCTGTGCGACCGCGGCAAGATGAAGATACTCGACGCCTACGGACAGCTGGGCATCATCAAGGGCCTCAACCTCCGCGCCGGCCAGTTTCGCATGCCTATGGGTGTGGAGACATTCCGACACCCGGCCAACTACATTTTCGCTAACCGCTCCACGGTGGGCAAGACATGCAACTACCGCGCCGTGGGCGCACGTCTGCACTATCAGCTGCCGAAGCTGCCGCTTATGATTGAAGCCGGCGTGTTCAGTCCGTGGGCCATAGGCGATCACGACAAGTGGTCGAAAGCGATGACATTCGGATCCAAGGTCCAGTATTATCTCGGCGAATGGACATTCACCACCGGCTTTCAGTCTGTCAAGCCGGCTGAGCTGCGCATGAATTATTTCGATCTCTCCGTGGCGTGGCATTCGGCGCGCTGGCAGGTGGAAGCGGAATATCTGAGCAAGCATTATCTCCACACCGTCCTTGACCATACTGATCTGTGGTGTGTATTTGGCAGCTACTCCATGCCGGTCAAGGCGGGAATATTCAACTATCTGTCATTTCAGGGCCGCTGGGACGGCTCCACGGCCGGATCAGACGGCACTACCGCCGACGACAGCGGTCTGCCGGCCATAACCGACGCTGCGCGCAACCGCATCACGGCCGGCGCCACAATATCCTATCGCCGCACACGTGTGTGGGTGGATCTGCGTGTGAATTACGAGACGGTATTTTATCACCACGACTTTACACCGGCCACCGGTCAGGGCGACCGACTTTTGGCCGAGATGGTGATACATTTCTGATTACCGCGCTCCTGCACTCAAGCGCCTGATCTACTCAGCGCTTACAGATTTGACCGTACCCGAAGCCAAGGTAGTGGTAAGCACGGTGCCCGGCGCTATCTGCGACGCATCGGTCACGGCATGCCCGTCGACACGTGTGATCGAATAGCCGCGGTTGAGAGTGGCCGCCGGCGAAAGCACTCCCACCAGACGTTCGAGCGAGTCAAGCTGAGTGGACTTTCGCGAAACCGCTGCAGTAAGAGCCGAGCCAAGACGCTGGTGCGCACCGTCGAGCCGCGACTGCCACGGCCTGAGCGCACCCGACGAGGCCGATATGACCCGCAGCGAAAGTCTGTCAAGCGATGCCCGCGCATTGCCCACCGCCACACCGGGCAGGAAAGGCAATCGCGAGCCCAAATATGCTAATTGCTCCGACGCCTGCGAGAGTATGCGCCCCGCAGCAAGTGTGATGGCACGTGCGGCCGTGTCCACGCGGTCGAGCAACTCTTCAGCCTGACCTATGAGCCACTGTGCAGCCGCCGTAGGAGTCTTCACACGCATATTGGCCACATAGTCGAGCACAGTCACGTCGCGCTCATGGCCTATGCCCACTATCACGGGAAGCGGAAACTGGGCTATATTGGCGGCAAGCTCATAGTTTTCAAAAGATGCCAGGTCGCTCGTGGCGCCGCCTCCGCGTATTATCACCACACAGTCCCATTGATCTTCAGCCGCGGCAATCTCATCGAGCGCGGCTATTATCGACGCCGGAGCCTGCGTGCCCTGCATCACAGCACCGAACAGAGCTGTAGTGAAAGTTATCCGACGTGGATTTTCCGCCAGATGACGCATGAAATCGCCGTAGCCGGCCGCACCTTCGGCCGACACCACTGCCACACGCAGAGCGGGCACATTCCATACTATCTCGCGATTAAGATTTATCACGCCCTCAGCCGTAAGGCGCGCCAGTATCTCCCGGCGCAGTCTTACGAGGTCGCCCATCGTATAGGCCGGGTCTATATCAGTGATATTGAGCGAGAATCCATAGGCGGGATGATAATTAGCCGTGACCTTCACCATCACCTTCATGCCGCTGTCAAGCCGAGTGCCGGTGGCCATGAAGAAGTCGGCGTCGAGACGCTGGAACGTGCTACGCCATATAGTGGCACGCGCCCGCGCAATAGTCTCGCCCGTCGAGGGATGTTTCTGTATAAGTTCGAGATAGCAATGTCCGTTGCGGCGCAGGTCGCTTGTCTCGGCTGTCACCCAGGCGCTGCGCAACGAAGGCGCTGAGGCCACCACCTCGGCTATAAGATTATTGAACTGCTCAAGTGTGAGCGCGGTAGTATTCAGGCTCATCGGTCGAGCACAAACCGCTTGCCATTCCAGGTATACGACAGTGTCGGACGGAGATACGGGCTCACTATGTCGTATATATCCTCATCAAGGAAACGGTTGAGATTATTGACCAGCAGCAGTTTTCCGGTCGAAGGGTCGTAGTTGTACGATGCCAGCATGAATGGCACCTGCATCTCCACCTCGGCCTTATTGGCTTTGCCTTCGGGGGTAAGCCAGTCGTCTATACGGGGTTTGGCGAAATAGTTGCCGTCGGGCAGAGCGTTCCAGTCAGCGTCGAAAAATGCTATCGAGCTGTCGAGTCCGGGCGCAGCCACGGTGGAGATCACCGCCACCACCTGACCGCTACCTGCATCGAGCACCACGATCTGGGCTGTCGACGAGTCGGTCATCTTCACACTGAGCGCCTTGTCGCTAAGCGAGGTGACAGCCGACTGACCCTTGAGATTGTTGGTCGACGTATTGCTCATGCCGCTGTTGAAATAATCTATCATATCCATGCGGGTGGAGCTGTCGAGCAGCGGAAACACCGTGTTGGGGGCGGTGGTAAATGCTTCGGAAGCGGTGATCTGCCCCATCAGGGCGAGCGTACCTGCCAGCAAGCCTGCCGCTGAAACTATTATTCGGTTCTTCATACGCGTATATAATTTATACATATATAACGTGACGCAGGCCGAAATCGTATTATTTCTTCGACTTTTTCGTGGCGATGCGGGCGTAGTCGCGGTCGGGCACGGCGATTTCGCTGTGGATGCGCTTGCCCACAAACTCAGCTCCGGTGAGAGCCCCCACTACCTTGCGGGCCTCCGACTTCTTTACGTCAAACAGCGTATAGCCGGGCAGCAGGTCGATTCGACCCACGTCGACACGCTTGCCACGCACTAGATGATTGAGCATATCTATCAGATTGCCGGCATAGAAGCCGTCGCGCTTACCCACATTTACATATATTCGCTCCATGCCACGCTCGGCAGTGCGGCGGTCTTTCTCGGCGTCGCTGCGCGGCTCGCCTTTCTTCGACTCCTTGCGCGACTTCTTCGAGGGCTTCTCGTCGATGAAATCAATAGTAGGAGCATCCTTGTAGTAATCGAGCAGTCGGTTGAATTCGAGCGAGATGACACGCTTGAGCAGATCTTCCTGACTCAGCCAGCTCAGCTTGCGGCTTATACCGGGCAGATAGCGCATTATCTCGTCGTCGTTCACCTCCACGCGCTCCAGACGGTCAGCCAGATTATAAAGCTGCTTTTCGATGATATGCTGAGGAGTCGGCACATCCTTGCGCTCGAAAGTCTTGCCTATTATGCGCTCTATCTCACGCAGTTTGCTCTTTTCGCGCGAGTGGATTATGGCTACCGACACACCACTCTTGCCTGCTCGGCCGGTACGTCCGGAGCGGTGGGTATACACGGCTGCATCCTCGGGCAGTCCGTAGTTGATCACATGCGTCAGATCGTCCACGTCAAGGCCGCGGGCCGCCACGTCGGTAGCCACAAGCATAGTGACCACGCGGTCGCGGAACTTCTTCATCACGATGTCGCGCTGCTGCTGCGAGAGGTCGCCGTGAAGAGCCTCGGCATTATAGCCGTCTTTTATCAGTTTGTCGGCCACCTCCTGCGTGTCGCGGCGGGTGCGGCAGAATATTATGGCGTAGATACCGGGCGAATTGTCGGCTATACGTTTCAGTGCAAGGTATTTGTCCTTGGCATGAACCATGTAGTAGACATGACGCACGTTCTGCGCGCCTTCGTTGCGCGTGCCCACCACTATTTCCTCATAATCTTTCATATAGCGTTTGGCTATCTTGAGAATATCGGAGGGCATAGTGGCCGAGAACATCAGCATCTTGCGGTCTTCGGGCACGTACGACAGTATCTCCTCAATCGAATCGAGAAATCCCATGTTGAGCATTTCGTCGGCCTCATCGAGCACCACGGTGTTCACATGATCGAGCTTGACCACACCGCGCTTTATCAGGTCGATAAGACGACCGGGGGTAGCCACGATGATCTGCACGCCCTCGCGCAGGGCGCGTATCTGGCTCTCGATGCTCGAACCGCCATATACGGGGAGCACCTTCACGTCGCGTATGAATTTTGAAAAATCGGCAAGATCCGACGCAATTTGCAGACACAGCTCGCGCGTAGGCGACAATATCAGCGCCTGAGGACGTCGCTCGTCGGGATTGATGCGCTGGAGCACCGGCAGTCCGAACGCAGCGGTCTTACCAGTACCGGTCTGAGCCAGAGCCACTATATCTTTTGCATCACCGAGCAGACGGGGAATCACGCGCTCCTGCACGGGCATTGGTTGTACAAATCCAAGGTCTTCGATGGCCCGACGCAATGGCTCGGCCACACCTAATTCTTCAAAAGTCTTCATATATCGTAAAATTTTTTCCAAAATTAATGTATATTGTTATAACTCCCCACATACGGTAAAAGTTTTTCATCATAACATTGAACTGATATAAACTCATTGAACTTTTCGCTCGGAGCCGATTCTATTAAAAGCGTGAGGCTGTGTCGAAATAGACTTTTTCAAAGCAGCTATAAGCGTCCGGCGGACGCTGAATTAATAGTAGCCCGGGTCGCCGAAGCTCTGTGTAGGCGCCCCGGGGTTAAATGTAGAAATAAAAAAAGGCGTCCGATAGGCCGCCGAATAAAACTCAATAAGCTATATAATCGGCGGCCTGACGGACGCCAAAGTTTACAGGTCAATGGCCGGCGACGCCTCCGCATAGCTACGGCGGCGCCGGTTACGAATAACTCAATGCCCTGCGGGCATTCTTTTTTTATTTTTATACATCCCCGTACTTGAACTCGTCGCGGTACAACCGCGGGGCGGTTGTACAATAGTGTCTCGATTGTACAACCACTCCGTGGTTGATTTGGCATTGGTTTTTATACCGCGGGTGCAAGCCCGCGGTTATGCGCACCTCTGATCACGTGAGCTGCGGAGCTGCGATGTTGTAGGACATGCTCGCACGACGTCGCAGCTCCGCAGCTCTCTATGGGGCATCTCACCTGTCCGCGGGCTTCACCCGCGGTTACTTACAACATCGGGCTTCCAGCCCTGATTTTCATTAACTCCGCAACACAAAAGCCACGTAGTGGCTTTTTTTGACTCGCACCCGTGGGCGCTCGGTTTTTGCTCCGCCGGAGGCTCGCCGGTGAGCTATACTTCTGTGGGTAAAGGTTAGCATGCGTACCGCCGTGGCGCACTTATAGCAACAGCCCGAAAAAAGCGTCGGCCACGCGGAATCACTCCGGGTGGCCGACTAAGGTATGCTTGTTATATAGGGATAGTTAAGTCATGATCTACAGCAAAATCTTAACACTCATGCCGTTGGTGACTACGATATAGACACCGCGGGCGAGGCCTTTGATGCGGCCGTCTTCGCTTCGGGCCGCGAGGCGGCCGTCGATGGTGTATACATCTGCTGCACCGGCGGTCACGATCTCACCGTTGATGACCTTGACGGCATTATCTTCGCCATTCACGGAGGCAATTCCGGTAGTGGTCGACGATACAATCACAGTACATTCGGCCTTGACATTGCCGCAAGTGGCGGTGATAGTGGCCTCGCCCTCACCTACAGCGGTCACCACACCATCCTCTCCGACAGTGGCTACGGCTTCATCGCTTGAAGTCCAGGTGATGGTGGGGTCAGTGGTATCGACGGGAGTTACGGTAGCGGTGAGTTCCACAGTGTCGCCCACGGTAAGTTCTTCCACTTCAGAGCTAAGAATGATACCCTCGGCCGGGATTGCTTTCTTGCTTACAGTCACCGCGCACTCGGCATTGATGCCGTTGACAGTGATTGCCATGATCACCGTTGAGCCATCAGTATGAGCTGTCACAAGGCCATTCTCGTCGACAGTAGCGACCTCGGTGTTGCTTGAAGACCATGTAATAGTCTTGTCTGTCGCATTTTCAGGATCATACGACACTACAAGCTGCAGAGTATCCTCAGGATAGAGAGTTGCTTCGGTGTGGTTGAGACTGATCGCGGTGATTTCTACCGTAGGTACAGGCACCACGGTGATCTCGCACTCATCTTCCTCTCCATTTCCGGCAGTTGCGGTGATGATTGCATTGCCCGGCTTGAGTGTGGTGACAAGGCCGTCGGCACCTACAGTCGCTACGGATTCGTCGCTTGTAGTCCAGGTGATAGTCTTGTCGGTAGCGTCGGTCGGCTCGAAAGTGACTTCGAGTTGCAGCGTGCCACCGGCTTCGATGGTCATTTCGTGGTAATTCAGCGTGATTGTTTCGACTTCGAATTCAGAATCATTCACCTGCACCGTATATGAAAAGCCTGAATAGAGGCTTCGTGCCACGATATTGCAGGTAGGCTTTGCTGGAACGGGGTCGGGCTCGGGTTCGCCGCCTTCTTCGACTCCTTCTTCGCCACCTCCGGTTTCGCCGCCTTCACCGGTGGAATCTACATCTGAGGCAAGTAATGCCGGATTGACCTCTTCACCCTCTTCGGGCTGCTCCACCTCGCCCATGATGGTTACGAGGCCGTTCTGATCCACGGTGGCCACTTCAGGGTCGGTCGAGTACCAGTAAATAGTCGGGAAATCAAGGTCGTCACCCTCAAGCTGAGCCGAGAGCTGGAATGTTTCGCCCGGCTCGCCTATGACGTAACGCTCCTCGCTGTGGGTCATGCCCGTAGGCGCATCCATCAGTACATAGTTTTTGAAGTTAGCCCATCCTACTTTTGACTTCTTGTAGAGCCTTGAGGCCTCCTTGCCCTGCACGTGTACAGTTGCGTTATAGTTGGCGAAGGAGTTGCTCTTGATAGCAGGGGGAGTCTGAGCCGTAATGTAAATATCGGTAAGCTCGGTTCCGTCAAAGGCATTCGCTCCGATATAGGTACAGTCCTCGCCTATAGCTAAGGTGGAGAGCGAGCTGTTCTGGAACGCATTCGTGCCGATATACGAAACCGTAGGCGCGAGCACTACGTCGGTCAGGCGGTCGCAGCCATAGAAGGCGTAAGCTCCGATCTCGTTCACGGAAGCCGGTGCATGATAGTCGCCCTCCAGGTCGGTGCGGACGAAGAGGATAGTTTCAAGCCCCTCGCCATATACCACGCCATCTTTATAGTTGGCGCTCTCGGGATTGAACGCCACCGCAAGGGCTGTCGTGAAGGGATTGGTCATGGTCGACGGATATGCGGCCTTGATGATGTTGGTGCAGCCGTCAAACGGATTATTCGTGCCCGTGGGCAAGATGGCCGAACATCCCACGAACACTGATTTCAGACCAAGGCAGCTGCTGAATGCCTTATTGCCCACAGTCTTGATATTTTCCGCGAGGAAGAGTGCTTCCAGTCCCGCGCCTGTGAAGGCATTGGCCTGGATGGTAGTGACGGATGTGGGGAAATCAATGGATTTCAGCGCCGTACAGCCGTTGAATGCGCTCTGTCCTACGGTAACCAGTCCCTCGGAAAGACTCACCGAAGAAAGCGCCGTGCAGTTCTGGAACGCGTAATTCGGAATAGTAGTGATTTTTTCAGGAATATTTATAGCCTCCAACGCCGCGCAGCCATAGAAGGCATTCGTGCCGAGAGTGGCGAGATTATCAGGGAGCGTGATATTGTTGAGTTTCTTGCAATTATAGAACGCCGAGCCGTTGATGGCGGTAAGAGTCTCGGGAAGGGTCACCTCTGACAACGCACTGCAACCGTAGAATGCACTTGACCCTATGCTCGTGATGCCGCCGGGCAACTTCGCTGAAGTCAGGCAGCTGCAGTTATAGAACAGCGCGCCCGGAAGCTCGGTAATATTCGCGACGATCTTCAACGAAGGAATTTTCGAGCAGCCGGAGAAGGCATAGGTTCCCAGCGAAGTGACTGATGCAGGGATTGTTAATTCCGACGCGATTCCTCTACAGTTGTAGAATGCATAATTTCCGATATTTTCGAGTGATGAAGGTAATGACAAGCTTGGGATATTGTTGCAATTCTGAAATGCATAATTGCCGATCGAAGTCACCTTTTCGGGGATGACCAAATCGGAAACGATCCCCGTGCAGCCGTCGAAAGCATAGTTACCGATAGTTTCTACTGAAGCCGGCAATGACAGCGATGCGAGCTTGGTGAGCTTCTGGAAAGCATAGTCACCGATCGAAGTCACCGTGGATGGGATAGTCACCGTTTCAAGGCCTGTGCAGCCGACAAAAGCACTGCATCCGATCGTGGTGACGGTATTAGGCACTTCAAATTCAGTTTCGCTATAGTCGGGCATCATGGCCACCAGAATGCTGTTATCGCCGTTATACACTAAATCCCCCTCAATATGCACGCCCGTAAGATTCTCATAGGGCGTATAAGCGACATAAGCAGTGGTGGGTACATTCGTGAAACTCGGCTTTGACTTCGTAGACGGATACATAAATTTCTTTATGTTGGTACAATCCTGGAATGAGTTAGATGTCGAACCATACGTAACATTCCGTCCAACCATTACAAATTGCAAGCTCTTAACTCCGGCAAAAGCATAACTTCCAATAGTTTTGATATCAGGTAAAAAGAGACAGGTTAATTCTTGAATATTTGTATTATTAAAAGCATAATTACCGATATTCTCTAATTGAGTAGGCAAGTTTACCGAAGTAAGATTGCTGGCATTATAAAAAGCATAATCACCGATCGAAGTCACGGAAGAAGGGATTGTCACCGATTCAAGGCCGGTACATTGTTGAAAAATTCCCTTCCCAATTATCTCCAATTGAGGCAAGTCTATCGAAGTAAGATTGGTGGCATTATAAAAAGCATAATCACCGATTGAAGTCACGGAGACGGGGATTGTCACCGATTCAAGGCCGGTGCAGCCGCCAAAAGCACCGCTTCCGATCGTGGTGACAGTATTAGGCACTTCAAATTCCGCTTCGCTATAGTCGGGCATCAAAGCCACCAGAATGTTGCCATCGGTGCTGTACACCAAATCGCCCTCTATCTTCACACTCATAAGATTCTTATCGGGCGTATAAGGTACATAAGCAGTGGTGGGCACATTCGAAAAACTCGGCTTCGACGTTGTGGCCGGATACATATACTTCTTTATGTTGGTACATTCCTCGAATGAGTAAGATGGCACACCATACGTCCCATACCTAATATTTGATCCAACCATTACAAATTGTAAGCTTTTAACTCCGGAAAAAGCATAATATTCAATGTTTTTAATTTTAGGCAAAACGAGAGAGGTTAAGTTTTGAATATTTGTATTCTGAAAAGCTGCACGGCCGATTATCTCTAATCCAGCAGGCAATTCTACCGAAGTAAGATTGGAGGCGTAATTAAAAGCATATTCACCAATTTCAACTACTGATTCGGGTATTACAATTTGCTCAAGTCTGCCATTACTCCTTGCTGCATATTGATCAATTTTTGTGACGGTATCAGGGAACTTGACTTTTTGAACTAAATCAGAGATACAATACACAGTAGTTTTATCGGAATTGTATAATATTCCATCCTCATATACTACTTCATCGGCGTTATATTGAAAGAAATATGAAGGAGAAAAATTCTTATTAAATGGCCAAGTTACTGTTGATGGATAGAATACAAATGTTGGGGGATAATTAGGTGCAGACGTATCAAAGGCGTTTGAACTTATTGAAACATCACCCGATAGAATGAGAAGTTTGTCTACATTCATACTTGTAAAGGCATAGTTTTTAATTGTTTTAACAGAAGCAGGAATGGTTAGACTACTTAACTTACAACTATTAAAAGCGTTAACACCAATAGTTGTCACACCCTCCGGAATCCGGATGTAAGTTAAATTAGTACAGGATTGGAATGTATAGTCCGCAATCTCTGTTAACGACGTGCTTAACTGACAGGAAGCCAAGGCCGAGCAGGACGAAAAACAAGAATTACCTACCGAGGTGATAGTATTGGGCATGACCACCGATTCTATCACCGTGTTATTTTGGAAAACCTTGTCTGCGATGGAGGTGACGGTGTAGGTGGTGCCGGAGTCGGGATCGGTGACAGTTTCTGGAATAACGACTGCGCCTGTAGCCGAAGCGCCGCCACCTGTAAGGGCGCAGGTAGTGCCGTCGGAATTTGGAGTGTATTCAAGAGTGTTACCTTCATGTTCGAAGGTAAAGGCCATACCCGGAAGGGCAATGAGCAGGCCCAAAAGTGCGAGTAATAGTTTTTTCATCGCTGCAAAAGGTATTAGTATGCCTTAAGATTCCCCTCCTCAGCAAGTTACAGATAGGTTAATAAAAAAAGAAAAGCGTAGGAATCTGTATCTGTTGCCGTCCTACACTCTGAGGCTTCTCGCATTGCCCTATTCTTGTCGGACGGCAACGCAGAAGCCCACGCCAGTATATGCAATCTATGCTCCGGCAAGATCTCTCACGAGCTCCTATGCCGAAGACAAGGTATTACATTACCACGGGCATCTACCGTTGCTCCTCCTTGACAAGAATATGAAAAGTTTGCGAGACATTTCAGAGTGTCAAGAATCAGCGCGGATAAACGCTTTTTTATGTATTTAAATACATCCCACCCTACGAAACCCCTTCCCGGAGGTTGGTTCCGATAAGGAGCCTTACCCTACTGGCGTGGTCCGCAGTGCGGTCTGCACCGCAAATGTAATCAAAAAAAATTATTTCACAAAATCCCCCGGAAAATTTTCCCACCCGCGCGCGGCGCGATGCCTTGCTTTGATCAATGAAGACTGAGGTAACTCCGTCTGTCTCACCCATCAATATCAAGCGAGACACACCCCTCGGGGCGCCCCGTTATTTTAGTGTATATACGACACTCCTGTAGGGGCGCTTCATAGGAGCGCCCGGCCGCGCAAAATGGTAATTTAATACCCCCGCACACACAGGCTGCCGTTGCCGCTCACCATTCCCCGCCGGGCGCTCCGGTGGAGCGCCCCTACAACCAACACCCAACAACATTCATCATTATAATAAACCCGTAGGAGCGCTTCATAGGAGCACCCGGCGAGGAATACCGGATCACTTTGCCGCCCCGCTATGATAATTCTTAAATGTTAATTTGTAATGAATTTAAATCAGTTAAACGATATTTTTGCTATATTTGCACTTGAATGCCCTCTTTGATTTCGAAGATGGGTTTCATAGTAAGGTATGCTGAAGACAATTGAGCCTCGATTTGGTTCGTCGGTCAATGTGACTGACGATAGCGAAGCATGCCCGAAATCCTGGATAGCCCTCTACACGCGGCCCAGAAGCGAGAAGAAAGTCAGGGCTTACCTTGACAGCATAGGTATGGAAAATTACCTTCCGGTTCAATATCAGTTAAGACAGTGGTCGGACAGGAAGAAGCTGGTCGAGGTAGTGGTAATCCCTATGATAATATTCGTATCGGTAGATAGACCCGATAGTTTTAGACAACCGGCCAATCCGCTGATCATAAAGCCATTATATCAAATAGGAGATGGTAAGAAACTTGCAGTGATACCCGACAGTCAGATCGAGCAGCTCAAGTTTATCCTGGGACAGCAGGACTATCCGGTGACTTTCGATCCCGACATTTTCAAGGTCAATGACAAAGTCAGGGTGGTGAGAGGCCCGTTGATGGGATTGACAGGAGAGATCGTAAACTATGATGACAGATATTTAGAGCTTGCAGTCCCGATTGGAATCAGAGGGGCCGCCAGACTCAGTATAGAAAAAATTAATGTAGAAGTGCTTTGATTTTGCCAACTAACAGAATATCAATACAATGAAACATCAGTTTTTAATGCTAATTGCAGCCATCTGCCTGTCAGGTGGAAAGGTACACGCGCAGACCTCGGAAACAGTGAATCCCGGGCATGCATTCCAAGTTTCAGCTTTTGCCGGAGCCAACAGTCAGACTTCCAAAGATTTTGGAGTAGAGGGTGTATGGAAAAAGAATATCCATACCAATCTCTTCATCAACTGCGGTCTGTCATTGGGTATGGACTATACCAACACAGTCAATAAGTATAGCAACAAGCGCAATATGCTTGAGGTAGGCGTTCCGGTTCAGCTCGAATGGAGCAAACTTTCATTTGGCAAGAGTTCATTCTATGGCCTTGTAGGTTTTTCACCGGTATTTTATTCGACCCTGAGCGCCAGGGCCTGGAGCGCTTCAAGCAACGCCATGATAAAGGATGCTAAAAAATCAGGCTGTGTCATCGCTCCCACTATAGAGGCCGGCGGCAATATTCCGTTGCAGAACACCCTCATCCGCATCGGTGTATTTTACAAATCCAAAATTAACTGCACTCCCGACGGATATAACGTATACCGCCACGTGGGAGGTCTCAACTTCATAGGTCTGAAGGCTGGCGTTATATTCTGATCAGCCACGATTTGAGTATCTTCAACCGGTCGACGTCAACTTCACTCATCGCCAGAAATACCCTGATGCTTTACATCAGGATGTTTCTGGTAATGGGCGTTTCGCTATATACATCGCGCATAGTCCTCAGCCAACTGGGCGCGGTGGACTACGGTATATACGGTGTGGTGGGAGGCATAATCGTGATGCTGTCGTTTCTTAACGGAGCGATGTCGATGTCCACAGTCCGCTTCCTGTCATTCGCCCTCGGGAAGGATGATACGGAGCGGGCGGGACGGATATTCCGTACGGCGATAGCCATCCACGTCATCCTGTCGCTGATAATCGTGCTGTCGGCTGAAACGCTCGGATTGTGGTTTCTGAATCATTATATGAGGATTCCCCACGATCAGCTTTCGGCCGCCAACATGGTGTTTCAATGTACGGTGGTTTCTTTTGTATTTGCCATCCTCCGCACTCCGCTCAGCGCCGTGATCGTGGCCCGCGAACGGATGGAAGTATTTGCTGTCATGGGCGTTCTGGAGGTAGTGTTGAAGCTGATAGTCGCACTGTCGCTCACTTTACTGACGGCTGATAAACTTGAGGCGTACGCACTTCTCAATCTGGCTACCGCAGCCATTCTGACTGTGGCACATCTCATATATTGCAGGCGACACTTCCCCGAATGCCGGTCAATCCGCGCCGTATATGATAAAGAGCTGTTCCGACCCATGACCGGATTCATGTCATGGAGCACGATCGGTATGCTCTCGTGGGTGGGGAAAAGTCAGGGCTGCAACATTTTGCTGAATCTATTCTTCGGGCCGACGGTAAACGCCGCCTACGGTCTCTCATCTCAGGTAAACACCGCCATCAACGGTTTTGTACAAAATTTCACTACGGCTATCAACCCTCGGATCACCAAGACATTTTCAGCCAACGATATCAGACATACCGAAAGCCTCATCATATACGGATGTAAATTTTCCTTTTACCTGCTGCTGATAGTATCGTTCCCTATTCTGATGGCCACCGAACCTATTCTCACTTTCTGGCTCGGAGACTATCCCGCCTATACACCCGTGTTCATCAAATTAGTATTGATCATCTCTCAGATTGAAAGTTTCAACTATTGCATAGGCGCAGCGATAAGAGCTACAGGCCGGGTGAAGGTTTATGAAATCGCTATTGGCGGCATCCAGCTGCTCAGTCTCCCCGTGGCCTATATACTATTGCGCCACGCGATGCCGCCGCAATCGGTCTTTGTCGTTATCGCGCTACTTTCATGCATCGCGCTGGCAGTCAGGCTGAGGCTGCTTAAGATGTATATTCCCGAAATTTCAATTTCCGGAATTTTACACTCGGTATTTTTACCATCGGGACTGATTTCAGCAGTATGCGCTCTGCTTTACGCCGGCTACCGTCATCTGGAATTGATCACAACTTTCAATCCGATAATCACCATAGCGGGAAGTATGGCGACAGTGATCATTCTTGAGATCGGTATCGGGCTGAACGGAAAAGAACGTAAGAGCATCTTTCAGACTGTGGTCAAAAGGATTGCATGAGATGCGTCGAGATTTAATAATCCTTGCGGCGGTGTTGATTACATCCCTCATGTGCTCATGCGGCAGAGACCGCCGAGGCGAAGTCACAGGTGGCAACAAAGTGGTACACCTCAGTATCGACGATGTCGAGGTGTTTGGCGACCTGATCAGGCATCAGCAGGATTACGACTCTCTGTTCCAACATCCTTTCATGGCTTTTCTGCAGGAATTGCACAGCGGATATGGTATGCGTGTCACACTCTACACATACGAATCTTTCGGCGACATATACCGTGACGACTCTACCCGCATTGAGGATATGCCGCAGAAATACAAGAGTGATTTCCGGAGGGCATCTGATTGGCTGAGAATAGGTTTTCACAGTCCACGAGCCAAATTCGACTCCATTGTCACGGTAACGGAATTCAGGGATTCATATAATAATGTAAACTCGGCGATCGCTCGATTTGCCGACTCCTCAATGATTGCCTCTACACTTAGGCTCCACTATTTCTTTGCGCCTGATTCGCTATTGAAAGTGTTGACAGGTGTCAGGACTCTCCTCTGTGCCGACGATAAAGACCGCTTATCATATAATCTCACGACTTCTGAAGCCAAGACCGTGTGGAATCGAGTGAGAATCACAAAGAACGATATTTCGTACATAAGGACCGATTTAAGGATTGACGGCAATCCCGGAGTACTCGATGACTTGAGACATCCCGGGACTGGTGACACGCTCGTGGTGTTCACCCACGAGTGGGAACTATGGCATAATCCCGAAACCGACAGCACCCGGGGCATAGCCGGAAAAATCAAAATCCTTACTTCAGAGTGCGTAAATAAAGTGTTATTTAAAGAAACCGTCAAACGTCTCTATGAATACGGATATGACTTCTCCTTCCTCGAATAGAGACAGGCTGAAAAGATATTTCGATGTTTACGTGCCGGTGACCGCATGTAATCTCCGGTGCAGTTATTGCTACATCACTCAGCTTCATGTCGCGGCCAAAGAGGTGAAGCCTCTCAAATACAGCATTTCTCACATCCGCAAGGCGCTTTCACTTGACCGTATGGGAGGAAAGTGCTTGCTGAGCCTATGCGCCGGAGGTGAAACTCTATTGGCTCCATATATAGTGGAACTGACGCGTGAACTGCTTGATGAGGGTCATTATGTCATGCTTGTCACTAACGGGCTGCCGACCGCGTGTATCAAGGAATTGACAGAAAATATACCGCCTGAGTTGCAAAAGCATCTGATACTTAAGATTTCCTTTCACTTTATGGAACTGAAATCAAGAGGTCTGATTGACAAATATTTTGCCAACATCCGTATGATCGAGCGCAGCGGCATTTCGTTTACAGTCGAGCTCACACCCTCCGACGACGCAATCCCATATATCGATGAAATTAAAGACGTGTGCCTTAAAAACTTAGGTGCGCTATGCCATGTCACGGTAGCGCGGGAGGAAAGCAAGCCCGGGATTCCTATACTAACTGCGCTCTCTCGCGAGGATTATATCAAGGTGTGGGGGCAGTTTGACTCCCCGCTGTTCGATTTCAAGATGAAGATATTCGGACAATCGCGTAAGGAATTCTGCTATAATGGTCTTTGGGGAGGATGCATAAATCTTGAGACCGGATCTATTTCGAAATGTTACCGTTTGAGACCGACGGGAATTTTTGACAATACTTCGGCTCCCATTGATTTCTGCCCGGTGGGGAAATGTGAAAAGGCTCACTGCTACAACGGCCATGTATGGCTTTCGCTCGGGATGATTCCCGAACTCGACACTCCCGTATATACGGAGTTGCGCGACCGTGTCACAGCTGATGGAAGACACTGGGTAGGACAGGAGATGCGCCTGTTTCTCAGCCAGAAGTTAGCGGATAATAACGAGCAGCTTTCAGCTCGCTCCCGACAGCAGTTAATACTCAGAAATAGCTTCGATAATGTGCTCTTTTCGCTGAGAAGACGCATTTCCGGAATCATCCACAGATGGCGACAACTTTTGATGAAAAAATAAAGCAGCTCAGGCGATCGGTCACCGATTCCATAAAGCCTCTGTTAAGTGAAAGGGTCATTATTGCCGATGCTCCATATTACGAAAATATTGGAGACGTGCTTATATGGCGAGGCGCAACGGATTTCCTTCAAGAAAATGATATAAAACTCCTGAATACCTACGGAGCGGGGTTCTTCCCCTTCCCTACTCTTGATAAAGACGTCACAATCTTACTGACGGGGGGAGGCAACTTCGGAGACCTATGGCGTGATTTTCAGGAATATCGACTTGAAATCATTGCCCGATATTCCGGGAATAGGATTGTCATGCTTCCGCAATCAGTATGCTTTCAGGATAAGGGCTTGATCGAAAAAGACGCTGACCTGATGGCCCGGCATCCCGACCTGCATCTCTTTGCCCGTGATCAGGCAAGCTACGACATTCTGTCAAGACACTTCAGCCGAAATCATATCTATCTTGCACCTGATATGGCATTCTGCATCGACTCCCTGCTTTTGGAGCAGCATCGGAATCATGAGGAGGAGAAGACTCTTTTTCTACTTCGATCCGATAAAGAACTTCCCGAGGGCACGCCGCGGGCTTTGCAAGAGGCCGATGTGACATCTGATTGGCCTAAGCCTGCGAATCTTGATTTATTAATACGAAATCTCAAGAGAGGGCGGAGAATCTCAAGAGAGCTGCGACGCCGCGGCATTCGCCTGAGACCTCTTGACAGTGTAATCGGATTTTTTGGCAACAGATTCATCCGCGATTCTTTGACCGGACGGGGGTGTGAGTTCCTGCGACCATTCTCGCGCATTGTCACCACACGTCTTCACACTATGATTCTGTCAGTACTTCTCCACAAGCCAGTGGAATATATTGACAATACCTATGGCAAATTATCAGCCTTTGCCGCGACTTGGCTTCACGATCTACCTGAGGTAAAAGCCTATGGAAGAGATTAAAGTATCCGTAATCATTCCAATTTTCGGCGTGGAGCCGTATATTGAGAGATGCGCACGCTCTCTGCTGGGACAGACTATGCGTAGCGGCATCGAATTTATATTCGTCGATGACTGTACCCCCGACAGGAGTATTGAGATCCTGCGTAAAACTCTTAAAGAATATCCCGAACGATATGCTCAGGTAACGATACTGACTCATTCCGCCAATAAAGGATTGGCCGCTGCACGCAAAACCGGAGTTAGCGCCGCAAGGGGAGAATACATCATTCATTGCGACAGCGATGACTGGGTGGAGCCGGATATGTGCTGGCTTATGTATCAAGAGGCGAAACTCACCGACTCCGACATTGTGGTCTGCAACTATATAAATGAATACGAAGGCTCTTCCGAGACTGTGATTCAGGATTTTAACCCTTCCAAGCGTAATCAGATTATTGATTTGCTGAATTGGCGAATGCATTGCATGGTATGGCTGAGGATATTCCGCCGCTCATTTTATGTTACATTCGCAATGGACACCCCGAATATCAACCGTGGCGAAGATTTCCCGGTTTCGTTACTTGCGCACGTGCTGAGCTCGCGCGTGAGCTATTTAAGGGCGCCGCTATATCACTATAACCGTACAAATCAAGAATCAATGACTCAGCGTCACACCCGGAAGGATTATGACGATGCCGTGGAGTCGTGGAGCTATATCAGAGACTTTATCACCTCTTTGCCCGAGGATAAAGAGGTGAGGTCCGCCCTAAACCGTCAGCTTTCCAGAGTCAGGAACAAAATGCTGAGGTACAAGGAGATTTATGACATGACACGGTGGCGAACCTTATGGCCTGAACTGAAACTTGAGGATTGCAGAAACTTTCGGTCAAAGGTATTGGTGGCAATGGCGCGATTGAGAATGGATTTTATATTGAGGTTATTGCTTAAAGACAATGCCTCCGGCATAAATCAGTTTTAGAATGGAAAATATTGCTATATCAGTGATTGTCCCGGTGTATGGCGTTGAAAAATTCATCGAAAGGTGTGCGCGCTCAATTTTCGGGCAGACCATGACCGACGGGGTGGAATTTATCTTTGTGAATGACTGCGCGACAGACCGCAGCCTCGAAGTGCTGACAGCCATTATTGATGAATATCCGCCTCTCAGTTCGCAAATAAAAATAATAAATCATCTCTGCAACCGAGGTCTTGCAGCTGCCCGCAAGACGGGTCTCGAAGCTGCCCGGGGTGAATATATTCTCAATCTGGACAGCGATGACTATTTTGAGCGTGATATGCTTGAGGTGATGTATAAGGCAGCCAAGGATACGAATGCCGACGTTGTTGTGTCAGACTATTTTATGACAACCAAAAAAGGGGATCGATATCAGGAATGCCCCCTCTACGACACCAGGGAAGCTATCTTAAGGAGTATCATAACTCCTTGGCGATATGGTAACAAAACAATAGGGCCAAGCGTATGGAACAAACTCATCAGGAGAAATCTCTACACTGACCACAGCATAATCCCAATCGAGGGAATAAACTATGGTGAGGATTTCATCATATCCATGCAGATTTTGTATTATGCGGACGTAATCACAAAAGTTGACCGTGCATTCGTGCATTACAATAAGCTGAATTCCGACTCATATACTCAAGATAAGTCGGCCTCGAATTGCCGCCAGAGATTGAAAGCAACAGAAACCGTGGCCGGCTTCCTTGCCCGGAAAGGATGTGTATTTGACGAGGAGTTTGACGAACGGAGATTCTGTGAAAAAATGATTGCCGTAACCAATTGCGATTCAGCCGATCTCGGGGAGTTTCTCCCGATGTATCCGTGGCTCGATTATGAGAAACACAAGCAGCTTATAGCGCGACACTGGCGGCTTCCCTATAAATTCGCGCTGCAAGGCGACAGGACGATGTTCGTTTTCCTGCGCAATCTGCTATTACCAATCCGAAGAATATATCGATTCATATATGACCGCTGAACCTAATATATCAGTTCTTGTACCTGTCTACATGGTTGAGCGCCACATCGGCCGTTGCGTCCGCTCTCTTTTCGAACAGACGATGACCGATGGAGTGGAATATATTTTCGTTAATGACTCCACCAAAGATCGGAGCATGGATATTCTCCTTGAGCTTCTGGCCCGATACCCTTCCAGACAGTCACAGGTAAGGGTGATAAACCACCGAGAGAATTTGGGACTTGCCGCGGCAAGGATTACTGCACTCGATCTTGCCAGAGGAGAATATGTGATAAATCTTGACAGCGATGATTTCTTCGAACATGATATGCTCGAATGTATGTATGACGCCGCAAAGAGAAATAATGCTGATGTCGTCGTCGCGGATTATTATTTGTACTACAAAAGGCGGGAAATATATATTTTCTGTCATATCGACAGTGATAAGGACCGGCTTGTCGGAAATCTCATTTGCGATAATGGAGGGTGCGGGCGAATGGTATGGAATAAATTGATAAAACGCGACTTATATGAGAAATATTCCGTGAGACCTTTGCCCGGCTTGAATATCGGAGAAGATATGATAGTGACTGCACGGCTCTTATTTCATGCCGCTTCGATATGCAAGGTTGACAGGGCGTTCGCCCACTATAACAAAAGCAATCTCGACACCTACACTTCCTCCCCCCGATATCAGGAAATATTGAAGCGCTTCATTGTATGCGATTTTCTATCGGATTTTTTCGGCGGGCAGTCGCGTGAAATATCAGAAGCCATCAATCGTCATCGCTTCCAGATCAAAGCCTTGGCTCTTACCTACTCACCCCGCGGGACTCAACATCAGGTTCTTTCCTATCATCCTCAACTGACGTATGATAAATATTATCAGGAGCTGGCGTGGTATTGGCGATTTCCGCTAAGATTAGGATTCAACGGCTACCTGAGGTCCTTTAACGTGATCAGATACATACTCTTTAAATTCCGGACAATATATCGATATTGTCGCGACTTACGCTAACCCTATATGACATCATTATCCTGACTTATGCCTGTTCACCGGTGACCGGAATGTCAGATCGAGAAAACAATCTTCATTTCTTCGGTCTAAGAAACGCACTATGAGATGACCCCAATCGTAAGCATGACTTTAATGAGCATCAAGCGGTTACTGATCTTGATTTTCCCGGTCAGCGTAATCGTTGATTTGATATCAGGCTTTTGCACTGTTCAGCTCCACACATACATACCCATAGGTCAGGCTTACAGGTTCATCATAATGGCTGCTATAATATATATGCTGCTAAAAAGAGCAAGACCCTTGCTCGCATGGATGATACTGTGCCCGATTTCGTTCTTCTTACTTGCATCTTCTTTCTGGATAATTATACACGGATTTGAACCTGACAACGGTTTCAGCCCTGCAATAGAGATCGAGAGTTTCAGCAAGATCCTATATTTCATGCTCGTTATCACATTCTTTATTTTATATCGTGAAGAAATCGGATTGCTTGATCCGCTGAAGATAATTTCAAATTACGGAATGATAATTTCTTCGGCCGTGCTTATTTCGTTCCTGACCGGATTCGGAAACAGCACCTACGGGACTGACTATGGATTCGGCTCCAAGAGCTATTTCAAGGCGGGAAATGATCTTGGATTAACAATCCTGTACTCTGCGGTAGTAAGTAGTCTATATATGATTTCGGGTTTCGATTGGAAACGCATGGTCAAGCTACTGATTATCTCATCAGCTGTCATTTTGATCGGAAGCCGTGTAGGCCTTGTAGGAATTTTACTTTGGCTCACCATACTGGTGTGTTACATTGTGTTTATCTATCGACCCGCTGACCGCAGGATACGCCGACGATTCCGTCATTATAGACCGATAATCTTCACATGCTACATTCTCAGCGTGAGCGGAGTGATTTATTATCTGCTGTCAGTTTTCGACAGCTACATGCTGTTCAAGTACACAAGCGTCGGCCTGCGTACCGCGCGCAGCCTTCTTACTGATCCTGCGGAGGTGTACATCAGCAAATTCGAATGGTATGAAGCGGTATTCGGCAAAGGCATGGCGGCCCTCTATTATTTCGTTGCACATTCAGTCAGATTTCGGGCCGACTACCGCATGGTGGAAGCTGATTTTCACGAATTGCTTGGCGGTTACGGCATCATCGGATTTATCTTGATCCTCTCGCCGTTTGTCTACTTCATGTTTAAGGCTCTGACACGATACTTTTCACATCCCGATTTCACACTCTTCGCTATACTTTTCGTGACCGGATCTTTTCTTGCCGTGGCCTTCACGGCAGGACACTGCCTCCGCAACCCGATGGTCGCACCAATCTACGCCTACATCGTATCTCAATTGTATTATGGGAAAGAACGTCCTGTTGATAAATAACGGCTATCCTTCTGAGCGGCATCCCCAATACACTACTTACATCAGGAGCATTGAGGATTGCCTCATCGCTTCGGGCCTGAATGTCGAAAAGCTGGTAATCAGATACGACCGTCACATCACGCCCCTGTATAAACTCTACAAATATTTCCTATTCTGGATTAAGTGCCTCACAATCCGTACCGACTGCGACACCATCTACATCAACCATCTGCCATTTGCATTGCCAATAATCCTTAACCCCTCGTTAGCTCGTAAAAAGCTGATAGTCCATTGGCATGGCAATGACCTTGCAGGCTACAACAAGTTCGTAAAATTTGCCTCCCGGTTTCTCGGCCGGTTCGTCTCCAAGGCTCACAATATCGTACCGTCACTTTATTCCGGCCAAGAACTGACGGCTCGCTACGGTAATCACGGTCTGCGCGTTTCGGTGAGCCCGAGCGGTGGAGTAGACATATCAAATTTTTCTCCCGCCAAGACTATCCGGAAAAAGTTTGTGATCAGTTATGCGAGTGAACTGAAAAGAGAGAAAGGCATCGGCATATTCCTCTATCTGATCAACAACAGGAAGGAGATCGAGCGGCTTACAGGGCGCTCCATTGAATTTCACTACGTCAAATATGGCTCCGAACTCGCCGGCTATCTTCCCGTGCTCGATCAGTATGATAAAAATATAGTGAAAGGCTTCGACAAGATGCTGAAAGATGATGTGCCGGCATTTCTGAATTCTACCGATCTGCTTGTTTTTCCTTCACTCCGCGACAGCCTCGGATTAACGGCTCTCGAAGCTATGAGTTGCGGAGTGCCGGTCGTGGCTCACAATATCTGTGCTTTCCCCGAATATATAAAGTCAGGAGTATCAGGTGAACTCGTAGAGTTAAAAGACTCTGAAAGTGAGCAAAACAGGGAGTTTTTGGACATGGTGGTGAAAGTTGTCAATAATAGAGATTCCTATACCCCAAGACAGATAGTTGAGGCTAACTATTCGCGAGCCTCGGTGATTTCTTTTTACCGTAAATTATTTGAAACCTTATGAACCAAGCAGTAGTGTCGCTTTCGAAACTTCAAAAATACTGCGAGGCGGAGGATTTCAAGGGTTGGGATCCATTCGATGGACTCAATTCGCGGATATTCAATGCCCTGCCTATGCTGAAAAGGTCAGCGCTATGCCGCTTGATTATGATACAGCTGTTCAAGCGGAATCCCGTTAATCTAAGGAGAATCGCTGCAGTACCCAAGCAGTATAATCCCAAAGCTATCGCATTATTTCTTTCAGGCTATTGCAATCTTTATCATGCGATTGAATCGGCACCGGAACTGCAAAATGCTTTCGGGCAAAAACAGACAGTGAGATTAACGATTGACAGACTTGCGCGCCTATTGCTGTCGCTACGTTCGAAAGGCGACTATCACGGTGCCTGCTGGGGCTATAACTTCGACTGGCAGTCAAGAAGGGCATTCCTTTTTCCGGCTCATACTCCTGTGGTAGTAGTCACGGCATTCAGCGCATCGGCCCTTTTCGATGCCTATGAAATAACGGGTGAGAAGGAATATCTCGATGTGGCTTTGTCGTCAGCGCGATTTGTAATCGACGACCTTCACCGCACTCCTTTCGGGCGCGGGTTTCTGTTCTCCTACTCCCCGCTCCCCGGAAATGATACGGTATTCAATGCCTCCCTCCTCGGAGTAAAGATTCTATGCCTCTGCTATAAATATACCGGAAATCCCGAATACCGCCACATTGCCTCGCAGGTAGTGCAAGCCGCGTGTGATGGTCAACGTCCTGACGGAGGATGGGTGTATGGATTGCGTCCCGTGCAGTCTTGGATCGATTCATTCCATACAGGCTATAACCTTGACGCTTTGAATACTTACAGGACTCTGACGGGCGACAGAACGTTTGACTCCAACATTGAGAGAGGATTGGATTTCTATATCAATAATTTCTTCAAGGAGGATGGAACTCCAAAGTATTATCATGACAGGACTTATCCGATAGACATTCACTCACCCGCCCAACTATTGGTGACACTTTCCAATATGAATCAACTGTCTCGTTACTGCTGCCTGGCGGACAAGATAGTGGACTGGACTATCAGGAACATGCAGGATAAGAAAGGATATTTTTACTACCAGATAAAACCGCTTATAAGTAGTAAAATCTCATATATGAGATGGAGTAATGCATTTATGTTTAACGCATTATCTAATTACGTCAAAAAATATTATTGTAATAACGAATAGTGTGAATCTAATCTGGCGAAAAGTCAACATATTGAACTGATTTTACTCCAATCACGCCGGGTGTCGAAATTATTGCTTATATTTGTAGTCGTAACCGATATACAACCCGATGATCACTATTCAGGAAAACTTATCGCTCGCCCCGCTCCACACCATGGGGCTTGACGTGAGATGCCGACGGTATATTAAATTCAATAATGCCGCCGACCTCAGCCGTGTGCGCACAATGCTGTCGCCCGACGAGCCTCTGCTCATAATGGGTGCCGGCAGCAACCTTCTTTTCACCAAGGATTTCGACGGCACGATTCTGTACCCCGACATCAGATATATAAAATTCTCAGGATGCGACGTCACAGCCGGTGCAGGCGTAACGATGGACCACCTTATTAAGGAGGCCTGCCATCGCGGACTATGGGGTATGGAAAACCTGTCGGGAATTCCCGGCACGGTGGGAGCATCGGTAGTGCAGAATGTGGGGGCCTACGGAGTAGAGGCCGGCGACCTTGTCAAGACGGTGTATCTCTACGATCTCGCAACAGGATTTCATGAGCGCATGGAGGCGGACGACTGCAAGTTTGGCTACCGCGACTCGGTATTCAAGCACCTCACGGGCAAGGTGATACTCGGTGTCACCTATCGCCTGTCGCCCTACGCCAACCCCCGTCTCGACTACGGAAATCTGCGCCAAATGGTGAGCGATATACCCATGCTTCGCCCCATAGACGTGAGGCGCACCGTAATGGAAGTGCGCGACTCCAAGCTACCGCGACCCGAGATCACAGGCAGCGCCGGAAGTTTTTTCAAGAATCCGGTCATATCCCGCGAAGATTTCGAGGCGCTGAAAACCCGCTTGGGTAATGACACGATACCGCATTTCGACCAACCCGACGGCATAAAGATTCCCGCAGCGTGGCTCATAGATAAGGCCGGCTGCAAGGGCATGACCTCAGGCGGTGCCTCCGTATGGCAGAGTCAGCCGCTCGTGATAGTCAATGCCGATGGCAACGCGACACCCTCCGATATTCTCGACCTCGAAAAAGCCGTGGTGAAAGCCGTGGAAGAATTCAGCGGTATCACCCTTATTCCCGAAGTTCAACACATCTAATATATAATCACAGAAATTGAGCACCTACATAATTGAAGGCGGTCATCGCCTCCACGGTTCCATCCAGCCTCAGGGCGCAAAAAACGAAGCTCTTCAGGTGATAAGCGCAACGCTCCTCACCCCCGAGCCCGTAATCATCCATAACGTCCCCGACATTCTTGATGTCACCAACCTCATAGGCCTGCTCGTGGCGATGGGTGTGAAAGTGGAGAAATTGGCTCCGGGCAGTTACCGCTTTCAGGCCGACGATCTTAACGAAGAATATATATCGAGCACTGACTTCGTGGCCCGCTGCGCATCGCTTCGCGGCTCGGTGCTGGTGGTGGGTCCGCTGCTGGCCCGCACCGGTCAGGCTTATTTTGCCAAACCGGGCGGCGACAAGATCGGACGCCGCCGAGTGGACACCCACATAGCCGGATTCATAAAACTCGGAGCTATGATATGCTACAACGAGGAGCGTCAGGCCTACTATCTTGTGGCCGTCAATCATCTTAAAGGATGCTATATGCTTCTCGACGAGGCCTCGGTGACCGGTACGGCCAACATCATCATGGCTGCCGCCACAGCCGAAGGCGTCACTACTATCTACAATGCTGCTTGCGAGCCGTATATTCAGCAGCTCTGCCGCATGCTGGGCCGTATGGGTGTGAAGATCGAGGGCATCGGCAGCAATCTGCTCCGCATCCACGGCACTGACCGCCTGCACGGCACCGAGCACACCGTGCTCCCCGACATGATAGAGGTAGGTTCGTTTATAGGCATGGCCGCGCTTACGGGTAGCGATCTTACCATCACCGACGTATCGCCCGAAAATCTCGGTATAATTCCCGATGCATTCCGCCGTCTGGGCATAAACCTCACAGTGACCGACAGCGATATCATTGTGCCCGCGCAGGACACCTACGAAATCGAAAACAATCTTGACGGATCTATTCCCACCATAGCCGACGCCCCGTGGCCCGGCCTGACGCCCGACCTGCTCAGTGTGCTCCTTGTCACAGCCACGCAATGCAAGGGCAGTGTGCTCGTACACCAGAAAATGTTTGAGTCACGTCTGTTTTTTGTAGACCGGCTTATCGACATGGGCGCGCAGATCATGCTCTGCGACCCTCACCGCGCCGTTGTGATAGGTCTCGACCACCGTTTTCCCCTGAGAGCCAACCGAATGCTGTCGCCCGACATACGTGCCGGTATAGCCATGCTCATAGCCGCCATGTCGGCCAACGGCGTAAGCCAGATCGACAACATTGACCAGATAGATCGCGGATATCAATCGATAGATACCCGACTTAACTCGATAGGTGCCTGCATCCACCGCCGCGATTAACATATTGTAAGTCTGCACATATCATTCTTACAAATAACGTTAAATACCCGCCCCGCGATTAAACTTTAAGTCGCGGGGCGGGTCATATCTACGTAAGCCGCCCGAAAGGAGGCCTGCGAAACCGAAAACGATAAAAAATAAAAACTGAAAATATAAACTTCTAAAAACTGAAAGAATTATGAAAAAGACTATTTTAAGCCTCGCTGTATTATTTGCAACCTCATTCTCGTTCTCAGCCTTAGCTCAGGCTACCGCCGAAGGTGCTTCCTGCTCCGGCGACAAGACCGAATGCTGCGAGACCGTTCTCTTCGAGGGTATTACCCTCACCCCCGACCAGCAGACCAAGATTCAGGAGCTCAACGCTTCGCGTGCTCAGGCTGCTAAGGTAAAGAAAGAAGCTGCAAAGCAGAAAAAGGAAGCTGCCAAAGCCGACCGCAAGGCTAAAGCCGAAGCCAAGAAGGCCGACCGCAAGGACTATCTCAATAGCGTAAAGAGCGTGCTCACTCCCGACCAGTATGTCATCTTCCTCGAAAATGCCTACGTCAACGCTCCCGCCCGCATGGGCAAGCCTGACGGCAAGATTGGCAAAGCCCCCAAAGGCGACATGAAAGCATTCGGTGGCAAAAAAGGCAAGATGGTAGGCAAAAATGGTAAAATCGAAAGCCGCATGAAAGCCAAGGCCGAAGCCGAAAACAAGTAAACATACATCCTTTATACAATCTCTCTCTTTTAATAGCGGAGCTACCCCCCTCATCCGGGCGGCAGCTCCGCTTGTTTAATCTGC
Organism: Bacteroides sp.; assembly: GCA_014802325.1. Classification (GTDB taxonomy): domain Bacteria; phylum Bacteroidota; class Bacteroidia; order Bacteroidales; family Muribaculaceae; genus Duncaniella. The sequence goes on from JAAVCK010000021.1 coordinate 57,569, forward strand.
GTAATCTGCGCTTCGCCACTACATTTTTGCTATTCTAAAACTTTTTCGTAACTTTACAGCCTCAAAAAGCCCCCCGACCGGGAGCATAATATCACGCCCGACTATAATGAACCGACATTTCACACTTCATCTCACGGCACTCCTGCTCATGCTGCTGTGCTTTGCAAGTCCCGCTGCCGCCCAGGAGCGCTTCTCGCGCGGCATAGAGATGAACAAGTTCATCCCCAAGGGCCAGTGGATCACCGGCGTCAACGTAAGTTACACCCAGAGCGATCAGGACAATTACCAGTTTCTCATCATCGAAAACATCAAAGGCGACACTTACTCGTTTAAGGTCAGCCCCATGCTGCTCTATGCCTTTCAGGACAATCTGGCACTGGGCGGACGATTCTCCTACTCGCGCTCACGCACTCACCTCGACAATGCAAGCCTGATCCTCGACTCCGAGACGAGCTACGACATTAACAATCTCTACTCCATCAGCCACAACTATTCAGGCTACGTGGCGTTTCGCAACTACATTTCGCTCGGCAACTCCATGAGGTTTGCCTTCTTCAATGAGCTCCAGCTCAGCATAGGAGGCGGACAGTCAAAGCTCATCAACGGTAAGGGCGACGACATCACCGGTACGTATCAGCGCTCGTTTGACATAGGTGTAGGACTCACTCCCGGTATGATGATGTTTCTCAACAACTATTCAGCCATAGAAGTGAGCATCGGCGTGCTCGGCTTCGACTACTCCAGTTCGAAAGCCACCACCGATCAGATCTACGTGGCTCACACCGACTATAAGAGCGCCAACTTTAAAATCAACCTCTTTTCAATCTCCTTCGGAGTGGTATTCTATCTATGACACCTCAGCATCTCCACCGCATATTGGCCACACTGCTGGTGTCGGTAGCCGCCACACTCGGACTGTCGGCAGCCGAGCCGTTTGACTCGTTTTCATTTCTCGACGGGCCCGACACCTCTACGGCTTTACCCACAGTGTGCCCCGCCGACTCCATGACTCCCGGACCCGTGACAATAGAGGCACCCGACTCACTGCCCCGACGCCGCAACGGCAAGATAGTGATAGCCGACATCGACCCCGAGATTCTCAACCGCCGCGTGATAGTAGGCCGCGATACGGTCAACTTCATCATACCCCAGCGCAATTACGGACGCTATGACCGTGGCCTGTTCAATTTCCTGTTCATACCCCGCGGCCAGTGGCAATTCGGCCTCACGGCTTCATACGGACAGCTCTCCACCGAAGACGTGCAGATACTCTCCGTGCTCAATAATCTCAATCTCAAGGGCACGCTCTATACCCTCAAGCCCACCGTGAGCTATTTCTTCGGCCATAATCAGAGTATCGGTCTGCGATTCACATACTCGCGCGGCGAACTCGACCTGACCGGTCTGTCGGTAGACATCGACGACGATATGAGCTTCTCGCTCAGCGGTGTAAGCTACTACTCCAATTCCTACACCGGCTCGGTATTCTACCGCAACTATGTGGGCCTGAGCGAACAAAAGCGCTTTGCCGTGTTCAATGAAGTGGAGTTGGGTGTGGGCAGCGGTGCTTCGCGCTTCAAGCGACTCTATAACGGCGAGCCGCGCGACACCCGCACCATGACCACTAAACTCGGTCTGAACTTCTCGCCGGGCGTGTGTGTGTTTATCATGGACAATGTGTGCTTCAATGTGTCGTTCGGTGTATTCGGCCTTCATATTACCCACGAGCGGCAGGTGACCGACGGCGTGGAGGAAGGCTCGCGCACTTCGTCGGGTGCCAACTTCCGCTTCAACTTGTTTAACATTAACTTCGGATTAGGTGTCAACATTTAAATCATTCGTGCGGGCATTCGCCGCCATCGCGTGTGGAGTCATGCTGATGCAGGGCTGTATAAAAAACGATATACCCTATCCCCGCATACGTCCGCAGTTTCTGAGTTTCGAAGTGCTCGACGAGCTCCAGCCCGCAGCCATCGACACAATCAACTCCACCATAACACTCTATCTCGACGAGACCGCCGACCCGACAGATGTGGTGGTGAAGGAATTTTTCCTCACCCCGGCCGGAGCTGTATGGAATGACTCGGTGGCATTTCTCAACGGCATAGATCTTTCTTCGCCCGTCACCACCACCGTGGCGCTCTATCAGACCTACTCGTGGGAAGTGACCGCCGTGCAGAATATCGAGCGATACTTTACGGTGGAAAATCAGGTAGGCACGTCGACCATCGACGCTGTGGCTCACCGCGTCATAGCCTATGTCACCGACCGCACTCCGCTCGACGCCGTAAAAGTCACGTCGATAAAACTCGCCGGCCCTGAGGCCGTGATGGAGCCGTCGCTCGAAGGCACCACCGTGGACTTCAACGGACCCGTGACGGTGGATGTGACCGAACACGGCCGCACCGTGCGCTGGACCATATATATCACCGCCACCGAATCCACCGTCACCACTGACCGTGTCGACGCATGGTCGCAGGTGGCTTGGGTCTACGGCACAGCCGAGGCCGGAAAAGACAACGGCGTGGAATACCGCAAAGCCGGCTCTGAAGAATGGATACGTGTGCCCGAGGCCGACGTGACCCACAATGGCGGCTCGTTCACCGCATGCATTTCACCCCTCGACCCGCTGTCGGACTACCAGGCGCGCACCTACTCCGGCTCTGACTACGGTGAAGTGGTCGATTTCACCACCTACGGTACAGCTCAGCTCCCCAACAGCTCGCTCGACGAGTGGTGGCTCGACGGCAAGGTGTGGAATCCCTGGGCCGAAGGCTCCACCTCGTTCTGGGACACGGGTAATAAAGGTGCTTCCACTCTGGGACCGAGCAATACCCAGCCCTCCGACGACACTCCTACCGGCACCGGACGCTCGGCCTGTCTTGAAACCCGATTCGTAGGTATAGGTATGCTCGGCAAACTCGCTGCCGGCAATCTCTTTGCGGGCAGCTACGTTCGCACCGACGGCACCAACGGTATTCTCAGCTTCGGACGCGACTTCACCTTCCGCCCTACACGCCTTAACTGCTGGGTGAAATACCACTCTGCTCCAATCAGCTCCACCACCGAAGGATTCGGTGACCTTAAGGATCGCCCCGATACGGCTGTGGTGTGGATAGCCCTCATTGACTCACCCGAACCGTTCGAGATACGCACCAATCCCAAAAACAGGCAGCTCTTCGACCCCGACGGCCCTGAGGTAGTGGGTTATGGCATGATGCAACTTGGCCGTGATTATCTCGAATGGGAGAAAATTTCAGTGCCCGTGAACTATAAGTCGACTTCGCGCGTTCCTAAGTATGTATTGGTTGTCGCTTCCGCCTCAAAATACGGCGATTATTTCACCGGAGGCAATGGATCTATCCTTTACATCGACGATTTCTCACTCGACTATTTTTATTAAATTATGAAAAGAATTTTCACCATTCTCTTTGCGGCGGTTGTCATGATGACTGGCTCGCAAGCCTCGGCTCAGTTCAACCTTGGTAATATTCTCGGTAAAGTAACAGGTAATCAGGAAACTACCGCAGAAAGTAATGATTCCACCGGCTCAGCGGCAGCCAATACCGGCTCCGGTCTGGGAGGCCTGATCAAAGGCGTCACCGACGCTATCGGCCTCACTTCGAGCGACGTCGATGTAAAAGACATGGTTGGCACATGGAGCTACTCCGGTCCGGCCGTTGTGTTCAAGAGCGACAATCTTCTTCTCAAAGCCGGCGGCGCTGCTGCTTCGGCCACTGTAGAAAACAAACTTAAAGATTACTATAAAATAGCCGGCTTCGAGAGCCTCAAACTCACCATCGAATCTGACTCTACATTTACCTTCAAGGTGAAATCCATCCCTCTGCAGGGTACTATAACCCGCAACACCGAGACGGGCAACTTCTACTTCACATTCAAGGCATTCAAAAAGATCAGCCTCGGCAAGATGGAAGCCTACGTGTCGATCAGCGGTGGAAAGACCATGTCACTCACATTCGACGTGAGCGGTCTGCTCAAGATTGTGGAAAAGGCCGGAAGCATCACCGGCAACTCTACCCTCAAGGGTGTGACCGAACTGCTCAACCAGTATGAGGGCCTTACGGCAGGATGGAAACTCACCAAAACGGCCGACACTCAGAAATAACCCTACCCCCTCCCGGGTAAGCTGAAATAATCGAATATATATAGCCCGCGCAGCCATCAGTCGGCCACGCGGGCTATATTAATTTGCATCAGGTATCGGAAGACACGGGGCAATAATCCGCCTGTTGCGTTAACATAATTTCACACAGCCATTACTATTTACCGCCCACCCTCGGGAGTAAATTTGCATCGTAAACATTCAAGCAACTATTCACCTCTCAATAATCAATCCGACTATGACCTCAGCTTTTACCATCTCGCCCCGCGTGATCCACACCATCAGCTCACTTCCGGCCGAAGACCGCGACGTGATCACCACCGCTCTTGCGCGCGAACTGATATTGGGTGTCGACGTGACGACATCACTGTCGCCCATACAGGCCATACTCTATGCGATAGTGCGCCAATACGTGCGGCAGGACTCCGTTCAGTGAGTGTGTCGGTAGATATACCGGGCCAGACCGTAGATATAGCGGCGGAATCCCGGACGATAACATAGCAGCCGATCCATCCAGCCCATGCGGGGCTGAAAGAATTTTACGGCCATCCCTACATATATCATGGCGAACAGTGTGCCTGTGCCCACTACATTAAACAGCCACGCACCGAAATACACATATCCCAGCGCCACGGCCATCACCACCAGAGCCACATCTACAAAAATCTTCACCCGCGCAAACGGCTTGCCGGTAACACGGCTTATAGCCACCGGCAGTCCTTCGCCGGGCATAGTCACTGATCCGCAGCGCAACTCCATGGCTATGCCCACGGCCAGCACCGTGCATCCGGCCGCCTGCGCTGCCATCTGCCACGGAAGCGTAGCGGGGACAAACATGGCGGTCAGGCTCATGTTGACATCGAGAAGGAAGCCGAACACAAATCCTATCACGAGCTGAAACAGCTGCACGGCCTGAAACTTGCGGCGAAGCAGCAATATCTGTAATCCCACGAGCACACCGTTCATCACATATGTATACTCGCCTATGGTCCACGCCGGAGCCTCGCCGGCCGCCCCTGCAAGAGTCATTACAAACGGTATAGTGGAGATGACGCTGCTCCCCAGTGCCGACCGCACACACATAGCTACTCCGAGCGTCATTACAAACAGTGAGACAAGCAACAACACATGTTGCCACACGAATCCTATTACTTTTTCTTTCATTGTACCTTAAAAAACTCACCGCAAAGTTAGGCAAAAATCAGCAGAGTTGATTAACTTTGCATAAAATTCAACCTAAGTTCAGTTTCACAATGAAGAATTCTTTATTACGTATTATGGGCGTACTCATGCTCATGGCATGTGTTGCCCCCGCCTACGCTCAGTTCAATCTGGGCAAGGCTATCAATGCTGCCGGAAAGGCCGCCAAGGCTTTCACGCTCACTGACGCACAGATGGCCGAATATGTCAAGGAATCGGTCGACTGGATGGACAAGAACAACCCCGTGCTCGACGAAGACAACCCCTACACCCAGCGTCTGCGCCGTCTGACCGAAGGTATCACCGACGCCGACGGCATACCCTTGAACTTCAAGGTATACGATGTGATCGACATCAACGCATTTGCTTGCCCCGACGGCAGTGTGAGAGTATTCTCATCGCTTATGGACATCATGAACGACGACGAGCTCATGGGAGTGATAGGCCATGAGATAGGCCACGTGATGAAGCATCACTCTAAAAATCAGTTTAAGCACGAGCTCCTCACCGGCGCCCTCAAAGACGCCGTGGCATCTACCGGAGGTAAGGCCGCTCAGCTCACCGAGTCGCAGCTCGGCACACTCGGCCAGTCGCTCATGAGTGCCAAATATTCGCAGAAGCAGGAAAAGGAAGCCGACGACTGCGGCTATGATTTCCTCGTGTCGAAGGGTCGTAATCCCTGGGGCATCGTGATGTCGTTTGAGAAACTCCAGTCGATGGAAGGCGACAACAAGCAGAGCTACATCAACAAGATGTTCTCGTCGCACCCCGAGACCAAGGCCCGCATCGAGGCCATGACCAAGCGCTGCGTCAAGGACGGTTTCGAGCGCCCCGAAGCCACACCGGCCGAGTGACGTCAGAATTAAAAAAACTCTATCACCACTTTTACAGGGGACTTGCTCGCAAGCCCCTTTTTTTGTGCATTTTCATGCCACGGATAGTGATAGGTAGCGTTTTTTTGATTATCTTTGCGAAAGAAACAAGAAAATCGCAGGAACACTTTCTGCAAAAAACATATCCGAATACTATCACCATGAGTCGCTCCAATTCCTTAGGAAAGCACAGCACAACAATATGGTATCACCTCGCCGCGTTGCTCATAGTAGTGGCATGGGGCGTGTCGTTCATCTCCACCCGTATACTGCTCGACAGCGGACTGCATCCCATAGAAATCTATATCTACCGCTTCCTATTAGCCTACGTATTCATGCTGATTATCAGCCACAAGCAGTTTCGCAGCCATTCGTGGCGCGACGAAGGCCTGTTTGTAATCTGCGGTCTGTGTGGCGGTTCGATTTACTATATCAGTGAGAATGTGGCTCTCGAATACACGCTGGTGTCAAACGTGTCGCTCATCACCTCGCTCTCGCCCATCATCACGGCAATACTCCTCGGTGCTCTCTACAAATCCGAACGCCCCGACCGAGGGCTCTACATAGGCTCGGCAGTGGCATTCATAGGTGTGGGATTCGTGATATTCAATAGTAGTTTCATGCTCGACATCAAGCCTCTGGGTGACCTGCTGGCACTTCTGGCGGCTCTCACTTGGGCTATATACTCGCTTGTACTACGCCGACTCAACGTGCAGTACGACGCTCTATTCATCACCCGCAAGACATTTTTCTACGGCGTGGTGACTGCTCTGCCGTTTCTCGCCATCGAGCCTGAGGTCTCATCTATTACTCAGCTGTTTAATCTTACCGTACTATTCAATCTTCTCTTCCTCGCCCTCTTCGCTTCGCTGCTCGCGTTTCTGCTGTGGGCCATCGTGGTTGGCAAATTAGGCGCCATCACTGCCAATAACTATATTTATTTCCAGCCCGTTGTCACACTCGTGTTCTCAGCCATAATACTGGGCGAGCGCATATCCATAGTAGGCATCACGGGCTGCGTGATGATACTCCTCGGCGTGTGGCTCAGCGACTGGCTGCCCCGTCGCAACCTCAACCGGATCAACAAGTAAACACCAACATCCACTCAGATCATAATGAAGAAAATCATACTGTCTACCGCGACGGTCATGGCCGCTTCGCTTCAGGTATTCGCCGCCTCGCAGGCTCCGCTGTGGCTGCGCGACGTAAAAATCTCGCCCGACGGCAAAGAGATAGCTTTCACTTATAAAGGCGACATATATAAAGTGGCCTCAAAGGGAGGCACAGCCGTGCGCCTCACCTCATATCCCGCGTTTCAGTCCATGCCCGTATGGTCGCCCGACGGCAAGATGATAGCTTTCGCATCCACACGCGAAGGCGGTCAGGACATATACGTGATGAACTCCGACGGCTCCGATGTGCGCCGTCTCACCTATCATTCCGCAGCCGAGACCCCCGAAGCCTTTACTCCTGACGGCAAATCGGTGGTATACTCCGCCGCTATTCAGGATGCTCCGGCAAGCGTGATGTTTCCTTCGGCTCGCCTTACCGAACTCTATGCCGTGGACGTGACCGGCGGCAAGCCTCGCCAGATTCTCTCCACCCCGGCTCAGCGCATTTCCTATATGCCCGATGGCAAAAGCTTTGTATATCAGGATCAGAAAGGCATGGAAAACGAGTGGCGCAAACACCACACTTCGTCAGTGACCCGCGACCTCTGGAAATATGACGCCGCTACCGGCCGCCACACCAATCTTACCGATCATGCCGGCGAGGATCGCGATCCTGTAGTGTCGGCCGACGGCTCTACTGTCTACTTCCTCAGCGAGCGCGACGGCGGCTCGTTCAACGTGTATTCCGCTCCCGTATCGTCACCCTCGTCGGTGACCCGGCTTACCTCATTTTCCACCCACCCGGTGCGCTTCCTTTCGGGTGCGTCCGACGGCACTATGGCTCTTACCTACGACGGTGAGATATATACGATGCGTCCGGGTTCAAAAGCTTCTAAAGTCAACATCACCATCCCCGCCAACGACGAGACTCCGCAGCTCCGCACTCTCAGTTTCACCTCGGGTGCCGAAGACGCTGCCGTGTCGCCCGACGGCAAGCAGATCGCATTCGTATACCGCGGCAACATATTCGTCACCTCGCTCGACTACTCCACCACCCGTCAGGTGACCTCTACACCGCAGGGCGAATTTTCACCCACCTGGGGTGCTGACAACCGCACTCTCTACTATGCGTCTGACCGCGACGGCTACAATACCATCTACAAGGCATCGATAGTGCGCGACGACGACCCTAACTTCCCCAACGCCACCCTCATCAAGGAAGAGCGCGTCACTTCATCTGACACCGATCTGATGAACCCGCTTATGGCCCCCGACGGAAAACAGTTGGCCGTGATAGCCGACCGCCACAAGATAGCCGTGCTCAATGCAGAGACCGGTAAACTGCGCTTGCTTACCGATGGCTCCACCTACACGTCACGCGACGGTGAAATAGCTCTCGACTGGTCGCCCGACAGCCGCTGGCTGGCCGCTACTGTCGACATGCACCACCGCGACCCGTACTACGACATAGCCATCATCAATGCCACCGACGGTACCATCACTAATATCACCGACAATGCCTACATGTGTTTTGCTCCCCGATGGGTCATGGACGGTAAAGCCATAGTATTTATGTCCGACCAATACGGTATGCGCAATCAGGCCTCATGGGGATCGCTCAGCGACGTGATGCTGGCCTTCACCTCCAAGGAGGCGTTTGACGAATATCAGCTTTCAAAGGAAGACTACGAGTTGCTCAAGGAAGCAAAGAAAGATAAAGACAAGAAATCGAAATCTTCAAAGAAATCCAAGAAATCCGACAAGTCAGACTCGTCCGACAAGTCCGACAAATCAGATAAGTCTGATGACGGCGAGGCTGATGTAGAGCCTATCACCATCGATTTCGACGGGCTGCGTGACCGCGTGGTACGCGTCACCCCCTTCTCGTCTGACGTAGCTGACTTCTATGTGACCAATGACGGCGACAAGCTCTACTTCCTCACATCGATCGATAAAGGCAACGACCTCTGGAGTGTGGATCTGCGCGAGGGCGACGTGGAGCAGGTGAAGCGACTCGATGCCTCATCGCTCTCACTTCAGCCCGACGCCAAAGGCAAGGCTCTCTACCTGCTCGGCCCGCGCATGATGAAGAAGATGAATCTCGGCAGCCAGTCGATGACCAACATCTCCTATCGTGGCGACATGACTTACTCGCCCGAAGAGGAGCGCGAGTATATGTATGATTACGTCATCAAGGAGGAAGCCGCCCGGTTCTACGACCCCAAGATGCACGGCGTGAACTGGAAATCGCTTGCCAAGGATTACCGCAAATTCCTCCCTCACATCAATAATAATCATGATTTTTCCGAACTGCTTTCCGAGCTGCTCGGCGAGCTCAACGTGTCGCACACCGGCTCTGGCGCCTCTTCATCGGCCTCAAAAGCTCCTACCGCATCGCTCGGCCTGCTCTACGATCTTGCCTACACGGGCAACGGACTTAAAGTAGCCGAAGTGGTGACCGGCGGTCCGTTTGACCGCGCTGCCACGGCCATGACTCCCGGCTCGGTAATCACTGCTATCAACGGCACCGAAATATCGTCATCACAACCCGACGAACTGCTGCTCAACCGCACCTCGGGCAAGAAGACTCTCATAGCATTCACCACCCCTGCAGGTGAAAAGATTGAGGAGACCGTGAAGCCCGTGTCGGCTTCAGCCATGTCTGAACTACTTTACAACCGCTGGGTGAAGCGCAACGAGCAGATAGTCGACTCGCTTTCGGGCGGAAAACTCGGCTACGTGCATATCCGCTCAATGGCCGACGGCCCATTCCGCACCATCTACGCCGACGTACTCGGCCGCTGGAACGAGCGTGACGGCATCGTGATCGACACCCGCTGGAACGGCGGCGGACGTCTGCACGAAGACATCGAAGTGCTCTTCAGCGCCAACCAGTATCTGCGTCAGGAAGTCAAGGGCGACTATTATGGCGACATGCCTTCGCGACGCTGGCTCAAGCCCTCAATCATGGTGCAGGGCGAGGCTAATTATTCCAATGCCCACGGCACTCCCTGGGTGTACAAGAAAAAAGGACTCGGCAAACTCGTGGGTATGCCCGTGCCCGGTACCATGACTTCGGTCAACTGGGTTACACTCCAGGATCCCGACATCTACTTCGGCATCCCCGTGGTAGGCTACCGCACCGAAGAGGGCTATTATCTTGAAAACCATCAGCTCGAACCCGACATCAAGGTGGCCAACGATCCCGCCACCGTGGTAAAAGGTCAGGACCTCCAGCTCGAAGCTGCCGTAAAGGCTCTGCTCGATGATGTGAAAGAGTGGAAAAAGACAGCTCCCTTTGCCCGCTGATATCGGATTTTTTTTACTATCTTTGCCAAATATAATACAACCCATAAATCATACTCATTTTTACCATCATGAAAAAAAGTGCTCTGCAGACAGCCCGCGCAGCCTACCGTCCTAAACTCCCCGTCGTGCTTACCGGCGCGGTCAAGGTGGTAGAGGGCGAGCCCACCCAGTCAGTTGCTGATCAGGAGGCAATCCGTCAGCTCTTCCCCAACACCTACGGTCTTCCCGAACTCCGCTTCGAGAAAAATCCCAGCCCCCTGCCCGGCAAACCCCTCAACGTAGGCGTGATTCTCTCAGGAGGTCAGGCTCCCGGCGGCCACAATGTGATTTCGGGTCTCTTCGATGGTATCAAGAAAATCAATAAAAACAGCCGCCTCTACGGTTTCCTCATGGGCCCCGGCGGTCTGGTCGACCATAAATACATGGAGCTTACCCCCGAAATAATCGACGAGTACCGCAACACCGGCGGCTTCGACATCATCGGCTCCGGTCGCACCAAACTCGAAACCAAAGAGCAGTTTGACAAGGGTCTTGAAATCCTCAAGCAGCTTGATATCAATGCTCTCGTAATTATCGGTGGCGACGACTCCAATACTAATGCTGCCGTTCTCGCCGAATATTACAAGAATATCGGTGCCGGCGTGCAGGTGATCGGTTGCCCCAAGACTATCGACGGCGACCTCAAAAACGAAGTGATCGAAACCTCGTTCGGCTTCGACACCGCTACCAAAGTTTACTCCGAGGTAATCGGCAACATCCAGCGCGACTGCAACTCAGCCAAGAAATACTGGCACTTCATCAAGCTCATGGGTCGCTCGGCCTCTCATATAGCCCTCGAATGTGCTCTCCAGACCCAGCCCAACATCTGCATTATCTCTGAGGAAGTCGAAGCTAAAAACATGACTCTTCAGCAAGTTGTCAACGAGATAGCCGACGTAGTAGCAGCCCGCGCAGAGCGCGGCAATAACTATGGTGTGGTTCTCGTGCCCGAAGGTCTCATCGAGTTTATCCCCGCCGTTAAGGCTCTCATAGCTCAGCTCAACGACCTGCTCGCCGCCAATGCCGATGAGTTTGCAGCCCTCGCCACTCCGGCTGATCAGCGCGCTTGGGTCATATCAAAACTCTCGCCCGAAAACGCCGCTACCTACGAGTCGCTCCCCGAAGGTGTGGCCCGCCAGCTCACTCTTGACCGCGACCCCCACGGCAACGTCCAGGTATCGCTCATCGAGACCGAAAAACTCCTCTCCGAAATGGTAGGCAAGCGTCTTGCCGAGCTCCGCAAGGAAGGTAAATATAACGGTAAATACTCCCCCCTACACCACTTCTTCGGCTATGAAGGCCGTTGTGCCGATCCCTCTAACTTCGATGCCGACTACTGCTATGCCCTCGGTTACAACGCAGCATGCCTCATCGAAGCCGGAGTTACCGGTTACATGTCGTCGCTCCGCAACCTCACCAAGCCCTCTGTGCAGTGGGTTGCCGGCGGTATCCCCGTCACCATGATGATGAACATGGAGCGTCGCCACGGCGAGATGAAGCCCGTAATTCAGAAAGCGCTCGTGAAACTCGACGGTGCGCCCTTCCTGAAATTTGCTTCTATGCGCGACAAGTGGGCTCTCGAAACCTGCTACACTTATCCCGGTCCCATCCAGTATTTCGGCCCGGCTGAAGTGTGCGACCAGCCCTCGATGACCCTCAAGTACGAGCATCCCGAAAAGAAATTCTAATCCTTTTTTACAGCTTGCTTTTAATCCCGTCGCGGCAACCCGGCTGCGACGGGATTTCCCCTAATTGATTCACGATTCTTGTTGATTCATGATTTATGATTCACGATTCATGATTTGGGGGATTGGGGAATTTTTTAAATTCTAAATTTTCAATTCTAAATTCAAATAAAAAAATGATTACACAAGAACAATTAAAAGAGACTTTTGAGCGCAAGCTGGCGCTGAGGAGGTATCTTTGACATCGACAGTAAGAAAATCCAGGTAGAAGAAGAAGAACTGCGCACTCACGTGCCCGACTTCTGGGAACACCCCAAAGAGGCACAGGTGCAGATGAAGAAAATCAAAGACCTCCAGGCGTGGATCGACGGCTATGAGGAAATCGACAAGATCACCGAGGAACTTCAGCTTGCATGGGACTTCCTTAAGGAAGGGCTCGTGGAAGAAGAGGAACTTGACCGTATCTATGCCGACACGATAGCTAAAATCGAAGCGCTCGAACTGCGCAACATGCTTCGCCGCGAGGAAGACAAAATGAGTGCCGTGCTCAAGATCAACTCCGGGGCCGGCGGTACAGAGAGTCAGGACTGGGCGTCGATGCTCATGCGCATGTATCTGCGATGGGCCGAGAAAAACGGCTACAAAACCTCGATCGCCAACCTGCTGGATGGCGACGAAGCCGGTATCAAATCGTGCACCATCAACATCGAAGGCGACTTTGCCTACGGCTATCTTAAAAGCGAAAACGGTGTGCACCGCCTGGTGCGTGTGTCGCCCTACAATGCTCAGGGTAAGCGCATGACCTCGTTTGCATCGGTATTCGTGACGCCGCTCGTCGACGACACCATCGAAGTCAAGGTAGAGCCCGCACTCATGTCGTGGGATACCTTCCGTTCGGGCGGTGCAGGCGGTCAGAACGTCAACAAGGTGGAGTCTGGTGTGCGTCTCCGCTATCAGTTCACCGACCCCTATACCGGCGAGCAGGAAGAAATCCTCATCGAAAACACCGAGACACGCGACCAGCCCAAGAATAAGGAAAATGCCCTGCGTCAGCTCCGCTCCATACTCTACAACAAGGAGCTGGAACACCGCATGCAGGAGCAGGCCAAGGTCGAAGCCGGTAAGATGAAGATCGAGTGGGGTTCGCAGATACGCTCTTATGTGTTTGACGACCGCCGAGTAAAAGACCACCGCACCGGTCATCAGACATCCGACGTCAATGGCGTGATGGACGGCGATATCGACGGCTTTATCAAAAGCTACCTCATGCAATTTGCCGCCGTAGAAGAATAATTGCTCCTCTCTGACACAATAGCACCCGTATCGGCACTCCACTGCCATTACGGGTGTTGTTTTGTATATAAGCCACGTAGTGACCGCCGGCAGGATGACTTCTAACACACCTCCTCTGATAATTTCTATAAAAGATATTGCATAAAATAGAAATAATATCTACCTTTGCGCCGCAAAACGGAGCTGATGCTCCGCGGAAGATTACATTTTTCCTTGGCAATTCGGCGCAGAGGCGCTGAAAGAAATGGGACGGCTCTTCTTCCATGCCTCCGGGCAAAAACATCCGACATAACCTGCATCCCGTCTTGCAGAATTATTCAGGCAGCGATACTGTCAAAGCACATTTAGCTTTGTCAGTATAGCCACCCGTATGATTCGAAGCAAGAAAGGAACGTAGTAAAAGCAATAGCGCGAGCGTTGCCGGCTTCAAATCATGAGGTCGGCAACGCTCGCTTTATTTTCGATTTTAATTACCCTTATTATTAACCTATTAAATATTTTAAGTAAAATGAAAAAACTCAAATTTCTTGCATTCCTAATGATGGGAATCGTGGCTTGCTTCGGCCTTACCTCCTGTGGCGACGACGATGATGATGAACCCGGCGATGAGTCTTCTGTCGTGGGCACTTGGGAAGTAAAGTATTACGATGATGAAGAAGGTTGCGGAAACATTACAGAGACCGTTGAATTCAAAGCCGATGGCTCTTGCTCTACTACTCACCGCTGCGAAGATCCTTATGAGCCGGTAGTAAAATCAAAGGGTACTTACGTAGTTCTCGGCGACCCCGAAGATGGTTGCTACATAAGAATGAGACTCATGTTTGACGACGAACCCGGAGTCTATGAAACCGTACAGATGTATGTTAAGCGTCAGGGTAATAAACTCATCATGTATAATGATTACGGTGACACCTTAACTTTCACACGCAAATAAAGCACACACATATCACTCTGTCGGCTTGCCGGGATTAACCACCCGACAAGCCGACAACTTTTTTTCACGCCGCAGCATCAAGTTCCTCCGGTTCTTCGAGCGCCGGAATGGCCGAGAGCCATGAGAATATCCTACGGTAGAGAGGTATCACGATACCGCGCGATGATAGGGTCAGGTCGTGGAGTCCGCCTATAACACGTATGCACGTGACGTGAGGGCCGAGTTCGAGGCCGTATTTCTTTATGTCGTTCACGTCAAGCACCCCGTCGGCAAGATTATGCTCCTCGGTCCACTCGCTGCCGTCGACACTCGCGCCGGAATACATCAGCAGTATCGGCACTTTTATATCCGCCTTGCCGTCGCGCAGCGCTTTCTGAGCCTCAGTGATAGCGCGAATCCATCCGGCAGTGACGGGTGGCGACTGTGATAGCTTTTTAGTCGTGTCGTAGTGCCAGCGGCCGTGATGGTCAGCAAGCAGACTCTCGGCATAGGCCGTAGACTCGCCCTGCGATATCTTCAGATTCGGAAACCACTTTCCTACCCACGACACCGCACCAATTATCTTTTCTTTCCACCCTTGGTTCCAGTCAAGAAACGGACTGTTGAGTATCAGCGCATCCACCGAATTTTTAGCCTCGCTGCGGCTACGCGACATGTATAGAGCCGTGATGAGTCCGCCGGTGGAGTGCCCCATCAGCACAATCCGGTCGATACCGGCACGCTCCATATCCACAAGGGCCGAGTCAATATCCGGGAAATACTCCTCAAGGCTGAGAGCTTCATAGCGTTTCTGTCCGTGTAGTATCGAGCGGCCGTACTTGCGCAGATCCACGGCATAGAAATTGTAGCCGTGAGAAGCGAATTCATCGCCCATCTCGGTATTGAAGAAATAGTCGTTGAAGCCGTGCACATACAGCAAACCCGGCTTCGACGCATCAGGAGTGCCCTTACGTATGATGGTCGACACCACCTTACCCGAATAATCGTCGGGGTGCACTACCGTGCGACGGAAGTAGGTAGAGTCGGTATCGGCTGTGTCTGATGTCCAAAGTCCTGCCGCAGCCTGGAGGGGCAGCAGCAGGACAAAAAGTAGAAATATATTTACCGATTTCATTTCATATTGCTGTATTGCGGCTGCACGGGCACGGGGAATTTCGAGAACAGCGTCTGCACCGCTTCGGCTATGCCTTTCAGATTACGGAACTGCGAGTCGCCGTTTTCAAGTATAGTGGCCACCGAGGCCGAGAATAGAGCCGTCTTGGTATCGGTATTCACCATATCCATCGTCAGCACACCCTCCTTGTATATACCGGTGATAACCTGAGCGTTGCTATAATAATTGTAGTTATATCCAGGCCAGTAGTAACCGCGCGGATACATGAACCACGGACCATATCCGCCGTAATAAGGGCCGGCGTAGGGATACGGCGCTCCCGGCGGAATAGCGGGGGCTGTGGCTATCTCCTGACTTACGGTCAGACCTATATTGATGAGCAGCGGCGACGACGGATCTTCAGTATATCCGCGTTCGGCCATCTGCTCGCGTATGGCGGCAGCTATGTTGTAATACGTCACCATAGTCATGGTGGGAGGAAGATTTTGCGCGTCGGGGGTGACGATGCGGAATGTTTTGTACTGCGCGAGATCAGCATCATTGTATGTCTGGCTGCTCACGAGCGAAAATGGCGAGCAGCTGCCCAGAAGCAGTGCCAGCATCGCCACAAGGCTGAAAGAGAGGATCTTTTTCATAAGCGTGAGGATATTAGTTTGATAATATCAACGCGCACGGCTTCGGAATTGTTCAGGCAAAGAGATTGCGGAACAGCTCGTCGACCTTACCTACCTCAATGATTTTCATATCGTAGGCCGAGGTATCGATCCCCTTCATATTGTTGCGGGGGATGTAGAGTGTGGTCATGCCCAGCTTGTGCGCCTCGCTGATGCGCTGCTCAATGCGAGTCACCGGACGGATCTCACCCGAAAGACCTACTTCGCCGCACATTGCCGTCTTGGGCGGTACGGGTATATCGACATTGCTCGATAGTATGGAACTTATCACCGCCAGATCGAGTGCCGGATCATTAACCTTAAGGCCTCCGGCTATGTTCAGAAACACGTCTTTCTGCGCCAGCTTAAATCCCACTCTCTTCTCCATCACGGCAAGGAGCATATTCATGCGCTTGGCATCAAATCCGGTCACCGACCGCTGCGGTGTACCATAGGCGGCAGTGCTGACAAGCGCCTGAACTTCAATGAGAAATGGGCGTATTCCCTCCATAGTCACTCCTGCCGCCACACCTGAAAGTTCGGTATCGTTGCCCGAAAAAAGCAGTTCCGACGGATTGGTGACCTCGCGCAGACCCCGGCGGCACATCTCGTAGATGCCCAATTCCGACGTAGAGCCGAAGCGGTTTTTGATCGAGCGCAGTATTCGGTAGAGGTGACGGCTGTCGCCCTCAAACTGAAGCACGGCGTCGACTATATGCTCCAGTACTTTAGGTCCGGCAAGCGAGCCCTCCTTATTGATGTGGCCGATAAGTATCACCGGCACACCCGACTCCTTGGCGTAGCGGAGCAGCTGCGACGCACACTCGCGCACCTGCGACACACTTCCGGCCGACGATTCGATGTCGTCGGAAGCTATGGTCTGTATCGAGTCAATGATGAGTATGCCCGGATCGACATCAGCTATGTGGTGGAAGATATTGTCGAGCGACGTCTCGCAGGCTATGAAAACATTGTCGCTCGGTCGGCCTATGCGGTCGGCGCGCATCTTTATCTGCCGCGCGCTCTCCTCACCCGATATGTAAAGTATGCGACGCGACTTTATCGACAGGATATTCTGCAACACGAGGGTGGACTTACCTATACCCGGCTCTCCGCCTATGAGCACCATCGAGCCTTCGACCAGACCGCCGCCAAGCACTCGGTTGAGTTCCACACTGGGCATCTTGATACGCGACTCCTCTGCCGCTACGATACTCGATACGGGCGTGGGACGTGACTGCGGCGCAGCCACACCTTTGCGTACCGACGACTGCTTGCCGCCGCGCGTGGCGGGAATTTTCTCCTCCACTATAGTGTTCCATTCGCCGCAGGCCGGGCAGCGACCCTCCCACTTGGGAGTCTCGTTGCCGCATGCGGTGCAGAACCATGCCGATGTTTTAGTTTTTGCCATAATATTCCTTTCTTCTGAATTCGGCCACGGTGATCGAAGCCGCCACCGCAGCGTTGAGCGATTCGCCCTGACCTTCCGACGCGAATGCCGGGATGGTGATACGGCGGGTCACCGCAGCTGCCACGGCGTCACTTATACCATGACCCTCGTTGCCAATCACTATCACTCCACCCGGTCCGACCGACGAGGTGTAGAGATTTTCGCCGTCGAGAAATGTGCCGTAGACCTCCGTGCCCCTCAGCGAGCCGAGCACATGAGGCAGATCGCAATAGGTCACCTCTACGCGGGCTATCGCGCCCATGGTGCCCTGCACTACTTTAGGATTGAACACATCCACACATTCGCGTGAACACCACACACGCTTTATGCCCATCCACGCGGCCATGCGCAGTATCGTGCCCATATTGCCGGGATCGCGCAGATCGTCGAGTGCAAGTATCAGTTCGCCGGGCTGAGGGGGCGTGGGAGTATCAACCACTGCGGGCAGCTCATACACGGCTATGATGTCGCGCGGAGTTGTGAGCGATGTCATGCGCTCAAGGTCGGCACGGCTACACGGCACTATGCGGTCGGCGTGTTGCGGAAATCGGCTTGCGGCTTCTTCGGCTTTCTGACGTGCCACCATGAGATAGCGCACACCAAACCATCGGATCGTGTCTTCCACAATCTTCATGCCTTCGGCCTTAAAGAGCCCGTATTCGCGGCGGTGGCGTGAATCATCGAGCGATGCCACCATCTTGCGCAGAGCGTTGGTGAGTTCAGTCATATTATATTATTCGATTATTTGTTATCTAATTTCATTAAGGCGCCCGAAGGCCGCCGACTTATTAGTAACCGCCGTCGACGTAGCTCTGCGAAGGCGCCGGCGGCTACCAGACTCGCACCTAAGGCGTCCGAAGGCCGCCGATTGTATCAGTTCGCTGCCACACATTTCAAGATTCAAAGTCAGAATCGAACCCATACGCAGCCATAAACTCTCCATACTCATCGGCAAATGATTTATATCTATGATGTTCTTTTTGATTCTTTATATAGTTGATGCGTATATCAAGATGCGACTTCTCCACCGACACACAGGCATAACCTTCGGCCCACTTTTTCCAATGCGGGAAATGTGGATTCTCTTTAAGAAACTTACTTGATTCACACTTCAACGATCTTATAAAATCAGCCACCGCAATTTTAGCCGGAATATCACATAGTATATGTATATGATCTGACATCCCGCCTATCCGCCATACTTTAGCTCCTCGCTTAACAGCAAAATTGTATATGAACATGTACAACTCACGTTCATGAGCCTCATCAATGACACGTTCGCGGCGCCAAGGCGAAAATACCAGGTGATATGTCAACCGTATATGACTCATCTCGCAAAGATAATCAATATGCTGCAATTTTGCTAATCAATCGGTGGCCTTCGGACGCCATATTTTTTGGGGGGCTTTTCCGCCGACACCTTCGCTGCGCTGCGGTGGCGGCGGTTACGAATAAATCGACGCCATGCGGGCGAAAATTTATTTGCCTTATGTTTCCGACGAAAGCCTACGCTTTGATGTCAGCCGTTACGAGTAAATCGACGCCTTACGAGTGAGCTATCGAAAAAAGGGAGAAACCGGCTCATTGCTGTGCCGCTTCTCCCTATTATGGATTATCTTAAAGATTCAGATTACTCGGCGGGCTGCACCATAGCCTTGAACTCGTCGAGAGTCTTGGCTTCGTGATCGAGGGTGATGGCCTCTTCGATAGCGCTGTAGAGCTTCGAGCCAAGTACCTGGTCAAAGATACGATTGCGGGTCTCCTTGTTTTCAAGCTGCTCCTTGGCATACTTGGTGAGGATCTCGTCGTCGATACCCTGAAGACCATACTGAGCGAACTGGCGGGCAGTCATAAACTTAGCGAGGTCAAGCATCTCTTCCTCCTCAACCTTTACGCCGAATGCTTCCACGAGGTTAGCCTCAAGCACTTCGTGCTGGATAAACTTGCGGTTGGCCTCAAATGCAGCTTCGGGGTCTTCTGCGTCAGCAAAGAAGATCTTCTTGATAGTCTCCTTGGGGAGCTGCATGTCGGCATACTTGGCCATGAGTTCTTCTTCGAGTTTGTTGCGGAAGTAGATGTGGCTGTTTGACGAAAGTTCGTTTTCGATCATCTTCTTCACTTCGGCACGATATTCCTCTTCGTTGTGAACCTTGTCCTCGCCGAATACCTGCTTGTAGAACTCTTCGCCAAGCTCTGCGGGGATGTTGACGATGATTTCCGATACGTTCATCTCGAAATCGTCCTTCATATCAGCAGCGATAGCCTTGTCGATACCGAGCATCGAAGCGATTTCGGCAGCGTCGCCACCGGTAGCAGCCCAGGGGTTGAACACCACCTTGTCGCCGGGCTTGCAGTCGGCAAACTTGGCGGTCTGCTCTTTATCCTTGAAATAGAGGGGGAATACGATACCGTTGGTCATCTGGATAGCGCCCTCGTTGGTGTTGATCTGACCCTCGGCGTTGAGCTGCATGATCGAGCCCTTGACCACAGCGTCTTCTTCCATCTTCTCGCCGGGCTGCTGCTTGCCGAAGCGTTTGCGGAAAGCCTTGTCCTGCTCGTCGACCATCTCGTCTGATACGGTGATGTCGTAGAAGGGGAAGTGGAATTCCTTATCGAGCTTGATGTCGAGGGTGGGAAGGAGTGCCACGTCGTAGGCAAACTGCTGTGCGCCTTCGAGAGCCACTTCCTTAACCTCTACGGGCAGGGGGTGACCCATCACATGGAGATTGTTTTCCTTTATATAGTCAATGATGGCGCGGTATACCACATCGTTGAGCACGTCGGTGGCTACCTGCTTGCCGAAACGGCGCTTGAGTTCGCCGAAAGGCACGTGACCCTTGCGGAAACCGGGCAGTGCGTGAGTGCGGCCGATTTCTTTGATTTTCTTGGTCACTTCATCCTTGTAGTCGTTTTCATCAATATCCACGGTAAGACGAAGGTCTACCGGGCTAATGTCTTGACGGGAAATATTCATTTTTACTGATATTTAGATAGTTATTGTTATTTTCTTTTTACGGTTTCGCCCCGCAGGGGGCTTTTAATGTGCAAATTTACAAAATTTTCCGCAATATTCCTAAACTTTTTGCGCCGAGGCTTGTATTATTTACATATCCGCCTGCGAAGCGGAGAAAGTGCTATCTTTGCAAATAATTTAAGATATTAACAACATAATCCACTATTGAAATGAAACGTATCAAACTATTCGGAATCTCGGGTCTCGCAGCATTAGTATTGCTTTCTACAGGCTGCTCGTCAATGACCAATACAGGTAAAGGCGCCCTCATAGGTGGCGGTGGCGGCACTGCTCTCGGTGCAGGCCTCGGTGCTCTCATCGGAGGCGGCAAGGGTGCAGGCATAGGCGCGGCTATCGGTGCAGCTGTAGGTGCAGGTGCCGGCGCGCTCATCGGAAACAAGATGGACAAGCAGGAGAAAGAGCTGAAAGCTCAGCTGGCCGAGCAGGCTAAGGTTGAGCAGGTGACCGACGCCAACGGATTGCAGGCCATCAAGGTGACATTCGACGGCGGTATACTCTTCCCCACCAACGGCACTACTCTGAGCGCTCATGCTAAGGAAGACCTCACCTCGTTTGCTGCCAACCTCATCGAAAATCCCGGCACCGACGTGCAGATCAACGGTTACACCGACGATACCGGCACTCTGGCCGTAAATGAGCGTGTGGCCACCGGTCGTGCCGACGCCGTGCGCAATTATCTTCTCAACAGCGGCGTAGCTGCAAGCCGTCTCTCGGCCGAGGGTCTCCCCATGCAGGATTACGTAGCGTCAAACGCCACTCCCGAGGGCCGCGCTCAAAACCGTCGAGTGGAGATCTACATCACCGCTTCCAAGGAGATGATCGAGCAGGCCAACGCCGGAACGCTCAAGTAAATCGTCTTGAATTCATGATTAATAATTCATGATTCACGATAATTAAATTCAGGATTCATAATTCACGATTCTCAAAAAAATCATGAATTATGAATCCTGAATCATTAATCAGAAAGATTTCACTGGTCCATCGGTATGGGGAGTGATTTGCTCTCGGGCTGCTTGATGCCGTCGCGGATGAGCAGGGCGTCGATCGTGGGATCTTGTCCGCGGAATCGGCGGTAGAGCTCGGCCGGATTTTCAGTGCCGCCTTTCATCAACACGTTGCGGCGGAACTTTTCGGCTGTCTCCGGATCAAATATTCCGTTTTCTTCAAAATAAGCAAAAGCATCTGCGTCGAGCACCTCGGCCCATTTATAGCTGTAATAGCCCGCTGCATAGCCCCCCGAGAATATGTGGGAGAACTGGGGCGACATCATCATGCCGTCGACCGGCTCGAATATCTTGACCGACTCGCCGGCTGCGCGCTCAAATGCTTCGGCATCGTCTACGGGAGCGGTGATAGTGTGCCATGCCATATCGGTCAGGCCGAAGTTGAGCTGACGCATGCACGCATAGGCCGCGCCAAACTGTGCCGACGCTATTATCTTCTCCACTTCCTCGGCCGGGATAGGCTCGCCCGTGAGATAGTGGCGGGCAAATCCGTCGAGAAATTCGCGCTGTGTCAGATAGTTTTCATTAAACTGCGAGGGCAGTTCCACAAAGTCGCGATACACGTTTGTGCCTGATAGCGACGCATATTTCGTAGCGGCCAGCAGACCGTGGAGCGAGTGGCCGAATTCGTGGAGAAATGTCTCCACCTCATAGGGAGTGAGCAGCGAGGGCTTCGACTCGGTGGGCTTGGTGAAGTTCATCACTATCGACACGTGCGGACGAGAGTCAGCCCCGTCGGCATCGATATACTGAGGCTTGAAGTCGGTCATCCATGCGCCGGGACGCTTGCTGTCGCGCGGGAAGAAGTCAGTGTATATCACACCCAGATACCGGCCGTCGCGATCTATCACCTCATAGGCTTTCACGTCGGGATGATATACGGGTATATCCTTGTTTTCCTTAAATGTAAGGCCGTAGAGGCGCGTGGCGAGGCCAAACACACCATTCACCACATTCGACAGTTCGAAATACGGGCGCAGCTGCTCCTCGTCGTAGGCATATTTCTGATTTTTCAGTTTGTTGGCATAGTAGGTGTAATCCCAGGGGTTCACCGTCACGGGGTGGCCTTCGGTCTTGGAGGCAAACGCCGTCAGCTCGTCCAGCTCACGGGTGAGCGCAGGGCGGTAGGCATCGCGCAGAGCGGTGAGCAGGTCCATCACCTTGTCGGGCGAGCCGGCCATGGTGCGCTGCAGCGAGTAGTCGGCATAGGTGTCATAGCCCAGCAGACGGGCTATCTCCATGCGGGTGGCGGCTATCTCTTTGAGCACTTCTACGTTAGAATACTCGCCCTTGGTGTTGCGCGAATTGTAGAGGCGCCACATGCGCTCGCGCAGGTCGGGGCGCGATGAGTATTTCATAAAGGCCGTGTAGACAGGCTGGTCGAGCGTAAACAGATATTCGCCGTCGCGGCCTTTCTGGCGGGCGGCCATAGCGGCAGCCTCCACCGAACTCTCGGGCAGCCCGGCCAGATCGTCGGCCGTAAGCCATATTTCATAAGTATTCAACTCCTTGAGCACGTTTTGGCCAAACTTGGTGGTCAGTTCGCTCAGGCGCGACGAGAGCTTGCGGTAGGCCTCGCGGTCATCGCCCTGAAGCAGAGCGCCGTTGCGGGCAAACGATTCGTAGGTGGTGGTGAGCAGCATCGTGTCCTCGGGGTCGAGATCGAGGCTTTCGCGCTTATCCCACACAGCCTTGATGCGCTGCCACAGAGCCTCGTTGAGCGACACCGACGTAGAATAGTCGCTCAGCTTCGGGCTGACGCGCATGGATATCTCCATCATTTCGTCGTCGCTCAGAGCCGACAGCAGCGGATAAAACACATTGAGCACCTTATCGAGCTGACTACCCGAGCGTTCAAGCGCCACGATGGTATTTTCAAAAGTCGGTTCGGCACTATTGGCCGTGATGGCATCGATATCGGCCAGTGCGGCGGCTATGCCCGCCTCGATAGCAGGCTCATAGTCAGAGGTAGCGATGCTGTCAAACGGCACTGTGCCGTGAGGAGTGTCGCGATACCCGGTCAAAAACGGATTTGTGTGAGCTTGTGTCATGATAGCAAGTAACAAAAAAATTACTGAAAGCTGTTGTTTCATCTTTATCGTTTAAAAATTAAGAATCATGAATTAATCTAAGCGCTTCATCGAGCACGATTCCTTCGGTTTCGGGGTCGACACCCTTGCTGCGGAGCACCTCGCGATCCGACGCAAACTGAATCATGAAGCGATTGAAGTCACCATCGAGCGCCGCGATAGCCCGCGCATATTGCGCCGCAGCCTCGCGCCGGTCACCCGTCACCAGACTCAGATGCCCCGCATTGAGGCGATCGTTGGCCGTCACGCCCTCGCTGTCTGCAAGAATATTGGCCGTGGCCGACGCACACTTATCATAGTTGCCGGTCATGAACGTAGCCCACGCTATCTGCCTGTCAGCCTTGCCCGGAGTCAGATAGTCCACCTTATAGAAATACTTAAGAGCATCGTCGTAGCGGCGCAGCTTCATCAGCGTGCGGCCTATCGTCATAGCCAGCTTCAGATCGTCGGACTCCTCGGCCTCCACGCGCAGCAGATAGTCGAGCGCCTCGTCATATCGGCCCGCGGCCCGCAGAGTGGCGGCAAGGCGGCGCATGAGCCACCGCGACGTGTCGCCCAGCATCTCGGCCCGGCGATAGGCATCCAGAGCGCCGTCATACTGCCGCTGCTGCTGCAATGCGTAGCCCGTCTTCTGGAGCAGTGCTATCGAAGGCTCGGTCATATCCATCAGATTGCCCAGCATGTCGGCGGCTTCGGGCCAGTAGCGGTTTTTGAAGTAAAACTCGCCTATGAGGCTGAGCATGTCGGGATTGGCCAGTGTGTCGCCAAGCAGAGGCACACGCAGAGGATTGACCGGACTCTTAAACGGATCGGCAAACTCACCCTTGCGGCGGAAGAGCTTGAAAAACCGGTAGAGGTCGCGCGTATAGTTTCGGGCTATCACGCTGCGGCGGTCGCGCGCTGTGGTGGCGTCGCCGGCGGCCATCATGCCCATCTGTGTCGTGAATGTGTCCATCTGCCCTTCGAGCATCTGCCGCTGTGCGGCCGGTATCTGACCTATCGAGAGCATAAACGAATACTTGTCGTTGTCGCAGAAAAATGGTGCCGCTTCTATCGCTACAGCCATCGACTGACCGGCAAACATGCTGTGGTCAGCGTGAAACGGCGTAAACCAGTGAGCTATATCGTTGAACCACGGAAACGTCTTCAGACTTCCGAAAGTGCTCATCATCACGTCGGCACCCTCCTCCTGCATCTCTTGCAGTTCGCGCAGCCGGGAGGCCACGCCACTCTTTTCGAGCATCTCCTCCCACTCAGGATTGGCCTCGGGATCGATCATGCCCTCGGGATTGGAGCGCATGTTTTTCTCTATGTCGGGGCGCAGTTTCATCATCTCGGGTATCACCTCGTCGGTGATCTTGCGGGTCACGCGGTCAGTGTCGCGCGTGCGGATTATCTGCATCAGCGCGTCGCGCAAATCAGCCTCCATGTCGGGGCGAGTGTCGCGCAGCGCCGCCAGGCGGTTGGCCGCGCGGCTCGAATAGAGCGCGTCGCCGTGGATCCACAACCCCAGCAGCAGCGACGTCAGAGCCCTCATCGCCACCCCGTCGTCGGCGGCATCGGCATATATGTCGGCCAGAAGCATCACACGCGCCTCGTCGGGCCACGAGTCAAGCCCCATGAACACCGCACCGGTAAGCATCTCCTTGAAATACACCGGCAGCGTAGCGTCGGCTATCGCCTCACGTATCAGCCCCGACATCTCCGCCCGCAGCGGATAAGCCGTCCATGCGTGCATAAACACACTGCTCTCCAGCTCCTCGCGCCTGCGGGTCAGCTCGGCAGGCACCTCGCCCGCCAGCGCCCCGAGCGACATATCGGCCGTCACGCGGCGATACTCAGCCATCAGCCCCGCAAGCGTCTCTCTGTCGCGGCGCCGCTCAAGAGTGCGCACCGTGTTGAAATACAGCGACGCCTCCTGCGCCACCATCCGCTCGCGCTTTATCTCCAGCGCCGTGGCATACAGTTCGGCCATTATATCGTCGAGCACACGCTTGCGCTGCGGATCGGCCACCCCGTCGAGAGCATACTTCGACAGCAACTTATAATTTTCTTCAGCCGCCGCCACACGGTCGAGCGCATGGTGAGCGCCCGCCGCCAGAGCAGCATTGCGCAGCATCTCCACGGCCTCATACACACGCCGCGCATTAAGATACCCGCGCACTTCTATATCTATATTATATATTGTATCCATAACTTTATGTAATATTTGCAAATATACGAATTTTTCATCAAAAACCATGCCAAAGTAGGGGCGCTACACAGTAGCGCCCGGCTGTGCAAAACGGTAATTTAACACCTCGCACCATCCACCGCCGTTGCCTCTCACCATTCCTCGCCGGGCGCTCCTGTGTAGCGCCCCTACAATTCTCATTCAATACCATCAATAATTATGAAAAAATCATTACTTTTGCCATCAGTCATCAAGCTAATACAAATGAATTTACCCGAATTTGATTTTCCTATACGGAAATCGCCCCGCGCTGATTTTCATGATTACGGCGAAGGGTGCTATTTTATTACAATCTGCACAAAAGGAAAAAGACACTATTTCGGGGAAATACGCAATGGAGAGATGTTTCTTTCGGAAATAGGTAGATATGCGACTTTCAGACTTGAATCGATCAACGCACATCATCCTTATGCGATAGTGCAAATATCGGTAGTGATGCCCAACCACATTCATGCCATTATATATATTTCACCTAACTTGAATGGAGGACGAATCACATTTCGAGATCCGAATATGGCTTACCCATTGAAGCGCTCACCGCTGGCGGTAATAATCGGGAATTTTAAACAATCTGTTACAATGTTTGCGAAGAAGCACAATATCGAATTCGGATGGCAGCGCAGCTATCATGACCATATCATACGCGGGGTCAATGATGGCAACAATATAGCAGCCTACATTGAAAACAATGTATCGAAATGGGCCGACGACTGTTTTCACTAAGAATGAAAACAAATTACCTGCTTAATACCCGCACACCATCCACCGCCGGACGCTCCGATGGAGCGCCCGGCTACAACCATCTCCCAAAAATATTCATCATAATAATCAACCTGTAGGGTCGCTCCATGGAGCGACCGGCCGCGCAAAACGGTAATTTAATACTCCCACCACACCGGCCGCCGTTGCCGCACACCATCCGCCGCCGGGCGCTCCGGTGTAGCGCCCCTACCCCCTCCTTCGATTTTAACAGAATTAAAGCACTAAATATCAAAAAAATATTATACCTTTGCACTACATAAACGCAGTGAGGAATACTTATTCATATGAAAGTCATTTCGACTCATGCCCTAAAGGGCTGTAATTGCTATACTTACAGCGGCTTATCACTCCGATATCCCGCTGTGGACCCTATGCCTCGAATCTACACATATTCTACCATTAATTTTTCCCGACAATAATTATTTAACCAATCCAATATCTTTATGAAAAAATTTTTACTCTCATTGTTAGCAGTATTCGCCACAACATCGGCGTTTGCGGTTACAGATGTGCTTAATGTAAGTGCATTCGGAGCATCCGGTAGTTATACAAAGTATGACCTCACTTCAGCCACAACACAAGTTGCTTATCACGGTTATTTTTTCACCCAAAATAGCAAGAATATGCAGCTTAACGGCAAGAACGGTTACAGTATTTACTCTTCCGAAAATCCTGATAATAAGATTATCAAATCTATCACTATTAACGTAGCGTCAGGAACAAATGCAATCGATATTTATTGTGATACCGAAGCTTTCACAGAATACTCAAACGCTCCGGCGAACCGTACAAAAGTCGATCAGATCACCACAACCGAAACGATTACGCTTGACCCATCAGCAGGCTACAAGTACTTTCTGATCACCTCCAATAAGAGCGCTATATATCTCTCCAGCGTTGAAATCGAATACGAAGATGAGGCTGATCCCCGCACTTATACTTCTCTCTCATTCGATGAAAAAATTTATGAGGCATATCTCGGTGAAGATTTCGAGTCTCCTGCATTGACATGCAATCCCGAAGACGGACTTACTTATGTAAAGTTCGAATCGTCTGACGAATCTGTTGCTACTGTTGACTCTTTCGGTAAGGTAACTATTCTTGACGATGGTGCCACAACCATTACCGCCTATATCCCCGAAGACAACGATTCATATTATTCAAATGTAGCATCTTACGATCTCGTCGTAAAAGATCCCAATGCTATCACACTTGAACTTACTCCCTCTTTCTTCGGAGAAGGTGGTTCTTACACTTATTATAATCAAGAAGACACCACCACTAAGGTATGGTACTCTTCGGTATACTATCAGAGCAGCGGTGCAATGCAATTTAACACCAAATCCTATGCAGGATGTGGTATTTCAGTGACCACTATTTCACCCAGCTACGTAATTGCTTCTGTCAACATTGAATTTGATCAGGTTGGTGCCGGTGTCAATATCTACAAGCAGAACACTGCATTTGCGAAAAACACTACTACTACAGCCATCAATACTTCTAACGCAACCACTGTAGCAAGTGAAGTTAAGGAAAATGGAGCACACGCTATAGGCGCAGCTGCTTTTGCTATTGTTCCCGCAGGCACAGGTGTGATTAAAGTTTCAAAAGTTACTGTAACCTATGCTAAACGTGCAGCCGACGACGGCTCTGTATACTTTGAATGTGAAGCATTCCAGGACTACATGGTATGCAAGGACGACGCTATTGAAATCACCCTCCCCGAGGATGCTCCCGAAGTGAAATTTGAAGTTGCTAATTCCGAAATAGCAAGCATCGAAAACGGTACTATCACCGGTCACAAGCCCGGCAACACCAAGGTGACCGCTTCATGGGATGCTGTTCCCGGCAAGTGGATGGCAGGTGTTGAAGAATTCACCATCTTCGTTAAATACTCCAACCTCGCCGAGGTACTCGCCGACGCTGAGAATCCCACCACCGGCTTCGTCAATGAAGGCCAGCGTTACATAGGCAACTTCCCCATCACAATCGCTGCCGACCTCGACGGTTACAACTACGTGACCGACGGCACAGCATGGGCTCTCTTCTACTTCGACAAAAAGACTGCCGCCGACCACAATCATGGCGAAGGTTCTGTAATCGACGCCGGATGGAGCGCAATCTACTCTGTGTACAATGATCTCCCCGAATTCACCGGTATGCAGCACTCTGAAATTACCGACACTAAGGGTGAATTCACCATCAACAGCTATGATGACCTCACCGTTGATGAAAAAGTTATCAACGAAGTGCTCATCCTTAAAGACGTTACATTTACCACCGCTACTCCCGATGCTTCCAACAATCTCTACAACGGTGCATACAGCGGACAGGATCTCACTTTCATGAACCGTTTTGAGATTGAATCTGTTGAAGCAGGCTCTTACGACGTAAAAGCAGCCGTAGGTATCTACAAGGGTGAAATTCAGGTTTGGCCTATCGCTTACACCGCTCTCGAAGCCACTACCGCTGCTGTTCACGTAGATGCTGAGCTTAAGGTTGGTGAAGAGATTAAGTTTACCGGTCTTGAGGAAGGCGCTCACGTCTACTACCGTCATGGTGGTGAGAACCCCGACCACACCAATGTATTCGTGGAGGAAACCACTCCCGCCGACGCTCCCCGCAAGGCTGCTACCGCCGACGTGAACACCGAGTGGACTTACAACCACACCACTCACCCCCTCACCTATCAGGGCGAACCCATGCAGGTGAAGTATTACGCCAAGGCTCCCGGCAAAGCTCCCTCGGCTGTAAACGAGCTCAACGTTGATGAAAACGGTTCGACCACCGGTATCGAAAGCATCGCAGTTGACGCAGCCAACGGCGAAGTAGAATACTTCAACCTCCAGGGTCAGCGCGTAGCCAACCCCGCCGCAGGTCTCTACATCATGCGTCAGGGCAACGAAGTACGCAAAGTGCTCGTGAAGTAATCACCCGCACCAAACCATAAAAAAATCGCTCGCCACTCCCGGCGAGCGATTTTTTTATGTGGGAAGTCAACACTCCCGAAAAACCCGTAGGGACGCACGCTCGGGTGCGTCCGGCAGAGCAAAAGGGTAACTTCATCGCCCCTCGTCGCGCACTACCCTGCCGCCGCGTTAATGCAAATCAGGGCTGGAAGCCCGTCGTTGTACTTAACCGCGGGTGAAGCCCGCGGACAAGTACCCCTGACAACATGAGCTGCAGAGCTGCGATGTTGTAGGACGTGCTCGCACGACGTCGCAGCTCCGCAACTCCCATGAAGTTGGACGTCTTTGTCCGCGGGCTTGCACCCGCGGTTACTCATAACATCGGGCTTCCAGCCCTTATTTTACGCCGTCGCGCACCATTCTTCGCGTAGCGAAGCGGCAAGCCGATTACGCCGCCGGACGCTCGCCAGTGAACGTCCCTACAGGTCCATCAAAAAAATCATGAATCATGAATCCTTAATCATAAATCTACTTGCGCTCCATGTCGGCGAGGGCGGGGAGGCGGCTGGCTTTCCATGCGAGGACGAGCGATATGGCTGTGACGACGACAAATGCTATGGCCGCCGAATGAAACATATTGCCGAGTCCTACGAGCGGCGACACAATGGCGGCAAACACATATTTCACCACGCTCAGTATGGCCGACGCCGTGCCTGCATCCTGACGGCCCACTTCCATAGAAAGAGTATTTGAACTGGAGAATATCATGCCCGAGAAGAGCAGCATAGGCACTGCGGCCAGCTCATAGAGCCAAAACGGAGCCTGATTCCACATGACAAACGCCTCGGCCACGGCGGTGATAAACATACCCACACAGCCCACCACCATGCCTTGCTTCATCACCTT
Organism: Bacteroides sp.; assembly: GCA_014802325.1. Taxonomy (GTDB): domain Bacteria; phylum Bacteroidota; class Bacteroidia; order Bacteroidales; family Muribaculaceae; genus Duncaniella. Next base: position 88,291 of record JAAVCK010000021.1, read on the forward strand.
AAACTTCAGCGCCAGAGTAGAGCCTGCGCTTATGGCCAGCGCGTTGCCGCCGAAAATCAGACCAAACTCCATGGCTGAAAATCCATAGTGGGTCTGGATGATAAACGGTGCCGATGATATATAGGCGTAGAGCAAGCCGATAGCCACAGCCTTGATGGTGACGTAGATCATAAATCGGCCGTTGGTGAGCAAGGCGCGATAGGCTTTGATGTAGTCGGACATGCTGCCCGAACTGAGGCGACGCTGCGGAGGTAGAGTCTCGCGGTAGCGTGTGGTCCAGAACGTCATTATTACTCCTATCACCAGGAGCACCACAAAGATGCCGCGCCATCCTACCCAATCGGCCATAAATCCGCCCAACACCGGACCAAGAGCGGGCGCGATGCCATTGATAGCGCCTATCACCGCCATCAGTTTGGCCAGTTGGCGACCCATATACACGTCGGCCGGTATAGAAGTGGAGAGCACCATGGCACCGCCAGCACCTACGCCCTGAAACAGGCGGCAGACGATGAAAAACGTGATGCTGCGTGAGAAAAGCGAGAGCGCCGTGGCTGCCACAAACACTATGAGCGATATGATGAGCACCGGCTTGCGGCCGTAGCGGTCACTGGCCGAGCCCCACACTATCGAGCCGAGTCCCATGCCGAGCATGGCCATCGAAATACCCATCTGGGTCATCGACGGCGTGGTGTGAAATTCCTTCATCATCGAAGGAATGGTAGGAAGATACATATCATTGACCAGCGACGAAAAAGCACCGATGATGGCGATGAACACCACAAACATAAGGTAGTTTTTAGGCGCAGGCGAGAGGGCGGTACCGGCCGCTGACGGGGTAGAATCTGAAGCCATAAGGATTGTGTATTTTCATGTTACAACATTCCTCGGCAGCGTAAGGTTCATGCTTTCAGCGACGGTCAGCGCAGCGAGTCGTTGCGCAGGCGCGGAGCGGCGGCATCGAGTATCTTGCGCGCCTCGCGAGTGCGCAGCCATGCGTCGATCGACTCCACGTGGCGCTGATTGTGGATGTCGGTGCCGATATAGTCCACCATACCTTTTTCCAGCAGATGCAGAGCCACCTGCTTCTCGGCTTTGCCATAATGACCGGCGAGACTGAGCAGATTGATCTGAAAAAGGTTGTCCTGGCCGTGGAGGCTTGCGTAGCGCTCGGGGTGGTGGCGGTAGTAGGGGTAACGCTCGGGGTGAGCTATGATGATGTTGTAGCCCTGACACTTGAGATCAAAGAGCTGCGTGTCAAGATTAAACGGTTCCTGCATCCAGGGGAGCTCGATGAGCAGACTGTTGCCGGGCAGAGTGGCTACGTTGCCGGCACGCAACTGGGCGTCAAAAAAGTCGTCGAGGCGGTTTTCGCTCGACCGCGACACCTCCACGGGCAGACCGCTGCCGGCCAGCTCGCGGCGCAGCACGTCGAGCGCAGGGTCGAGCGTGGCGGGAGTATTCTCGAAAGTGCCCGCCGTAAGGTGCGGAGTGGCTATGATGCGGTCGATACCCCACTGATGCATGCCGCTGATGAGTTTCACTGACGTGGCAGCATCGGGCGAACCGTCGTCGACACCCGGCACGAGATGACAGTGCATATCGGTGGCAAACGGGAGTTTGACGGGAGCTGACTGACGGGAAAAGAAGCTGAATATCGACATAATACTGACAGTTATAGTGATTTACGATTGCAAATATAATTACTTTTTTTCATTATAGGCTGACTTAGCGATATGATTTTGAGCGAAAAGTGTTGGAGTATGTTGAAATTGTAGTAATTTTGCAGTCTAATTCTCTGAATAAAAGATATGGAACAACGCAAGCTCAAAATCCGCGACCTGACACTCCGCGACGGTCAGCAGTCGCTTTTTGCTACCCGCATGAATCAGGCTACCATCGACCGATTGCTGCCTTATTACGAGAATGCAGGGTTTTATATTATGGAAGTGTGGGGCGGTGCCGTGCCCGACTCGGTGATGCGTTATCTCAACGAATCGCCCTGGGATCGCCTCCGCATCATCTCCAAGGCCATGAAGGGCAAGTCGCTCCTCTCGGCGCTCTCGCGCGGCCGCAACCTGTTTGGATATGTCCCCTACCCCGACACCGTGCTCAAGGGCTTTTATGAAGAAGCTATCAAAAACGGCCTCAACGTGATGCGTATCTTCGATGCACTCAATGATATCGACAATGTCAAGGAATCCATCAAACTCATCAACGAGCTGGGCGGCATAGCCGACGGAGCCGTGTGCTACACCGTCGACCCCAAACCCGAAAAGCCCGAGGGTGGACTCATGGCCAAGATCAAAGGCCTCTTTGCCAAAGAGCCCGAAAAGATCTTCACCGACCGCTACTTCGTCGACAAGGCCAAGCAGATGGAAAGCCTCGGAGCAAAGATAATCACCCTCAAGGATATGGCCGGACTCGTCAATCCTCTCCGCGCCGCATCGATCATCTCGGCCATGAAGCGGGAGCTCAGCGTGCCGGTCGACTTCCACACCCACTGCACGCCCGGCTACGGCCTGGCATCGGCCCTCATGGCCATCATCAACGGCGTGGATATTCTCGACACTAATATATGGTGGTTCGGCGGCGGCTCGGCTGCTCCCGCCATCGAGCTGATATGGGTATTCTGCCAGCGCCTCGGCATAGAAGTGGAGTGTGACATGGAGGCAGTAATGGAAATTCAGCATCACCTCTACGAATCCCGCAAGGAGCTTGCGGCTTTTGACCTCAACAAAGACAATTTCCCCCGCCCCTTCAATCCTCTCAAAGACGAACTTCCGGCCGACATTCTCGCGCTCTTCGATCAAGCTATCGTCATGGCCAAGGCCGGCGACGAGGAAGGCCTGCTCGAAGCATGCCACGCCATCGAGGCTTACTTCAACTTCCCCAAGCCCAACCTGCTCGTGAAAGAGGCCGAAGTGCCCGGCGGCATGTACTCCAACATGGTGGCTCAGCTCCGCTCGCTCGGCAGCGAGGATCTGCTCGAAGACGCCATGAAGCTCATACCCAAGGTGCGTCGCGACGCCGGCCTCGTGCCCCTCGTCACCCCCACCAGTCAGATCGTAGGCAGTCAGGCCGTATCGCTGGCGCTCGACCGCAAGAAAGGCAATCCCGACTACTCCAACCCCTCCAATCAGTTCATATCGCTCATCAAGGGTGAATATGGCCACACTCCCGTAGCCATCGACCCCGAATTCCGCGCACGCATCACCGGCTCGTCCGAAGAGCGCCCCTACGACGTGGCATCTTACCGCAAGCCCGAAAATCCTGTGCTGGCCGAACTTGGCGACCGAAATCTCGCCGCAAATACCGAAGAAATGCTCCTGCTCGAACTGCTGCCCTCCGTGGCCAACGGTTTCCTCCGCAAAAAACGCGAAGCCGAATATCAGGCCGAAGAAGCAGCCAAGCCAAAGCCCGAGCCTACTGAAGAAGAGCTCCTCATGGCCGAGCCTATCACGGGCGACGTGGTGACCGCACCCATGGGTGGCCGCATCGTGGCTCTCAATGTCAAAAACGGTCAGGCCGTGAAGAAAGGTGAAATCCTTCTGGTCTACGAGGCCATGAAGATGGAAAACGACGTCGTGGCCGAACACGACGGACACATCAAGCGCGTATTCGTAAAACTCGGCGACGTGGTAGGCACCGAAGCCCCCATGATCGAATTTGTGGAGACCGCATCAGAGCGCGCACCCAAAATCAAGCCCATCATAGTGTGACACCACTATCATATCCCCTCCCAGAGACGCCGACCGCCCACCCGCAGTCGGCGGCTCCGCTTATATCTCCCCTCACGTATGGGCACATAGCGTCCAAAACACACAAAAGCCACGGAGTGGCTACACAACGTTAACCCCGGGTGCTCGACACCCGGGGTACCCAAACCCTCCCGACACAACCACGGAGTGGTTGAACTACAAGCCCGATAAATGTTAAACTTTCTTAACCCGTTTGCCCACATCCGAAATATTATATAACTTTGCAATCCTTATAGACACTATAAGACACTACATGGGGTTGACCGGTTTTGACAGCGTGTAGAGGTGGTGAGTAAGCATGCAGAGCAATGATGGCTACGCTCTTTAATCTGGGACATCAAAAATTCAAATGGCGAAAACAACTACGCTCTCGCTGCCTAATTGAAGCACAGTAAATTAGCTTTATCTCTGCAACAGTTGCAGAGACGAGACATCACCCGATTGTCCATTTCCCGAGACGGATCGACAAGGTGGTGCAGTTAAATCGGGAATCGGGCGCCGAAAGCCTCGCGAAGCGCCCTAAACTTTCAGAGGATAAGGTAACGGTTGGTTGTCTTTGGCCTGCCGGTACACGAAAACCAAGTAAAGAATAAGCATGTAGAAAGCTCATTAGTTCCGCGTCTGGACGAGGGTTCGAATCCCTCCAGCTCCACAACATCAAAGCTCGCCGTAGGCGGGCTTTTGTTGTGGTACGAGGGATGAGAACCCTCGGTTCGTTATCGCGTAGCGCTTGCGAAGCAAGAATCCCTCCAGCTCCACAACATCAAAGCTCGCCGTAGGCGGGCTTTTGTTGTGGTATGAGGGATGAGAACCCTCGGGTTCGTTATCGCGTAGCACTTGCGAAGCAAGAATCCCTCCAGCCCACTAAAATGCTTGATAACCAAGCATTTTACTTTTTTTCATCCGATTTCTTCCTTTTGGTGGGTCAGAAATCGGATATTTTAATTTATGCTTGAAAATCAAAGGGGACAATAATTCTACCTCATTAAAATATTTATCAGGCTGTCGCGTTATATTGTATTTGTCAAATACTATCAAGATGAATCAACAGGAAATATTCGATTTGGCATTAGCCAATCAGCAAAAGGCGAAAAGAGTTCTGGAAAAATCCAGAATAGCCAAAGTCTGGGAACAGAATGGATGCCGCGTTAATCTCGTAGGCTCCCTGCGTATGGGATTATTGGCTTCTCATAGAGACATAGACTTACATGTCTATTCAAAAGGCATAACAGAAGAAAACAGTTTTGCTATTATGGCTCAAATAGCTAAACTGCCGAATGTTACCGAGATTAAATGTATTAACGGACTCCACACTGAAGAACACTGCATGGCTTGGCACATATTCTATAGATATGAGGACGAGATATGGCAGTTTGATGTGATTCATATAGAAGAGGGAACTGAGTATGATGGCTATTTTGAGAAAATGGCAGACAGAATATTGGAGATAATGACTCCAATTCAGAAAGACACCATCCTTAGACTGAAATTTGAGACCTCTTCTGACAAAGACTATCATGGCGTGGAATATTATGAGGCAGTGATTGCTGATGGAATATCAAATATGATAGAATTTGATGAATGGGTTACTGACCACAGAAAGAAACCAATGTATTACTGGATTCCCTAAAAATGGTACCGCTCAGTCACGAAAAAGACTGTGCGACTGTGCAAGAGAGCGAGACATTAGCTGAATATGTTGAGATGCTTGTTGATACGAGTCGCTTTATTTCTTCCAGATTGTCAAATGGTACTCTCTATGTAGTAGATAAAGAAATTATAGGAAATCTAAATTTTACCC
>JAAVCK010000022.1 GCA_014802325.1 Bacteroides sp.
CGGATACATCCCACTCATAGCTGAATATCTCGCCGGTAGCTTTGTTGAGCCACTTGCGCTTCCGTACATGGAGGTACGTGGCCCGTCCCCGTATCGGATAATCCTGTATGGTGCGGTAATCTCCAAAGCCGTACGAGATTATGTCTTTGTTGTACTTGTCTTCGCGAAGTTGTTCTTTCTTCTCGTCAAGCCATATATCGAAGCTGCTATCGCTTTTTTCAAATCGATCGATGTCGAAGTTGTCTATCAGAACTTCGGGCAGTATTGCTCTGAGCAGTTGAGTTGGTTTCATTGTGCAAAGATAACTCTATACTCCGACATTACCTCCCGCCCACCGGAAAAATCCGCTGACCCTTTACTCTGACCTGAGCGAAAATTTGCCGAGGGAAATTGTGTAAAATAATGTTAACGTGCAAGTTTTAATCTGGGGTCTCTTGGCAGATAGGATGCGTCATACATCTCTCCTTTTTTGACAAGAGCGTATAGTATTTTTAGGAGCCGGTTGGCGACGTTGTTCAATACAACGAATATATGCTTGTGTTCAACTTCATGTTTTTTCATTTTGTAGATGCGCATCTTCTCAAAATGTACCACGGCGGAACGTGCACACATGTACAGCAGCGACTTCAACTGTTTGTCACCCATATTTGATACGTGCGTACCTTTGTCGGACTTTCCGGTGGAGTTGGGGAATGGAGCAATACCTGCAAGGGTTGCACATTTTTTCGCAGTCCTGACTCGTCTGAAGTTATCGGTCTTGATTATCAACTCGATTGCGGTGACAGGCCCTATTCCGGGAATGCTTTGTGCTATTGCCGAGTTTTTTAACAGATCAGCGTCGTTGTCAATCAGCTCAGTCATCTTATCCTCGATTGCATTAATCTGGGTGCTTAGCTGCTCCATCATCCGTAGTTTGACCTCCTGCGCCATAGCGCTCTTTTCAGGACGGTGCTCATCGCTCTTAAGCATCGTCCGAAGTTGTTTGCGCTGTTCTACAAGCAGTCTCCTGGTGGCATAAAGTTCTCTAAGCTCATATATGGTTTCCGAAGGGAAGTGGGTGTCCTCAAGGCGGTCGGCATATCGTTCGCCGTATTCGCGTATACGCGAGGCATCAACCGGATCACTCTTACCTCTGACAAGCCCCATGCTGTGCCTGATCTCATAACCCGATACGTAACTCACCTGGATGTTTCTGATGTCCGCAAGCATCAGCAGCAGATCTCCGTAAACACCTGTATGTTCGGCTACAATGCGACAGTTAACGGGCAATTTGTCCAAAAACTTCTCAATCTGAGGCTTCCTGTTCTTAACTACAATGTGTTTAATCTTTCCTTCGAAGTCCACAAAACTAACATCAAACTTTTCTGATGCCAAATCAATTCCGTAAATTTGCATTATAATTTAATTTTTTGAGAGAATCTCCGGATCAGGACGGCCGATACTATGATAATAAATTCAAAAGGCTAATGTCTTTATTTACTCTCTGGCTTTAGTCCTGATAATAATGTCGTACCTGTAACTGGATAAGGTCTTTTAGACCATTAGGGACGATAGGCTAACGCGACATTAGGAGGTTCTTTCTTTTTATATTTGTTAAATAATTTAATAATTCACACTGCAAAATTAACCTTTTCTTTGCAACTGCAAATATAATAGTAGAGACGCTCACTGTGGGACGCCCGGAGGCAAAGGGTGCGTGACAAAAGAGTCCGGCGCTCGTGCATTCGCTGCAGGGGCGCCGGATATATTTTTATTCTAACCTTAGTAACTTAGTAACTGTAATCTTTTTTTCGTTGAACCTTAAAACGGTCTTTTTTACCTTAATATTGCAAATGAAAACGTTTGCTAAAAAAATCTCTATAATCTTTATTCAAGAAACATCCACTATATTGTTAAAACTACTGTGCAACTTATCATATCTTGTAAACGGCGCTGATCAGCGATAGTCGGCGAAGCGCTGCTGGAGTTTTTTGCGGGCGAAGAAGATGCGGCTCTTGATGGTGCCGAGGGGGAGGTTCATCTTGTCGGCGATCTCATTGTATTTGTAACCGGCTACGTGCATCGAGAAGGGGATGCGGTATTCGTCAGACATCTGGTTGATGGCGGCTGTGATCTCACCGGCCTGGAATGAACCTTCGGGGGTCTCGAAACCTGAGTCCTGCGATATATTGAGGTGGTAGAGGTCTTCGGTCTGGTCAATGACGGTTGCGCTGCGGGCTACGCGACGGTAGTTGTTGATGAAGATATTGCGCATGATGGTGAAGACCCATCCCTTGAAGTTTGTGTTGTCGGTGTATTTGTCTTCATTGTCGAGAGCCTTGAGGGTAGTGTCCTGAAGGAGGTCGTATGCGTTATCGCGGTTGGAAGTCAACATGAGAGCGAAGTTGAGCATGTTACTTTGAAGACTCATAAGCTTGGTCTGAAATTCGGAAGTTGCCATAATAGTAGTAGTTTTAGTTGTTGAATCGTAGTAAGAATTGATGTCATTTATTTCGTTGACATTCCAAAATTACTGCTCCCGGACACATTATGAAATTATTTAGTGTTAAAGCCTGTTAACAATATTGCATTTTTGTGACAAGTTAACTTAATTGATTGAAAATTAAGGTTTTGATACAATGTTTAAATTGTTGCGAAATTGTTACAAATGGCGTGTTGTAACAATTTTGTATACATTTCTCGGCTTCGGCAAACTGAGGTAACTATGTATGGAACAGCGTGTTGCGATGGTGATTAACGTTGTTACAAAAAGTTTATCTTTTTTAGTTGTAACAATGTGAACACAATGTGCAAGTTATCGACAAGCCGACGAGCTGCGGCGCTCTTGAGAGGCCTCGAAACGGGATAGGAAAAATTAAAGAAAAAAATATATAATTAATAGATTTTTTTTGTACTTTTGCAGTGACTAAAGGTAAAAAGAATCCCGGCCGTAGGTCGGGGTGGTTTTTAGAGAATAAACATACATTATTTATTATATATAATATTATGACTAAAATAGGTATTAATGGATTTGGCCGTATCGGACGTTTCGTATTCCGTGCTGCCACCAAGCGTGATGACATCGAAGTAGTTGCTATCAACGACCTTCTTCCTGTAGACTATATGGCCTACATGCTCAAGTATGACACGATGCACGGCAAGTTTGACGGTACCGTTGACTACGACATGGAAAAGAGCCTCCTCATCGTGAATGGCAAGCCCATCCGTGTGACTGCATGCAAGAACCCCGCTGAAATCGCATGGGGCGAAGTAGGTGCAGAATACGTAGTAGAATCTACCGGTCTCTTCCTCACCAAGGAAAAAGCACAGGCTCACATCGAAGCAGGCGCAAAATACGTGGTTATGTCAGCTCCCTCTAAGGACGACACCCCCATGTTCGTTTGCGGTGTTAACGACAATACTTACGCAGGACAGCAGTTCGTATCTAACGCATCTTGCACCACCAACTGTCTCGCTCCTATCGCTAAGGTGCTCAACGACAAGTTTGGTATCGTAGACGGTCTTATGACTACCGTTCACTCTACCACCGCTACTCAGAAGACTGTAGACGGTCCCTCAATGAAGGACTGGCGCGGTGGCCGTGCAGCTTCGGGCAACATCATCCCCTCTTCTACAGGTGCTGCCAAGGCTGTAGGTAAAGTTATCCCCGAGCTCAACGGCAAGCTCACCGGTATGTCAATGCGTGTCCCCACCCTCGACGTATCAGTAGTTGACCTTACCGTTAACCTCGCTAAGCCCGCTACTTACGAAGAAATCTGCGCTGCCATGAAGGAAGCTTCTGAAGGCGAACTCAAGGGAATCCTCGGCTACACCGAAGACGATGTAGTATCAAGCGACTTCCTCGGCGATCCCCGCACTTCTATCTTCGACAAGAAGGCCGGTATCCAGCTTACTCCTACCTTCGTTAAGGTTGTTTCTTGGTACGACAATGAAATCGGCTACTCTAACAAGGTGCTCGATCTCATCGCCCGCATGAAGAAATACAACGGCTAATCCAAGCTCTGATATAAGAAAATTATTCTCGCCCGCCCGGCTGTCAAGCCTCGGCGGGCGATTCGTTTTTACAGCCCCACGCGCTTCGGTGCCAGGATAAGGTGCGGGGTGATGATTTTGTGCATAATTGTTTTGAGATTCAGGGAATTAATATTATATTTGCGCTACTTTAATATAACCATTTTAAATCTAAACCAAAAACATCATTTTTTTTCGTATGAAGAAAACTTTACTCAAAGCCACAATGGCGGCTTTTGCTACGCTGTTGTGTGGAGGCGCGGCCATAGGAGCCCTCTATGCCTCCGGAGCTGATGTCCCGTCTGCGCCGGCCAAGGCTGAAGCGGAAGCTGCCGATGCCACCGCAACATGGGACTATGCCGATACCGACATTATGGCTGCTACCATGGCACTCTCGGGAAGCAGCGAAGCAGGTACGGTGGCCTGCAAAGAAGCCAACGGCATAGTGATGACCGTAGTGCCCAACGGCGCTACATTCCGCGACAACGGCGGCAACATCCAAGTGCGCAAGGGTGCGGAATTCCGCTTACCGGTCATCAGCACCGAGGATGTGGTGACAGTGGCCGGTTATCCCAACTATTCCTACTTCTCCATCAGCGGAGGCGACGAGCAGAACGGTACTGTGACCTACAAAGCCAAGTGGGCCGACGTGCAGCGCGGCTACGTGTCGGTAGTGTCGACCAACGACAACAATTACTATTACTCACTGGCAGTAGATCAGAAAGCTCCCAAGTCCCTTCTGAATCTCGACAAAGCTCCCGCCACGGCCACCTTCACTTTCGGCCTCGGCACAGAAAAGCAGACTGCAGAGTTTGATCAGCCCGACTACTTCCTTTCGAGCAAGGTGACCTACGGTTCAGGCCTCGTGCTCGACGGCACTGACAACAAGAGCAATAATCAGACATGGTTCAATCCCACCTCCAAGCAGAGCAGCGCCAATGAGACCAACGCTGTGCGTTTCCTCATCCAGCCCAAGCACGGTCTGAAGTTCATGCCCACCAAGGTGTCGTTCAAGACCACCCGATACGGCACTGACGGCGGAGCGCTCGACGTGGCATGGGAAAGCGCCGACGGCAAGACCGTAAGCCTCGCCACCGGTGTGAAACCGCAGCGCGACAACGCCACTCCCAACGTGACCGAGTGTGCCTATGATATCACCGGAGCCACCTCTGAGGAAGGCGCATGCGGCCTGGTGGTCTACATCTACTCGCTCGACAACGGCAAGCACGTAGGCTTCTCCGACATCGTGATCGAAGGTACTGTGACCGGCGAGGAAAAAGAAGTGCCCATGCTCGCATCGTTCACCGCCAACGGCGAGAACTATAACGTCGACGACGTGTTTGAGCCCAACGGCGACATCTATGAAGGCACAATCGAAATCGCCGCTGCCGGCAACATGATTTCGGCTACCAACCCCGTGACCGATATCCAGACCATAGCAGGCGATGCCGGAACACCTGTATATGCCGGTGATAATGACAAATGTGACGTCACCATCCCGGTGTCGCTCGCCGATATTACCATCAACTATGTGCTCCACTTTGTGCGCAAGCCCTATTATGCAGTGTCGTACTTCGATACTGACGGTTCGGCCATGGGTTCGCAGCAAGTAGAGAAAGATGCCGCCATCGAGGCATTTGCCATAGATTACTCAACAGCTAAGGCCGACGCCGGCTACAAGGTGCGCGGATGGTTTCTCACACCCACCGGCGGCACGAAAGCCACCGTGGCCGATGTCATCACCGGTCCGGTGAGCCTGTATGCCTACGCCACTCCCGTAGAAGAAGCCAGCACTCATCTGAAATATGAATTTGACCTCACCTCGCCCACCTTCTATCCTGAAGACCACGAGGCATTCAATACTGAAAACGGCTACTTCCACGACACCACCCACGGCTGGGCATTCCGCGAGGGCGATGTGGTGACCCTCCTCGTTGGCCCCAAAGCTACGGTGGCTATAGGTATATGCCGCTACGGTCAGGGTTCTCCCGAAATGGTGGTGACCGATCCCGATGGAAAGGAACTCGCCACACTCCCGGGCAAGTCGGCCGACGAAATCGACGGTGAAGTCGTGGCATTCGACTACGAAGGTCAGCCCGGACTCGTCACCCTCACCATGCACGCAGACAGCGAGCTTTATATCCACAACGTGAAGATCACCAACACCACCGAGGTTACATATACACGCGACGGTCAGTGGTTTTACGTGACTCCCGGTGATGCTCAGAGCCTTCTCGACGCCATCGACGCCATCTCGGCATACAATACCGAGCGTGACGCTGCGCGTGCTTATCTTTTCGTGCCCGACGGTAAGTATGACCTCAAAGATAAAGTGCTCACCAATATCTACGGCCACAATATCTCCATCATAGGCCAGAGCATGGAAGGCACGCTGATCGTCAACGAGCCTCACTATACCACCGAGGGTATCAACACCACCGCCACCCTCATGAACACCGGTACCAACCTCTATCTCCAGGACCTCACCATCAAGAACGCCCTCGACTACTACGCCACCATCGGCAATCAGCAGGTAGGCGGACGTGCGGTGGCTTTCTGGGACAAGGGTCTAAATACCGCATGCAAAAACGTAGAACTTGATTCGCATCAGGATACCTACTATTCCAACAATATCGACGGCCGCTATTATTGGGAAAACTGTAATATCCACGGTACGGTCGACTTCTTCTGCGGCGAAGGCACCATGGTATTTGCCGATGGTATCATTACCGTCGAGCCCCGCAACGCCGACGGCAAGGGCGAGTGCACGCTCACCGCTCCCTCCACCAAGGCCGGCGATGAGTACGGATATGTGTTCCTCAACAATAAGATAGTCAATAAGGCAGCAAGCTACAACTACGGCCGCGCATGGCAGAACGAGCCCCGCTGCGCGTATATCAACACCACCGTGACCGACAGCAAACTCAGCTCCGGACGTTGGACCGCCAACGGTATGACCGTAGTAGCCAAGGAATTCGTAGAGTATAATACGACCGATGAATCAGGCAAGGTAGTGTCGCCCTCCACCCACGTGGTGACATTCGTCAAGGGTGAGAGCAACACTATGGAGACTATCCTCACCGCCGAGCAGGCCGCCAAATATACCGTGGATCAGATCTTCCCCGAGTGGCGTCCCGACCGTCTGACCGCTCAGGCCGACGCTCCCGTGTGCAAGACTGAAAACGGCACCATCACCTGGTCGCCTGTCGATGGCGCTATAGGTTATGCCGTGTTTGCCGACGATAAACTCGAAGCCATAGTGGAAGGCACCTCACACGCAGCCGCCACCAACGGCGTCTACACCATCCGCTCCATCAATGCCATGGGCGGTATGGGCGAAGCTGCTCCCGCCGACGCTTCAGGCATCATAGCAGTAGTGGCCGATGCCGAAGTGATAGCTACCACATATTATAATGTGCAGGGTCAGCGCGTCGATGCCACCTATCGCGGTATCGTGATCCGCGTCGACACTCTCGCCGACGGTAAGACCGTGACGAGCAAAGTAGTGAAATAAATTATTAATTTGCATATTGTTGCCGGTCGATCGTGTGTGAGCATGACCGACCGGTATTTTGTTATTACAATGCCCTTGATCGCACGGCGCCGCAGGTGTCGGATATAGAGCAAGATTTGTCTTATTTCACCGGGGCGGCAGGGTAGGGGTGAAATACAATAATTCGCGCGGATGAGATGAAAAATTGTGTAGATGTTAATTCTTAAAACAATTAAGTTAAATATGTTAAATATCACATTTAATCAAAAAATATTTCCATTTCTTAACATAATCTCGCCGAAAAAACATTACATTTGTGAATGAATAAAGGCTCAAGGACTGCGTTTCCGCAAAACTCTGTAGCCGGGAATGTAGAGAATCATAAAGGATGTTGTAATACAATAAGGTGGCTCGTTATTTCCGATCTAAAGCGACCACTTCTCACTGAGAGATAGAGATCTCCGATATTATCCCGACCGCCCCGGGGCGGTCGCGTTAACGACTCCCGTTAACGCGATAGAGAAAATGGTATTCGACATCTTCATGCTATAATTCCGGTATCAGAGTCGAGGCTTCCGTCAGTCGCTCCGATACCGGAATTCACGTTTTCAACCATGTAAACTACTACAAATCAATAATAATTCTTATCCTAAAATCTCAAAACTATTCTTGCATGAAGAACATTTGTTTTCAAATGAGTCGGAAAGCGTGGCTGGCATTCGCAATGATGCTGTGTCTCGCATTCCCTGCTTTAGCGCAGACGATTACGGTCACAGGTACCGTAGTCGACCCGACCGGTGAGCCTCTCATCGGTGCAAGTGTGCTTGTCCAGGGCGAGACCATGGGTACCGCCACTGACTTCGACGGCAATTACACCATTCAGGCTCCCGCCGAAGGTGTGCTGACGTTCTCATACGTCGGTTACAATACCAAGGAAGTCGCTGTCAACGGACAGGCTGTCATCAACGTCACTCTTGAGGAAAACTCGGTGATGCTCGGTGAAGTCGTAGCCATCGGTTACGGTGTCGTTAAGAAATCTGACGCCACCGGTTCGGTTGCCGTGATCAAGCCCGACGATATCGAAGCCGGTCTTGCCACTTCGGCTCAGGACCTCCTCGTAGGCGCAAGCCCCGGTGTGGTTGTAACTACCAACGGTGGTAACCCCAACGGCGACGCTACTATCCGTATACGTGGTGGTGCTTCGCTCAACGCCTCCAACGACCCCCTTATCGTGATCGACGGTGTGCCTATGACCAACCAGGCCAACGCCACCGGTAACGCCCTCACGATGGTCAACCCCTCCAACATCGAGTCAATGACCATCCTCAAGGACGCTTCGGCAACTGCCATCTATGGTAGCCGTGCATCTAACGGTGTTATCATCATCACCACCAAGAAGGGTCAGAAGGGTCGTCCGCAGGTAAACTTCGCTGCCAACTTCCATGTCAACACTGCCCGCAAGACCTACGACATGATGAATGCCGACCAATATCGCGACGTGATGACCAACGTAGTGCAGTCTACAGCCGGTATCAGCCGTCTCGGCAATGCCAACACCAACTGGCAGAAGGAACTCCTCCGCACTTCTTTCTCTCACGACTATGACCTCTCGGTAGGTGGTACCGCCGGAAAGGTGCCTTACCGCGTCAACGCTTCGTTTACCGACAACAAGGGTATCATGAAAACATCGGAGATGCAGCGTACTACAGTAGGTATCAACCTCTCGCCCAAGTTCTTCAACGACAAGCTCTCGATCAACGCCAACGTTCAGGGTACTTACGTTGATGCACGCGACGCCGATACCGGTGCGCTCGGTGGTGCTCTTTCTTACGACCCCACTCAGTCCGTGTATACCGACTATGCTACCGTGGGTAACGTAGGCCGCTCGATGTTCAACGGTTACACCAATACTTACTACGAAGATTCAGGTCTCCCCAACACCAACGCTGCCGAGAACCCCGTGCAGAAACTCATGGACCAGAATCAGAACCGCAAAGTGTGGTCATCGGTAGGTAACCTCCAGATCGACTACGCTCTCCACTGCCTCCCCGAACTTCACTTCAACCTTAACCTCGGTTATCAGGTATCGAAGAATACCAAGAACACCGTGACCGAAGCTAACTCCATCATGTCATGGCGTAACAGCGGTCTCACCAACTACGGTGCTCCCGGTGCTTCTACTCTCTACAAATGGTGGGAGCTTCAGCGTAACACAATGCTCGACTTCTATGTCAACTACCGCAAGGACTTCACCGCTATCAAGTCTAACCTCGACGTAATGGCCGGTTACTCTTGGCAGAAGTTCACTTACCTCGGCCATGACAATACATTTGTCAACTCGCTCGGTATCAACCGCGGCTACAATGCTGATAATAGTGAATTCGATCTCAACTGGGATCCCGCGAGCGAAGGCCTTATCGGTACCGCCATCAACGGCGTAGCCGACAGCCGCTGGTCTAACCCCCTGCAGCTCATCTCATTCTTCGGTCGTTTGAACTATACGTTTGACGATACTTACCTCCTCACCTTCACTCTCCGTGACGATGCTACCTCACGCTTCTCCAAGGACAACCGCTGGGGTCTCTTCCCCTCAGTAGCCCTCGGCTGGAAGATCATCAACATGCCCTTCATGGAAAGCACCCGCGGATGGTGGAGCGACCTCAAGCTCCGTCTCGGCTGGGGTGTCACAGGTCAGCAGGATGTAGGCGGCCACTTCCCCTATATGCCTATCTACGTATCTCCCCAGGGTACCGGCAACCAGTATCTCAACCCCTCGGGCGAAGGCTGGATCCAGCCCCTCTATCCCAATGCCTACAACACCGGCATCAAGTGGGAGGAGACTACTACATGGAACGTTGGTCTTGACGCATCTTGGCTCAACAACCGTATCACCGCAAGCTTCGACTGGTATCTGCGTAAGACTAAAGACCTTCTCTCGACCACCCGCGTATTCGGTTTCAATACATCGGATATCATGACCGCCAACATCGGTTCACTCGAAAATATGGGTGTCGAGGTCAACGTAACAGCCCGCCCCGTGGTTACCAAGGACTTCACCTGGACCACCGGTATCAACTACGGCTACAATAAGAATAAGATCACCGCACTGGCCGAAGGCCGCGACATGATGGAAACAGGCGTTAAGCCCCCTGTAGGCGTAGGTGGTTCGATCGCTTACCATATCGTAGGTGAGCCCGCTTACACATTCCGTGTATATGAGCAGGTTTACGACACCAACGGCGACCCCCTCCCCGGACAGTATGTGGACCAGAACGGCGACGGCGTGCTCAACAGCGAAGATATGATCAACTTCCACTCACCCGACCCCGTAGCTACATTCGTGTGGAACAATACATTTAACTATAAGAACTGGGACTTCGGCTTCGTGCTCCGCGCTTCGCTCGGCAACTACGTATACAACAATGCCGAATTTGAGTATGCACGTCTCTACAACGCATCGGGTATCTACCAGAACAATAACCTCCTTAACGGAGTATATCTCTGGGGCGATGCAGCCAACACCGAGCAGCTCTCTTACAGCTCTTATTTCATTCAGAACGCAAGCTTCATCCGCTGCGACAACATCACCCTCGGCTACACCTTCAAGAACCTCTGCAAGGAACGTCTTACTCTCCGTCTCTTCGGTGCAGTACAGAATCCCTTCGTGATCACCGGCTATCGTGGTCTCGATCCTGAAGTTCCCACCGGAAACCACGGTATCGACAACAACGTATATCCCCGACCCATCACCTGCACTTTCGGTCTCGTAGCCACTTTCTAAGTTGTACCACTTAAATCTTAATGACTACAATGAAACTTTTCAATAAAATATTCATGTCGCTCGGAGTGGCCGGCGTAGCTATGGGGCTCGGATCGTGTATCGGTGACCTTGACCTGATGCCCACCAATCCCGCCGATTTCACCGCCGACAAGTTCGAGTCCGATCCTGCCGGATATATGGACCGCGTGATTGCCGACGTTTACTACTCATTCGCCGGCCAGGGATGGACCAACGACGGCAATGGCCCCATAACACAGCTCAACCCCGGTTTCGCCGTGTTCAACCGCGCTATCTTCAACCTTCAGGAAGTACCTACCGACGAGGCCGACTGGCTTTCGGCTACCGACCTTGAGTTCGGTACTATCCAGTACGCTATTCCTACCGTAAACAATGAGGCTATCGGCGGTTGCTACGCACGTCTTACCGTTAACACCACCCTCTGCAACGACTTCATCCGCACCGTCAACGACGGCCAGTTCTTCCTCAATACACCCGAACTCGAAGCCCGCGCTCAGGAATATGTACGTCAGGCCAAGATTCTCCGCTCGGCTTGCTACTATTATCTTATCGACCTTTTCGGTAGCGTGCCTTACGCTGACGAGAATACAGCTATCGGTGGTACTCCCGCCCAGCTCCCCCGTGCCGAGATCTTCGACCTCGTCACCCGCACCCTTGAGGATGTAGTGGCTGAATACAACGCTCTCGGCAATCCCCGCGCCAAATACGGTTTCGTAGGTGTGGATGCAGCTGAAGCCCTTCTCGTGAAGTTCTACCTCAATGCCGAGGTGTATGCCGACCGCGCTATGTGGAACGAATGTCTCACCAAGTGCCGCAACCTTATCGCCCGCCACTCAGTTGCTGGTTTTAAGGGCTCTGGCCTCTGCGAGAACTACTTCCAGAACTTCGGTTTCAACAATGATCTCTACGCAATCGGTGGAGCAGGCGACGTGAATGAAATCCTCTGGACCATACCTTACGAGTCACCCGAACTCCTCACATGGGGTGGTACTACCATCATGATCGACGCCTTCCTCGGCTCGCCCAAGGTCGGTCTCAACGGTCAGCCCGCTCACTGCGACCTCGGCCGTGTCAACAGTGCCGGTGGCTGGAGCTGTGTATCAGCACGCCGCCAGTTCGTCGAAGTGTTTGACTGGGATGAGACTTACTCTAAGTCGCCCGACCAGCGTACCCGCTTCTGGTTTACCGCTGCCGACGGTTTCAATATCGAGAACGACAACATCGGTACTACCGACGAGTACGGCAACAACGGCTATGTAGCCATCAAGTACAACAACTGGTGGATCAACAACGACGGCTCGATCGACGAGACCAAGTCGCCCGTCCCGCAGGATCAGTCGCCCGCCGACTACTGTATGATTCGTCTTGCTGAAATTTACCTCTCGGCTGCCGAAGCCGCTCTCCACGGAGCCGGCAACCACACCGAAGCTCTTGAGTGGGTCAACATCATCCGCGAGCGCGCAGGCCTTACTCCCTGGCAGGCATCGGAGCTCAACCTCGTTTCGCTTCAGCAGGAGCGCCAGCGTGAGCTTTACACCGAGAATACCCGTCGCACTGACCTTATCCGCTACGGCAAATGGATCTCTGGTTACAACTGGGCTTGGAAAAACCGCGTTCGCAATGGCGCTGACCTTCCCTCTCATTTTAACCTCTATCCTATACCTGACTACGTAGTGAAGGGTGCAGGCTACAAGCAGAACCCCGGTTATTGATATTATGTCTAATCTCCATAAAGACTAATTTTCACAATGAAGAAATTATCATTAATAATGGCCGGCGTGGCCGCAGTGTTCGGTCTCTCGAGCTGCGATGACGACAAAGAACCCGTCTACACCCCGCCCACGGCCGATACCGAGTTCATCCTCAATGAACCCGCGCTCGCCAACGAGCTCATTACCCTTACTCCCGAGTCGACCGTAGAGCTCACCTGCTCTCAGCCCGACTATGGCTTCTCAGCCATCACCATTTACTCGGCTGAAGTATCGCTCGACGAGAACTTTGCCGATTTCCGCACTATCGCCTCTTCCGGCAAGGGCACTTCAGCCCGCATGTCGTACAAAGGCAGCGATATAGCTGTGGCTCTTTGCGAGCTCCACGGCTGGGCATCGAAAGATGAGTATGTAAATCCCGGTCCTGAGAAAATTTATTTCCGTGCTATCGCCGAGCTCAATGGCATCGAAGGCAGCCGCTGTGTGTCAAATGTGGTGTCCTACAACAATGTTCAGAGCTACTACGCAGTGCTCGAAGCCGGCCGCCTCTTCGTGGTAGGTGACTTCGGTGGTGTAGGCGGTCCCGACTGGAATGTGGACGCTAACGCCGTGCAGGATTACGTGAACGCCGGTCAGGTTCTCAACGAGACCGGTCCCGGTACAGGTATCTACACAGGTGTGGTTAAGTTCCACGCCGGTGTATGTACATTCCGCTTCTATACCGAGCTCGGTGACTGGGGTGGCGACAATGCCCTCCCCTCTATCGGTGCTAACGGTGTCGATGGTGAATGCACGACTGTAAATGTATCTTCAGAGCCCATCATGACTCCCGCTGTCCCCGGTAAGGGTTCATGGCAGACTCAGGCTGACTTTGAAGGTGGCGACGTTACACTCATGTTTGACATGAAGCAGATGACCCTCACCATCATCGGCGGCGCAGCTGAGATCACCGTTAAACAGTACGTCTATATGGTAGGTAACAATGCCGACTGGGCTGCTCCCGATGCATCTAACGAAGCGGTTTACGAAGCATGGCGTCTCGAAGACTCATCTGATTCGGGCGTATATACCGGTACATTTACCCTTACTGATCTTCCCCTCGACGACCTCTACTGCCGTTTCTATAAGGAACTCGCAGGCTGGGGTGCTGCTCAGTGGTCGAGCGATGCTTCAGGCGCGAATGTTGAGGTTACACCCGGTGTGGCTGTGCCCACTTTCGAAGGCGAAGGCTGCTTCCAGTTCAATGGCGTTAAGGGCAAGACTATTTCGGTAGTGCTCGATACCAATACCAATTCCGTGACTTTCGACGTAGTAGAATAATCACAAATTACTGAAAATTCAATATGAAAAAACTATTTATATTTGCAGCCGCTGTGATGGGTCTCGGTCTGGTATCATGTGATCAGGTCGACCTCCCCAATCCCCCGGCTCAGTCCAACCCTCAGGAGGCGCTCTTCGATAAGAGCGACCTTGAGGTGGTGGCCGACCCTGCCGCAGCCGACGCGGTATATAATCTGACCGATTATCAGAATGAGGGTATGCTCGTGCCCCTGGCCGACATCGCCAAGATGGATAATGTTCCCTCGGGCTTTGAGGTAATGTTCTCCGGTAAGGTATCCGGTGGACTTGATTTCTCAGGGGCCGAATTTGCCTGCGAGGTAGTCGACGGTAAGGTCATGGTGAAACCCGATGTGTTCAATGGCGCTCTCCGTACAGTGTCAAAGAATCCCGTGGATTTGACTGTCAACGTGCAGCTCTATCCCTACATCGTGTCAGTAGCCAATCCCACTTTCACAGCTAAGGTTGAAACCGTTTTCGGACCTTTCGCTATCAACGCCACTCCGTTCGCTCCCACAGCTGTGATCGAAGAAGCTTACTATCTCCTTCTTTCAACCGACGGCTCTACCTGGACCGCTCAGAATGCCGTGAAGTCAACCCACTCGTCGAGCAACGTCTACGACGATCCCGAGTTTACTTTCATCTACTCGGCCGAGGCAAGCGATGCCGCTCCCATGTATTGGAAGATTGTGCCCGAGAGCGTATTCAGCTCTGATCTCAATGCTCAGCCCTGGTACACTCCCGTGTTTGCCGACAGCTTCCTTTCTAACGGTACCCTCGAAGCCAACAGCACCGAGATGGGACAGAACATCTCTGTTTCAGGAGCTCAGGTGATGACCATCAATATGGAGACCCTCTCATTCCAGTATCAGGTAGGCTTCCCGCAGCTCTACACTCCCGGCGAATCCAACGGCTGGAACGCATCTGCAAGCCAGATACTCACCACTCAGAACTATACCGACTACACCGGCTATCTGTATCTCACCGGCGACTTCAAGTTTAATCCCGATACCGGTTGGGATGGCCGCGACTTCGGTTGCAACAATCCCTTCGAGTATGCAGGTTCGCCTCTGGTGGGCGAAGGCATTGCCGATGGTGGCAACAACATCAATGTTGCCCAGGCCGGCGTATACTTCGTGACTCTCAACTATCCTACCCGCGCTACCGTGCTCACCATGATCGACACTTACGGTCTGATCGGCGATGCTACCGAAGGCGGATGGGACAACAGCACTCCGCTCACCATGACTTCTCCGCTCGTATACTCGGCCGATGTCAAGCTCAAGGGTTCGGGTGAATTCAAGTTCCGCGCCAACAATGGCTGGGACATCAACCTCGGAGGTAATCTTTCAGTTCTTACTGCCGGCGGTGACAACATCGCTACTCCGGGTGAAGGCACCTACACCGTGACACTTGATCTTTCACAGGTTCCCTACTCGGCAACCGTGGTAAAGAAATAACGACCTTTTCAACAAGTGGCGGGGCTTAGCCCGCCACTTTCTCCCGCTCCCCACTCATCCCGGAGAGCGGGAGACTTTTTTATTAAGAATGGAGAATGGATAATTCTGAATTTTACATTATAAATTTTAAATTTCCTCTATAAAGATTTGGGATTTTTCACTAAATTTACACCCGAAATCTAAATCTCATTACCGGTAGCATGAAAAAATACGTTATTTCGATCCTCATCTGTCTGGGCATCGCGTTGGGTGCTCGCTCGCAAGAGGATAAAAAACAGCAGTTTATGGTGTTTGGAGTGGCTTTTTATAATCTTGAAAACCTCTTCGACACGATCAACAACAACGGCAACTACGACCTTGAGTTCTCACCTCAGGGCCAGCGCCAGTGGAACAGCTATAAATACTGGAGCAAGATCAACAAGCTTGCCGAGTGTATCTCACACATGACCACACCCACTACTCCCAACGGCCCCGCGATAATCGGAGTGTCGGAGATCGAGAACAAAAGTGTGCTTGACGACCTGGTGAAAGACCCTCAGATCAAGCGTTGGATGCTTCAGGTGGTACATCATGACTCACCTGACCGCCGCGGCGTCGACGTGGGTCTGCTCTATAATCCCCGCCTGTTCAAGGTGCTCGATGTGACCAATCATACTCTCTGCATCCCCTCCAATCCCCGCTTCCGGACCCGCGACCAGATGTGTGTCACCGGTGTGCTCGGTGGCGACACCGTGTCGGTAATTGTCAATCACTGGCCTTCACGTCTTGGCGGACAGGAGCAGTCGAGCTATCTGCGCGAGGCTGCGGCCGACCTTTCGCGCCACATCGCCGACTCGCTCTGGGCCATCCGTCCCAATCAGGGTGTGATAGTGATGGGTGACCTCAACGACGATCCCATGGACCGCTCCGTTGCCGTGAATCTCGGCGCCGACCGCAACGATAAGAAAGTGTCGGCTCACGGATTCTTCAATCCCTGGTGGAATCTGCTCGACAAGGGTATAGGCACACTGGCCTACAAAGGCGGCTGGAATCTTTTCGACCAGATCGTAGTGTCGGGTACACTGCTCAAGAATAATCAGAAAGGCAACGGGCTGCATTACTGGAAATGTCAGGTCAACAATTTCGAGTTTCTTCGCGACGTCAACGGCCAGCGTCAGGGCTACCCCCTGCGCACATTCTCGGGCGGCGCATGGCTCGACGGATATTCTGACCATTTCCCCACCGAAGTGTTCCTCATTAAAGCCCGCTGACACATGACCGATAGAGTTAAGGCCGATGAGTTCGGCGACAACTATGTGATAACCATCGGACGCCAGTTTGGCAGCGGAGGTCGAGAGCTCGGCAAGATGCTTGCCAAGCGCCTGGGCATAGACTATTATGATAAGGAGCTTCTGGCCGAGGCTGCAAAGCGTGCCGGAGTGCATCCGAAATTTTTCGAGGATAAAGACGAACGTTTTCCCTCGTTTCTCAACGGAATATTCTCATTCTCTATGGGCTGCACGCCGGTGTGTTACTACACCGGCTCGTCGGCTATAAGCGACGATGGCCTGTATAAGTCGATCAGTGACTTCCTGCTCGAAACGGCGCGTAAGAAGTCATTTGTGGTAGTGGGCCGCAGCGCCGACTACATTCTGCGCCATCATCCGCGCTGCATCAATATATTTGTCCACGCCCCTGTGGAGGAATGTGTCAACCGCATCGTGTCGCGCAACGACGCCATTGACCCCGACAAGGCACGCGCCCTGGCCGAGAAGACCAACCGCTGGCGCTCGGAATACTACAACTTCTTCACCGACAAGACCTGGGGCGACGCGGCTTCATATCATCTGACATTTGACTCGTCGCTCATGCCCATGGAGAAAAATGCCGACGTGATAGAGGCTTATCTGCGTGGCCGTGGCATAGTCAAGTGAGCAGTGAAGCTCACCATACCATAATCAGTACATAATAATTAATCAATCCAATTATCAATATGCGACTCAAACTGTTTCTGCTCATGATGCTCGCGGCGGTAATACCGGCGCTGGCTCAAAAGACAGGCGTGGCAGGCACTGTAGTTGACTCTAACACCGGATCGCCGGTGGCCGGAGCGAGTGTCATGCTCGAGAATCAAAGTATCATTGTCACTACCGGTGCAGCGGGTGATTTCACTATCACCACGGCCACTCCCGGCAGTGATGTGCTCGTCATAGCCGCCTATGGCTACAATGACAAGACTCTATCTGTGGAAATCGCCAAAGGTCTCGTAAGCGACCTGGGCCAGATTCCTGTAGTTAATTCCGATCTGCTCTCTACTTTCTATGAGGATCAGAACGACATGTATTTCGACCAGGAGCTCCTCGATGATGAGGAGAGCGGCGCGCAGTCGATCAACGCTCTCACCGGCGCCAGCGACAATATCTATTACAACGCCGCTCAATATGACTTCTCTGTGATGCGTTTCCGCATGCGCGGCTACGACTCGCAGTATCAGTCAGTATCGGTCAACGGCGTTAATCTCAATGATCTTGCCCGCGGACGCTTCAACTACTCGTCGATAGGCGGTATGAACCGTGCGTTCCGCAACAAGAACAACTCCATAGGTATGGATGCTTCATTCTGGGGCTTCGGCGACATAGGCGGTTCGACCGACATGCGCACACTCGCCTCCGACTATGCTCCCGGATTCTACGGCTCGGCTGCCTATACCAACAGCGCATATATGTTCCGCGCCATGGCTCAGTACTCCACCGGTCTGACCAAAAATGGCTGGGCGCTGACTCTCTCAGCCATCGGCCGTTATGCCGACGAGGGTATCGTGCCCGGTACGTTCTACAACTCGGGCGGTCTGTTTCTCTCGGTGCAGAAACTACTTGGCAAAGGTCACTCGCTCAACCTCACCGCCTGGGGCGCTCCCACTCAGCGCGCCACCAACTCGGCTACTTATGAGGAGGCTTACGACCTTGCAGGAAGCAACCTCTATAACCCCAACTGGGGATGGCAGGACGGCAAGAAGCGTTCGGCTAAAATAGTGGAGACTTTTGACCCCACAGCCATTCTCAACTGGATATGGAAAAAGAACTCCAACACGTCACTCAACACGGCTGCGGCAGTGCGCTGGGTCAACTACTCGACTTCGGCCCTCAACTGGTATAATGCCGCCGATCCCCGTCCGGACTACTACCGCTATCTGCCTTCGTATTACAAGGACGATGAGGAAGCCTATGAACTTTACTCCAATCTGTGGAAGCAGGAATCGTTCCGTCAGCTCGACTGGAATAAGTTCTATTCCACCAACCGCATGAACGCTGAGTTTGGCCGCGGCGACAACCCTGAAAATCTCTCGTCGACCTACATTCTTGAAAACCGTCACAGCGACCAGTTTAACTTCATCTTCTCCTCTACTCTGAATACCCGTCTCAACGAGCACTCAACTCTCCAGGGAGGTGTGACGCTCAACTACACCCGCGCCCACTACTACAAGACCGTGCGCGACCTGCTGGGAGGCGCTTACTGGATGGACCTCGACCAGTATAGCGAACGCGACTTCCCCGATCAGCCCGACATGCTTCAGAACGACCTCAACAATCCCAACCGCAAGGTGGGCAAGGGCGATACTTTCGGCTACGACTACTATATCAATGCCATCCAGGCCACCGCTTGGCTCCAGAACATGATCACACTTCCTCACTGGGATGTGAACTACGGTCTGAAGATAAGCTACACCCAGTTCCAGCGCGACGGTAAGATGCGCAACGGACGCGCTCCCGAAAATTCCTACGGCAAGGGTCTGACCCACCGCTTCGACAACGCAGGCATCAAGGCCGGCGCCACATATAAGATTGACGGACGCAACTTCTTCATGGCTCACGCCGAATATGAGACCCGTGCCCCGCTCTTTGAATACGCTTACATCTCGCCCCGCATCAAGGACACTGCTATCGACGGCCTCACCAACGAGCGCATCCTCTCGGCCGACCTCTCTTATGTATGGAACTACCGTCGCTTCCGCGGATCGGTGACCGGATTCTGGACAGAGATGTATGACATGACCGAGCGTACGTCCTTCTACGATGACCAGTATTCTACATTCATGAACTACGTGCTCAAGGGTGTTCACCGCAGCTACAAAGGTGTGGAAGTAGGTATGGCCTTCAAGGTGACTCCTTCGGTTACACTCTCGGCTGCCGGTACATTTGCCCGCTACCAGTACAAGAACCGTCCCACCGGTGTGCGCTCCTACGAAAACGGCATGATGCCCGATACCGCACAGGTGGTATACCTCAAGAATTTCTACGTGGGCGGTACTCCCCAGACAGCTGTCAACATCGGCATCGACTGGGCTGCTCCCAAATCATGGTTCTTCAACATCAACGCTTCGTGGATGGACGATGCTTACGTGACTCTTTCGCCCATCCGTCATGAGGCACTTCCCAACCTCTGGCAGAAATATCCCGATCCCGAAGTGCTTGAGGCCAAGATGACCGAACTCGCTCAGCAGGATAAACTCAACGACGCTTTCGTGCTCAACGCTTCGGTAGGTAAGGTGATCTATATCAACCGCAAGGTGTCGCTCAACCTCAACCTCAACGTCGACAATATCCTCAATAACCGCAAGATTCAGACCTACGGCTATCAGCAGGGTCGCTTCGACTACACCAACTACGACGCCAACAAGTATCCCAACCGTTACTCCTATGCCCAGGGTATCAAGGTGTATTTCAATGTGGGCGTTCGCTTCTAATCATCCATGCTTAAAATCAATTTCCGAAAACATGAAAATAAGAAATTTCTTCATAGGACTCGCAGTGGCAGCCGCATCGGCGGGCGCCGTAAGCTGCTCCGACGATTTTGACCGTCCGCCGGTGATTGTCCCCGAAGCGACTATCGAGGCCAACACCACCATACTTGATCTTAAGGAACAGTATTGGCAGGGCACAGGATCGTATCTTACTGAAATCGGTCTGACCGAAAATGGCGATCATATTATTATAGGTGGTCGCGTGGTATCGAGCGACGAGTGCGGTAATATCTACCAGCGCATCATCATCGAGGACGAGACAGCCGCAATACCCGTGCGCGTATATGCCACCGGCCTTTATGAGACCTACCACTACGGACAGGAAGTGCTCATGGACGTGACCGGTCTGCTCATCGGCACCTACAACGGCTGGCTGATGATAGGTGTGGACTACAATGGCGGTATCGGCGGTATGGACAAGAATGTGATGACCGAGCGCGCTCAGGTCAACGGTCTGCCCGACGTCCGCGAGATCATCGACTACAACGTCACCATTTCAGAGATGAACGGTATCAATACCTCCGACGTGACCGAGTTCATGACATGGCAGTCTCGCTTCGTGTCGCTCGAAAATGTGGAATTTGTCGATGCCGGCAAACAGCCTTTCGGCGACAGCAGCGAAAACTCCTACGTGACCCGCTACATCAAGGATGCCGACGGTAACCGCATGGTAGTCAATACAAGCAACAAGTGTACGTTCAGCGGCACCACGATGCCCACCGGTACCGGTACAGTCCGCGCTATTCTCAGCTACTTCCGCTCTGACTGGCAGCTCGTGATCAGCGATCCCGCCACTGACTGCATAGGCTTCGACGAGATGGGCGAACCCACCGATCCCGGCCAGCCCGCTGAGCCAGGCGACGCTGCCGCTCAGATCACAGCCGACTTTGAGTCCGGCTCACTCCCCGCCGGATGGACCGAGACCACTACTTCGGGCAACCGCAACTGGCTCGTGAAGGACTTCAGCGGCAACTACTACGCACAGTGTTCCGCCTTCAAGGGCACAGCCGGAGCTAATGGATTTGAATCATGGCTCATCACCGCCCCCGTGGATTTCGACAAGATGACTGAAAAGGTCATGAGCTTCGAGACCGAGATACAGTACAGCGGCGTATCAGACCTCCAGCTCTACGTGATGACTTCGGCCGATCCCGCTACCGCTGAAAAGACCGAACTGACATTTATCAAGCCCGAGCCTAACGCCAACGAATCATCGACAGGTTATCTCTTCTCGGGCGAGATTGACCTCTCGCAGTTTACCGGCGTGAAATATGTGGCATGGCTCTATACAGCGGTTGATCCTAATGCCTCGCGCACTTATCGAGTGGATAATGTGAAGATCGGCTACAAGGCCGACCAGCAGCCCGACACCCCTGCCACTCCCGGCGGTGTGATCTATACGGCTCTCGACGAGAACGCCACATCCATTGACTGGACTCTCACCAACACCGATATATGGAAGTGGGCTGAATACAGCGGAAAGCATTATCTCAATGTGAGCGCATTCAATAAACCCGAATTTTACGATCAGGTTTCGTATGCCGAATCGCCTGTGATAGATCTCACCTCGGCATCCAAGGCTACACTTACTTTTGACCACGCCGCCAAGTTCCAGACTACTCTCAAGCAGCTCTGCGGAGTAGTGGTGCGTCTCGAAGGAGCCACCGACTGGACCGAGCTCACCATACCCGAGTGGCCCGCAGCCGGTGCATGGACATTCGTATCGTCAGGCGCAATAGATCTCTCGGCCTACGCCGGCAAGAAGATTCAGATAGCCTTCAAGTACGGAAGCTCGGCCGAAGGTGCTGACCAGTGGGAAATTAAGAATCTCAAAATAACCGAATAATCGTCTCTGACTATATAAGTTATGAAAAATATCTTCAAATATACGGGTATGCTCGCTATGGGGCTTGTGTCGCTGACCGCTTGTCAGGACGACGTGGATGCCCCCGTGAGCACAGCCCCCGTGGCCACTATCACGGCCAACACCACCATCGCCGAGGTCAAGGAAAATTACTGGAGCGATGACCGCAACTATATCTGGAGCAATCCCGACACCGACGACGTAGTGTCGCCGATACCCTTGAACGAAAATGGCGAACACATCATCATCAAAGGTCGCGTGATAAGCTCCGACGCTTCGGGCAACATCTACAAGAGCCTCGTGATTCAGGACGAGACTGCTGCCATGGCCATGTCGATCAACGCCAATTCGATGTATAATCAGTATCGTATCGGTCAGGAGATACTCGTGGACCTCACCGATATGTGGATAGGTAAGTACAATGGTCTGCAACAGCTCGGCTTCCCCAACTTTACCGACCAGTTTGGCTGGGAAGCTACATTCATGCCCTATGAATTTTTCAAGCAGCACATTCAGCTCAACGGTATGCCCGAACCCGACGCCATCAATGTGATCAACATCACCGGCGCCGATCTCCAGTCGAGCACTCCCGAAAACCTGCGTCGCCTTCAGAGCCAGTTTGTACGCATCAACGACTGCGAATTTGAAGACGGTGGCAATCTTACTTTCACCGACGGTTCGAAGGTCACTTCCAACCGTAACCTGAAGCTTGCCGACGGTACCACTCTTATCGTCCGCACCAGCGGTTACTCAAACTTTTGGGGTCACACTCTGCCCGCGGGCCGCGGCGACGTGATGGGTATCCTGTCATACTACGGTACTGACTGGCAGCTCATGCTCAACTCCGAGGACGATTGCATCAACTTCGGCAATCCCACCAAGAATCCCGGTACGGCCGAGGTGCCCTACACCGTAGAGCAGGCCATCGAGATCATCAATGCCGGCTCGGCTGCCAACGATGTGTGGACCACGGGCTTCATCGTGGGTGCAGTGGCTCCCGGTGTGGCAGACGTGACTTCTGATGCCGATGTGGAATTCTCACCCGTAGTTTCGATGGACAATACCCTCGTCATTGCCGGCGCTCCCGACGTGACCGACTTCACTAAGTGTCTCGTGGTAAGCCTGCCCCAGGGCTCGGCTCTCCGCACCTACGGTAACCTCCTTGACCATCCCGAAAACTACGGCAAGGCTGTCACTATCCAGGGTAATCTCGGAAAAGTACTCTCTACCACCGGTATCTCCACCACCGGCGTGGCAGGCACATTCACTATCGAAGGTGTAGATATGGGTGGCGACACTCCCGGTGTCATCGGCACCATCTTCTCCGAGACATTTGCCTCGGGCATGGGTCAGTTCTCTATCGAGACTGTGACTTCGCCCGGCTTCGACGTGTGGAAACACGACTCTCAGTACAAGTACATGATAGCTACCGCATACGTAAGCTCATCGAAAGAAAACAAGGCTGCCGATTCATGGCTCATCTCACCCGTGATATCACTCAAGGGTGCTCCCGCCGCTTATCTCTCGTTTGAGCAGGCCATAAACTTCTTCACAAGTGTCGATGTAGCCAAGTCCGAAGCCACAGTGGCTGTACGCGAGGCAGGCACGTCGGCATGGACGGTGCTCACCATTCCTGAGTATCCCACCTCTATGAGCTGGAATCTTGTGGCTACCGGCGATATCGACCTCTCGGCATTCGTAGGCAAAGATGTGCAGATCGGTTTCCACTACACATCTACCGACTCCAAGGCCGGAACTTGGGAAGTGAAAAATGTTGAGGTGAAGACCAATGGTACTCCCTCTACTCCCGGCACCGGTGGCGACGACCCCGTGACTCCCCCCGCCGGCGACGCTCTCGATGTCACTTCGGCTGACCTCAATACGCTCAACGGCGGCACGGCTGCTGCAAGCCCCTACGGCACATACACCACCGCTCAGGGTTGGACTGCCATCAACTCTCTGCCTGTATCGGGCGGCGCTTCCAACACCAACCCCAACTTCTCGTTCATCTCCACCGACAGCTCCGTAATGGCTGCATGTCTCAACGGAAAGAACGGCAGCTGCGGTGTGCTCACCTCGCCCCTGATAGCCAACAATCTCGGCTCGCTCACATTTAACTACGGTCTGCCTTACACCGATACCAAGATCAGCCTCCTCGTAGAGGTGCTCGACGCTCAGGGTGAGGTGGTAAGATCTGTCACCGTAGAGAATTCGTCGGCTGAGAAGTATAAGGTTTATACTTTCGACGATGACTTCGACGTAGAAGGCAACTTCGTGCTCCGAATCACCAACCTCGGTCCTTCGAAATCTGATGCAAATAAGGACCGCGTAGCGATCTGGGGCATCACCTGGACCCGCTGATAATCAGTCAGATCATATCCTCCTGACGAGGCTGTCTAACAACCAAAGTTAGGCAGTCTCTATTTTATACATAAATTCGGAAGATTCAGGCTGCATTTGCCACTTCCGAGATATACTTTGGGTAAAAGCTTAAATGAGGGTTC
>JAAVCK010000023.1 GCA_014802325.1 Bacteroides sp.
AAAGGTTCAATCCCGTGCCTAAAACCCCACTCTGTGAGTGGTTTTCTGAGCCTAACCTACGGTGAATCAACCTGCTCACACTTCTGTGAATGTAACTGTGAGTCGATTTGCTCACAGGTATGAGTACTCACACATCACTCACAGCTGACCGTAATATTCTTCAGTATTCTTCGATTTGGGCAAAAAGAAAAAATGCTGAAAATCAAGTGATTTCAGCATTTTCCTGCGTTTTACGGCTTTATTAAGTGACCCCGGAGAGGCTCGAACTCTCGACCCAATGATTAAGAGTCATTTGCTCTACCAACTGAGCTACGGAGTCAGTTCTTATTTTGCTTTGAGATTTTCAGTGTTGCTGTATCTCTCAAATGCGATGCAAAGGTAGGACGTTTTTTTGAAGTGTGCAAATATTTGATGGAGTTTTTTTGAATATTTTGTGATTTTTGCTGTTTTGGGATAGTTTTTGGTGTGTTTGGCGTCAGAAATTCTTGATATAGATTATCATTTTTATAGCAAAGTCGAAGTTTACGATTTTGCCGTTGGCGTTTCCGGCTATGTCTTCTTGCGCTTGATTCATGGCTTGGATGATTTTTTCGGCATTGTTTTCGGATATGAATCTTGCGAAGTTACGCGAAAATTTCTGTTCGTCGGTGGTGAGATAGTTGAGCGACGGCATGGAGAAATTGTAGATGAAATTTTCGCGGATGAGTCGCTGGGCGTAGTCGTAGAATTTGAGTTGCTGCTCGCGTCCGAGGGCGGCAATGTCGTTGGCCCATTTTTTCAGTTCCTTGACATCGCGCTGATATGCTCGGCGCATGAGGGTGATGAAGTAGTCGAAAAACATTCGCGAGGAGCTTGTGGCGTCGAGCGAACGCAGGGCGCGGTTGACGTCGCCTTCGGCAATGTGAGCCAACGCGAGGGCATCGGTGGCGTCCATAGCGGCACGGTGTTCGAGAATGGAGGCTACAGCTTGGTCGCTGAGCCGGCGGAGTTCGATAGGGCGGCAGCGAGAGTAGATGGTGGGAAGGATGGAGGCGGCTTCGTCGGACACGAGGATAAATATTGTGTCGTGAAATGGCTCTTCGATGATTTTGAGCAGCTTGTTGGCTGCCTGCTCGTTCATTTTTTCAGGGAGCCAGATTATCACCACTTTGTAGCGCGAGCCGGCTGTGGTGACGCTAAGGCGGCGCTCAAGAAGCTCGCTTTCGGATACGTAGATAATGGGCTGGGCATTTTTTTTGTCAAACATCTGTGCCCATTTTTCAAAGTCCATGTATGGCGAAGTCTTCATCAGTGACCGAAATTCGTCGATATAATCGTCTGACACAGGAGCTTTGATTTTTTCGGTCTTAACTACCGGAAAAACGAAGTGGGTGTCGATATGGTTGAAGGTATCGTGCTGGATACATGCCCGGCACCGGCCGCAACTTTCGCCGTCGGCACCCGGATTTTCGCAGTGGATGTATTGTGCCATGGCGCGGGCGAGCAGGAATTTGCCCGAGCCCGACGGGCCGTGGAGCAGAAGTGCATGAGGTATGCGGTCGTCATCGACCATATCAATGAGTTGCCGCTTTACGTTGTCGTGTTCGGGTATCTGTGAAAACTTCATACCTACAAAGTAAACAAAAAAACTGCTAACGGCCAAAAATAGTTTCACCCCGTGACCGTGAAGTCGCGGGGTGAAAAATTGAGGGTGACTGAAGATATGTTATCGGATGATCTTGAGAGTGCGTGGAGCTACGCCGCGAGCCGAAAGGCGCAGTATGGCCACTCCGGCGGGAAGCGATGACAGGTCAACGCTATTGCCGCTTACCACGGTGCGGTAGATCATGGTACCGTCGGTGGCATAGGCGGCGAGAGTGGCGCCTGCGGCTTGGGCGGGGACGGTGAGGGTGGCCGAGGCCTGATCATAGGTCATGGCGGGGAATGTGATGATTTCGGCTATGCCCGAGCCATCGAATGAAGAGTTCATCTTCTCGCCCATAAGAGACGCGAGATATACTTCAAGGGCGGTATATCCGTCGGGATTGAGGCGATTGTTGTCGGCCACGGCGGGATCAAGCCCTACGGACGATTCCCAAGTGTCGGGCATACCGTCGCGATCTGTGTCAGCCGGGGCGACGGCATCGGCAGGATAGTTATAGAATCCTTCGGCATCACCTTCGGTATCTATAATTCCTTTACCCTGACCCATAGCGGCTCCTGAGTAAGTGACGGTGCCTTCGCGGGTTTCGCGAGCTATGCGCTGCTCCACGGCGTCGCGGTTGACAGTACCTGCGTGATCCACTACGGTATTGAATGCATCGACGGCAGACTCATATTGAGTCATCATGAAGCGCTCGGGGATGTAAGAGCCTACAGGACCGGCTATGGAATACTTGTAGTAGGGGGTGGCGGTGACTATGCGCTCGTCCGAACGAATGTCGGCCACTTTATATCCCTCGGCCTTCACACCTTTCCAGTTGTCGGCGGTGATGGCGTCAAAACCATGAGCCACGTTACCGTCGACAAACCATTTTGCGGGAGCCCACGAGGTGGCACCGTCGCGCTGGAGGCTCGATGTGAAGAATGTGACTGTGGATGTGGATGAGGCCGGACCGGGCTTATAGTAGTTGTTGATGAAGTTACATTCGTGTACGGAATTAAGGCCGTTGTAGTTTGACACGGGAGCGGTGTTTTCGCCGCCGTAGCAACCGCCTTCCTTACCGTAGTTGTAGTTTACATTATTGATATACTCCATAAACACCACGTGGTCTTCACCGCGTGCACCATTGAAGCGGGGCGAACGCGACTGATTGTGGGCAAGGAGATTGTGATGATAAGTGGCGGGCGATCCACCCCACTGTGTGCCGTAGCCGCGCACACCTTTTGAGTGACCGGCATTGTAGAGTCCTTCGTGAACCATGCAATACTGTACGGTGAGGAAGTGGCAGTCGGCAGTATTCATATTCTCTTCCACCGACCAGCCGAATGAGCAGTGGTCAAAGATATAGTTGGAGCAGTTTTCAGCTCCGAGAGCATTATCGCACATCACATCGCCGGCCACACTCTTCTGACCTATGCGGAAACGCACGTTGCGCACGATGAAGTTTTGCGAGCCGCCCAGATTGACCTTGGCATGCGAAATGAGGATGCCTGCGCCGGGGGCGGTCTGTCCGGCCAGAGTCCAGTCAGCACGGTTGACGCGAAGCTCGGAGTTGAGCACAATGTTGCCGGATACTTCAAACACTATGGTGATAGGCTCGCCTTTGTGCTGCGAGAATGCCCAGCGGAGCGTGCCTTCCGAGCCGTCGTCGGCAAGCGAAGTGACTTTCACCACCTTACCGCCGCGACCGCCTGACGTGTATTTGCCGAAGCCGTCGGCAGTGGGGAAGGCAAGGAGCGTCTCTTCTTCCTTAACTTCCGATGCTGCTGAGGTGACACCGCGCGCCGACACCGCGCTGACCGAATATCCTGCTGCGGAGCCGGAGGCCGGTACTGCATATTCGGCCTTATCGGTGAACGCTTCAAATTTTCCGTCGCGATATACGATGTAGGCTACCGCACCCGGCGATGCTTCCCATGAGAAACCGGTGGAAGTGAACGTAAACATCGAGGGCGCAGTCACACCCTGAATGGTACTGATAGGATCGAAATCCACTTTCGAGGCCTTTCCGAAGAGGAAAGCCGGCGAGATGTAAGCGTTGGCTTCAGCTTCAGAGGCCTGACGGCTGAACGATGCGCGGCGGCTTACGTCGGCAGTCGTGCCGTCGGCATTCAGGCTACGGTATTCGTAGAGTGATGAGGTGTTTTCAGCACCGTTCCATGAGTTCCAGCCGGCGGGATTGATATGAGAGCCGAGGCGGCAATCGATATACATGGCGCCGGAAGTCTCCTGCCAGGGTCGACCGAGATATACCGTGCCGTCGGCCACACCGTCGGCGGCAGTAAGTTCGCAGTTGCTGAAGAAGAGACCGGGGTAGAACACGTCGGCACTAAGTTCGGGATACATCACCTTGCTCATGGGCATCATGGTTTCGGCTGGAGCTGCAATATGGCTACCGCCGGGTATGGAGTTGATGCGGCAGTTTTCAAACCATTCGAGGCCACCGTCGTAGATGAAGTCAGTGGCACCTTCGATAAGACAGTCGTAGAAGTAGCCACGGTTGCCCACGTTGGCTTTATACGTATCCTGAAATCCGAGTATGCGGCAGTTCTTGAATATGTGGGCATCGGCGTTGGTGTAGAGCGCTTCGGCGCGACCTACAGTGCCGGAAGTATTGCTGATGGTGAGATTTTCGGCATAGAAGCAGGGCGAGAACACATTGAGAGCCGAACAGTCGAGATAGGTTTTGTCGTTGCCTTCGCGGTGGGTCGACGATGTGATTATCGTAGAGGCCGCGTCAGCACCTATGAGGCTGATGAATTTCGTGGGCTCGCCTTTGCGTCCGGCGTAAAGATTTTCATTGTAAGTGCCGGGCATGATATAGATAATGCCGCGTCGGCCGGCCTCTACGGCGTCGATGGCGGCCTGAATGGTAGCGAAGTCGGCCGACCCGTCAGGGTTGACCACATATTTCACTATCGGGGCATCAGTATCGGGAGCTTCTTCACCGCCGGTGAATCCGAAATTGCCGAGGTCGCTGAGTTCGCCGGGATCGTTGACGGGATTTTCGCGGGCGAAATCGGCTTGTGACTGAGTGATTTCAGAGCCGAAAATGCGTATCTTGTGCACGCGCGGAGCCTGCCGCTGCGCCATAGGGTCGATTGACTGAGTGAAGGGGCACGCACCCGATTCGTCAGTCTGCACGGGATTATCGAAGTCTTCGCCGTCCCATACACGCCAGCGAAGCGAGACGTCGTAGGCGTTGATCACGTTTTCCATAAAGTAGCCTTGATCGCTGAAGCTTGTCCAACCCTGTTTCTGACGCTCTGAGCCCATCCATACGAGGGGTTTCCAGTCGCCGTCGGCCACCTTATAATCACACTTTATGCCGCGACCCCATGAGGTGGATGACCATGACCACTGCACGCGGTCAACGTAGGGGATATGATCTATTTCCATCCAGCCGTGGAGCGACACCTGATTGCCGTCGGCATCGGTGGTGGCTGCGTTGCGGCACATCTGTACGAATCCGGCTTCGCCGTAAGTGGGGCGGTTTTTCTGGTCGAGTGTTATGTTGTCCTCAAGATACTGAGTGTGACCTGCGGCTTTCCAGTCGTTGATATACGGCGCATTGCCGGTGGCTTTCTCGCCAAGATAATACTGGCGCGAGAATGCTGCTGTGGCAGCTGCGAAGCCGTTGTAGGACTTCTTGTTGGCGAAAACGCAGTTATGAAACATCACCGGATATTCGATGAGGCGGTCGGGATTGACGCGCGTATCGAGCACGGCATTAACGTATCCGCCGTCGGCCCACTCGGGGCAGTCGCGACCGGTCTCCTTGGTCCACGTATCGGGCCAGGAGGTATCGCTGAAATTGATGTCAAACACCAGGGGATAGGTAGAGTCATCTGACCATTGTTCGACCACACTTTCGGGATCGAGGCTGCCTTCGATGGCGGCTGAGGCCTGAACGGACGGCAGCGATAGCATAGCTGCTGTGGCAGCAAGACTATAGATTTGTTTTCTCATTGATATGTATGATATTATTGTTTCTTTTCTTCGGTTTCGATCGCATCCTTTCCATCGGCATCCGACGGCTGAAGTTTATCCATCTTTTCAAGCAGATCTATAAACTCTTCAGGCGAATTACAATCCGGTACCATGCCGAAATTTCTGTGTGATACAGCTGACACGGTTTCGCCGAGAACCCAGCATTTAGATTCTCCTTCGCCGAAATTGATTGACGATTCGAGAGTGAAATACCTGTTTTCTGTCACACTCGTAAAAACGATAGCTCCATATTTGGCAAGAGGCATCTTCAGCGGTTCGGGGAAGGTGTAGACCACGCCTCTTACGTCGCCGCGCACAAACGGCTGTGCTATTATCTCGTCGGGATTAAATTCAAGAACGAGTCCGTAATACTCCACAAGCGCATTGATGACCGGCTTGACATCGACCAGCGACTCTTCGTAGAGTTCGCCCGGGACGGTTGTGTTGGCTATATCCGGCATGATCTTATATTCAAGATCATAGAGGCGGAAAGTGGGCTTGCTTTCGTCGGCGTCCTTTGCGGCTGACATCATGCATGTAAGTGTCAAGAGCAAAAATGTAATGATGTGTTCGGTTTTCATGGTTAAAGGTAAATGTCAGGTAAATTAATTGTCGATTAGCCCGGGGGCGACTTCGATATCAGGGTTTATCTTCAGCAATATTCTGATAAATTCTGCCCGATGTCGTGGCGAAATCAGTATCTTGTCGCGTCGGACCACGCGGAGCATTATGCGGTCGGTGGACAGTGCGGCCGAACTCAGGCAGGATCGCGATCGGGCGATAGACCGGATGTTGGAAATCTTTATGCGGTCATTGATAAACACTCCGCACTTGATGTGAAGTATGTCTCCGTCGATAGTGTATCTGGTCCCTGTAAAAATGTCATAATACACCCATGCCGAAAGTAGCAAAGCAGGCGAAGCAAACAGCAACACCTTTGCATCGATAACCAGTATCCATACACACATCCCCGCAAACAGAGCAATGGCCGCTCCAAAGAGCCACCAAGAGATTTCAGAGGTAAAGATTACAGGTTTAGTGGATTGCATGCGCAAATATATACATAATCACGCTGAAATCAAAATTTTTAAGATGCTAATTACGGGTGAGTCTGAAGTGATATAATATTTTGGTTTGGGCTTAGATAATCAGTTGCCGACATGTAATTAAAATCCCGCATCATTCAGGATTAAAATAAGAATTGCGGTATTCGCCGGGAGTGATTGATTTCTTACGGATGAAAAATTTGCAGAAGCTGGCCGAATCGGCAAATTGGAGTTTACTTCGGGGCTATATGGTTGTTGCCGGGTGAAAGATAAAACAATCAGCCACTTAGCTTAGAGCTAAATGGCTGATTGTTTTTTTTATGGTGAAAATGATGACTCTGTATATCGGTCGCGCAGTTTATCGACCGAGAGCGCGGAAAAAGTCGCTGCGCAGTTCGGCCGAATCGGCAAAAAGTCCGTCGACCTCCACGGTAGTAGTAGTGCTGTCCTGCTTCTCCACACCGCGCATCTTCATGCAGAGATGATGGGCGGTGCATTCCACTATCACACCTTCGGCATTTAGCTTGTCGGCCACCAGATGGCATATCTGAGCCGTGAGTCTTTCCTGCACTTGCAGTCGTCGGGCGAAGAAGTCGACGATGCGTGCAAGTTTGCTAAGGCCGATAGTGTTGCCGTGGGGGATATATCCGATTGACACATGTCCGTAGAAAGGAAGGATATGATGCTCGCACAGAGAGTAAAACTCAATGTCTTTCACCACCACCATCCGCGAACCGTCGTGGGTGAAAATGGCCTGATTTATTATAGCGTCGGGATCCTGTCGGTAGCCTCGTGTGGCATAATAAAGGGCGCGCGCAGCGCGGAGCGGAGTGCGGACGAGACCCTGACGGTTCACGTCTTCACCCAGCAACTTGATGATCTCCGAGATGTGTCCGGCGATCTTTTTTTCAGTATCGGTAACCTGAATATCCTGTGACATGATGCTTAATCGGAAAGATTGATTCGGTCTCTTACCACACGTATCTCCTTGCTGAATGCCGGGAAGGCCTTGCGGAGCTGGTCGGCTACCTCATCGGCTTCCTGACGCGAACGGAAGTCGCCCACTTTCAGGCGCCAATAAGGTGAGGTATATTTCACGTAAGTAGACAGGTGGGGAAATCTGGCCGAGACCTGGCGAGCTTTTGTGCGAGCCTCGTTTTTGGCCGTACGTGTATTGTTGTCGCTGAATACCTGCACTCTGTATCCGGCCTGATGCGAGCCTGACGTGGATGTGGCAGCTTCACCTGCCGACGATGCTGGCGCGGCAGCCTCACGGCTCGGTTCGTCGTCGGCTATATATATCAGGCGCTGGTAGAGCTCGGCAGGCTGAACTACCGAGTTGGTGCTGTCGGCCATGATATGAGCCACGATATTCGGGGTATCCTTTTCGGCCATAGACGCAAGGGATGTCATGGCAGCCGCCAGTAAGGTCAGATAGCGTATATTCATGCGATAAGTGTGGCAGTCAATAAATATCAACGATGAAAGATGCAGCAGCGTCGGCAGTAGCCGCATCTTTCATCGGAAGATCGGTTATACAATTATCAGAATGCGGTGACGATACCCATGAACGACTCGGTGTCGAGCGAAGCTCCGCCGATCAGACCGCCGTCAACGTCGGGCTTGGCGAAAAGAGCCTTGGCATTTGAAGGCTTGCAGCTACCGCCGTAGAGTATCGAAGTGTTCTCAGCTACTTCCTTGCCATACTTGTCTTCGATGGTTTTGCGGATGAAAGCGTGCATTTCCTGAGCCTGATCGTCGGTAGCGGTTTTGCCGGTACCGATAGCCCATACGGGTTCGTAAGCGAGAATGAGCTTGGAGAAGTCTTCAGCCGAAAGATTGAAGAGGGCT
Organism: Bacteroides sp.; assembly: GCA_014802325.1. Lineage (GTDB taxonomy): Bacteria > Bacteroidota > Bacteroidia > Bacteroidales > Muribaculaceae > Duncaniella. The sequence continues at coordinate 8,530 of JAAVCK010000023.1, forward strand.
TCTTCGATCTGCTTCTTTACAACGTCGAAGTAAGAGCCGTCTTCACGCTGCTCAAGCACTTCACCGATGCAGAAGATAGGGGTGAGGCCGTTTTCAAGAGCCAGACCCACCTTCTCTTTGAGAGTCTCGGAAGTTTCGCCGTAATACTGGCGACGCTCCGAGTGGCCGAGGATCACATATTTCGCTCCCGTAGAAGCTACCATGGGAGCCGAAACTTCGCCGGTATAGGCGCCGCTGCGATGGTCAGCACAGTTTTCAGCACCCAGGCCAAGCTTGTTGGCGTCGATAGCATCGTTGACAGGCACGAGGTGGGTGAAAGGTACGCAGATAATCACGTCGCAGTTCACATCCTGACCTTCGAGGGCTTTGTTGACCTCTTTGGCGAGCTTAACGCCTTCGGGCACGGTAGTATTCATCTTCCAGTTGCCCGCTACAATATTTTTTCTCATTTCAGTTGAATTTTAGTAAGAGTGATTCTGACTGCAAAAGTAGCACTTTTATATTAAAATACCAATAGTGAAGTCAATAATCGAGCGATTGGATATTCCGAATTCTATATATTAATGTGGTAAACCCCTTCTTCAGCCGCCCTTGCAATAGCCATTGATACTTTTTTCAAAAAAAAGTTTGAAAAAAATTCGAAAAAATTTGCAGATTCAAAAAAAGTCCGTACCTTTGCACCGTAAAACAAAACCACCTTGCCTTGTGGTGTAATGGTAGCACGTCGGATTCTGGTTCCGCCTGTGAGGGTTCGAATCCTTCCAAGGCAACAAAAGAAAATCGCAGCTGATTAAAACGATAATCAGTTGCGATTTTTCTTTTTGGCACGTCAAGACCTAAAAAATTAGGGTCAGTAGCAAAACCCGGTTGAATTTCTACAATCTCTTGCACCGACTTTTCGGATTGTGCCGAACTTTCTTGAAAAAGAGTCCAATATGTAAAAATTATTTGTAACTTTGCAGTCGCAATGGTATCTCCTTTTTTTCTCAAGAGTGAGAAACTGGATTAAGGCATTCGCTAAAAGTGCCTAATATTCAGGAGATTTAAAAGGGAATCCGGTGAGAATCCGGAACAGTACCCGCTGCTGTGAATCCTATACCAAAGTCTATTGCACTATGTCATTAAGACTATTTAGTCTTGAGAAGGCGTGATAGATTGGGATGAGTCAGAAGACCTGCCATTGCCGTAAACATGAATGTGCCTACGGGACTATGGGCAGGTTGTTGATTCTTTAAGCGGATTCAAAGTAATTTCTACACTCGTTTAGAGGTTAATCCATACTCCCGTCTGTGTACATTCTGTTAGTACGCAGACGGGAATTTTTTTCTGAGTATTAACCTTCAAACTTGAAGTATGAAATATCTATTGCTTTCAACAGCAATACTTAGCTTAATCCCTTCAGAGGCTTTTGGCTATACTCCACTTGACACTCTTTCCAGACAATTGGATGAGGTAGTGGTAACTGCGCGAAAGCCCGCTGATGACATTATCCCGGCACAGACATTGTCGGGAAAGGAACTCCACCGTTTGAACAGCAATAGTGTCGCTGATGCACTTCGTTACTTTTCAGGGGTTCAAGTAAAGGATTATGGCGGTGTAGGTGGTATTAAGACTGTCAACATCCGATCAATGGGCACTAACCATACCGGCGTTGTGTATGATGGTGTGGAACTCGGTAATGCTCAAAATGGTCAAATCGACTTGGGTCAATTCTCCCTTGATAATATGGAGGCATTGTCGCTCTATAATGGTCAGAAAAGCGAGATATTGCAACCGGCCAAAGATTTTGGGTCGGCAGGGACGATATATATGCGTACGCGCACACCTGTATTTAATGAAGGGGAGTATTATCACGCTCGTGCCACCATTCGTACCGGCTCATTTGATTTGCTAAATCCTTCGGCACTTGTCGAGCTGAAACTCAGTGAGAGGGTATCAGCTTCTTTGAGCACGGAATTGATCAATTCCAGTGGCAAATACAAATTCCGATATCGACGTGTTAATCCTGCCGGCGAACTTGCCTACGACACTACAGCTATCAGGCAAAACGGCGATATAAATGCGACCCGTATCGAGCTGAATATGCACGGAGCTCTTCAATCGGGATCATGGAATTTCAAGGTCTACAATTATAATTCGGAGCGAGGTGTCCCCGGTGCGATAGTCAATAACGTATGGCGGCGAGGCGAACGGATATGGGATAACAACTCCTT
>JAAVCK010000024.1 GCA_014802325.1 Bacteroides sp.
AAACCGCATGTTAACATCGGTACTATCGGCCACGTTGACCACGGTAAAACTACTCTGACCGCTGCAATCACCACCGTGCTTGCTAAGAAGGGTCTCTCGGAAGTTAAATCATTCGACCAGATCGATAACGCACCCGAGGAAAAAGAGCGTGGTATTACTATCAACACCGCTCACGTAGAGTACGAGACCGCTAACCGTCACTACGCTCACGTTGACTGCCCCGGACACGCTGACTATGTGAAGAACATGGTTACCGGTGCTGCTCAGATGGACGGTGCTATCATCGTAGTTGCCGCTACCGACGGTCCTATGCCCCAGACTCGCGAGCACATCCTTCTCGCCCGTCAGGTGAACGTTCCCCGTCTCGTTGTGTTCCTCAACAAGTGTGACATGGTTGACGACGAAGAAATGTTCGACCTCGTGGAAATGGAAATGCGTGACCTCCTTTCGACTTACGAATATGATGGTGACGAGACTCCTATCATCCGCGGTTCTGCTCTCGGTGCGCTCAATGGTGAGCCCGAATGGGAAGCTAAGGTTATGGAGCTCATGGATGCAGTTGACAACTGGATTCCCCTGCCTCCCCGCGATGTTGACAAACCCTTCCTTATGCCTGTTGAAGACGTGTTCTCGATCACCGGTCGTGGTACCGTTGCTACCGGTCGTATCGAAACTGGTATCGTAAAGGTAGGTGACGAAGTTCAGATCATGGGTCTTGGTGCTGACCTCAAGTCGGTTGTTACCGGTGTTGAGATGTTCCGTAAGCTCCTTGATCAGGGTGAAGCCGGTGACAACGTAGGTCTCCTTCTCCGCGGTATCGACAAGAAAGATATCAAGCGTGGTATGGTAATCTGCCACCCCGGTGTTGTTAAGCCCCACAGCAAGTTCAAAGCTTCTGTATATATCCTCAAGAAAGAGGAAGGTGGCCGTCACACTCCGTTCCACAACCACTATCGTCCCCAGTTCTACATCCGTACGCTTGACGTAACCGGTGAGATCACTCTTCCCGAAGGTGTAGAAATGGTAATGCCCGGCGACAACGTAGAGATCACTGTAGATCTCATCAACCCCGTTGCTTGCGACCAGGGTCTCCGCTTCGCTATCCGCGAAGGTGGCCGCACCGTTGGTTCGGGTCAGATCACCGAAATCCTCGACTAATCTTTAGTCTAAGATAAAATTACAAAATAAAGCCGGTCGGAGCGCCGATCGATAAAAGGTCACAGTGAGGCCGGCTTTATTTTTACAATACGGGTTTAGCTCAGTCGGTAGAGCACTGGTCTCCAAAACCAGGTGTCGGGAGTTCGAGCCTCTCAACCCGTGCTAAAAAGAAATTCATAAATGAGCAAATTTAAACTACTTACTGATATAGAGGAGTCCTATGACGAGCTTCGTTATAAGACTTCTTGGCCTACAAAAAGCCAGTTGGTCAAGAGCGCTATTATCGTGCTGATTGCTTCCATCATAATAGCTGCGATAATATTCTGCATGGATCAGGTGGTTGATTTAGTGATGCACTTCATATACGGATTAGGTAAGTAATCTTTAAAGCGAAAGTCAATGGCTGAAGGTAATAAGGCTTGGTATGTGCTTCGTGCTATTTCCGGCAAGGAAGCAAAGGTGAAGGAAGTGCTTGACGCAGCTATCCGCAACACCGATCTTGGCAAATATGTCTTCCAGGTTTTGATTCCGACTGAAAAGGTTCTGACCGTACGTAACGGAAAGAAGGTTGTCAAAGAACGCAATCTTTATTCCGGCTACGTGTTTGTAGAGTGTGATCTTCAGGGCGAAGTACTTTATGAGCTCCGCAACACTACTAATGTGATCGACTTTCTGCGTGGTCGTGGAAAGGCTGCTCCTCCCGAAGCTCTTCGTGAAAGCGAAGTGCGCCGCATGCTTGGAGCTGCCGACGAGATGACCCTCGATGATGGTAACGACTACATGGTAGGCGAGGCTGTCAAGGTCAACGACGGTCCTTTCAAAGGATTCACCGGCGTGATCGAAGAAGTGAATCGCGAGAAGAAAAAGCTTAAGGTAAGCGTCAAGATCTTCGGACGTAAAACTCCGCTTGAACTCGAAAATCAGCAGGTAGAGCGTGAATAATCAATAGCGCCTGAGTCGTCAAGACACAGCATGATACCCTTCATCGCATCGTCGGTGGAGGATATGTTGTGAAAGGGCGACATCGGGAGATGGACTGAGTGACCAAAGGACTATAACCGGTTACGAGGCGAAATCCCAAGGTCGGCCAGCTCACGAAATCGTTTAACCGAATCATTAACTTTAATTTAATTCAAAAATGGCTAAAGAAATTGCCGGACAGATTAAATTGCAGATCAAGGGTGGCGCTGCCAACCCTTCACCTCCAGTAGGTCCTGCTCTTGGTAGCAAGGGTATCAACATCATGGAGTTCTGCAAGCAGTTCAATGCCCGCACCCAGGACAAGGCAGGTAAGATCCTCCCTGTAGTTATCACTTATTACACCGACAAGTCTTTTGACTTCGTCGTTAAGACTCCTCCCGTAGCTATCCAGCTTCTTGAGGCTGCAAAGATCAAGAGCGGTTCGGCTCAGCCTAACCGTAAGAAAGTTGCAGAAGTGACTTGGGAAACGGTTAAGACTATTGCCGAAGACAAGATGCCTGACCTCAACTGCTTCACCGTTGAGTCTGCAATGAAGATGGTAGCCGGCACCGCCCGCAGCATGGGTATCACAGTTAAGGGTGCTTTCCCTGAAAACATTTAATCTCCGATACAATTATGAGTAAACTTACTAAAAATCAAAAGTTAGCCCAGTCGAAGATTGAAGCAGGAAAAACCTATACTCTCGCTGAGGCTTGTCAGCTTGTAAAGGACATCACTTTCACCAAGTTTGACTCTTCATTTGACATCGACGTTCGTCTTGGTGTTGACCCCCGTAAGGCCAACCAGATGGTACGTGGCGTCGTAACTCTTCCTAACGGTACCGGTAAGCAGGTGCGCGTGCTCGTGCTCTGCTCTCCCGAAGCTGAAGCTGCCGCTAAGGCTGCCGGAGCTGACTACGTTGGTCTCGACGAATATATCGAAAAGATCAAGGGTGGCTGGACCGATGTTGACGTTATCATCACTCAGCCCGCTATCATGGGTAAGATCGGTGCCCTCGGCCGTGTACTCGGTCCCCGTGGCCTGATGCCTAACCCCAAGAGCGGTACAGTGACTGTAGACGTTGCCAAGGCTGTGGAAGAAGTCAAGAAAGGTAAGATCGACTTTAAGGTCGACAAAAACGGTATCGTACACTCTTCGATCGGTAAGGTGAGCTTCACCCCCGAGCAGATGGAGCAGAACGCCCGCGAATTTGTCAACACTCTCATCAAGCTGAAACCCGCTACCGCCAAGGGTACTTATATCAAGAGCATTTATCTTTCGAGCACAATGAGTCCCGGCATCAAAATCGACCCCAAAACAGTCGAGGCATAACCTTTAAGCTCACCTGACAATGAAAAAGGAAGATAAAATCATAGTAATTGAAAAGATTGCTGATACGCTCAAAGAGTACAGCTGCTTTTACCTCGTAGAGACCGCCGGCCTCGATGCTGAGAAGACCACCGCACTCCGTCGTGCCTGCAACAAGGCTGATGTGAAGCTCATGGTAGTCAAGAACACTCTGCTTCACAAGGCTCTCGAATCGATGGAAGGTGACTATTCAGAACTTTACGGTTCGCTTCACGGCGCAACTTCACTGATGTGCTCCAACGTGGGCAATGCTCCTGCAAAGCTCATCAAGGATTTCGTGAAGAAAGACATGACCCTTCCCCGCCTCAAGGCTGCTTATGTGGAAGAGACCGTATATGTAGGTGAAGACCAGCTCGACGCACTTTGCGCTATCAAGAGCAAGAATGAGCTCATCGCCGACGTTGTGGCTCTGCTCCAGTCGCCCGCCAAGAATGTCATCTCGGCACTCAACAGCGGCGCTACCAAGCTCCACGGCCTCCTCGAAACCCTTTCAAAGAAAGAAGACTGATCCCTCGGACTACGTGTCCGTCCATCAACCTCTCTCTACTCAACTTTTCAATTTAACCCACATTAGATAAATCTAATAATACTATACTAAAATGGCAGATTTAAAAGCTTTTGCAGAACAACTTGTTAACCTCACCGTTAAGGAAGTAAACGAACTCGCTCAGATCCTCAAGGAAGAATATGGTATCGAACCCGCAGCTGCTGCTGTAGCTGTTGCAGCCGGTCCCGCTGCCGGTGCTCCCGCCGCTGAAGAAAAGACTGCTTTTGACGTAGTCCTCAAGTCGGCCGGTGCTTCTAAGCTCGCCGTTGTTAAGCTCGTTAAGGAGCTCACCGGTCTTGGCCTCAAGGAAGCTAAGGAAATGGTTGACGGTGCTCCCTCTGTACTCAAGGAAGGTCTCTCTAAGGCTGATGCCGAAGGCCTCAAGAAGCAGCTCGAAGAAGCAGGCGCTGAGGTTGAGCTCAAATAATTGACCCCCTTTTAAGGTCACTTGGTTAAGAATCCTTCCTCCGGAAGGTTCTTAACCTTTTTGCGTATTTAAGCCTAAGGATTTGATTAAAAAATCCTAAATAATTATATTTATCAATAAAAGTTTCGCCCGCACACCCTCTCTTCCACCCATTTATGGCCACGTATGGCCTCGTTTCCAATCATTTTTTCGCATACTTGCGTCACTTTATAATAAACGAGCGTTAAATAGTGTTAACTCACCCCTTTTATTGATTCACTTCAAGAGTGTAATTTTTACGAAATAATCCAATCGACTTCAACAGATGTCAGTTCCTACAGCAAAACCCCGTGTAAATTTCTCGACGGTAAAGAATCCCCTTCCTTACCCCGACTTTCTGGAGGTGCAGCTTAAGTCGTTCCAGGACTTCCTCCAGCTCGACACGCCCCCGGAAAAGCGTAAAAACGAAGGCCTCTTCAAGGTTTTCGCCGAGAATTTCCCCATTGCCGACACCCGCAACAATTTCGTGCTCGAATTCCTCGATTACTATATCGATCCTCCCCGCTACACCATCGAGGAGTGTCTGGAGCGCGGACTCACCTACAGCGTGCCCCTCAAGGCCAAGCTGAAGCTCTACTGTACCGACCCCGATCACGAAGACTTTGCTACCGTGATTCAGGACGTGTATCTGGGCCCCATCCCCTATATGACAGCAAACGGAACTTTCGTCATCAATGGCGCCGAGCGCGTCGTGGTGTCGCAGCTTCACCGTTCGCCCGGCGTATTCTTCGGTCAGAGCACTCATGCCAACGGCACCAAGCTCTACTCGGCCCGTATCATCCCCTTCCGCGGATCGTGGATTGAGTTTGCCACTGACATCAACAATGTCATGTATGCCTACATCGACCGTAAGAAGAAGTTACCCGTCACCACTCTTCTGCGTGCCATCGGCCTCGAAAGCGATAAGGACATTATCGAAATCTTCGGTCTTGCCGAGGAAATCAAGGTCAACAAGACCAACCTCAAGAAAGCCGTTGGCCGCAAGCTCGCAGCCCGTGTGCTCCGCACCTGGGTGGAAGACTTCGTTGACGAGGATACCGGTGAAGTGGTGTCGCTCGAACGCAACGAGGTGATCCTCGATCGCGAGACCGTGCTTGAAGAAGAGAATATCCAGCAGATTCTTGATTCGGGCGTGTCAAACATTCTTCTTCACAAAGAGGATGCTAACACTTCCGACTACTCAATCATATTCAACACTCTCCAGAAAGATACATCCAACTCTGAGAAGGAAGCTATCCAGTACATCTACCGCCAGCTCCGCAACGCCGAGCCGCCGGACGATGCTTCGGCCCGCGAGGTGATCACCAACCTCTTCTTCTCGGAGAAGCGTTATGATCTCGGCGAGGTAGGCCGCTACCGTATCAACAAGAAACTCGGCCTCACCACTTCGATGGACGTGAAGGTGCTCACCCGCGAGGACATCATCGCCATCATCAAGTATCTCATCGAGCTCATCAACTCAAAGACCGACGTGGACGATATCGACCACCTCAGCAACCGCCGCGTGCGCACCGTAGGCGAGCAGCTCTACAACCAGTTTGGTGTAGGTCTGGCCCGTATGTCACGCACCATCCGCGAGCGCATGAATGTGCGCGACAATGAGGTGTTTACTCCCATCGACCTCATCAACGCCAAGACCATCTCGTCGGTGATCAACACATACTTCGGCACCAACGCCCTGTCGCAGTTCATGGACCAGACCAACCCTCTGGCCGAGATCACCCACAAGCGCCGTATGTCGGCGCTCGGCCCCGGCGGTCTGTCGCGTGAGCGTGCAGGCTTCGAGGTGCGCGACGTTCACTATACCCACTATGGCCGTCTCTGTCCTATCGAGACTCCTGAAGGTCCTAACATCGGTCTTATCTCCTCGCTCTGCGTCTATGCCAAGATCAATGATCTCGGCTTCATCGAGACTCCCTACCGCGAGGTTAAGGACGGTCGCGTAAATCTCAACAACGACGAGGTGGTATACATGACCGCCGAAATCGAGGAGGGCAAGATCATCGCACAGGGCAACGCCCCTGTGGAAGACGACGGTAAGTTTGTCAACGACCGCGTAAAGGCCCGTCTCGACGCCGACTTCCCTATCGTAGCTCCCGACCAGGTGCAGCTCATGGACGTATCGCCCACGCAGATCGCATCGATCGCTGCATCGCTCATCCCCTTCCTTGAGCACGACGACGCCAACCGCGCACTCATGGGATCAAACATGATGCGCCAGGCTGTGCCCCTGCTCCGCAGCGAGGCTCCTATCGTCGGCACCGGTCTCGAAGGCCAGCTTATCCACGACAGCCGCACTCAGGTGATGGCCGAAGGTCCCGGTGTGATCGAATTTGTCGACGCCCGCGTGATCCGTATCCGCTATGACCGCAACGAGGAGGAAGAATTCGTATCTTTCGAGCCCGCTGTCAAGGAATATCACTTGCCCAAGTTCCGCAAGACCAACCAGAGCACTACCATTGACCTCCGCCCGATTTGCAGCAAGGGTCAGCGCGTCAACGGTGGCGAAATCCTCACCGAAGGCTACTCCACCGAGAACGGCGAACTCGCACTCGGCCGCAACCTCAAGGTGGCATTCATGCCCTGGAAGGGTTATAACTATGAGGACGCCATCGTGCTCAACGAGCGCGTGGTGCGTGAGGACATCCTTACCTCGGTTCACGTCGACGAATACACCCTTGAGGTGCGCGAGACCAAGCGAGGCATGGAAGAGCTCACTTCCGACATCCCCAACGTCAGCGAGGACGCTACAAAAGACCTCGACGAGCGCGGTATCGTGCGCGTCGGCGCCCACATCGTCCCCGGCGACATCATGATAGGTAAGATCACCCCCAAGGGCGAAAGCGATCCCACTCCCGAGGAGAAACTCCTCCGTGCCATCTTCGGCGACAAGGCCGGCGATGTGAAAGACGCTTCGCTCAAGGCCACTCCTTCACTCAAGGGTGTGGTGATTGGCACCAACCTCTTCCAGCGCGCTGAGAAGAAAAACAAGAAGAAAGCCACCAACGCCCTTCTGCCCCGTCTCGACGAGGAATACGAAGAAAAGCTCTCGGCTCTCAAAGATGTGCTTGTCGACAAGCTCATGACTCTCACCTCGGGCAAGACCTCGCAGGGCGTCAAGGACTTCCTCGGCACTGACATCATCCCCAAGGGCGCCAAGTTCTCGGCTTCGGTGCTCCGCGATATCAACTACGATACCATCAACCTCTCGAAGTGGACCGCCGACGCTCACCGCAACGACCTTATCCGCGCCACTATCGTCAACTATCTCCGCAAGTCGAAGGAAATCGACGCCGAGCTGCGCCGCAAGAAATTCGACATCTCTATCGGCGACGAGCTCCCCTCCGGCATCATGAAGATGGCCAAGGTATACGTAGCCAAGAAGCGTAAGATCTCCGTGGGCGACAAGATGGCAGGACGTCACGGTAACAAGGGTATCGTATCGCGTATCGTGCGTCAGGAAGACATGCCCTTCCTCGCCGACGGTACGCCTGTAGATATCGTGCTTAACCCTCTGGGTGTGCCTTCGCGTATGAACCTCGGTCAGATCTTCGAGACCGTGCTCGGATGGGCAGGACGCGAGCTGGGCGAGAAATTCGCCACCCCGATCTTCGACGGTGCGTCGCTCGACGATCTCAACGCCTGGACCGACAAAGCCGGTGTGCCCCGCTACGGTAAGACCTACCTCTTCGACGGCGGTACCGGCGAGCGCTTCGACCAGCCCGCTACTGTGGGTGTGATCTACATGCTTAAGCTCGGCCACATGGTGGAAGACAAGATGCACGCACGCTCCATCGGTCCGTACTCGCTCATCACCCAGCAGCCCCTCGGTGGTAAAGCCCAGTTCGGTGGACAGCGCTTCGGAGAGATGGAAGTTTGGGCGCTCGAAGCATTCGGCGCCGCCCACATCCTCCAGGAGATCATCACCGTCAAGAGCGACGACGTGACCGGCCGCAGCAAGACCTACGAAGCCATCGTCAAGGGCGACGCTATGCCACAGCCCGGTATACCCGAATCGCTCAACGTGCTTCTCCACGAGCTCCGCGGTCTGGGTCTGAGCATCAACCTTGAGCAGTAACTCCGCAGCCACTCTCTCCTCTATAAATATTTCTCCTCAATTTTTGATTTTTTCAACACCTGTTCTGATTCACCAATATATATATGGCATTTAGAAAAGAACCCAAAACCAAGACCGGCTTCTCGAAAATCTCCATCGGCCTCGCTTCGCCCGAAGAGATCCTCGAAAAGTCAAGCGGTGAAGTGTTAAAACCCGAAACAATCAACTACCGCACCTACAAGCCCGAGCGCGACGGCCTCTTCTGCGAGCGCATCTTCGGTCCTGTAAAGGACTACGAATGCCACTGCGGAAAGTACAAGCGCATCCGCTATCGCGGTATTACTTGTGACCGCTGCGGTGTGGAAGTTACCGAAAAGAAAGTGCGTCGCGAGCGCATGGGCCACATCGAGCTCGTGGTGCCCGTGGCTCACATATGGTATTTCCGCTCTCTCCCCAACAAGATCGGCTACCTGCTCGGACTCCCCTCCAAGAAGCTCGACGCCGTGATATACTACGAACGCTACGTAGTGATCCAGCCCGGCGCTGCCGCCGAACTCGAAAACCCCGTCGAGAAGCTTCAGCTCCTCACCGAGGAAGAATATTTCGATATTCTTGAGCAGCTCCCCCAGGAAAATCAGCTCCTGCCTGACGATGATCCCAACAAGTTCATCGCCAAGATGGGTGCCGAGGCCGTATATGATCTTCTCAAAGACCTCGACCTCGACAGCCTCTCGTATGCCCTGCGCGACCAGGCCAACTCCGAAGGCTCGCAGCAGCGCAAGACCGAGGCTCTGAAGCGCCTCCAGGTTGTGGAGTCGTTCCGCGCATCGCGTCAGCGCAACCGTCCCGAGTGGATGGTCATGAAGGTTATCCCCGTCATTCCCCCCGAACTCCGCCCCCTCGTTCCCCTCGATGGCGGCCGCTTCGCTACGTCTGACCTCAACGACCTCTACCGTCGCGTTATCATCCGCAACAACCGTCTGAAACGCCTCATCGAGATCAAAGCACCTGAAGTGATTCTCCGCAACGAGAAGCGCATGCTTCAGGAAGCCGTTGACTCGCTGCTCGACAACTCTCGCAAGTCGTCGGCCGTGAAGACCGAGGCCAACCGTCCCCTCAAGTCACTCTCTGACTCGCTCAAGGGTAAGCAGGGTCGCTTCCGTCAGAACCTTCTCGGTAAGCGTGTCGACTACTCGGCCCGTTCGGTAATCGTCGTCGGTCCCGAACTCAAGATGCATGAGTGCGGTCTGCCCAAGGATATGGCCGCCGAGCTCTACAAGCCGTTCGTCATCCGCAAGCTCATCGAGCGCGGTATCGTCAAGACCGTCAAGTCGGCCAAGAAGATCGTTGACCGCAAGGAACCCGTCGTATGGGACATCCTCGAATACGTGATGAAAGGTCACCCCGTGCTCCTCAACCGTGCCCCGACCCTCCACCGTCTCGGTATCCAGGCATTCCAGCCCAAGATGATAGAAGGTAAGGCTATCCAGCTCCACCCCCTCGCATGTACGGCATTCAACGCCGACTTCGACGGTGACCAGATGGCCGTTCACCTCCCCCTCGGCAACGAGGCTGTGCTCGAAGCGCAGCTCCTCATGCTCGGATCGCACAACATCCTCAACCCCGCCAACGGCGCACCTATCACCGTGCCCTCGCAGGACATGGTGCTCGGTCTGTACTACATCACCAAGCTCCGTAAGGGCGACAAGGGCGAAGGTCTGAAATTCTATGGCCCCGAGGAAGCTCAGATAGCCTACAACGAAGGCCGCGTCACTCTCCACGCCCCCATCTCCGTGGTCGTGGACGATATCGACGAAAACGGCAATCCCATCAAGCACCTCGTGGAGAATACCTCCGTGGGCCGCGTGCTCGTCAATCAGTATGTGCCCAAGGAAATCGGCTACGTCAACGAGATTCTCTCGAAGAAATCGCTCCGTACCATCATCTCCAAGGTGATCAAATACTGCGGTATACCCCGCTCCGCACAGTTCCTCGACGACATCAAGAACCTCGGATACTACATGGCATTCAAGGGCGGTCTGTCGTTCAACCTCGGCGACGTGCTCATACCCGCCGAGAAAGAGCAGTATGTGCGCGAAGGCTACGAGCAGGTTCAGGAAGTCCTCAACAACTATGCGATGGGCTTCATCACCAACAACGAACGTTACAACCAGATCATCGATATCTGGACACACGTCAACTCCCGTCTGGCCGATACGCTCATGAAGCAGATTTCGGCTGACCAGCAGGGCTTCAACCCTGTATACATGATGCTCGACTCCGGTGCCCGTGGTTCGCGCGACCAGATCCGTCAGCTCTCCGGTATGCGTGGTCTTATGGCCAAGCCCCAGAAATCAGGTGCCGAAGGCGGTCAGATCATCGAGAACCCGATTCTTGCCAACTTCAAGGAAGGCCTCTCGGTGCTTGAGTACTTCATCTCTACCCACGGTGCCCGTAAGGGTCTCGCCGATACCGCGCTCAAGACTGCCGACGCCGGTTACCTTACCCGCCGTCTGGTCGACGTGGCCCACGACGTGATCATCAACGAAGAAGACTGCGGCACTCTCCGCGGCCTCGTATGCACCGAGATCAAGAACAACGACGAGGTAGTGGCTTCGCTCGGCGAGCGCATCCTCGGCCGTGTATCGGTTCACGACATCGTTGACCCCACCTCCGGCGAACTTATCGTAGCAGCAGGAGAGGAAATCAACGACCTCGCTGCCGACCGCATCAACGAGTCGCCCATCGAAAGCGTCGAAATCCGCTCCGTACTCACCTGCGAGGCCAAGAAAGGCGTCTGCGCCAAGTGCTACGGACGCAACCTGGCCACACACCGCATGGTACAGCGCGGTGAAGCCGTCGGCGTCATCGCTGCCCAGTCGATCGGTGAGCCCGGTACCCAGCTTACACTCCGTACGTTCCACGTCGGTGGTGTGGCTTCAAACATCGCAGCCGTATCATCTATCACCTCACGCTACGACGGCAAGCTCGAAATCGACGAGCTCCGCACAGTAGACACCGACGAGGTTGTCAACGACCGCAAGGTGAAAGTAGTTATCGGACGTCTGGCCGAAATGCGTATCATGGACGCCAAGACCGGCATGATGCTCACCACAGCCAACATCCCCTACGGTGCCAAACTCTACTTTGACAATGGCGACGACATCAAGAAAGGCGACGTGATATGCGAATGGGACCCCTTCAACGCCGTTATCGTTTCGGAAGTAGGTGGTCGCGTGCAGTATGTCAACCTTGAGGAAAACATCACCTACCGCGTCGACTCCGACGAGCAGACCGGTCTCCGCGAAAAGATCATCATCGAGTCAAAAGACCGCGGCAAAGTACCCGAAGCCAACATCCTCGACGCCAACGGTCAGGTGCTCAAGACCTACGCTCTCCCCGTGGGCGCTCACCTGATGGTAGACGAAAACGCTACCCTCAAGCCCGGTGAAATCTTCGTCAAGATCCCCCGCGCCGCCGGTAATGCCGGTGACATCACCGGTGGTCTTCCCCGTGTCACCGAGCTCTTCGAGGCCCGCAATCCGTCCAACCCCGCCATCGTGTCGGAAATCGACGGTGAGGTCAAGTTCGGCAAGGTTAAGCGAGGCAACCGCGAAATCTCCGTCACCTCCAAGCTCGGAGAAGTCAAGAAATACCTCGTGCCCCTGTCCAAGCAGATCCTCGTGCAGGAAAATGACTACGTACGTGCCGGTACACCCCTCTCCGACGGTGCCATCACTCCCGCCGACATCCTCAACATCATGGGTCCGACAGCCGTGCAGGAATACATCGTCAACGAAGTGCAGGACGTATACCGCATGCAGGGTGTGAAGATCAACGACAAGCACTTCGAGGTTATCGTACGCCAGATGATGCGCAAAGTCCGCATCCTCGATCCCGGCGACACCAACTTCCTCGAAGAGCAGATCGTCGACAAGCGCGCCTTCATGGACGAGAACGACCGCATCTGGGGCAAGAAAGTAGTCACCGACGCCGGCGACAGCGAAAACGTCCAGAAAGGACAGATCATCACCGCCCGCAAGCTCCGCGACGAGAACTCAGCCCTCAAGCGCCGTGACCTCCGTCCCGTAGAAGTGCGCGACGCAGTGCCCGCTACCTCCGAACAGACACTCCAGGGTATCACCCGCGCAGCCCTTCAGACATCGAGCTTCATGTCTGCCGCATCGTTCCAGGAGACCACCAAGGTGCTCAACGAAGCTGCCATCAACGGCAAGACCGACACACTCGAAGGCATGAAGGAAAACGTGATCTGCGGTCACCTCATCCCCGCCGGTACCGGACTCCGTGCCTATGAGCGCATCGTGGTAGGCGGCAAGGACGACATCCTTTCCACCACCCCTATCGATGAAGAGCCCGTCGACGTAATAGCCACCGAAGCATAACACAGCTAACCCTCCATACCCAAAGGGCGGCCCGCACACGCGAGCCGCCCTTTTTGCGTATAGGGATAAGGTTTTAGGGATTAGGCTTCAATTAATTGCTAATTAGAGCTATAAAAAACATCCGTCCTATCCGTCCCATTCGCTCCATCTGACCCGTCCGACTTGTCCGACAGGTCCGAATCCCATCTGCAAAAAAAACAACCACGGAGCATCCTTTGCCGGGTGCTCCGTGGTATTTTTACGGGATAGTGAAGCGGATTACTTCTTATACTCGATCTTGCCTACGATCTTGCGGCTCTTCACAGCCTCTCCCTCGGCCTTGACCGAAGGCTGGTGCATCTCCTTGGGGAAATAGAGGAAGAACACGTCGGGAGTAGCCTTGGCATACTCGATAGGATTGCAGAGCGCATAGAAATTGCGGTCCTTCACGGGATCATAGTCGGTCATTATGCCGGCGAGCCCCATCAGCTCATTGCCCTCGTAGGTATACTGCAGGTCGATGAAATTACGGTGAGTCTCTATCTTGGTGTTGGCAGCATCCTTGGGCTCATATTCAAGCACGTTGATCCACAGTCGACCCGGAACGAGGTCTACCTTGCCCGGAGCGAGAGAATTGAGATCGGTGGTGGCGAGGAAGCCGAACAGCTTATCCCAAAGCTCCTTGTTGGCCTCATACTGCTCCTTAAACTCCACGGCGTCGACAGTAGCATCGGCGTTCACATTCCATCCGTTGGCCCACTCGCGGCCTTCAAGCCACTTCTGGGCTTCTTCATTGGTAACTTTTGTCATGATATAAATAGATTTGAAACTTACTTGGAGATTCTAAATGTCAGCGCCATCGCGCAGAGCCTGTCCGATCCAGGCGAAAAACATCAGGATCATTAAAATTGTCGTCATAGCCTATATATCGCTTTAAGAGTTATGATATTAACGATAGCTTTGAAGCGGCGGGAAAAAAGCATCAGGAAAATGCTCCACCTCATAGCCGCCCGTGGCCGACCCTACCACAGCAATGATGTCAAACTGCGGCTCAAGTCGCTCCTGACGCGCACGCAGATACTCGTCGGCAGCCCGCACCAGTCGGGCAATCTTCTTGCGGTCTACCGCGTCTAGCGGATCATACGACCGCGACGACCGCGTCTTGACCTCCACAAACACTATCCGGTCATCCTTGCGGGCTATGAAATCTATCTCATAATTACCCACCTTAAGATTCTCCTCGCCTATGGCATAACCCTTGGCAAGAAGAAACTCACGGGCGATACCCTCGCCCCATGCACCGACATCATTGTGAACTGCCATAACGCAAAATTAAGCAAAAGCATTCAAAAAAACATAAAAACCACATCACTTTCGCCATAAAAATTGTTTATCACAAGAAAATAACTACCTTTGCGACCTGAAACAAAAATAAACGACAATAACTTACAATAACATAACGATAAAACTATGTACTGGACACTTGAACTCGCGTCGAAACTCGAAGACGCACCCTGGCCCGCTACCCGCGAAGAGCTGATTGACTACGCCATGCGCTCAGGCGCCCCCATGGAAGTGATCGAAAACCTCCAGGAGCTTGAAGACGAAGGCGAAACATACGAAACCATCGAAGACATCTGGCCCGACTACCCCTCCAAAGAAGACTTCTTCTTCAACGAAGAAGAGTATTGAAATAATATCTCTATGCAACTAATTGAAAATCAATGGCTAAATAAAAATTAGTTTGTTTGGCCATTGGTTTTTAATGGTCTTAAATGGTGTAGTTTGTTTGGCTAAAATACGTTATTTTGGAGGAAAATCCGAGTTTGTTTGGCTAAAATTCATTACCTTTGCACTGGTTTGTGAGTATTGCATTAAACCCGATTATTAACCTCAAAACAGACTATTAGAATGGGAAGACCTAAACGACTCTATCCACTTGGAAAATATCGCCTACGTATACGAGGGGCTATAGACTCAACTAAGGCTTATCTTGTCGAACTTGAATATACGTGGAATCGACAGATTGTAAGAAAGGGTATGAATATTTTCGTTAAAGTTGGAGACTGGAATGAAAAACTGAATAAGGGCCGCGGGGGTGTGAAGAACAGTTACGGACCGGAAGCAAATCGCATCAACGCATTGCTTCTTGGCCGAGTAGATAAGATAGATGGGCTTCTTGCTGAATACTCCCAGCGAAACCCGAATCAAATAACAGCACAGCTGATTAATGATTTTCTATCTGACAAACCTTTGATTCGACAGGACAAGGGTAAGGATTTTATTGAATTTGCTACTGAGCGACTGGACTCGGATTATTCTCGTAATCGGATTGGGAGGAGTCGTTACATGAATGGTAAGAGCGGATTGAATATTTTCCAGACATTCCTACGTGCTACTAAGAAAGGGACATATAAGACTGATAGCATTTATGTAGGAGAAGTATCTGTTGAGCTTATCGATGAATACATCAGTTGGAGGAGGGATGTGAAGTTGAATTGTGATGCTACTATCAATCATTCGTTAGCTCCAATACTTAAGGCATGTGCGTATGCTGCTGAGTTGAGGCTGATAGATCCCTCAATAAACGCCCGCCTTCAGGATATGAGAATTGCTCCTAAGATTTCATTATCAATCGATGAAAGTGAGTTTGATGGAAAAAGCCTTAGTCAAGAAGAGTTTGGTAAGTTGGTGGAATTTTACAGTTACGATAAAGAGACTCGCCGTAAGGAATTTATTGAGATGTTTCTTTTCGCTTTCCATGCCTGTGGATTAAGGGTAGTGGATGTAATGACTCTTCAATGGGGTCATATAGACTTTGAGAAGAAAGAACTCCGTAAGGTGATGGTCAAAACCAATAAGAGACATGTCATTCCTCTTAGTGAACCGGCTATAGATATTTTGAAGGAATGGAAGGAAAAGAGACCTGATGCGAAGTATGTTTTTGATTTGGTAAAGGATGAACTTGATATAGACAATGACGAAAGCCTTTACCGGGCAAGAAACAGTGCAACCAAGTGTATAAACCAATCCCTAAATGTTGTTGGGGAAAAGTTAGGGCTTAAATTTAGTTTAACTATGCATGTAGCGCGCCATACCTTTGCAGTCTTAGCTCTCAACAATGGATTATCAATGACTGTCGTCAGTCGGCTTCTTGGTCATGCAAGTACCGATATTACCGAAAAGGTCTATGCCAAGTTTCTTCCTGAGACACTTTCGGTAGAAATGGCTCGAATTAATTCCGAATTAGAAAAGTATCGGTTATTTTAAAATCGAAATGGGTATAAAAGAGTCTTAGGAGAATCCCATAGTATAAAACGTAAACAAAACTGAGAATTTTAATCATTCCATTGTGTTGGAATATATAGACTCCAATGATAATGGAATGGTTAAAACCCATTTTGCAGCAACTATGAGAGAAATACACTTTTGTGTTAGGCATAAGCAGATTAGTTCTATTATCTTTGCATGTATTTTAATATAGATATACATGAACAGATATAATAGAAATCGAATATATGTGGGCGAAGAAGAGCAAGAGAAAGTGCGTGAGACAAAGATCTTGCTAGGCGGAGCAGGTATTGGAAGCATTATCGCTGAATGTGCCCTGCGCTTCGGCTTTGAAGATATTGTGATTGTTGATGGTGACAAGGTTGAATTGACAAACCTTAATCGACAAAATTATGAAAACCGAGATATAGGGAAATATAAAGCAGAATGTCTTGCTAAACGGTTAAAACGCATAAATCCCAAGGCAAATATTCAGTTCCACAACGCTTATATTGATAAAGATAATGTAAGGGAATTACTTGATGGTGTAAAAATAGCAATCAATGCCCTTGATTTCAAAAGTGAAATTCCTTTTGTATTCGATGAATTATGTTCGGAGCGAAAAATACCGGTTCTACATCCATATAATTTTGGTTGGGGAGCCTTTCTTACAATTGTTAAGCCGGGAAGTTATCAACTTAAGGAACTATCCGAAGAATGGTCGGGATTTGAGTTAAAAATGGCAGAATTTGTGGCTCGTTATTGCCTATTCTGGAATATGCCTGACAAGTGGCTGGAAAAGGTTGTAGACTCATACAAAAATGAATCAGGTGAAGTGCCTCCACCTCAGCTATCCATCGCCTCATGGATGGTAGCCGGTCAGTGTGTCAATGTAATGTTTGATATTATAACGGGAAGGCAAGTGAAATACTTTCCAAAGTTTTATTTCACATCCCTACGTTGCGATACAGAATAAAAAGAAATGTAGGTTAATTTCAAATTGTATTACACAAAAGTGTAGATTTTGATTGATAAAATATTGAAATACACTTTTGTGTAATATTTTTATATCAGTTCTCCTATAGTTTTGCAGAAAAATTGCAAACACTATGGAAATTAAAATATGGACGTGTGATAACTATTCAATATTCAAAGTCGGCATTGAGCGACTTTACGACATCGCCAACTTCGTGGTGATCCAGAATTATACTCACCACACGTCAGCTTCGCTGCCTATCAGGGCTAAAAATGAAATAGAAGATATTTATAAGGAGGAGTTGTCTTTTTCAAAGAATTCTACTTACTTCATTGTCCGTGATAAAGAGGGAAAATTGATTGGAAGCATACGGGTATTCAAGTGGGACAGACATACGCTCATGCCAATGCAAAAGATATTCCAGATTTCACCGTTGGAGAAAGTGGATTCTACAGAGGCAACATCCTTCTGGCATATCGGACGGTTTGCAATTGATCCCTCTCCACGTTTTTCTACCGTCACGCTGTTTAAACAACTCATGGCTCTCGCTATGGCTCCCATACTTCAAGAAGAGGATAGTTATATGATAGCAGAGACTGACAGTCATCTTCTCAGGGTCATGAACTCATTGGGAATAGAGACCCGGCAAATAGGCAATCCACAAATCTACCTTGCATCCGAGACAATTCCGGTGTGTTCAAGTAAAAAGGGGCTAACCAAGTTCTACCAAAGGTGTTATCACCTTCTTGCCGCATCGTAGCCCACATCGGATATACTACACAAAAGTGTATAAATGTACAACCGTCCGCGATAGCAGGTACACTCTAAAAAAGATAGCCGTCCAGATTTTGGGCGGCTATTTTTGTGATAGTTTCCAGCGGTCGGGAAGCAGGTCTCGGTATTTTTCGATTGGAGTGTTCGGCGGCCATGCGGCACATCGGTCGATGATGTCGCAGAAGTAGTCGAAGACGTTGACGCCGCAGCGGTGGCAGGTGATCGCAAGAGAGTGGTAAAGTGCGGCAGCCTCGGCTCCGGAGTGGGAGCCGATTGTCAGCCGTCGGCGGGTCAGGGATATGTAGCGGTTGATGCGCTCGACCTCGTTGTTGTCGAGTCGATAGGTAGCAGAGGCGAAGATACGCGGTATTTCGTCCCATTGCCGGAGCGCATGTTCGGTGGCGGCAAGCAAAGGGTCGTCGGGTGGTACGCCGATACGGGCTTTGACGACCACAAGCCTCATGTGGATTTTCTCGAGCATCACTTTTGAGTATCGTTGTCTCCACTCAAGGTGCTTTTCTGCTGTCCATCCGTCTTTGCCTATGCTGTGCTGATGCTCGAAGTGGTAAAGGAGTCCGAAGAGTTTTGCTATTTCCTGTGCCTGTGGATTGTCTTTGATGTCAAGGAATTTCCGCTTGATGTGTTGCAGGCACGGCAAGCGTTTTATCCCGCTCATCTCACCGATTCCGATATGCCGGTATCCCGAGTAATAGTCGCACTGGAAGGCTCCGTTGAAGCCCTTTATGTGCTGTTCGAAGACTTCGGCTGAGCGTGATCCGTCGTCATAGAAGAAGTATACAAGTCCGGTTGTCATGCCGACGAACACCCAGATGTAGCCTTTCTTGATATTCTTGCCCGACTTCGTGGCCACCTGCAGACGCACTTTCTGATAGGTCTCGTCACCGCAGATATAATTGTCCTCCACAATGGCCCTTGCAAGTGCTTTATACATATTTTCGAGTTGCACCTTCACCTTGCTTACAAGTTTCTGTGCGGTGCCTTTGTCAAGGTCGAAGCCATGTGAGCGGAAGTATTCGACTGCATTTTCAAGGGGCATGCAATGAAGATAACGCAACTCAGTGAGCCCGGCTATGAAGGAAGAGGTATATTGCGAGTTGAGCAGCGGCGTGGCAGGAGCCGTTCCTTTGTATATTTTCTCGTCCTGCACGTATTTGCGCACCTTGTAGATGATCTTCTTGAAGCGCATCGGCTCCATGACGTAGCGCACCACATCACACTCACCTATGAACGTTGCCGCCTCGGGATTGAAGTCGGGACTGTCCGGCTCCACCACCACGGTCTCCACCTCGCACTCGGGATGGGTCTTTCTCTTGGCGCCATTGTTGGTGCGTTTCTTCTCCGGCCTCTGCTGCTGAGTTTCGGATGAGGCACGAGTCGGCACCGGTTTCGCCTGACGCTCCGACGGCGAGCCTTGCAGACGCTGCACAGCCTGACGAGCGGCTTTCTCTTTGTTCAGTTCCACACCTTTGCCCTTTATGACATCTTCCAGCGAGGCTATCTGCTTGCGCAGCTCATCTACTGTCGCCACCAGTTTTTCGTTGGCTAAAGTAAGCGAGTTGACAGAGGTCAACGCCTCGTCGAGTCGTCCCTGAAGAAACTCGATCTGACGCTGCAAAAACTCTATCAACTCGTTCTTTTTCATGATGTAAAGTTACGAAAATATTCTGACCTATACAACTTTTACACCATTTATTTATCTGATTAATAAATTATTATATTCTATTTTACGGCCATTCTGAAACGATTCTCAACCGTTACTTTCACAGGCGTCAGCCCCCTCATCAGCATATAGAAATCGTCCCATTGAAGCCTACGGATACCGTCATCTCCCTTTTTCAGCACCTCCCTGAAACGGCCCTGCGACAGCCTTTTTGTATACATCAGGAATCCGTCGCCGTCCCATCTAAGGGCCTTCATTGTCCTGCGGTCTTTGGAGAAAAACACATACACATCGCCCGATGCCGGGGAGTGACCCTTCCACGACCACACCATCTGGGTCAGACCGCGTATGCCATAACGCATGGACACCGGCTGCTGGCACACCCACAGCCTGAGCCCCTGGTCAAGGCTCCACATCGCCGGCCTCCTTTCCTATCTTCCTGACAAACCTTGCAATGACATCAACATCGGTATCAGCAGGAAAGCTGACTGCTGCATGCCCGTCGACCTTTACCGTGATCACATTGGTTTCACCGGCCGGAAGGAACCCCGCCTCTTCGAAGATCACCTCCTCGAAGGGGATCTCGACGCACCGCTGCTTCCGGCAGCCCCTTGACCCGGCGAATCCCGGGAGTTCACGCATCTTGAGCCCGTTACGGTAAAGGAACCCGTTCATCTGCCGCCGTGTTATGCCCTGATTCCTGTAATAGTCGGAGAACTTCCCTGGATGCGGGCCAGCGATGCACCGGGACCTGAATTCATGATATACCCGGGAGCAACGCATGCTCACGCTCATGTATCCCGGCAATGCCCGTATGTTGGTAAACCCGTCCTTCAGTATACGGCGCATTTGATAGCTATCCACACCGTTCTCCATGCAGTAGCCATGGAATGAACCCGGCTGACTCCCTTTTGCGCACAGGTCCTTGAAGGTATCGTAGACCTCCCTGTAGCGTTCCTTTCTGTCCATAATGTTTTTTTCGGGCAAAGTTAACGGTTGTTCAAACCAAAATCAATACGCTATCGCGGACGGTTGTACGTATAAATAGCCTTAAAATCAGAGAAATACCCTTTTGTGTAATTGACATATAATTCTATTTCTCTAATTTTGCAACATCAAACAAATCGATAGAAGTCGACATCCATCGAAACCGAACATTACTGGAAGAAATGTCGGAGGTGCCAATCTCCGTAAATTTGAGGCAAAAAATTATACAAAATGAAATCAGTTGTTCAAATTTCCGACTTGCCAAACGTCTTATCAGTAGACGAACTCATGGAAGTCAAGGGAGGTCTTGTTGACAATAACAAGATTTGTTCTCTCATCGGTGCTGCCGTAAAATGCACAGTTGCAGGTGCTGGAATGTGTACGGTTGCAGGTTCTGGAGTCATTATTCAGCAACCAGTACCGAATCCCACACCAGTACCGAATCCCACACCAGCACCTGGTCCCACTGCGGACATGAATGCTTAACGTTCAAACATCCTTAAAACACTAACTGGCGGAAGTGTTACACTTCCGCCAGTCTACAACAATGTAATTATGGATAATCAAATTTGGATACTCAACCCTGATTATGTCTTTAAAAATGATAATGATCGGATTTGTATGTTTGCAAAAAAAGATTTATCATTTGATAGCACTCCAGATTGGATAGGATACATTCATCCAAATCAGGCAATGATTCTGAGTATCTTCACAGAATTACGTCCTGTTGAAGATATAATAGACTCTTTATCAAAGCATCTTAATGTTTCCACCTTGAAGATGTTTGATCTTATCAAGGATTTTATGGGTAATAGAACACCTATATTTACTACTTGGCAAGGTATCAAGGTAGGCTTCCCAAAGAACGTATTAATTAATCCAAAAAATATTGACAATAAGCCCATTTATGATTTCTCGTTTGAGGATCTGAAATGTTCGTCAATAAACCTCACTCCTGACCGTAGTCATAGAGGGCCTCATTCTGCATTATGGATGCTTACAAACAAGTGCATGACTAACTGTAAGTACTGTTATGCTGACAGAAAAACCTCATACGAACCTCTATCCACACAAAGAATTCTTGAAATAATAGACGAATTCTCTTCCCTGAAAATGGGTTATGTTGATATTATCGGTGGAGAAATATTTCTTCGTAAAGATTGGGATGTCATTTTGAAGAAATTGGTTGATAATCGAATGTCTCCAACTTATATATCAACCAAACTCCCTATCACAGAATCTTTGATAACTAAATTATCTAAAACGGGATTCAAGAAAACTGTCCAAATATCCTTGGACTCTCTCAATGATTCAACGCTAAACAATACCATTGGGACAGCTACTGGATATGTTGATAAGATTAAAATGGGTATTAATCTTCTGGAAAAGCTTAATTATCCCATTCAGATTGATACAATATTGACCTCAGAAAATACTACCATTAATGAAATAGTGTCCTTATATCAGTATGTGAGGAATATCAAGAACTTAACTCTTTGGGAAATACGTGTACCCGAAGCGTCCTTATATACCCCCAATACATTTTCCACAATCAAGGCAACCCGAAGCAAAATTCGAGCTATACAGAATTTTGTAAATAACAGTATCTTACCTAGCGCAAAAATAAAAATTGTTTTTAGCGCAGAAGCTCTTAATGAAAATTTTAGAGTTGAAAGTCCGAAGAAAGACTGTTTCAATGGTGGATCATGCGGCATATTACAAAATAGGATGTTTATATTGCCTGATGGTAAAGTAAGCATTTGCGAGCAAATGTATTGGCATAAGGATTTCATAATTGGAGACCTTAAGACTTCTTCGGTAGAAGAAGTTTGGAATTCACAAAGAGCCCTTCAGTTGTTCAACCTATCAAAATCACTGTTTCGGGACAGCAGTCCTTGCAAAAAGTGTACACACTTTGATGATTGTAACGCTAAAAAAAGAAGATGTGTCGTAAAGGTTATTAAAGCATATGGATTAGAAAACTGGGATTTCCCTGATCCAAGATGTAAATTTGCGCCCATATTCAACAACGACTTAATTTACTGATTATGAAATATCTCTCTTTAGTATTTCTGATTCTAACATCAGCTTTATCACTAATGGCATCCTCAATTAAAGGGCATGTCATTGACAAACAAGGTGAATTTATCGCTGGGGCTGATTGTGTATGTTTTTCTCTCCCAGATTCGACATTTAATAATTTTGCTTTAAGTGATGAATCCGGATATTTTATTTTAGATGAACCTGAGACTGATTGGTATATAGTCATCAATAGCCTTGGGTATAATCCTTTTCATATTTCCAAAAGAGAATACTTAAAATTACGCGAGACAAATTTGCCTATAAATATAGTTCTCGATTCAAAATCATCTGAGCTTCAGGAAGTAGTAGTGACAGCTAACAAAGGCGTAATGTCAATGAATAATGGTATTATTTCATTTAATAATTTAAATGAAATAACAAAAGAACGCGTTATTTCTTCTGCCCATGAAATGCTATTAGCATTGCCTCTGATTTATTCAATTGATGGCAATAATATTTCTTTAACAGGTGCTCCCATAGGAAGCGTTATTTACATAAATGGGAAGCAAGCACAAATGGATGCAGCTACAATGATAGACTATCTGAAGAGCATTCCTCCTGAAATGGTACAAGGCATAGAAATAATTTACACACCTTCTCCGAAGTGGAAAACTAGGAGTTCCGTGATAAATGTAAAACTAAAACAGAAAGCTCCATTTTCATTTAACGGGCAAGTTAATGCTTCTGGCACATGGAAACATACCCTTAACGGACACTTGGGATCCTCTCTATTTCTCGGGCTCCCTAAATTAAACATAAATACCGGCTACTATTTCAAAACCGGTAAAAGTATAAATAAGGAAGTATTTCTAGGGCGTCACACAGTAGGCACCGATGTCACCGAAGTACATAACATCGATGAATCAAAAACACAGGCAAATACACATAATGTTTTTGCTTTATTCGACTATGAAGTCAATAAAGATAATTCACTTTCAATCAACTATAACGGACAGTTTTCGCCTAAGTTGAACAATAATATGCATTCCGAGAATTCCGTTTACGGACGTTATGATTCTGAATTAAGATCAGACAATTGGTTCAATGCTGTTTCTATCAACTATTCAAACAAGAAAGGGATTGAAACTGGGATAGATTATTCGCATTATTCCGCAAATATGAATCAGGAAATAATAAATAACTATATGCCTGAAAATCCAGCCCTTATAGGGCATTCTAGCCAAATAGTAAACCGAGTAAAAACCTATATAGACATGAATACTCCATTAAAAAAAGGATGGAGTCTGTCGTATGGGATAGCATACGAACTCAACAGAAACAACAACCGTATGACAAATATTGCAGATGATTCCAATATGACAAGTGACAAGGTTACAACAGAAATAACTGAACATATTGCAACTGCATATATAGGTGGCCAAAAGTCTTTTCTAGAAGGTAGATTATCTGTTACAGCCTTTCTTAAAGGAGAAATATATAGAATGGACAACTACAAAAAAACTCAATTACTACCTTCCGCCACAATAACATATATCCCATCCTATTCGCATATATTTCAGGCGTCATATCAATCGTTTAGAAAATATCCGTCATTATGGCAAAGACAAGATTACAAATCGTACTCCAATCCTTATCAACTCAACGAAGGTAATCCGACTTTGAAACCAGCGACCTACAATGTAGCATCTCTTTTATATTTATTCAAACAAAAATACACACTATCTTTAAGTTATTACTATACATCGGATTTTTTTCTCACCCAATCTTTCCAATCTAAAGATGCGCTTGTTCTTATAAGCAAGCCTTACAATATTGATTATTCTTCAGTATTTGATCTATCCTTAACAATTCCAATAAATATTGGTAAAGTATTTTTTTCTAATATATCGGTCAATGCCTCTTTAGAGAAATTTAAATCTTCAAACTGGCATAACCTAGTTTTCAATAAGTCAAAATTAGGTGGTGGCATAATGATTGATAACACCTTTACTTTATCTCAGAAACCTAAAATTTCAATTAATCTTACTGGCATGTATAAGTTACCTAGTCTTGCAGGATTATGGGAAAGAGGACATGCATGGCTTCTGAATGCCGGTATATCAGGAGCTTTCTTTAACGATAATCTAACGGTTTCACTAGATGGTTTTGACTTGTTACAAACTTTATACCCTGAAAAACGAATTCGTTTGGACAAGCAATGGATGAATATTAATGACAATTACTTCTCCAGATATTTGTCATTGAATATTACATATAAATTCAAGGGATATAAAAACAAAGACATCAAATCTTACGATACATCGCGATATGGCTTTGAATAAAAGAAAGATAAATATAGTAATGCAACGCGATGCGATGCAATGTGGGGTAGCGTGCTTATGTATGATTGGAAGAAGTTGGGGTATTAATTGCACCATAACTTCCTTGGAAAAATTATGTCATGCAACAGCTGAAGGAATTTCAATGAAAGGAATAATCGATGGTGCAAATCTGATTGGTTTGGAATGCAAAGCTGCCAAACTGACGATAGAACAACTTACAAAATTTCCATTACCCGCTATTTTACATTGGAATCAAAACCACTTCGTTGTCCTACATAAAATTAGTAAAAACGGTAACATTTTTCATATTGCAGACCCTGGCAAAGGATTTATCTCTTATTCAAAAGAAGAGTTTTCTTCTCATTGGATTGCCAATCTTGAAGGTAATGCAGATTCGGGTATTGCTATGTTTTTTGAGGAAGATAAATCTTCTAATGCCACCTCTGTTGATCCAGCAAAAGTAATGGATTCTCCACTACGATCTTTTTCCTTTCTTTCAAAATATCTAAGGTGCTATGGCAAAATATTTTCACTTGTCATTGCAGGCTTATTATTAGCTTGTATTTTACAACTGATAATGCCTTTCCTTACTCAAGCCATTGTCGATATAGGTATAAAACACCAGGATATAGGTTTTATTTGGCTAGTCCTCTTAGGTGAATTTATGATTGTTATCGGCCGTACAGTCACTGATTTTATACGTCGTTGGCTATTGCTACATATATCCATGCGAGTAAATATCTCACTAGTAAGTGACTTTTTCATCAAATTACTAAAATTACCTATGTCCTTTTTTGACACCAAACTAATGGGAGATCTGCTCCAACGCATAGGTGATCACACTCGAGTACAGAATTTCTTAACGGGACAAGTATTGAATATTATTTTCACTTTTCTAAGTTTCCTCATTTTCGGTATAGTACTGTTTATTTACAATCCTTTAATCTTTGGTATCTTCATAGTCGGTAGTATCTGTTACGGATTATGGATTATATCTTTCTTACAGAAAAGAAGAGTAATCGATTACGAATTATTCGAATGTCAAGCAAAAAATCAAAATAAAACCTACCAATTCATCACCTCAATGCAGGAAATAAAACTGCAAAATTGCGAACAACGTCGTAGATGGGAATGGGAAGATACTCAAGCGGATTTATTTAACGTACAGATGAAATCGCTTAAGTTTCAACAAACACAAGAAGCGGGTTCTATTTTTATTAACGAAATTAAAAACATAGTAATTACTGTTCTTGCTGCCACTGCAGTTATCAAAGGGCAAATGACACTAGGTGCTATGCTTGCAATCCAATATATAATTGGACAATTAAATTCTCCAGTCGAACAATTCATGTCATTCATTTATTCATTGCAAGACGTAAAATTATCTCTTGAACGTATCAATGAAATTCATGAAGGAAAAAATGAAGAAACTCAGGCAAACTCAGTAACACATTTTGATTCTGTAAAATCAATTCAAATTGAAACGATTGATTTCAAATATGATCCTCACGCGTTGAAGAAAACTCTCGAAGGAGTCTCGTTTGACATTCCTGCCGGAAAAGTCACCGCCATTGTCGGAGCTTCCGGGAGTGGAAAAACCACGCTAATAAAGCTTATGCTCGGTTATTACCCTGTCATGACTGGCAAGATTTCAATAGCCGGGCGAAATATCAACGAATACAATCTGAAATGGTGGAGACGCCATTGTGGTGTTGTCATGCAGGATGGAGTAATTTTCTCCGAATCCATTGCCCGAAACATCGCAGTTGATGATGGTAGTATTGATATAGAACGTCT
Source organism: Bacteroides sp. (assembly GCA_014802325.1). GTDB lineage: Bacteria > Bacteroidota > Bacteroidia > Bacteroidales > Muribaculaceae > Duncaniella. The sequence goes on from JAAVCK010000024.1 coordinate 26,788, forward strand.
TGAAAAAGCTGCAAGAATCGCAAATATACACGATTATATCATGGGACTCCCTTTGAAATATAATACCCAAATCGGACGTGATGGAGTTGGATTGAGCCAAGGGCAGAAGCAGCGCATACTCGTAGCCCGTGCTGTATATAGGAATCCGGACTTTATCTTCCTCGATGAAGCAACTAATGCCCTCGATGCCAAAAACGAGAGAGCGATTGTAGAGAACCTAGATGAATTCTATAAAGGCAGAACTGTAGTGGTAGTTGCCCACCGACTGTCAACAGTCAAGAACGCAGACCGGATAATCGTACTCAACGGAGGCAGAGTTGTAGAAACCGGAAACCATAGCTCTCTCATTGAGAAGAAAGGAGTATACTACAACCTTGTTAAAAACCAACTTGAACTCGGAAACTAAAAAATGAAAACATCAAATAACTCCCACGACAAGATAGAACTTCGTTCTGAAAAAGTCCGAAAGCTCATTGGAGAAATACCGCCATACTTAGTGCGATGGGGAACAGCAATAATCGCAATAGTCTTTATTGCTTTACTGGCCGCAGTATGTCTATTGCCCTATCCATATTCAAACGGCGAATCAATTCTTGAACATTTCTTGATTTAAAAACTTCACGGCCCAATCTCTAAAGTGATTGAGTCGTGAAGATATTTTAGAGGCATGACTAAATCAGTGATTTACACTTTACTAACATCAAGAAGATTAACGTAGATATCTTCATAATTGTCAAGCTGGATAAGTTCAAAGCCAATACTTTCAAGGAAAAACTTCTTACCTTCTGTCATCTCGGTTTTGAGACCTACATACCATCCTTTTCTCTTTCTATCCGGGAATCGTCGGAAATACTTCATTCTTTCGATAAGAAGCCACCTTAGAAAGGTCTCCTGTTCATCTAGACCTAAGCCCAGAATGAAAAGATCACAGTTAAATATAAGATGGAGCCATGTATTCAGGCCTTTCCAATGACTTTGATTCTTTCCATCAAAATCATCATCATAGTTTTTAACATGTAAATAATCCAGTGCTCTTTTCCCTTGTCGAGTGTATGAGGTTAGACTAAGTTTAAGACTTAGTGGATAATTGATAGATCCATTTATATGCCAGATACCAAAATTATAAATATTATGTATCGAGAATTTCGAATCAGGACTATACACTACGTTCCATGGATAATAATAAGTAAATCCTTTCCCAAAAGTAGGATGATCAAGAATTAATTTTTTCATGTTCACCCCTTCCAGATACATATCGAAGTTCGTGGTAAGTACAGGCTTATCTAATCTGATCAGTGCATCCCGTAATGACTGGTGGTAATCTGTAGGATCCCACTCTTCAATGGAATCTATAATAGATTGAGTTATTTTCTTAGGATCTGATTCAAATTCAAGAAGATCATAAAACTCTGTGAATGTAATTCCCTCATCAATGCTGGTTTTAGTTGAAAACGATGCACCATCCCAAGCATCCAGTAGCAACTTGCTCCAAGAAGGATCAACATTATCCTTATAGGCAAAGCGATTTATGCCATTGCCAAGAATAAAAGCTATCCTGTGCGAGGGCTTATTGATAATCTTTTTCGCGTTATTTAAATCCTTAATCATATAATATACAATATATATAAATTTTTATCCCTATTTTTATGCTATAAGATAAAAATACCACAAATTGCTAACGATAAAATAAGTAGAATAATTATATGAGCCTATGATTTTGAGCGTAGGTAAGAGCTTCCGCAATATTCTTAACATCCATTTTCTGAAATATGCTTCTTTTTGATGCTTTAACAGTATCCACTGATTTACAGATAATAGAGGCAATATCATTCATTGTATAACCTTGAGTTGATAATAAAAGAATTTCCCTCTCTGTATCATTGAGTTTGATCTCGTCCTTCTTTTCCCATTTATGATCAAAAAGAGAATACTCATAGAACGTTGAGGCGCCTTCCTTCTTCATAATAATATTCCCAACCTGATTACCGGCAGCCATAGATATGGCACATAGTGCCAGCCATATTCTCCCGTCCTTAGACAAGACTATGGGAGTTAGCTTATGATTGACAAGTCTTTTTCTCGAACCGCTTTTTATATGAAAATCATAGGAGATCGTATAGGATAATCTTTCGTGCAAAGGAATGGAGTTGAATAGTTCGAAACCCTTGTTATTAATCTCCAAAAGCATTTTTAGATCGCTTTCCGGCACATAGTCTATGTAGAATCTATATCCGAAGTCTTTAATCCGGTCTGCATCATTTCCACACAGTCTTGCAATATTATTGGAAACATAAAGAAATCCCTTTTTGAAATAATCTATAATGTAAATACACTGGTATGTACACCGCTCAAAGGCTTTAGAGGCTTCGATAAGCCAACTTAAATCCTTATAATCAGATTCATTTATATGGTCTACAGAGTTCCTTAGTGAAAAGAAATCTCCAATATTTATTATGCCATTCATATCTTTAGGGTATGATTTTGTCGGCAAATTTAATAAAATATCCCTATATCGCCAAATTTTACATACGATTTATAATGTAAAATAAGTAGAAATATTTCCTCTACTCTGGTTTCTGAAAATCACAAAGACTATGATATACTTAAAATTCAATATGATATAAAAAATTTTACTAAGAAATTGCAATCTATCAAATCGAGAAACATAGAAAACTTCGAGAAGCACATCGGCTAAGACTTGGATATCGTAAGCGAACACTGTGAGTGGAGTTGATGCAGTCTGGGGTATTTGGAAAAAATCCTGTTCTACCGCAGACCACTTCGGCAAAAATGAGAAAGAGAGTGCTGAACACCGAGTGATAGACGGTCTTTGTAGGATACTCCGCCGTACCTGTCTATGCCTCCCAATCACTCCGTGTTCTTACAACCCTCTCAAAACTATTATTTTCAGTGCCGTTGCGCCACTCTCCGTTTGTCAGCAGTCCAAGAGGTGAGACGGTGATATGCCGTCTTCATGCTGCGACCGCATATCACAGACACACCTTTCCGGGAATGTCCAATCTTTATATTTAAAATCTTCAGTAGCCAATATGTTGATGTCCGTTTTCACCGGCGCGGAATCTACGCTCCAATTTATTGCTGTACCATCAACTAAGGAAGCCTTGCTTGCTCGTAATTGAAAACGTGCAGAGCAGGGCTATTCGCCCGTTGGCTGAAAAATCTCCACACCTGCGGGTAGTATTTTTAAGCCAACGGGCGAACAGCCCTTTATTGCCTCCGCACGCCATACTTTCAACGAGCAAGCAAAACTTCGATAGTCGATAGACGCATAAAAAAATGTCGCACGATGAAAACGAACAACAACATATCAGTTAGACGAGGCAAAGCATCCATCTCCAGTCTCAACCGCATAAAAAGGGTTGCAAAGTGGATAGCGGTTCTAATCGGCTCAATCATAGGATTGGTGTTGTTGGCGTTCATCAGACCGATATTCCGAGGCGTGGGTTGGGTAATCTCAATCGTAACCGCACTATTGATAATATTTTGGCTATTAACCCTCTAAATTTACGACTATGGCTACAATGATGAAATCAAACGACTCCGCATTAGCGGTAATGCAACAGATGTTACAGGAGCGGTGCATCGCAGAACCCTCATTCGCTATCAAAATGGCGAATCCCTCAAAGAGTATGGAGGGAGCGGTCAACTACCTTTGCTCACAGATACAGAAGAGCGGTCTATGCGTGGTGGACGACCAAGAGGTAATGAACATATTGGTACATTACTTTGACGAGAACGAGATTGAGGACTGCGGAAAGGTCAACTGCAACATCGTGGTATCAAAGCCCGAACTATCCGAGGAGGATAAGGAGATACTAAAGGAGCAGGCTAAGGAGGAATACAAGAAAGAGCAACTACAACAAATCCGTAGAGATAATGCTCAAAAGGCTATTCCCAAGCCGACCACAAGCATACCCAAGATAGGTGAGGAAATCAATGTTCAACCCAGTCTTTTTGACTTCTAAAAACACACGACTATGAAACCGAGAAATAGAAAACAGCAAGAGATATTGGCACTGAGTGGGCAACTTCGCCCACTCACCCCAAGCCAAAAGAAATGGGCGTTCA
>JAAVCK010000025.1 GCA_014802325.1 Bacteroides sp.
ATTAGACACTCTTTGAAAACAAATTAAACCGCCGTATGCCGAACGGCACGTACGGTGGTGTGAGAGGAAAGGAAACGAAAGTAGGTCAGAAAACTTTCGTTTCCCGACCTACTCGATTACTCCGATACAGCTGATTCCTCTGCATTTTAGCAAAAAACGGGCGATTATTTCTCTGACTTTTTGTTATGTTGTCAATAAGTAGTATTTTTGCGAATACAGGGCGAATTTTGATACCGCGCAGAGGTGCGGTTGATTTCCTCCTGAGGAATGCTTACTGCGCATTCCGTCATTTATATTGATAGCGTTTATCCGCGCTGATTCTTGACACCTTGAAATTCTCGCAAAATTTCTATCTAAGTCAAGTATTGAGCAACGATAGATGCCCGTAGGTATGTAATATACTGCTTCCGGCTCGTTATTCCCTCATGCGAATAGCGTCGGGAGCAATAGTTGCATATACTGGCGTGGGCTTCTGCGTTGCCGTCCGACTTAGATAGGGCAATGCGAGAAGCCTCAAGGTGTAGGACGGTGACTGACACAGATTCCTGCGCCTCTTCTTTTTTTATGATAACCTTGCAGGGAGGTGAAACCGCGATCGGGGGTGGAAAATGGCTTGAAAATGTAATTTGTTAAAATATGTAAAGTTAAAAATAATTAACGCGGAATTAATTGAAAATTAGATTGATGAGGCAGATTGGTCAGAAATCCCGATGCTTGAACGCTGAAATTTTAACAAAAAAGTACAAATACCAAAATTTCTCATCGTATAATATATATAGTAACCATTTTTTTTTATGCCTATGAAAGTTGCTATGATCGGGGTTGTGAACCCTACCGTTACCTATCAGGATTGGGAAGTGTTGTTTCGCAGAAATTTCCGGAATACTCAATTAACGGAAATCTGCATCACCGGCGGGGAAACGCTTCTGAATGAGTATGCCAAAACATATGCCGGGAAGTTTTCCATACCGGTTTCAACATATGAAGTTATCGGGAATGATGCCGAGGCGCGGCTGAGCAGGAACAGGTCTTTGATTGAGGATTCTGATTTACTTGTGGTATTTACTTCGGGCGATACCGGAAAGTCAGTACCGAATGAAATCTCAGCCGGATATGAGCATGAAACGAAGGCGCTGATATTGAATACTGATGAGCAACCACTGCGGTATAAGCCCGACGAATTGATTTCTCCCGAGGAAGAGAGGGTGTTGGTAAAGAAAATACAGCAATCGGAGGACGATTGTGATGAAGCCATAGAGAAGCTGACAGTATCGTATCACCGCTTTGTGGAGTTGATAGCCAAAAGATATGTTTCATCCGAGCACCCTTTAGACAAACTTATATCCGAGGGTAATATCGGGCTTATCCATGCAGCGCGCAAGTATGATAAGGCCCGCGGATTCCGATTTCTCCCATACGCTGTTTGCTGGGTCAAGCTGAGCATTGAAGAGGCAATCAGTCGCAATTAACGTATTGACAACTTATTACTAACTTTATATCTCTTAATTATGACAACATTAGCCGACGAATTGAAAAAAGGACTGGAAAAAACTTATCCCTCCACAAGTGGAAAACCGCTTTTCTTTGACGAGAACCTGGATAAAGCCTTATATGCGCGTGAATTTGCCAATCTGTTTTCGATCCCCGAAAATGACCGCGATTTGTTCTATGAAGCATTCAAGGTTGCTATGGAGGGACAAGGCGACGAGTTGAGTGATGTCAACTCATTGATTTCCTCGGCGCTTCTCAGCCTGCTCACGTTTTATCCGCTTTTTGGTAATACTGATAAGTCAAAATATCTGACCATCAACGGTGAGCAATATTACAGATGCTTCTTTGAGGTGAGAAATAGGGTGATTAATCGGCCGTCGAGTGTCGACGTCGCTCTTATTTCAGTCGATGAAAAGAAAATACTGTTTCTGGAGTCAAAACTATCGGAGTATGCCAATGGGGTTGGAACAAGTCTCGAATTAGGCAAAAGTTATAAATCTCTTTATGAGGGAGAAAATGGATTGTATTCCTTAGCTCTATGCGATTACCTTAATATGGAAGTGGAGAATGGCACACCGATCCTGAAATCTCTCGACGGCAAAGAAAAAATCTACATCGAAGGCATCAAGCAGTCGATCAGTCATCTTATAGGATTGATCCGTGGCCCACAGTTTTATAAGCAAGGATATTATCCGGAAGACTATTACAAGGAGTATGAAAAGTTTTATAGCAAAGCAGAGGTGCTGGAATACGGCACCATACTCTTTGAGGCGGCGGCATTTGATGTAAATACCCAGGAATTCAAAGCCTATTCGGAATTATACAGCAAGACTATCATCGAACATGGAAAGGAGATTGTAGACTGTATAAAGAGCTGGGATAATGGAGAGTCGGAATACAAAACGCATATCGAGATTCTCGACAAAATCCTTACATATCAGGGTCTGCTGTCAGATGAAAACAACCGTCGCCTGATCGCCGAAAGCGTACTGAAATATTACAAATTCTGAGGACAAGGGATCTAATCCTGTAAAATTCAGTATGGCGCTCGCATGGCGTTGATTTCCGTTAAATCAGCGACCGTGCAGGCGCCATTTTTTTGTTGTTTTATTGGAAAAGCGGCAAAAATCGAGGAAAACATATTGGAAAAGCGGCAAAAAATGAGGAAATCATGTTGGAAAAGCGACAGAATTTGGATAATGCGCAGATAATCACGTGATTACGGAAATGACGCATTTAACAGTGGTGAAGACTAATTATTGGTAAGAATTTAACCTGCTCTTGATGGGCGTTGCGGGGACGTTTTTATATAGAGAACGGAACCGGCAGTGAAAATCATTAATGCTATCTCAGAAGCGAGCTGGAGTTGTGTTTTGTCTTGGGGTGGGAAAATTTGTGACATTAGGCAGCGACGGGGAAAAGTAAAGAAATTTTTTATTTTGCGAAGATATTTTTGATAATTAGTGCGTGGGTCGCTGATATTTTTTTCGTAATTTTGTGCTCTAATAATTAAACATCTAATCAGAACCTTCCGATGTCAGTAACAAGACCAATCAAGACAGCTCTTATCTCAGTATATCATAAGGACGGCCTGGATGAAATTCTCAGCCTGCTCAATGCCGGCGGCGTAAAATTTCTTTCCACCGGCGGTACACGTTCGTTTATCGAAAGCCTCGGCTACGAGTGCGACGCGGTAGAGGACCTCACAGGTTATCCTTCCATCTTGGGCGGACGCGTGAAGACGCTTCATCCCAAGGTGTTCGGTGGTATTCTCAACCGCCGCGACAACGATGGCGACCGCGCCCAGATAGCCGAGTATGAAATACCCGAAATCGACCTTGTGATCGTCGACCTCTACCCATTCGAGGCTACCGTGGCTTCGGGTGCGTCGCAGGCCGATATTATTGAGAAGATAGATATAGGCGGTATCTCGCTTATCCGCGCAGCCGCCAAGAATTTCAATGATGTGATCATCGTGCCCTCGAAGGCTGAATATGCCATGCTCCGCGATATGCTCGTGGCTCAGGGTGCCGCTTCTACACTTGATGACCGCCGCCGATTCGCAGCACGTGCGTTTGCCGTATCGTCGGGCTACGACACAGCGATATTCAACTATTTCGCCTCGCTCGACCAAGACCCCGTACCCGCCGATCTCCGCGTGGCCATCAACTCGGCCAAGAAGATGCGCTACGGTGAGAATCCCCATCAGAACGGTACGTTCTACGGCGACTTCAACGCGCTCTTCGAGCAGCTCCACGGCAAGGAGATCTCTTACAACAATCTGCTTGACATCGATGCTGCCGTATCGCTCATCTCGGAGTTTGACATCACTACTTTCGCAATTCTCAAGCACAACAATGCCTGCGGACTCGCAAGCCGCGATACCGTGGCTCAGGCTTGGGCCGACGCTCTTGCCGGCGACCCCGTGAGCGCATTTGGCGGAGTGCTCGTAACCAACCGTTTGGTAGATGCTGCCGCTGCAGAGGAAATCAACAAGATATTCTTTGAGGTTATCATAGCACCTGATTACAGCCACGATGCACTTGAGATACTGAAATCGAAGAAAAACCGCATAATTCTGCTTCAGAAAGCTCCGCTCGACACCAAGCGCCAGTTCCGCTCGATACTCAACGGCGCGCTCGTGCAGGACCGCGACCTCAAGATAGAAACTCCCGCCGAACTCACCACCGTGACCACACTCGCGCCTACCGACGCTCAGGTGGCCGACCTGCTCTTTGCCAACCGTATAGTGAAGAACTCTAAGAGCAACGCTATCGTGCTCGCGCGCAACGGTCAGCTTATAGCAAGCGGCGTAGGTCAGACCTCGCGCGTCGACGCCCTGCGTCAGGCTATCGACAAGGCACGCTCATTTAACTTCGACCTCGAAGGCGCCGTGATGGCATCAGATGCTTTCTTCCCCTTCCCCGACTGCGTGGAAATTGCCGCCGAGGCCGGAATAAAGGCTGTGATACATCCCGGAGGCTCTATCCGCGACAATGAGAGCATCGAAGCCGCCAACCGTCTCGGTCTGGCTATGGTGACTACCGGCTTCCGCCACTTCAAGCATTAATTTCACTCCTCAATATTACAGATAAATGGGATTTTTTTCATTCACAAAGGAGATCGCTATTGACCTCGGAACGGCCAATACGATCATCATCCACAACGACAAAATCGTAGTCGACGAGCCCTCTATCGTGGCGATCGACAAGCGCGACTCCAAGAAACTCGCCGCCGTGGGCCGCGAAGCTAAGCTCATGCAGGGTCGCGAGAACCCCAATATCGAGACCGTGCGCCCGCTGCGCAAGGGAGTCATAGCCGACTTCCATGCCGCCGAGATGATGATACGCGGTCTTATAAAGAAAGCCAGCGCCAAGAGCAACTGGTTTCAGACTTCGCTCAAGATGGTGGTAGGTATACCTTCGGGCTCTACCGAGGTGGAGATCCGCGCCGTGCGTGACTCTACGGAGGTGGCCGGTGGCCGCGACGTATACATGATCTACGAGCCCATGGCCGCAGCTCTCGGTATAGGTATAGACGTGCTTGCTCCTCAGGGCAACATGATAGTGGATATAGGCGGTGGCACTACCGAGATCGCCGTGATATCGCTGGGCGGTATCGTGTCCAACAAGAGTATTCAGGTAGCCGGCGACGACCTTACCGATGACATCATGGATCACATGAGCCGCGTTCACAACGTGAAAGTCGGTGAGCGCACCGCCGAGGAAATCAAGATCAACGTAGGCTCGGCTCTTACCGAACTTGAGAATCCCCCGGAAGATTTCATAGTACGCGGTCCCAATAAGATGACCGCTCTTCCTATGGAGGTGCCCGTGAGCTATCAGGAAATCTCTCACTGCATCGAGAAGTCGATATCGCGTATCGAGGCAGCCGTGCTTCAGGCTCTTGACGAGACTCCTCCCGAGCTTTATTCCGATATTGTGATGAACGGTATCTATCTGGCCGGTGGCGGCGCGCTGCTCCGCGGCCTTGACAAGCGCCTGACTGACAAGATCGGTATCAAGTTCCACGTGGCCGAGGATCCCCTGCTCGCAGTAGCCAAGGGTACGGGAGTGGCTCTGAAAAATATCGAGCATTTCTCGTTCCTGATCCGCTGATAAGTCACATTCCGGAAAGAATCCATCTGACATTACCACAGGCAGAGGCCGTCACTACAGAGGCCTCTGCCGTCATTGTAAAAAATTTCAAGTGAGCGATCTCTTAAAGTTTCTCCAGAAATACAGTTCGTGGCTGCTCTTCGCGATCTACGTGACGGCCTCGTGCGTGCTGCTGTTTACGGCCAATCCGTATCAGCACCATGTGTATCTCTCGTCGGCATCGGCTGTGAGTACGGCTGTGTATGAAACCTCGCGCGAAGTCACCGGATATTTCGCCCTGCGCGATATCAACGATGACCTTCAGCGTCGGAATTCCGATCTCGAACTGGAGATATATCGCCTGAAGGAGGAGCTGCGCCGCCGCGATGAGAATGCGCTGCTCGACACTATGAAGGTCGATCCCTCGCTCTCACGCTACAGCTTCATCATAGCCCACGTGATCAACAATTCTACCATTCATCCCCACAATTATATCACCATCAACAAGGGCGCGCTCGACGGCATCCGCCCGGAGATGGGAGTGATGGACCAGAACGGTATAGTGGGAGTGGTGAACATAGTGGGCGACCACTCGGCCCGCCTGATATCGCTGCTCAATCCTTATCTGCGCATATCGTGTAAGGTCAAGGGGCAGGAGCACGTAGGCTCGCTTACGTGGGACGGCCATAGCCCTGACGAAGCTATCCTTGAGGAGCTGCCCTCGCATGCGGTGTTTAATCCCGGCGACACGATAGTCACCAGCGGCTACTCGTCGATGTTTCCCGAAGGTGTGCCCGTGGGCACTGTGGTCAATGGCAGCCGCGACCGCGATGACGACAACTTCTTCGCACTGCGCGTGAAACTTTTCACTGACTTCACCACACTCTCCACCGTGCGCGTGATAGTCGACTCGCTCAGCCATGAGCTCAGCATTGTTGAGAAAGATATTGATCCCATCCCGTCAAGATAACTCCCTGACTGAAAAGAAATGACCAAGACAGCCATACGCTTCATAGTCCTTGCCATCGTGCTGGTGCTTGCCCAGGTGATGGTGTTCAATAATATCTGCCTGTTTAATGTGGCAGTGCCTATGGTGTTTATCTACCTTATAGGTCGCCTGCCGGTCACCATGTCGGTCAACGCCGTGATGAGCGTGGGCTTCTTTCTCGGACTTGCCGTGGATGTGTTTTCCGACACGTATGGGATGAATGCTCTTGCGTGCACGTGTCTGGCTGCGCTGCGCCGTCCGGTGCTCCGCCTGTATGTGACGCGTGAGGAAGATCTGCCCGACCCAGTGCCTTCGATGCACTCGCTCGGCACCTCGGTGTATCTGAAATATCTGCTGACGCTCACTCTCCTCTACTGCATGATGATATTCACCATCGAAGCATTTACGTTTTTCAATCCTCTCCGTCTAATTCTGCGCATCGTCTGCAGCACGGCTCTGTCCATGCTCGTGATGGTGGGCATCGACAGCCTCCTTACGCCCCGAAGTGAGAAAAGACTATAACCTTGAGCCCCGCCGCTACATCATCGGAGGTATCGTAGTGGCCATAGTGCTAATATATATAATCAGACTGTTCAGCCTCCAGGTCACCGACTCCAGATATAAGGAGTATGCCGACTCCAATGCTTTTCTGCGCAAGGCAGTGTATCCGTCGCGCGGCATAATTTATGACCGCGAGGGACGCCTTGTGGTGTATAATCAGCCTGCCTACGACGTGATGCTGATACCGCGCGACGTGAAGGCATTTGATACCATCGACTTCTGCAATACCATCAGTATCACTCCTGAGCAACTTCGCAAGCGTTTTGCCGACATGAAGGATCGGCGCCTCAATCCCGGCTACTCGTCATATTCGCCTCAGACTCTTATCACCCATCTCTCGGCTGAGGAATATGGCCGACTGCAGGAGAAGCTTTATCGCTTTCCGGGTTTTTATATCCAGAAGCGAATACTGCGCGAGTATAATTACGACTGTGCGGCCAATGTGCTCGGAAATATACGCGAGGTGTCGCAGAAAGATATGGAGCGCGATGACTACTACTCGCGCGGCGACTACACCGGCGATATGGGTGTGGAGCGCAGCTATGAGGAATTTCTGCGTGGAGTGAAGGGCGCTGAAGTGCTCATACGCGATGCCTACGGTAAGATTCAGGGCCGGTATGACAACGGCGCACACGACCGTCCGGCCATATCGGGTAAAAATCTGAAATTAAGTATCGATATCGAGCTCCAGCAGTATGCCGAGTCGCTTATGGTGAATAAGAAAGGGGCGGTGGTGGCCATAGAGCCGCGCACAGGCGAGATACTCTGCCTCGTGTCGGCGCCGTCGTTCAAGCCGTCGCTGCTCGTAGGCCGTCAGCGCGGAGCCAACTATCTGGCCCTGACCAAAGATCTTGACCGTCCGCTCTTTGACCGCGCCATTCAGGCGGCTTATCCTCCCGGCTCGACGTTTAAGCCTGCCAACGGCCTGATACTTCTTCAGGAGGGTATCATCAGCCCTTCCACGGCTTATCCTTGCAATCACGGATTCGTGTCGGGACGCCTGCGTCTGGGCTGTCATGCCCACGGAGCGCCGCTACCTCTCAAGCCCGCGCTTCAGACATCGTGCAACGCTTATTTCTGCTGGGGATTCAAGGCGATGGTCGACCGCAAGAGCCGTTACGGTTCGCATGCCGAGGCGTTTGAGGTGTGGAAAAATCATCTTGTCTCGATGGGCTACGGATACCGTCTGGGTATAGACCTCCCCGGCGAGAGCCGCGCATATATACCTAACTCCAAGGTCTACGACAAAGTCTACGGCGCCGGACACTGGAGCGCCAACACGATAATATCAGTATCGATAGGTCAGGGCGAGATTCTGGCTACGCCGCTTCAGATAGCCAATCTTGCCGCCACGATAGCCAACCGCGGATGGTTCATCACCCCTCACGTGGTCAAGGAGGTGCAGGACACCGTGATCGACGCGCAGTATACCGAGCGGCGCTATCCCACAGTCGACTCTCGGTTTTATCCCGATGTGGCCGAAGGTATGCGCATGGCTGTCACCGGCGGTACATGCCGACTGGCCAATCTGCCGGGCATAGAGGTGGCCGGAAAGACCGGTACGGCTCAGAATCCTCATGGGCGTGACCACTCGGCATTTATGGGCTTCGCTCCCTACAACGATCCGAAGATCGCCGTGGCCGTGTATGTGGAAAATGCCGGTTTCGGCGCCGCATTCGGTGTGCCTATCGGATCTCTTGTAATCGAAAAGTATCTCAACGGTCATATCGCCGACGACAGAAAGTATCTTGAGGAACGCATGTTGCAGTCCAATACCATACAGTTTGCCGGCACTAAAAAACACTGATAACAGCTATGTTCAATTCACCCCTCGGCAATTCAGCTCCCGGCGAATCGCGCTCGGTGTTCAAGGACATCGACTGGTTCACGGTAATACTGTATCTCGTGCTCGTGATAGCGGGCGCGTTCAGCATCTACGCCGCCAGCTATAAGTTTGACGATGCCTCGATATGGGACTTCTCGCAGTTCTCGGGCAAGCAGTTGCGATGGATCGGTCTGTCGCTGGTTCTCGGACTGTTTCTGATACTCGTTGACGTGAGATTTTATGAAAACTATGCCTATGTGATATATATCGCTATGGTGCTGTTGCTGATAGTGACGATAGCGATAGCGCCGGATATCAAAGGCTCGCGGTCGTGGCTCGTGCTCGGTCCGATGAGTCTTCAGCCGGCCGAGTTCGGTAAGTTTGCCACGGCGCTTGCGCTGGCTAAATTGTTCAGCAGCTACAACTTTCATCTCAATGCCTCGCGCAACAATTATCTGAAGGCACTCGCCATCATTCTTCTGCCCTTTGTGCTTATCATCCTTCAGAAGGAGACCGGATCGGCGCTGGTTTACCTGTCGCTCTTTTTCGTGCTCTATCGCGAGGGCATGAGCGGCCTGGTGCTTCTGGCCGGAGCGTGTGCTGTGACCTTTTTCGTAGTGGCGCTGAAGTATTCCGGCACCGAGACCCTCGGTATCACCACCGGCCGAGTGGTGGTCTACTCGATGATTATGGCCATAATGGTGCTGATGCTGGCTCTTTATGCCCGCTGTCCGCGCGAGGCGCGTAATCTGTTTCTCGTCTATGCCGGAACGGGTGTGCTGGTGATGACGCTGGCACTCTGCGGTGTGCCTGTGCCCGGTAATATTTATTTTCTCTGTGCCATAGTCGGGGGTGTGATCTACTGCCTGTATATCATGATCCACGGCTTCAGCTCGCGGGTGCTTATCACGGCCGTGGCGGCTGTGCTCAGTCTGGGTTTTCTGCTATCGATAGACTATGTGTTCAATAAATCTCTAAAGACGTATCAGAAGGAGCGTATAATGGTGACGCTCGGTATCATGGACGACCCCAAGGGTATGGGCTACAACGTCAATCAATCGAAGATAGCCATAGGCTCGGGCGGACTTACCGGCAAGGGATTTCTGAACGGCACGCAGACCAAGCTGAAATATGTGCCTGAGCAACACACCGACTTTATATTCTGCACCATAGGTGAGGAGGAAGGATTCATTGGCTCCACAGTGGTGCTTGCGCTGTTTCTCATACTGATATTGCGCATCATCTCGATAGCCGAGCGTCAGCCCGGTATATTCGGACGAGTCTATGCCTATTGTGTGGCGTCATATTTCATCATGCACCTTGCCATCAATATAGGCATGGTGATAGGACTGTGCCCGGTGATAGGTATTCCGTTGCCGTTTTTCAGCTATGGCGGATCTTCGCTATGGGGATTCACATTCCTGCTTTTCATACTCCTGCGCATCGATGCCGCAAGACGCGAGCGCCCAAGCTACTGATATATAAGTTATGGCCGATAACTATCTGGAGAAAAAGATGGAAGAACACCGCAGCCGTATGGCCGCAGGTGTGATGAAGCGTGTGCGACAGGCTGCTCCGTCGGGCGGACTCGTGTTTGCGCAACAGCGCATTATCGTTGACGGCGGGGCCAGCGACTGGGAGGCGGCTGTGGTGATGGCTTTGCGTGCCGCCGGTCACAGAGTGGCATTTATGAATCCCGCCGGCTCTACGCTTGCCCAGACATCGGGTGCGAGATGCTATCCGTGGACTTCTGACCGGATGCCCGATGCCGTTGTCGACCTTAATAAACATTGGGGTGGCCTTGACATGATAGTCCGGGCCACCCTCAGTGGTGATATTTTGGTCGAGGATTTGACAGACGGGTCGCTGTTTGCGGTATCAGCCGAAGGCGATGCGGCTTCGGCAGTGGTGATTCTCACCCATCCGTCGGTCAGATTAATACATAGGAGTAAACCCTTCGACGGGGAATAACTTGCCGGTGCAGTTGCCAACGAAATCCGATGATTTTGATGTGTCGATCTTGAGGATAGGAGCGCCGGGAGCGAGATTGATCTCGTTGAGGTCAACGTAGAATATACCGGGGTTGGTGACTACATCGAAGTAATAGCGGAGGTCGCGCAGATTGGCAAACGAACGCCACTGTGTGGACGATACATTACCTTCTCCCTCTACGGTGTAAGTGTAAGGCACGGAAACGTTGAAAAGTATCGAGCGTATTATCGACAGACCCAGATCGGCCTCGCCTGTCTTTGATACATTCTTGTCGAAGAATACGCCGCGCACGAAGCGGTCAGGGCTTGACACTGTGCCGGGCAGAGTATGAGTACCGCCTTTCTTTTCCCAATAATCATTGATGGCGTTCATGGCCGGGAATGTGGGATCGTTGGTCATGGCTATGATGTCGTCGCCCTCATAAATGTTGATATTACCGTCGACGAACTCCACAACGGCCGACTTGCCTGATGCGTCGGTGATGCCGAAGTGAAGAGCCGACACTGTGCCGCCGTCGAATGTAGCACCGGATATGGTGAAGTCATGCTTGCGCAACACAGCCACAGCCTCGTCAGTAGTGGCATTCATGTCAAGAAGCCACGCGGGGAACATGGCCAGCGACATGGGCGGACGGTCGGAATTGGTATCGTTCGAGTAGATAGAGCCCTTGCAGAAAAGACCGTTTACCACAAGACCCTTTTCGTTCATGCCTTCGGTGACACCTCCGTCGTAGCCCACTGCATATACGGCTCCGTATTTTGAAGTCCAAGTCACGGCTCCGGGCAGATTGTGGCCCTTCTTGGCTATACCGGCGGGATATACATATACGTTGGTAGGAATAGGTGTGCGCCAGTCAAGCGAGCGGCCTACAATGAGCAGACTGTCGTTGCCTTTATATAATATGCGGGAGCATGCGTTGCTATCGGGTGTTCCGGCGATTGCAGCCATTGCCATTAGGCCGGCGAGGAGTTTCAGTTTCATAATTCAAATAATTAGTTGAGAATGTGACATATTTTTCATATAACGCTATGCGGGGCGCAACTGTTCATTTAGCAACAGAGATAAAAAATATTTGCATAAGAGGAAAAAATGCAGTATCTTTGCACCACATTCGGGGCGTAGCGCAGCCCGGTTAGCGCACCTGCTTTGGGAGCAGGGGGTCGCGAGTTCGAATCCCGCCACCCCGACATCGTTCAGCCGCTTGTAAATCAAAGATTTGCAAGCGGCTGACTATATAATATATTGCATAGCCTGTAGGGGTGCTTCGAAGGAGCACCCGGCCGAACAAAATGGTAATTAAACAATACAGAGAATTTCACATAATAGAAATAACACAGTGTCATTCAATTCCGTAGGGAAGCACACTGGGGTGCGTCCGGCAGAGCAAAACGGTAATTTAATCGCCGTAGTCGCCCTCGGATATCCAACGACAAGTTTACAATATGGTTCGCCAAAACCGATTGAAAACTACCGGAAGCAAAACGAATCGACGTTATTCACTGGCATAAAAAAAAGATCGCAAAAAGAATTGATCCTTATGCATGGTATAAGGGTCTGAATACCAGGTTTTAATGCTATTTGTAATTTGGGTGTTTTAACAAAAAGAATTTGTCTTAATTATTTGTCGGTTTTGCTGAATAGCTAATAGTTAATAGGCTTAATAAATAGGAGATATGGATAAACATCGCTGAAAACGGTTGTAGATTCAAGAAGATGCTATTACGGTATTAAAGAGTCAGCGGGTGATGACAAGGTATTCGGCCGGTCCGCCGTAGACCACGTGGTAGCGTTTGAGGGCGTAACCGTTGCGTGCGGCCGGTCCGCTGAGGGGTACGCCATAGTTGGTGAACACCTCATATGTGCTTTCACACTGCGGGCAGCGGGCGTGAACTTCATCGGCCGGAATATATATGCGCACGTCGCGACGCATTTCCACCGGACATGAGAGGTCATATACCTGCGGGTCGCCCATTATGTCGCACACCACGAGCAGTCCGCCCCAGCCGGTCTGGTCGAGTGCCGTATAAGGGAAGTCGGTGGGGATATGTTCTGACTTTATGTAGCGTCGCGATGATGTAGCTCCGGCCACACCGTAGATATTCCACACGCCTTCGGTGGTAAATGTCAGCCGGACTTCGGCATATGGTATGCGTTCGTCGTTGAGTGAGTCGCACGACGATAATGTGAAAATGGCCGTCGCAGCAGCTACGACGGCCATCATGATGTAGCTTGGAAATTTCATTTAAGAATAGTGGAGAAAACCTCGCCGAACTTATCGGCCGCTTCCTGAAGTTTGGGGCCGACAAATGAGCGCAGCATAGCAGGCAGCTCTATGTCGATCGACGGGGTGATAAGGGTGGAGTCGGCGCTTTCGGCCTTAAGGTCGACGCACAGATTGAGAGGAATGGGCGACTGCTCGGCTCTGAAAGCCACGTGGGTGGGAGCTACAGTCTCGGCAAGCTTGAAGCTGAGACGACCTACGCCGGGGGCGTCAAATGCCACGCTGTCGGCATCAAATGTAATGCCGTGGATGCGCTCGCGCTGGTCGGCGGGAAGCTCGTCGAGCATGGATTTGTAGCCCGATAGGTCTGATACGCGGCTGTAGATAGAGTCGATATCGCGGGGGAGGGTGACGGATTTACCTGTGTATTTTGCCATAACCGGTGAAATTATGTCTTATCAGTCGATTGCTTTATTAGGAGTCCATTCGGCAGGATTTTCGCGCCACTTGCGCAGGGTCTCCACATCGTGTTCGCGAATGAAGCCGGTCTCAAGAGCTGCGGTGATGAGGGCGGTATAGTTGGAGAGGGTGATCAGTTTCACGTCGGCATCCTTGAAATTGCGGGTGGCTACGGGGAACTGGTATGAGAAAATGGCTGCCATACCCATCACCTCGCATCCGGCATTGCGGATAGCCTCCACTGCCTTGAGTGAGCTGCCTCCGGTGGAGATGAGGTCTTCGATCACCACTACTTTCTGACCCGGCATCAGATTGCCCTCGATGAGATTTTCGAGTCCGTGATCCTTGGGAGTGGAGCGTACGTATACGTAGGGAGCGCCAAGCGAGTTGGCTACGAGTGCGCCCTGGGCTATGGCTCCGGTGGCCACACCTGCTATGGCATCGAATTCTGGGAAGTTTTCAAGTATCACACGACACAGCTCAACCTTGATGAAGTTTCTCACCTCGGGAAACGAGAGAGTCTTGCGGTTGTCGGTATAAATGGGTGAGTTCCAGCCTG
This sequence comes from Bacteroides sp., assembly GCA_014802325.1. GTDB lineage: Bacteria > Bacteroidota > Bacteroidia > Bacteroidales > Muribaculaceae > Duncaniella. The sequence continues at coordinate 14,194 of JAAVCK010000025.1, forward strand.
ATGCCCATGTGAAGGGATTTTCGGGCTGAAGCTTTATCGCACTGATTTTAAGTAGTTTTTCTGCAAGAATGATATCAAGCTGTTTCATGTGTGAGAGGTGTAAGGGGGTATTAAATATTTATGGACTCAAATGATGATTTCAAGTACAAAGGTACAACAACCCCGGGCCAAATGCAAGTATTTAAATAAAATTATTGTTTGCGCCCGTATTTATGCTCAAACAGGTCCATATGCTCACTGCCCCACGCAAGCATGGCATCAATAATAGGTAGCAGTGATGCTCCGAGTGGAGTGATGCGGTACACCGAGCGGGGAGGAAGTTCGGGGAAGATGGTCTTGCTTACGAGACCGTCTTCCATCATCTCTTTCAGCTGAATATCCAATACACGGGGCGCGGCCTCAGGAAGACATTTGTGTAGTTCGCTCGGACGCATTTCGTTGCCTGACCGCAGCTCATCGAGCAGGCATGATTTCCATTTCGATTCGATTAGACTCATGGTGAGTCGCAGCGGGCAGTCAAGATCGACAGGTATTTTTCGTTCGTATGCCAAGATATGACGATGTAATGATTTCTTAGATATACTGCAAAGTTAGTCAATATAACTGATAATGAGTATACCGAAAAATTATTCAGTACCAGAATATTTTTTCGGTACTTGATATTCGGGTAATATCATACTATCTTTGCATTGAAAATAATTCATACATATAGATCTTTTAAAGCATTATGAGAGACAAGATTAAGGAATATGAAGCCGTGGCCCTCGCCGCGGAGAAGTTTGTGAAAAGTGTGGCTGAAGGCGATAGCAGCCATGCACGCAGCCTGTTTACCGATGATGCCGTGTTGTTCGGTATACTCGATGGTGTGCTTGAACACGGCTCGATTGAACAGTTTTACCACAACGTTGATTCAGTGGGAGCAGGTGAGGATTTCAAAGCCCGTATCGATGTTCTTGCCGTGGAGGAGACTGTAGCAGTAGTGCGTGTGCTTGAAGAGAAGTGGGGTGGACGCATTGACTTCACTGATTTTCTGCTGTTGCTGAAACTCAACGGAGAGTGGAAATGTGTGGCTAAAGCATATAATCAGAATTCTGATACGATAAAGGCGTGAATAAAATGATCAGGAATATAGCGCTTGCGACAGCTGTGGCTGTGACGGCTCTTTCGGGATGCACGGGAAAGTCTGCGGCCGACTGCTCTGCTGAATGTGACAAACAAACTAAAACTGAAGAATATATGTGCAAAAATGTTTCACCCGAGGATCTCGCAGGTATATGCAAGGCTATGGATATGTATGTCAAAGCTGCCGTGGAAGGCGACAGCAAAGTGGCGCGCCCTGCTTTTGCCGAAGGTGCCACTATCTCTCATGCCGAGGATGGCAAGCTGATATGCCTGCCTATTCAGGCGCTTTTCGATTACTATGATGCCACCGGCAAGCAGCCGGCCTCGTACAAAGTGGCCGAGTGCAGCGTGGCGGGTGACGTGGCTATGATACGCATAGAGTCTGTATTTGGTGAGTCTGAATTTTCCGATATGTTTACTCTTGTGAAGGAGGGTGATGAGTGGAAGATAGTAAGCAAGGTGTTTCAGGCTGTGTAGTAGCAACACGAGTTCGGGATAAAAAAGTTAATTATTCAAAGAATCAAAAGGATACGTTGAGTCGGGCGCCCAAAGTATGGTCGCCTGACTTTTTAAAATTCCGTCAGTTATTGCCAGAGAACAAGTTGCCCGTTGGACTCAGGCTCCTCAAAATTGAAATTAACTTCGGGCTTGATTGCGAAATAGCAATATGCGCCGATTGCAGCGAGCATATTCATCAGAAAGCTGTGTACACTTCGGGGACGGGTGTGAACCAGTTGGGCCACATTCTTGAGCATATCATTTATTTACTCTATGATGCTTCTTTTGCGTAGCATGATCTTGTCATAGAGAGGCATCAGGCATTTCTTCATATTTGACGATATGTACTCCCGCATCCCAAAGACGTCCGAAAAGAGATTGGGAGATATATGACTTCCCTTTCTCCGCGATACCCTTGAAGACTTTCATATTGAACTGCCGCTTATTATGAATCACCGGAATGCAGGTGCTGTCAACAAAGCTTATACCGGTACACTCCCCGAAGTATGCGAGCCGGTGAAGCGGAAATGTATTTTTATCTATCCGAGTAAAATTCTATTGCAGCAGGCGGTGACTTATGCCTACCTGGTCGATGCCTATGATGGTGTCACACCGCATGATGTGTCGCACACGCAGTGTGGTGAGTGAATCGATGGCTATATATCGGGCTACAGGCATCTCTATCTGGTAACTGCCGCCGAAACCTTTACCGAGCCAGCGACCGTAGGGGTCGCAGAGAGTAAGATTGACAGTATCGGCCGATATATCTTTACCTCCACTCGTTACGGCGATTTCAAGCCACAGATTGGAGTAGGGGTATGAAGCGTCGTGACGCACGGCCACACTCAGCGGACCGGCTCCCGGTCGCGGAGTGAAGACAAGTGTGTCGGTATAAGCCCAACCCTCGTCAGGAAGATTGGAGTAAAGTGTATCCTCGCCCGATGTGTCGCATCCGGCGAGGATTGATATTAATGTCGCTGCAAGCAGATAGAAGCGCGATTTCATTGCTCTTTTTCAGGTTTTTTGTCGGTGTGTCCGGGCTTGCCTTCGCCATTTTTCTTGCGGCGCTGGGGGCGGGGACGTTGCTTGTCAGGCTTATCGGACTTTTCAGGCTTGTCAGGGCGATCGGACTTGTCGGCCTTTTCGGGTTTGGGCTGGTTGCCTGATTTTTTCTTCTTCTTTTTCTTCTTGTCGAAGCGGTTGATGTTGTCCTGACCGACGAGCTCTACAAATTCCGACTTTTTGGCGGGCTTTTCCTCGCCCTCGCGATGGAGGGTGAGCGGTTTCTCGCCGTTGCGGTTCATCTCGATGATCTCAAATACGCGCTGAGCATCGAGAGTCACCAGATTAGCTGCCATATTCTTGTCGGTGGAGTAGGTGATTTCTTTCTTGAATATATCGGTCTTGAAGTGGAAATATGTTGCGTCGGCAGTCTCAAGACGCACGTCGCGGGGCGGAAGCTGGCGGGCTGACTCTACGTAAGTATCTACCTCGAAGTTGAGGCAGCACTTGAGTTTGGCGCACTGTCCGGCAAGTTTCTGCGGGTTGAGCGAAATGTCCTGATAGCGTGCGGCCGCGGTGCCTACGGATATGAAGTTGGTCATCCAGCTTGCGCAGCACAGCGGACGTCCGCAAGAGCCTATACCTCCTATTCGACCGGCTTCCTGGCGAGCACCTATCTGCTTCATCTCGATTCGCACCTTGAATGTGTCGGCCAGCACTTTTATAAGTTGGCGGAAGTCAACGCGCTCGTCGGCGATGTAGTAGAATATGGCTTTGTTGCCGTCGCCCTGATACTCCACGTCGCCTATCTTCATATTGAGATTAAGCTGCTCGGCAATTTTGCGCGACTGTATCATAGTGTCGTTCTCGCGGGCCTTGGCTTCCTCGTATTTGTCGAGGTCGGCCGGCCGAGCCTTGCGGAATACCTTGCGGATGTCGGGCGAGTCGGGCTTGATATTGGCCTTGCGCATGTGGATTTTCACCAGCGGTCCCATCAGTGTCACCATGCCGATGTCGTGGCCCGGTGAGGCTTCTACGGCCACCATGTCGCCCGGGTCGAGTGGCAGTCGGGCGGAGTTGTGGTAGAATCCCTTGCGGGTATTCTTGAACTGCACCTCGATTATGTCCCAATCGGGGTCGGCGTCGGGAATGTCGTCGAGCCAGTTATACGAGTGCAAGTTGCCGCGGGGAGCTTCATGCTCGTCGCAGCGACGGCACCTGCAGCCGGCACCGGCCACCCCGGGGGCGATGTCGTTGCGCACATCGTCGGCCGAAGGATCGGGCATACTGTTGATTTCGTCGATAATGTCCATGAGCGGCTATTATTTTGCGAAGCTTACGGAGCGGGTCTCGCGGATGACGGTGATCTTGACCTGTCCGGGATAGGTCATTTCGTCCTGAATACGACGTGCTATTTCGGTAGAGAGCTTTTCGGTCTCATTGTCGTCGATCTTGTCGGCACCTACTATCACGCGGAGTTCGCGGCCGGCCTGAATAGCGTAGGTCTTGATGACACCGGGATAAGAGAGGGCGAGTTGTTCGAGGTCGTTGAGGCGCTTGATATATGCTTCGACTATCTCGCGGCGAGCACCGGGACGAGCGCCTGAGATGGCGTCGCATACCTGCACGATGGGAGCGAGCAGCGATGTCTGTTCGATTTCATCGTGGTGAGCACCGATGGCGTTGCATATATCGGGTTTTTCCTTGTATTTCTCGGCGAGTTTCATACCCAGCAGAGCGTGGGGGAGTTCGGGCTCTTCATCGGGCACTTTGCCGATGTCGTGGAGCAGACCGGCGCGACGGGCTTTCTTGGGATTGAGGCCGAGTTCTGATGCCATGATGGCGCAGAGGTTGGCCGTCTCGCGTGAGTGCTGGAGGAGGTTCTGTCCGTAGCTTGAGCGATATTTCATCTTACCCACGAGGCGTATGAGGTCGGGGTGCAGACCGTGGATGCCAAGGTCGATGGCAGTGCGCTTTCCTGTCTCCACGATTTCCTCTTCGATCTGCTTGCGCACCTTGGCCACCACTTCCTCTATACGGGCGGGGTGGATACGGCCGTCGGCTACGAGCTGGTGGAGTGCCAGGCGGGCTATCTCGCGACGCACGGGGTCAAATCCTGATAGCACGATGGCTTCGGGGGTGTCGTCGACTATGATTTCTATGCCGGTAGCGGCTTCAAGGGCGCGGATGTTGCGGCCCTCGCGGCCTATGATGCGACCTTTGATTTCATCGCTGTCGATGTGAAATACGGTCACAGAGTTCTCGATTGCTGTCTCTGTGGCGAGGCGCTGAATCGACTGCACCACTATGCGCTTTGCCTCCTTGTTGGCTGTCAGTTTGGCCTCGTCCATAATGTCGTTGATATACGAAGCGGCCTGAGTCTTTGCCTCGTCTTTGAGCGACTCCACGAGTTTTTCCTTGGCTTCCTCGCTTGAGAGACCCGATATGTGTTCAAGGGTCTCGCGGGCCTGACGGGTCATGCGCTCAAGTTCGCCGTGCTCCTGCTCAAGACGTGCAGCCTGATTGTCGAGCTGCTGGCGGGCGGCATCTATTTCGTTGCGTGCGCGGGCATTTTCGCTCTGCTGCTGATTGAGCTGCTGCTGGCGCTGCTTGATTTTGTTTTCTTCGTTCTGCACGCGCTGCATGCGCTGGTTGGCGGCGCGCTCGGCGTCAGTCTGTATGCGCAGGCTTTCGGCCTTTGCTTCGAGAATCTTGTCTTTCATTATGCCGTCAGCTTCGCGCTCGGCATTTTCGATGATGGAGTGGGCCTTGGATGTGGCCATGGATTTCTGGATGGCCTGGCCGATAAAGTAGCCGATGCCTATGCACACCAGAGCTACGATGATATAAATTGCAAATTCCATATTTTTGAGGTGGGTAAATTGAAGTTTATAAGTTTATATATGGTTGAACAATAATTGGTTATAAAATAAAAAATCCCGTCGCTCTTCACGGTCCGGTGCGTAGCGTGCAAGCCCTCGGGGGCTGCTGCTGACGGCTCGGAAGCCGGGTGAAGACGTGCGGGTGAATCGCTGTGCCCGAAATTGTGTGTGGGGCGGATAAAAAATACCGTACCTGACAGGTGGCTGACTCTTCAGCTCTCTGAACCTGACTCAAGCAGGACGTTGTCCAGAGCCTTTTCGAGATCGTTGATGGTGGTCTCAAGCTCATTCATACGGGCCTCGGCGGTGTAAAACATCTGGGCGAATCGGTAGGCGACCATTCCCAGAACCTCACCGGGTGTATTTTCGGTGAAACGCTCGCTCCATCTCTCCCATAGGAGATTGACATTTTTCTGAGCCTTTCTCACCACTTCTTCCTCTTCGGGGGAGATGAGGATGCGCATGGGCGGAAGGTTGGCGATGCGTATCGTAATATTTAGTTTATCCTTCATTGCATCAGTGGCTTAATAAGGTGATGCACTTGTCGATTTCTCGCACTAAACCGGAAAGATGGGCGCGGGTAGCCTCTACGTCGCGATGGTCGGGCGAAAGCACCGATGCCATCTTGAGGGTAATGTTTTCCTGTTCAAGCGTGGCGTTGAGTCGCTTCTGCTGCCGCAGCTCTTCTTCGAGTTCGGCTATTCGCTCGCGGGCCTGTCGGTGCTGCTGCTTTTCGTTGTCATACAGACTCAAAAGCATGCGCGATTTGACCTTGATGCGGTTGACGCTGTCTTTCAGAGTGACCTGGTCCATTCTTTCCAAATTTCCACAAAGTTAGCCAAATTTCTGCAAAAAGTTAAAAAATACGACTAATTTAAATGCGATAAAACACTTTTTAACATTTTGCGACAATCATGATGATTGCGCCAGTCAGGTTATTTGCCCGAGAAGTGGTCGTTTTTCATCTTGATGCCGAATACAATGGCCGACGATATGGTGGTGATGGCATTGGTGATGATGAGAGGCCAGTTGTCAATCAAGATGCCCTGCACCACAAAAAGTATACTGCCGAGCCCGAGAAGCAGAAATGTGGGGAGGGCTATACCGTCGGTGTCGCGGGTGCGTATGGTGTGTATGGCCTGCGGCAGATAGCCGCCTATCATGCTGAGGGCTGCAGCGTAGCCCACGATGTTGATCCAGAGTTCCATGGTGAGAGTGTGGGGAGAATAAAAATTAATATATGAATCACTTGATTCGGAACATATAGCCTAAGGTGATTTCGATCGACATGCCGCGCGATGCTGAAAAGAAGTCGCGCTTCGACGAGGGATATATGTTGCCGAGACCGTAGTAAAAGCGCCCTTCGAGAAGAATGGAATTGCGCTTGGCGGCTATGAGTTCCACTCCCAGTCCGCCGGATATACCGTAGTCAAATCGGTTGCTGACTTTCATGGCAAGCTGCTCGTTGGTGCGGTAGCCGCGCGGAAAGTCGGGTATCGAAGCTATGTCGTTGTAGTCAAAGTTGGCCTTAACGTGATCAGAAATCATGTAGCCGAATTCCGGGCCGAGATTGATGAAAAATTTACACGTCTTGCTGCCGAAATATATGTGGGTGAGCAGTGGTATCTGAATGTAGGTGAGGGTGTGCTGATAGTTGAAGTCCGAACTGTATTCCTCGAAGTCTTCCTGCCAGCCTCGCTGCTCAATGTTGATCTCGCCTATTAGTCCGAAGTGATTTTCCTCAGTGTATCTCACGGAGGCTCCCGCTATGAATCCGGGCAGGAATTTCTGCGTCACCTCGGGTGAAAAAGTCATGCGCGAGAGAGTGGCGCCGGCCTTAACACCTACGGCCAGATTGGGTGAATAGACGTATTGAGCCGAGGCGGTGGCAGATACCGCTATGGCTATTGCGATGGTGGCAATCAGGCGAAACAGCTGCTTCATTACTTTGACGATTTGCTGATTTCACCGCCGGGAAGATAGGTCAGCAGCATGAGCGAGTTGTTGACCCAGCCGCCCGAAGGTATCTGGTGGAAGTCATAGTCGGTCTGTATGCCCGAGTAGCGCACGCCCGAGGGGGTAGGCTTGTCGAGCAGACCGAGGCGGAGCAGATACATGCCCGTGTCGAATCCGAGAAGTCCCTGACGCGGAGTGGCATTTTCCATTTCGGAGCCATACCAGCGCTTGAATGTGGCATCGAATTTCTTGTTGCGGTATATCTCCTCGTCGGGAGCAAACCGCGAGTAGATGGTGGTGGTGAGGGCATGCATGTTTTGCTGAGTATCGCCGCGAAATGCTATCCACTCCGGATAACCCCACACTTTGATGCGGGCCGAGGGGGCATTGCGGTGCCAGTCGATCAGGCCCGGAAGTATGCGGTTGACTTCGGCCTGCTTGCCGGTGACGGTTATGAACACGTAGTCGCCCGTGGCCGAGAGAGCCGACAGCGACGCCGGAGTGAGGCGGTGGTCAAACTCTATCGTGACCGGGGTGATACCTGCGCGGCTCAGGCGGTCGTTGAGCTCCTTGAGAAAATCAGTCTTGTCGGCCTCCACTCCCGAGCGGGTCACAATCACCGGAGTGCTTGAGCCGAGTGAGGCTACGAGACTTTCAGCTGCCTTTTCGAGCATCAGTTCGCTCGGTATGTTGCTCTGGAGCATCATTGGATTGCCAACGTAAGTGTCGTCTTTGATGACGAATGCGTTGTATACTCTCACATCATTGTCAAGACCCCAGCGGGCTATGTAGGCAAGCTGAGCGGCATTGTCGGGAGCTATCACCGCATCCATTTCCTTGAGGTCGGGGCGGGTGAGGAGGTGGCGCACGGTATCGGTGGAGCCGTGGCTGTCAAGAGCTAAGATGTTGATGCCTTTGCCCGAATTGCGCAGCGAGTCTACGGCTATCAGAAAGCCCTTGTAGAACTCGGTGAAGCGCTGGGCCTGTTTGCTCACAGGTTTTTCACCGGTCATAAAGGGGAGGATGAGGGCGATATTGACATTGTGGCTGACGAGGGAGTCTGCCTCGGCCGGCTCTATAACCTGCGGTCCGGCATTTTCCTCCGGCAGCGGCGCCGGTTCGACAGCTATGGTGTCAGCCGCGCGGGGGATGGTAAGTATCATGCCAGCTTTGAGAAGCGACACCTGAGGATTGGCGGCTTCGAGTTCGGGCACGGTGATTCCGTGGTCGCGGGCTATAGAATAGAACGTCTCTTTTTCTTTCACGAGGTATCCCTCGGGCAGGGCCGGAGCGGTGGCCGGTTGACCCGTGGTCGATGTGATTTCAGTACGGTCGCCTGAAATTTCCATGGGAGTCTCAGCTTCGGGAGCTTTCACGATGATGCGGCTGTCGGCCTTCAGACCATCGGCAAGTGAGGGATTCCATTTCATCAGGTCGTCCTCGCTCACACCGTAGCGACGCGCGAGGCTGTAGATGGTTTCGCCACGCTGCACCAGATGAGTGTCATCGGAGGGGGCGGGATCGGCTGGAGCGGCGGGGATGGCTGGAGCGGACTCCTCGGACCGGTCGGATTGGTCAGACTTGTCCGACCGGGCAGGCTCAGTCACCTCCGGCTCGGCGCTTTCCACGGCGCTGTCGTCAAACGGATAATATAGCGTCATGCCGCTTTTGAGCCCTTCGGTAGCCGAGGGATTGTAGCGTAGCAACTCGTCTTTGGGCACTTTCAGTTTATGCACCACCGAGTAGATGCTCTCTTTTCCCTCTACTTTATAGTAATGATAGAGCTTGCCGTTGATGGTGGTTACGGGCAGCTCCTTTACATCGGCCGATGCGCCGACGGCTATTGTGGCGGCGATGGCCGTGAGGATATTTCGGATGAGACTGTTCATGCTTTATATTATGGAACGGACGCAAAGTTAACGTTTTTTCGGGTAGTTTACAAACTGCCGACTACAAGAAATGTCAGACCCACGAGCAGAATAGTCAGGTCGACGAGTTTCATACGCACATTTTTCTCGTGGAGCGCAAACACTCCGTAGAAAAACGGCACGATCACGCTGCCGCGTCTTATCATAGATACGATGGCTATCATCGACGAGGGTATCGACAGACTGTAGAAATAAGCCAGATCGGCTATGGTGAGGAATACCGAAATCAGCGGTATGGCCCACCGCCACTTCAGGGGTGTCTTGTCAGATGTGAACCTGCTGATGACCCACAGCGTGGCGCCCATGATGAAAAACTGGTAGAGCGAATACCATGCCTGTACCTCAAGCGGCTCGAAGCGTGTGAGGAGATACTTGTCGTAGAGGGCGCTTACGGCTCCCATCACGGTGGCGCCTATGGCCATCCACACCCATTTGTTGCCCTTAAACGATACACCCTCGCGGCTGCCTACACGTGATATGAAGTAGAGCGACGCGAAGCCAAGTATCACTCCTATCCACTGCCAAAGGTTGAGGCGCTCGCCGAAGATGAGCAGTGCGCCCACGAGCACCATCACCGGTCGCGAGGCATTGACCGGACCGGCTATAGTGAGGGGCAGATGCTTGATGGATGCGTAGCCCAACAGCCACGACGACAATACGATAAGCGACTTTATGAGTATGGCTCCGTGTCCGGCTAAAGTGTTGCCGAGTCCGAAATTGCCTTCGAGTGCACCGGCTATGATCACGGGCAGCATGAGCAGCGAGCCGAAAAGGGTGTTGAGAAACAATACGCCCAGCACATTGTTGCCGTCGACCGACAGCTTTTTCATTACATCATATACGCCCAGACACAGCGCTGATATTATAGCGAGAAGTACCCACATATATATTCTGATGGAAAATATGGATATTAATACTTAGAGAGAGTCAATACGAATCGGTCGCCGTCGAAGCTGAAGTCGACGAGAGCCGCGCAGTGCATCTTCACCACCACATCCTCGGCCCTGGAGCGTGAAATGTGGGCGCGGAGCATGAAGTCCTCCACCGACATGTCGCCATCGGCCAGCAGGTCGAGCAGCTTGCGCTCGGTGCCGTCGGGACTGATGAGCATGCCGGGCGATGCAGCTCTCTCTCGCCAGGCACGCACCATGAGCGGATGAGCCACGATATTCTCGTCGGCCACACGGTAATAGGCTTTCTGAGTTCCACGACCCTCGTCGACCATCACCGGACGGTCAGCCGCCGGGTCTATTTCCACCCGGATTACGCGGGCGCCTCCCTCGGCAATGAAAGCGTCGACTCTGATGGTCTGCGACGGAATACAGTAGCGTTCGGCGGCTTGCTCCACGAGATAGATGTCTTCCTCGTTGCGCACACCGGCCACGGCGCCGTTGTCTTTGACGCCTATCAGCAGCCGTCCGCCCGAGTGATTGGCAAACGCCGATAGCGAGCGCGCTATCTTGCGTGCGTCGGTGATGGCAAATTTAAAGTCCTGCCGCTCGTGCTCGCCTTCGGCTATTAGCCCGGCTATATAATATTTACCCCTTATGCCTCTGATATCTTTCATAATTCACAATTCATGATTCATGATTCATGATTCATGATTTATGATTCACGATTCATGATTCATGATTCACGATTTACGATGGGGCTCAGATGCTGAGCAGGATGCGGTGAAGTACGTTGAACGAATGACGGGGAGCGTCTTCCCAGAAATATTCATACTGGCTGATATTGTCGTCGCCTCCGGGGGTATCGCTGATAACGCGCAGACAGTAGAACGGCACATTTTTCAGATAGCACACCTGAGCTATGGCTGCCGACTCCATATCCACGGCCTGAACGTCAGGATAGAGCGAGCGGATGTGTTCCACCTCCTCGGGACGCGACACGAAGAGGTCGCCCGATGCTATCAGGCCGGTCTTGACCGTAGGGTCCTGAAAGTCGACGTGAAGCGAGGCGGTGCGAAACAGGCGCGGACATCCGGGCACACGGCCCCATTCCTCGCCAAGACACCAGAAGTCGTGATAAGCCACGGCGTCGGCCACCACCACATCGAGCACTCCGGCGTCGGCGCCCACACCTCCGGCCACACCTGTATTTATGACCAGCGACGGATGAATCGAATCGATCAGTGTCATGACGCCTACGGCGGCATTGACTTTGCCTATGCCGCAGCGGGTTATTGCTATTTCGTTGGCACCTATGGCGCCGAGATGGAGAGTGGTGTCGCCTACGGTGATTTCTGTCTTGTTTTCAAGCAGATGGAGGAGCAGATTCAGCTCCTTTTCCATTGCTACGATTATACCTATTTTCATAAAGCGATGATCGAAGATGATGATTACATTATGCCACGTTCGCGCAGACGTTTCTGCCAGTTCCAGGCCGATGCGAGTGTGTCGGCCAGGGGAGTTTCGGCTTTCCAGCCGAGCACATTGTTGGCGTATGACGGATCGGCCCATACCTTTTCGATGTCGCCCTCGCGGCGACCGGTGATCACGTGGGGCACTTTCACTCCGGTAGCGCTCTCGAAGGTGTTGATGAGCTCAAGCACCGACACACCTTTACCCGTGCCGAGATTGAAAATCTCTATGGGGGCTTCGGAGGCATCGTCGAGCATACGGCGCACGGCTATCACGTGAGCCTTGGCCAGATCCACCACATTGATATAGTCGCGTATGCATGAGCCGTCGGGTGTATTGTAGTCGTCGCCAAACACACTCAGCTTCTCGCGTATGCCCATAGCTGTCTGGGTCAGATAGGGTATGAGATTCTGCGGCACACCGTTGGGCAGTTCGCCTATCTCGGCCGACGGATGAGCGCCAACGGGGTTGAAATAGCGCAGTATTATGCTCTTGAACGGCGCTCCGGCGGCTATCACGTCGGTGATGATTTCCTCGGAAATCTGCTTGGTGTTGCCGTAGGGCGAGGTGGCCTTCTTGATGGGCGACTGCTCGGTCACGGGATTTACATCAGGCTCGCCGTAGACGGTGCACGACGATGAGAACACTATACCCTTCACACCATTGTCGGCCATGAGGTCGAGAAGGTTGAGGAGTGTGTCGAGGTTATTGCGATAATAAAGTATAGGCTTTTTCACACTTTCGCCCACGGCCTTTGATGCGGCGAAATTGATGATGCCTTTTATGCCGGGATATTCGGCGAAAAGACGGCGCAGAGTGTCGATGTCGGTGCAGTCACCTTCTACGAAATCGGGTCTGACGCCGGTGATGCGTTCTATACCGTCGATCACGTCGCGGCTCGAATTTGACAGATTGTCAATTATTACTACCTGATAGCCGGCATTGATTAGCTCTACTGCCGTATGTGAGCCTATGTAACCGGTACCTCCGGTCACAAGTATGCGTTCTGCTGCCATGATTGTATCTACAGGGGTGTTAAGTGATTTTAAAGATTGAGGCCGAGGCATCGAATGTCTCTATGTGGCGCTGTTTTTTCTCCTCGGTTATCTCGGGGATCGAGAGGAATATGCCGCTCTCCTCCACGTCGCCAAACTCATCGTTGATGGCTGTGCCAAACATTTTCATCGTGGGCGACAGATTCATGTAGGCATTGACGAGTGGCGGTATGTTGAGGCCGTATTTGTGTACCGACTGCTTGAGAATACGGTAGTCGTCCTTGAATGACGAGCCTGTGAATAGCCTGCGCATCTCCTCGATATCGAGTCCGGTTTCGAGGCTCTTGATGGGTCGCGCCAGATTTTCGCTGTCGGGAAAATGCTTGTGGAGAAAGTAGAGTATCATATTGCGGCATCCCGAATGATAGTCGGGATACATGGTGACCTTACCGAACAGGTAGCGTATCTCGGGATTAAGCACCGTGAGCGCGCCCAGACCGTCCCACAGATTGTCGAGCACGTAGAGGGCTTTTACGCCCGCACGAGTCGACTGATACTCGCGGCGCACAAACGAGCGCCCGAGCTCTATGGTGTAGGGGAGATAGCGTTGCAGAAAGTCGGGTGAGAAGTTGAAGAGATGGCTGGTGGCAATGCGCGGACGGCCCTCACTGTCGGTGCGGATGTCACGGCCGCAGATATAGCGGTATCCGCCGAGTATCAGTTTGTCGGCAGGATCCCACACTATCAGCTGCATGCATGGCGGATCCATGAGGTCAAATTCGTCGATATCACAATCCTTGCCTGTGCCACCTCCGGCAGACCGGAAAGCTATCTCGCGCAGACGTCCTATCTCGCGCATGGTAGCCGGAGCCTTGCGGCCATCCACGACGTGGATGTGATTACCGCCTTTGTTGGATACCCGCAGAAAAGTGTCGTGGCTCAGTTCGGCCTCGATTTCTGCTACATCAACGGGTGGTATAATTTCCTGATTCATAAATTCCATTCCTGATTGACGAGGCCGTAGACGCGCCTGCAAATCTGCGATGCTGTCACAGCCGATTCTTTTCCACCGCGCAGTGAGGTGTGGCTCACAGGCTCACCGACGGTGATGGTGAAGTGCTTTCCCTCGCTTTTGACGAGTTCCTGCGGGAGATAGATCATCTCGATATTGAATTTGAGGCCGAGTTTCGCCCTCCATCGTGCAAAGTTATAAAAAAATGCTGAATTTTCACCGCTAAAATGCAGCGGCACTATATCGCGGCCGGTCTCGATAGCCTTGTTGACCACCATTTTCTGCCACTGAAGGTCGCGAATCTCGCCCCGCGAGTTGCGGCGCGATACCAGTCCGGCCGGAAACATCACTATGGGCATGTCTGACTCCATGGCGCGGTCAAGGCGCTCCACGGCCTGACGCGACTGCTTGCCGTGTTTGTTGACCGCAAGAAATATGCTGCGCAGCGGAGCTACGGCTGCCAGCAGGTCATTGACCACGAAGCCTATGTCTTTTCTTCCGTAAGCGCGGCCCACAAAGTCGGCGAGCACCAGCCCGTCGAGGCCTCCCAGCGGATGATTGGAAGCTATAATGACGCGCGACGACGCGGGCAGCGAGCCCTTGACATCGTAGCTTATGCCCATGTCGGAGAGGACGCCTGTGGCGAAGTCTACCCCGTCGGCGTGGGCGTTGCCGGTAAGCAGTTCGTTTAGCCGGTCCTGACAGATGGTACGTTCGAGCCAGCGCACTACCGCACCCGGTATGAAGCGGTAAAGCGATGGCACGCGGCTGCGAAGCACCGCGTCTACGTCGATTCTCATTGTTGACGGTTCACTTGACATTTCACTGCAAATTTACTCACAATCCGCTAAATATCCAAATCGCACGCGCGGTAATAAATAAGCGAGGGCAGCCTGAGCCGCCCTCGCCTTGTGGAGTGAGGTATGGTGTGATAAGATTACTTCACCACGAATTTCAGAGTGCCGGCAGCGGCGCCTGATGCCTTGGCTACGTATACGCCGGGCACGAGCGAGGCGGTAGATACGACGTTGCGGCCGCGGGCTACTTCATAGCCGGTGACTGAGTATACGGTGATGTCGCATGCAGGAGCGGTGACGCTTGAGCCGTCGAAAGATATGGCTGACTTGGCCTCGCCTTCCACGGTGGCGATACCTGATGTGCCGGTCACTGACAGTGTGGCCGATACCACGCCGTTGGTGGCGGTGAGGGTGTAGGCGCCGGGCTTGAGGCAAACTACTTCACACACGGCATTGCCATCTTCGTCTATTTCGGTGAGGTTGATGTAGCAGCCTGATTCGTCGGACGACTCTACGGTGATCGATTCGGCATCGACGTTCTCAAGCACGAGGAGCACATATTCGCTCTCGCCTTCGGTGAGGGTCACGGTAGAGGGATCGAAGTGCATGGCTGCACCTACAGTGCTCTCGAAGTAGAGTGCGGGGAGCGATGAGGTGAATACCCAGGGCTCGGCATTGCTGTAGCCGTTGAACTTGAATCCGAGACCTTCAAAGAATTCTATGTCGGCCTGAGCGGCTGCAATCGACTGGCCTTCGAGGGAGTTGAGGCCGGCTTCGAGAGCGGGATCTACCACGGCGAGCGATTCGATAGCATAGTTGTCGGTCACGCCCGATTCGGCCAGACGGTCGCCCCAGGTGGTGTCCCAATCCTGAGTCTGCTCGTTGTAGGTCTCGTCGAGTATGGCGGGATCATCGTTGATAGAGCTGCGGCCTACGATGCGGTGAGCGGTGGCGAGGAGTTCATCGCCTTCGGGAATCGAGATAGATGCGAGAGCTACCACATTGTTGGTCACGGCTTTGCCGGCTACGGTCTGACCTGACTCAAGGTCGGCGAGCGGACGAGAGAGGTTGCCCACGATACCGCCTACATTGATTTCGTTGACCCAGCCGTTGGCATAGTAAGAGTAAGAGCGTCCGGCTTCGGTGGCGGTGATGTCACCTTCCACGAGGCAGTCACTGATAAGGCCTCGGCCTGATTCGCCTGCTATACCGCCGATGGTGTTGTTGGCTGTGAGCGACGCCTTGACGTGACAGTTGCTCACGGTCGATTTGGCATCCTGGATCTCAGCTGCGATACCGCCCAGAGTGTTTCCGGCGATGATGTTGCCTTCAAATGCCGATGAGGCTATTGTAGAGTTTGACAGAATGTAGACCAGACCGCCCACACCTGCGCTCTCAGGAGCGTTGATGTCGCTTGCGAGCACTGCGCAGCCGGTAAGTTCAGAGCTGTATCGGGCTGCGTTGGCTATGGCGCCGAAGTTGCTTTTGCCCGAAATCTGAGCGTTGAGGGCGTAGATGTAAACGTTTTCAAACTTGGTGGAGTAGGCAGATCCCACTATCACAGATGTAGCGTCGGTAAGAGTTACGTGTGAGAAAGTGATATCCTTGATTTCGGTGGTCAGACCGGTGCCAACCTCGCCTGTCATGTCGAAGATGGGAGCGCCGGAGAGCACGAGATTGCTTACAGTGTGGCCTGCACCGTCGAGCGAGCCTGTAAACGTGCCGCTGAAGCCGTCGAGCGTAGTGCCGTCAAAGTCAATGTCATCGGCCAGACGGTAGTGGGCTTTCAGGTTGTTCTTGATACGGGCGAAGTCGCCGGCGGTGTAGAGGAGATAGGGATTTTCGGCAGTGCCTTCGCCTTCGAGCTTGTTGAGGGGCAGGGGCACGAATTCCGATACATATTCGTCGGTGCCGATCTTACGGTATGAGAGCCAGATGGCCGGATTGGATGAGATATTGACCAGCGATGCTGTCAGTCCGGTGGCTTCGTCGGGGAAATAATATGAGAAGTTGAGTTCGCCGTCTTCGTTGACCACGATGAGCTGGTAGGTCGACGGAGCTGTGCCGTGATTCTCGTTGGTGAGCACGAATGCCATGTACTCGGTCTTGACGTCGGAGTTGAAGAGGTAAGGAGTCAGACCGTTGGCAGCGATGTAGGGGAGCATCATCTGCACATTTTTGCCGCCCATTATTCTGTCGACTTTGGCAAGGATACCGTTGTGGTCAAACCACAGCACGGGGTGGAATATCTCGCCCTGAGCAGTCTCGCCGCCCTGTCCCGAAGCCACGGCGTAGCGATAAGAGCCGTCGCCGGGCACGCGGTCGAGCGATGTGGAGAGGCCATACTGAGTGCCGTCGGGGCCGGTCACACTCATCGGGAGGCTGGCCACTTGGTCGAGCTGGGGATAGTTGATCATATTGAATGTGTAGACGCCTGATTCATCGGGCTGCACGAAGCAATACTGCTGGGGATAGCCGGGGACATCGGAGAGCAGCATGACTGACTCTGTGCCTTCGCCGAAGGTCTCGATCACATTGCCGGCCACATCGTAAACGGCAAAGAACGCTTCGGAATTATCGCGCATGTCGGCATCGTTGACGGTCAGGATATATGCGGGTTCGTTGCCGGTGCCGAAGTCGAATGTCACGTCGTTTTCAAAGCGGAAACGCCCCAGACAGTACGAGCGCATCATGTAGGGATCGGCCGGAGCCTCACAAGCGATTTCGGTGGTCGAAGCGAGGTTAAGGCCTGAAGTGCCGGTGGCGGTGGAGTAGAGCTCGATCACATATTTATTGTCGGGCGATAGAGCGTCGTTAAACCAGTTGAAAGGCTCTTCAAAGAAAGTCTTCTGGTATTTGGCCACGGCCACGTAGACATTGCCGTTGTGGGTGTTGAGCACCACGGGGAGGGTCTCATTGTCACCGTCAGACATTACGTATACCATGTCGACAGTGAAGCTCTTGAGTATCGACGCCGAGGGATTGCTGTAGGTGGCTCGGGTGTAGATGTCGAATGTATAGAGCATCTCGTCGTCGGTATACTCCTCGCCTGAGAAGAACGACATGTAGTAGTTTTCGCTCCATGAGTTGGTGGAAGCGTTGACGGCCGATATATAGTAGCCGGGCATGGTGCCCAGATCCTCGGCGGCGGTGGTGGCGCCGCGGAGCGAGAATACCTGAGTGTAAGGTATGGCGCCGTAAGCGTCGGTGGGCTTGAAGTTATACATCACCATGATTTCATAGTTGTTGTCACGGTTGAAGAACTCCTTGGTAACTACTGTGGCCACTTCTGCAGCCGAGCAGTAGTCGTAGCCTTCGGGCACGGTGATGGGTGAGTCGATATAACCTACCTGATTGTAATTGTCATCGAATATCTTTACCTCGATACCTTTATAGGCATAGCTGGTGTAGTATTCTTCCTGAGCGATGACCTCTTTCTTGATAGTAAGAGCGGCGAACCATAGTGAGCCGTCGGGCATCTCAAGATAGCTGTAGCCGTCGGCTCCCGACCATTTTACGTCTGAGTCGGTCACTGTCTCTACGGCCTTGAACGGATTCTTGGCCTTCTTGTCAGAGAAGGTCTTCCATGTGTTTTCTTCATGACGCGGCGCCCACTTGAAGGGTTGTTCTTCAGCAGCCTTCAGGCGGTAGTCGATGGGTGTGCGCGCATCGACCGTTGCATTTAACCCTATAAGGGCTGCAAGCGCGGTAGTGATAATTGCTTTGTTCATTTAGGGATTGATATAATGGTTTGTTGTGATCGTGTATATGTCGGCACTATGTAGAATTGTTTGCAAAGTTAATGATTTTGCGTTAAATTATTTAAGGTTGGTGTTTTTATGTGCTGAAAAGTTGAAAATTTTAAATATTTTTATGTATTTATCGGATTTTATTTGTAAATTTGGACAACCGAAACATCATCCATCATGTCACGCAATCTTTTAGGACGATACATCTGGCTCATAGATACGATAGTACGCTACGGCACCATCACCCGCGAGCGGCTCAATGAGCTGTGGATGCGTTCGCGGTTTTCCGACGGTGCTCCGCTGCCGCGGCGCACTTTCTACACCTACCGTCAGGCCATCGAGGAACTGTTTAATATCACCATCGAGTGCAATCCGGCTACTTACGAGTATTCGATACGGGGTACGGGTGCACATGACGGCAGTGTGACTGACTGGCTGCTCAATTCGGCCACCATCAGCGATGTGCTCAGCGGAGTGCGCGACATATCGGGGCGTGTGTTTCTTGAGGATGTGCCTTCGGCGCGCGACCACCTCGCCACCGTCACCGAGGCTCTGCGCAGCAATCATCCGCTGCGATTCACCTATCATCCCTATACGCGTGTCAATCCCTCGCGTGGAGTTGTGGTGGAGCCGTATTTCCTGAAGATTTTCCGTCAGCGCTGGTACGTGACCGGACTTAATGTGAAGGACAATGCCATAAAGACTTATGCGCTCGACCGTATGACCGACGTGACTCTCGACGAGGGTACTTTTGTCATCCCGGCCGACTTTGATGCCGAGGAGTTTGTGAGCGAAGCCTTCGGAATAGTCTTCACCAAAGGTCAGGCCCATCGCGTGGCCATAAAGGCCGATGCCCGTCAGGCCAAATACCTGCGCGCGCTGCCTCTGCATCCTTCGCAGAGCGAGGTGATTCACGACCGATATTCGATATTTTATTACCACATCAAGCTCACGCCTGACTTCGTGCAGGAGCTGCTGTCGATGGGCCCGAATATCGAGGTGGTGTCGCCGCCCGAGCTGAAAGCCATGATAGTGGAGTCGCTGCGTGCATCCCTGTCGCTCTATGAGGATAAAATATGAAATTAAAAATTTTGAATTTAGAATGGGGCAGTGCCCGTGCATGACTTAATCCTGAATGTATACGAAGTCGCCGGAACGATCTTGAAGGTCGCGCCGGCGAGGTATAAATGAGAGTGGAATGAGGATGGCTTAGTGTTTCTGTGATTTTGCGTAGAGCTCGCTTAACTTCTTGTCGAGCTTTTCGGGCTTGAGTTTGCTCAGCTTGTCAAGTTCGGAGATGTTTCCTATTGCGCCTTTGTTGTCTTTGTAGTATTTCAGCACGTCATTCATCGACGCTATGTAAGTGGCTTCGTTGTTCTGTGTAAGGCCGCGGGAAGCAGTATTAATGATTTCAGCCGCCATGTATGCCGATAAAATATTGGCATTTGAGACGAGGACGGGCGACACGTTGATAGAGAGCGTCATATCGTCAGTGTCAGTCAGCCACATAATGATTAACGCGCTGTATTGCTTTACGGTTTCTTCATTTCCTGCAAGGGGAGTTTCGAGTAGCCGGTGGGCAATATCTACGACTTTTTGGGTAGGCAGTTTGGCTATCTGCTCACGAAGTTCCTGCGGGGAGATTTCCTGCGCGGCGGTCGTGACGGGAGTGAATACGGAGACGAGGGCTATGAAAGGGTCAGCGGAATTTTCCGGTGGGCGGGAGGTAATGTCAAGAGTATAGTGTTGCCAGTCTGAACATGAAGAATTTGATGTCGCCAACTCCTCGGAACTGGGTTCTGAACGCCTTGATTTTGGCATTGAATGATTCAGCCGATGCATTTGTGAGCCTTCGCTCGAAATAGTTGATTATTGTGGCGTTGTGATTCTCGAAAGTCTCCAGAACCTTGTTGAATTCATTATTCCCAAAGGCCTCCACTTCGTTGTACCATCTGGCAAGATTAAGCCTGGCGACTCCGGCAGATGTTTTCTCGTTGAAGATGTCCACCAGCTTTAGAAACAGCCCGTATGCCTTTTCCAGATCGGGGAACTTGGCGAACAATATCCGGGCGCGTATCTTCTGCTGCTCGTTCCATTTCGATTTGTGTTTGAGTATAATATGCCGGCTACGCGCCATGATCTGCGGCATGGTCTCGCCATTGTCCATCCTCTCGGGTTCCCATTGTCCGATTCGTTCGCGTTCATCTTTTGAGGTTGCATTCTTTCGTTTCCGGCGATGTTCCCTGATCGCCTTGTTCTCGGCGTCAAGAATCTCCCAACGGTGTCTTATCCTCAGTTGGTCAACGGCTTCGGAAATGAGCTGCTGAACATGGAACCGGTCGTTGACAAGCGATGCGCCGGGAAACACGTTTCTGACGGTCAGCATCATGGCCGAAGAGAGATCTGTTGTGACTGTTTTTACCTTGAGGCGCTGTTTCAAAGGGACTTTTCGCAGTATTGCGGATACTGTGTCGCTTGCCACGCCGCGAACCATCGCTGCAAGAGATCCTTTGCCGCCATGCGCGGCCTTGTTGGTCAGTATGGTATAGACATCGCCATTGCTCAGACAGGTCTCGTCAAGACTCATGTCAGCACCGAAATTTTCAGGATACAAGATGTATTCATCGGCATGCCCAAGCTGGTCCCATAACCGATAGCCGCTGATTACTTCCTTGTACTGCTTGCGCAGTGTCTGTCCGTTCAGACCGTTGCGTGCGGCAAGAGTGGATATGCTGACCGGAGTGCTCTCAATCTCCCTCTTTTAAAAAAGCGACAAACTCGGCGTTGAGCCTTGTGCCGTCGAACTCGGATACATCCCACTCATAGCTGAATATCTCGCCGGTAGCTTTGTTGAGCCACTTGCGCTTCCGTACATGGAGGTACGTGGCCCGTCCCCGTATCGGATAATCCTGTATGGTGCGGTAA
>JAAVCK010000026.1 GCA_014802325.1 Bacteroides sp.
AAAGGTAAAAAAACTGATTTAGCTTTTATAAGAACTCGGTCTAAATTTATCCGCCTCTCTTGGCCTTTTTAAGATAAATTTTCCACTCTCTTATTTTGCTGCTGCAAACTTAGAGTTTATCCGCGCTGATTCTTGACTGCTTGAAAAGTCTCGCAAACTTTCATACTTATGTCAAGGATTGAGCAACGGTAGATGCCCGTAGTAATGTAATACCTTGTCTTCGGTATGTAATCTCGTGAGAGATATGTCCGGAGCATAGATTGCATATACTGGCGTGGGCTTCTGCGTTGCCGTCCGACATAGGTAAGGCAATGCGAGACGCCTCAAGCAGTAGGACGGCAATAGATACAGATTCCTACGCTTTTCCTTTATTAATCAATTATTTACGCCAACGAGGGGATGACCGCGGCACTGATAAGATAAAATGACTAAACGCTATTTTAAAATTCTCTTGAGTGTTATAGTTATTGCTGCTATGTCAGCACTCAAGGCCAACGCACAATTCTACGACTCGGATACCGACGTGAGAATTTATGTATTAGATGACGTAATTAACAATCCTGGAAAGCCAGTGTCTGCATTTGTTGTGAATTTTAACGGATCAAAAGCAGCAATAATTGCTAAATCCGGAAATGCTCCAAGTAGTGCAAAATCAGGGATTATGGGGATTTTAGAAGATGATTCATACTTTGAGAAACTCATTTATGGCTCTCCTGATATCATCAATTACAATTCAGATAAATCTACCTATTCAAAGGTATGTTACACCAAGGTTCGTTATGCCCCTAATCTCTATAACCCATTTGTACAAGATAGTTTTACGGAGAATTACTACTTTTCATCCGATGGAAATCGCGTAATAGAATTATCAGGAAGTAATTGGTCTGCTGGCCAAAGAAAAGGTCAAACTTACAGTAGAGTATCAAAAGATAAATTAGTAGAATTAATTCTTGCTAATAAAAATAAAGGATCCGAAAGATGGCGATAAAAAAGATAATCTGTTATATGATGTTGTTGTTTACAGCATCATATTACATAAACATTATTGCACAAACAACGTCATATTATGCACTGATTAAGATTGATAATCATGGCAGTGTCGATTCAAAATGCAAGGGAGGTCAGTTCGTGAAAATAACCAAAAACATCTGTTTTGACACGGACGCAAATGGCAATGATGTAGGGAATGGCAAGCTCTATCGAGAGGTAAGTAATAGTTCATCAAATCATACCTATTCAGGAGATAGCTTTCATGGTAAGGCACGTTATATTTTTAGCGAGGATTACTCTACATTAACCGTTGAGATTAATCCTCACTTTAAATATCACTACAAGAAAGCCTGCGCACCCAGTGGAGTACTTACATGTTCTCTGGTCAAGAAAAATAATGAGGGAAGCGCAGCTGTGCCATATGATGTAAATAATGGTATCACATGGAATAATTTTCAGGTTAATAATGGAAGCCCGATAAATAATAATTCATATCCTAATAATAGCAATAGTAGTTCAAATGCTCAACCTGCTCGCAAATTCAAATGTGCATATTGTAATGGAACCGGACGAATAGAAAGAAACGACAATGCCCCTGCGTCATTTGGTCAAACGAGAGCTAATAAAAAATGTAATGAATGTGGTAAGATATATGACCCGACAGTTTTCAATCATTATCATGTTCAGTGCGGACATTGTGGAGGAACCGGTAACGCTAAATAAATATTGAAAATAGGAACCGAATGGCAGCGATGCAAATAGTCATGTTGTTGTTTTGAGGACAACAGATAAAGATGTAGTTCATTGAAGCCTTCCTCGCTGGGTGCGTTGACAGAAAAGCAGAGTCCTCATCAATGCTAATCTTCTAATACCAGCCTGTATGAAAACTTTAATTTATCTTATCCTTGAACTCGTAGTGGCAGTTTCTGAATTAGTTACTGAAATATTCAAATATTACAGAGAGAAAAGAATAAAATAAGCTACGTCTTGGGGTGTGTCGAGAATTTGGCACGCCCTTTTTTGTGTAATTTCCCACTCGTAAAACGCACTTGAAGAATAAGTTCAAAAATAATTTGGAAAAGAAGAAAATAATCACTACTTTTGCAGTCGCATTTAACAACCATATCAATAAATCATTAACAAATGAATCATTACGAAACCGTTTTCATTTTAACTCCCGTTTTGTCTGATGTCCAGATGAAGGAAGCGGTAGAAAAGTTTGAGAAGGTAGTGACCGACAATGGCGCCACCATCGCAAATGAAGAACTCTGGGGTCTCCGTAAGCTCGCTTACCCCATCCAGAAGAAGAGCACCGGCTTCTACACCCTCGTAGAATTTGACGCTACTCCCGACACCGTAAAGAAGCTCGAAACCGCTTTCCGTCGCGACGAGCGCGTGCTTCGCTTCCTCGTATTCCGCAAGGATAAATATGCTGAGGAATATGCTCAGAAGCGTCGTCAGAACCGCGCCAAAGTAACCGAATCAACCACCGTAGAAGTAAAGGAGGACTAATCCCATGGCACAGCAATCAGAGATCCGCTATTTGACTCCCATGTCAGTAGACGTAAAGAAGAAAAAATATTGCCGTTTCAAGAGAAGCGGTATCAAGTATATCGATTATAAGGACCCCGAATTCCTCAAAAAGTTCCTCAACGAACAGGGCAAAATCCTTCCCCGCCGCATCACCGGAACTTCACTCAAGTTCCAGCGTCGCGTCGCTCAGGCCGTTAAGCGCGCTCGCCATCTGGCCCTCCTGCCCTACGTTACCGACTTGATGAAATAACTTTTAAAATCACAGGAACTATGAAGATTATCCTTAAAGAAGACATCGCCAACCTCGGCTACAAGGACGACGTGGTTGAAGTTAAGAACGGCTATGGCCGCAACTACCTCATCCCTCAGGGCAAGGCAGTTATCGCCACTGATGCCGCTATCAAAATGCTCGCTGAAGATCAGCGTCAGCGCGCTCACAAGCTCGCCAAGATCAAGGCTGATGCCGAAGCTGCTGCCGCAGCCCTCGAAGGCGTTAAGCTCACTATCGGTGCCAAGACCAGCTCTACCGGTACTATCTTCGGCTCTGTCAACGCTATCCAGATCGCTGAAGCTCTTGAGAAACTCGGCCACAATGTTGACCGCAAGCTCATCTCGCTCAAGGAATCAGTTAAGGAAGTGGGCGAATACACCGCTACCGTTAAGTTCCACCGCGACGTTACCATAGAGGTTCCCTTTGAAGTAGTGGCTGAATAATTTCGACATTCACTTACAAGTAATAAGGCGCCGGCTCATTAGAGTCGGCGCCTTTATTGCATAATGGAAATAATAAGTAACTTGAGGGAATAAGTAAGTTTCGAATATTAGGCAATATTAAGACTCAAATTGGTATATACTCAGTTCCAAAGCAAGCTTATATAGATAACTTATCCCAGATAAGTTTTGAGTATTGTTGATTTATCCCTTCTTAGTTTTTTAATAGCATTCTGCTTTATTTGACTGACGCGATCACTAGTGAAGTCATAAATTTCACCTATTTCAGTAAAGGTTAATTCATGACACCCTATTCCGTAATGATATTTTAAAATCTTCATTTCTCGCGTGTGAAGCTCATTTAAACAATCATCTAAATCTATCACGAGGGATTCATGATACGAATCTTCAAATCTTTTAGATTTGAGATCTTCATATAACGTAAAAAGTTCATCTAAAATATGCTTGTCCCCCAAATATAATGCAAGTTTGTCAAGTGAAATTTCCACATTATTGAATTGTAGTATATCATCAATTAATTCAATATCTATATTGCTTGCTTCAGCTATTTCATCTAAAGACGGAGTGTGTCCTAACCGCAATTCTAAGCGATTAATAGTCTTCTTTATAACCGAAATATTTTGAATGAGATTTTGGGGATAATAAATCTGTCCTCCATACTTGTTTATTGCATTATGAATAAAACTTTTTATGTAATATTTCGTATAGGAGCATAATCTAAAGCGGCCAGGTTCTACTTTCCTTATTGCTTCCATCATGCCTATATTTCCCTCGCTAATAAGATCATTTAGAGGGAGTCCACAATTCCGATATTTTCTTGCAATATTTATAACAGTGGGTAATTGGTAGTATATTAGTTTGTTAAAGGCTTCTTGATTACCCTTACATTTTTGCTTTATAAGAGATTGTTCTTCTTCATAGTTTAAAGATTTAACATGATTCAATTTTTGTACGTGTTTGATCTCTTTTCTGTAAATATTATATGATAGTTCATCTATTTCCCGTAAGGGCTCGTTGAGGCACAATTCAGCAAAACTATCGAGAATTAATAATTTAGTTAAATAAGTATGACTATTATTTTGCCAATTTTTTAATAATTCTGACAGATGATACATGTGTTAATTATCTTTTGATATAATGCTTAGGTATTTATATGAGAAGTATCTAAAATAACGTCTGTTTGGATTTAAATGCAATATTTACTTTTCCATTGACTTATAGCGTCGGTAGGCGGCTGCGAGACGTGTGTGATAACCGCTTCGGGCATAGGCCGGTCCGTTGTAGCCACGGGCGAATTGCGCCCAGTTTTTATTGCGAAGATGTTTTAGCAGGTCAGTATTGACGATAAATCCTGCGAATAGTTCGAGCTGGTCACGCTCGGAGCGGCTCATCAGTCTGACAAATTCTTCGGGAGAGCTTACTCCGCATTTCTGCCAGTTGAACCCGCCGATCTGAAACATGCCCCAAAACGTAGCTTCTACAGCAAGAGTAGTGTCGATCTGCATGGCGCTCTCCAGGCGGCTGAAAACTTCGGGTTGGGTACGTCGACCGCTTTTGAATACATCAGGATGACTTGACATATATCGCCCGAGACTGACTCCACGACGTGAAGCAAGGGATCTGAACATCGACAGATCGAAATTTACAAGCGGTTTCTGCGGGGCTGAAAATCCCTGGTGTGTCTTTCCTGCCTCAATTTCCACCACGGCCTTTATGGCTGCTACTTCCACACCCAGTTCGTCAGCTACGGTGCGAAAATCGTCTTCGGTCAGGCGGTGTATCGAGTCAGGATGGAAAAATGGTTCCCAAGGATATGGCACCTCAAGGTAAAAAGAATCGAGGTCGAAAGGCGAAACTGCTTTTGTGGCCGGCATGAATATCATGACAGCAGCCCCTATCGCAGCTAAGCGGGAGAGTAGATTCATAATGTGAATGAAAAAAATCCCCCGCTGCTGCGTCGCTGCGGGGGATATGATTGATAGAAAGATTATTTTTTAGAAGCCTCGGCCACCTTGGTGAGAGTCAGTTTGAGGTGATCCCAGAATTTCTGCACGGTAGGTATGAGCATGCGTTCGGAAGGCGAGTGAACATCGCGCAGCGTAGGACCGAACGATACCATGTCGAGGTGAGGGAATTTTGTAAGGAAAAGTCCGCACTCCAGACCGGCGTGTATAGCCTTGATGGCGGGTTCTACACCAAAAAGTTCCTTGTAGGCTTCGCGGGCCACGTGCATGATGGGGGAGTCCATATTGGGAGCCCATCCGGGATAGCCCTCACCATGAGTCACCTTGGCGCCGGCAAGAAGGAAGAGAGCTTCGATTTGCATGGCTATGTCCCATTTGCGAGACTCTACCGAGCTGCGCTGGCTGGTGACAACTTCTATGGTGTTTTCGGGACGCATCTTCACTGATGCCAGGTTGGTGGAAGTTTCAACAAGACCTTCGAGTTCGCGGCTCATCGACATCACTCCGTGGGGAGCGGCGTAAAGAGCGCGCACCAGATTTACCGTAGTGGTCTGGTCGAGTACGAAGTCGGGCTTATCCACGCTCTCCATAGTAATCTTCATGCCGGTCTCAAGTCCCTTGTATTCATTTTCTACGGCGGCGATAAATTCGTTGAGCATCACGCGCACCTTTTCTTTGTTGGCGGTGTGGACTCCGATTACTGCATGAGCGGCGCGGGGGATGGCGTTGCGGAGGTTGCCACCGTCGATTTCGGCGATAGCTATCTCATATTTGCTTTGCAGATTGAAGAGGAAACGGGCAAGGAGCTTGTTGGCATTAGCGCGGCCGAGATGGATGTCTCCACCCGAGTGACCGCCCAGCAGACCTTCAAGCGATATGCGGAAATAAAGGAAATCTACCGGTGCAAATGAGCGGCTGTAGTTGAATGTGCACACAGTATCCACGCCGCCGGCGCAACCTACGAAGATTTCGCCGTCATCCTCCGAGTCAAGGTTGAGCAGGATGTTGCCGGTGATCATATCGTTGCCTACGTTGAATGCTCCGGTCATACCGGTTTCTTCGTCAACGGTGAAGAAAGCCTCGATCGGACCGTGAACATAGCTGTCGTCGATAAGAGCGGCGAGCGAAGCGGCCACGCCTATACCGTTGTCAGCTCCGAGGGTGGTGCCTTCGGTGCGTACCCAGTCGCCGTCTACCACTGCGGGTATGGGTTGGGTAGTGAAGTCAAAGCTTTTGTCGTTGCTCTCACACACCATATCCATGTGTCCCTGAAGCACCACGGTAGGGGCGTTTTCGTAGCCCTTGGTGGCAGGTGCGAGTATCATCACGTTGCCGGCCTTGTCGGTCTTTGATTCAAGATTATGTTTCTTGGCGAAGTCGAGAAGATACTGACGGATTTTTTCTTCCTTCTTTGAGGGACGGGGTATCTTGGTGATGTCTTCAAAAATACTGAAGACCAGTGCGGGTTGCAAGTCTTTAATGTCCATAATTATTTATTTCGTTATATTGATGATTAAATTTCTTTGATTATCCGAAGCGATCGAAAAGATTGCCGTCGGGAGGGTGGCGGCGCTCTATTCAGAATGCTAAGTTAAAAAATATAATTGATTTTTCATGCATAAAGTTCAAATTATTTTACTGCTGACGGCGAATTGCAACCCGGTTGCGGACAGATGACAGGCAGTGCGGTTTAACAGTCGTTGAGATATATGGCAAATAATGTTAAAACAGAGTGAGGAGGGGCGCCCAAGGGTTAAAAAATCCGACTTGATAGCCGAAAATTAAGTGTAAATTGCTACATTTGCAGCACAAAAAGCTAACCATGATACAGAGCATCATCGTAATCACACTTGCGATACTCCTTGTAGCCATAGCCGTAGTGCTTCTCGGTGTTAAGGTGTTTTTCAAGAAAGACG
The DNA here is from genome assembly GCA_014802325.1 of Bacteroides sp. Classification (GTDB taxonomy): domain Bacteria; phylum Bacteroidota; class Bacteroidia; order Bacteroidales; family Muribaculaceae; genus Duncaniella. Next base: position 7,136 of record JAAVCK010000026.1, read on the forward strand.
GAAGGTTTCCCTCGGGACATGTGCATGATCTTCCGGAGTTGCGCGACAAGGGTATAACCTGCGCATCGGGCTGCGACGACGATAATGCCTGCCACAATTAATGCTCCAGTAACAAGAAAACTAAAAATTAAAAAAACAATACTTTTATTACCATCTCATGAAAAAAACAGCAATCACGGCCTTCGGCTTGATCCTCGCACTCGGCTCTGCCATATCATGCACCACTCAGCCTGCTACCGGCAGCTCCGAAGCCGCTGCGAACGTCGACACCGTGTCAGCTAACGACGCTCCCTCTACCCTCAATATCCGCTATATCGATGGCGATTCGCTTGCCGCCAAATACAATCTGGCCAAGGACTTCAATGAAGCCTATATCCGCTCACTCTCGCGTCTGGAACAGGCCCGTCAGTCGAAAGCCAACGAAATCAACCGCTTCGGCAATCAGATTCAGCAGCGTATGCAGTCAAACGGTTATCTCTCCGAGGCTACTTACAATGCCGACGTACAGAAACTTCAGAAGATGCAGGCCGATGCAGAGAACTATATCGCCAATATGAGCCGTAGCGCTGAAAATGAACTTGCTCAGCAGCAGCTCCAGCTTCACGACTCTATAGAGAACTATATTCTCATCTACAACTCTACCCGTGGTTACGACGCTATTCTTCTTAAGCAGGCAGGTCTCTATTTCAATCCCGCGCTCGACATCACCGACGAGATCGTGGAAGGCCTCAATGCCCGCTACAACAAGGTAGCCGACAAGAAGTAAATCTCCTTGCATCCGATAGCCGGCCCATGTATTTATGGTACGGTAAAGTCGGAGTGACGCACCCGTGTGCGACACATTTTCTCCGAATATGACAATCCAGCCCCGCATGCCCGCGTAATAGCCGGTGCGGGGCTAATATTTAGAGCCGATGCTACGATGGCTCTAACCACTTGATTCACCGCCTAAGCTCATGCTAAGAAAGTCATCATTTTTATCAGGCATTATCGCCATAATTCTCTTTCCGTTTTACGCCATATCACAGCCGGTCGACACGACTTCATACAATCGACTCCGCCTGCAACTTGCCGATGCTCCGTTTGCGGTGGATTCGATAGCGATTCTCAACAATATGTTTGACCTCGTGACACAACCGCGGTCGCTACGCAACAGCATAGGCGAGACCCTCAAGAGTGTGGCTGACCGTAACGGCCTGGATGCAACCTCGTTCGATATCATACGTCGGATGGTCAACTATAACTCCGGCAATAAGGCATATGTCGACTCAATGCTTGAGGTAACCGAGCGCTATCCCGAGTCGTCTGACCGTGATATGACCGTGGCTTTCATCAATATGATGAGCAACAGCAGCACACTGAAGTCGCTTAATGACTCTGTGAAGACGAAATACGTGAGCCGCTTGGCAAAAGAATTTTCCGAAAATCCCCCGTCTTCCCCTCTTGACCGTATAGTGAAGCTCCATGCCTTGTGTCTGTTGCTCGGCGATAGCTACCAGCAGGAACTTGTAGGAAAATACATGCAGCGTCTCGGTGCACTTGTCGACGAACTGCCCGACGAGGCTATGGCTATCAAGAATCTATATTATGTACAAGCTGCCATAACTTATGCGCAGTGCAATATGCCGGCGGAAGCTATTGCGGCAGATGAGAAACTGCTGCAGATCATAGGAGAACTTGAGACGAACTACAAGCTCCAGGGACGCCAGTTTGTGAACTACGATGCCAATAAGTATATCATCTATACCCGTCTGCTGTCGTCGTATAAGCATCTCGACCGAAAAGATATAGAGAAGTATTACAGAAAGGTGCAGCGAATCATCGGGACAGATGTCCGTGCCCGCAATACGTGGAACAATCGTCCGGAAGCCGAGGTATATTACGCGATGGCCAATCAGGATTACGGTAAAGCCGTAGAGATATTGCCTCGTGTTATCAGCAATACCAGAGACTCTTGGAGTCGCCGCCGCTTCCTGAAGCTGATGATAGATGCGTCAGATAAACTTGACCGCAAGGATCTGCTTCTTCCGGCTCTGAAGGAATATTCCACTATGACCGACAATCTGCTTCAGCATCACATATCGTCGATCTATCGCGAGATGCAGATTGCCTATGATATGTATGATCTTGAGAATGAGTTCAACACACTTAAGGCCGAGAAAGACAATAATGAACGCAAGTTCAACCGCAAGCTCATAATATTCGCCGCTATAACCACATTCGTATTGCTCATTCTGATATTTGTGCTCTCCGTTCTCTATCGCCGTACGCGCACACTTGCCCGTCGACTGGAGGAGTCAAACAATATTCTCACATCGGAGCGCGATCAGTTGCGCGTGCAGCAGGATGCCATACGAGTGGCTCGCGAGGAGGCTGAAAAAGCCAATGCCCTCCGCGCGCATTTCATCAAGAATCTGTCGTCGGAAATCGTGCCACCGCTCAATGCCATCACTGAGTATGCCCACCTGCTCACCGATCTTATCGACGAAAATACCAAGCAGTATATGGAGTCATATGTAGGTATGATAGATATGAACTGCGACCTGCTGCGCACGCTGTCGCAGGACGTGATGCTCCTCTCGGATATCGATACTACCCGTCTGCCGGTAAATGCTACTAACGTGGATGTGGATCTTACGGTCCGCACCGCAATCGAGTCGGCTAAACGTCTCGACCGGAAAGGTCTTGAAGTCAGCTTTGTCAACGACGGAGTAGATCTGATGATACATTCGGACCCTCAGCGTATTCAACAGATACTCACCTATCTGCTGTCAAATGCATTTAAGTTCACCGATGAGGGTTCTGTGACCCTGCGTGCTTACAAATCGGGTAAGAATGTAGCCATATCGGTCACCGATACCGGTATTGGCGTAAACCATAAATTTAAGGATAAGATCTTTGACCGGTTCTTCAAAGTGTCGCGCGAGACACCCGGTGCCGGACTCGGACTCCACATTGCGCGTCATCTTGCCCGCCTGTTGGGTGGTGAGCTCAAACTTGACTCGGCCTACGATAAGGGCGCGCGCTTTATACTTACTCTCCCGTTGAGTTGATAAGTCAGCTCTTGCGCGAAGCCGATACGATATACACACCCCAGAATATCATGGCTATTGCGAGAAGTTTCATGGGTGTGATGCGATCCAGACCTATGGCTATGCCTACGGCTGTGGCTACCACCGGCTGCACATAATTGTACATGCCCACAACGGCCGGGCGGAGATTTTTCTGACCGATCATCACCAGCACGTAAGCCACGAATGTGGCACCCGTCACCACGTATGCCACGCCTGCTATTTCGGTGGCGGTGACCTCTCTCCAAGCGGCCGACAATATACTATCGGCCGAAAATGGAAGTATCACGATGGTGGCAAACGTAAACATCCATTTCATCAGAGTGACCACCGAGTATTTCTTGATGAAATTCTTATACAGGGTAAGATAGCACGCATAGCTCAGCTGTGCGGTGAGTACAAGCAGATCGCCCTTGATATTATTGTCGCCGCCGGCGGTGTTACCGAGATTGCCCAAAACCAGTATTAGAGCTCCGCATCCGCCTAATACGATACCTGTGATCTTACGGCCGGTGATCCGCTCTTTAAGCACCACGGCTGAAAGCAGTAGCACCCAAAGGGGCATCGTGGTAGTAATCACCGCAGCCTCGCCGGGTGCGGTGTGACTTACGCCGAATATGTAGCAACCTTGATTAAACACGATTCCTATTAGGGCCGCGCCGAGCAGACGAAGCAAATCTGGCGCAGGTACATGCTCCTTTTTGCAAAAGAGAGAATATATCCAAAACATCACAGCGGCTCCGGCTATGCGGAAATCCGTCATCAGCAGCGGACCGATTATTCCCGCGGCCATAACCATTTTTGCAATTGGAGCCATGAGACCCCACATCACGTTGGCACCGAGCATGGATAAGTGCCCTTTAACGGAACTTGTCATAAATATTCAAAATTACGCGCAAAATTACTACAAAAATTTGCAACCGCGTTTGATTTATAAAAAAAAACTCCTAACTTTGCACACGCTATCGCCCGGATGGCGGAATCGGTAGACGCGCTGGTCTCAAACACCAGTGGGGCAACCCATCTCGGTTCGAGCCCGAGTCCGGGTACTGAAAAGAGGATTCTCATTTTGAGAGTCCTCTTTTTCTATCCCCGCTTCTCTGACCTCTTTGGTCTGCTATAGCTAAATTCAAGCACCTTGTCATAAGAATAGGTCAGTAGATATCATCCGCATCTACCACAAATATCTACTGCCCCATAAATTTAACGGCACCCCGAAAAGTTTTATCAGACTTTTGGGGCGCAGTTAAGTTTTATCCTTTCGGAAGTGTTTTGGGGGTTCGGGGTTTGGGTAGATGAAGCGGCCTGTAATGCTGTCGGGATTGGCTGCTATAGATTCAGGAGTGCCAGAGGCTACAATGCGTCCTCCGTCGTCGCCACCGCCCGGACCCATGTCAATGATATAGTCGGCGTTGCGAATCACGTCAAGGTCATGCTCAATTACTATCACCGTGGCTCCCAGCTCGATAAGATGCTGAAATACTTCAATCAGTTTCCTTACGTCAAGCGGATGCAGACCTATGGTAGGCTCATCGAATACAAACACGGTATCGCTCTGTTCGCGTCCCATCTCGGTAGCGAGTTTAAGTCGCTGAGCTTCCCCGCCCGATAAACTTGGAGTGGCTTCCCCGAGAGTAAGATAGCCGAGGCCGAGATCGTAGAGCGTAGAAAGGCGTGACGAAACAGTCTTATGCGCCGCGCAGTCTGTAATAGCCTGCTCCACATCCTCGTCCATAAGATAAGGCAGCGATACGGATTTGTCGGCCGTTGCCGGGATCTTTATCGTCCATGCATCCTTGCTGTAACGCGAGCCTTTGCATTCGGGGCACGGAATATCTACGTCGGGAAGAAACTGCACGTCAAGACTCACAGTGCCAGTACCGTCGCAGACCGGACAGCGCAGGCTACCGGTGTTATAAGAAAAATCACCGGCTTTGAGGTTACGTACCTTGGCATCTTTAGATCGGCCGAATATCTTGCGGAGCTCGTCGTGGATATTGGCATATGTAGCTACGGTAGAGCGTACGTTGGCGCCTATCGGGGTAGAGTCGATCAGCTTTACATGGCTGATGCCCGGAGCATCCACAGCCGTGACGTGATGAGGCATAGGTGAGTGGTCGGTAACTGACTGGAGAGCCGGCACAAGACTTTCGAGCACCATAGTGGTCTTTCCCGATCCTGAAACTCCGGTCACTACCGTAAGGCGCCCCTTGGGTATACGGACTTCGAGAGGCTTTACGGTGTGAATGGACGATGTGGCAAGCGAAATAGTGCCGTTGCTGAAAATTTCATCAGGTGCTATATCAGCGCGGATTCTTAGTTCGCCTTCGCCCGAGAGAAACGGGCCTATGTTTGAATCAGGATTGTCTTCGATCTGCTTAATAGTACCTTCTGCAACTATGCGTCCACCGTTGGCACCCGCTCCGGGACCCAGTTCCACAATCCGGTCAGCGTCGCGCAGGATCTGCGTGTCGTGGTCAACGAGTACTATGGAGTTACCGTCGGCCACGAGGTCGTGCATCACACCCTTAAGTCCGTAGATATTGGCAGGGTGAAGTCCTATAGATGGTTCGTCAAGCACATATAGTATGCCGGTGGTGCGATTACGCACCACACGAGCCAACTGCATACGCTGGCGTTCGCCGGTCGACAGAGTGGCCGATGCGCGGTCAAGGCTGAGGTAGCCGAGTCCGAGGTCAACAAGCCTGCGGGCGGTGAGCAGAAAAGCCTCGCCTATGTTCACAGCCATCTGCCGCATCTCGTCGGGCAGTGTGGAGGGCACAGATTTTACCCATTCGATAGCGTCGGTGAGGGTCTTGGCGGTAGCCGTGTCAAGGCCGATGCCTGCGATGCGCGGAGCGCGGGCGGCCTCTGAAAGGCGAGTGCCGTGACAGCACGGACACACGTCACTTTTAAGGAATTTCTCCACGCGTTTCATTCCTTTCTCATCGGTGACTTTCGCCAATGCATTTTCTACGGTGTAGACGGCATTGTAATACGTGAAGTCGAGTTCGCCTGCCGTGCCGGTCTTTTTAGCTTTATAGAGAATGGTCTTTTTTTCAGCCGGGCCGTGAAATACTATGTCACGTTCCTTATCGGTGAGTTGGTTGAAGGGCACGTCGGTACGCACCCCCATGGCGCGGCATACGTCGGTCATGAGCGACCACATAAGGCTGTTCCACGGAGCTACGGCTCCCTCATCTATGGTGAGAGATTCATCGGGCACAAGCGAGTCCATATTCACTGTCATCACCACACCCGTACCGCCGCATTTTTCGCATGCTCCGGTGCTGTTAAAGGCAAGCTCTTCAGCTCCCGGGCCGAAAAACCGGTTGCCGCAGGTGTGACACACAAGTTCTTTCTCGGCAGCGACATCGAGCGAAGGAGCGTGATAATGTCCACACTTGGGGCAGCGGTGACTTGCAAGGCGTGAGAACATCAGTCGCAGACTGTTGAGCAGTTCCGTACCGGTGCCAAACGTGCTTCTTACACCCGGTACACCCGGACGCTGATGAAGAGCCACAGCCGCCGGCACATGACGTATGTCATCCACATCGGCGCGCGGCGACTGCGAGATACGGCGACGCGTGTAAGTCGACAGAGCCTCAAGGTAGCGCCGGGAGCCCTCGGCGTAGAGCACACCCAGTGCGAGCGATGATTTGCCGGAGCCTGATACTCCTGCTATGCCTACTATCTCTCCGAGAGGAATATCCACATCGATATTCCTCAGATTATGTACTTTCGCGCCGCGTATTTCGATTTTATCGGGTTTCATATCCGTGTATGATTAATGCTATTTACAAAGCATCTTTCTCACCTTTGCGGCATCGGCTTCAAGAGCCGAAGTCAGTTTTTTGAGCGAAGGGAATTTTTTCTCCCCGCGAAGTCGCTCTACAAAATGTATCGACAGCTCTTCATCATAAAGAAATCCGCTAAAATCCAGTATGTGGACTTCGATGGTAAGGGCAGTACCATCAGTCACCGTAGGACGTGTGCCGATATTCACCATGCCGGGACGTTGGGTTCCGTCGGGCAAGGTGACTCTGACAGCATACACCCCCGGGGAGGGTATGAGGGTGGTGTCGCTTAGAGGGTGAATGTTGGCTGTGGGAAATCCTATGGTTCGACCTACGTGAGAGCCGTTGACCACTGTCCCGCGTATCGTATAGTCGTATCCGAGTTTACGCGAGGCTTCGGCCACCTTACCTTCCGAAAGCAGTTTTCTTATAGCCGAGGAACTGATGGGCGCATTTTCGCCCGTATATTCGGGGGCTTCAATTACGGTCATCCCTATCTCTGAGGCTATCTGCCTGTACTGATCAATGCCGTCGACACGGTCGCGACCGAAACGATTGTTGAATCCCACTACGAGGGTATCCACGCCATAATCATGCTTAAGCGCGCGCAGAAATTCTGCGGCAGTCATGTGTCGGGTCTTGTCATCGAAATCGAGCATGATGCAGTGTTCCACTCCGGCTCGGTCAAGACGGTCAAGGCGCTCATCGGGAGTGTTGAGCAGCGGGGGCATGTCGTGAGGACGCACCACGCTCAGAGGGTGGCACGTGAAGGTGATTACGGCCGGAATAAGATCGCGATACTTGCTTTCGACGCGCACATAATCAATCAGAAACCGATGTCCGAGATGGACACCGTCCCACATGCCTACCGCCGCAATGCGGCCGCGTTCGGGAGCAGGCGATGATTTAGTTATCAGTTCCATTATCAAGCACTTCGGCAAGGAGCGATGCAAATTCATCGCCGGGATTTACTTTCACGGCTTTGTAGCCATAGCTGCGTGCCGCGTCAACATTCGTCTGCGAATCATCGAAAAAGAGTGTTTCTTCAGGCCGAATGCCAAACTTTTCAGCGGCATAATCAAATATTCCGCGGTCGGGTTTGTAGCTTTTTGCTTCAAACGAAGTCACAGTGTCGTCAAAATAGTCGGCTATCGAGCCGCCTTCCTGCTTGAACTCATCGGCAATCTTGGAGTGATACATCACCGGATTGGTGTTGGAAAGCAGATACACGGGATATGACTTGCGCAGTTCGCGGAGCTGTGTGAGACGATGGCGCGGAATTCCGATGAGAAATTCACAGAAAGCTGCGTCGATCTGAGCGTCGGAAGTTCCCGGCGTAACGTGTTGCCTGACGCATCGGTGAAATTCATCCACATCCACCGAGCCGTTTTCAAGCCCGAGGAAAAATTCCTTCTGACCGTAGTCGCCCAGATAGTCGGCCACATCGCTGAATCCCAGTTTCTCAAAGGCTCTAACGCAGTTCATGCGGTCGATATCCATTATCACTCCGCCGAGGTCAAACATCAGATTCTTAATCATATATCTTATTCATTTGTGTCGTTAAAACTGTTATTGTGCAGTGTGTCGAGAAAAAAATACAGAAACAGAGCCGCCGCCAGAAACAGACTCACGCTGAACGACAGCACTATACCATACACACCCAATCGGGCCGTAAACCCGAGCAGATACATTGCCGGCACACCTGCTATCACGTAGGCCATGAAGGCTATCCAGAGCATCGGCATCACTCGCGATGTGCCTCTCAGCGCATTGCTGAAAGTGATTTGTGTAGCGTCGCCGAGCTGATAGAGTATGAGCGGCACTATAAGCGCCACCGAGGCAGTAAGCACGGCCGCATCGTCGGTGAAAAGTCCCATTATCCGGCGTCCGGCAGTGAGAAATAGCAACGAGGCTGCCAGCATGAACACAAGCATGATGTGATAGCCGCCCCACGCATCGCGACGCATAGCGTGTACATCACCGCGTCCGCGGTCATTGGCTACCATTATTGCCACGGCATTGCCTACGCTGTAGTATACGCAGAAGCCGAGCATTCCCGTCACCACTATCACCTGAAACGAAGCCAGAGGAATCTTGCCGATCCATCCCGACATCACGGCGGCAAGTGTGAACGAGCCGCTTTCAAGTGCCAGCTGCAGTGCTACGGGCCAGGAGGTGGAATTGACGCCTGCCATTTCCTTTATAGTTATCAGTCCTGAGCGGAATCCTTCGCGATACACCGCCCAGTCTTTACGCAGCAGAAACACCATCACCATCACTGCCAGCGGAAGCGTGCGGGCTATCAGTGTGGATATGCCTGCACCGGTAAGACCCATTTCCGGAAAGCCCCATCGGCCGTAGATAAGAGCATAGTTACCTACGATATTGAAGGCATTTGCGCCGAGCAGGAGCAGGGTGGGGAAGAGAGTGCGGTTGATGGCATAGCTCCACTGTAGGAAAACTCCGAAGAGCGCCACCGGTATCAGGCCGACTACATAGAGCAGATAATAAGGGCGGATGAGCGGAAGAAGTTCGGCTGGAGGATCGAGCACTCCGATGTTGAAATAAAACCACATCATGATCCCTATCACTACAGCGGCAAACAGACCGGTCACTACAAGGCCGTTTTTCAGCACGCAGCCTATACGGTCAAACCGTCCGGCACCGAACAGAGCGCCCACGAGGGGCGTCATGCCATAGGTGAAACCCATGATTGACATCATGGGCGTATTGAAAAGATTGTTGACAAACGAGGCCGACGCGAGGGCTTCGGTTGAATAATGCCCTACCATCATCGTGTCGGCAAACGCCGTAATGATAAGCCCGAGCTGCCCCAATATCAGAGGCAGACCGAGCTTAAGAATATTCTTATATGTAGCGCCGTAGCGCGACAGCCACATTAATACTGCTCTTTTTCGTTGGGGAAGTCGCGGGTTTTCACGTCGTTGATATAGTTGCCGAGAGCCTCGTTCATTACAGTGGCGAGATCGGCATATCGGCGCAGAAAGCGGGGTGAGAAGCCCTGGTTGATACCAAGCATGTCATGAATCACGAGTACCTGACCGTCGACACCACCGCCGGCACCGATACCTATCACGGGGATTTTCACTTCCTGAGCCACACGGGTGGCAAGTTCGGCCGGAATCTTTTCAAGCACGAGGGCGAAACATCCGGTGCGTTCGAGCAGCTTGGCATCCTCGATAAGTTTTTGGGCTTCGGCTTCTTCGCGGGCACGCACATTATAAGTGCCGAATTTGTTGATGGATTGGGGGGTGAGACCCAGATGACCCATTACGGGAATACCTGCACAGAGTATTCGCTCTATCGACTCAACTATTTCCGAGCCGCCCTCCATCTTGACAGCCTCTGCGCCGCTTTCCTTCATGATGCGCACAGCCGAAGCGAGAGCTTCCTTGGAATTACCCTGATACGTACCGAATGGCATGTCGCATACCACGAGTGCGCGCTTCACACCGTTGGTCACGCTCTTGGCGTGATATATCATCTGGTCGAGGGTCATAGGCAGAGTGGTGGGATTACCTACCATCACGTTTGACGCTGAGTCGCCTACGAGTATCACATCCATGCCGGCTTCGTCGACGAGTTTGGCCATAGAGTAATCATAGGCGGTGAGCATGGCGATACGCTCGCCGCGTTCCTTCATTTCCATCAGGCGGCGGGTAGTGACCTTGCGCTGATCGGTAGCAGTATAAGTTGACATAATTCTTTTAGCGGTTGTAATTAAAAAATACCGGTTAAAAACCGGTGCAAAATTACAAAATATCTCACATATGCACTTCAAATAGTTGAAAAAACACGCTGTGAGTCAAAAAAACTGACTATATTTGCGTGATAATCCGTAATTACTTAATCCCTTTAGGGAGATCAACCCTTACTTGCAATGAGAAAATTACTTTTGACCTTGTCACTTCTGAGCGGAATAGCCGCCGGAGCATCGGTGGGAGTCACCTCACCATCAGGCGACATATCGCTGAATTTTGATGTCGATAAGTCGGGCGTACCTCTTTACTCTATCGATTATAAGGGGCGGCAGCTCGTGGCTCCGAGCCGCATGGGACTGCTGGCCGACGAAACAGCCTTTACCGACGGCTTCTCGATAACCGGTGTAGATACGGTGACCGTTGACCGCTCATGGGAGCCGGTGTGGGGCGAATACAGCAGTGTCCGCGATCATTTCCGCGAACTTGCGGTGAATCTCCGTGGCGAAAACCCCGAGCGTGAGCTCACGGTGCGCTTCCGCGTGTTTGACGACGGAGTGGGTTTCCGCTACGAACTGCCTGTGCAGAAAGGCTCCAATTACCTCACCCTGCGCGACGAGCTTACCGAATATAATCTCACCTCCGACAATACAGTGTATTACATACCGGGCGATTATGATACCGACGAATACATATGGTCAGAAACAGCCTTGACCGATATTCCGGCAGCACTCGAAAAATATCACAAGCACACGGAAGCCCAGCGTGCCGAAGGGAAAAACATCCAGACTCCGATGCTGATGAAGACCCCTGACAGTGTGTATGTAAATATCCACGAGGCTGCTTTGGTGGGTTATCCTGCCATGCTGCTTGACGTGGATACCGACAATCTGAAATTCAAGACTCACCTCGTGCCCGACCGTCTGGGAGTGAGTGCTTATCTTCAGATGCCTTTCAATACACCGTGGCGCACATTTATAATCAGCGACGATGCTCGCGACATACTCGCTTCGCAGCTCATCATGAATCTCAACGAACCCACTGCCATAGAAGACACATCGTGGATCAAGCCTATGAAATTCGTGGGTGTATGGTGGGAAATGTTTACGGGCAATGTCAAGACCTGGGCTTACTCTGACGATCCGCTGGCCAAACCGGGAGTGACCGACTACAGCAAGCTGCCTTCCAACGGCCGTCACCCGGCAAATACCGAGAATGTGAAGCGCTACATAGATTTCGCTGCCGAACACGGCATAGACGGAGTGCTTGTAGAGGGATGGAATGAAGGCTGGGAAGACTGGGCGAGCTATCGGAAAAACCGACAGTTTCTCTTCGATAAGCCTTATCCTGATTTTGACCTCCCGCTCCTCCGCGACTATGCCCGCGAGAAAGGTGTGAAACTTATCATGCACCACGAGACTGCCGCCAACGCGGCCGACTATGATTTTCAGCTTGACCGTGCGTTTAAGTTTATGAAAGATAACAACTACGATGCCGTGAAGACCGGATACGTAGGTGCGATTATTCCACGCTCCGAGCATCATACCTCACAGTGGATGGTGGATCACGTCAACCGTGTGGCTGAGCGCGCAGCCGAGTATCAGATAATGGTCGACAGCCACGAAGCTCCGCGTCCTACGGGCCTGTGTCGCACTTATCCCAACTGGCTTGCACAGGAGAGCGCGCGCGGAGGCGAATTTGAGTCGATGGGTGGTAATCCGCCTTCACATACATGCATACTTCCCTTTACCCGTCTGAAAGGCGGCCCGATGGATTATACTCCCGGCCTTTTTGAAACCCGCATGAGCTACTATGGCGAAGGAAAGGACTCGCAGGCCGGCACTACGCTTGCCCGTCAGCTGGCGCTATATCTTACGATGCCATCGCCTATCCAGATGGCCTGTGACCTGCCCGAAAATTACGAGCGTTTCGCCGACGCATTTCAGTTTATAAAAGATGTACCGGTGGACTGGTCAGACTCTCACTATCTTGAAGCCGAGCCCAACAGATATATCACCGTGGCTCGCCGCGACAAAAATTCCGATGACTGGTATGTAGGAGCCATCACCGGCGATGACGGACGCACTGCTACCATCGACTTCTCATTCCTCCCTGCCGGAGCTACGTATGAGGCCACAATCTATGAGGATGCACCCGGCGCTCACTGGAAAGACAATCCTCAGGCTTACCGCATACGCAAGGTCACTGTCACCCCTGCCACAGTTCTTGCTCAGCCTCTTGCTCCCGGAGGAGGCGCTGCCATGCGTATCGTCAAGAAGTGAAAATAAGTATGTGAGGGAGTTTTCCCTACATTCCAATAATTGAAAGTATTCTGCAAGTTGTCTGACTGCCCTGTGGCGATAGTGAGGCGACTTGCAGATTATTTTTGTCATAAATCTTGGAGCATAATGTAACTTTCGGATGATTGCGACGTCTAATGAGAGTGAACAGATAGAGTTGACACAGCAAGACCATGGACGAAAAAGTATCGGATTTCTTTATACCCGACAATCGGATCACACTCGATGAAGAACTTGACTATTCGAGGGTGGACGACTTTATTAGCGCAGCCGATGCGTTTTCACGCGCCACTTATCAGAGCGTATATATAATCGACTACTACAAGCAAAAATTTTCCTACGTATCGCCTAATCAGATATTGCTGAGTGATCTTACACCCGACAGGATGAAAGAAATTGGTTACAAGTTTTATCTCGATTATGTGCCCGACGATGAGAGAGCCATGCTACTGGAAATTAACCGTGCCGGATTTTCGTTTTATGGTAATATACCCATAGAGGAGAGAAAAAAGTGGTATATATGCTATGATTTTCATGTGAAAAATGGTGAGAAATGGCAGCTCGTTACACATAAACTTGCTCCGATGGCTCTTACGTCTGACGGTCAGGTATGGTTGGCTCTGTGTGTGGTGTCGGTATCAAGCCACTCTTCGGCCGGACATGTGGAGATGCATCGCGTCGGCTCGCCCGAGTATTATGAATATAATATCGACACGCGGCGGTGGAAAAAATGTATCATGCCCACCCTGAGTCCGGCTGAGAAAGATGTGCTCACTCTCTCGATGCAGGGATATACTATGGCCGAGATAGCCGATAAGATTTGTCTGTCGGCCGATTCGGTCAAGAAATATCGTCAGCGTATATTCGAGAAGCTTGATGTAAAGAATATTGCCGAAGCTATAATGTGTGCGTCAAACAATAAACTTATCTGACATAGTCATTGCCCCCGGCTAATTGTCTACTTTTGGGTATTGCGTGAGGGCACCGAGCTGAGTAATTTTGCCAAAAACTTACGTATGAGAAAAGAATTTTTGATATTGTGGGTATGGCTCATTTTTCTGATAATGTTTGCTGTCCCGGTGGCTTCAGCTCAGACAGAAGAACCCGATTCGCTGACAGATATGACACTTCAGGAAGTGGTGATAAAAGCTCCGAGAGTTATACGCAAGGCTGATATGGATCTTTACTATCCCTCTAAGAGCGCCACTGACAATTCGGCCAACGGCATGCAGCTTCTCGGTAATCTGATGATACCGTCGCTCACGGTTGACGATGCCTTAGGCTCGATTAAAGCGTCGGGGCAGTCGGTACAGGTGAGAATCAACGGGCGGGAGGCTACGATTGATCAGGTGCGTGCCCTCCTTCCGGAGACTATCAAGCGCGTGGAGTGGATAGATAATCCAGGTTTGCGCTACGGCGGGGCCAACTATGTGGTCAACTTCATCGTGTCCAACCCGACCCTCGGAGGTTCGCTAATGGCAAGTGGCCACCCGGCTCTTAATACGGCCTGGGGGCGTTATGTGGCCGATGTGAAGTTCAATTCCGGCCGGTCGCAGTGGGAGGCGGGCGCTCACTATAAAATGACCAACCGATTGAAGTCGCACAGGGATTATGAGGAGACATTCACTTACCCCGACGGGTCTTCACTGACCCGCGAAGAGAGCTCGCGTGGCGGTGTGATGGACAATTCGATGATCAGTGCCTGGGCTTCGTATAATTATCTCAAGCCTGATACCACGGTGCTGGTGGTGGACTTCGGATTGTTTCATAAACTCAATGACCGTTTCCTATATGACGGCGTGCTCTCGCTAAGCGACGGATCTGACGATATATTACTTACTGACTCGCACGGCGATAAGGGTACAACGCCGAGTCTGTCTGTATATCTTGAGCAGCATTTCAGTCGCCGGCAGACATTGATAATGAATTTCAGCAGCTCGTTTTATTTCGGCAATACATATTCCGACTATCTTGAGCGGCTGCCCGGAGCGGGTGCATATATCAATGATATCCATACCGATATACATGACCGCAATCAGGCTTACGCCATCGAAGCCGATTACATAAAAAACTGGCAAAACGGACGCTTAACAGCCGGGGCTACTTATACGGCCAACCGAAACAGGTCAGCATATGCTTCGCTCGACGGGGCAGTATTTCATCAGCGGCAAAATAAAGTTTACATGTTTGCCGAGTACTTCCATCGCTTCGGTAAATGGACAGCCACTGCCGGAATGGGGGTGCAGTATAATGACTTCGTATTCGCAGAGTCGGGGAGAGGTACACATACGTGGAGTCCGCGACCTCAGGCCACCATTACTTATTCGCCTGATCAGAACCATAACATCCGACTTAACTTCACCTCGTGGCAATCCACACCCACTCTTGCCGAGACTAATGTCATACCGCAGCAGCTCGACGGATTTCAATGGCGGGTGGGCAATCAGAATCTTAAGACGGCCAACTCCTATATGATGACTTTGCGTTACGGATTTAATCTGCCGCGTGTGAGCGGCACGTTCGGTGTGCGCGCCTTCTCGTCGCCCAACGCCATCACACCGCTCCTGCGCTGGGAGGGAGACCGACTTCTCACAACCTACGAAAATAGCCATGGTCTGCGTAATCTCTCATTCTTCCTTGCTCCTCAGATAGAAATCGTGCCAGAATGGTTCACGGTAAGCGGATATCTGCAGTACAGGCTTGAGCGCATGAGTGGTACGGACTATCTGTTTCACCACAACGCGTGGAGCGGAAGTCTGGCTGCTCAGGTGACCCACTGGGGGTTCGTGCTCAGCGGTCGGTATATGAGCGCTGATCATGACCTGTGGGGTGAGAAAATTTCGTGGGGTGAGAGTGTCAACATGATTGATCTGAGCTACAACTGGCGCTCGTGGCAATTCATGGCCGGTATACTTATGCCATTCGGCAAGTATGATCAGGGTTCGCGTTCGCTCAGCAAATGGAATCGAAATGAGCAGCATATGCGACTCGATATGCGGATGCCATATATTCAGATAAGCTACAATTTCCAGTGGGGACGTCAGAGACGAGGTGCCGAAAAACTCGTCAATACCGATGCCAGCGCTGACCGTTCTACCGCCGGAGGTAGGTGAGATGGTCTGATCTGAGTCAGCATTCCATTTCCATTTTTTTGACAGCAGAATCATACTGTAAGTCACGTCGTCGGCAGTGATGCCGGCGGCGTGGCGTTTTAGTATGATATTTCACAAAAAAGTCGTAACTTTGTAGCGCTCATCGGAGGGTCGATAGTCGCAACTAATCAGGCCGGATAAGATGTCGGGTGCGCCCGGACTCTTTTCCGGACTTTATTTTTTTATATATTCAGAGTTATATGAAACAAGAGTCATTAGGTCTTGATTACGGCAATGGCAGGGTGAGCCGCCTGTATTTCAAAATATTTTTCCCCACGCTGCTGGGCATGATATTCAATGCCCTGCTTACGATAATAGATGGTGTATTTGTGGGTCAGCGCGTTGGCCCCGACGGCATAGCTGCTGTAAATATCATAGCTCCGCTCTTTATGGTCACCACCGGAATAGGTCTGATGTTTGGTATCGGTTCGTCAGTATCGGCCGGAATAGCATTGTCGGGTAAGAACTTCGCGCGCACTAATTCGATAGTCACATCTGGATTCTTATTTTCTACATCGCTTATTGCCGTGCTTGTGGTGGCGGGCTACGCATTTACCACTCCGCTTGTGGTGGCTCTCGGAAGTTCGGCCCAACTTGATTATCACACCACCGGCTATCTGCTGTATCTGTTGCCCGGACTGATACCGCTCATGTGGCAGAGCATAGGCATGATGGTGATTCGTCTCGACGGTTCGCCTAAATATGCCATGATGTGTAATGTGATACCGGCAGTAATCAACATTGTGCTCGACTGGTGGCTGGTATTTCCCATGGACATGGGAGTGCGCGGTGCCGCACTTGCCACGTCGCTTTCGTGCTGTGTGGGCGGCATAATGGGAGTGGTTTATTTCAGATACTCGTATATCATCAGATTCACCCGCCACATCCGCCGCTTCGGCAGTGAAGTGGCCGCACAGGCTCGCATAGGCTCGTCGGCTTTCGTCACTGAAGTAGCCATGTCGGTCATGATGTATACTGGCAACTATGTGTTTATGCGCTCATTCGGCGAGAGCGGAGTGGCCGCTTATTCGATAGCCTGCTATCTGTTTCCGCTGATATTCATGATCAACAATGCCGTGGCGCAGTCGGCTCAACCGATTATAAGCTACAACTTTGGCAGAGGCAGCGACTCACGCGTAAGTGAAGCGCTAAAGGTGAGCATATTTACCGCCATAGTGTGCGGCTTGATAGCGTGGGCGGTTATTTCACAGGGCGCTCGCTTTATAGTTGCGATGTTTATCTCGCCTGAATGTGAGGCGGGGATGATAGCAGTGGCCGGACTACCTGTATTTGCGCTTGCTGCGATATTTTTCGGCCTCAATATCACATTTATCGGTTACTATCAGAGCACCGGAAAAGCAGTGCAAGCACTGGTGTACACGCTGCTGCGCGGAGTGATATTCCTCGTACCCCTCTTCCTCATCCTCAGCCGCATATATCCCTCGTGGGGAATGTGGTGCGCCATCCCGGCTTCCGAATTCCTCACATTCCTGCTTATCCTGTCGTTGTATTTCTTGCGTAAGAAATAACTGTTTCTACTCGTAAGAAAGTAGTATATATTCATATCCATTCGTCTGAATTGGTTCCGGCATTAACAATCCTTAAGGAAACTTTTCGGGAAGGGTGGGGGTTATAATAATGTCAACACAAATTATTAACACACCCACTGTTCAACTATGGAAATTCTCGACTGGATTGTGCAGACGTTGCGCGACAACCCTGCCATAGCGATCTTCCTCACGCTCGGAATCGGATTCTGGATTGGCCGATTCAAGTACAAATCTTTTTCTCTCGGCACGGTTACGTCTGTTCTCCTGGTCGGGGTGCTGATGGGACAGCTTGATATACCTGTCCCCGGTCCGTTAAAGCAGGTTTTCTTCCTGCTGTTTCTCTTTGCGATAGGCTATAGCGTTGGCCCGCAGTTTTTTGCGTCGCTTCGTGGCTCAGGCCTTAAGCAAGTGTTGTTTGCGGTAGTCATGTGTGCGATAGTGCTCGTCACTACTATCGTGGTAGCCAAGCTGTTTCATTATAATGCCGGCGAAGCTGCCGGACTGTTTGCCGGCGCGCAGACTGTGTCGGCTGTGATAGGAGTGGCCGACGATACGATTCAGACTCTCGGTGTTTCGGACGCTGAGAAGACCGAGTGGACCAATCTGGTCCCGGTGGCTTACGCGGTGACTTATATATTCGGTACAATCGGTTCGGCGTGGATACTTGGTTCGCTCGGCCCGATGATGCTCGGCGGTCTTAAGAAAGTGCGCCAGCAGACCGAAGATCTTGAGCGAAGCATGAATCAGGATCCCGCAGCATCGGATCCCGCTATGGTCAATGCTTACGCCCCGGTAGTATATCGTGCTTATAAGACTGAAAACGAATATTTTGCTCCTGGTCACACGGTGGCGGAAATAGAGGAGTATATGCAATCACAAGGCCGACGCCTGTTTGTGGAGCGAGTTCGTTCGGGCAATGATATAGTGTCGCTGCCGGCTGCCGACTACGTGGTGAAGCAAGGCGACGACGTGGTGCTCTCCGGCCGACGCGAATTTATCATAGAAGATGAGTCATGGATCGGACCGGAAGTGTCTGATGCCGCACTTCTTTCATTTGCCGTCGAGCAGATTCCTGTGATGGTTCACTCGAAGCATGTGGTAGGTACTACGGTAGATGATTTCCGTCGCTCGCCCGGCACACACGGAGTGATGATCAGCTCTATAAAGCGTGGAGGCGTGGAGATACCCGTGCTTGCTCAGACACGTCTCGAACGCGGCGATATGCTCACACTCAACGGCCCTGCAGCCTCTGTCAACGCTGCAGCCGCTTATATAGGGTATGCAGATAAACCCACCACCGCCTCCGACATGGTATTTATCGGTCTCGGTATAGCCGTAGGTGCACTCATCGGCGCCATTACACTCCATTTAGGCGGCATACCTGTCAGCCTCTCTACGAGTGGCGGTGCGCTCATAGCAGGTCTTGTGCTCGGCTGGCTCCGATCCAAGCATCCCACCTTCGGCCGTATACCCGAACCAGCTGTGTGGATATTCAATAACGTAGGTCTTAATATGTTTATCGCCGTGGTAGGTATTTCGGCAGGACCGACGTTCGTGGCAGGTCTTGCTCAGGTAGGATGGCAGCTTCTGCTTGCCGGTGCCATAGCCACCACCGTACCTCTGCTTATTGGTATATGGCTCGGCGATAAGGTATTCAAGTTTCACCCTGCCATCAATCTCGGCTGCGTGGCCGGAAGCCGCGTCACCACCGCCGCCCTCGGTGCAATTCAGGATTCACTTCAGTCTACCGTACCGGCTATGGGTTACACCATAACCTACGCTATCGGCAATACGTTGCTTATCCTGTGCGGACTCGTGATGGTATTCGTAATGTAAACAACTTCAAAAAACTCCCCCGATATGAACTCTACAACTTCCCGTAAAGAACGTGAGCTCGCCAAGATGAGCCCGTTTGAAATCAAAAATGAACTGATCAAGCTGGCAAAGAAAGATGCCCGCAAGTCAACCCGTCAGTTTCTTAATGCCGGACGTGGCAATCCCGACTGGATAGCTACCGAGCCCCGACAGGCTTTCTTCCTTCTCGGACAGTGGGCGCTTACTGAATGTGAACGCACATTTAAGGATGTGCCCGGTATAGCCGGTATACCTCAGAGCGATGGCGCGATGGAACGCCTGAAGCACTTTATCATGGTCAACTCCACACGTCCCGGAGCCACGATGCTTGCCGACGCTATAGACTATTGCTTAAAAACTCTTGATATCGAGCCTGATGCCCTTGCCTATGAGTGGGCCGAGGCTATTATCGGCGACCAGTATCCCACGCCTGTGCGCATACTTGAGCATACGCAGGACATTATCCGTGCCTATATGGCCAAAGAGATGGGTAATAATGCCCCCGGCTTCGGACGTGAATATGACCTCTTTGCTACGGAAGGCGGCACGGCAGCCATGTGTTATATCTTTGACTCTCTGCAGGCCAACCATCTGGTGAACAATCATGACCGCATAGCGCTGATGACGCCTATTTTCACTCCTTATCTTGAGATACCCGGTCTGGACAGATATGAGTTTGACGTGGTGAATATCGAAGCGAAGCTCATGGATGCCGACGGGCTGCACGTATGGCAGTATCCCGATGAGGAACTTGACAAGCTCCGCGATCCTTCGGTGAAGTTGCTCTGTCTTGTCAATCCGTCAAATCCGCCGTCCTACAAGCTGTCGCAGCATTGCATGGACCGGATAGTGGAAATCGTAAAGAACGATAATCCCAACCTCATGATAGTGAGCGATGATGTATATGGAACTTTTGCCAAGGATTTCCGCTCGCTTATGTATGAACTTCCGGCCAATACCCTCTGTGTATATTCATTCTCGAAATATTTCGGAGCCACCGGATGGCGACTGGCTGTGATAGGTCTTGCCAAGGATAATATCTATGACCGACTGATAACCGAACTTCCTGAAATCCAGCGTAAGGATCTTTACAACCGTTACCGTTCGCTTACACCTGATCCTGAGGATATATCGTTTATCGACCGACTCGTGGCCGACTCACGCGCTGTAGCACTCAACCATACGGCCGGACTGTCCACTCCTCAGCAGGTTCAGATGGCACTGTTCGCTCTTTTCTGCCTGCTTGACAAAGAGGATGCCTATAAGCAGAAGATGCAGTCCATGATACATGGCCGCCTCGATGCTCTGTGGGATGCCGCCGGATTTACCCTCCAGCCCGACGAGGATAGAGTGGGATACTACTCTGAAATCGACATTATGGTATGGGGTAAGAAGTTTTATGGCGATGACTTCTGTAAGTGGCTTGCCGATACTTATCAGCCGCTCGATGTGGTGCTCAGACTTGCGCGCGAGACCTCGGTAGTGCTCCTCAACGGCAGCGGATTCGCAGGTCCTGACTGGAGTGTGCGCGCTTCGCTGGCCAACCTCACCAAAGATGACTACGTGGTGATAGGCAAAGCCGTGCGCAAGATACTCGAATCATATCACGACGAATATGTAGCCGCCACCAAGAAATAAAAACGATACTTGTAGCACTTCAATCAGCCGCCCCCGCAAGAGTACCGGAAGGTCACTTGCGGGGGCGGAATATTTGTCGATGTGTCTATCTATCCGAAGTTTTATCGGCCCGATTTTCGTAGTTTCTGTCTCAGCCTGAACAGATTCACCTCGCAGAATTTATAGAAATACCTGAAAGCTTCATGGAAAATCGACGAAGAGACGCCATTTTTCTTGTAAGCCCTGAGGTGATCTTTCAGTATGCGCTTATGGCTGCTGAATCCTGAAGTAGACGCACCACCCTTGCGCATCGTGACAAAATCGATGGGCAGATACCGAGTGGATATATTATGGAGAAATATGGCACGCAGGAGGAATTCAAAGTCAGATGCCACTTCAAACGACTGGTCATAAAGTCCGAAATCATCATAGATTCTGCGCCAGCAGTAGAACGACGGGTGAGCAGGCATGAATCCGAAGCGCATCATCCATCGGCTGAAAGATTTGGAGCTGTATACGCGCACAGGTTTGGAAAGATCATTTGGCAAAACGTAGTGAATATCGCCATAGACGGCGTCAACGTCGGCAATCTCCCGCGCCACAGTGGCGAGAATATCTGTCGATGAATAGAAATCGTCGGAATTCAATATGCCTATCACATCGCCGGTGGCCATGCTGATACCCTTGTTCATGGCATGATAGATGCCATCGTCGGGTTCGGATATCCACTTCATGCGACCGTTGAACCGCGGTTCATAGGCGCGCACTATGTCGAGCGTATTATCCTCGCTTGCACCGTCGACCACGATATATTCATAGTCGTCATACGACTGCGCAAGCACACTTTCGAAAGTATCCTTGACGGTCTTGCCGCTGTTGCGTGTCGCGGTGATAATGGATATTGTCATAATAGATGTATATGGTTTGAGAATTATTCTGACTATTTGACAAGCAGTGTGTCATAAAGATTTACATATTCGCGGGCCATTCTTTCCCATGAGAATCGCTTGCTGTTGTCCAGTCCTTTAGAAACGACGTCGGATTTCAGACTATTGTTCAGTAGAATATCGATTTTGTCTGAAAATTCCTGCTGCGACAGATTATTCATCAGAAGTGTCTTGTCGCCGATTATTTCAGGAATAGATGAGGCATTGAGGGCTATCACAGGGCATCCGCACCGCTGAGCCTCGATGACGGGTATACCGAACCCTTCGTATGACGACGGATACGCCAATGCAAACACTGAATTGTATATCATATTGAGTTCGTCGTTGGTGGGATATGTCACGCATCGGTATCTACCCGGAATTTCTCGGTTGAGCCTGCTGATTTCATCGTCGGTCAGGGCCGACCCACATATTATCAGGCTGAACCGGGTGTCACGTATACACTCTAAAAGAAATGAGAAATTTTTATAGCTCTGCCGGCCTCCCACGTAGAGGATATGATCGGCCAGCTCCGGATATGGCGTGTGATCGAGTTTGCGGAAGCTGTCGGCAACGCCGTTGTGGATTACGTGTACTATATCAGGATTCACCTGCGGAACATAGGTGAGCAAGTCATGTTTAGTATTCTCGCTCACACATACCACGGCGTCGCTCTCGGTGATGGCGCGGGTGTTCAGACCGGTACGTATGCGTTGCCTTAACGACATTTTGCTCGACTGCTGATATATAAAGTCATGCACGGTGGTGACGTTGATAGCTTTCGGGTTGCGACACGTCCTGAAAAATGATGAATGAAATATAAATTTTTCTTTACTGCTGACTTTAGGATGCAGAAACTGGCTTATCAGTTTGTGGTATAGCGGCCTGGTGATAATACGTGAAGAGGGTAAGGCAAGTTCTTTTCTGAATATATTATCGGATGCCGACGGATGCTCTATGTATCTGACATCGTCATATGTACTGAGCAGGTAGGAAATCAGTTGCTGCCAGAACACCGATATACCGCCCGCTCTCTGAAGTGAAAATATGATATTATCCAGGATGATCATTATGTCAGGAAATTTTTTCCGGGTGCTCAGCACACTTGGACCGGCCTGAATAATAGTAAAGATAGCACCAGAATATGAATCCGTATCTCACGTAGTGTCCGCCCTTGAGGAGGAAAGAAAATAGTATTGACAGACACATGATATTCAGCACATTGTATCGGTTATAATTCTTGAAGAGAAACATAAGTACGAGTACGCACCCGACTATACCGAACTCCGAGAAAGCACGGTTGAAAAACGAATATCCGTCGGTACTGTTGGTCCCGTAATATACATGAGAGGACTTATAGGTAGATGTATAGTTCTGCTCATGCGTGCCCAGACCCGTACCCGATATTCGGTTCGGGGCATGGATGGCTACCCAGATATTGGTCAGAAATGCGTATGACGACATGTTGAGCACCTCAAAGTTGTTAGGCTCCAATTCCATGAATCCCTGAAAAGTATCCTCAAAACGTTTTATCACTCCGGTTTTGGTTTTGTGAGATGAATTATACTCGGATGCTGTCTGGTAGGCTATAAATGTTACCAGTAAAACCGCCCCGGCCGTGATTATCAGTTTAGTTTTGGCAAACGATCTGAATATCAGAAACATTATAGCAAGGATTATGACGAGATAAGATACTGCTCCGAATGTGAGGATAAAACATAGTTCGATAGCTAAGTATCGCTTCACGAATACCTGCTTGGTAATTATGGCATATATCACAGCCGGAGTCAATAGGATGCTGAGGTATCCGGCTTCGTCGAGTATGGAAGTTATGCGGATTATGCGAGGAAATACCTCGTCTGCGTCGCTATGGTAGACGAATTGAAGGATGTTGTGTCCGGTAAAGTAGTAAATCACGAATTGCACCAGACCTAACGATGCTACGCAAAATGTGATCGTCAGATATTTTCCCAATAGCGAATCAAGGTGATATTTCAGCCGATTAAATAGTATATTATACCCGAATATAAACGCTGAGAGTAATACAAACTGTTGAATGAATTTTGAATAAGCATAACTGTAGAAAAATATGCTTACCGAGGAATATAGGAATATATACGAGAGCAGAAGTACCTGCTTTTTGCCTACGGCTGTCCGGTAATCATTATTTTTGATCGACAGCGCTATGGCACAGAGCATACAGCAGAACTCTACATAAAAGTTGCAATAGATACCAAACACAACCAGCCATTCGATCAGGTCGGTATTTTTTATTCTGCGTACAAGTATCATTTGCTCAATATGGTTTCAAAAGTTCGGATTGCATTTGTGCGAAATTTATCGAAGTCCGAATATGCCGGGTCGAACTCTATCGTAGACAGGTCACCGGCGACGCACTTATTCAGGATTCTTGAAAATTCAGAATCTTTGTGTATTTCAAACAGATTTGATTCGGGAATAAATTCCTTAAATTCAGGAATACTGTTGGCTATAATCGGAAGGCCGAAATATGCGCCTTCAAGCATGGTCAGCGAAACCCCTTCAAATCTTGAGGGCATGATCAGAACGTCGATGGCTGCATAGACCGCTGAAAGATCCTGAGTCCAATCATGCAGAAGGATATTATCATTGTCAGCAGCTAATTTTTTGATCTGATTTTTCAGCGGGCCGTCGCCGATAAAAAGGAATGTGATGTCGGGATAATTGCGGCTGCTCTTTGTCAGGAATTCGATATACCTGTCAAGGCCTTTGTGGTGAGCCTCAAGTCGACCCACATACCCGACTACCTTTCGGGCAGGATTCAGTCCCAATGCTGTCTTGGCGGCGAGTAGGTCTTTTTTGACCAGTCGAGAAGTATCGATATAATTGCGGAGTACTATCACTCGTTTCTTGCTGCCGGATAGTTTCAGATAATCAGCCTGAGTGTCTGAAATAGTTACGAATCCGTCGGGCTTGCTATAAAGAACTTTTCGTAACTGATCTTTCACAACCCCGGTCAGCCTATTTGAAGAAACACGTTTAAGCGGCTGGCATAGCGGAATGTATGACCATACGGCTATTCCGGCCTTCTTTGCCGCCTTAATGCCGGCAAATGAAATTTCGATGTTGCCTTGCAGACAGACTACCAGATCAGGCGACAGAGAGCGAATCAATTCGGACAACTTGGCGACATCCGATGTATTGAAGAAACTTTTCAGTATATCAAGGCGGTGACAGCAATAGTCTACGGTAAGGAATTTGCAGCCTGCGTCTGTCAATATTTCCTGAAAGCGGCTGTTGGACGCCGATATGATAAACGTCACGTCAAAACGATCTTTGATGGCGCGATACATCTGCACGGCCATTAATTCATGGCCGCCTACATTTGAGGCATCGCTGTAAAAGATTATCTTTTCCATCAAAGGTATGCGTGTGAGTCAGGACGGGTTCACGGGTTCAACTTTCGGGGTCTGCCCAAGAAGAATGAGAGATTGTAACGGATTTTTGTTATCATGTATCTTACCGTGGGATGTTTTTTGAAATTATCGGTGATAAATCTCACGGGCATATATTTTATGCGGAGGTCGCTATCGGACTTTTTCGCGAGAAACACGTTCCACAGTCGCTCGGCAAGAAATCCGTAGATACGTTTCTGATACGGACTGTAATGTTCGACAGATATATTTTTTTCAGCCTCGGCGAGCACTCCAAACAAAAACCTGCAATATTCGTCGAAGATATCCCATCGGGTTATAAACATGTTGTAGGGCGACGACGAGTTGGACAGATATATAGCCTTTATGAAAGCGTCGTAATACTCAGGGAAATTTTTTCTTATGACATCCTGCACGCATCTCATATCCTCGCTGATATGGGCCACTGAATATTCCGTAGCCACGTTGTAAGGATATATGTTAGGGCGGGGAGTGATTATGTCGTATCGCTTGACCAGAGAGGCAATCACTCTTTGATCTTCGGCCGGGTCATAAGAAGTATTGTCAGTAGTGATGATCTCAGCGTATTCATTCGTGGAGAGATCAAAATACCTGCGGTAATGAGCCAAGCCGATGTAGTCGACATCTTTAAGATTTTTCCAAGCCCAATACAGAGCGGTGAGCTCGCAATATGATGCGTTTTTTTCAGAGATATTGTCGCCCGTGCTGTCGGTAATAAATCCGAGGTCAAGGTCGGGATGCAATGTCTTGCCCACCTGAATGGGGGTGTATATATTGTCGTGCCTGATAGCCGGGTCTTCTTTATGGCATGCTACAAGAATTTTTATTACCGGCTCTTTGGTGGAAGTCATATCTGAATAGAGTAATATCAATTTTGCGCCTGAAGAAAGCGCCATGGTATCGGTGCGCTGGCTGCGATGCCTAAGAGCGGAAAACTCACTGCCACCGTGGCTTCGAGGGGAGTGGAGGTGTCGCCGGATATCACCGTACCTGTCGCACCACGGAAGCGCCCGTCGGTGATGGTCACTGGCGTGCCTGCCGAAATAGTAGTGCGCATGGCTTCGTCGGGGAAATAGAGGAGTATGCGCTCGGGTGCTATGTCATTGAAATACATAAACATTTTCATATCCATATCCGATACGACCGCCATCTTGCGGCTCCCCTCTGACGGATAGTCGAATATGTAAGCTACACTATGATATGCGCTTTTCATGCGTTGGCATATCTGTAACGTAGTTCGGAAAAACATGATGTCTTTGAGCAACTCTATCATGCGCCTGTGTTTGCCCGAAGGTGTGTCGACAATCCGCTCCACGTCGGTGCGGAAGACTTCAACATCGGGAAATTCATCGGCTATGCGATGAGCCATCTCCTCACTATCTGTAGCGCGACACTTCATGGCAAACCAATGTGGCTTGTCGTCGGCCTTACGGACGGTCACGGTTGCGGGGGAGGGAGCGGATAGCGCCGGTGAATTGGTGCGAAGACCTACAGGGATAGCAGCAAGATCTACGTTCTCGCCTTGCCTGGCGACAAAGCGCAAGGCTGAATAGATGGCCCGGAGATAGGTAGCCCTGCTGTTGGGGCTTAATCCGCGGGTGGATATGAGCCATTGAGAGAATGATTCTACCCATGATTCGTCTATATCGCTGAGCGATACAGAGGCGGCGCCGCAGTAGGCGTCGACACATTTGCGGGCAAATTCGAGCTTGCGCAATGCAGCGTCGCGGCGTTGCTCGCGTTTGGATTTTATTGTAAGGTCTATGGCTTCAGCCAAAGTCATGGTATAGGCGAATGCATGTGATGAAAAAAGGAACTGACTTACGTCCGGACAATTCTCTAACTCCCTCCTATAACCGGATGCTGATGTCGGATACAAGAGGTAACTGCCTGAGCAACTGACTGTATGTGTTGTAGGTTATCGTACTGTTGACAAGGCGTATATGTCAGTTCACCACCTATTTATAAATACTATATACGCAGATGGCCTTGCAAAGATAATATTTTTTTCTCAAAGTAACTTTTACATGCGTAGATAAATTATTGGTCCGACGGTTTTATATTCAATATTTTAGGTTGTGTGGCGATTTGTTTTTAACTTTGCCGCTGATAAACTAATCAGATATTCATCGATGATATGAATACTCACAAAGAAATAGACTATAAAAAGGGTTTCACTATCGAGCCCGGGCAGGATGAGTACGTATTTCAGTTGCGCCGGCGTAGCTACCGATGGTTATGGTGGTTGCTGTTGTTATTGCCTCTGCTGCTTTTTGTGAAATGCGAGCGGACTATCACCGTTCATACGATAGATGCGAACTCGGGCGCAGCCGTAGTGCCTGACTCTGTGGTGATTGATTATACCGCGCACTATCTTTTCAGCGACGGTAAATTCCTGACTGATGAGGCTCAACATCGCACCGCTCGACCCGACTCAACCGGTACAGCCGTGTTCAGCGGCCTGCCATGCAGCGTGTTCAGTTATATATTTTACTGCATGAGCGAGGCTGCCTATGATATTTCCGATTCATGCTTCGGCCTGCCTGATGCCCCGGAGAAATCACTCTTTCATTTCACCCGAAATCAGACACTCCGGCTCGTTCCGGCTCTGACCGATATTGTGATTAATGTAACTGACCGGGAGAATGCTGACCCGGTGTCGGGTGCTACCGTAGAGTACAGATTAGTACGGGGCGTGGAAGAGCGTCGCGACTCGGTGGTGACCGATGCTGCCGGTAACTGCACTATCACCGGAGTGCCCCGATGCGGCATGCTTCGGGTAGATCGTGCGGCATGTTACGCCTATCGTGACACTACGGATGTGAAAATCGACGTCGCCTCCGCTCTGACTGACCGTGAGGCGGCAACCATACAGCTGACACCTGTCAAGGAGAGCTTCGTATATTTCGTGCATAATCTCTACACTCGGCGTCCTATACCTGACGCACGGGTGGAAATCATATTGAAAAACCGCGAAAATGTGATATGTCACGGTCCGGTGTCAACCAATGTCGATGGCAAGGGGCGCGGAGCTTACGGCGACGTATTTATAGGTGCGTTGCTCGAACTGAGAGCATCAAAGCAGAATTATGCCGACAGCATGTATACGCCTGTCTGCACGGTAGCCGAGTTTATCAGCCGTCCTGACGACCGGCGCATAATATATCTCCGTCCTCTCGCGAGCACTCAGTCGTTTGTCAACATAGATTCGGCCAGCGGAAAGCCCATAGCCGGAGTGATGAATCATATTAAGGTAATATCGCTTGACGGCAGGGTCTATGAGTATGATGAGCCGAGCAATCGCGACGGAGTTTTCACTTTCCGTGCCCTCGAAGGCGATAATATTGTCATTGACTCGCGCTGCGAACCCCGCTACGAGTCGAAACACACTGAGATTCCATCGTTCAGACGCGCCGAAAAGATTAAGATGAAGGCGCGAGTCACCGATATTACTTTCCGCACGGTTAAAGCTGGATCGACTGCACTCGTACCCGAGTGCATACTACTGATCACCGACTCGGACGGCAATGAGTATAAACCGCGCACGAGCGGATCGGGTGTATTTACAGTGAAAGACGTACCGGTGGATACCGAGATATCCATCGTGGCGGCTAAGACCGGATATGAGGACAACGATTATACAATCAGCCACATCGGCGTGGCCGAGCTTGTCAAGGCCAACCCGTCGCAACGCAATATACCTATGACGCCGTCGCTGCCGCCGTGCGACGCAAGCAGTGCCGGACAAAAGGATGTGAAAGCCGGCACCGTGTCTGCTCCTATGTCGTATAACATGGGAGTCGATAA
Source organism: Bacteroides sp. (assembly GCA_014802325.1). Lineage (GTDB taxonomy): Bacteria > Bacteroidota > Bacteroidia > Bacteroidales > Muribaculaceae > Duncaniella. The sequence continues at coordinate 36,363 of JAAVCK010000026.1, forward strand.
GGGTGAGTTTACCATATCTTATGATACCGGATCGACTCAGAGCGACCGCATCGACGTGTATAATCACGAGCCGGGTGAATCATACGAGGGAAAGCTCATCTGGACTTCAGGTATGGTAGTCACCGACGGCACCCGCAGAGCCTCTATCCCGTTCAGCGGCGGAAGTGTAATAACAGTGATAGTGACTACCGGACCCGACGACGGATCGGTGTGGGACTACCATATCAGCTGTCCGTAAGGTGCGTTCAGTCGAGAGTTTGCACACCACCGCCGTTCACCATCAGAGTCTGTCCGGAAATCCATGCAGCCATAGGCGATGCGAGGAAAAGTACAGCCTGAGCTATGTCGGAGACCTCGCCGAGCCGGTGAATGGGAGTGTGGGCCAGCATCCGGGCCTCAATCTCCGGTGTCATCACACCTGCGAGAGCATGAGTACGGGTAGCGCCGGGTCCCACGCAGTTGATACGTATGCCCATCGGGCCGAAGTCGTGAGCCAGATTGGCCGACATGTGGTTGAGCGCGGCTTTGGTAGAGGCATAGATGGCAATGCCCGGGCTGTGGTTGATACTGCTCATCGACGATATATTGACTATGCTGCCGTAGCCGGCCTCCTGCATGTGAGGAGTGCAGAGCTGACACAGGCGCCACGGAGCGAACACATTCATCGAATAGATGCGCTCCACGTAGGCACGGTCAATGCTGAACGGACTCTCCGTCCCCCCGCCGCCACCTCCGGCATTGTTGACAAGTATGTTGATTTTGCCGTAGGTCTTGAGGGTGAAGTCGACCACGGCTACGAGGTCAGTGTCATCGAGCACATTGCATGCACAAGCCACAGCCTCACCGCCGTCGGAATTGATTTTGGCAGCAATATCCTCAGCCTTGGCAAGAGTGCGGTTGCTGACCACCACTTTTGCCCCGGCCGCCGCCAGGATTTCGGCACATCCGGCGCCGATACCATCGCCGGCACCGGTGACGAGTGCCACCATGCCGGTCAAGTCGAGTAATTCAGAAGGTTTCATATCCGCTAAACAGATTTATTGCCCGGCTTGTTCTCAACATTATGAATTTTTGAATTGTTAAATTATTGGAACGACAAGGTTGTCAATCCTGAAACCACAGATTTATGCAGAAATTTACCAAGATTGTAGCCACGGTGTCAGATAGACGATGCGACATCGAGTTTATAAAATCCCTTGCCGAAGCAGGGGTAAATGTAGTGCGTATGAATTCAGCCCACCTTGAATACGAGGGCTTCAAAAAGATTGTCGATAATACACGCGCCGCCGACCCGGCGCTCGCCATAATGATGGATACCAAAGGCCCGGAGATCCGTACTACAGTCACCGCTACAGGTGAACCGGTAGTATACACTTCCGGTGATGTGGTCAAGGTGTATGGAAATCCTGATGGTGTCACCACCTCTGCGGAGATAAACCTTAATTATAAAAATATAGCCCAAGTGCTTAAGGTAGGCGACCGAATGCTGATAGACGACGGCGAACTTGAGTTTCTCGTCACCGAGGTGACAGACGATGCCGTGACGGTGGTGGCAGAAAACGACGGACGCCTCGGCTCACGTAAGAGTGTCAATCTCCCCGGCGTAAGTATTGATCTTCCTGCCGTAACAGAGCGCGACAAGCGCAATATCGGTTATGCCGTAGAGTTGGGAGTGGATTTTATAGCCCACTCGTTTGTGCGCTCGGCAGCCGACGTGGCCGAAGTCCAGGAAATACTCGACGGACATGACTCGCGCATAAAAATCATATCAAAGATTGAGAATCAGGAGGGTATAGACAATTTCGACGAAATTCTCGCAGCCTCCTACGGTATAATGGTGGCCCGCGGTGACCTTGGTATAGAAGTGCCGGCCGAGCGAATCCCCGGTATTCAGGTGATGCTGATCAATAAGTGTATTGCCGCTCATAAGCCTGTGATAGTGGCCACGCAGATGCTCCACACCATGATAGAGCATCCGCGTCCCACACGAGCCGAGATTTCCGATGTGGCAAACGCTGTGGCGCAGCGTGCCGATGCCATGATGCTTTCCGGAGAGACCGCCTATGGCAAATATCCGGTCGAGGCTGTGCGCACCATGACCAGTGTGGCACGCGAAGTAGAGTCGTCGCTGCGGTCGAAAATCGAAGTTCCGCTGATGACCGATGCCGATGTCACCTCTTTCCTTGCCCGCCAGGCCGTAATGTCGGAGATACGTGTAGGTACAAAAGCTATTTTTACCGATGCTTTTCAGGGCACATCCGCTCGCTTCATAGCTTCATTCCGCGGCAATAACCCTACATTTGCCATATGTCATAATATAAATGTAAGACGATGGCTTGCCCTCAGCTACGGAGTGGCGGGATATTATTTCCCGCAACCCGGCGACGTCACTCCACGCTATTCGGTCGACGCTATACGTACCATTGTAGATGAGGGTCATATATCGGCGGGCGACCGCATAGCTTACCTGACCGGTACACGCCGAGGTACACGCGCCCTTGAGATACTTACTCCCGGCGAGATACTTGAAGAGGAGCAGTGACGTCTGTCATGTTACCACATTATTTAAATCCTGAAGCTATCATCATGACGCCGACAGCATCGTCAGGCATACTGTGATCAAAATAATTTCCCCATATAAGATCGACAGTATCCGGGAGTGACGCGGTGAAATCTGTTATAGCAATGATTTCTCCCATTTTTATCGGATTTGACGAGCCGGGATTATGCGATAAGAGCATGATGATATGATCGGCTGACTCAATATTGTCGTGCCCGATATTGCAGACTGTACTTTCGATAGCTTTTTTGATACGTTCGTCGCCTTCCGCCACAGCGCGGGAGGTGACGAAATTTTTTGTCGCTTTCATCGAAGAGTCCAAGTCGAAGAATCCGATATGAATGGCTCCACTGTGAGAAAATGGATAAAGTATGATTTCCGTTACTTCTGCAAGTTTTTCGGCTGGCACGGTTGTGAGTGAGTCTGCGAGATCAGGGCTTATGCCGGTGACGTCCGTCACAGCTGCAAGAGTGAGCAGTCCTGCCTTGCGGAAAGCTCGGGCAGTATCGACGAAACCTTTGCAGGAATTACCGGCTAACAGTATCGCCATCTTGTCACCTTCGTGAGGTACGACTGTATCATTCATACCCGCAACTTCGGCTTTAGTGTAATCAAGATTTTTTGCAATGATTTCATTTACAGCAGCTTCGCCTTCCTTACCGAAGCCAATCACTCTGAATGGTGTACTATTCATAACGGTTATATTATTAATGGTTTAAGTATCTTCATGCTGCAAAAGTAAAGCATAGATGTATTATTTTCCGATACAGCATAAAAATTTTCATAGTGTACTGAAAAATGATACACCTGAAAGATAATTTTGCATCGTGACAGAGATTTCGACCGCCCGTCAGAAGGTTTTTGAATTCCGGCTCGGGTATGTCGATTACTGACAAAGGTAATTCTTACAGCTAATACTATAATACACACAAAAAAATGCAGAAAGTTACCGTCTTCGGCATCATTAGGCCGGAGACGGCGTTTTTTTGAGTGCATGTCCGATTAACGGCTGTCACTGTCGGTAACGTTGCGGTAATGCGACGCGGCTATATTCACGTGACGGGCCATGCGTTCACGCAGAATGGGGGGAGCTGTCACTTCCACATGTCCGCCGAATCCGAGTATCAGTCGTTCGAGTTCATTGTTGAGCACCACTTTCATTGATATCTGAATACTACCGTCGCCGAAACGCTGCTCCACCTTTTGAGAGCGATGAAACGGCTTAGACTCTACGTAGGGAGCCTGATCACTATCGATTTTTATCACAACCCTACGCGCACGGTCATGAATATTTTTCGATACACCTATGGTATCATCAAAAAAGTGAGCCGGATCGAAAGCCACACATGCCTTAAACGGATGCGTCGTGTCTACTTCAACGGAGTGAATGCGGTCAAGAGCGAAGATATTGACCTGTGGTGTATGATTAGAGGCTTTCTCACATATAAGAAACCAGCGGTTGCGGTATTCCTTAAGCAAGTAAGGATATACGGTGATCTTGTCGGCAGTGCGCGCCTTGAACGAGCGGTACTCTATGATCAGTGTCTGCTGCTTGCGCACCGCATCGTAAAGCGTACCGATGTATTCAGCTCCTCGATAGCCGGGCACGTGCTCCATATCCATGGCCGGAGCCGAGGTGCCGGTGTGACGTGAAATCTGTTCGTTGAGCTTGCTGATGGTATCGATTGACGATGCCAACTGCGGGAAGCCCTGGAGCTGGCGCAAGATGTCGAGAGCCGAGTTGAGCGCGTCGAGACCCTCGTCGTTGAGGGGCAGATGGGTGATACTGTAATCAGGATCGTCGTATTCGTAATATTTGTTATCGCGTACTACGATGGGCGCGTTATAACCCAGACGGTCGCTGCGCATCAGAGCCAGATCGTTTTGAAACGTGCGTCGGCTCACCGGATTGCTGCGGCCTTCGTATTCGGCCAGCGCATCCGTACATGCGTCGATAAGATCATTGATGGTCCAGCGGCGGTATCGGTTCTGAAGACAGCGGTCGATAGTGGAGATGCGTATCAGAGTGGAGCGATTAAGAGGCATGATTGAAATTTTTTTGCAAAAATATGAAAATATTCTCCGGTGCGCAAATCAGTTGCGCACCGCCCGCGTAATTTTGCATCAAAATTCTTAATCTATGATCATCAAAGGAAAATCTACCGAAGCATTAATTTTTACAGATAATATAGAAGAGGAGGCTGTGAAATGGATAAAGGAGCTTTGCAATCAGGAGGGTATGGCGGGTATCCCGGTAGTGCAGATGCCTGATGTACATTCAGGCAACGGATGCAATGTCGGCACTGCGTATCCTGTCGGGGAATATGTGAATCCCGACCATGTGGGTGGCGACATAGGATGCACTATCTCGATGCATCGACTTTCTTCGCCGTTATCCGGCAATGATTTCGCCCTGCTCGACCATCGAATCCGCGAAGCAATACCTATGGGTACAGATATATGTATGAAAAATTCTTTGAATGAAAAGGAAATGTTTCGATTCATCAACTCGCGCTACATGCAGGCGCGATCGGCTGCTCCCAATCTCGTGGCGGAGCTGCCTCGTATCGATGCCCGCTTCATTTCCGACTTCTGCCGACGGATAAAGTTGCAGGAAGGGGTTTTCTACAAGAGTATAGGCACGCTCGGCGGAGGAAATCATTTCATAGAATATGGCGAGGACACTGCCGACGGCAGCGGATGGCTCACCATACACTGCGGCTCGCGTAATCTCGGAGTCAAAGTGGCGTCATACTGGCATGGCGTTGCGCAAAATCCCCGACGCGCTAAGCTCGTGGGTTATCTTTGGGGCGATGCTCTACAAGGGTATCTGTCGGATATGGTGATAGCCCGAGCCTACGCTCTCTACAATCACCATATTATCCGCGACCGCGTATTTGCAATACTGCGTAAGTTGTGCAAGGCGAAATGTAGCGAGTCAATATTCACCACTCATAACTACATATCTTTCGCCGATGAAGTACCCGTGCTCCGCAAGGGGGCCGTGGATGCCTCGGAAGGGGTGAGGCTCGCTATTCCGCTCAACATGCGTGACGGCATAGCGATATGCACGGGTAAAGGCAATCCACAGTGGCTCCGGACCGCGCCTCATGGGGCCGGACGGATCATGAGCAGGGCGCAGGCACGCAAGAATCTATCGATGGATGAATATCTGGCCTCCATGCAGGGCATATATTCCACATCGGTCGATTCGGGCACGCTCGACGAGTCGCCTATGGCTTACAAGCCGGCTGAAGAAATTCTGCGGCTGATTGAGCCTACGGTCAATGTGCAGTCGATAGTCAGACCATTAATCAACATCAAGCACTCAGGAGAATGAAAAAGTATATTCAGATCACAGCCGGGCGAGGTCCGGTGGAATGCGCACGTGCTGTCACACTTGTAGCCCGCGAATTGCTAAAGGCGGTGCCGTCTCTTACGATGGTGACATGCGAGCCCCATCATCAGGCCCCCGACTGCTTTATGTCAATCACATTTGTGACCGACTGCGATGAGGCGTATGTGCTGATCCGTCAGTGGGACGGTACGGTATTGTGGCGGTCGACCCGCAATCCTTACCGCCCTAATCACAAGCGGAGCAACTGGTATGTAGGCATCAGCAGCTTTGATGAAGTTGCCCTCCCTGCTGTGAATGAATCAGATATTATATATGAGACTTCACGCTCGGGAGGCAAAGGCGGTCAGAACGTCAACAAGGTAGAGACAGCCGTGAGGGCCGTGCATACACCTACGGGGTTGTGGGTGAAGTGTAGCGACGAGCGCTCACAGCTACGCAACCGTGAGACAGCGCGCGAGCGCCTTATGCTGAAGCTCCGTGAACTCAATACCTCTCGCGAGGCAGCTTCACGCTCCCGACAGTGGAGTGCACATGACTCGCTGGAGCGTGGCAATCCCGTGAAGACATTCAGCGGACAATTGTAAATAAGTAAGTTTCAAGAATTAGTTTATATCAATCTTCGGCTTGATAATGCAATCTTTCAACTTACTCACACGTCATTATGGAACCCCATAACTCCATGCTCCTAAATTGAAATCTTATCATTATCAATCACGAATCTTATATATAAACTAATTTCTGAAACTTACTTAGTAAATTTTTTTCAAGGTGTATCGGTAAATGATACAGCATGGGAGTAATTTTGCAATACAATAATTTAATGCGTTTCAAACTATGAGAAAGCTCAACATTTCAAAGCAGGACAAAAGCGAAAACATTAAGGACAAGACACAGACCATTCGTGTGAAAAGCATTCTTGAGGCCTTCGAACACATCGTGGAATTGGCGGAAAACTCCAACCTTGATGACGACTTTTTCACCAAGGCTTCATCGTGTATCCGCTATGCTTCGCGCAAACTCGGACTCACATCTATGCAGGTGGTTCTTCTGGCTATGTTTGTTGACCGCAGCGAGGATCGTCGTATCATGATGTCGGAAATGGCTAAATATACCGGATGCCGCACCACTAAGTTTCTCCGTCTGGCTGATGATATAGATATTCTCGAACAGTGTCGTTACATAAGGGCATCGCGCGGCCGCGATTCACTCAGCTACCGTGTACCTGCTCCCGTACTTGCCGCTTTGCGCGCCAACGTACCCTATACGCATGTAGAGGAACCTGTGATGGACACTCAGGAATTCTTCGACCGATTTGATCAATACCTTTCCGAGATGAGCGCCGGCGAGCTGACATACAGTGAGTTGTGTAACCTTATCGCAGATATACTCGAAGAGATAAAAGATACTACATTCGCCCGTAATCTGGCCCGCTTGGACCTTGAAGGCGAAGACAGGATGCTGTTTCTATTCATGGCACATCTGTTCGTGAGAGATGACGATGACAATATCGGCTTTCACGATATAGAGGAACTCTATGACCTCCGCGAGATCCCTTCGTGGGTGCGCCGCGAATTTCGCTCACGCTCTTCTGATCTGTTCGAGAAGAAACTTATCGAGAATGTGAATGAAGACGGCATGGCACGTACGGACGCATTCAAACTCACCGATTCAGCCAAGCAAGATCTTCTTGGCGAACTCAATCTGCAAGCATTCGCCAAGTCCGACAAAGGATTGGTTATGGCCGCAAGTCTCGCTGAAAAGCGCCTGATATACAATTCGGCTGAGGCCGGTCAGATAGCCGAACTAACGTCAATCCTGTCGGCCGAGCGTTTCAGCCAGGTTCAGACCCGCCTTGAAAAAGCCGGTATGCGCAAGGGTTTCTGCTGCATATTTTACGGTGCACCCGGTACCGGTAAAACCGAGACCGTATACCAGCTTGCGCGTCGTACGGGCCGCGACATAATGCGTGTCGATGTCGACAAGATCAAGAGCTGCTGGGTGGGTGAGAGCGAGAAAAACATCAAAGCGCTCTTTGACCGCTACCGCAATATTTGCAGCTCTCGCGAGTTGGCTCCCATACTGCTCTTCAACGAGGCCGACGCCGTGCTCGGTGTGCGTATGGAGGGGGCGTCAAGAGCTGTGGACAAAATGGAAAACTCCATTCAGAATATCATATTGCAGGAGATGGAATCGCTCGACGGCATTATGATAGCCACTACCAATCTCACCACTAATCTCGACAAGGCATTCGAGCGCAGATTTCTCTACAAGATACGTTTTGAGAAACCCACCGCAGAGTCACGAGCCATAATATGGAAAGAGATGCTCCACGGTCTGTCCGACAGCGACGCCGCCTTACTGGCAAAACGTTTTGACCTGTCGGGAGGCGAGATAGAAAACATATCGCGCAAACACACCGTCAACTCTATCCTTGCCGGCAAGGATGAGATAGTAATCGACGACATAATCGACAGCTGTCTTAATGAGCGCCTCGACAATAGCAATCGAAGCCGCATCGGATTCTGAATCCATTGAAAAACACACAAATACTGACATGGAAAGGCCACCGGAACACATTGCCCCTTGAGAGGGGATGGTTCCGGTGGCCTGAAGTGTATGGTGTGGACTGCTTACTTCAGTTTGTCGTATTCCTCATCGGTCACAGGCTCAAGCCATATGTTTTCGGTCTTTTCACCAGGCACACCAAATGCCAGATGTGCAAACCAAGAATCCTTGGCTGCGCCATGCCAGTGCTTTACGTTGGCAGGGATATTTATCACCGTGCCGGGAAGAATCTCCACGGCAGGCTTTCCTTCTTCCTGATACCATCCGCGTCCGGCCACGCCCACAAGCATCTGTCCGCCGCCATTCTCGGCTTTATGAATATGCCAGTTGTTGCGGCATCCTGGTTCGAATGTCACGTTGGCAAAAGGTATCTGCTCGGTTGATATCTGAGCCAGATAGCTGTTGCCGATGAAATATTTGGCATAGGCCGTGTTGGGCTCTCCGATCGGGAAAATCATAGAGCGGGCAAACTCCGCGCGGGCGTCATCGCCTTTGATATCTTCCGCCCACACCTCTTTGGCCTGACGGAACGCGGCCCATGCTTTGGGCCATCCGGCATAGAAAGCCACATGAGTGAGTATCTCGGCAATTTCGGTGCGGGTTATACCGTTTTTCTTAGCTTCCTGCAAGTGGAAGGTGAGCGATGAATCGGTGATGCCTTGCGCCACGAGTGCTGTCACGGTGACAAGGCTGCGGTCGCGTAGCGACAGGAGGTCGTTGCGGCTCCATACTTCACCGAATAGTATGTCATCGTTGAGATGGGCAAACTCGGGTGCGAAGTCGCCGAGTTGCTGATGTCCTGCTGTCTGGACTATTTTCTGTTGTGCCATGATGGTAGGAGTGAGTGTTATGATACAAAGTAAAAATGAAATGATTTTCCTAAGCATAAAGTTCAGATATTTATTGGTGGATTACATAATTATATACACATTCTGCTACCGTCGCCATAATGGCCGACGCTTCTGCCTCTGACCCCTTGAAATCGCGTATCATCACCGCCAGAGCATAGTTTCTGCCGTCGGGAAATTCTATATAGGCCACATCGTTGTGAGCAATAAGTATGCCCGACGGATCGCGGTAGCCGCTTCCGGTTTTGTGGGCGAAGAGTATGTCATCCCGACCGTTGAAGACTGCGCCCAATCGGTCTTGCCCCGTGGTAACCGTTGACAAAGCCCGGCGTATCTCTTCAATACCATCGAAAGAGTCGGCGCTCCGGCTGAATACGAGTCTTATGAGCATAGCGGCCGAGAGGGGAGAGGTGTGGTTCGTATAGCTGAGCGAGTGGTCACGCTTCATGTCTGCCTCGCTGCAGGCGATATGGAAAGTAGAGTCGGGTGCTATGGCCTTGACGTAAGCATCGGTCTCGGCAGGTGAGATGATGCGGCTGAAAAGCAGATTACTCGCGTTATTGTCGCTCACGGTGATGGCATACCTGATCAGATCTGCAATGGAGATATCAAACACGCTGTCGGTGTAATCCTTCATCATAGGGCTCCATGTGTCGCGGTCGAGAAGGTGTGACGACACGGTGAGCAAGCTGTCGGGCGATTGTCCGAGGGATGCTATACGGTGCATGGCGGCGAGCGACTGGTGCAGTTTATACACACTCATCATCGGATATTCCACCGAATTATTTATCGTAAGCGTATCATCATCGGTCACAAACGATATGCCTACCGTGCCAGGTGAGTCGGCGACTATTTTATTCAATAGCCGCTCAAGGTCATGTGATGAAGCGCCGGCACACGAACACAACGCCATACAGACTGCCAGATTAAGAGAAATAAGCCATTTCATATGCACAAAGTTAATGATAAAACCTGTCTTCAACAATAAAGTAAAGACGAATCGGTAAAAATGTGAAAGAATTACTCTGATTAGTGCTACAATCCGAGGTGAGTTATTAGTTGATTTTGCATAGAACGAAATAAATCAGATATATAAAACTATGAGAATAAGATTACTTGGCATATTAGTCGCGGGACTATGCTCCCTGCTCGGAGTGACATCATGCAGCGCCGGCTCAGCTGATAAAGATAATGATAATAATGTAAAATCAACAGATATGAAAACTGACGCAAAGAAACTCGTGGTTTATTTTTCCCACGCCGGAGAGAATTAGAATGTATGTTACATCACCAACGGCAACACTCATATCATAGCCGATATGATAGCCGAAGCCGCCGGAACTGATATCTTTGAGATAGCTCCCGTAACCCGCTATCTAATCGTGAAGATTTCCTGTCATAATCTGTTGGCTGGTAGTTATCATAGGTTTATGAGCCGAGGAGATTCATAATGTCGGCTGCATACTGTCGGCCTATCGGGATGGTGGCGTCGGTCACCAGCACTATTTCCTGACGGTTATATGTCTTGATTTTGGATTTTGACACGATAAACGAGCGATGGATACGCACGAAATCTTCCGGAGGCAGCAGCGCGGAAAGCTTTTTCAGCAGCATGCGGGTGACTACGCAGCCGCCCGACAGACGGAATATCTTGGAATATCCTTCCATAGCCTCGATATAGAGAATATCGTCGACCGGTATACTGATGTTGTTATAATCCTGCTTGACGGTGATATTTTGGCCTACGGCTTTAAGCTGCTGCCGGCCAATGCGGCGGAGTGCCTTATTGAAAGCAGCCTGAAATCTGCTGAACGCGAATGGTTTGTGAAGATAGTCTACCGCGTCGAGATCATATCCGTCAAGAGCGTAGTGCAGATAAGCCGTGGTGAATATGAAGCATGTCTCCTGAGGCAGACGGGCGGCGATATACAGACCGTCGTTCGGCTCCATCTCTATGTCGAGAAATACCAGATGAGGACGCTCGGTTTTGATATACTCAAGTCCTTCGAGCGGATTAGAGAAAGTAACGAGGTCAATACCTCCGAGGCGGCGGCAGAAAGTCTCGATGATGTTGAGAGCGAGAGGTTCGTCGTCGATTGCTACACACTTTATGTTACTTTCCATAGCTGTTGAGATTAATTTTTAATATCACTTCAAATCGTGACTGCTTTTCATCGGTAAGCAGTTCGTAATTGTCGGGAAACAATACTTCGAGCCGGTTGCGACAGTTGGCCAGACCTACCGACATGGCCGATTCAAATTCGCTTTTGTGGCGTATAATACCGTTTTCCGTGCGGAAGTCCAGCATTCTGTCGCTGATTTTCATATTGATGTGTATCACACAGTCGGTGGTCGACGACGCTCCATACTTGAAAGCGTTTTCCACAAAAGTCAGAAAGAGCATGGGCGGTATTAGCGTGTCATCATCATCTACATCGAAGTCAGCCATTACACGTGTGTGGCCGTCGAGCCGTATCATCTGGAGGTCGATGTAGTTGCGTATGTAATGTATCTCGTCGCTTACGGCCACAAATTCATTTTCGATAGTGACGTAGGTATACTTCATTATTTCCGTGAACTTTATGAAAGCGTCCTCGGCTTTCTGCGACGTGCCTATCACCAGACTGTAGAGCGAATTGAGAGTATTGAACAGGAAGTGAGGACTGATCTGAGCCTTAAATACTGCGAGTTGCGCCTCATTGCGGGCTTTTTCAGTCAGAGCCTGCTGGAGCATTCGCTCATAAAGCTCTTTTACGAATGCCACCGTAAGAGCATAGCTGATCACTACCGAGAACATAAACCACACGCTGATGGCTATATTATAGTTTCGCACGCGGGTCTGATATTCGCTCATCGATGGAATCACGAAGTCCATATCGGGCAGCGGAAAGAGAGTCACGAGATATGTGGTCACAAGTGCTGTGATCAGTATGGCGGCCAGGCGGTAATATTGCTTGTTGATGATAAGTTTCGGCAGGCGCAGATAGCCGGTAGTGAAATACACGGCATAGAGATACACGATAACCACCACCGTGAAGAGCGGCAGCGAATGCCACCACGAGTGCACCGGGCCCACCGCTATCAGCAGCGGCATGAACACGATGGCGAAAAAAAGGTCGAAGATTAATCCGGTATTGCGTCGTAGAAAATTCATGTCGCAAAGTTACTCAATCTTCCTCTGAATGACAATATTGTCGGGCAAGCGCTTATTTACAAAATCCGTCTGTCTATTTACACTCGCTTTATGCAGAGCGATTAAATACATACCTTTGCGCCAACCAATCGTAAGTCACACATTATGAAAGTGCTTTTCTCCAATACATGGTACTGCATTGCCATAGCCGCTGCTCTGTCGGCATGTGATACCTCCGACCATAGCGAGCGCCAGTCACTCATGGAAATTTCCAAGCAGGAACTCGCCGACGCTATAGCCGAGCGCGATCAGCTGCTGGCGCTTGTCAAGGAAATATCAGCAGGCATGCAGCAGATACGTCAGCTTGAGAGCCGAACGGTTCAGGCTTCGGCCGATTCGCGCGATGTGAGCGCCGTGCGCTCACAGATACTCGGTGATATTGCCGAAATCAAGCATATAACTCAGGAGCGTAAACGATACATCGACCGCCTTGAGAAGAGTCTTGAAAACTCCACAATCAATAACAATGAACTGCACGAGACTCTCGATGCTCTGCGCATGCAGCTCGATGCCCAGATGGCGGAAGTAGAGTCACTCCGGCTTCAGCTTATCTCCGCCACCGAGCGTATAGGCGACCTCAATCAATCGGTCGACTCGCTCAACTCCACCGTGACGAGTGTCACCGAAGAGCTTGACGCCGCTCAGGCCGAGGCTTTGATACTGGAGAATAAACTTAACTTATGCTATTACGTGGTGGCTACGAAATCGCAACTCAATGATGCCGACATAGTCAAAGGTGGTTTCCTGCGAAAAACTCAGGTGCTCCCCGAGAATTTCGACAGTACAGCTTTTATTACCGACGACCGCCGCACGCTGCTCCGCATACCTCTTCACTCGCGTAAAGCCCGCGTGTACACCTCGCATCCCGACAGTTCATACGAAATTGTTGAGGCTGACGGTGCAAAGACCCTTGTCATACTCGATCCGGCGCGATTCTGGAGTCTGAGCAATTATCTTGTAGTAATGATTGACTGATAATATGAAAAACATATTGATTTCTTTAGTTGTACTTCTGACATGGAGTACGAGCTTATACGGACGTGAATCAGCCACGTTCGATATAAGCGGTACGGTGAGCGACAATACCGGCGAACGACTTGCAGGTGCGCAGGTTGTAGCCGGTAGTGGCGCTTCGCGTTCAGGAGTGACCGACGCTGACGGCCTTTTCACCCTGACAGGAGTAAGTGTCGGTGACACCTTGACTGTAAATTATATAGGATACAGACCCTATGTAGAAGTGGTGAAGTCGCCCGCCCAGACCTACGATATTGTACTCCGGCCTGAGGAAAGTAGTCTTGACGAAGTAGTGGTGGTGGGTTATGCCTCGCAACGCAAGGTTGACCTCACGGGCGCGGTATCTTCGGTCGACAGTCATGCGTTTGCCGACCGTCCGCTTACCAATGCCACCAATGCTCTGGCCGGACTCGCTTCCGGACTCACCGTGACTAACAGTGGCGGAAATACTCCGGGTTATGAATCGCAGACCATCAGAATCAGAGGCCAGGGCACGATGAACGATGCGTCGCCGCTCGTAGTGGTCGACGGCATGACCGGTATAAGTATCAGCGACCTTAATCCTCACGATATAGAAAGTGTGTCAATACTCAAGGACGCCGCAGCAGCATCGATATATGGTTCGCGCGCGGCCAATGGTGTGATTCTTATCACTACGCGGCAAGGTGTGGAAGCAGCTCCGCGTCTGACCTACAGCGGTAACATATCGTTTGAGACAGTGGCCCGCAGGATGAAACTCGTGACTGACTACGCCGACTTCATGGAGATACAGAATGCGGCATTGATAATCAACGGTCAGGCTCCGCGCTTCTCGCAGGGCAAGATTGACGAGTGGCGCAACGATGCTGGGCAAAATCCCACAATTTATCCTAACACCGACTGGCAGGATCACATCTACCGCAATCCTAACGTGGTGCAGAATCACAATCTTTCGGTGACCGGTGGAGGTAAGCGTGCGCGTTACAACATATCACTCGGATACGTGAATAATCCGGGTATAATATATTACACTGACTACGAGAGGTATCAGCTCAGTTCGTCGATAGACGTAAACGTCAAGTCCTGGCTCAGTGTAGGGGCCAATGTGATGGGATTTCTTGACAAGAATAATCCGTCGACAGAGAATGCAGCTGCCGGAGGCGACGTGATATTTGGCTCGGGAGCTTTCAATACCGTGCCGGGTATGACGCTCTACGATCCTGCTACGGGTCTATATGGCGGTATTCAGAACCCCGAGGAAGAAAACGTAAGTAATTTCAATCCCTATCGCCGTCAGTGGTTTTACAAGACGGAATATCCTACCGTCACCCGTAAGTCTGTAGCCAAGATCTACGCTCGTCTTTCGCCGGTGAAAGGTCTTACGCTCCAGGGAGCTTTTTCCTACAACTACTGGCAGAGAAATGTGGAGCTTCATCTTACTGACCGCGATCTGTATCGGTTTACCGCTGATGGTCCGGTACTTATAAGGGAAGGTGTGGTAAGGACATATATCCGCCGATACAATTACAAGAATACCTACCGGCAGTCAGAACTCACCGCCCGATATGAATTCAAGGTTTCCGACCTGCATACCACCCTGCTTGCCGGTATGAGTCAGGAATACAACAAATATGACCAGGACTACTATATAAAATATGATCTTGTCGACCCGTCGCTCGGTGCACTCGACGCTGCCACGACCAATGGCAATATCGCCGGCAATTACAATGAATGGGCCATGCGCTCATATTTCGGAAGAATCAATCTCAACTGGGACAACAAGTATCTTCTCGAAGCCAATCTGCGTGCCGACGGCTCGTCGAAGTTCGCTCCCGGAAGCCGCTGGGGATATTTTCCTTCGGTGTCGGCCGGATGGAGAATATCAGAGGAGAATTTTATGCGGGCTGCTTCGTCATGGCTCGACCAGTTGAAAATCCGAGCCTCATACGGTTCGCTCGGCAATAACGCCACCACCAACTACTATATGTATCAGTCGCTTTTTGCCACGGCCAATTACGTGCTTAACGGTAACATTGCAGGCGGATTTGCCCAGACCGTACTTGCCAACCCTGATCTTACGTGGGAGAAGACCTATATGACTAATGTGGGATTGGACTTCGCTCTGTTCGGCAGCCGCCTGAGCGGATCGGTCGACTTCTACAATAAAGATACAAAAGGTATTCTCATCACGCTCCCCGTGTCGCTGGAACATGGCACAAGCACTGTCCCCGACCAGAATGCCGGTGAGGTAAATAATCGCGGTGTAGACCTGGATATCAGGTGGAACGACCGCATAGGTAAGGTGAATTACAGCGTGGGCTTCAACATGGGATTTGTCAATAACCGTGTCACAAAATTCCGCGGTGACATTTCTTCGATCAACGAAGTATATAAGATACAGGAGGGGCATCCGATCAATCAGTTGTATGTCATGACGGTTGACCGTATCGTGCGTGATCAGTCCGATTTGGATTACGTGCAGTCGCTCGTGGATGCCAATCCCGACTATTTCGCTACCTATCAGCGCCCCGAGCTTGGCGATTTCCTTTATCGCGACGCTAATGGCGACGGAAGTCTTGACGCTGACGACCGTGTGGAGATAGGCCACGGCACACTGCCGCGCTTCACATACGGCGTGGACTTGGCTCTGAGCTGGAATAATTTTGACTTCAATGTGATGTTTCAGGGTGTGGGCAATCATCAGGTCTATTACAACAATCAGGCATTCCGTTTCGTGACGGTGATGGGTCAGTCGCTCAACAAGGAGATTACCGACAACGCATGGACGCCCGAAAACCCCTATGATTCAAAATATCCCGTGCTGCGCAACAGTGCCAACGGTAAAAACAATATAGCCAGCGACGCCCTTGTGCATAATGCGGCCTATTTCCGCTGCAAGAATATTCAGCTCGGCTACACGATTCCGCAGCAGATCACCCGCAAGTTTTATGTAGAAAAACTTAAGGTGTATACAAGTATCGACAATCTCTTTACCATCACTGATTTCCCGGGGCTTGACCCTGAGATAGGAGCTACGGTAGGTTATCCTCAGCTGAGGCAGTACTCCGTGGGACTTAACATAGTGTTTTAACAGCGCATCAATCATGAAGATAATTCAATCGTTATACGTCATATCAGCAGCCGTGACACTCACGTGTTGCGAAAGTCTTGACTACGCTCCGGGCGACAATCTGTCTGACACCACCTTCTGGCAGACGGAAGATCATGCCCGCCAGGCAGCTGTAGGAATGTATTCGGCTATGAAAGCCCCGTGGTGTTTCGGCATGGACTTCACATTTGACATGTGCAGCGATATCGCCGACGGGACTTCGCCGTGGGCCGACGTGGCGCAGGGCAATACATTTTCGTCCGTATCTGCCGGAGTGCAGAATCACTGGCAGTATCTGTATGAGCTCGTTCACCGCGCCAATACCGTGATGAGAAATGTGGCCGGAATGCCGATCGACCGCGAGACAATAGAGCGTGTCACAGGCGAGGCGAAATTCCTGCGTGCCATGGCATATTTCCGTATGCTCAACTGCTGGGGCGGTGTACCATATTACGATGAGACGTGCGATATCAACCAGCAGTTTGCCAATCTTGACGCACCTCGGTCGTCGGCCGATGAGATCTTCGGCCATATTATCGATGATCTTACTGATGCAATAGCGCTGCTGCCAGTGAAGTGGGATGAAGCGGATCTGGGTCGTGCCACCCGAGGCGCCGCGTATGCCCTCCGCGGTAAGGTATATCTCTACAGTCAGCATTGGGATGAGGCTATAAGCGATTTTGAGGAAATAGTGTATAATCGCCACGCCGACTATGGATATGCTCTGCATGATGATTATAATGATCTCTTTCGTCTCTACAACGGCCGACACAGCGACGAGATGATTTTCTCCATTCAGTCTATCGACGGCAATACGGCCGGATATGCGCTTGATATCGTATCGTATTTCGGCAATAAATCCACCTTGCGTCTCATTGCCGGAAATACGATTGTGCCATCCACCACACTTGTGGATATGTATGAAAATGCCGACGGTACAGACTTTGACTGGGACAGCTATTTCCCCGGATTCACCGACGGCGGCAGCGACCTGCGACGTAAATATATGTGTGTGGCTATCGATCAGAGCAGCACTGAAGTGACCACCACGCTCGACTGCGACACGAGTAAAGTGATGGATGCTTACCGTAAGCGCGACCCGCGGTTGAATCTGAATGTAATCACTCCATATTCTCACTACCTCGGCACCGACGCTGGTTCGGAGCCGCGCGACAAGCAGTTTGTACTCGCTGATCCCTCGAAAGGAGGTGCGCCTATGGAGGCTATGGCATTCATACGTAATTCGCAGGGATGGAACTCATATTTCTGGCGCAAATGGATACCCACGGGCAATCTTGACGGTTATTGGGGCGAGTATAACCGCACGCCTTATGAGTTTCCGCTTATCAGGCTCGGCGATGTGATACTCATGCTTGCCGAGGCTTACAATGAAACCGACGAACTTGAGAAAGCTATGGCTGAGGTGAATAAGATCCGACGCCGTGTGGCTATGCCCGAGCTTGGCAGCGGCCCGCAGTGGCTCAGTGTGGCCGACAAGGATGAAATGACTGCACGTATATTCCGCGAGCGTGCCTGTGAACTCGCCGGCGAGGGTCACCGATATTGGGATCTGAAGCGACGCGGCATGCTGAAAAATTCAGTGAAAAATGCTACCGATATATTCGGCGATCTGATGTTTACCCGTACTTATCAGCCCCGCCATGAGTTGTGGCCCATTCCGCTCGTGGAGATGGAGCGCAATACCAACCTTACACAAAATGAAGGGTGGTAAGACCCCGTGTCTAAAGAAGGTATTTTATTCTAAACCAGGTATTTTAGATTGTAAAGCGTAAAGACAGCACCTGTACAGAGCAGTGCGATAGTGAGCTTTTCATTACGGGTGAAGAGTGTGGAATCGTTATGTTCGCGCCTTGTGCGGATATAGAAAAATATTCCTGTGAGGTAAAATGGCGAAGTCATTACCAGATCGATCAGTCCGCCTGCGTAAGCCATCCAAAGGCAGAAGAGGGTGGTGATTAGCGCCACGGCTTTTATCTTACTCCCGCGACCTACCTTAAGCAGAAATAGACCCGTGAAGAAGTAACAGGGCGTAATCATCAGACCCGTGATGTGCAGAGCGGCCAGATACAAGTCATCGGCCATCACTACCAGCAGCAGAAAAAGCTCCATAGCTATACTCGAAGCCATGAGTCCGAATGCCGGCATGCCCCGGCGGTTAAGCCGGCTGAATCGTCGGGGCATAATGCCCACAAGCGAGGCCTCGTATGGCACCTGAGCCACTACAAGAGTCCAGGCTACCCATCCGCCCAGAAGGGATATGATTATGGCCGTGATGACGAGCCAGTAAGCCCATTGTCCTACTACGTCTTTAAGTATGTATGCGATCGACGGATTATGAAGTTCTTTGAGTTGACTTCCGGTCATGATGCCGAAACACAGTAGCGAAACGGCAATATATAACAGCAGCGAAATAGAGAAACCCGCAAATCCGGCTTTGCCTATATCAGATTTTTTCTTGGCTCTTGCTGCCATCATTACCGCTCCTTCCACACCTAAGAAGCAGAAGAGCGTTATCATCATGGTGCTCTTGACCTGCTCCCATACGCTCGTGCCACATGTCAGTTCGCCCCAGGGGTCAAATTCAAATTGTTCTAAGTTGAAAAATATTATCAGGATAGAGATAATCAGCACGAGCATTACCACTTTCACCAGAGCGAGCAGCGACGTGAGCATCTCGGCCAGTCTGATGCCTCTCGCCACTACTCCAAACATCACCCATATAAGCGTGGAGCAGAATATTACGGTGGGCCATCCGTGAGTGAGAAGCACCGGGAAAAATGCTCCCACCGAATCGTTGAGCATCACACCGAAAGCTACATTTGAGAATGCCGAGCACAACCAGTAGCCCCAAGCTATATTGAATCCGGCGTAATTGCCGAACCCGGCTTGAGCATATTGATATATACCGGCATTGTATTGCGGGTAAGTGTTGCTCAGATAGTTGAATGAAATCATCAGCGGAAGTATCCCGGCTCCGGTGATGAGCCATGAGAGCAATATGGCGCCCTGCGAGGCAGACGCCGCCATATTTTGAGGCAGATTGAAGATGCCTACACCTATTACCATGCCGAACACGAGTGCCGTCAGCCCCCAGAATCCGAGTTTTCCGTTTTGAAACATAGCTAAGCCGGTACTGTATAAGTTGACATGCTCCGGGTCAGATCATATCAGTAAGTTGGTATATCGTGAATGCGGTGCCCATACACAGCAGAGCTATGATCCACTTTTCATTGCGGGTGAAGAGGGTAGTGTCGTTCTGCTCCCGCCGCGTGCGGATGTAGAAGAATATACCTGCCAGATAAAAAGGCGTGGTCATCACCAGATCAGTCAGACCTCCCGCATAGGCCATCCACAGGCAGAAAAGAGTGGTGACAAGTGCCACGGCCTTAATTTTCACCCCACTGCATTTTTTCAAGATAAACAGGCCTGTGAAGAAGTAGCAGGGTATCACCATCAGTCCGGTGATACGCAGTGCCGCGAGATATAAATCGTCGGCCATCACTACCAGAAGCAGAAATATCTCCATGGCGATACTCGACGCCACGAGGCCGAATGCAGGCATGCCGTATCGGTTGAGGCGGCTGAAGCATCGTGGCATTATGCCTACCAGCGATGCCTCGTAAGGCACCTGCGCCACCACGAGAGTCCACGCCACCCAGCCGCCGAGCAGCGACACTATGATGGCTACTATTACAAACCAGTAGGCCCAGTCGCCTACCACTTCTTTGAGTATATAGGCTATCGAGGGATTGTTGAGCCCCTCAAGCTGGATCAGGCTCATGATACCGAAACACAGAAGCGACACAGCTATATAGAGCAGCAATGAAATAGAGAACCCGGCGAATCCGGCCTTGCCGACATCGGATTTCTTTTTGGCTCTCGCCGCCATCATCACAGCCCCTTCCACGCCCAAGAAGCAGAAGAGTGTAATCATCATGGAGTCCTTGACCTGAAGCCATACGCTTGTGCCGTGGGCAAGGTCGCCCCACGGATCACACTCGAACCGGCTGAGCTTGAAATACATGATCAGAATCACGATAATGAAAACAAGCATCACTACTTTTACGAGCGCCAATATGGAGTTGATCAGCTCGGCAACGCGTATGCCTCTGACCACTATCGCATACATTACCCAAATAAGTGAGGAGCAGAATACTACGGTGATCCACCCGTGATCAAGCAGCGGCGGAAAAAATGCCCCTACCGAGTCATTGAGCATCACACCGAAAGCCACGTTTGGAAATGCCGAGCAAAGCCAATAGCCCCACGCTATGTTAAATCCGGTGTAGTTTCCGAATCCGGCCTGCGCATATTGATATATACCGGCATTGTATTGCGGATAATTATTGCTCAGATAGTTGAACAAAATTACGAGCGGGAGTATTCCCGCACCTGTGATGAGCCACGATATCAATATGGCACCCTGCGAAGCTGAGACCGCCATATTCTGAGGCAGGTTGAATATACCCACACCCACCATCATGCCGAATACGAGAGCCGTCAGTCCCCCGAATCCAAGTTTGCCGGATTTCAGCATTGTATATTAGTCATTTTTTGAGTTGGAAAGTCGCCGGTAATCAGTGGCTGAACTTATATACATTTATTAAATCGGGTGCAAAATTAGTAATAATTTGCGAATAATTGGTTTTTTCAGTACCTGTCGCGTAATTTTTGATGCGAAAGAGAAAATCACACAGATTTGACGGTTCGGTCACCCGCAGGATGCGCTTTCGGGTGGCCGAATTGTGTAAAAATTAGTGTCGGGTCGTGAAAAAGTGATGGCATGGTTAATGCAGGGAGCGAATTTTGTTGTATCTTTGTGCTTCCATGCTGGATCTGTTAGTTATAATGCTCCGCGGACTGCTAATCGGCGTCCTCATATCGGCTCCTATGGGGCCGGTAGGTGTGCTGTGTATCCAGCGCACACTCAATAAGGGTCGTTGGCCGGCGTTCTGTACAGGCGTCGGCGCAGGATTAAGCGACTTGATCTACTGCCTTCTTACAGGACTGGGACTATCGTTTGTGACTGATTTCATTGAAGCCAACCTGAGCCTGCTTCAGATCATAGGCAGTATATTTCTTATAGCTTACGGCGCGTATCTGTTTGGCAGCAATCCCTCGCGTCAGCTCCGACGCCCGCAGGTGCAGGTCAATTCTTATTGGAAAGATTTCGTGACAGGATTTCTGTTTACGTTTTCCAATCCCCTTATACTTTTTCTGATTATAGCCCTCTTCGCACGGTTCAGTTTCCTTGCGCCTGAATTCAGAGCCTACCATTATGTGGCCGGTTATGCGGCTATATTCGGCGGCACGTTGCTGTGGTGGCTGTTTGTTACTTATTTTGTCAATAAAGTGCGTGCCCACTTCAATGTACGCTCCATGTGGCTTGTCAACCGTATCATCGCGGTGATATTACTCGTAATGGCAACCGTGGGATTCGTATCAGGTATATCTGATCTGCTCGGATAAGTTGAAAATATATATTGAATAAGAAAGCCCGACCTCGTCATGAAGTCGGGCTTTCAGGATTTTATAATTTCAGGAAGAAAGTGAAAAGTATCAGAACGTCAGGATTCCCCAAAGGTTGAATCCTATCCACACCATATTCCACACGGCTAAACGCATGTTGCCTTTCGACTTAAATATGGGGAAGAAGCACATGATAGTCTGTATGACAGCTCCTATAATCAGGAACCACACGGCGGTCATGATATTTTCAAAGAATGATTCCAGATCAAACGATGGGATAAAGTTTGAGATAGCTCTCCATCCGAGGGCAAAGTATCCTACAATGAGGATTATCTCGATTACGTCGATCACCCATGCGAAGCGACCTTTCTGCTCCGCGGGCTTAATGGTAGTGGCTGTTTCGTTGCTCATGTTTCAATGATTTTATCAGTTAAAAAGATTGATTCCTACAAATTTGAGTGCTATCTCAATGCATACCCAGATAATGTTGAGCCAGGCGACGTAGTTACCGGTGCTCCTTACAGCGTCGGTAAACCAGGTGGCGTTTTTATCTTTTGCCGCGATGGAGAGTATCATTCCGGTGACGCCGAAAAATATTTCCGCGACGGGTTTAAAATACACGCACAGACCTATGATGCCAATGATAATCGACCCGTAGGCCATGAGGGTTTTCTTGGAATCAGGTGCTCCTGCCTTGGCTTCGGTGCCGGTTGATTCAGGGTTTTCAGTTGCCATAATTTCGAATATTACATGGCCGAGGCCATTTTAGCCATGATCTTGGAATAGCGGGCCATCTGGGCGGGAGTCATATCGTCGGAGGCGTTCTGGAGTTTGTCGCCCAGGGTCTGAGCTTCCGACATAAGTTCAGTGTACTCCGACATTACGCTCATATCGCCGTTCTGAAGTTTCTTGGCTACTGCTATATACTTGGTCACATAGCGGTCGTAAGAGTCGAGGACTGAATCCCAGTCGGTAGATGAGGATGAACGGGTAGAAGAATTGTCATCGTCATCGTCAGCTACCACTTCTACCACATCATTATCGTCGGAAGAGGACGCATAGCCGTAAAAGCTCGTGCGCTCTTCTGCTTCTTTAGCGGCTTCGAATACAGTGTTGACGCGGAAAGATATGGCACCCTTTATATCATCGGTGGGTAACTCAAATTCCACTGAACCTGTATCACCGGGCTCCAATTTCATAAGCTCTACAACCGATTCATTGTTTTCGAGGCGGTTGGCGTGCTCCCAGTAGCTTGTGAGTTCTGTCTTATAGATAATATCACCGTCTTTATCAAGAAGTTCGAGACCCATACCTACACCATCTTTTTCATTATTGCCTCCATAGTAGCACACATTACCGGCCTTATAGACGAATGGAAGCGCGGCATCGGTTCTCTCAAGCTCTATGGTTATGTGAGAGGAGCTACCGTCTTTTTTCAACTTATATTCACGGTCAACAACAGTAAAGCAACTGCCCAATTTACCTTTCACGGTAGTAGTTTCGGGCTTGAGAGAGTCGGCACCACCGCCGCAGGCAGTCATGGTAGCGGCAATGATAGCACCCATTGCCAGGCGAAAAAAGTTAAGTTTCATAATGTATAAATAGCGTATGTCGACACCGGCCATACATATAATTTATTTAGTAAGGTTAAAAAATCTGGTGAAAGTGTAGTGTCGGGCCGTGGCATCACTTTCCGTAATCATTCGAGCGACAAATTTATGTGAAATTTATTCAAATCGGTTGGTTCATTTCGTTCACTTTTGTATTGGGGAGCGGGGTCTAAAAGTTTTTTGTAAATTTGTGCCATGAATAATGAGCCACAGATCTCACAATTTTCAGAGGCAATATCTCACGACGACACGGTAATCGATTTCAAAACGGCAGTGCCCTTGGGGCGGTCGGGGTCAGCGTGCGATGCCTATGTCACGCGCCACCATAGGCGGCGTGTATTTATCAAGCGTCTGAAAGAGCCGTACCGATATGATGCCATCTACAGGGCGGCTCTTGAGAAGGAATTTGAACTTGGAGTGGAGCTGAGGCATCCCTCTTTGCCACAGTATAGGGAAATCCATGGCGACTATGTGGTGATGGACTATGTGGACGGATTCACATTGGCTGAAGTCTTAGGCAACGAATCGTCTTTAGGTCTGGAAATTGTCCGCCGATGGCTTTCGCAACCTGAAAATGTGAGGAAGTTGATAAATAATCTCATTCAGGTAGTGGCGTATCTTCACAGTCATAATATAGTTCATTCCGATGTCAAGACCGACAATATTATGCTGACCAAAGACACGCATAATCTCGTGCTGATAGATCTTGACAAGGCCTTCACTACGTGGCTCGACGACACGCAGGGAAGACGGGAAATTTATGGTGTAGGTAGCGACGCAATGGTTACTGATGTTGATTTCCATGGCATCGCCATAGTAATTGGCAAGTTGCGCAAAGCCGGCTTTGAATTTGAAGGAATGGATGCTGTACAAGAAAAGTGTCTTGGCGAAGGAGCGCGTGCCGACGATATATTGAAATTGCTTGACGATAATCTTGGTAACGGTCGGAATCCCGTCTTATTACCATTGATGTTGATATTCACCTTGGCTGTGGGACTCTTCGTCCTTTTATATCTCACATCACCCGCTGATGATGAAGCGGCGGAACGTATTGGTGTTGAAAGTGAGTCAATCGCTCCGGCGCCGGTGACGGACGAACAGGCACCCGTTGAGGTCGTTAAGGCTCAGGAGTCGTCCGTCGCAAAATCTCCTTCCTTTTCATGGGATCAGCCGGTGGAGGAAACCTTAAAAAGCCCTGACGCTATAATTCAGCCGATATATGATAAGCTATATCAGTCGCTGAATGAACTGGATGCCTACTGCAAGAGCGACAGCCTTACTGCAGCCGGATTACTTAAATCGATTACTGAGTTCAGCGAATTAGAGTCATCGACGATTTCGAGAAGTATTTCATTAGTAAAAAATGATCTCGCACTTGATGACGACGTGGATGCAATGAAGGCCGTATGGAATTCAGAAGTATACCTCCGTTACAGCTTTGTGTCAGACAGTATCCAGAAACTGATAGGTGCTGAAATCAGCCGCAAGCGACGGCTGGAAAGTGTCAACCGATAATTTCGATTGAAGATAAGCCGATATCTTTAGCTGCGAAGTAGAGTCCCATATTGACTCCATCGCGTATGACCTGCCAGGCTATGAGTTCAAATCCCTTTCTAAAACAGTCGACCTTGATCATGTCACCTTTACATAATTTACATCCCACTGCCTTTTCAATGTAAAAAAGGTGATTGCCGAGATATTTCATTTCGATAGTGCGCTCCGGATGGTAGCATATTCTTAAGCGGGTGCCGTCACTGAGATCATCGGAGTGTATGTCGTCGGCTTGTGCAAACGACGAGATAATATTGTCCTCGCTCTCGGTCTCGCCTATATATTCGGCCAGAATATCCAACGTGGAAGCCCGCGGGGCCACTCTCATTGTAGTAAAACCCAGCAGACGCTTCAGCGTGGTCGTACTCAATCTTTCACTGGTTTCTTCATAGATAGATTCCGAGAGAGCCTCACATTCCTGGGAATAACGTATCGCTTTGCCGAAACGAGCTTCAAGTTTTTTTCGCAGTTGCTCTGAGATCATGTTTTTCTGAAATACCTGTGTATTTTTATTCGTGTACAAAGATAGTTCAAAAAGTTCATTATGTACATTTAATGAACGAAATGACCGAAATGGCCGAAATGACCGATTAATATAGAGTGGAAAAGAAATCGGTGTCAAAATGCCGGATTCGGTTATTTTGACACCGTAGGTGAATTTATCGGCAGCCGCGGTTGGCTTCGCCGAGATTGATAAAATCTTCATAGGCAAAGCGTATGCCTTCGTCAAGTTCAGTCGAGTAGGTCCATCCGAGAGCGGTGGCTTTCGATACATCGAGGAGTTTGCGAGGCGTACCGTTGGGTTTTGAGGTATCCCAGAGTATTTTCCCTTCATAACCGACTATCCGCGCCACCTTTTCGGTAAGCTCTTTAATGGACAATTCCTTGCCGGTGCCGGCGTTAACGGTTTCGTTGCCGGAGTAATTATTCATGAGATATACGCACAGATTGGCAAGATCATCCACGTAAAGAAATTCACGCAGTGGCGATCCGTCGCCCCAGCATGTCACTTCAGTCAGCCCTTCGGTTTTGGCCTCGTGAAAGCGCCGGATTAATGCCGGAAGTACGTGGGAGTGAGTCGGATGATAGTTGTCGTTGGGTCCGTAAAGATTGGTGGGCATTACCGATATGAAGTCTGTGCCATACTGACGGTTGAGATACTCGCAGTATTTCAGACCGGATATTTTAGCAAGGGCATATGCTTCGTTGGTCTGTTCGAGCGCAGAGGTCAGCAGACAGTTTTCGGGCATGGGTTGGGGCGCCATGCGCGGATAAATGCACGATGATCCGAGAAATTCGAGTTTCTTGCATCCGTATCTCCAAGCGGCATTTATCACGTTCATCTCTAGCATCATGTTGATATACATGAAGTCGGCCGGAGCGGAACTGTTGGCCACGATACCACCCACTTTAGCAGCCGCGAGAAATACGTATTCAGGCTTTTCGCCGGCGAAGAAAGCATCCACGGCGCGTTGGTCGGTGAGATCGAGTTCGGCATGTGTACGGGTCACAATATTTTCGTAACCCTGACGCTTAAGTTCGCGCACTATCGCCGAGCCTACCATGCCGCGGTGTCCGGCGACGTATATTTTAGAGCTCTTATCCATAATGTATTACATCAGACCTTTTCGACGTATTTTTACCGGAATAGTACCCTCGGGAAGAGAGTCGACCACAAGAGCGAGATGACCTCCACCTCCTGCCCCGAGCATTTTCCATGCTTTAGCCTTTGGCGCCCAAGCCTTGATAAATTCCTGCACCCCGGGTTGCATCATGCTGGGAAACATGGCTATCTGTGCTTCAAAAGAGTCACGGAATGCGGTGGCGAAGGCATCAAGGTCACGAGCCATTATAGCATTCCAGCAGCGGTCGGCCGCGTCAGTGAGATTTTTAACTTTCTCGGGCGTTATATCCTTTCCCTCCACAACCGAACATCCGGCACGTCGGGGAAACATCGGGACAATGCATAAATGGCTTTCGAGCCACGACAAAGTATCTTCGTCGGTGCACTGCTCGATTTTCGAGGGCCAGTAATGGCCGTCATAATAGTGTCGGCACAGCCCCGACATGCAGATGCCTATAGCGTCTTGAGCACCGGAGATGTGTCCTTCGTTTTCAGGATCGTTCTCGAAGCAAAAGAGCAGTCGGGCCAGCATCTCCTCGTTGTAGTTGGGCAGTTCGTATGGCCAGATCTTGCGGGCGGCATTTCGTGTGGAAGTCGACATGCCTCCGCGCTCCATGAACTCAACCGTGGGTTCGATAGAAATAGTGAGAGCCCATCCGTGACCGAATTGCGATACGTAGGGCTGGTCGATCCATGTACCGGCCAGATCCACACGATAGGGGAGATGACTCTTGACTTCGGTGCGCAGCGATGTGGTGGAGCGGGCGTCGAGTCCGGCGTCGGGCACGCGCTCAAGTTCCACGTATTCTATGCCGCGCTCTTTGCAGAGATTGCGCTTCGTCTCCGAGCCTCCGTCGGTATTTACCACAAATACGTCGGGCTTTACAATGTCGAGTGTTTCAAGGAAGTCGAGCATTCCGCTGCCTGGATTGATATATGCGTCGGTTACATATCTTATGGCCTTTACCATGTAAAGGCGCTCTTTTTCTGAATATACAGTCTTTCGGTTCTTCAGGTCCCTGATTGTAGCGTCGGAACCTATGCCTACATACAGGTCGCCGTATCGTGAGGCTTCTTTGAAAAATGCCACATGTCCGCTGTGGAGCATGTCATAGCATCCTGATACGAAAACTTTCTTATTCTTCATGGTTAATATGTATGGTTCGGAGTTTTCTTATTCCTGATAATGAATATACTGTAAAGCAGAATTATGGCGAAGCATACCAGAGGCACGGCGAATGATACGGATATGCCGGCACAGTCTGACACTGCTGCCTGGAGCGGAGTTATCACCGCACCTCCGAGTATAGCCATAATCAGACCTGACGCGGCTATTTTCGTGTCAGAGCCGTGCAGGCCGTCAAGTGCTATGCCGTAGATGGTGGGAAACATAAGCGACATTGCCGCCGAAACAGAGATAAGCGAACTTATCGCCAGACAAGGGTCGGGAAGCAACACGCCCGCACAAGTAGCAATGGCGAGCACTGAAGCACCGGCAAGCAGGTAGACAGGGCGGATATATTTCATAAGCCAAGTGAAGAGGAAGCGAAATGCCGTGAAGGCCAGGATAGAGTAGAGAAACATCATAGATGCCTCCTTTTCGAGTATTCCCAGTCTGTCCATAGCCAATCGGATGGTGAAAGACCATACACACGTCTGCGCTCCCACGTAGAAGAATTGCGCTGCTACGCCGTAGCGGTAAAATCTGTTTTTCCACAGTCGGCTCAGTGTGGCGCGGAAATCCCAGTGCCCTGACGAGTCATGATCGGCCGGCATGCGTGTGAAAAATATTATGGCGAGGAGTGTCAGCAATACCACCCCGATTGCCATGTACGTGCCCGAGACTGCATTGAGCTCCTCGTATTGGATGGCTCTGAGCTGAGATGCGTCCATGCCGGCGCGGGCGGCCGCGTCAGCCTCATGAAGGCGCGCAAGGATGAAGTGGCGGCTTATAAGTATTCCGGCTATAGCTCCCAATGGATTGAAAGCCTGAGCTATGTTAAGCCGTCGGGTAGAGGTTTCGGCCGGACCCATCGATATGATATATGGATTGGCGGTGGTCTCAAGTATGGCGCATCCACCGGCCATCACGTAGATGGCGAAGAGAAAAGCCGGATAGGATGCCGCTTCACCGGCTGGCAGGAAGAGCATGGTGCCTGCGGCATAGAGAAACAATCCGAGCAGGATTCCCGATTTATAGGAATATTTTCTTATAAACAGTGCGGCCGGCAGTGCAAAGCAGAAGTAAGAGCCGTAGAAAGCCCCCTGCACGAGCGATGTCTCGAAATCGCTCATGCTCATGATGCGCTTGAATGCCGCAAGCAGCGTATCGTTCATGTTGTTGGCCATGCCCCAGAGCATGAACAGAAGCGATACGAGCAGAAATGGAATTGCGGAGCGGGATTTTCCTGTGGATGTCATGGGCATGTCACTTTACGATACCCTTTTCAAGGTATTCGGCAAGATTAGTGCGTACTTGTTCGCCGGCGCGCTCGGCGGCCACCTTGGCCATGTCAGAATCCACCATCAGATTTACGAGTTGCTCAAAAGATGTCTTTTTGTCCGGATCCCAGCCGAGTTTTCTTTTCGCTTTCGAGGGATCGCCCCACAGATTGACTACGTCGGTAGGACGGTAGAAGTCGGGCGATACTTCCACGAGCACTTTACCGGTCTTCGTGTCGATACCTTTTTCATTTTCGCCCTCGCCCTCAAATCGCAGCTCTATACCGGCGCGACGGAATGCGAGAATACAGAAATCGCGCACCGAATGTTGCACCCCTGTGGCTATCACGAAGTCTTCGGGTTCGGGCTGCTGGAGTATAAGCCACATACATTCCACATAGTCCTTGGCGTAGCCCCAGTCGCGGAGCGACGACAGATTGCCCAGATAAAGTTTCTCCTGCTTACCCTGCGCTATGCGTGCGGCAGCGAGTGATATCTTGCGGGTGACGAAAGTCTCGCCTCGCCGTTCACTCTCGTGATTGAAGAGGATACCCGAGCAGGCAAACATATTGTAGGCCTCACGATATTCTTTCACTATCCAGAATCCGTAGAGCTTGGCCACTGCGTAGGGCGAATATGGATGAAAAGGAGTGTTCTCATTCTGCGGCACTTCCTCTACCTTGCCATAAAGCTCTGAAGTAGAAGCCTGATAGAAGCGGCAAGTGTCGGCGAGGCCTGTCTGGCGGATGCCTTCGAGTATCCTCAGTACGCCCGTCGCATCGACATTGGCTGTATATTCGGGAGAGTCAAATGACACCTGCACGTGACTCTGTGCAGCAAGATTATACACCTCGTCGGGACGCACTTTGCTGAGCACCTGTATGATGCTCATCGAGTCATTAAGGTCGGCATAATGAAGGTGAAAATGTTTGCGACCCTCAAGATGGGCTATGCGCTCGCGAAAGTCGACCGACGAGCGGCGTATTGTTCCATGCACCTCGTAGCCTTTCTCAAGCAGTAATTCGGCAAGAAAGCTACCGTCCTGACCGGTTATTCCCGTGATTAGCGCAGTCTTCATATTCATAAATATCAGTTACGGTAAATATATCTAAATGCAAAGCTAACGATTATTTTGTATTTATAAAACTTTTTTATGATAATACGACGTAAATTGCGGCTTTATTATCATTCGGCAGCCGGGGGAGGGGCTTTCGGCTTCCGGCCATGGCGGCGCAAGGCTTCGGCCACTATCCATTGGAGTTGCCCGTTGACCGAGCGGAACTCCTGCGCCGCCCAGGTTTCGACCATCTGCATGGTAGCCGAATCAAGTCTAAGCAGAAAACTTTTGGTGGATTCTTTCTTGGCCATCGGCTGAGTAGTGTCAGTTGTAGAGGGTGCCTGTATTGACTACCGGTTGTGCGGGCTCGTCGGCACAGAGCACCACGAGCAGGTTGCTGACCATAGTGGCTTTACGCTCTTCATCGAGGTCGACCACACCCTCATCCTTGAGCTGTGTGAGAGCCATTTTTACCATCGACACCGCACCTTCCACGATTTTTTCACGCGCCGATATGATGGCCGAAGCCTGCTGGCGACGGAGCATCACGGCGGCTATTTCCGGAGCATAAGCAAGATAGTTGAGGCGCGCTTCCACTACTTCTATACCAGCCATCGAGAGGCGCTCGTTGAGTTTCTCCTCAAGGCGTTCCACTATCTCGTGGCTGCCACTGCGGAGTGTGACCTGATCGGAGCGGTTATCCTCATCGTCATATGCATAATGCCCCGTTACCTCACGTAAAGCAGCGTCGCTCTGCACTTTGACAAAATTGCTCAGAGCATCGCCGGTCTGCTTTCCTATCGTCACGTTGCCACTTGCATCGGTGGTGACCTGAGGTTCGGCTAAATCCGTATCCACATCGAATATCACTCTATAAGTATCGCGCACTTTCCATACGAGCACCATGCCTATCATCACCGGGTTGCCGGTCTTGTCGTTGACTTTTATCGGAGCTACGTCGAGGTTGCGGATGCGGAGTGATACCTTCTTGGCACTCATGAACGGATTGACCCAATAGTAGCCCGTAGATCGGAATGTACCGCGGTATTTTCCGAAAAATATCATGACGCGAGCCTGATTGGGCTGCTGGATGAAAAATCCGCAGAGCATGATGATGAACACAATGAACAGAGCAATTGACGACACCCAGGGCCACGGCGAAAGCAGGTCGGGTGACAACAGCAATACTGCCGCTATGGCTGCCGGAATTATCACTAATGTAACAAACAGCATGGCAAATCCATTGTAGACTTTGCCTGAGTAGTCATACTCGTAATTACGTTCTTCCATAATTTAAGTAAAATGATATTAAAATGATATTGTTGTTCTATCGGCAAAGATATGTGATTTGTTTAAGATGTGCAAGAAATCAATGAAAATTAGATTCAGACCGCCTCATATTTTGTAAATTTTCAGTAATTTTGCATCTGAATCAAAGAATAGCGATGAAAAATATCCGAAATTTCTGCATTATTGCACATATTGACCACGGCAAAAGTACACTTGCCGACCGTCTTCTCGAATATACCGATACCGTGGCGGGAAAGGATCTGCAGGCGCAGGTGCTCGACGACATGGATCTCGAACGCGAGCGTGGCATCACTATCAAAAGCCATGCTATCCAGATGAATTTTCACCATGACGGCGAAGATTATACACTGAATCTCATCGACACCCCGGGACACGTGGACTTCTCATACGAAGTGTCGCGTTCCATAGCGGCGTGCGAGGGTGCGCTGCTGATAGTCGACGCCTCGCAGGGTATTCAGGCCCAGACGATATCCAACCTCTATATGGCCATAGATAATGATCTGGAAATCATACCGGTGATTAATAAAGTGGATCTCGACAGCGCCAAGCCTGAAGAGGTAGAGGATCAGATCGTGGATCTGCTCGGTTGCGATCCGTCGGAAATCATCCGTGCAAGCGGTAAGACCGGCGTGGGTATCCCTGAGATTCTTGAGGCTATCGTAAAACGCATTCCGGCACCCGAAGGTGATCCTGCGGCGCCGCTTCAGGCTCTCATTTTCGACTCGGTATTCAATCCGTTCCGCGGCATCATAGCATACTTCAAGATAGTAAACGGTACCATACGTAAAAACGATTATGTGAAATTCGTAGCTACCGGCAAGGAGTATAATGCTGACGAAATCGGTATATTGCGGCTCGATATGTGTCCGCGCAATGAGCTGTCGGCCGGTAATGTGGGTTACATCATATCGGGTATAAAGACCTCTAAAGAGGTGAAGGTGGGCGATACCATCACTCACGTAGATCGCCCGTGTGACAAGGCCATTGACGGATTCGAGGAGGTGAAGCCTATGGTGTTTGCCGGTGTGTATCCTATCGAGACTGAGGATTTTGAGAATCTCCGCTCGTCGCTCGAAAAGTTGCAGCTCAACGATGCGTCGCTTACATTCCAGCCCGAGTCGTCTATGGCACTCGGCTTCGGTTTCCGCTGCGGATTTCTCGGCCTGCTCCACATGGAGATCGTCCAGGAGCGCCTCGGCCGTGAGTTTGACATGGATGTGATCACTACGGTGCCTAACGTAAGTTACCGTGTATACGACAAGCATGGAAACATGCTCGAAGTGCACAATCCTTCCGGATTGCCCGAGCCTACACTGATCGATCACATCGAGGAGCCTTATATCCGCGCATCCATAATCACCGCTGCCGACTATATCGGACCTATCATGACGCTCTGTCTGGGTAAGCGCGGCGAACTCGTGAAGCAGGAATATATATCCGGCAACCGCATGGAAATGATTTTCGACATGCCTTTGGGCGAGATAGTGATAGATTTCTACGACAAACTCAAGAGTATATCGAAAGGATACGCATCGTTTGATTACCATCTCCACGATTTCCGCGAATCGAAGCTGGTGAAACTCGATATTCTGCTCAATGGCGAGAGCGTCGACGCGCTTTCCACTCTGACTCATGTAGACAATGCTGTGACGTTCGGCCGCCGCATGTGTGAGAAACTCAAAGAACTCATACCGCGCCAGCAGTTTGATATTGCCATTCAGGCTGCCATCGGAGCGAAAATCATAGCCCGTGAGACCATCAAGGCTGTGCGCAAGGACGTGACCGCAAAATGTTATGGCGGCGACATATCGCGTAAGCGCAAGCTGCTTGAAAAGCAGAAGAAAGGTAAAAAACGCATGAAGCAGATCGGCTCGGTAGAAGTGCCGCAGAAAGCTTTCCTTGCGGTGCTTAAACTCGATTAGTATTGTGTAACATGGATATATTACTTATCATTATAGCCGTGGCTTCGGTCGCGGCTTTCATCTATATTTACAGGCAGTATGCCGAAGCACGCGCCGCCCGTGCAGTAGCCGAGTCATCGGCAGCCGACATGTCGCGCCGTGTCGACGAGATTACGGCTAAGTCAGAGCGTATTACGGCCGAACTGTCCGAGGCCCGTAACAGCGTGGCCGCTCTTAGTGCCACCGTCAAGGCTGAAGAGGCTACATCTCACCGGCTTATGGACGAACGCGACGAGGCGCGCAAGGAACTCGCCTCGACGCTCGACCGGTTGGCTGAGACCATGCAGGAGAACTCGGCCATGGCCACCCGTCAGGATATGCTCCAGCGTCAGTTTGCCGAGATGCAGTCGGCGGCTGAAGAGCGATTCAAGAATCTTGCCGGCGAGATACTGCACTCCAACTCTGCCATATTCAAGCAGCAGAATGAGGAAAGACTTTCTGAAATACTGTCACCGCTGCGCAATCAGATAGAGGAGTTCAAGAAGAAAGTCGACGATACTTACAGCGAGGAAGCACGCGAACTTTTCTCGCTCAAGGAGCGGCTGAAAGATCTGCGCGAGCTCGGCGAGATGATGGGACGCGAGGCCAAGCAACTTAGCGGTGCGCTCCGGGGCAACACCGGCGTGCAGGGCCAGTGGGGTGAAATGGTGCTTGAAACCATACTCGAACAGTCGGGCCTGCGCAAAGGTCATGAATATGAAGTGCAGGTGACCCGCGACGATGATGGCCGCGTGCTCACAGCCGAGGATGGTGGCCGAATGCGCCCTGACGTGGTGGTCAAGTATCCCGACGGTCGCCGTGTGGTGATCGACTCCAAGGCGTCGATGACTGCGTTTCTCAGATATACATCTACCACCGACGATGCCGAGCGCACTGCCGCCGGCAAGGAACATGTGGCATCGGTGCGCCGCCATGCCGACACGCTTGCGTCGAAGAAATATGCCGATATAGTGGGAGACGGTGCGATTGATTTCGTGATGATGTTTATCCCCACCGAGGCGGCCTACATGGCGGCCATGCGACTCGACCCGGGATTATGGCAACATGCCTATAACAACCGCGTGCTCATCGTGTCGCCGAGCCATCTTGTGTCGGCGCTGAAGATAATTGAGCAGCTGTGGCGTCGCGAGCAGCAGACGGCCAACGTGGTAAAGATAGCTCAGGAAGCGGCCAAAATGTACGATAAGTTCGTCAGCTTTGTCAATGACCTTCAGACTATCGACACCAACCTCACCAAGACCCGCAAGAGCTATGATGAGGCTATGAAGAAACTCTACACCGGAACGGGTAACCTCGTGCGCCGTGCCGAGAATCTACGCACCCTCGGAGTGAAAGCCGAAAAGGAACTTCCAAAATCAATAATCGACGAAATGAAGCAGGATGCCGATTCAACCCCACTCCTGCCTGATACAGAAAAATGAAACGCTACATCACTTTCCTGCTTTTCGCAGCGATACTGTTCACATTCTTGCCGTGGCTCGGCGATACGCTTTTCAATACCAAAGGCGAACCGCGTGAAGCTATCGTAGCTTTGTCGATGATCAAATCCGGCGACTACATATTGCCCACAAGCTGCGGCGGTGATATACCTTACAAACCGCCGTTTTTGGCTTGGTTGATAGTGCTTTGCTCATGGCTCACTGGTGGAGTGAATGAAATATCGGCCCGAATGCCGTCGGCTCTCGCCACTATCTTCATGGCGTGGGGATTCTATCTGTTTCTGAGCCGCCGTCTCGCCGACAAAGGTAACGCGCGGCTGATCGCCGTGATTTCCACCGCTGTCACTGTGACGGCATTTGAAGTATATCGAGCCGCTACAGCATGCCGGGTCGACATGGTGCTCACCGCCTGTATAGTCGGTGCGATATTGCTGTTTAATCGCAGGCGTGAGATTGACGGACGTCCGTCGGTATCGCTCTTCGGCTTGATACTCATGGCTTGCGCGGTAATGACAAAAGGGCCGGTGGGCATGATATTGCCTTGCCTGATACTCGGCATATATTTTCTGCTGCGGGGCGACAATTTCTGGCGAGCGTTCGGGATGCTTGCATTCAGCGGCCTACTTTCGCTTGCCGGATATGCAGTGTGGCTATATCTTGCTTTCATGCAGGGCGGCCAGCAGTTTGCAGATCTCGTGTGGGAGGAAAACATTGGCCGTATGACCGGAACCATGACCTACGAGAGTCACGTCAATCCGGTGTATTATAATTTCATCACAGTTATAGCCGGTATGCTGCCCTATACGTTGGCAGCGCTGATGGGACTCGCCGTGGTAAGATGGCGAAGAATCAGCATCGCGGGTGTGTGGAGCGGCATCAGGTCTATGCAACCCGTCAGTCTGCTTTCGCTCACTGCTATTGTGGTGACACTGGTTTTCTACAGTATTCCCGCCAGCAAGCGCAGTGTATATCTGTTGCCTCTTTATCCGTTTTTAAGTTATTTCACGGCGCTTATGCTGCTTGAGATAGCTTCCCGATCACGTCGCATCATATCCATATATTCCGGACTCACAGGATTTCTCGCTCTCACCGTAGCCGTGGTGGCGGTAGTGGTCAATGCCGTAGATATGCAGGCGGTTACAGCGGGTATGAAGCCCGATACCGCCAGCTTTATCACCGCACTTCATGAGTGGTCAGTGTCGTTTGCCGGATGGATTTGCATTGCCATCGCATGTATAGTAGGGTTTTATACTTTTGCAGCTATCCGTGGCGGCGACGGAAGATGTGTGATGGGGTGGGGCATAGCTTCTACGTTCGCTATCTATCTTGTGCTGTCGTCCACAGTCCAGCCCGCGTTGCTGAGCAGTAAGAGTGATCTGCGTTTTGCCCGTGTAATAGAGCGGTATTCAGCCGGGGATGAGCCGGTGTATCAATATATATCCGATCCGATGCTGCGATACTATACGGCGGGATTTTACCTCAACGATCGTATTGTGCCTATTCAGGGACGTGATCCCAAGCAGGGTTACGTGATGGTTAACGATGCCGATAAGAAAGATTTTTATGACGAGTATGCCGATAAATATCAGCTCTCGGCCGTGTATGAGTCAAAGGTGAAGAGCTGCGACACCCGACGTACCGTCACGATATTTTATTTCAGTTCCGATTTGCGATAAGCTCCCGGAGTCACTCCGCGCGAGGCCTTGAAGGCTTTACCGAAATAGTTGATATCGGCAAAGCCGCAGTCGTAAGCTATTTCCTTGATCGACCGGTCAGTCTGGGCGAGCATTACTTCTGCCTTGTGCAGACGGCTTTCGCGTATGAATTCGGCCGGCGATACACCCATTATCGACTTCATCTTGCGGTTGAGGCTGCTGCGGCTTATGGCCACGGCCGATGCCATATCATCTACCGTCACCGAGGGGTCGGCAATGTGTTCGGTGACAAATGCGGCTACGTTTTCCATCAGAGCCTTGTCTTCATCCGAAAGCGGCAGTTTTTCCACTTCACGTTCCGGCGCCGACTCTCTGACGTGTTCATCGCTGTCAGCCGCAGGTCTCGACGTGGACTTTACCACGCTCAGATATGCATTGAGTATTTCGCGCTGCTTGCGCTTTATGGCGCGGATATATACCACGGTCCCTACACATGCCCCCACCATGATGAGAATGGCAAGCACGTAGAGCACTTTGGCGGTAGTCGTTTCCCAGAAGGTGGGCGTGACGATAATGGTAATCGTGTCAGTATTGTCGATGATATTTCCCGCGGGCGTGGACGCACGTACAGCGAGGGTGTATTCGCCCGGGTCCAAATCCAGAAGCGTGAGTGAGTTCTGGTGACCGAGGCTCACCCAATCGTCTTCACCCAGTTTTACGAAATAGTCTATATCGTTGCTGCCGGAATAGTCAAGTGCGGCAAATCTTACAGTAAGATTTCGCTCATGTTTTGCCAGGACTATGGAGTCAACATCAGCTGAAAGCAGACGCTCGGGTGCACCTTGTACGGATACGGCTGTAAATAATACGGGTGGTACCACGCTATGATGCACCGTGGTGTCGAGTCTCACCATCACCGCTCCGTTATCGTGGCTAAGCAGCCATCTGCCGTCAGCGGTCATGACCGGATGCGCATCTGTAAATCTTAGTCGGTCGTCCCAAAACCAGCGGCCGAATACTGTCTTGCGCCCTGTAGAGGGATTGAATAGAAAGATGCGGTTTTCAGACGTCACTACGTACCATCCTGGTAACGAACTGCCCGCATCGGCTACGGCGTGAGCCACATCCGTCAGACCGGACGATGCGTTGAAGTGCTTGAATATCCAGTCGTCAGGCCGGTCGATAGCGGCAGGAGTGGCTACGTTGACACCGTCGCTTTCAGTGGCTACGAGTATAGAGCCGTCAGCAGCCACAGTTACATCCATCACTGCGATATTGCCTAACGATGCGGCGACTCCGGGACGGCTTACAAGAAGCGACGCGCGCAGACTGTCGGCGCTGCTTATCTCCCTCATATCCACGGCAAGCAGACCGGCAGTGGTGGCGCCGAGGAGCATGGTGTCGCCCGACACGGCGAGATGCCTGATGCGTTGCGCATTGGCGGGATACCCGCGCATGTCTGACAATGATTTGAAGCGGGGAGTGCGGGCTGACGGATCAGGACAATACATCACCCCGCCGCCCATGGTGGCTATCCACAGACCACCTTTGCTGTCAAACAGGAAGTCGTAGACATTACCTATCTTAAATTCCGAAATTTCATAAGTGTTATCGCCTGACGGGGTAAGACGAAAAGCGCCCGAGGGCTTTGAGCCGAGCCATATTGTGCCGTCACGGCTCTCGGCAATAGCATATATACCTGTGCCGAAAGGAGTGAAGGTGTCGCTCAACCGGCCGTCAGAACCAAGATATTTTTTACTGCCGGTATCAGTATCCATTACTGCTACGGCAAGTGCATCGCTCTCCGAAAGCCAGATTCTGCCCGACGAATCGGTCATGGCTTCGCGCACTTGCGTATTATCGTGTGTGGCGACGGTGGAGTAGGGGCGTTGTCCCAACACCACACGGTGAGCGCCCTCCGAACTCCGCAGCCATACGTTGCCGCTGTTGTCGGTGGTGCAGTAGTATAGACTGCCGGGAACTACGTCGATACGCTCGCGGACAGTGAACGGGCCATCCTTGCCCGGAGACGACACGATAGCTCCGTCGCGGGTGACGATCCATAGAGTGCCGAGCGAATCCATCTGCGACATAGCTATATCGTCGGCAGCGTAAGGCCCGGTCGCATCGATGCGCCGGCCTGTGCGCGGACGGTATTGCAGCTTGGGCAGCTGATCCACTAATTTGGCCCCGGCCACATGGTCCTCGTCCGGTATGACAATGTATTTTCCGTCTTTGGTAGCCAGGACTATCTCGCCGCTCCGGGTGGGAAGATTGCGGCTGAGTACAAATTCCTGTCCGATGGCTTCTTCAATCTGTGAGTGCAGGTCAGTGAAGTGGAAAGTATTTACGTCGAAGAGCGAGATACGGTCGTCGATACGGCATAGGAGATTGCCTTTAGGCGAAAGATGCAGGTCGCTAATACGGTTGGAGTAGCGGAATGCTTCGTCGGTGTAATCAGGACGTAGCGCCACAAATTCTTTACCGTCAAAGCGGTTGAGACCATTCCATGTACCTATCCAGATGTAGCCGGCATTGTCCTGCACGATACCTTTGACCAGACGTTGCGACAGGCCCGAGTCTTCGTCGTAGGTAGTCACGGTGCAGTAGGCCTGACACATGGCGTAAAGCATCGAAAACAATCCAATTATTATCGTGATAAAGTGTTTCATGGCATTGCAAAGATAACCAAAATGACAATATATGCCAAAAAAAAGTCGACCCGGAATCAGCAACGATACCGGGTCGACCAACCTTAATAATAACTTATCTTATTACAATCTTCTCTACTTTTACATTACCGGCGTCGTCGCGGAGGCGGATGATGTTGACACCCTTGACAGGTGACTCCAGACGGATACCGTTGAGATTATAGATGCCTTCGACTGAGAAAGTGCTGTCGGCGACAGTGGTGATGATGCCTGACTCACCGGAGTTTTTCACAGCTGCTTTCTCGCTTAGACCACCATACTCGTTGACAGCCTGCACATAGTAGCCGGCGGCTTTATCGGCGTTGACGTCTACCGAAGGTTCGGTAGTGATAGCCACCACTTCATCATTGTGAGTGACTACATAGCATATAGCGTAATCAACGGGTTGCCAAGTGATGGTGCCGTTGTCGAGTATGGCTACGGGAGCGGCACATTCTTCGGTCTTGATTACAGGTTGCCAGTTGTCATTGCCCGAAAGAACGTTTTTGATGGTGTATTCGGCTGCCTCTTCGTCAGTGAGATGATTCTTGGCTTTGCCATACACGCGCTTGCCGTCGCTGTCGGTGTAATAGTAGGTGTCGCGACGCTGCGAGAGGTCTACGAGGTTGCCGTTGCCGTCGGTGGTGTTCCAGTCGGCCCAGATAGCCGGCAGACCTCCCATAGTCTCATACCATCCTGTTGCGGGTATGGTGACTTCGGCACGGGTGTTGAGGAATACGGTCTTGGGTGAATTGTGCCAGGGACGGCCGAGCCATACCGATGTCTTGCTCGGCACGCCGGGAGCGGTGATGACGCAGTTGTTGAACACATATCCCCATTCCACATCCGAGCCGTGTGAGGGAGCCACGATGTAGCCGCCACTTTCGCGGGTGATGTAAAGGGTGGTGTTGTCGATATAGATATTACCGCTGTTGTAGATAAAGTCTACTGCACCTTCTATGAAAGAGTTGTGGACATAAGCGCGGTAGTTGGATGTGGAGGGGGTGATCCATGTATCCTGATATGAGAGCATGGCTACGTTGTTGAAGATGGTGCGGTCGCCGATAGTGTTGAGCGCGAGAGCCTGCGGGCCGTCTTTCTTCTCGTGGCCGTAGGAGTTTTCGAGAGTAATGTTCTCGAAGAAGCAGTCGTCGGAGTTGACCACCACTGTAGCGCCTACGCTTACGTGGAGAGCATTGGCACCACCGCAGAGCTTATCGTCGAGTATCACGGTCTTATCGCGATCCTGACCAATGAAGTGAAGCATGGGCTTCGTGGCGGGGATATTGACGTGTTCCTTGTAGTTACCGTTTTTCACGAAGATGAGCCAGGGCTTGATGCGGTCGGCGGGAGCAGCGTCTACAGCTTCCTGTACCGATGCATAGTCACCGCTGCCGTCGGCGGCTACGATGGCATCATATACGCGGGCTTCGGGGCGGATGCGCTCCATGGTAGTGAAAGTCGATGTCACGGCTGCACTTGGATTGCCCGAGCGGTCGGTGATGGCTCCTG
Source organism: Bacteroides sp. (assembly GCA_014802325.1). Classification (GTDB taxonomy): domain Bacteria; phylum Bacteroidota; class Bacteroidia; order Bacteroidales; family Muribaculaceae; genus Duncaniella. Next base: position 77,331 of record JAAVCK010000026.1, read on the forward strand.
CGGGCAGTGCGAAAGTATAGGAAGTTGCGTAGTCAAGGCCGGTATAGGGATATACCACGCTCTTACCGCTGACGCGGGGAGTGAGCACTACGCCGTTGAGAGTGGCGTCCCCAGTGCCGAGTTTGATTTTTTCATCGAAGTTCACGATGATAGAGCCGGTGGCCGAAGCGTCTTTCTCACCGTCGGCGGGGATGATGCTTACTACAGAGGGAGCCGTATTGTCGTCGGCAGCTTCTTTGTTGGCCAGCACAAAGATTTCTGCTATGGCCAGACCATCGTAATCGGTAGCGTTACCTACCAGCGGCGAGGTGCGGTCGGGCATGAAGCGTACCCATACGCGCTCGGCATTGGCGGCCTCGGCGGGAAGTGCCACTTCCTTAGATGTCCATCCGGGGGCGAGCTCATATGTGGCAACGGTGGTGAAGTTTGTACCGTCAAGACTGTACTGCATATTGTTGATGGCATAAGAGTTGTACTGTATACCTAATGCAGCCGCTATGGTGACGTCTGTGTATCCTACGGTCGAGAATGAGATCTCAAAGTAAAGATTCTCGCTGCGGAGTTTCCAGATACGTGCGGCCCATTTGCCGTTTTCAGCACCGTTGCTGATGCCTCGGGTGAGCCATGTCTTGGTGTTTCCGTCAGGGTCGCGGAGACTGAGCAGACCGGCATTATCGGTTTCGTCCTTATAGTCGGCCGCGCGTTCGCCCGCAGGTTGGTCGTAATAGAGATCCCATCCTACTATGTAGTCGCATGCCGAGAAGTCGGCTGTGATGTTCTTTTCGCTGTCCATCACCACGTCGCGTGTTGGAGCGGTGGTGTTGTCTTCCCAATTGGTGAAGGTGAGTATGCGGTTGTTGTAGGTAGTAAGACGTACCTCGGTGCCGGCTTCATAGTAGTGAACGCCGTCGACCACATTTCCTTCGGGAGAATACTGCACGAGGTTGACGTTGGCACCACCCGTGAGAGTGAGGTTGAGGGCATACACTTCGTTTTTGTCATAGTTGGCTACGAGTTGAGTGTCGGCCATGATGTCAAACGTGTACGGATTGGCCGTAGATACTACTTTACCCTCGGCGTCGGTCCATGATGTGAAGTGATAACCGAAATTTTCGGTAGTGGATACGGTAAGACGAGTACCTTCGTCAAACTCGTTTCCGGCAGGAGCACACGAAAGTGTGCCCGCTCCTTCCATAGCTGAGGTGAGGGAGAACGAGTAAACGGGTACGGGGAGCACCTGACCGTCGGCCACACCGTAGAGAGTGAGGTCGGCAAGACCGATTTCCTTGGTGGATGCAAGTTTGTTGATGTAGATCACTACGGTCACGGCTTCTGATGAAGCCTCAAAACCGTTGATGGCCTCGGTGAAGTGTGATACGAAATTGCCGGTATTATTACGCTCGGGGTCAAGAGCATTGTTTATCATCACAGACTTGTCGCCCTGACGTACTTCGAGGCCTATGTTACCGCCGCTTGTGCCGTGCTTGCTGGCCTGGAATGAGAATGAAGTGGGCTTGAATGTGATGCCCCGCTTGGGTATCACGGTCAGCATCACGGCATCGTCTTCGCTGAAATCGGAGGCGTTGCTGTTGGAGGGCTTGAAGAGAGTCTGGTTTGAGCCGCCGCTCACCGTACCTACTTTAGAGATTGTAAGACCTTTGCCTATAGCCAGCTCATACACGCCGAATACGTCGGGATTCGATGCAGTGGCTGTAAGCTGAGGTTCGGTAGAACCCATGGGCCAGAAAAATTCCACATCGGTGTTGCTTACCGACGCGAGTTCGTCGGATTTCTCAGCCGAGACAGATATGTTGCGGAGATTCCAGTTGGTCATGCCCGAAGCGGGGAGCAGGCGCACAAGCACATTATCTTTATCGTTTGCCGAGAGAGCTACGGTGCGGTCTTCATATTGAAACCATACAGCCGAAGTGTTTTGCGCTCCTGAATCAAACCAGGTGGCGCCGCCGTCGGTCGACACTACAAGTTCCACGGGTGTCTGAGTATTGTTGCCCGGAGCGATGGCATAGGTTATTTCTACATTTTTGTATCCTTTGGTGGGGAATGAAAGTTCGTAGTATACCTTGTGATTTTCGGGATTTGTGAAATCAGAGGCTACATTTTCCACAGTGTTGCTGTTGTCGAGACGGAGCACACGGGTCTCCCAGCCCGAACAAAGCTGCCAGTAGCGGTTTTCGCTGTATGCCGAGAGTTTGTAGTCGGCGGGGTTGCCGCTGCATGTCTCCGGCAGGATAGCGGGGATATTGGAGGCCGACCAGCCGGTAATATCTTCAGCAGCCGCCTCGGCATCAGGTGTGTAAAGGAAGTTGTTGCCGCCGAGATCGGTCACGGTATAGCCGGTCTCGAATGTCCACGCCGCAAGAGTGTCTGCTGCCGTGGCGTTAAATGCAGCCACGGCACACACTGCGAGTGTGCCGGCGGCTGTGATGATGGTTTTCTTTTTCATGAATTATTGCGTAAGGTTATGTATCAATAGCGGATTTTGCTTGAGGTCATAGAACCGTCGGCATGGAGGTCACATTTGATATACACGTTTCCTGCCACGGGAGTGTTGACGGCCATTCCCTGAATGGTATAGTAGGTGCTCGCGATTACGCTTTCGGCGTCGGCAGCCACATCGGTAATGCCGGCGGGATCTTCCGCAGCCATGGCATATCCGTGGAATTTCACATCTGAGATGCAGAGTGTCTTGCCGTTGGCTTCGCCGTTATACCAGGGATAGAAGCGAAGGCGGAGCGACTTTCCTTCGTTGAGCTTGATTACGGGTTGAATCTTACCGTCCTGCATATTGTTGGCGGGCATCTTGCTCATTGAGAATATGAGGGTTGCATTCGAGAAGTCATCTTCGGTCGAATACCAGACGTGGACACACATACCGTTGCCGCCGCAGCCGCAGGTGTAATAGCTGATTTCGTCGATATTAATCACGGTCTCGGCCGGAGCGGTGATACCGAACTCGATGTAGCGGGTCGACACTTCGTCGATTTCGCCGGCGGGCCACTTTTCGCCTTCTATCACATTGCGCTGAGTCTTGCGCGAAGCATCAAATCCGGTGTAGGAGGGCCACACGGTATTGGCGTTGGGGTTGGCATATTTCTGGAGAGTCATGTCGTGCCATGATTCGGGGATCACGGTCACAGGACCTTCGGTCACGCAGTTGTCGTCTGATTCAAGTCGCCAGTACGCCGATACTTCAGTGCCGCCTGAGAGCTGCACGCCGGTCACGGTGACGGGTATATCGAGAGATTTGTTGCCGGCTTTTACATTTATGGAGGCCGAGTTGACACCCTCTTCGTCGATCGACATCTGAGCATAGAAGCGCTGGATGAGAGTGCCGCCGTTGTAGGCTACCGAAAGGCTCTTTTCCCATGTCTGCTGGTCGGTGGAGAGCATTACATTACCGTCGGAAGTGATGGATACGTTGCCCGAAGCGGGGGAGAGGTCAAAACCGGTCACCATAAATTCTTTAGTCATCGACTGACCTTTGTAGCCGCTGCCGAGGTCGGCATTGTCGGGCGTGATGGAGAGTTCGCTGGTGAGGTGGGCATATTCGGTGAGAAGGCCCTGCTCCTGACAGAGCTGCACGAAGCGGCGGGCGATAAGAGCGGCACCGGTGGCGCTGAGGTGAGTGGAGCCGTCGCCGTCGCCGAGTATGGCGTGGCAGTCTTTGTCGCCGTAGCTCAGGAAGAGGTCAGCCGTAGCGGTGGTGAGGTCAACGAACGGTACGTTCATCTCCTCGGCCACGAGCTTCATCTGATATGTATAGTCCATCGAGTGATCCGATGCAGCCACGCTGCGTCCGGTCTTGATGCCGTCAGACGATACTACCGAGAAGCTGTCGCCGAGGTCGTGACGGCCGTTGCGCCTGATGGTGTTGCCTGAAAAATACATGCGGCACACGCTCCCTACCAATATAGGTGTGCAGCCGGCGGCGCGGGTCTCGCTGACGTATTTGCGCAGATATTCTTTATATGTGGTGTTGGGGCATGTGCCGCGATAGTCGGTGGCGTTGGCTTGGGTAGTGTTGCCCTGCGAGGTGTAATAAGCTTTTACCTCGTCGCCGTCCATACCCTGAGTCTTTTCGTCGTTGTGGGCAAACTGGATGAGCACGTAGTCACCTTCAGCCATCTGTTTCTTCACGGAGGTCCAGTAGGCTGATTCCTGATAGAAACTCTTGCTCGATGCGCCATTCTTACCGCGGTTGTTCACCTCGATACCATCGAGAAACTGCTGGAGATACTGACACCAGCCGCGGGTAACGGTCGCGTTTTCATCGTAATTGGCCATGGTGGAGTCACCGATCGTGTGCACTTTCTTGGCATCGGCAGTGGAGTATCCGCCCAGTGTCAGGGCGGCAGCCGCCATTAAGGTCGTAAATCTTTTCATGGAAATTTTGATATGTATTGGTTAATTTTTTTGGTTTGTATCTACGTCAGCAAAATTACGTAATAGTTGCCCGATGCTATGGTGAAATCAGTTTAAACAAGGGTAAAATCGGCTCAACGGGCCCTTGAATTTAGGTAAAATCGGATTTTTGACTCAAATTTTCATATCTTACCGTACCGGCATTGAGATTTTTTTACTACCTTTGCACCGAAAATCACACGGTAATCTTTATCCATACGTTATGTTAACACATGTATCCATTAATGAATTTTTAACGTAACCGCGGAGCTGAGCCCAAGATTTATTCGTAAATTTGCATGCTTTTTTGGGTCTGTATATCCTGAGCTGTTTTTTCGCATCGGCTATTCGTCCCTGAAAGCGATCAGATTTGCGGTGCAGATTTTGAAGTAAACACTAAGAAAAACAACAAGCAAAACACTTTAACTCTTTCTCGTCTTATGAGAGCAGTAGCAAGAGGACTTATAATTATTATCGCTGTGGTCATCGGTACGTTGACTGCAGATGCTCAGTCCGTCGGAATCAAGACCAACTTATTATCAGACGTCGCGCTTAGCCCCAATCTGGGTATAGAAGTTAAGACGGCTCCAAAATGGACTGTTGACCTTTCAGGAAGTATCAATGCATGGACCATCGACGGCCGTAAATGGAAGCATTGGCTCGTGCAGCCCGAAGTGCGCTACTGGTTTTGCGAGGCATTCTCGGGTCATTTCGTCGGTGCTCATCTGCTGGGCGGACAGTACAACCTCGGCAATCTCGATCTCGACTTCAAGTTTCTCGGCACTGACTTTTCGCGTCTGCGCGACCACCGCTACGAAGGTTGGGCCGTGGGTGCCGGTATAGCCTACGGTTATGCCTGGGTGCTCGGCCGCCACTGGAACCTCGAAGCTGAGATAGGAGTGGGCTACGTGTATACCGAGGCCGACAAATACACCTGCGCCGAGTGCGGCAAAGCTATAGCCCGCAAGATCCCCCACCACTATGTGGGTCCCACCAAAGCCGCTATTAATATTGTATACCTTTTCTAATTCTGTCAATATCAAGAAATGAACATGAAGAAGATTTTTCTTGCTACGGCTGTCGCCGCTATAGCCCCCGCTGCATTTGCCGACATGCCTGTGATCGACGGGGTAGGAAAGCTCACATCCGCCCGTGTCGACTCGGCCTATGTGATGATGATGGATATCAACACCGGCGCCATTAAGCCCGGCCGCGACCGCGAAATTCTCCTCACACCCGTGCTCCGCTCCTCCGACGGCAACGATTCGATAGTTATGCCCGGCATACTCGTAGCCGGACGCAACCGCTATTTCTCACACCTGCGCAACAACAATCTGCCTGCCGGCGAGATGATGCTCCGCGGCGGCTCGGGCGAAGTATATGCTTACCGCTTCACTACTTCATGGAAGCAGTGGATGGATCATAGCGAAGTTTTATTCACCACCACCTGCGCCACATGCTGCGATGCTCCCGAAGTGCTGTCGGTAATTCCGGCTGTGCGCCACGACTACGGTCAACCCCGACTCGAATATCCCCTTATGAACGTGGCTCTGACCGGCGACTCTGCCATTACGGTCGAGGCAAAGGGGTCGGCGTTTGTCGACTTCGTTGTCAACCGTACTGAGCTCAAGCCCGACTATCGCGGCAACCGTGCCGAAATCGAGAAGATACTCAATTCGATCGACCTTGTGGCCAACGATCCGGAAGCCATCATAACAGACATTACTATAAAGGGTTACGCATCACCCGAAGGCCCGTATGACAACAACGTCCGCCTTGCAATGGGTCGTACGAACACGCTCAAGGAATATGTCAAAGCCGAGTGTGTGCGCCGCGGCTACGGACTCGACCCCTCGGTGGTAGGCTATGACTACGAACCCGAGGACTGGGAAGGCCTGATAGCATGGCTCGAAACTCACGAGATAGACAATCGCGACGCTATCCTTGCCATAGCCCGCGACACATCTATCGACCCGGATCCCCGTAATACCAAGATACAGACCCTCTATCCCGAGCAATACAGCTATCTGCTCCGTGAGGTGTATCCCGCACTCCGTCACTCCGACTACACTATCCGCTACAATATCAAGACCGGTATCGACGTGGAGCGCCTCAAGGAGATGCTTGCCGTCACCCCCGAGCGTCTGCGTCCGGTAGATTTCTATCTTGTGGCACGCACTTACCCCGAGGGAAGCGCTGACTATGAACGCGTGATGCTGAAGGCCGCCGAGATATACCCCGACGACGAGGAAGCCGCTATCAACGCCGCCAACATCCTCATGGGTCACGGCGATATGGACGGTGCACGCTCTTATGTCGACAAGGTGGGCAAGACCCCGGCCGGACTCTTCACCAAGGCCAACTATGCCGCCCGCCGCGGTGACCTCTATCAGGCTGAAGCACTGCTGCAATCGGCTGTCAACCAAGGATATGCTCCTGCCGAAGATGCCCTTGCCGAAGTGCGTGCCCTCATAGCCCGCGACCCGGTGGAATATCTTATCAAGCGATAACACACTTAGCACACAAATATCAATAAATCAATATTTATCCTTTATTCATGAAGAAAAACTATCTTTTTGGAGCGATGGCCATGGGCCTTCTCTTCACCGGATGTAGTTCCGACGACCTTCAGGGTCCCGCCGGCAACTCAATCTCGGATGCAGATCAGACTCTTTATGTCAGCATGAGCCTTATCGGTGACACGCCGCAGTCGCGTGCAGCCTCTGATAACGGTTCTCCCAGCGAAGGCGTTGACTTCGGTGACGGTACTGCTGCACAAGAGAACCTCGTCAACAATGCCTATTTCGTGTTCTATGATGAAGACGGTAACGTGGTCGGCGACATCGTACCCATTGAACTCGACAACTTACACCTCGACGAATCATTTGTTGGTGGCACCGTAGAGCGTCGTTACAAGTCGGTGGTAGCTGTGAGCGTAAGAAAGGGTGAGAAGATGCCCGCACAGGTAATCTGCTACATCAACCCCATCTCCCCCTCATCTCTTCAGAACCCCCTCAACATCATCCAGACCATCTCGCGTACTTCCACTTGGTCAACCATCAGTGGTGGTAACACCAAGTACTTCGCTATGAGTAACTCGGTTTACTATCCCCGTAGAGCCGGTAGCGGTACCGGTCTTCCCGAATCTAATCAGCTCCCTCAGGTGGCTGTGACTATCCCCGAAGGCTACCTCTACACCTCTGAGGCCGCTGCCGAAGAAGCTCTCGGTACTGACAACACTCTAAATATATATGTGGAGCGTTACGCCACCAAGCTCTCGTTCCGTGCGGTAGATCCCACTAACTACGTGACAGCTACCCGTGTATATCAGGAGAATTCCACCAACTCCACTACCAAGAACGTTACGCTGACTTTCCTTCCTCAGAAGTGGGCTGTGAATGCCGAGTCAAACCGCTCTTATGTCATCAAGTCATTCCGTCGGGAGTCAGAACTCGGTGATGTACTTGCCGACAACTACACTTTCGGCGCGCTCAACGCCCGCATCAATACCAACGTGTATAACGATGATGCCAATCACTGGGTTTACGACGACAACAACACCGTGCTCGACGCTAACAACCGCTGGGTATGGAACGACCCCAACCTCCACCGCTCATACTGGGGTATGTCGCCTGCTTACTTCACCGCTGAGTATCCCGAAGTATCTTCTGACCTGAAGGATATCACCGTTAACCAGAAGTATATTTCTTACAACGAACTCCAGGCCGGCACCTATGGCTTTGATGCCAACAACACCGAACCCCAGTATTTCCGCGAAACTACTGTAAGCTACCGCGCTCTCAACTCCAAGAACCCCAACGCCGCTGTGGCTTCGGTAATCTATGTAGGTGAATATAAGCTCAACCTCGAAGGTACAGGTGATCTTCCCGAAGGTACCAGCTTCTACACTTATCTACAGGGCAACGTACCCGGTCTTGATGAAGATCGTCCCTACATTTATTTCGATGGTGTAGACGGTGGCGTGAAGAGCAGCGTGCAGGGTGGTGAGTCGATGCTCCGCCGCTTCCTTGCCCAGACCACTATCCTCTACAGAAAATCTCAGACCGACGAAGAACTTGCTGCCGGCGAATATACCCGTCTCAGCATAGCCCGTCCCTCTGACCTTGAAATGATGGTGGATGCACTCGAAGTTTCTGAAATCGGCGATGCCGTCAAGCAGCTCTATGACGGTAATGAAAATACCAAGCTCAAGCTGCAGAACAATGCCCGCTCGCTCCAGTTCAGCAGCGCTCAGGATGCTTCAGGTATCTACATCGTGACCGGTGGCGGCTACAATGAAATCGTGCCCGACGACACCACTCCCGGCCCCAACCAGATCACTCTCACCGAGGCTAACCTTACTCTCATGCGCCAGGTAGGTCTTTCGTACTACTATCTCACCGGCCACGCTTACTTCTCGATTCCCGTGAAGCACTTCGGCTGGTATCGCAACGGTAACACTCAGAAAAATGCTGACAAGATCAACTGGAACATCGTTCGCGTAGGTGACTTCGGTATGGTACGTAACCACAGCTATCAGCTCAACGTTACTGAAATCTTAGGTCTTGCCTCAGGTATCGGCGACGATGACACCCCCATCGTTCCCCCGTCGACTACCGAAGACTACTACATGGCTTACTCGGTCAACATTCTTCGTTGGGCCGTGGTTCCGGAACAGAACGTAAAACTCTAACACACTCCCGTATCATTTGCCCGTCAACTCTTGACCGTCAAGTGATACACCAAAAAATAATCGCGGAGGGAAATCCCTCCCTCCGCGATATTTTAAACCTAATCAGTTATGCTTCTACAAAATCTCAGCAATAAATTCCGACTGACTCTTGCGGCCGTGGCCGCGGGGCTGACTTTCACAGGCTGTTCTTCATTTGTGTATGACGATCTGCCCGAATGTCCGGCTCAGCTAAATGTGAAGTTTCAGTTCAACTACACACTCGACCGTGGCGAGGCATTTGCCGCCCAGGTCCACAGCGTCAACGTGTGGGCTTTCGATCAGGCCGGTAATTTCGTCTGGTCAGGTTCGGCTGCCGGCGAGAGCCTTGCGTCGCCCGACTTTCAGCTGGAGACCACGCTGGGTGAAGGAGTATATGATTTCGTGGCGTGGTGCGGACTCGATGGCAACGACGATTTCTCGCTTGCCACCTATACCCCCGCAAGCATGCAGGAGCTTGAGATGAAGCTCGTGACTCTTGAGGAGAATAACCTCAATATCAGCTCATCGCACTTCAAAAGCCTCTTTCACGGCATGAAATCCGGAGTGAAACACACTATCAATCATTACGCACCCTCTATCACCACGGTGACCATACCTCTTATTAAGGATACCAACGATATTGCGGTGATGCTCATGAACACCGACGGCACTGTGCTCAATACCGAGGACTTTTCAGTGTCGTTTACCTACGCCGACTCATGGCTGGCGTGGGACAACGCAGTGATGACTCAGTCACCCACTGTAACGTATACGCCGTGGAGTCAGCTCTACGGTGAGTCTACGTCAGATTCGCGCGCCGAGACCGACGATGTCAACGACAACGACGTCAGCGCTCCCGTCCGCTCGACCCTGCTTTACGAACTCTCGGTGAGCCGCCTCATGACCGGCGGAAACGCCTACCTCGACATCGTGCGCAATACCGATGGCGAGCGTATAATCCACGTGCCCCTCATCGACTTCTTTATTCTTGAAAAAGGTAACCGCTATGACATGTATGGCGACCAGGAATACCTCGATCGCCGCAGCGACTACTCGGCTCTGTTCTTCATCGACAATGATATGGGCTGGTACATGGCAGGCGGAATATATATCAACGGCTGGGCTATTGTTCCCCCCCAGTCTGACCCCATTTACTGATAGATTTTATTGATTCCTCTGAATCCGATGAAATATATACTTTATCTGTTACCGGTCTTGCTGCTTTTTGCGGGATGCTCCTCGTCTGACGGCCCTGATGTGAAGGGCAGTGACGGGTCAGTATCACTCAGCTTCAGCATGCTCACCTCGGGCGCCATCACAAGTTCGCGCGCCGATAGCGAGGGTCACGGCGAGACCGACAGCGAATACCGTAACTTCGAGGACGGTATCGATATATCCGATCTCGGTGTATTCGTGTTTGCAAAGATTGCAGGCACCACCGGTGATGAGAAACTCGTATACAAACTGACAAACCTACTTTCGTCTGACGACGCCCGCATCAATGTTGTGGGTGCACCCGGTTCATACCTCGTCAACCTCATGATACGCCGGGAGGACCTTAAGGAAATCCTCGGCGGCTACGACATCAGTCCCGAGGGCGACGCTCTGATTCAGTTCCGTATGCTTCTGCTGGCCAACTGCTCCTCACCGGGCACCAACGCCACAGCCAAGTGGGACGCTATCACCGGTCAGGACTTCCCCACGGTCATCGACCAGCTCTCGGAGTGGAACTATGCCATGAGTTATATCTATAACGAAAACGGCGGTCCTGACGCAGAGTCGATTTACAGCAACAGAAAGAAAAACGTCCCGATGTTTGGCACAAATGTATTTACCGCCACCGAGGGCGACCTCTACTATAGCCGACCCGAAAACCGCGTGTATCTCGGACAGATGGATCTGCTCCGCTCCCTTGCCAAGGTCAGGGTGGTCGACAATATCGGCGGTAAAAACGAAGCCGGTTATCCCCGCATCACTTCTGCTGAGTTTCTAAGCTCTCAGGCTCAGGCTCGTCAGGTCCCCGCCGGTGCTGTAAGTTATCAGAACGGCCAGCAGGTACACACCCCTAATATCTTTGAGGACAATGATCTGATCCTCGCTGCCACATACCGCCTCGGCACCATACCTGATGTGTCGGTGATGCCCGGCACCAACCATACCGGCGACGTGTTTATAGGATTCGTGCCCGAGCAGCGCATAGGTCATCCCAACAATAACACTGAGGAAGGCATGCCGGTATATCATGTCACCATAGCCAATCAGAAAGCTGACGGCTCGATGGAGAACCTTGACTACTATGTGCCTATGACCGGATATAACAACGGCTACAGCTCTCAGAACTTTTCTTTCGGCGATAACATTCTGCGCAATCATATCTACACACTTTCGGTAAGCGACTTCGGTGCACTGCTCGAACTGACTGTCGACGTAGTGCCTTACCGCTCATGTGTGCTCGAACCGTTCTTCGGACTCGAACGTGACTAATACTCTTTAACCATTTTATCTCTGACGATGAAATTTTCACGCTATATTTCTTTCCTTACCATATTTTCAGCTTTGTGCTTCACCGCGTGTGAAGACGAACTTCCCTACGACTCGGTGGTGATAGGCGAGGGCGAGGCTACGGTCGACGCCCAAGTATCGTTTCACGCCCTTGAGTCGGCTCTCGAATCGCGCGCGGCCGGTAACGCTGTCGACGTGATCAACGAATTGTGGATGGTGATTTACGAGGTCAATGCCGACGGTACGGAGAAGGGCCTGTATGAAAAGGTACGTATCTACGACAGTTCAGACAATGACTACGTGCTCCCCGGCTCGGATTTCGATATTGACCAGGACGGCAACACGGCCAATCCGCCCGACGCCGAGGTAGCTCCCTCCGGTTCAAACCCCGACGGCAACATCGGCCCTTCCGGCGAATCAACCCCCACGGCTAAATTCAAACTCCGCCATATACCCTACGGCCGATACAAGATGTTTGCCGTGGCCAATGTGGATCTCACCGATGTAGACTGCACTACTATCGAAGATCTGCGCAATACCCGTTTCAAGTGGAATACCAATGTAAGCCTTGACTGCCAGATGTTCGGTTACTTCACCCTTGCCACACAGCCCACATCTTCATCCGATGCGCCTGTCATCACGGTCAATCAGAGCACACTGCGTCTGCACTCGTGGATAAAGCGTCTGGTGTCAAAGGTAACCGTATCGTTTGACCCCTCCGGACTCGAAGAGAATGTCCATATCTATATCAAGAGTGTCACTATTCATGACATTCCCGCCAGCTGTGCGTTAGGTCTTCCCAACTCTCCTGATTCCGACGATGAACTCATCAAGAATGGTGAGTCGTTTACCTATTATCAGCCCGGTCAGAGCGACAATGAATATCATACGGACTGGGATATTCATCTCACTAAAGGCTCCGGCCCGATGGGTGAGGTGAACCATACCGAGAGCGACAAGGCACTGTATTTTTTCGAGAATATGCAGGGCGACTATCAGGGTCAGAGCAAATATGACAAGCAGCAGGACCCCGATGCCGTAGGCACACCTATCGATACGCCCGAAGATGGCGAAGACTATAAGGATACAAGACTATACGGCACATATATTGAAGTGGAGGCTTTCTACGACAGCCGTAATAAAGATAAACTCACGAGCGGCCCTATCAAGTACCGCTTCATGCTCGGTAAGAATGTGACATACAACTACGATGCCGAGCGTAACTATCACTACAAGCTCACCCTCAAGTTCCGCGGCTGGGCCAACGAGGCCGACTGGCACATATCATACCGCGAATACTCTCCCACACTCATCACCCCCGAGCCTTACTACATATCTTATCTTTACGGTCAGGAGATGGACTTCCCCGCGCGTGTGCTTACCGGCGACGAGGATGTGCTCAACTATACGGTGAAAGCTGAGATCGTAGAAAACAACTGGTGGCCCTGGGATTGGGATCCCGACGCGGAGAACAGTACGGGTAAGCGCCCGGACGAATTTGTGCCCGGCGGATTGGCCGGTATGCAGGATATCAACGGCTTTGCATGGAACGTGCCTGCGTTTGATAATGTATTTCCCTGTGTGCCATACTCGAAGGAAAAGTATACTTCTGACTTTCCCTACGGCGGGTCGAATTATGTAGGCTTTCTCTCGCTCAGGCCCAACGAGGCCGACGTGATAGGTACGGATGCCGAGATTACCGCCGCAGGCCTTCCGCTTGATCAGAACGGATATGGAGCGAGTGCCAATACTTATCTGAAGAATTATTATAAAGACCACAATCTGGCCGTGAATGAGTATCCCCTCAACGGACCGGGTACATCTTACGATCCCATCGACAAGTCTTTGAGTGTGCTTATACCCATGTATACCCGCAACAAGGAGATGGTGCCTTCCACAGACTTTACCGGCAATAACCCCTTCAATGCCTACTGGCGATATGCCAAGGTGAGGTTTACGCTTTGGAAAGACGGGCAGCAGGTATCATTTAAAAACGAAGAGGGCGAAGAGGAGACCGAGCGCGTAGCCACGATATATCAGGTGCCTCGCGTGGAGAACCCGAAAGCTATTTACCGCGATTGGAATAATGATGATCCTTTTGATGTCAAGCTCATGATATTGCCCAACGCCGGTACAAGCAGATACCAGACTTTTACGTCCGATGGCCCGTGGCGCGCATCGATCTTGTGTCAGTCCGAACCGTTTATCGAACTTACCGGAAAAGACGGTAAGACTGTCAGGAGTACTTCGGAATATATTTCCGGCTCAACGGGCGAGACCATTGAGTTTACCTATAAACCGACGTCGAAACTCGGCTCGGCCTCGGCTACCCGATGCGGAGTGATAAAGGTGGAATATCATGATTATAACTGTGTCCATCTTATCATAGTGCGTCAGGGTTATCATCAGGGCGTGCAGCTGGGCAATGCCAAGTGGAGCTGCTACAATGTCTACGCCACCTCCGGAGATCACACTTCAACTTATGAGCCCGGAACGGATACCTCGGTAAAAGTTGCGCTCACACGCAGCCCGCTATCTGTAGGTTCATTTCTGAAACGCAGCCAGTATAACTACAGTATCCGTGAGGCCAATAATGATACTTACGGCTGGCTTGCAGCTGTCGGATCCAACAATCTGTCGACTGTATATGTGGATGCAAGCGGCAACTCTGTAATCCGTCCGGCTCAATGGGGGCAGATTCAAGGATTCGGTTGGACCAACTTCGGCATCAACAACCAGGCATTAGCTCAACGTGCAACCAACCGCAAGTGGGCTGATACGTGGACAGCCGTGGGTGGATTTCAGGATGGACAGCAGTTTGATGTGCCGACTGCTGAAAATTTGCAGTCGCTTACTGATAATTGTAAATTCGGCTACGGCATAGTATATGCCGATGGTGCTGTCACTACGGCCGATGAGTTCAGTATTGCAAACGGTTATACCGATTATGACAACACCGGGGCAGAATCTGCTAAAGGTGTGCGCGCATGTGTGGTATATGATGAAACCACCGGTAATAATATCCTCTTCCCGCTTGGCGCGGTAGGTCAGGCGCGAAGAGTGTGTACGGCGCCGTTCGGATCTAATGGATGGGGTACCGTACCATTCTCTGATCCCGGAGTTGGAACTATAGCGTATAGTGGTCTGCGACAGTATCTCGGTGGAGTCGCCAACCGCAATCGTCCCCTTACCTACAATAATTATCGTAACCCCGGAGCGCTATATTGGATCAAGCAACCGGTCATGACCGATACACCGTCAAATATAGCTGGCGTCAACCGTCCCTCTTACGCATCATGGGATATAAACTATCTCACCATCGTGTTTAATCCTTACGCCTATAACTCATTATCAGGATGGAATGATGAAAATAAAGTGTATAGCAATTCGGGCGTAAATGCCTCGTCATGTTCGGACGCATTGCCGATAAAGCTGATATATAAGAACTGAAAAAAGGAGCCGGTTGGCTCCTTTTTTTGTGGATGTTGGTGTGTAAGAAAGGGTTACGTCACACCTTCGTGAGTTCGCCGGTGGTGGAGTCCATGATGTATCCGGCCGTGCGTACGTCGTCGGGCATGAGAGGATGATTGCGAATCAGGTCAACGGTTTCCTCGATGGCCGTGTGGGAGTCTTCAAATCCGTGGAGCCAGCTGTCGAGATCTATACCGCAGTGGCGCATGAGCGAAATGTGTTCGTCGCTCACGCCGCGCTCTTTCATGAGGTAGAGCATCTCCTGGGCATTCATACCCTGCACACCGCATCCCGTGTGGCCTATCACCATGATTTCGGTCACTCCGAGCTCGTAGACAGCCACGAGGAGCGAGCGCATGGTGGAGTCGAAGGGATTGGTGATGGTGGCGCCGGCGTTTTTGATGATTTTCACATCGCCGTTTCTGAGACCGAGAGCGGCGGGGAGCAGTGTCACCAGTCGAGTATCCATGCAGGTGACGATAGCTATCTTTTTGTCGGGAAATTTAGAGGTGACAAAGTGCTCGTAGGCATGCGAGTCGACAAACTGTCGGTTGTACTTAAGAATTTCGTCTATCATAGATTTATGGTGAGTTGTATAATTTCGGTCGTAGAAGGAGTCACGGCAAAGAGGCGCGACGCACGCAGCCCTATCACCCAAAGTATCTCACCGTTGCGGGTGAGCACACGCACTGCCCGCTTGGCGTTTTCGTCGAGGCGGTGCGATACGAAGAGGTCGCTCAATTTCTTTGAGCCTTTCATGCCGAATGGCTTGAAGCGGTCGCCCTGTCGCCAGGGACGCAACTCGAAGTGAGGATCGCCGCTCATCACTGCCGCGTCGAGCCATATCGTGTCGCCGCATCTGTGCGGGCGGAACTCGTCGGGCGTGAGGCTGACCATTGTTAGCGGCGGCAGGCCGGGCACCACAGTCATAGCCTCAAACCCATGCTCTGAAAGTGGCCGGAGCATTCCGCGGTCGAGTGTGTATCCGTCGAAATTCAATCCTGCCGCCATCGGGTCGGATAGTATGGTGTCGATCTGCCCCGGCGTGACGGCTCTGTCGCGCAGCAGCCGGTAGAGCGCCTCGGCCGGGTGAGGGTGCGAAGCGGCGAGTGAAGCCACGTCGATAGCACCCGATGGGTCGGTGTAGCGCTCGCGCAGCAGCGACTCGTAGTCGGCGAGCAGCGCGTAGTCGCCGCGCAGATGGCTCATGGTATCGGATATTCTCTCGTCGGCTCCGGGAAAGCTCTGCCTGAGAGCGGGCAGGATGACGTTGCGCAGACGGTTGCGGCGAAATGTGTTTTCGCTGTTGGTGGAGTCAGTGACAAACTCAATATTTTCGCCCCGAAGATACTCCTCGATCTCCGCACGGGTCACACCGAGAAGCGGTCGGATAATATCGCCGTTGCGCGGCAGCATCCCTTTCAGCCCCGCGACACCCGAGCCGCGCAGCGCGTTGAGAAAGAATGTCTCCACATTGTCGTTGAGATGATGAGCTACCGCCAGGCGCGCCCCGGGGCGGTCGGCAAGCAGACTGCGAAACCAGTCGTAGCGCAGACTACGGCATGCCATCTCCACTGATTCGCCAGTAGCCTCCATGCGTGCCGCCACGTCGAAGTGGCGTATGGTGAGCGGCACGCCTAAATGCTCACACAGCTGCATCGCGTGGCGCATGTCGCGGTCGCTTTCGTCACCGCGCAGATGAAAATTACAGTGAGCCGCGAGGCAGCGGTAGCCCATACGGCGGAGCATCACGAGCAGCGCCACCGAGTCGGCTCCGCCGCTCAGTGCCACCACTACCTCGCCGCCGTCGGCCAGAAGATCGTGAGTACGGATATAAGCTCTGACTTTTTCCACACCTCAAATATACGTAATTTGTAAAAATATTTCGTTAACTTTGCGAGAAAATCTATCGTGATGAAAAAAATTATATTGATATTGCTTGCAGTAGCTGCCTCGCTCGCTGGGCGCGCCATGGAGCAGGTGGACACCATAACGGTCAGCACCTCGCGCATCGCATCGCCCGCCCGCTGCGTGGTGGCCGTACCAGACAGTTATATGGATCAGGCCGATACGACGCACTATCCGGTAGTGTATCTGCTCCACGGCTTCGGTGACGATCACCGCTATTATGCGTCGAAAACCCCGCTCGACGAGCTGGCCACGCAGTATGGTGTTATAATCGTGTGTCCCGACGGCCGCAAAAGCTGGTACTGGGATTCGCCCCTGCAGTCTGACCTGCATATGGAAAGCTACATCACGTGTGATCTGGTGCCGACCGTCGACCGCCTCTACCGCACGATAGCCCGCCCCTCGTCGCGCGCCATCAACGGTCTGAGTATGGGTGGCCACGGAGCGCTGTGGCTGGCTATGCGTCACCCCGACCTGTGGGGCAATGCCGCCTCGATGAGCGGCGGTGTCGACATCACACGCCCGAAATTTCACAAGAAATGGGCCATGTCAAAAAGCCTCGGCGCTTACGAGAGTCATCCTTCACGTTGGAAGCAACATTCGGTGAAATATCTTGCGGAAACACTCCCGGCCGACACGCTTCGGCAGGTGAACATGATGGTGATGTGTGGCACGGAAGACTTTTTCTACACCGTCAACTGCGATCTCGATGCCGTGATGAACACCCGCAAGATACCCCATACCTACGTCACCGGCCCTGGCAACCATTCGTGGGCCTACTGGAAAGACGCCCTGGTGGCCATAATGGAATTTTTTGACCGCAACCTCGCAAGATAATCATCAACTTGTAAAAATAAATATCGACATGAAACTAATCTCCCGACTCCTCTCATGGATATTCTCGCCGCTGCTGTGTCCTACCTACGCGGTGATAATCATATTTATCATATCGCAACTCGCACTCGTGCCCGCCGGTGTGAAAATCAGTTCGGTTGTGGCCACGTTTATCACCACATGCGTAGTGCCTGCCGGCGTCATAATGGCCCTTTATCTGATGGGCTACGTCAGCGACCCCGGACTCAACAACCGCACCGAGCGCACGCTGCCATATCTGATCGCCGTGATATGCTACGTGGCGTGCATCATCTTCTTCTACCGCGCCAACGCGCCGCTGTGGATGCTGCTGTTTATGGGCGGAGCGTCGGTGGCCTGCGTGGTCAATATCGTGGTCAACCGCTGGTGGAAGATTTCAGCCCACGCTGCCGGTGTGGCCGGAATAGTGGCGCTGATAGTGCGCATTGCGGTCGACAATCTTGCTATAGTCGACCTCTTCTGGTGGATGACCGGCTCGATACTCGTGACAGGCGCCGTGATGACGGCCCGCGTCTACATGCAGCGCCACACACTGTGGCAAGTGGTGGCCGGCGCATTCAACGGCTTTATCTGTGTATATCTTGCAACAATGATACATTGACAATATGAAACCGGTAGTAAGTATAATAATGGGCAGCACAAGCGACCTGCCCATACTGAGAAAGACGGCCGACTTCCTTGAAAAAATGGAGGTGCCGTTTGAGATGAACGCCCTTTCGGCTCACCGCACACCTGCCGAGGTGGAGCAGTTTGCCCGCACGGCTCAGAGCCGCGGACTCAAAGTGATAATAGCTGCCGCCGGCATGGCCGCCGCTCTGCCCGGCGTGATAGCTGCCATGACGCCGCTGCCCGTGATAGGTATTCCGGTCAACTCCACGCTCGAAGGCCGCGACGCGCTGCTGTCGATAGTCCAGATGCCTCCCGGCATATCTGTGGCTACCGTGGGAATCAATGCCGGCATGAATGCCGCCGTGCTTGCCGTGCAGATGCTGGCTCTCAGCGATGCTGCTCTTGCCGAGCGCTTTGATGCCTATCGCAAGGGTCTGGTGGAGAAGATAGTCAAGGCCAATGAGGAACTGAAGGAGGTGACTTATAAATTCAAGACCAACTGATGAGCGGATATAACTACGCGCGCCGCAAATCGCGCCAGGTGAATGTGGGCGGTGTGAAACTCGGCGGCCACAATCCGGTGAGGGTGCAGTCGATGACTTCCACTTCCACCATGGATACCGAAGCGAGCGTGGCGCAGATAAAGCGTATAGTCGACGCCGGTGGCGAGATAGTGCGCCTCACGGCTCAGGGAGTCCGCGAGGCTTCTAACCTGGCTGCTATCTCTGACCGCCTGCGCGGCGAGGGAATCGGCGTGCCTCTGGTGGCCGATATACACTTCAATCCCAAAGCGGCCTTTGAAGCGGCCCGCCATGTGGAGAAGGTGAGAATCAATCCCGGCAACTTTGTGGATCCCGGCCGCACGTTCGTGCAGCTGGAGTTTACCGACGAAGAGTATGCCCGCGAGGTCGATAAAATCGCCGAGACACTTGTGCCGTTTCTCGAACTGTGCCGGGCCAATCATACCGCTATCCGTCTGGGAGTGAACCACGGGTCGCTTTCTGACCGTATCATGAGCCGCTACGGCGATACGCCCGACGGCATGGTGGAAAGCGTGATGGAATTTTTGCGTGTCTGCGTAGCCCGGGATTTCTATGATGTGGTCATAAGCATTAAGGCCTCCAACGTGATAGTGATGGTCACCACCGTGATGAAACTCGTGGATGCACTTGAGCGTGAAGGTATGGATTTCCCGCTGCACTTAGGTGTCACCGAGGCCGGCGACGGCGAAGACGGACGAGTGAAATCGGCCGTGGGTATAGGCCGTCTGCTTGCCGACGGCATAGGCGATACCATCCGCGTGTCGCTGGCCGAAGAGCCCGAATGTGAGATACCCGTAGCCAAGGCGCTGCTCCGTCATATCGAATCTATGGCCGCTGCTCCCGCAATCGACGGCGAGCGGGTGCGCCGCTTTGGCGATGCTCCGCGAGAGAGTGTGGGCGGCGGTGTGCCAGTGGCAAGCCTTGACGAACTTCCCGAGGCGACGGAGATGATAGAGATCGATGCCGAGGCGTTGCCCGATCATGTCGACGCCGATGCCGTGATAGTACTGTGTACTACTCATCCCAACTGTATAGGAGCCATGCGCCGTGCGCTCGACGAGATAGAAAGACGCGGCTGGAAAAACAGGGTGATACTTAAAGCCGCCTACGGCGACGCACCGGCCGACGACGTGATGCTGAAAGCGTCGGTCGACCTCGGCACGCTGCTTCTCGACGGCTATACAGACGGAATTCATATCGAGGCCGACGCCCTTACACCCGATAAGGCGCGCAATCTGGCTCTCGGCATACTTCAGGCCACCCGTCTGCGCATGACACGTACCGAATATATCGCTTGTCCGGGCTGCGGACGCACTCTCTATGATCTGCAGCAGACACTCGCGCGTATCCGCGAGGCCACATCTCATCTCAAAGGCTTGAAGATAGGTGTGATGGGCTGTATAGTCAACGGTCCCGGCGAGATGGCCGACGCCGACTACGGATATGTGGGCAGCGGCGTGGGTAAAGTGAATCTCTATAAGGGCAAAGTGTGTATAGAGAAAAATATTCCTACCTCTGAAGCGCTGCCGCGACTCATACAACTCATAAAAGATAATGGCGACTGGAAAGATGCTGAGTGACGCCGACTACATGCGCCGTGCGCTTCAGCTGGCCAGCAACGGTATTTTCGATGCGCATCCTAATCCTATGGTGGGGGCTGTGATAGTGGCTCCGGACGGAAGGATAATAGGGGAGGGCTGGCACAGACGGTGCGGTGAAGGTCATGCCGAGGTCAATGCCGTGGCGATGGTAAGAGACGAGGCTGAGTTTCTTACGGCCACTATGTATGTCACTCTCGAACCGTGCTCCCACTATGGCCGCACGCCTCCGTGTGCGGAGCTGATCATCAGCAAGCGTATCCCCAGAGTGGTGGTGGGATGCCTCGACCCGTTTGAGAAGGTGTCGGGGCGCGGTGTGAAGATGCTCCGCGATGCCGGAGTGAATGTGACTGTAGGCGTGCTCGAAGAAGAGTGCTGGCAGCTCAACGTAAGGTTCATCACGGCGCACACCCGGCGCAGCCCCTACGTGATACTCAAGTGGGCCGAGAGCGCCGACGGCTATATCGACGGACGTATTTCCACTCCGCTCACATCTGTGATGGTGCACCGGCTCAGGGCCGAGGCCGACGGTATACTCGTGGGCAGCGGCACGGCATTAGCTGATGACCCGCGGCTTGATGTGAGACTTGCCGGAGGAAAAGACCCTGTCAGAGTGGTGCTCGACCGCCGGGGGCGACTTGATGGTTCGGCCGCAGTGTTTCGCGACGATAATGTGATTCTCGTGACCGACGTGGAGCGCGACTTTATCCCGGCCGAGAGGCAGATTACCGGATGCCGGTCGCTCGGCGAGGTGCTCTCAGAGCTGTACCGTCGCAATATCGTCACACTGCTTGTGGAGGGTGGCGCCGAGGTACATCGGTCGTTTATCGAAGAAAAACTCTGGGATGAAGTCAGAGTGGAGCAGGGGGCTGCCGATATTGCCGGGAAGGTGAAAGCTCCTGAGTTTAAGATGTGAAATATTGTATAATTACGATAAAAACATTTAAATTTCATTCGGCTTCAGATGATATATTTAATATATATTAGGCCGAGAGCGGAATATTTACTATATTTGCAGTGAAAAGTCACGGAGGGGGCCAGGCGCTCCCTCCGAGTTTTATATATACACCAAAGAATATGATAGATAAGCAGCAGATAGCAGCCGTGGTGGCATCGGCAATCGAAGGCACTGATGCCTTTGTGGTGGATATCACCGTGAGCGCGCAGAATGATATTGTAGTTGAGCTCGACAGTCCCACCGGTGTTGACCTTGATTTCTGCACCGAAGTATGCGGTAAAATCAATGAAGCATTTGACCGCGACAAGGAAGACTATAGCCTCGAAGTGGGCAGCTCGTCGCTCACCGCGCCGTTTAAGGTGCCGGGCCAGTGGGAGAAAAACGTAGGCAATCAGATAGAAGTGTACACTACCGACGGCAAGAAAGTAGTGGGCACGCTCAGCTCGTGGACTCCCGAAAAGTTTGTGCTCACTGTGACCCGAAAAGTCAAAGACCCCGAGAAGAAGCGCCCCGTTATGGCTGAAGTGGCCGAGGAATTTACACCCGACCGCGTACGCGAGGCCTGCTATCACATCGATTTCAAATAAAAATAAATAATAAAATCCAACTCATATATTCAAGTAATCTGCAATATGGCAAAAAAAGAAGAAGCTCCCAACATGGTGGAGCGCTTTGCGGAATTTAAGGAACTGAAAAATATCGACAAGACCACTATGGTCAGTGTGCTTGAAGAATCGTTTCGCAACGTGTTGGCCAAAATGTTTGGCACCGATGAGAATCTTGACGTAATCATGAACCCCGATAAGGGCGACGTGCAGATCCTTCAGAATCTCGAAGTAGTGCCCGACGGTGAAGTAAAAGATCCCAATCTCGAAATATCGCTCTCCGATGCCCGCGCCGACGAAGATCCCGACGTGGAAATAGGAGAGGAGCATACGAAGGAAATATTCTTTGAGGACTTCGGCCGACGCGCCATCCTCAATCTCCGCCAGACTCTCCAGTCCAAGATCCTTGACCTGCAGAAAGAAGCTATCTATGCCAAATATAAGGAACTTGAAGGCAAACTCGTGAGCGGAGAGGTATATCAGACCTGGTCGCGCGAGACTCTTCTGCTCGACGATGATAAAAACGAACTCCTTCTGCCCAAGAGCGAAGCCATCCCCGGCGACTTCTTCCGCAAGGGCGAGACGGTGCTTGCCGTGATATCAAACGTCGACAATAAGAATAATAATCCCAAGATCACAGTGTCGCGCGTGAGCGATCTCTTCCTTCGCCGTCTGTTTGAGCGTGAGGTGCCCGAGATTCACGACGGTCTCATCACCATCCGCGCCGTGGCCCGTATCCCGGGTGAGCGCGCCAAGATAGCCGTAGAGAGCTACGATGACCGCATCGACCCCGTAGGCGCATGTGTGGGTGTGAAGGGTTCGCGTATCCACGGTATCGTGCGTGAGCTCCGCAATGAGAATATCGACGTCATCAACTATACCAACAATCCCTCGCTCTTCATCCAGCGCGCGCTCAGCCCCGCAAAGGTGTCGAGCATCCACATCGACGAAGCCGAGAAGAAAGCAGAAGTGTTCCTGCACCCCGACGAGGTATCGCTCGCCATCGGTAAGGGCGGTCTGAATATTAAGCTCGCCTCGATGCTCACAGGCTACGTGATCGACGTATACCGCGAATCGGCCGAGACATTTGACGAGGATATCTATCTGGATGAGTTCAAGGACGAAATCGACGGATGGGTTATCGATGCTCTTAAGGAGATCGGTTGTGTCACCGCCAAGAACGTGCTCAACACCCCCCGCCAGGATCTTATCGACAAGGCAGACCTCGAAGAAGACACCGTCGACAATGTCATCAAGGTGCTCAAGGCTGAGTTTGAGGACGAGGACGACGATGAAAGCCAAGTAGAAGAAGAAGGTTAAGCACTTCGGGAGTTCTAACAACACCAATCCCCCTACCTCCGGCGCAGGAGAGTGATGCTGCATTAGAACATCTTATTACTGACATCTTCATGCCTCCGGTCACCCTGCTGTCGGATATAGTAAGCCGATAGTTGAACCCCTCCCAACGCTCCAAGGAGCTATTAATCAAAATTCTTCGAAACTATTCTGAACTTTTATAATAATATATGGCGAGAATCAAAATAAGTCAAGCAGCTAAAGAATTTAATATTTCCATATCCACCGTCGTGGAGCAACTTGCCAAAAAAGGCGTCACCATCGACGGTAATAATCCCAATACCCGCCTCGACGAGAATGCCTATAACATTCTTGTAGAGCAATTCCAGCCCGAGCGTGCACGTCAGAATGCGGCGTCGCCCGCGTCGGCTGCTAAAAAGCCTGAGGCATCGCGCCCCGTGCTTGACCCCGTACATCATACTACCGCGCAGGTGCCCCGTGTGGTTGGGCATATCGAGCTTGACAAGCATGGCGAACCTGTCCGTCAGAAACCTGCCAAGCCTGCCGAAGAACCGGCCAAACCCGCTCCTGCAAGCGAAAAACCTGCGGCAGTAAAAGAGCCCGAAGTCAAGCCCGAACCTGTCAAGACTGAAGAGCCTGTCAAGAAAGCCGATGAGCCGGCTCCCAAGCCCGCTCCGGCAGCTGAAAAGCCTGCGACCGAACCCAAAAAGGAAGCTCCGGCGCCCGCTCCTGTTGTCGAGAAGCCGGCTAAGGAAGAAAAGCCCGCACCCAAGGAAGCTCCCAAAGCCGCTGAAAAGAAGCCTGAACCCAAACCCGAAGTGAAACCCGCTCCCAAGGCTGAGGAAAAGACCGAACCGTCAGCGCCCGTAGAACCTGAGGTATTCACGCTCAATACTACCCCTACCGTAGTGGCTCCCAAAGTGGTAGGTCATATTGACCTGGCTGCGCTCAATCAGTCTACCCGACCCAAGAAGAAGTCTAAGGAAGAACGCCGCAATGAGCGTGTGGCCAAAGACCGTCAGGGTCAGGGCACTCCCGGTACGACAGGCGACAAGAAAAAGCGCCGCCGCATATCGGGTAAGGAAAAAATCGATATTGAAAAGGCGGGCAACGACCGCAATAATACTTATTCATCGGGCAACGGTGGCAACGGTGGCAACAATGGCGGCGGTAATCAGCGCCGTGGCGGCGATCAGAATGACCGTCAGCGTGGCGGCAAGGATCGCGGAAAGCGTCAGCAACCCGCCCATGTGGAAGTGAGCGAGGTGGATGTACAGAAGCAGGTGCGCGAGACACTTGCCCGCCTCACCAACAAAGATAAGGCTCAGAAGAAGGGTGCGAAGTGGCGTAAAGAGAAGCGTGAGGCATTCGCATCGCGTGCGTCGGAGGCCGCTATGCAGGAAGCTGCAGAGAGCAAGACCCTCAAGCTCACGGAGTTTGTTACGGCCAATGACCTCGCTGTGATGATGGATGTCCCCGTCAATAATGTCATTGCCACATGTATGAATCTCGGTGTGATGGTGTCGATCAATCAGCGTCTCGACGCCGAGACCATCAATATCGTGGCTGAGGAATTCGGATTTACTACCGAATACGTATCAGCTGAGGTGGTTGAGGCTATTCATCAGGAAGAAGATACCGAGGATCAGCTCGTGGCTCGTCCGCCCATCGTCACTGTGATGGGTCACGTAGACCACGGTAAGACCTCGCTGCTCGACTATATCCGTAATGCCAACGTGATAGCCGGTGAAGCTGGAGGTATTACGCAGCATATCGGTGCTTACAATGTGAAGCTGCCTGACGGCCGTCGCATCACATTCCTTGATACTCCCGGTCACGAGGCGTTTACAGCCATGCGTGCGCGTGGTGCCAAGGTCACCGACCTCTGTATCATCATAGTAGCTGCCGATGATAATGTGATGCCTCAGACAGTTGAGGCTATCAACCATGCTTCGGCTGCCGGTGTGCCCATAGTATTTGCTATCAACAAGATTGATAAGCCTGCTGCAAATCCTGACAAAATCAAGGAGGAACTCGCCCAGATGAACTACCTCGTTGAAGAGTGGGGTGGCAAGTATCAGTCGCAGGATATCTCGGCTAAGAAGGGTTTAGGCGTGGAGGAACTTATGGAAAAAGTGCTCCTCGAAGCCGAACTTCTTGACCTGAAGGCCAACCCTGCCCGCAACGCTACAGGCTCGATCATCGAGTCGTCGCTCGACAAGGGTCGCGGTTATGTGGCTACCGTACTCGTGCAGAACGGTACACTCCGTCAGGGCGACATTATTCTCGCCGGTACGCATTACGGTAAGATCAAGGCTATGTTCAATGAGCGTAACCAGCGTATCACCGAAGCAGGTCCGGCCACTCCGGCTCTGATACTCGGTCTGAACGGCGCTCCTACAGCGGGCGATACATTCAATGTAATGGATACCGAACAGGAAGCCCGCGAGATCGCTACCAAGCGTGAGCAGTTGCAGCGTGAACTCGGTCTGCGTACCAACAAGCGTACTACGCTCGAAGAAATCGGACGCCGCCGTGCTATCGGTAACTTCCATGAGCTCAACATCATCGTGAAAGGTGACGTCGACGGTTCGATCGAAGCTCTGTCTGACTCGCTTATCAAACTCTCAACCGAAGAGGTCAAGATCAATGTACTCCACAAAGCTGTGGGTGAGATTTCGGAGAGCGACGTCACACTCGCCTCGGCATCCGATGCTATCATCATCGGATTCCAGGTGCGGCCCTCGCAGGCTGCTCGTCGCGCTGCCGAGCACGAAGGTGTCGAAATCCGTCTGTATTCTGTAATCTATCAGGCTATCGAAGAGGTCAAGGATGCTATGGAAGGTATGCTTGCTCCTGAGATTAAGGAAGAGGTTATCGGTTCTGCCGAAGTGCTCCAGACATTCCACATCTCCAAGGTTGGCACGATTGCCGGTGCCATTGTGCGTGAAGGCCGTATCAAGCGCAACTGCAAGGTGCGTCTTATCCGCGACGGTATCGTGCGTTATACCGGTGAACTCGGTTCGCTCAAGCGCATGAAGGACGATGTCAAGGAAGTGACTTCCGGCTATGATTGCGGTCTGAGCATCGCCGGCTACAATGACATTCGCGAGCATGACATTGTGGAGGCTTTCGAGGAAGTGGAAGTTAAGAAATCGCTGTAATTCTGACCACGGATATGGCACTCGCCATCGTGGGTCTCGGATCTAATAAAGGCCACCGCCGCTCGATTATCGAGAGGGCGGTGGCTCTTATTTCCCGTATTCCCGATATATATGAGTTCCGCTGTTCGGAGCTTATGGAGACTGAGCCGTGGGGCTTTGAGTCAGACAATAAGTTCTTAAACGCCTGTGTGGCGTTTGAGACCGATATGCCGCCTGAAGTACTTTTCGGAAAGCTTCAGGAGATAGAGCGTTCTATCAGTGAGGCGTCGCACCGTGACAGCACGGGGCGCTACGTCGACAGGGAGATTGATATAGATTTTATAGCCTACGGCACTCAACGCGTATCACTTCCCGGGCTAATACTGCCGCATCCGAGAGCCATGTTGCGCGACTTTGTAATGATACCGTTTGAAGAAATCGCCCCCGGCCTGTGTGCTGAGATTAAAAGTATGACAACGGATAATAGTCTATAACCGACGCTTGACTACTAAATTTTGACACATAAGGTATTGAATCATATAATGTGAAAATTTATTTATATCTTTGTGTTACAAATAATCATCCATTCTTCTTCTCTCTATGGGTAATGAACAGAAATCGCGCGTCGTAATAGTTGACGATGATCCCCGCTCGGTGGCTCGACTCGCCGAGATGCTTCATACGTATAATGATCTTGAAATCGTAGGCTCGGCCGGCAATGCTACCGAAGGTCTGCGACTTGTCAATGAAAAACACCCCTCGCTCCTTTTTATCGACATAGATTTGCCGGATGGCAACGGCCTCTCGCTTTCGCAGGAAATAGCATCGATGACCGAAGCTCCTTATATAGTGATGTATACCGCTTACTATGACAAATATGCGGCCGACGGAAGGGCATTTCGCAGCGGCGAGAGCGATTATCTGCTGAAGCCGGTGGATATGTGTGAGCTCGACAAGACCATACAGCGCTATCGTTTCAGTCGCGACCCGCAGCGTCAGGAGCTTCAGGTGCGTCGAATACCTTCTGTAGCGTCAGATACCTGCGATCGTATTATTGTGGCCATGACTAAAGTCACCTCCGAGATTCGTGTGCTTCATATATCTGACATAGGCTATTTCTGCTATAACTCACAGCGCAAGGTTTGGGAAGCGGTGACTCGCGACAATACTGTAGTGTCGCTCCGCAAGACTACTTCGGCCAACGATATTCTGAACTATTCATCGAGTCTGGTACAGACTCATCAGAGCTATATAGTCAATCTTGACTACGTGGTGCTGATAGGTAAGACGCGAGTAAATCTTGCCCCGCCGTTTCATGAAGCCGAGGTGCTGGTAGGACGCATTTATTTCAAGAATCTTCAGAGCCGCTTTACATTCCTATGATTGCGGATCAATCCCCGACGCTTAATTATAAGTATTAATAAAAGTAAGTGCCCGCTCCGGAATATCCGAGGCGGGCATGATATTTTTACACTTCCTGCGCGGCGACGTATCAGAAGGGAAGATCGTCGTTGCTGCTGGGGGTGAGATCAGGAGCTACAGTGGGGGGAGGCACGGGAGTACCCTGAACCTGAGGATAGCCGCCGGGCATCTGTGTGGCGGGACCGGGATTGCTTACGGGGGTAGCACCCTGACCAATTTTTTCGGCTTTCCACGGACGGATTTCTACATACCAGCGACCGTTGTACTCGCGTGAATCTATGTCAAAGCTGAGCGTAATCTGATCGCCTACTGCGAGGGGATATTGGTCGGCACGATCACCGAAGAAGCTGAAGTATACTTTTTTGGGATATGTTTCCTGAGTTTCGAGTACATATTCGCGTTTGCGCCAAGCATTACCGGCACGTGAGGTGCCTGATACCTCGGGGAGGGCGATAATGATTTTACCGGTTACTTCCATGATGAGATTTTATGATGAGTTTAGTTTTTCTGATTCAATAAAAAAGGATTGACGGCGGTAAGTCCTCCTGTCAATCCGATATCGTGATTGGTGAATCGAGGGGGATTCGAACCCCCGACCGTCTGCTTAGAAGGCAGATGCTCTATCCAGCTGAGCTATCGATCCGTCTTGAGGTGAAATTTTTCTGAATGCAAAGTTAGTGAAATCCGCTGAATAAATCAAACCTTTTTCCGTGAAATTCCAATTTTTAAAAAGAAGGCCGCGCTTCACAGCGCAGCCTTCTGCTTGGGGATTATAAATAAGGGAGTTGGAAATGCTTGATTACATGTTCATACCACCGTCGACCTGTATCACCTGACCTGATACATATGAAGAGAGGTCAGATGCGAGGAAGGTAGCGACATTGGCGATGTCTTCTACCTGGCCGGCGCGGCGAAGGGGTATCTTGTTGGCCCATTCCTTACGTACTTCGTCGGGGAGGGCGGCAGTCATGGCAGTTTCAATGAAGCCGGGAGCGATAGCGTTGGCACGGATACCGCGCGAACCTACCTCCTGAGCAATACTCTTGGCCAATGCGATCAGGCCGGCCTTAGAAGCTGCATAGTTGCTCTGACCGGCGTTGCCGTGCACACCTACTACGGATGCCATGTTGATGATCGAGCCTGAGCGCTGACGCATCATTATGGGAAGTACGGCATGGATGAAGTTGAAGGCACTCTTAAGATTGACGTTGATAACGGCATCCCACTGAGCTTCGCTCATGCGCATCATGAGACCGTCTTTGGTGATACCTGCATTGTTGACGAGCACATCGATCGAGCCGAAATCATTCTTAACATCGTTGACTACAGTTTCGGTCTGTGCGAAATCAGCAGCATTGGAAGCGTAGCCTTTAGCCTTTACACCGAGAGCTTCAAGCTCTTTTTCGGTTGCTTCCATATTTTCGTCACGATTGAGATCGGTGAATGCAATGTTGGCTCCTTCCGAAGCGAATTTCAAGGCGATAGCCTTGCCGATACCGCGTGATGCTCCTGTGATGAGCGCGGTTTTTCCTTCGAGTAATTTCATTGTTTCTTTAAAAGTTGTAATGATGTATACTTTTTAAGAAACGTTGGATTATTTTTGTTATTGTATATATGCGTGAAATTTTTTACAAATATTTTTCTTCCGTCACTTGCAGACGGTCGTCGAGTGTGAAAAGCCGGGGTTTACCGGTAGGTATCTCCTCGTTCATAATCTGCTCGGGAGTAAGCTTAAGCAGCATCATTACGAGAGCGCGGAGCGAATTACCGTGAGCGGCCACCATAACGGTGTCGTACAGATGGAGCGCAGGTGCAATTTTCTCTTCCCAGCACGGATATACTCTCTTTATAGCGTCGCGCAGCGACTCGGTAAGCGGCAGCTCGTCGGGCGAGAGAAGGGCATATCTATCGTCATGTCCAGGATAACGCGGGTCATCGACAGTCAGAGCCGGCGGCTCGACGTCATAGCTTCGACGCCATAATCTCACCTGTTCATCGCCGAACTTTTTGGCAGTCTCGGCTTTATTTAGGCCTTGCAGAGCACCATAATGGCGTTCGTTGAGATGCCAGTCTTTTTCCACCGGTATCCACAGCCGGTCCATCTCGCGCAGAGCGAGGTCAAGCGTATTGATGGCGCGTGTGAGATAAGAGGTAAAGGCATATTGAGGCTTGAGTCCGGCCTGTTTGATAATTCGGCCTGCTGTGCGGGCTTCTTCTTGCCCCTCGGGTGTAAGGGCAACATCGGTCCATCCGGTGAATCGGTTTTCAAGATTCCATTCGCTTTGGCCGTGGCGGAGCAGTATGAGCTGTTTCATATCAGACGAGATTATATATATATTTGATTATGTAATAATAACACGTACCGCTGCGATTTAGTTGCCGGGCCGGAGAAAACAAAGTTGCACATCCCGAATCCGGGATATGCAACCAAAATACTGTGATATGTAAGGTGGGTGTGGGATCTGATTATTGTCCCAGATAAGTCTTGAGCAGGCGGCTCTTCTGACCTTTAAGGCGACGGATGGCTTTCTCCTTGATCTGACGAACGCGCTCGCGTGTGAGATCGAATTTTGCGCCTATTTCTTCAAGGGTCATTTCCTGGCAGCCAATGCCGAAGAACATTTTGAGAATATCCCGCTCGCGCTCATGGAGCTGCTTGAGAGCACGGTCAACTTCCTTGGCGAGTGACTCCTGAGTGAGGGTGGCGTCGGCCATGGGGGAGTCATCGTTGGTGAGCACGTCGAGCAGAGAGTTTTCTTCTCCTTCCACGAAAGGAGCATCAACAGATACGTGGCGGCCTGAAACTTTAAGAGTGTCAGCGATCTTGTCGACGGGCACTTCAAGGCGTTCGGCAAGTTCCTCAGGCGAAGGACGGCGTTCGTTTTCCTGCTCGAACTTCGAGAGAGCCTTGCTGATTTTGTTGAGCGAACCTACCTGATTGAGGGGCAGACGCACTATACGGCTCTGCTCGGCAAGCGCCTGAAGAATTGACTGGCGAATCCACCAAACGGCGTAGGAGATAAACTTGAAACCACGCGTTTCGTCAAACTTCTGGGCGGCCTTGATCAGACCGAGGTTACCCTCGTTGATAAGGTCGGGGAGGCTCAGTCCCTGATTCTGATACTGCTTGGCTACAGACACCACGAAGCGTAAATTGGCCTTGACAAGTTTTTCGAGAGCCTTTTCGTCACCCTGATGGATGCGCTGGGCGAGCTCTACTTCTTCTTCAACCGAGATAAGTTCCTCACGGCCAATCTCCTGAAGGAATTTGTCAAGCGATGCGCTTTCGCGATTAGTAATTGATTTTGTAATTTTTAATTGTCTCATTTGCTAAAAAGGCCAAATTAACATGCAAATTTAAGCATTTTCCCCGACAAAAGCAAGCATGTAGCGGGATATTAACACTTTTTGTCGCGAAGTCTTTTGGTAGTATAAACGTAAACGCGCCTATTTTATTTTTGCGCTTGAATAAAATTAATTACTTTTGCAGAAAGTATACTTTTCATATAAGACCATCATTATCCTTACGATATACTATGCGACGACTTTCGATCGGTTTGGCAGTTTTAATATCAATGATGCTTTTGCCGCTGTGTGTGGATGCACAGATCATAAAGCGCGCAGGTGAACTGATACAATCGGCTATCGACGACACTCGCTCCGACTCACTTTCGGTAGAGGAAATGGCGCGTCGCGATTCCATAAGATTGCATGAGATGGAACTTGAGCTTCATGAGTTGAAGCTCAATGAGATTGTGTTGCGGTCAGAGCTTGCCGATGCCCTTAACCAAAGCCACATAGCCGATTCAATCAAGCTTGCCGAGCAGCGGCAGCGCATTGATTCGCTTCGTGCCGTGACGCCCGGTGTGCCCGTTGTGGTGGAGGGTGACACTCTGTTTACGATTTACGCCGCCCGTGGTGGATATTCCGCCGTGGATCGAGCTCAGACCATCGAGGAGACGCTGCTTAAGATAGGTAAAGACCGCCGTATAAGGCGCGATTCGCTGTATATGCTCGACAATGAGAATTACGTCGACGTGATGTATGGCGACAAAGTAATTGTGACCCTTACCGAGCAGGATGCCTTGTGGCAGAGTACCACGCCGGCTGAACTGGCACAGGAATACATGCCGCTTCTTGCCGCTACTATCCATCATCTTAAAGAAGAACACAGTTTTTGGCAATATGCCAAAAGGGCGGGACTCTTTGTGCTTGTACTGACTATGCAGTTTATGCTTTTCAGACTGGTCAATTTCCTTTTCCGCCGATTGCGCCGCCGCTTGGTCAGCTTCGGCACAAACAGGCTCAAGCCCCTGGTGGTGAAAGACTACGAGCTGCTCAATACCCGTCGACTTTGCCGGATACTCGGTTATGCGGCCAACTTTGTGCGTATAATACTCCTGCTCTTGCTGCTTATCTTCACAGTGCCGATTCTTTTTGCCATCTTCCCGCAGACCGAAAATCTGGCGCTACGCATATTTTCTTATATAATCGATCCGATAGTGATGGTGGTGAAGTCGATTGTGGAATATATACCCAATCTGTTTATCATAATTGTAATATGGACATGTGTGAGATATATCGTGAAGGGATTGCGGTATATAGCCGGTGAAATACAAAATGAAAAACTCAAGATTTCCGGATTTTATCCCGATTGGGCCGAACCTACGTTCAATATCATCCGCTTCCTGCTCTACGCCTTCATGATTGCGATGATCTATCCCTATCTACCGGGATCGGAATCGGGAGTGTTTCAAGGGATATCGGTGTTTGTCGGTCTGATAGTGTCACTCGGATCGAGCACGGTGATAAGCAACTTCATAGCCGGGTTTGTCATCACTTACATGCGCCCGTTTAAAGTAGGAGATTTTATTAAGGTAAAGGATACGACCGGCAATGTGATAGAGAAGACCCCGTTTGTCACCCGTCTGCGCACCATCAAGAATGAGATTATCACCATACCTAACTCGTTCATCATGTCGGGCGACACGGTCAACTACAGTGCTTCGGCGCGCACCTACGGACTCATCATCCATACCATGCTGACCATGGGTTATGAAACCCCTTGGCGCGAGGTACACCAACTTCTGATCGACTCCGCTCTGGCTACCCCGGGGGTGCTCAACAGTCCGCAGCCTTTTGTGCTGGAGACCGAGCTTAACGACAATTACATGTGCTATCAGATCAACGCATATATAGCCGATGCCGACATAATGCCTCAGATTACATCAGACCTTCTGCAAAATATTCAGGACAACTTCCGTGATGCCGGTATCGAGCTTGTTGCACCGCACTACATATCCGCGCGCGACGGCAATGCATCGAAAGTGCCTCCGCTGATGCAGCGCCGCAGGGATACCGCTGAAGAATAGAAAAGCAGCTCCCGACGTCGCGTCGGGAACTCCCTTCTCTTGTATGAATGTTAATCAGTGGCATACGTTGAACCGTGTTTTCTTACCGTTGACACGTAGCCTTACTTTCGGGTTGGAGAACTGTGTCAAATGTGGGAATGTTACGGTAACTTCCACCATTCCGTCCTTAATCAAGGCTTTTACGGATGTCGCCTTGTATTCCCGGCCTGAAGTAACCAGTTTGACATCGGAGATAGTGTATCGTTTTCCCGGTTTGTCGTCGGAGAATATTATGGTTACCTTGTCGTCATAGTTGTTGAAACTTCGACAACGGGGTTTAGCGCAAGCTGCCACGCATGTGAGCAGACACATGATTGATATGATAAGATTCTTCATGATAATAATTGGTTTAAAATCTTGATTTTTCGGAATTACCGGCGCCGGTACCGCGGTAACGGTCACGGGTGGTGTTGAAGCGGTATTGAAGTGTGAGCATTACCGAGCGGTTGGGGGAGAAGTTTTTCTGTATCAGCTGCACGGCATCGCTGCACAAACGGGCATTTTTGCCTGAAGTATCGAACAGATCTTTTGCCTCAAGAGTGATGCTGAATGAATCGTTGAAAAATCCCTTGTAAATTTTAGCGTTGACATACCACGGGGTATTGGTCATTCTGATATTGTTGTCCCACGACGGAGTCATTACCTGCGCATCCACATTAAGCCATATATCTAATGGCAGATGGATGGAATTTTGCCATTGAATCATGAATCCCGGGGTATTCATCTTAGTAGGCCGGCCGTTGACAGGAAGAGTAAGCCATTGTTTCATCACGCCGGCATTGACTCTGGGTTGCCATGCTCCCACTGTGAACTGACCTCCGGCAAATGCCGAAAACTCATGCCTGTGGTCAAGATTGGCAGTTTTGATGAGGGTTGCTTCCCCGGAGTGGCCGAATGGCTCGGTAATATGGTACACGCCGTCCTTAAGGTAAGAATATGACAGTTGCATGTATAAGTACTTCCATTGAGCCATATATTCCACCGTGTGAATTTTCGTGGGCCGGAGGTAGGGATTGCCTGTCTCATAAGTGAGCCTGTTGATGTAGGAAACCGTACCGTCGAGCTGTCCGTAGCCCGGGCGCACGGTCTTGCCGGCGTAGTTTAGCCCCATGTTGACTTTACCCAGACGGGTTGACATACTGAGAGAGGGGAAAAGATTGTTGTATCTTTTGCTCTGATCCTCACGAAGTTTTCCAATTTCATAATAGGCGAATTTCACATGCTCGTAGCGCAGACCTATGCCTATATTGAACGTGCCAAACTGCTGACTGACGTAGAGAAAAGTAGCCATGTTGCTTTCGTCAACCCTGTTGTCGGCATCGCTAATATCGGCAATATTGGCTGAAAAAAGATTGGATGAACGGGTATCGGCATATTCTTCTCCAACTTCGATTTCACCATGCCATATGGGATAACTTAACACCAACTTTTCGGCCGACATGCGTATGCGGTTGACCGATGACGTGATCACCAACCGATCAGTACCGAGCTCGGCTGTCTCGTTGTTATGAGAATCCTGACGCTGCTTTGTCCACATATAATCGGCATTGAAGTCGATACCGAGTTTCCCCACCGACCCGTTGTAGTACAGATTGGCTGAGTGCAGGGGCAGGCCGTTGGATTGGCTGTCCATTTTGGTGTCGATTAGTTCTGTTAACGATCCGTCCTGCCATACCTCAGTGGGAGTCGTGCCTGTAACCGAATGGCGGTTCCATCCGCTGCGGTAGTAGGCGCCTATGTTGTGATGCTCATTGATGAGCCACGAAAAACCGATTTTTCCGTTCATGTCATTGTAGCGCTCTTTCCAAGTGGTACGAATCTTTTGCAGATATTTTCCCGACTGAGTTGTCGTCGTCAGGTCGTCGGTGCGGTCAGTATAGTTATGGCCATACCACCATCCGTAGTTGGCGAAGATTTCAAGCCCGGCGGTACGATACTTCATTTCAACGGAGTTGCCGGTGCGGAAGTCGTGCTGAAAACCGTTGTCGCTGCGGAATGTTCCGCTCCATCCGTCGCCTTTTGGGGGCTTGGTGCGTATCTTAATCACTGATTTTACCTCGGCAGAATAGGCTGCCCCGGGATTGGTTACAACCTCTACATTCTTGATGTCATGCGAACTGAGTTGCTTCAATTCAGTGAGATCGTTGACCTTTCGTCCGTTAATGTATATTTCAGGCGTTCCTTTGCCGAATACTTCGGGGGAGCCCTCGTTGTATATCACCATCGGCACACGTGCCAGCACATCGTTGGCCGTTCCGGCGATAGCGAGTGAACTTCCCTCGACACTCGTCACAAGAGCGTTGCCTTTCAAGGCGGTTGCGGGGCGGGCGGCTTTCACCACCACTTCACCAAGTTCTACGCTTGACGGTGCGAGATGCACCGTAACCGTATCACCCGACGAAGGTATCGCGACGGATTGACTGTCGTAACCAATTAAAGAGATCGTTGCGGTAAGGTGGCCCGAATTATCGGTGGTAACAGTGAAGTTACCCGATTTATCGGTAATTGTTCCGGTGACGAAGGTGGAATCGCGGTAAATCACCACGTTTACATATTCGAGCGGAGTATCGTTTTCTCCGAGTACCTGACCTGTGATTTCGCGGCCAAGAGCCGTGAATATTGCCGTGAGAGCAATAATTAAAGTAATTGCTTGTTTCATAAGTTTCAGCTATAAGTATATTTGAAATATTTTTTCAGTTTGATCAGAGCGTCAATAATGTCGATGCAGTCAGAGGTAATATGTTTCCGATGATGCAAAATTATGTCTGAACCGATTTTAACTCCAAATATAAAAGTCTTAATACAGTAAATGCAACTCGCTGAAAATCAGCGGTTGCATTTACTGTAATTCTTAATTTTACGGAAAGACGTCTTAACGGGTACTTAATGAGCCATCCCGGCGCGTAAAAATATCACGATATCCTCTTTCTCGGGTACTCCCAGTTTCTTCCTTATCGACGATTTGCGCACATAGATGGTAGAAGTGGTCTGACCGGTGATAACGCTTATTTCCTTAGTTGAGAATCCGGCTACCATGAGCACTATTATCTGCTCTTCTTTCAAGCTGAGCGTGTGTCCATATCGGTCGTGAAGTTTGGTATAGAAATCGGAATACAGATTGTCGATTAACTCAAATACGTTTTTCCAATTTACGAGTTCACCGCTGGTCTCTCCTTCGATCGATGAGATTTTGCGGAGCATCTCGCGGTTTTGTTCGGTGGGAGTCTCGGCTACCATCTTGATAATTCCGAGTTGCTGAATCATTGCGCGGCGAAGTGCCGGGAGATTGGGTGAATCTATGTGAGATACCGGTACCGATTTATATTCGTCGACCATTTTTTGCAGAGCCTCGATGCGTTCCTCGTTATCGCGCTCCCGCTGGCGGCGGATTATGATAATCCACGCTGCAACAGCGAGCGATATCAGAGCCGCTATACCTGTCACGAGAATTATTACCGTCTTGTGTTCGCTCTCGGCCTTGAGGGCAAGTGCACGGCTCTCCTGCCTGAGTGCACCGCGCTCCGACTCCCATTGCGATGCCTGCATGCGGTTGAAGCGTTCACGCTGGCGGTTGTTCTGTCCGTTGACATGTGAAAGTTTCATGCGACCTGATTGCTTGAAGTCAATCATGGTTTTAAGCAGATTGCTGTAGCTACGGTAATAGGTCTCGTCTTTCCCTCGGAATTTTAATGCGAAACTGTCGGCAATGGCGAGTTCTCCGGTTGCAAGGGGTATGTTGCCTGTGTTCAGGGCGTTTATCGCCCGCATGAGGTGGAGAATGTCAGCCGCACCATTGTCAGGGCCGGCATGTGTGAATATATAATCAATTAATTTTTCACTCTCGGCATATCGGCCAAGTTCGGTAAGTATCTGGCAGCGCTCTACCGACAGCATGAAATGCTTTTCACCCCACTGATGTTTGCCGGAATAGTCTATCAGATCTTCTATAATATATAGAGCCGAGTCCATCTTTTCAGCGTTCAAGTAGGCATCACACAGCATATATCTTGCCTCCATATTTTTGAGAGAATCGGTTTCGAGAGCCACCAGACGTCGGGCAAGCGGAATGATTTCCTCTCCTTGATATTCCGAAGCACCAAGTAAAACACGTATACGTAAAGCCTGTGTCATCAGTGAATCAGGTACGTTGTCAAGACCGGTGATTGAATCAAGTAATGACACAGCCCCATGAGTATCGCCTACCCAAAACTTGTAAAAGGCCAGTACCGTACCGCTGCGCATATCCCTTACTATATCTTTCCCGCGGTAATAATCGTGGGCGAATGTAATCAGGGAGTCGGCTATCAGCGAGCGGTTTTGCCGCAAGTGTCCCCATGCGCGGAGGTAATGATAATGGGCACGCAGGGAGTCCTCGGTGAGTTCCGAAGGATCAATCTTATCAAGCAATGACAGCGCGCTGTCGGTATCGACAGCGAACAGACGGTCTGCCGCGGCTATTATATCCCGGTGGTATGACTGCGGACGCGAGCACGAAATAATGCCTGCGAGAAGAGTGATGACGATTAATAACTTCGATTTCATTTCACCGCAAACATACAAAAAATTATCCAAATCCCCGCCCCGCAAGCGACTTTTTGACAAAAAAGTACGGATATAAAGAAAGGCCGCAGACCTGAGCGGGGTCTGCGGCCTTAGGTGAGAGGGTATCGTAGAGATTACTTGTAGTTGAACCAGCGGATGATTTCGCGGATGGTAGGTTTCTTGCCATACATGAAGATACCTACGCGGTATATCTTGCCTGCTACCCACACCATTCCGATAAACGATGCCACGAGCAGTGCGAGCGACAGCCAAACTTCCCAGCCGGGTATGCCGTAAGGCACGCGCGCTACCATCACCATCGGCGAGGTGAAAGGTATTATCGACGTCCAGAACGCAAGTCCCGAAGTGGGTTCGCCGGCGGCCAGCATGGCAAATATGATGGCGAAAATTATGGGAAAAGTCACTACTGTAGTGAGCTGACCTGCATCCTGCACATTGTCGACCGACGAGCCTATGGCTGCGAAGATTGAGGCATAGAACAGGAATCCGGCTATCAGGAAGGCTGTCATGGTAGCTATGAGCTTTATGATGAAGCCTATGTTTGTAAGCAGCAGCATACTCTGAATGAGTTCGACGGCATCCTGATCGCTCACGGCCGCAATATTACCGCTCTGCACGGCAGTAATGTCGCTCATAGCGTCGGCAGGTAGCAGTGAGGGGAGTACGGCCGGCATGACGAAGCCTACGAGCCCTATGATGAGCACACCCCATATCAGTATCTGAGTCAGAGCCACGAGGCTTACGCCGAGTATCTTGCCCATCATGAGCTGAGCCGGCTTGACTGACGATACTACAAGTTCGAGCACACGATTGTTTTTCTCCTCGATGATGCTGGTCATGATCATCTGACCGTAAATCAGTATGAACATGTAGAGTATAAACGACATAGCCACACCGAGAGCATAGCTTATACCCGAGCCGAGATTTTCATCGTCGGTCTTGTCGGTTCGTATGGTGGTCATGGGCAGACAGACCTCCGCATCGGCTATAATCTTGTCGATATTTTCTATGTTGTATGATCGCAGACGTATATCCTTGACTATATTATCTATCTGACCGGTAATGGCTGATTCGCGCATCATCGACGAAGGACCGTTGGAGTAGAGCTTGAGCTGTGCCTTATCCGAAGTCAGCACGTTGGCCGGAATCACTAGCACGGCGTCAAATCCGGGGCGCGTAAGAGCCGAGTCGACTGATTCGGTGCAGGGAAAGAATTCCACTTCATCAAATCCGTGCATCTCGCTGTAGATGCTGCCGGAATTGTCGATAACCAGGATTTTCGACTCGCTTGAGCCGCCGCCTATCAGCATGATGAGAGCGGGGAGCACCATGAGAAATACCATAAGAAGCGGCATTAATATGGTGGTGATGATGAAGCTTTTCTTTGATACGCGTTCGAGATACTCGCGGCGTATTATGAGGTCGATTTTCGATTTCATTTTTCAGTATTGTTGAGGTTTGACTTCTCTACGGCGCGGATAAAAATGTCGTTCATGGAAGCGATGCTTTCCTTAAATCCGGCAATTTCCACGGTGGAGTTGATGATTTCGATAGCGTTGCGTACCGATGCGTCTTCGTTGAGGCGGAACAGCAGCGACGGACGTCCCTGACCATCGCTTACGCCTGGAACAAAGTCTGACGCTACGGGGTCGAGCGCCTTGATTAGCTCGGGTGTGACACCATTGTAAGTTACCTCGTAGCGGTTGCCGAAAAATTGGCGGCGTATTTCCTCTACATTTCCCGTCAGGATGTTGTGGCTCTGATTGATAAGAGTGATGTGGTCGCATATTTCCTCTACGGAAGCCATGTTGTGGGTAGAGAATATGATGGTCGAACCGTTGTCGCGCAGATTGAGTATCTCACTTTTTAGCAGATTCGCGTTGATGGGGTCGAATCCCGAAAAAGGTTCGTCAAATATCAGCAGTTTGGGTTTATGGAGCACGGTGACGATAAACTGCACTTTCTGGGCCATGCCTTTCGACAGTTCCTCCACTTTCTTATCCCACCAGTCGAGGATATCGAATTTCTCAAACCAGCTGCGCAGGCTGCGCGTAGCTTCCGAGGCCGACAGTCCTTTCAGCCTGGCGAAAAATACGGCCTGGTCGCCGACTTTCATTTTCTTATACAGACCGCGCTCTTCGGGGAGGTAGCCTATGTACTCCACATCGTTTTGAGTGAGCGGATGGCCGTCGAATGTCACTATGCCCGAATCAGGCGCTGTGATATGGTTGAGTATTCTTATTAAAGTGGTTTTTCCCGCGCCGTTGGGTCCGAGAAGACCGTAGACCGAGCCTCGGGGAATTTCTACCGTCACGTCGTCGAGAGCCGTGTGGTTGGCATAGCGCTTTGTGATGTTGCGGGCGCTTATGATATAGTCCATGAGAATTATGATGTTTGGTTAGTATTCATCTATGTCGTTGAGCTCCTCCTTCATCATCCGGATCTGAGCGGCCAGACGGGCATTTTTTATAAGTCCGATGATTGAGCCTATTATTACGCCCGAGATAAACCCGATGAGAATCGCCATATCGTTTTGCTCATACATCACGATGCCGAGAAATGTGAGCAGCGGCGCGCCGAGACACATACCTGCGATTCGGAATTTACCGCGGAGCGATTCGAGATTCACGGTGCTCTCAAGCGCTCGCTTTATGGAGCTACGAGTTATGTCGATACGGTCGGTCTTCAGCCCGAGCACGAGTTGTAGGGTAGCCATTATCACGAAGAAGCATACGGCTGATATGACAAGGGCGTGAGAGAATTTCCACAGCGGTATGAACATAAGCGGCGACAGGCCGCATATTACAGCCATGCGGTAAAACTGTGCGCTCAGCTTGTCGCGTGTGGAAGATACCAGATGCAGAGCTACCCGCTGTTCTATTCCCTCGGCCGACGAAGGCGGGAGGGTGGAGCGGGTGTCGATATTGTTCCAGGTTCGTTTCAGTTCGTCGATAGTCATGGTTCGGTTTGGTTGGCTTTATCGATGAGTTTAAGTTTGATGCGCCGCAGTCGAACTGCGACATTGTTGCGCGACAGCCCCGTCATTTCGGCTATATCGTCGTAGGAATATTCGTCGAGCCACAGCAATATAATAGCCTTGTCGAGCTTGCCCAGACTGTATATCAGCCTATACATGGTGCGCAGTTCGTCGGTCTTAGATGAGTCCTCGGCTCCGATTTCAGGAGCGTCGTCGATATGTGAAATCATCGATGAGTGACGGTCGTATCTACGGAAATACGACACACACGTATTGATGGCCACACGGTAGATCCACGATGAAATCTTCGATGAACCCCGATAGGAATCAATCCCTTGCCAAAGATTGGCCAGCACCTCCTGATAGAGGTCTTTGAGGTGATTCTCGTCGTTGGCATACATATAGCATACCTTGAGCATCATCGGTCGATGTTGCTTCACGAGGTCGAGGAAATATTGCTCCTTTTCTATGTCGCGCCGTGTATTCACTTCTTATATGACGCGGAAAAGTCAAAATAATTACACTTATAAGTCAAAAAAATTTCATCAATGCTCCGACATACGAATTATTTCGTAAATTTGCTGTATGAAACGTCTTCTGATACATCTTTGTGCAATGGCCGTAGCTGTATTGCTCGTAGGCTGGCTCTGTATGGTATGGCTCGGTGTGTGGACTCACCACGGAGAAGTGACAGTAGTGCCTGAGGTGAAAGCCCTCAGTTTCGATGAGGCTGCGCGCACGCTTGCCGGCGCTGATCTGCACGCTCATCTGCTCGATTCTGTCTATGATGCCAAACTGCCCGCCGGAGCGGTGATCAACCAGAACCCCCGTCCCGGCGCCAAGGTAAAGCCAGGACGCACTGTATATGTCACCATCAATGCATTCACTCCGCGCATGGTCACCATTCCGTCGCTTGCCGACAATTCAGCCCGTCAGGCCCGCACTACACTTACCGGTCTCGGTATCACCCGCATCACCGAGCGCCGCGTGCCCAGTGATTATCATGACCTGGTACTCAGCGTTATCTACAAGGGCAAGAGGCTTTCGCCGGGTGCGCGTGTGCC
This sequence comes from Bacteroides sp., assembly GCA_014802325.1. Classification (GTDB taxonomy): domain Bacteria; phylum Bacteroidota; class Bacteroidia; order Bacteroidales; family Muribaculaceae; genus Duncaniella. The sequence continues at coordinate 119,427 of JAAVCK010000026.1, forward strand.
AGTCGATGCCACGATCGAACTTGAAGTAGGGCAGGGCACCACCGAGACACCCGATGACGGCAATGATGAGCCGGCCGAAGGTGAGGAGCTCGATCTTATATGACTAAGCACCAATCCATCTCATGAATTCAGATATGTCTATCATACATATTTCGCCTGACGATACAGAACTTGACGACATAGCCGAGGCCGATGCTGCCGCGGGCGATGAGTCCGCAGAGCTGTATGAGCATTTCAGGTTTGTGGCCGATAAAGGTCAGCAGTTGCTCAGGGTCGATAAATTTCTCGTGGCTCGTCTTGAAGGGAGTTCACGCAATCGGGTCCAGCAAGCCGCCGATGCCGGTTGTATACTTGTCAACGGTAAACCGGTCAAAAGCAATTACCGCGTGAAGCCGCTCGACGTGGTGAGCGTGGTGATGGATCGCCCCAGATATGAAAACGAGATTATCCCCGAAGATATTCCCCTGGAGATAGTGTATGAGGATGAGTATGTGCTTGTAGTGAACAAGCCGGCCGGACTGGTGGTACATCCCGGACACGGTAATTACACAGGAACGCTGGTCAACGCTCTCGCATGGCATTTCCGTGATAATCCCGATTATGATGTCAACGATCCGCGCATGGGACTCGTGCACCGTATAGATAAAGACACTTCCGGGCTTCTCGTTGTGGCGAAGACCCCCGACGCCAAGACTCACCTTGGCAAACAGTTTTTCAACAAGACCACCAAACGTGAATACGTAGCGGTGGTGTGGGGCATACCTTCGCCCGAAAAAGGCACGGTAATCAGCAATATCGGCCGTAATCCGAAAGACCGTCTGCAGATGACCGTGTTGCCCGACGATGATCCCACCGGAAAGCATGCCGTGACGCACTACGAAGTGATAAAGCCGCTGAGTCATGTGGCAGTAGTGAAATGTGTGCTTGAAACGGGCCGAACGCACCAGATACGAGTCCACATGAAGCATATAGGTCATCCGCTCTTCAACGACTCGCGCTACGGAGGCGATGAGATACTGCGCGGTAACCGCACGGCAGCTTACAAGAAGTTCATTACCAACGCGCTCGAAATCTGCCCAAGGCAGGCTCTGCATGCCCGTACGCTCGGGTTTGTGCATCCGGTGACCGGTGAAGAAATGTTTTTCTCCGCACCCGTACCGCCCGATATGACGGCTCTGATTGAAAAGTGGGAGCGATATACGGCGGCTGCGAAAGATTGAAAAAATTGTTAAACATTCAGACACGCGGTGGAATATTAAGAGAAAAGTGTTAATTTCGCAATAAATATTCTCATTTGTCAGCCATCGCTCTCCTGATGGTAACCATATATAAATATATATGTCAATGGAATCCAATTACGATTTTTCTGATATAGCTCCATACGATAACGAATTATTTAAAGAAAAACTTGCCGCCCTGTTTGACGAGCCGGCTTTTCGCCACGCTGTCACTTCGGTAATGCCCGATGTAGACTTTGATACTTTCATCAAGCAGCTTGAAGCAATTCCCGATAAGGACTCGTTTCAGCGCATAGTCATGGGGCCTATACTTGAGCGCATAGCCGACACCACTACCGACGGCATTACGTATTCAGGCCTTGAAAATGTAGATCCCTCCTGCCGGTATACTTATATAACCAATCATCGCGATATAGTGCTTGACTCGGCGTTTCTGAATCTCGGATTTCTGCGCAACGATATGCCTACCAGCGAGATAGCTATAGGCGATAACCTCCTGATATATGAGTGGATCAACGATCTGGTGCGTATTAACAAGAGCTTTATCGTAAAAAGAAACCTCGGTATCCGTCAGGCTCTTGAGGCTGCCCGCCAGCTCTCGGCATACATCCATTACGCTGTGTGCGTCAAGGGCGAAAGTGTATGGATAGCCCAGCGCGAAGGTCGCGCCAAGGACTCTACCGACAATACACAGGAGAGTGTGCTGAAGATGCTTGCACTCGCAGGCGATGAGGATACACCGGCCACTCGTCTTGCAGAAATAAATATCACTCCGGCCACAATCTCCTATGAATTTGACCCCAACGACTATCTGAAGGCACGCGAATTTCTGATGCGTCACCGCGATCCTGACTTCAAGAAGTCACAGCATGATGACCTCTTCTCGATGGAGACCGGTGTGCTTCAATATAAAGGACGCGTGCATATATCAGTGGCGCGCTGCATCACTCCCCAGCTACTTGATTTACCGCATGATATGGATAAAGCGGATCTGTTCAAGACCGTGGCTCACCTCATTGACTGCCGTATTCACAGCGGATACAAGATTTTCCCCATCAACTACATAGCCTACGGCCATGCTTTCGGCAGCGACATGTATGCCGACCGCTACACCCCCGAGGAAGAAAAGACTGTCATAGACTATATCGAAAGTCGTCTTGACAAAGTTGATCTCCCTGATGTGACACCTGAAGAGCGTGACTTTATGCGGCAGAGCCTGTGGGAAATGTATGCCAATCCACTCAAAAATAAGCTCACCGCGAGCACTATATGTTAGCCCTCGTCAATCAGGCCAATGAGATTACAGTATATTCCTCTTCTGATTATTATTTTTCTTAACGTCGGCGTCGATATCTATATCGCCCGCGGATTACGTGGACTTGTAAAAAAGGCTCATATAGCCCTGAGTATTCTGCTGCTTGCTGTAGTGGTGGCTATACTGTTTATGCCTGTGCGTTCGAGTGGCGGGTCAGTGGTTCTGGCCACCATGTGGATGCTGTTTGCATATCTCACCGTATATGCGTCGAAATATGTGTTCATAATCTTCAGTCTGCTCTCACGCCTCCCGCGTCTGTGGCACGGACGCCGCTGGTGGTGGCTCAATGTGACGGGTGCACTGCTCGGTTGGATCACGTTTGGTGTAATGTGGTGGGGTGCGATCGTCAATCGGTTCAATATCGATGTAGAGCGTGTCACGGTTGAGATACACGGACTACCCGAGCAGTTTGACGGATATACCATCGCACAGATCTCCGACCTTCATGTAGGTACATACGGCAATGACACCACCTATCTGCATCGTGTGGTCGAGGCCGTCAATTCGCTTCATCCTGATGCGATAATGTTTACCGGCGATATCGTCAATTCCCGGGCGGCTGAACTGATACCTCACGCCGCTACACTCGGCCGTCTTTCAGCCCCCGACGGCGTATTCTCCATAATGGGTAATCATGACTATGGCGACTATAGTGACTGGCCCTCGGCCGAGGCAAAAACTGATAACCTCGCAAGTCTTCATCGCATGCAGAAAGAAATGGGATGGAAGCTCCTGCTTAACACTACCGATTATCTTCGTCGCGACAGTGCAGTGGTGGCAGTGATAGGTGTGGAAAATATAGGAGATCCTCCTTTCCATGTCTACGGCGATCTTGAGAAAGCATATGCCACTCCGGGCGACAGCATTACCAAGATTTTGCTGTCGCACAATCCGGCTCACTGGGTCATGTCGATAGCCGACGATCCTGATAAAAACATAGCACTTACATTGTCGGGCCACACTCATGCCATGCAGGTGGAGGTGGCCGGATGGTCGCCGGCCGTGTTCCGCTACCGCACGTGGGGCGGTCTGTATGAGTCGGACCGTACGACCAACAAACTTTATGTGAACATAGGTATAGGCACCGTGGGAATGCCCGCGCGAATAGGTGCTACTCCCGAGATCACTCTCATCACTCTGAAACGATTACCATAACTACCATAGATGGCAAACGATCACGTAAATATCATAAGCAAGGAATTCAATATACTCAAAAAGTATATTTCGGCTACCCTCAAGATGCTCGACGAAGGAGCCACAATCCCTTTCATAAGCCGTTACCGTAAAGAAAAGACCGGCGGGATGACCGACATTACGGTCCACGCCGTGGCGGAGCGTCATAAGGCTCTTACCGAACTAGATCACCGAAAAGATACCATAATTGCAGCCGTGAAAGCCGCCGGTGCTCTTACTCCGGAACTTGAGGAGAAAATAGCCGAGGAACTCGATCCGACCGCTCTCGAAGATATTTATCTCCCTTATAAACCCAAACGTCAGACCCGCGCACAGATGGCGCGTGCCAAAGGTCTCGAACCGCTTGCGCGAATGATTATGGCGCAGAATGTCGACAATCTTGCAGCATCAGCACGCAGGTTTGTAAACGCCGATGTGGCCGATACTGACGAAGCGCTGGCCGGTGCATCCGATATTATAGCCGAGTGGGTGAGCGAGAGCGCGAAGGCACGCAGCATAGTCAGGTCGCGCTATCAGCGCAGCGCCACTATTTCGGCCAAAGTGATTCCCGGTATGGAAGAGGAGGGCAATACGTTCAGCAACTATTTCAACTATTCCGAACCGCTGCGCATGTGTAATTCTCACCGCTATCTGGCAATACGCCGCGGCGAGAGCGAAGGGGTGCTGAAAGTATCGGTGTCGATCGACGATGATGAAATGATCGACCGCCTCAACCGCATGTTTGTCAAGCCTCAGGCTACCGAGCAGAGTGCTGACGCTGTAAGAAGTGCCGTTAAGGACGGGTATCGCCGTCTGATACGTCCGTCGATAGAAAACGAGATTTGCTCGGCTGTCAAGGAGCGTAGCGACGATGCCGCAATTCAGATGTTTGCCGACAATGTGAAGCAGTTGCTCATGAGCGCGCCGCTCGGCCGCAAGCGCATCCTCGCACTCGACCCCGGATTCCGCACGGGGTGTAAACTCGTGGTTCTCGACGAGCAGGGCAATCTGCTTAATCATGATGTGATATATCCGCATCCCCCGGCCAACGATTATTTTAATTCCGAGAAAGCTCTCCACTACTATGTTGACAATTATCGTATCGACGCTATAGCGATAGGCAACGGTACGGCCGGCCGCGAGACCGAGCGGTTTGTAAAGAGCCTTGCCTTCCAGCGCAAAGTGCAGGTCTACATGGTGAGCGAACAGGGCGCAAGCATTTATTCGGCTTCGGATGTGGCACGCGAGGAATTTCCTGATGAGGATGTGACTGTACGCGGTGCCGTATCCATAGGGCGCCGTTTGCTTGATCCGCTTGCCGAACTTGTGAAGATCGATCCCAAATCGATAGGCGTAGGTCAGTATCAGCATGACGTGAATCAGACTCGCCTCAAGGAGTCGCTCGATTATGTGGTGAGCAACTGTGTCAATAGTGTGGGCGTGAATGTGAATACAGCCTCAAAGCAGTTGCTTTCATACGTATCGGGTATAGGGCAGACACTTGCCGGAAATATCGTGAAGTATCGTGCCGAACACGGCGATTTCACCTCCCGCCGTCAGCTACTGGAAGTGCCGCGGATGGGTGAGAAGGCTTTTCAGCAGTGCGCCGGCTTCCTGCGCATCCCCGGTGCGGTAAATCCGCTCGACAATACCGGCGTGCATCCCGAAAGCTACGGAGTGGTGGAAGCTATGGCATCGGATTACAAAGCCGACATCGGCAGGCTGCTGCGCGATAAAAATCTCGTGCACAATATCGACCTCGACCGATATGTCACCAAGACCGTAGGACTCCCCACGCTGACTGATATAGTGCTCGAACTCGAAAAACCGGGACGCGATCCGCGCACCGCTCCTGAAGAAGAATACTATGACAGCGCCATCCGCAAAATCGACGATCTATATATAGGCCAGCAACTTACCGGAAAGGTAAATAATATCACGGCATTCGGTGTGTTTGTTGACCTCGGCATGAAAGAAAACGGCCTCATCCATATATCGCAGCTCTCTGACCGCTTCATATCCTCACCCGCCGAGGTGGTAAGTATCGGGTCGCACGTAAAAGTGAAGGTAATGGATGTGGACGTGGCTCGCGGCCGCATAGCTTTAACAATGAAAGGTATAAACCAATGACAACTTATCCCTGCACAATAGGGTTGGGCAGCAATACCCCCGACCGTGAAGAGCAGATTCAGCACGCTCTCGTATTTCTCGGCAAGCTCCTTGCCGACGTGAAGCACTCGTCAGTTTACGAATCAAAAGCATTCAACGGCATTGACGATCCCTACATGAATGCCGTGGTACACGGACAGACCGCCCTTGAGCCTGAAAAATTGATTGACAAGCTCAAGGAATATGAGTCGGATCACGGTCGTGTAAACAAGGACAGTGAGCCTAAAGGCAATGTATCGATCGACCTCGATCTGGTGATATATAATTATCGCATACTGCGTCAGGAAGACTTTCAGCGCCACTATTTCAACCGCGGTTACCGCGAACTTCTGGCCGACGGCGCTTTCGTGTCCGAGGCCTGATCATTCAGCCGGAGCTTCTTCGGTAAATGTGCGGGCCGCCTGCGAGCGGGCCGTATCAAGTATGCGCTGTTGCTTCTCTTTTTCCACTACCGCTGCCCGTCCGCGCCGCAGCAGTGTGGCGTAGCGTGTCACCACAGCTATCTCTTCGGCCTGACTTTTTGTCAGTGTCATGGAGTAGTTCTTTTCGCCCATGAATGTCAGAGTGATAGGGTCGGCTGCATGAGCGGCTATGAAATTGGCCAGCGAGTCGCACTCTACTCCCATGAAAGTTATTACCTCGGCGCCCATAGAGCGGTCGTTGCGCTCACCGTCGTGAGCCACTGATGAGGTCTCGGCGCGCTCACCGGTGCTTTCCACTGCCACGGCAGTGCTCTTGACCTTACGTGAGCCCAGCGATGATATGATATAGAGCTGTCCATCGGGCGACAGGCGCGCCTGCAAGCCGTCGGAGCCGATAAATTCAGCCGGTTTGGCTGATGCGGCCACATAGTATTTTTCCACAGGATTATCCACCTGCTTTATCTGATCTCTCATAGCTTCGGACTCGGCAGTGATCGCAGCAAGCAGCGAGTCGGCACTTTGAAGCCGCTGAAGTGCAAGCCCCTCGCCGGCACGGGCGGTGAGATGAAGGGCGCGGCGGCGTATGTCGATCTGCCGCGGATAAGTGGTCTTGAGCGAGTCGATAAGCATTACCGCCGTTGAGTAGTGTGCGGCATCGATAGCTTCTTCGGCCTGGTCATAAAGAGCCTGGGCGAGTTTCTTTTCATTGTCGCCTGAACATGCGACGAGTGCGGCCAGCATTACGCCGGCAATGGTTTTAGTTGCTGCGTTGAACATCTTTTACACCTTTTACGGTTCTGATTTTACGTATTATGTTTTCCAGCGATGACGTGTCGCTGACTCCGAGAACAAGATGGCCGGAGAAAGTGCCGAAGTGCGACGACACGGAAATGTCGCGCAGCGTCACGTCCTTTTCCTTGTTGATAATCGAGGATATGTTGGTGACTATTCCTATATCATCCTGTCCGACTATGCGTAGGGCGGTGGTAAACTGCTTACCGGCTTTGCCCGACCAGCGGGTAGTGATGACTCGGTAGGGATATTTCTGCCTGATGTTGGCCGCATTGGAGCAGTCACATCGGTGTATTTTGATGACACCTTCCGACGATACGAAGCCGAATACATCATCGCCGTATATCGGGTTGCAGCAGCGTGCCAGGCGGTAATTTATGCCTTTCACGTTGTCGCCTATTATGAGCACGTCGCCTGATTCCTGGTCACGCTCGTCGGTGGTGCGCAACTCAAACTCTTCGGCGCTCGTATGTTCTTTATTGTCGGTGTGAAACTCCCGCTCAGTCTGCTCATACTGGGCTATCACGTCGTTGATATTCAGATTCTCGGCCGAAATCGCATTGTAGAAATCGGTCACGGTCTTGAATTGCAGACGCTTAATAGTGCGCATGAGCATGCCTTCGTCTATCTCGATCTTGCGGTTTTTGAAGCGGCGCATCAGCAGCTCCTTGCCCAGTTCGGCTGAGCGGTGTTCGAGTTCCTTGATGCTCTGGCGTATTTTGGAGCGGGCTTTGGAGGTCACCACAAAATTGAGCCAGTCGAGCTTGGGCATCTGCTGGGGTGAAGTGGATATCTCTACGGTGTCGCCGCTCTTGAGCTTGTAGTTGAGTTTGCGGTTGCGTCCGTTGACCCTACCGCCCACACAAGTGCATCCGAGCTTGGAGTGGATATTGAAAGCAAAGTCGAGCACCGTAGCGCCCTCGGGGAGTTTGTAAAGGTCGCCTTTGGGAGTGAACACAAACACCTCATTGCTGTATAGATCCATCTTGAAGTTCTTCATCAGCTCCATCGGACCGTCGGCAGTCTCAAGGATGTCGCGAATGTTGTTCATCCACGAGTCGAGGTTGCTTTCGCTCTTTATGCCTTTGTATTTCCAGTGAGCGGCCAGACCCTTCTCGGCAATGAGGTCCATGCGGCGTGTGCGTATCTGCACTTCCACCCATTTCTCACCCGGGCCGAGCACGGTGGTGTGGAGTGACTCATAGCCGTTGCTTTTCGGTATGCTGAGCCAGTCTTTCATTCTGGCGGGGTTGGGCGTATACATGTCGGCCACGATGGAATATATCTTCCAGCACTCGGCTTTTTCCTGTTCGAGCGGCACGTCGAGTATGATGCGTATGGCAAACAGGTCATATATATCCTTCATCTCCACTTTCTGCCTGCGGAGTTTGTTCCATATCGAGAAGATGGATTTTGTGCGCCCTTTTATCTCGTATTTGAGTCCGGTGGCGTCGATGCGCTCCTTGAGCGGGGCGATGAAGTCGGCTATATAGGCGTCGCGTGTCACCTTTGTGGCGTTGAGTTCGCGGGCTATACGGGTGTACGTATCGCGGGCGGTGTATTTAAGCGACATATCCTCAAGTTCGCCCTTTATCTTGTAGAGTCCGAGGCGGTGGGCCAGGGGCGCGTAGAGATAATTGGCTTCAAATGCCGTGTCGGCCACGAATTTCTCGTCGGGGTGATGATTGATGGCGCGCATCAGGGTGAGGCGGTCTACTATCATGATGATGATGACGCGTATATCCTCGGCAAAAGTCATGAGGAGCTTGCGGAAATTATCGGTCTTCACCACTCCGTGCGAACCGTAGAGTGTGGCCACTTTCAGCATACCGTTGACCAGCCTGACCACATCCTCATCCCATATCCGGGCTATCTCGTCGGTAGTGATAATCTCTTTCTGACACAACTCATAAAGCATGATCGACAGAATCATGTTACGGTCGGCCGACACCATCTCACACAGAGTCAGGGCAGTATCGAGATTATGCACCACGGGATTTATACCGTAGCGGTCGCGCGGAAGTTTTCCGTCGGCCACCGCTCCGGCTATCAGTCGGCGGAGAGTGCGATAGTCGTCGCGAGTGAATATATCGGCAGCTGCCTCGCCGAGGGCACCGAGTATCTCACGCACGCGCTTATGCTCATCGGGTGTAAAGTATTTCGTTGGCATATCGTATTACTTCAAGTGGCAAAGATAACAAATATCGGTAACACGCCCGACATTTTTGACGAATATTAAGAAATTCAGCGCTCCGGCCCGGGAGCCGGGTCGGAGCGGGGAAATGAATCTGACGAATGATTTTAGCAGCGATTATTCGTCGAGATTGTTGTCGCGGGGATTATTGTTGAGCGCGGCGGTTTCTTCTTTTACGAGTTCGGCATTGACTTTGTCGTTGTCCGATACATTCACATCTACTCCGCGATATTCATCGGCTGCGTTCTTTACGTTCTTGTCCATATCTTTGATTTTTTAGATTAGTATTGTCTTTGATATGTAAACGCACGTCGCGGAGTAAAAGTTTAAAAAAAAATTATTATTCTTCGGCCGGGTTTTGAGTGTCGTCGTCGGCGGTATCGTCGTCAGAATATCCTACGGGAAGTTTGCTGAGCTGCTCTATGTAGTCGAGCAGTTCTTCCCGGCCGCGGCCGTCGGCACTTGATGTCATGAATACCGGGGGCAGCTCTTCCCAGGTTTCAAGTATCTTGTCGATGTAAAGTTTTACGTTGCGGTTGCCAGCACTTTTACTCTGCTTGTCGAGTTTGGTGAAAACTAAGGCAAACGGCACACCGTTTTCGCCGAGCCAGTTCATGAAATCCATGTCGATTTTCATGGGTTCGTGGCGAGAGTCGATAAGCAGAAACAGACATGTCATCTGCTCGCGGTGGAGTATATATCCCTCTATCATCTTCTGCAGGGCGTCGCGCTGCTCCTGACCGCGGCGTGCGTAGCCATAGCCGGGAAGGTCGACGATATACCATGAATCGTTGATGAGGAAGTGATTTATGAGCAGAGTCTTTCCGGGAGTAGCCGAAGTCTTGGCGAGTCGGCTGTGGCCGGTGAGCATGTTGATAAGCGATGATTTACCCACATTACTGCGACCTATGAACGCAAATTCATGAAGGTCGCTTGGCGGACATTTCTCTACCTTAGGACTTGATACCGAGAAGCGGGCTGAATTGATAATCATAATGAACTGAGTTTAGGCATATAATTTAGTCGAGCATCAGAGATATCATCGGTCGTACGGAAGGAAATCCGATAATATCAGCCGTTGCTGCGGAATTGAACACTACCGATGCGAGCACATCGACTGTCACGTCGAAATCGAGTCGGCCCGAGTAGGAGTCATCTATTCTCACCTGACCTTTTTCCATGATGAAGGTGTGGGAATTGAGGGCCGGAAAAAAATCGTCGGTGACACGGATTTTGAGGCGGAGGTCGGGATTGGCTGCCGCTATTGGGCGCAGACATTCGAGCACATTGACTATTCTGCCCATGCCTCGCGGCATAAGTCGGCCTCCGGTGCGGTCGGTGGGCGGTGCGTAGAGCAGAAACGGCATTTCGGGATTGAGTGCACGTAATTGCCTCAGCGCAGCCAGCCGGGCAGGGCGGTCTTCACCCATCAGGTCGGTCACCACGAGCAGGTCATTGCGCTTCACGGCCCATGCCATTGACACGATGCGAGGCCCGAGGTCTTCATCGTCGCGCGCCATTACCACGAAGTTGCCCCCGTCAATGCGGTTGTCTTCTATGATAGCACGGAAGTCTTCGCGGGTGTGGAGGATATAGCACTGTCGCGATAGCTGGAAGCGGTTAAACGCTTCCCACAGCCGATCGTGGTCAGTATCCGTGACCGGATGATAAGCGCCGGGATCTTCCTCGCCGTCGGTAAAAGAGTGGAGCGACGTGAATCGCTGCTCCTTCATGTAGAACACCGTGGTGAAACCATATTGCGCGTAGAAGTAATAAAGAGCATTGCTGGCCGGAATGAGAGTGACCATCATGTCACCGCGTGCGGCAGCCTCGCGCAGACCATCCACTATGAGTCTTGACATAAATCCCTTGCCGCGCTGTGAGCGGCGTGTGGCAGCTCCGTGGATATAAGCCACCGGCACTTTGGTATCGTGGAATTTCATGTCAAATCTTCTCAGGAGCATTATAGAGGCCGGCTGTCCGTCGGGTGAGGTCAGCAGCATTCCCTCCCGGTCATTGTAGATCACATCAAAAAGCATTTTGATGTATTCGGGCGAGTCGTTGAATACTTCGCGGTATATCTTCTGAATGTCGTCTTTCTTACTCATATTGATTTATAACGTGTATAGTTATAACGTCACAAACAAGAGGAAGGTTGACACCCTGTCAGCCTTCCTCTGTATTGGATATTCACGTTGTTATCCCTGATGAGCGGGGCGAAGGAGGTCGTTGACCGTCTTGACAGGATTGAATGTCGACACGGGCACTTCCACAAACACGGTATTCCAGTCGCTCATGGCGCCGTTCCACAGGCCGGGAAGCTCCATGGCGCGGAGTTCCTTGCCGTGGCTCGATTTGGACGATATGAAGCCGGTGGCGGGATCTACATATTTTGTGAGATCGTATTTCTTCTTGGCACCGTCTTTCACGTAGCATACCAGATCAACCGGATTGAAGTGAGTGGCGGTTTTCATCATCTTCATGTATTCCTCATTGGCAGAATCCACCTGATTGCTCTCAAGAATCTGAGGCGATGCAGTGCCGTCGGCGTTGTAGGCTATGAAGGGGCCACCGCCGGGTTCACCCTCGTTTTTCACCATACCGCACACACGCAGCGGGCGGTTGAGTTTTGCCTTGATGTATTTTACTACGGCGTCGCTGTCGTTGAGGTCAACGTTGTCGTAGATAAAGAGGCGCTTGTGCATGAAGTCGAGTATCTCGGCGAGCGATTCGGGCGTATAGATGTTTTGATTGAGATTTACGAGATATTGCTCTATGGTGTCGTGAGTCTCCAGCAGTATGCCGGCGAGCACTTTTTTGTAGCGTATCGTGTCGGCGCGGCGGCCGTCGGGGACCACATTGTCAATATTCTTTATGAATACTACGGCAGAGTCGATGTCGTTGAGATTCTCTATCAGCGCGCCGTGACCACCGGGACGGAGCACTATATGGCCGTCTTCGATAAAGGGAGTGTTGTCGGGATTGGCGGCGATAGTGTCGGTCGACGGTTTCTGTTCGCTCATGGTCACTACAAATTTCTTGCCTGTACGGGCCTCAGCCTGCGGGATAACTTCGGCAAGTTTTTCCTCGAAAAGTTTGCGGTGATTGGCCGATACGGTGAAGTGAAGTTTCACCACACCCTCGGAGTTGGCGGCAGTCTGGGCACCTTCGGTCAGATGCTCCTCTACGGGAGTGCGTGAGCCTTCGGGATAGGAGTGGAATTTCAGCAGGCCCTTGGGCAGGCCGCCGTAGTTCATACCGTCGGCATCGACAATAGCGCGGATAATGTCGCGGTTGCGTCCGGCTTTCACCAGAGCGTCAAGATCGGCATTATATAGCTTGCGGCATGCAGCTTCAAGTTCGGGAATGAAAGGAAGTTTGTTGAGCGAAGCGATCAGCACAGCCACAGGCGAACCCTCTTTAAGTTCATCCGTGTCACCGTCGGCGTATTCAAAAAGAGCCTTGAACATGCGCGAAGCTGCACCCGAAGCGGGCACAAACTTCATCACCTCACCACCATGGTCGAGATATTGCTTCCAACGCTCTATGGCGCCGTCTTCTTCGGCAGGAGTCAGGCGGATAATGCCTTCGCCCACACGAGCGGCATCTTTGATCTTAAGGTAGGGAAATCCTGTAGCGAAACGTTCGAGCTGCTTTTCGGCCTGCTCTACGGTGATGCCACGCTGAGCCAGAAGCTCAATATCTTGCTGTCTTAACATGATGTAATAAATTTGAGGTAGTTGATTAATGGTTTTAGATTTTTCCCAAAGTTAGTCAATTTGTTTTGACTGACAAAATATTTTTTTCAAACCGTGTGTCCTGATGTAAGACCCCGTTTCCCAATATTTGTTAACGCTGGGGTCGCATCTCTCTGAGTGATTTTTGTCTTGTGCCGAAGGAGCGTAGCTGTAGCTACGTGACTGAAGCACAAGGCAAAAAGCGCCAGAGAGATGCGATGATATGGTAATTCTATTCATAAGCACACAATTAATTCCGCCCAAATTCAGTTATATGATTCTTAGCGTTTGTAACTTGTTGTATCAGATTGAGATATACTACAGATTTGACACTTCGAAAACGCAACTTTATTTGAGAAAGACTTCCTGAAATTTTCAAAACGAAATCGAATACTGACATATTTGAGATACTTAATGCCATATTTTTCTTAATCAAGATTGCAGCATATGCAATGTTTATGTTGCGGTTCTTTAATTCAGCTTCATCCATAGTTATCACAGTCATATTTATTCTCAGCAATACATGGCAGAAATTACCATCGCTACGGCCAATCGTCATGCATCTGTGTCCGCTTGTTTCGGTCACAATGCAACCGCATTGCTCCCTCACTGCGCGAACACATCTGCACGACGCTTGACCGCCCCAGCGTTAACAAATATTGGGGAACGGGGTCTTAATCCGGGGACCTTTGTTAAGCATCGGTCGCCCGGGTTACGATATGTTTTGTGAAATAATTTGGAAAGGCTGCTATTTCTTCAGAGTAATCATCACTTTTCCGTTAGGATACTGAGGGTCATTTTTAATCACGTCGATACGTTCGATAGTTTCGGGAGCAATGTCGCCGGCTGACCCTTTATATAGTTTGCCGTCGACAAATACCGAGGGCGCCGGTACTATTTTGTTTTCAGAGTCTAATTTAAACATGACAGGGAGGACGAAGTAGCATGCCACCGGAGTGCCATCATTGTAACCCGGAGTGAAGTCGGGGAGCGAATTTACCACTCTGAGAGCCTCGGCATCAAGTTCCGGAGCGACGCTTTTTATGATTTCAGCGTCGGAAACCTTACCGTTGGCAGAGACTACAAAGCGAGTCACCACACGTCCTTCCATACCGCTTTCCATAGCACTTTTGGGATAGTTTATATTCTTCTTCAGATAGTCGAAAAGAGCTGTGATACCACCGGGAAACTCGGGAATTACTTCGACGTGATCGTAAACTTCCGCGTTAGTGCCGTGGGCGGCCGGGGATTTGTCAACTGTGTCGCTACCGGCCAGTGTGGCGGCCGATTCATTTGCAGAAGAAACTACGGCGGCAATCGCAACTTCCGACGCAAAAGCTTTTGCTGCAGGGAGTTGAACGGCTACAAATGCCAAAGTGGCAGCCGGGATAATGGACAGAGCGCGAAGGCGGCGCAAAGGTGAGGGTGAAGGAGTTTGCATCATAATTATACGTGATTTTAGTGAAGATTGATTGAAATTGTCGGTAATGGTAGAGTAGGAGGGTGCTACGGCCGTTTTGAGAAGAAGAAGCTGATAAGACCGGCGGTCAATTCCCGAACTGATTACCCGGGCATCTGCCTCAAATTCATGCAGCCGCTTAATAGCTTTAAGCATTTTCCAGGCAGCGGGGTTGTACCACTGAAGCACGCACACCATGTGGGCAAGCAATAGATCTACCCAATGATGAAGGCGTACGTGTGCCGACTCATGCAGCAACAGCATCCGCTCATTTTCGCCCCCGGTCATAGCCGCAGGGAGATATATCTCGCCCATGAATGAAAATGGAGAGCCGAAATCACCTGTGATGATATGGGCTTTAATTCCCGATGGCAATACTATAGTTTCGGCCCGGCGGCGAAGCAGGAGCACACGCACAGATCCGTAGATAAAATATAGCGCAGTCAGTGCAGCCGCGATATAGAACACCATCATGACTATAGATATAATATTTATGTAAGACCCTTCCACAGCACCTCCGGGCGCAGCTACAGGAATCACCGCTGGCAGTCCGACTTCAACAGCGGAACTGACGTGCGTCAGTCGTAGCAATGCCTCGGAAAGCGGCCATATGATCAGGGCTATGACGTAGATGGCAAGGAGAATCCGGCGATCGAATGAAAACCGCGCGATATGACCCACAGCAACCGTCCACACGCCCCAAAGCATGAGCAGACTCACTGATGAGAAGATAGAGTAGAGGAATACGGCAGACATGTCAGTCCTCCTTTCGCGAGTCGTGGCCGCTCTCTATCATGCGTATGATGTCGCGCAGATCGTCTACCGAGATTTTCTCTTCCTCTACAAGAGCCGACACGGCACTTTTATAGGAATTGTTGAAAAAATTGCTCACAAGTTTGGTGAACGATTTCTCGCGGCACTGATCCATGGCTACGGCGGCCTCATAGCGGAATGATCCACCTACCGCTTCGTGCTTCACATATCCCTTATCCTCAAGTATGCGCACCACCGTCGACACGGTGTTGACGTGGGGCACAGGCTCGGGGTAGTGGGTGAGCATTTCTTTTACAAACATCGGTCCATGCTGCCAGAGTATCTGCATCACCTGAAGTTCTTTTTCGGTCAAATTGGTTTCTTTCTTTCGCATATCTTTGTGTATAACTAATTTTTTAGTTGACGAGGCAAAGGTATAACTAAAAAATTAGTTGAGCAAATATTCAACTAAAAAAATAGTTAAAAAATTCATTGACACATTCAGCCTCCACCACGAAAAAAATGATTACTTTTGTAGGTTAAAAAAAATATCATGAATATGAAAACCAAAGCCCAGGACTATAATAAACTCGTGCTTCTTGACGAATCGGTGGCTCGATCGAGATGTGAAAATATCCGCAAGGCCATGCGTGAAGCAGGATTGGACGCACTACTGGTGACCGACAATGCCAATAAATATTTCCTGACCGGCCGAGTATTTACCGGACAGATTTATATAGCAGCCGACGGTGAAGTAATATATTTCATACGCCGCCCTCTTCACCTCGAAGGCGACGGAGTGGTGTATGTGCATAAACCTGAGCAAATGGCCGAAACCCTCGGATTGAATATGCCTCAGGTGCTTGGCCTCGAACTCGATATTACAGCATATAACACGGTGGAGCGTCTGAAAAAAATCTTCATCGGGGCCGAGTTGCGCAATGCGTCGCCTCTGCTCAGACAGGTGCGTGCCGTAAAGGATGCGGCCGCCCTTGAACTTCTGCGCATGAGCGGAAAGAAGCAGACGTATGTCTACAGCCGTATACCTCGACTGTTCACAGAAGGAATGACCGACATAGAGCTGCAGATCGAGATAGAGCGGACCAGCCGTCTGCAAGGCTGTCTGGGGCAATTTCGTATCAGCGGCGACAGCATGGAACTTTATATGGGCAATGTGCTTACAGGCGATAATGCCGACACACCGTCGCCCTATGACTTCGCTATGGGCGGAGGAGGTATGGATCCGTCGCTGCCCGTAGGTGCCGACGGCACTGTGATCAATCCTGGCATGACGGTGATGGTGGACATGAACGGCGACTATACAGGATATATGACCGACATGACCCGCGTGTATTGTGCCGGTCCGGTGGAAGCGCTTCCGGCGCAGATACGCAAGGCTCACGACTGCTCCATCCGTATTCACCGCGAACTGGTCAAGATGCTCGTGCCCGGCACCGAAGCAAAGGCCCTATGGCAGCGCGCCGAGGAGATAGCCCGCGAGGAGGGACTGCACGAATACTTCATGGGCCACCGGCAGAAAGCCGGATTCTTAGGCCACGGCGTGGGAATAGAGATCAACGAACTACCCGTCATAGCTCCGCGCAGCCGCGACATTATAGCTGTGGGCAATGCTGTGGCGCTCGAACCTAAATTCGTGATTCCGGGTGCGGGAGCGGTGGGAATAGAGTCGACTTATTTCGTGCATTCTGACCACGTGGAAAATCTTACTGACGCGCCCGAGGCTATTATACCCTTTGACTGATGATTGATTTCAAGAAAGAAATAGATAAGAACGTATTTCACACCGTGGGCGAGGCTGCCAATGCTCTCGGCCGCGAGTGTTATGCGGTGGGCGGATGTGTCCGCGACATGGTGCTCGGACGTCAGTCGAAAGATATCGACTTCGTTACTGTGGGCAGCGGCATAGAGCTTGCCGAAGCTGTGGCTGCCCGGCTGGGACGGGGCGCGCATCTGAGTGTATTCCGCACCTACGGCACAGCCCAGGTGAAGAAGCATAATCTCGAACTCGAATTCGTGGGTGCCCGCCGCGAGTCGTATAACCGTGACTCACGCAATCCGGTAGTGGAGGAGGGCTCGCTTACCGACGACCTTTCGCGCCGCGACTTCACTATCAACGCACTTGCCCTTCAGGTCAACAGCGGAGAGAACTTCGGTCGACTCATTGACATGTTTGACGGAATGGGTGATATAGAGCGTCGTGTGATCCGTACTCCGCTCGACCCCGACATAACATTCAGCGACGATCCGCTGCGTATGATGCGTGCCATACGATTTGCTACCCAGCTCGGATTCAAGATACACCCCGAAACATTTGAAGCCCTGAAGCGCAACGCATCGCGTATCGAGATCATCACCCGCGAGCGCATAGCCACGGAGCTAATGAAAATCATGGCCTCGCCGCGTCCGTCGATAGGGTGGGACCTGCTGTATAAATCAGGTCTGCTCAAATTGATATTGCCCGAACTCGCAGCCATGAAAGGCGTGGAGGTGGTGAACGGTCGTGCACATAAGGATAATTTCTATCATACGCTCGAAGTGCTTGACAAACTGAGCCGTATGACCGACAACGTATGGCTCCGGTGGGCCGCGCTGCTCCATGATATTGCCAAACCGGTTACCAAAAAGTGGGACGATAAGGCAGGATGGACTTTCCACAACCATAATTTCGTAGGCTCGAAGATGGTGCCGAAGATATTCCGCAATCTCAAGCTGCCTCTCGACAACAAGATGAAATATGTGGCTAAACTTGTGGAACTCCACATGCGACCCATAGCGCTGGTGGAAGATGAGGTGACTGATTCGGCAGTGCGCCGTCTTATAAGTGATGCCGGTGAAGATCTGGAGGATTTGCTCCTGCTCTGCGAGGCTGACGTCACCTCTAAAAACGAAGAGAAAGTGCGCCGCATCATGGCCAATCTCGAACTCGTCAAGCATAAAATCGTGGAGGTGAACGAGCGTGACAATATACGCAACTTCAATCCTCCTGTAGACGGACTCGAAATCATGCGTACGTTTGGTATCGACGGCGGTCCGCTGGTGGGCTCTATAAAGCAGCGCATCAAGGACGCCATACTCGACGGCGAGATACATAATGACTATGCCGAGGCCCGCGAGATGATGCTTCGCCTCGGGGCTGAGCATGGCCTTACACCGGTTAACACTGAGGAGTGATGTCTACACTTGAAGTTCTGATACCCACGCATACCCCCGCCGGACTGGATCGTATAGTGGCTATGGATCTGCCCGTGGTCAGCGGCGTAGGCTATGTGGTGTCGTGGCAGAACTATGGCGACGGCCGTATACCTCCGCCGCTTGCCGCCCGCGACGACATCAGGATAGTGAAGTGTGACATTCCGGGAGTCAGCGCCAATCGCAACAACGCTCTCGATCACGCCCGAGCCGATATATTGCTCATAGGCGACGACGACCTCGTATATACTCCGGCTCAGCTCAAGTCGGTGATAAGTGTCATGGATCGTAATCCGGAAGTGGACTATGCGTCGTTTCGCTACGATGGTGCCGACAATAAGACTTATCCCGAAGCTGAGTGTGATCTCGGACACAAGATACCAAAGGGATTTAACCAGACGACATTTGAGATAGCTCTGCGCCGCAAGTCGCCGGCCGGAGCGTTGCGGTTTAACGAACTGTTCGGACCGGGAGCACCGGTGTTTACAGCGGCGGAGGATGAGATTATGTTTCTCACTGCCCGCAAGCACTATGTCAATATGCGGTTTTTCCCGATAACGATAACCACTCATCCCGGAGTCACCACCGGATTTCGTGCAATAGCTGATTCGGGGGTGCTTCTTTCGTCAGGAGCTGTCATTGCCAAGGCATTTCCGTTTACGGCAGTGTTGCGCTTGCCGCTTACGGCGTGGCGCATATGGCGAGGCGGCCGGAACACGTTTTTTAAATCACTGCGTCTGCTACTGTGGGGTGCGGTAAAAAGTATTAAAGTAAGATTATGAAACTCACGTCGCGTAAATCACTGTCACGACTTGTGCTTCGGGCCATGGGGATATTCGGCGGAGTCCAGTCGCTGCAAATACTATGTGGCGTGATAAGAATGAAACTCGTGTCGCTGTGGATAGGCCCTGCCGGCATAGGACTCTTTTCGATATTTAATTCGGCGGTCGACCTTGTGGTGTCGGCCAGTCAGCTCAATCTCCGCAGTAGTGCCGTGCGCGATATTGCTGCCGCGAAATCCACACCTACCGTGCAGGCCACAGTAGTGGCTATAGTGCGTAGGTGGGGCTGGCTACTCGGCATGCTTGGTGCGCTCGTCATGCTGATGGCCTCGCCGGTACTTAGTAGGGTGACGTTTGGCGACTATTCCCACAGCCTGCAATTCGTATTGCTGTCGGTAAGTGTGTTTCTTGCAGCCATCATATCAAGCGAAGGCGCTATATTGCAGGGTCTTGAGCGATACAAGCCGCTTGCGCTCGGATCGCTTTGGGGTGTGATGGGTGGACTGATAGTGTCGATACCTCTCTTTTACTTCGCCAGAATCGACAGTATAGTACCGTCGATATTGCTATACTCATTGTTTACGGCCGGCGCACTCCTTTACTTCCGCGTGTCGGATCAGAAGCCGGACCATCCGGTCACGATGCGTGAGACTATAGATACCGGCCGCAGCTTCCTGATGCTTGGCGGGTACATGACCGTGGCGATATTTGTGGAGCAGTTGTGCAATTATGTCTTCATATCATATCTCAATATTGCCGATTCCGATTCGGTGGTGGGATATTATCAGGCCGGTTATACGCTGGTAAACAAATATGTGGGACTGCTCTTCGCAGCTTTGTCGATGGAATATTATCCGCGTATGGCGCGGGTAGCCGACTCGATGATGAGGTCGCGTGTGTATGTGTCACATGAGATCTCGCTGATTATGATAATGCTTGTGCCCGTGGCTACGATATTCATCTCGGCATCGCAACTTATAGTCAAGATCCTGTATTCGGGTGTATTCGTAAGCATTCTGCCGTTTGTCGTCACGGCCATGGTAGGAATGGTGTTCAGGGGATTTTCATGGTGCATAAGTTTTCTTGTGCTTGCGCGCAACAGCGGCAAGACTTATGTGACAGTAGAATGTCTCAGCTCGTTAGTCGGATTGATATTCAATTTCGTGGCTTTTAGATACTATGGTATCGACGGTATGGGCGTGGCCTTCACTTTGTGGTATCTTGTCTATTGTATCATGATGCTAATAGTGGGTCGCAGGATGGGGCTTGCAATCAGCAGCCGATCGCTATGGCTCAGCGGATATGCCCTCTGCGCGGTGACTATTCAGGTTGTGCTGTATTTTCTCCTTCCTGTATGGGCATTGATCACGTTTGCGTCGGCAGCTTCTATCCTGTCATTGATTTTGGTGCTGAAGTTGTCAGGTTCAAGATTTTAGACTATATTTGCACATTATATACTAAATCAGAAATATTATGAAAAAGATTTCCTTTCTCGTGTTATTCGTCACGTTGCTGACACTCGGTTTCAGCAGTTGCTCATCCATCACGGGTGAAGACGAGCTTACCGGATATATTCCGGGCGATGCGGCTATGGTGATGAAGCTTGACTGCAAGAAACTTTTTGAAGCCTCCGACGTGAAGGTTGACGGTGATAAGGTGGAGTTACCATCTTACATGAAAAAATGGTTTAATAATGATGAGGTAGAAACCCTGTCAAAGCTCAACAACAAGCTCGAACTCGACAAAGTGTTTATGGCGATCAACGGTGAGAAGGACGTCATAATACTTGTTCGCACCAATGATTTCGACGGCTTGTGCAAGATGCTTGAAGAAGACAATGATCCGGTTAAGAAATCGCAAGATGACTATACGGTTTATACCTCAGATAATTTCACGGTGGCTGTATATAAGCAGAAATACGTCTTCGTAAAGAATAGTGCATTGACGATAGCTGATTTCAAGACCCTTGTCGAGAAGATCAAGAAAAATCCCCTTTCGAAATATCCTGCACTTGCGCAGGCTGTATCGACCGACGATGCCATCACTTTTGCAATGAATTATGAGCAATACATGGCTCTGCTACCTCAATTCGGTACAGGGGCAATCGTCCCGGCCTCAGATTACATCAAGGGCAAATTTATGGCAGGTAATATAAATTTTGTAGGTAATAAGGCGCTCTTTGACGGCGAACTTGGAAATATAGACGGTTCGCCCGTGAAACCCGTAGCATCGATGGATGATATTAACATAGCGCTGCTCTCATATGTGCCAGAGGATTACAACATAGTATTCGCTGCCGGTAAAGTCACTATGACCGACAATGATTACTATGACAATCTTGTCAAGTATTCTTTACCGCAGCTCCAGGGATTCGTCTCTATGATGCGTCCGTACTTAGAGTCAATCGACGGTTCTTCGATGATGGCGTTCCGCATCGATCCGGCATTAGCCACCTTAGGATTTAATCCCGAATATTTCGATGCGATACTGATGATTCACATGCCTATGGAGAAGATTCGCGAAGCGGTGAGCAATCTTATGACTGCAGCCGGCATGTACGGACTTCCTGCCGCTGAAATCAGCCGGGATATGTATGCTGTCACTTATGGAGGTATTACGATATATTTCGGTGCGTCCGACGGATATCTCGCCATATCTACACAGCCCGTTTCGGCTACTCACAGCCCGGAGTTTGCCAAGTATTTCGTCAACCGTAAGAGCGCGGCTGTAATTGACGGAAGCTGCCTCAAAGGACTGCTCCCGTTCAGTCCCTTCGCAGTGATGCAGAGCGACGGCGCTACTGAATTTAAGGCAGAAGTGACACTTGAAGATACTACCGATAAATTTATTCCTGCATTGATGCAACTTGCCAGATGACGATAGAATCCATCTCGCTCCACAGAGTATTGCCATTTGTCTTTCACGGAAGCGAAAACGAGTCTTCCGTGAAAGACTCGTTAATATGGATGCGCGAAGTCACATTCACGCGCGGCCGCGATTATCTTATCGAGGCTACCAGCGGAGCCGGAAAGTCATCGCTGTGCTCGTTTATCTACGGATTGCGCAGCGACTATGACGGGCACATAATGATAGGAGAGCGCGATGCCCGCACACTTTCGCCTCACGACTGGAGCGAACTTCGTTGTAATTCGATAGCCTATCTGCCGCAGCAGCTTGCTCTGTTTCCCGAGCTTACGGTCATGGAAAACATTCATATCAAAAACCGTCTTACCGGCTTTAAGAGCGTGAATGAAATCCGAGCCATGCTCGAATCGCTCGCTATCGACGGTAAGGCTGATGAACCGGTGGGTAGACTGTCGGTTGGCCAGCAGCAACGTGTGGCACTGATCCGTGCTCTGTGTCAGCCATTTTCGTTTATACTCCTTGACGAGCCGGTGTCGCACCTTGACGCTACCAATAACAAGGTTGCCGCCTCAATGGTCGTGGCGGAAGCTCGCAGGCAGGGCGCAGCTATAATCGCCACATCGGTGGGAAACCATATTGATATTGATGATTTTACAGTGATGAGATTATGAAAGATGAAGTTTGGCGGTTGTTGAGGCGCAATATAAGCATGGCGCAGATAGCATGGTATGCCCTTGCCAATCTTGCCGGGGTGATGATAATAATTACCGGTCTGCAACTGTATCGCGACGTTACTTCAGGCGATGGCAGCGATGATGATGTTCTTGCTACCGAGGATTTCATGATATTGTCGCCAAAGGTCGACGGGTTAGGCTCGTTGATGGGCGCAAACAAAGTGTTTACAGCCGAAGATATAGCCGATCTGGAGGCTCAGCCTTGGGTGAAATCGATAGGGGAGTTCAAGTCGGCGGAATTCAGCGTGTCGGCGGGAATAAATTTCGGCGGCCGAGGCATGTCGACGCAGCTTTTTCTCGAATCGGTGCCCGACGAATTTATCGACGTCAAACTGCGAGGATGGGATTTCAATCCGGGGTCGTCGAAAGAGGTGCCTATCGTAATCTCAAAGGATTATCTGGCGCTATATAATTTCGGATTCGCAGCGTCGCGCTCTCTTCCACGCATCAGCGAAGCTATGGTGGGTATGGTCCCTCTCGAACTTATGCTTTCGGGCAACGGGATGACGGTGTCTGTTCCCGGGCGAATAGTAGGATTCTCTCAGCGTCTCAATACCATTGCTGTCCCTGAGTCATTTATTGACTGGGCTAACCATACGTTTTCTTCGGCGGCAGATACCGAGCCGTCACGACTGATAGTGCAGGTGGATAATCCCGGCAACCCGGCTATAGAGCGCTATCTTGACAACCACGGTTATGAAACGGCCGGCGGTAGCGAAGGTGTGGCACGCGCAAGCTACGTGATGGGTATTGTCACTTCGGTAGTGATCGGCATCGGGGTAGTGATCAGTATATTGTCGCTCGTTATCCTCCTGCTGAGTATATCGCTGCTCATGCAGAAAAACCGCGATAAGATAGCGTCGCTGATACTGCTTGGATACTCTCCTGCAAAAGTGGCCGGATACTATGTAAGAGTAGTGTGTGGTGTCAATGCTGTGATTCTACTGTTGGCAGCCGCGGCTCTTCTGTGTGTACGTCATGCGTGGGAGCCTGCATTATCCGAGATGGGAATGAGATGCAGTTCGCCGGCCGGTGCATTGGCTACAGGTGCAGTCATTATGGTTGCTGTGACGCTGATAAATGTCGTCTATATCAGACGGGCTGTGTCACGCTGCTGAGATAAGGTATACCGTATAGGCTACGTAGGCCAAAAACATCACTGCACCTTCAGTGCGTGTGAATGTCATCTTGCGTATTACCTTGCCGAATATCCAGAACAGCAGCGAGGCTCCGACGAGTACGAGGAGATCCACATTGGTGATTCCTCCGAGCGGGAGCGGGGAAATGACGGCAGAAGCTCCGAGCACGAAGAAAACATTGAAGATGCAACTGCCCACCACATTGCCTACAGCGAGTCCGGGCTGATTTTTTACGGCAGCTACTATAGAAGTGGCGAGCTCGGGGAGCGATGTGCCGAATGCCACGATGGTAAGACCTATGATGGCGTCAGATACATTGAGGCTGCGCGCTATGGCCGACGCACTGTCAACAAACAGCTGTCCGCCCCATATAAGCGCCCCCAGACCTCCTACTATAGCTAAGGCAGCTACCCACGTTTTCATTGACTTAATTTCAGTGCTATCGTCGGCGCTTTCTTCTGATGACTTGGCAATGGAAAATGTGTATCGAAGAAATATGCAGAAAAACAGCAGCAGTATCAGTCCGCCGGATCGGGTGATGATGTTTTCGGAATCACCGTCGAGAAATACGCCGTTGCCGAGCACGAGTATCACTAACGACGAAAGAATCACGAGCGGAATATCATTGACCAGTATGCCACGCTCTATTTTTATGGGTCGCACAAGTGCAGTCAGACCTATTATGACGAGAATATTGAATATATTGCTGCCCACTACGTTGCCAATGGCTATGCCGGCATTATGATTGAAGGCCGACACGCACGATATCACAAGTTCGGGCGCAGATGTGCCAAACGCTACGATGGTGAGTCCGATCACCAGAGGTGAAATGCCGCTGCGTTGTGCTACGGCGGAAGCTCCGTCGGTAAGATAATTGGCACCGCCGAGTATCAGGGCGAGTCCGAATATGAGTATCAATATGTTCCAGATCATAATTAATTTGTTTTTTTACTTCGGCGCAAAGGTAATCAGAAAATATGATAATGACAAAAAATCAGGCGATGGCATCGCTTACCGACGCCATCGCCTGACCAATTAAAACATGCAAAAAGATTATTTTTCGGAAGAAGTCTCTCGTATGAATCCCACGCATGCCGCGCCGATGATGAGCGCCACACCGGCTATGATCATCATGATATACTGCGGGGCTACTTCGCCGGGGTTGCCGAAGAGCGAAAGTATGGGGCCGCCGAGCAATGCGCCTATGATCTGAGGTATACAGATCGAGCAGTTGAATAGGCCGAGATATGCACCAATATGGCCACCCTTAAGCGAGTTGGTGAGAATGGTGAACGGCCATGCCAGCATTGCTGCCCAAGCGCAGCCTATGAGGACAAACGAGATAAAAAGCAGATATTGGTTGGTGAGCAGACCGGCCGAGATGAAACCGGCTGCACCGAGCAGAAGACTGAGAGCGTAAGAGAATTTGCGCGAGCGGAAGCGGGGGAGTACCACAGCCCAAAGCACCGATCCGATGGCCTGAACGGCGAAGAGTATGCCTACCCAGTTGCCGGCATCGTTGTACTGCGAGCTTTCGGTGTTGAGTTCCTCTACGTATACGGGTTCGGGGAGCGCTCCGGCAGGTATCTCAATTTTTGATGTACCTTCTGTATAGAGCTCTCCTGTGTTGGGATCGTGAGTATAGATGTCGCAGAGCACTATGGGGGCGTTGCGGTTTTCCGACAGGCGGCTTATGAATGCGTAGGTAGTGATGGAGTCAAGGACGATGTTGTGGTTGATCATCAGCGACGCACCCTCGGTGTCGTAGTCGTGAAGGAAGTCGCGTACGGGCATTCCGTTGTCGGTAGTGATCATGCCGTCGATGGCTAAAGTATCATTGGCCGCTCCGGGACGCACCACCTCTACCATATCGGCAGGATAGTAGTTGCCGTTGATGTCGGCTATTCCGGCCATGAGAAGTTTGCCTTCGCTTACCAGCAGGTTATTGTCGTCATCAAGGATGTATTTCGCCTGATATTCCTTGCCGTCGATTTCTACGCCTTTTACTTTAGTAATGGAAGGAGTATCAAACGAATTGATGGCGATGGTACCGTTGGTGTAAGTCCACATGAAAAGGAAAGCGAACCAGCAGAAGAACTGCACGATGCCCACGGTCCAGAAGGTGGTGGGAGCGTTGGCAAGCAGTTTGAACAAATTGGTCTTTTCTTTGGGTGCGTCTTTCTCCACGGCTCCGCCGTTGTATTCGTTGTAGAGGTGGGGAGGCCACTCTTTGATTTTAGCGAGAGAATATACCACGCAGAGCAGCAGGATGGCAGCTCCGATGTAGAACGAATATACTACCGTGGGAGGAATGACTCCGGCGGCCGCTGTGTTCTTGAATCCTATCCAAGTGAGAATAAACGGGAATACGTAGCCTACTATCGAGCCGGCATTGCACAGGAAGCTCTGAATGGAATACGCCAGACCTTTCTGCTTTTCGTTGACCATATCACCCACGAGCATTTTGAACGGCTGCATGGCCATATTGATGGATGTGTCGAGAAGCATCAGAGCTATGAGGCCTATGATGATGGCCGATGATACGGTGAGACCGAAGCTGCCGGCGTTGGGAAGCAGACACATCACTATGATGGCTATGAGTGCGCCGAATATCAGATAGGGCAGACGGCGGCCGAAGCGGTTCCAGGTCTTATCGCTGGCAGTACCCACTATAGGTTGCACTATCAGACCCATGAGCGGAGGGAGTATCCAGAAATAGCTGAGGTCGTGAGGGTCAGCGCCGAGTGTGGCGAAAATACGTGACACGTTGGCACTCTGGAGGGCATAGGCTATCTGCACGCCGAAAAATCCGAAGCTGAGATTCCACAACTTCCAGAAGCCAAGATCGGGTTTGGTTTTTTGCATGGCTGTAGTTGATGATTATATATGAGAAATCAAGTTATTTTTTCTTGGAAATACTGATGCCCGGAGTTACGACCGAGTGTCAGCGCTGAGGCACCATATCGTAGAGCATCTTAATCTCTTCGGGCCAACGCTCCGGTTCAGGTGTCTCAAGAATGATGGGGATATTGTCGAGACGGTCATCTGCCATCAGCATCTCGAAGAAATGCATGCCCAGAGTGCCCTCACCTAACGGGGCATGGCGGTCGATATGAGAAAGCAGCGGGCGCATACTGTCGTTGAGATGCATGGCGCTGAGATATTTGCGACCTATGATGCTGTCAAAGTCCTCCCATGTCCGTCGGTAGCCTTCGGTAGTGGCAAGATCGTAGCCGGCCGAGTAGGCATGGCAGGTGTCGATACATACACCTACGCGCTCTTTATCTTCCACTTTATCTATGATATGGGCTATTTGCTCAAACGAGTATCCGAGGTTGCTGCCCTGACCGGCGGTGTTTTCTATCACGGCCTTTACTCCGGCAGAAGCGTCAAGGGCTATATTGATCGACTCGGCTATACGGTCAAGACATGCGTCTACCTCCATCTGATTGAGATGACTGCCCGGATGGAAATTGAGCATCGTGAGGCCGAGTTGCATGCATCGCGCTATTTCATCAGCAAACGCTTCACGTGACTTTTCGAGCTTCTCGCTGTCGGGTGATCCGAGATTTATGAGATAACTGTCGTGGGGAAGTATGAACTCGGGAGCATAACCGAGAGTCACGCATAGTTCCTTAAACTTATCAGCTTCGGCGTCGGAGATGGGTTTTGACTTCCACCTCGATGGATTGCGGGTGAAAAGTGCGAATGCTTTGGCTCCGATTTCGGCTGCATTGACCGGTGCTGATGACACACCTTTGTCGGCCGACACATGTGCTCCGATGTGTTTCATATAATTGTGGAATGATAAGTATTCTTTTTTTACGCTATGAGTTGATATGATACCACAAATGTAATGAATTTTCTTAAGTTTGAGAATAGATGGCGACCTGTTTTTTATGTATCATGACGTTAAAGATTGAAAAAAAGCGGGTCGTCCGGCCTTGAAGGCTTCGGGCGACCCGTGATGTGAGGATATCGGCTGACGGCAGGCGGTGGTGGGTGCCTGGTGTCAAAGGTCAGTCTTCCTTAGTTCTGGTCTTGGTCTTAGATGTGGATTTGGAGGCAGATGAGCTCATGTCTTTCTCCTCCTTCAGGTCTATTTCGTTTCGGTTGCTGTCGAGTACGCGGTATTGCAGATAAGCCAGCGACTGGTCAGGCAGGATGTTGAAATGAAATCCGTAGGTCATGCGCCATTTCAGGTAGGTGGATATAAGACCTTTTTTGAGATATGCGTCGACAAACGGGTGAACATACATCGTGAACCCCTTAATCTTAAGGTGGTTAGTGAGGTATTCGATTTTTTCGAGCAGAGTGTCGGTGAAAAGCAGCGAGGGCTGTACATGTCCCTTGCCGAAGCACGAAGGGCACTCCTCTGATGTCACGATATCGAGAGCCGGACGCACACGCTGGCGGGTGATCTGCATCAATCCGAATTTGCTGAGCGGCAGTATGTTGTGGCGAGCGCGGTCGTTAGCCATGATTTCGCGCATGTGGTCATACAGTTTCTGGCGGTGCTCGGCTTTGTTCATGTCGATGAAGTCGATGACGATGATACCGCCCATATCGCGCAGTCGCAACTGGCGGGCTATTTCGTCGGCGGCTCGCAGATTCACCTCAAGGGCATTGCTCTCCTGATCGGGTGCGGCTTTGGATCTATTGCCGGAGTTGACGTCGATCACGTGAAGAGCCTCGGTGTGCTCGATAATGATGTAGGCGCCTGAGCGGAACGATACCGTCTTGCCAAACGATGACTTGATCTGGCGCGTGATGCCGAAGTGATCGAAGATCGGGTGCTGGTCGGTATAGAGCTTTACTATATCGCGGCGCTCGGGAGCGATGAGGCTTACATACTTGACTATCTGGTCAAATATCTCCGGATCGTTGACGTGGATACTCTCGTAAGTGGGGCTGAATACATCGCGTAGCATACCCACTATACGGCTTTCTTCTTCAAACACGAGAGCCGGAGCCGTGGCTTTGCGGGCTTTGGCTATTGTCTGTTCCCAGCAGTTGAGCAGGGTCTTAAGCTCATTGTTGAGTTCGGCCACTCGCTTACCTTCAGCCGATGTGCGGATGATGACGCCGAAATTCTTGGGCTTGATGCTTTCGATGAGCTGACGCAGACGCACTTTTTCTTCGGTGCTCTTGATCTTCTGAGAGATAGAGATTTTGTCGCCAAACGGTATCAGCACCATATAGCGACCTGTAAATGTGATTTCGGTGGTAAGGCGCGGACCTTTCGACGAAATCGGTTCCTTGACGATCTGTACAAGGAGTTCCTGCCCGGGCTGAAGAGCTTCGGTGATAGTGCCCTGCTTGTTGATATCAGGGAGGCGTTTCATACGCGACACTGACGGATGTGCGCTTTTGTCGCCGAGGGCTTCTTTCAGAAAAGCCGAGTAGGTGGAGAATTGAGAACCAAGATCCAGATAATGCAGGAAAGCGTCTTTCTCGTAGCCGACGTTGACGAATGCGGCATTCAGTCCCGGCATAAGTTTCTTCACTTTAGCCAGGTAGATGTCGCCTACGGCATAAGCGATGTTTCTCGACTCTTTCTGAAGCGATACGAGTCGGGAATCTTCGGTGAGGGCTATAGACACCTCGCCGGGCTGCACGTCTACAATTAATTCACTTTTCATCTTGATAGGATTATCCGGACAGAGTGGGGGAATTGAAGTCCCCGGGAAGAATACTTATTCAACACAAAGAACAAACTACTTCAAGAAATCCATCGCACCGCTGATGCGGGGTTGACGACTGCTTGTGGGTGTTTGTTCTTTTGTGTCGTAAGTTTTCTTGAGGCTGAGATCGGAAGCCGCTATTATTTCTTCTTATGACGGTTCTTTCTCAGACGTTTTTTACGCTTGTGGGTAGCCATCTTGTGGCCTTTTCTTTTCTTTCCGCTGGGCATAGTGGTTAAGGATTAAAAAATGATTAACGGATATAATGATTTTGATTATGTATTTTTGTATGGTAGCGGGCTATCAGCTCTGCTTAACCTCTTCCATGAACACCTTTGCGGGCTTGAAAGCGGGGATGCGGTGCTCGGGGATGATGATAGTGGTATTCTTGGAAATGTTGCGGGCAGTTTTCTCCGAACGAACCTTGATGATGAAGCTACCGAAACCGCGGAGGTAAACATTCTCGCCGTTAGAGAGAGAATCCTTAACAACTTCCATGAATTTCTCGATAGTTTCAAGAACGTTTGCTTTGTCGATGCCGGTCGACTTGGCAATTTCGTTTACGATGTCAGCTTTAGTCATTGCTTTATGAGTTTATTATTATTGGTAAATATCAAAATGTTAGCCCGGAGAGGGGGCGGCTGATTTTTGCAAGTGCAAATATCGTAACTTTTTTTGAATTTACCGCTAAAAATCGGGCAAAAAATTTAATAAACTTCAATCTTGCACCACATTATGCCGTGATACACATAAATATTATATATCTTCAGCGTTTTTATTGAGCGGAAGTATGTCGGTCCAGCGTGTGGTGGGGCAGGGCGATATGAGGTCGCGGCGTATAGCTGTGGAAAAGCGTGCCGCCTTACCTTTGCCATCGGGGCGCGTGTACTGGCGCGTGCCTATGACTATGGTTTCGCTGCCACACAGGCGGTTGATGCGGTCCATAGCGTCGTCGAGCCGGCGTAGTTTTGTGTATTTTTCGGGGTTGTAGTCGAATAGGTCGGGTTGCATGCCGTCATAGTCGCTAATATCGGTCACTATCACTCCGGCCCGTCGGTAGCTGTAGCCCTGACGCATGGCGTCGCGCAGCAGCCGTGCGGCGGCTTCGACTATCGTGATGGTGGCCGCCGACGGGGTGGGCAGCGTGGTGCGGAGCATCACCGAGTGTTGCGGCAGGTCTTCTCGGAAATGGTTGGTCTCGATAAATATGCTGACAGTGGCCGCCACGGAGTTTTGTTTACGCAATTTTTCGGCACACTTCGCGGCATAGTTTGCCACCTGGGTGCGCAGCGATGTATAGTCGTCGATAAGATGAGGAAACGTGCGGCTGGTGCAGATGCTCTTTTTGGGAGCTACACGTTCGTTGGGTATGCAGTCGGTGCCATTGAGTTCCTTCCATGTGCGTTCGGTCACGATGTTAAACGACGATCGCACCCATTGCGGTGTGTGTGCGGCAAACTTTCCGGCGGTGTCGATACCCAGACTGCGCAGGCGTGGCAGCAGTCGGCGACCGATTCCCCACACGTCGTCGATAGGTACCAGGTCGAGGGCCTTAAGCCGCTTTTCGTCTGTGTCGATCACGCAGCAGCTCCGATAGCCGGGATATTTTTTGGCAAACCGGCATGCCGCTTTGGCGAGAGTTTTAGTCGGCGCGATACCTATGCTCACCGGCATCCCCGTGCCTTTCAGTATGGTAGAGTGGATTTCCTCGCCCCACTTTTTGGCTTCGTCGCCGTCTACGCCGCGGAGTATGCAGAACGCCTCGTCGATGGAATAGCGCATGAAATCCGGGGCGGCTTTCCTCACGAGCGACATTACGCGGCCTGTCATGTCGGCATACAGCTCGTAGTTGCTCGACAGCGCCACGACGTCGGCCTCGGGAAAGTCCTGTCTCATCTGATAGTAGGGCATACCCATCCTTATGCCGAGCGCTTTCGCCTCGCGGGAGCGCGCCACCACGCATCCGTCGTTGTTGGACAACACCACTACCGCCCGGCGCTCAAGCTCCGGACGAAAGACACGCTCGCAACTCACAAAGCAGTTGTCGCAGTCGATCACAGCGTAAAATGTCGTAATGCCGTCCATTCTCAGATTAGTGACGGCAGTTGCGTATGGTCCATATCACCACACCCCACACACGGAAATCGTCGGTGTCATCCACCCGTATAGGAGCAAATGCGTCGTTGGCCGGCCGCAGTTCTATGTAGCCTTCGTGGCTGTGCGATAGGTCAAGATATTTTATGGTGAACTCATTGTTGACATAAGCCACCACTATATCGCCGTCTTTGGCAGTCTCCAGACGGTCTATTACCGCTATGTCGCCGTCATAGATACCGGCATTGATCATTGAGTCGCCATACACGCGGCCGTAAAAAGTGCATTCGGGATGGCGTATCATGTCGCGGTTGAAGTCTATGGCGTCGAGCTTGTAGTCATCAGCCGTACTTGGAAAACCGGCTTTGATCTCAGGCGCCGATTTGAGTTCGGTATGTGAGTCGAATTTTGAAAAAAGCAATTTGATTTTTCCCATAACACAAAGTTAGCCATTACTTATGAAATTTAAATTATTTGTAAAGTTAAAAATCAAGCTTGTGACATCGGTTTTTTCGTGTATAATAGCTATCTTTGAGAAAAATTTGTGCAGTGTGGTATGAAGAGATATAGCTTCGCTAAAATCATCGTCAGTCCTTTTCCTACATCCGGTGATGTGGTCAATCCTTATATATTCGGCGGGATCAGGACAGTGGTGAATGTGGCTCAGAAAGAGAGCGATGAAATGAAGAAATTATACCGCTCTAATGGAATGGAGTATCATCACTTTCCATTAAATGAAGAATCGCGCGATATGGGGTGGAATAATATCAAGAACGCTGTTAACCTGATTCTTGAAAAAATCAAGACGGATCATCCGGTACTGATCCATTGTATGGGTGGTAATAATAGAAGCCGGCTTGTGGCTGAATGTGTTTATTATTGTATTTTTGACTCTGATTATCCCGATGACTACAAAGGAGAATTTAATCACTTAATATACAATATAAAGCATAATCATCTGCCTGTTACATTAGATAAGGCACATGATGAATTGAAGGATTTATTACTTGATATTGACAAAAACGGCTCCCGTGATTAATAAAATTTCAGAAGATAAGAAGCAAGTCAATGCGGTGCGCGGATATATACTGGGCATCGTTGCGGCGGTGAGTTATGGTGCTAACCCTATGTTTGCCATACCGCTTTACGGTATGGGCCTGTCGGTGGCATCGGTATTGTTCTACCGTTACGTGGGGGCATGTATGGCTCTCGCGTTGGTGATGGTGCTGACGGGTAAAAGTTTTCGATTGCCTCTGCGCGACGTAATGTTTATGGTAGGAGAGGGCGTATTGTTTGCCTTTTCTTCGCTGTTTCTGTTTATGAGCTACCGCTATATGGATGTTGGTATAGCCACAACGCTGCTGTTTATGACACCGGTATGCGTCACGCTGATAATGTGGCTCGGGTATGGCGAGAAGCTCACTCGGCTCACCGTAGTGTCGCTGTGTATGGCTGTTGCCGGCATAGTATGTCTGTATAATCCTTCCGGAGGCACTGCCGGTATCATTGGCATCGGGCTTGTGTGTATGTCGTCGCTCGCTTATGCGATTTACATGGTTGCCATCAATAAGAGCCGACTGCGCGATGTGCCCGGCATGACACTGACGTTTTATTCGCTGCTTTTCGGTTCAGTGGTATTTGTGGTAAATCTCGATTTTCTTGCCGACCTGTCGCCTCTGCAATTTACGCCCGCCTGTCTGCTCAATATAGCGGGGATAGCCATAGTGCCTACCGTAATATCACTGCTCGCCATAGCACTGTCGGTGCGCGATGTGGGTTCGGTGGTAGTGTCGCTGCTTGGCGCACTTGAGCCGGTGACCGGTATTGTGATAGGGGTGTGTATGTTTGGCGAGCGGCTGTCGGCTATTAATGTGGTCGGAGTGATGCTAATACTTGTGTCGGTGACACTGGTGGTACTTGCTCCGCGGCTGAAGCATTAGGGGTGCTCGTTGGATAGCACATAGGCGCGAACCTTCTGGAACAGATCGTTGGCAAACACAAATTCGTCGAGTGCCTGACACGAAGTCTGATATATCTGATGCATATCGCCCACCCATTCGCGTCGGCCGTTGCGGATGAAAATGATGTTTTCACCAATGCCGAGCACTGAGTTCATATCGTGGGTGTTGATGATAGTAGTGATATTATATTCGTGGGTGATGTCGCTCAGCAGCTCGTCGATAAGGATTGATGTGCGGGGGTCAAGACCCGAGTTGGGCTCGTCGCAGAAAAGATACTTTGGATTCATGGCTATAGCGCGTGCGATTGCGACACGCTTCTGCATGCCACCGGAGATTTCTGAGGGATACTTGTTTTCAGCCCCTTTGAGGTTGACGCGCTCAAGACAGAAGCGGGCACGGTCGAGCATCTCGGCGTGGCTCATGCGGGTGTAGATGGTAAGAGGAAACATCACGTTGCCGAGCACGGTCTCGGAGTCAAAAAGAGCCGAGCCCTGAAAGAGCATACCTATTTCCTTGCGTATCTCTTTGATCTGCTTGCGGTTCATCTGCATGAAGTCGCGACCGTCGTAGAGTATCTGTCCTTTCTCGGGGCGGATTAGACCTACGAGGGATTTAAGCATCACGGTTTTGCCCGAGCCGCTCTGGCCTATTATGAGGTTGGTCTTGCCGGTGAGAAAGGTGGCGCTGACATTGTCAAGAATAGTCTTTCCGTCAAACGATTTTGTGAGGTTCTTAACTTCGATCATTGCAGCAGGAGTTTTGTGAGCACGACATCAAGAAGGAGTATTAGTATCGACGAGGCCACTACGGCGTTGGTGCTGGCTTTGCCTACTTCGAGCGCACCACCTTTTACGAAATATCCGTAATAGGCAGCCACCGATGTGATGACAAACGAGAAAAAGAGCGATTTGATCAGGCCGTACCACACATACCATTCCTGAAACATGGCTTGGAGACCATATATATAGCGGCTTACCGGAATCATGTCGGTGAACACCGCCACAAAAAATCCGCCTAAAAACGAAGTGGCGATACAGAATATCACCAGTACCGGCATGAATACCAGAAATCCTACTATCTTGGGCAGCACGAGATAGTTGGCAGAGTTCACACCCATGATGTCAAGGGCGTCGATCTGTTCGGTGACGCGCATGGTGCCTATCTCCGATGCGATATTAGAGCCGACCTTTCCCGCCAGGATAAGACATAGAATGGAATTGGAAAACTCAAGCAGAATAATCTCGCGTGAGGCCATACCTACCGAGTAAGCCGGAATGAGCGGCGACATAACGTTGAGCTGCATCTGTATGGTGATCACGGCTCCGATGAATATCGAAATCACTATCACGAGCGGTATGGAGTCCACTCCGAGTTTGGTGATCTCGGCAAGCGTGCGGGAGAAGAACGAGCGCCAGCGGTCGGGCAACCCGAATACTTTCCGCATGAATATGCAGTAGCGTCCGAAAGTGGACAAGCAGTCTGTAATAAACATAAGTAGTCTTTGCAATTTTGACGTGCAAAG
This sequence comes from Bacteroides sp., assembly GCA_014802325.1. GTDB lineage: Bacteria > Bacteroidota > Bacteroidia > Bacteroidales > Muribaculaceae > Duncaniella. The sequence continues at coordinate 154,670 of JAAVCK010000026.1, forward strand.
TTAACTATTTTAGGTGACTTTTTTCATTCAGACTCCAAAAAGTCACCCAACAAGCATATAATTCTACCATTTTTGCCAATATTCATCGGCTGGATTTTCTTTTTTTGCGTTATCCCAAAGAGGTGATGTGATATTTTTTGTAAATTTGAAAACTCAAAATCCATGCCATGTTAAAGAAACTGTATATCATCATATCGCTAATATCATCATTATCCGCTATGGCCCGCGTGGCTTCAGTATATCCGGTCAGCGACGGAATAGAGTATGAGTACGACGGGGTAAAGACACGTCTTCAGGTAATTACACCTAAAATTATCCGAGTGTCTTCCACTCCGGGCGAATTTCCACCCGACAGTTCGCTCATAGTGTTGCCTCACAAAAGCGGAGTATATCATAGCCTCGACACTACGCCCGACGGCTATGTATTGTCTACCTCCGAGGTGAAAGCACGCGTGGATGCTTCAACGGGTGCAGTGAGTTTTTTCGATAAAGATGGAAAACTGATTCTTGCCGAGAGTGAGGGCGGACGGTCGTTTACCCCGATTACGGTGGAGGGTACTGAGGGATACACCGTAAGTCAGACGTTCGAGTCGATACATGACGACGAGGGCATCTACGGACTCGGTCAGCATCAGGCCAACGAGTTTAACTATAAGGGAAAGAATGAGTCGCTGTTTCAATACAACACCAAGGTATCCGTGCCCTTTGTGGTCTCGACGGATAATTACGGACTGCTCTGGGACAGCTATTCTCTATGCCGATGGGGTAATCCCGATGACTACTCTACTCTCGGAGAGGTGTTCACTCTTTATGATGAGAATGGCGTGGAAGGTGCGCTGACCGGGCGCTATGTTGCAGCCGATTCAACGGTTATGGTCAGACGCGAGCCCGTGATGTCGTTTGAATATCTTGAGCGTCCTGAACTTAAGTTTGTTACCGGACTTCCCCATGACTTCAAGTTCAAGAGATCGGCCGTGACGTATTCCGGCGAAATAGAACCTCTGGAAAGCGGACGATATGATTTTCAACTTTACTATTCCGGTTATATCACTGTATATGCCGGTGACCGACGTGTGGTCGACACGCGATGGCGCACCTCGTGGAATCCGAATGCCTATAAATTCTCGCTTGATCTGGAAAAGGGAAAGCGGGTGTCGCTGAAAATCGAGTGGCATCCTGACGGCGACGTGGCCTACTGCGGTCTGCGTGTATATCCCGCAGCCGATGAGAGTGCGTCAGGCCGTATGCGATGGTGGGGCGAGATGCAGGATGCGATCGACTACTATTTCATCTACGGTGATGATATGGACGATGTGATAGCCGGATACCGCGACCTCACCGGTCGGGCACCCATCATGCCCAAGTGGGCTATGGGTTACTGGCAGAGCCGCGAGAAATACAATACGGCCGATGAGGTGTTGACCACCTTGCAAGAGTTTCGCCGCCGCGATATTCCGATTGACAATATTGTTATCGACTGGCTTCACTGGCCTCAGGATGCGTGGGGCAGTCATGAATTTGACCGCAAACGATTTCCCGATCCGAAAGGCATGGTGGATTCAATTCATGCGCTCGACGCACGTGTGATGGTTTCGGTGTGGCCCAAGTTTTATACCACTACCGATCATTACAAAGAGTTTGACACACATGGCTGGATGTATCGCAATCCGGTGCGCGATAGTATCCGTGACTGGGTTGGTCCGGGTTATCTCGGTTCGTTTTACGACGCATATCACCCTGAGGCACGCAAATTATTCTGGAGTCAGATCAATGACCACTATGTGCCGCTTGGCATCGACGCATGGTGGATGGATGCAAGCGAGCCAAACATACGCGACTGTGTGGATATCGAATACCGAAAGGAACTTATGACACCTACTGCGCTCGGCCCGGCTGCGAAGTATTTCAATGCTTACGCTCTGATGAATGCCGAAGCTATCTATGACGGTCAGCGCGCCGACGTGGCTGACAAGCGCGTATTTTTGCTCACTCGCTCCGGTTCCCCGGGTCAGCAGCGGTATTCTACCGCAACGTGGAGCGGCGACATCGCTACCCGCTGGGAGGATATGGAGGCGCAGATTCGTGCCGGACTTAATTTCTCGGTCAGCGGTATTCCGTTTTGGACCATGGATATAGGTGGTTTCTGCGTTGAAGACCGGTATGTGAAGGCCGCCAAAGCATTCGACAAGACCGGTCTGCAAACCGATGACCTCGACGAGTGGCGCGAACTCAATACCCGCTGGTATCAGTTCGGCGCATTCGTGCCCCTCTTCCGCGCCCACGGTCAATGGCCATTCCGCGAGGTGTATAACATAGCGCCTGAAGATCATCCTGCGTATAACTCTATAGTATATTATACCCGTCTACGATATAATCTGATGCCATATCTCTATTCGCTTGCCGCTATGGCACATTACGATGACTACACACTGATGCGTCCTATGGTGATGGATTTCACATCCGACCTCACTGTGCGTGGCATAGGCGATCAGTACATGTTTGGCCCGGCGTTTCTCGTCGCTCCCGTCTACCGCTTCGGCGCGCGGAGTCGCGAAGTCTATTTCCCTGCCGGAGAGACTTGGTATGACTTCTATACCGGTCGAGTGGTCGATGGTACGGGACAGGTGATGGTGGATGCTCCGTATGACCGGCTGCCACTCTTCGTGCGCGGCGGATCGATCATCCCCGCAGGCCCTGACATAAAATCCACTGCCGAGGAGAATGACGACCCCGTAACGATACTTGTATATGCCGGACACGACGGCCACTTCACTCTTTATGATGACGAAGGTGTGAATTATAACTATGAGCAGGGAAAATTCAGCAAGATTCCACTTACTTATGACGACGCCTCGGCTACACTGACTATAGGCAAGCGCGAGGGCGAATATGACGGTATGCGCGAAAACCGCACATTCAATATCGTATATATCACCCCGTCGATGCCTGTGGATAATGCTGTAAAGGCCGACGGACGCCGTGTGGATTATTCAGGTAATGAAATTAACATCAAACTTTAATATATGAATCTTTTCGTAAAAGCTGTAATAGCCTTTTCGGCACTTACGATCTCCGTGCAGCAGACCTCTGCGCAGGTATACCTTGACGATACGGCGGCAATAGAGGATAGAGTGGACGATGCACTCTCGCGCATGACCGCAGAAGAGAAAGTGGCTCTGCTTCATGCCTATGGTAAGTTTGCAAGCAGCGGCGTACCGCGCCTCGGTATCCCGCAGTTGATGATGAGCGACGGCCCTCACGGCGTACGAGCCGAGATCAACTGGAATGACTGGAAGTATGCCGGATGGACATGCGACTCCGCGACGGCATTCCCGGCCCTCACGGCTCTCGCGGCCACGTGGAATCCCGAATTGTCGGCTCTTTACGGTAAGAGTGTGGGCGAGGAGGCGCGCTATCGCGGCAAGGATGTTCTTCTGGGTCCGGGCGTGAATATCTATCGCACTCCGCTCAATGGCCGAAACTTCGAGTATATGGGCGAAGACCCGTGTCTGGCCTCGGTGATGGTAGTGCCGTACATACAGGAACTTCAGAAAAACGGCGTGGCCGCGTGTGTGAAACACTTTGCGCTCAATAATCAGGAGCAATGGCGCGGCGAAGTCGACGTCAACGTGTCGGATCGAGCGCTTTACGAGATATATTTACCTGCATTTATGGCAGCCGTGCAGCAAGGGGGAGCATGGAGCATTATGGGTGCCTACAATAAGTATCAGGGTGAACACGCTTGTCATAACCACAGGCTGCTTGTCGACATTCTGCGCGGCGAGTGGGGCTTTGACGGAGCTGTAATCACTGACTGGGGTGGGGCTCATGATACGGGTGAGGCCGCTCTCAACGGACTTGACATAGAGATGGGTTCGTATACCAACGGCCTGACTTCGGAGAGCAAATTCGGATATGACGATTATTATCTTGCCGGACCTTATCTTGCCGGACTCCGCGACGGTATCTATCCCGACTCTACGCTTAATGCGAAAGCCGCTAATGTGCTCAGGCTCATATTCCGCACTTCGATGAACCGCAACAAACCTTATGGTGCGCTCGCTTCCCCCGAACACTACAACGCGGCCAAGGCGATAGCCGACGAGGCCGTGGTGCTGATGAAAAACTCAGGCATCCTACCGCTCGATACTGCCGCACAAGACATGAAAATACTTGTTGTGGGTGAAAATGCTATCCGTAATCTCAATGAAGGAGGCGGATCGAGCGACCTGAAGGTAAAGGACATGTTCACTCCGCTCGAATCATTGCAAAAGCGATTTGGCAACGTGACTTATGCCAAGGGATACATTTCCGGCCGACCTCGCTACGGTAAGGAGGATATTATTCCTCAGCCTGTGCTTGACTCACTCCGCAATGAAGCAGTCGGACTCGCTCGTAAAGCCGACGTAGTGATATATATTGGCGGACTTAATAAAAACGGATTTCAGGACTGCGAGTCGACCGATCGCCGTGAATATAATCTTCCGTGGCAGCAGGATATGTTAATAAGTGAACTGGCGGCTGCTAATCCGAATATTATTGTGGCCAATATTTCGGGCAACGCATACGCCATGCCCTGGCTTGACCAAGTGCCCGCGGTGGTTCAGAGCTGGTATCTCGGGACTATGATCGGTGAATCGATGGCCGACGTGCTTACCGGTAAGGTCAACCCTTCGGGTCACCTTCCATTCTCGTTTCCTGCGCGTCTTGAAGATCTCCGCGCTCACTCGGCCGGTGCTATATCGTATCCCGGAGTGACGGATGCCGATGGTTCCAATCCGCGTCAGGAATACACAGACGATATATTTGTAGGCTATCGCGGACTTGAGCGTGATTCCATCAGTCCGCTCATGCCTTTCGGCCACGGACTGAGCTATACGACGTTTGAGTTCGGCGAGCCCTCGCTTTCGCAATCAGTACTGACCGAAGGTGGTAATGTCACACTGACTGTCCCGGTGAGCAATATTGGCCGACGGGCAGGAGCTGAAGTAGTGCAGGTGTATGTCGCTGACGGTCATTCCTCAGTGCCTCGGCCTGTGAAAGAACTGAAGGCATTCAGCAAGGTATATCTCAATCCGGGTCAGACTAAAACCCTGCATTTTGATATTGACCCGTCGATGCTCGCATATTTCGACGAATCCACACATTCATGGAAAGTAGAGCCCGGTCGCTTTGATCTCCTGATCGGTAGCTCGTCAACCGATATCCGTGCAACCCTTCCGTTGAATTATCGCTGAGAAATTGCGGTAATGCTCCGCCGGGTTCGCTTGTTTAGATAATAGTAGGGGGCGTTCCTCAGGACGCCCCGGCAGAGCAAAATTGTAATTTTATACCGAAAATACCTACAGATGCCGCAATAACCACCGCGATAGATGCCCGCCGCAACCACGCCCGCTAAGGGCGTAATAAATTCGTAGCACCACACACCGGAGCCTGCGGAGGTGTGTGGTGGAATATGACAAACGGCAAAAAAACGTGTGCGGTGAGCACACGGGTGAAACGGTTATGCCAGCAATCCTCTCCCCCGCGTCCTGACCGGACGCGATATCATGGCGAAACGATATCACACCACACACCTCCGCAAGCTTCTGTGTATGGTGCTACTAATGTGCAATGCCCTGACCGGGCATTTTATTATCGCCATATATTCTCACCAACGATACATCCCAAATCCAACTAAAAATCGTCGGCCACGCGGGATCACTCCGGGTGGCCGACTAAGGTATGCTTGTTATATAGGAGTTAAGTACTGGTTTACAGTGAGATTTTGATACTCTTGCCGTGGGTTACTACGATATATATGCCGCGTGCGAGACCTTTGATGCGTCCCCCATCGGTGCGGGCGGCAAGCTTGCCGTCGGCAGTGTAGATTTCGGCTGCGCTGGAGGTCACGATCTCTCCGTTGATGACCTTGACTGCATTATTTTCGCCATATACGAAGGTTATGCCTGTGGTGGGTGCAGATACTATCACCGCGCACTCGGCCTTGACATCGCCACATGTTGCGGTGATGGTCGCTTCACCTTCGGCCACGGCTGTCACGAGACCGTTTTCTACGGTTGCAACAGCATCATCACTTGAATTCCATGTGACGGTAGGGTCGGTAACACCTTCGGGAGAAACGGTTGCGGTGAGTTCCACGGTGTCGCCTATGGTAAGCTTTTCAGATTCGGAGCTGAGAGTTATACCCTCGGCCGGTATGACCTTCTTGGAAACAGTCACAGCGCACTCGGCCTTGACATCGCCACAGGCGGCAGTGATCGTGGCTTCACCTTCAGCTACAGCAGTGACGAAACCGTTCTCATCCACCGTGACTACCGCAACGTTGCTCGAAGTCCAGGTCACCGTTTTGTCGGTCGTAGTTTCTGGTATAACTGTTGCCGTGAGAGTCTCGGTGTCACCCTCGGTGAGTTCCAGCGTGTCGTGATCAAGCGTGACTCCCTCGGCGGCAATAGGTTTGACTGTCACTACGCAGGTTGCGGTCAGACCATTATGGCTTGTCGCAGTAATTGTTGCGGTTCCTACGGCTAATGCTGTGACGTTACCTTCGCTATCTACGGTAACAATGGCCTCGTCGCTCGACGACCATGTAACCGTCTTGTCGGTCGTATTCTCAGGCTCAATGATAGCGTCAAGCTCATTGCTTGCGCCCACGAACAGATCCATCTCGGTGACGCTCATCTCAAGGCCGGTAGCTACGACCGGAATCACCGTCACCTTACACTCGGCCTTTACACCATTTGATGCGGTAGCTGTGACGATAGTTTCGCCTACGGTCACGGCTGTCACCGTGCCTTCTTCATCCACAGTGGCAACTTCTTCGTTGGCCGAGCTCCAAGTGATAGTCTTATCCGCCGCATCCTCGGGCGATATGGTGGCGGTAAGTTTATCGGTAGCCCCGAGATGAATGGTAAACTCGGTAGAATTGAGGGTGATTTCCTTTACAGGTATCGGTAATACGGTTACTTCGTACTCTTCTGTCAAGCCATTGTCATTTATAGCCTTGATAGTCGCTGTGCCTGACTTGACACCGGTGACCTCTCCGATAGTATTTACTGTAGCGATGCTTTTGTCGCTACTTGCCCAGGTGAGATATTGAATCAAAGCATCTTCGGGAGTGGCAGTTGCAGTGAGTTGGATCTTACTCCCGGCAGCCACTGCGTTAGGGCCGGTAATTTCAAGTCCGGTAGCAGGAACATATTCAAGTAATTGAAAATTACTCCACGGCTCCACATTTTCAAATGCTTCTATCGCTCCTTGGGGAATTACCAAAGTACATTGTTCAAAAAGATAATCCGGAAAGACATTTTGATTAAAACTATGAGGGGTGTCAGTTAAATAAAAGATATATTCGAGAGAAGTGCATTTTTCAAAAGTGTAATTAGTATAAGCTACTATATTTGATATTTGTGGCGGCAGGGTAACTGTTTTTAAAGAAGTATCTGACTCGAACATCCACGCGCCCAGGGATTCAGCCCCTTCGATTTTAGCATTTTGTAAATTTGTACAATATGCTAAAGCTCTAGAACCAAGAGTCTGTACTGATGAAGGGATAACAACCGATAAAAGAGACCGACTATGAGAGAGACCAAAGGTCCCAATAGTGGTGACTGTTTGAGGAATTTCAATTGAGGTGATTGAGCTATTTCTTAGAGAATATTGGCCGATCTCAGTTAATGTGTATTCTTCGTTTTCATAAATAGGATGCGATGGTAATATAAGGTCTCCGATTAGATGAGAATGAGGAGCTACTCTAATAGATCCTTCTTTCGTCTTGCAAGTCTTAGCATCTTCATCAATAATGGTGTAGGTAAGTGTCTGACCTTCGTACTCATATTCAAAATCTACGGCTAATGTCGGGAGCGCCAACATCGCTCCCATTATTGACAATAAGATATGTTTCATGTGACGATTAAATTTAGAGGCGTAGCTCAATTCGTTCCGTGGCGGCATACACTTTAGCGCGCATTAAAGTCGTAGCCGGCTCGGTCTCTCTTTGAGTTTCAGCTATTAAAAAACATGAGCCGCGGTCATCCCCTCGTTGGCTTTTTAAAGTTACTAATAAAAAGAAAAAGCGTAGGAATCTGTATCTGTTACCGTCCTACTGCTTGAGGCTTCTCGCATTGCCCATTAGATGTCGGACGGCAACGCAGAAGCCCACGCCAGTATATGCAATCAAAGCTTCGGGCAGCTATTTCTCACGAAATAATTCGCTCGTTGCATGATAATTACATACCCACGGGCATCTACCGTTGCTCCTCCTTGACATCTAATGAAAAGTTTGCGAGAAATTTCAAGCAGTCAAGAATCAGCGCGGATAAACGCTTCATAATAATACTATTGCAATCCCACCCGCATTACCCATGACCGGGCTTCTGCAGATCGGTCTGCGGCAGCAAAATTATGCAATAATTTCTAAATTCACAATAGTGAGATGAAATTTTAATGTAGTGACCAATATAGGGTGATCTCAGGACGCCCCGGCAGAGCAAAGAGTTAATTTTAGAGAGTAGCGGAATGTGCATAAATACTGAACTGGTGGTCCCAATCCACTGTCGTCGCGACAAGGTGATAAGTGTATACCATTTTCAATCTCTATTCTCCATTCTCTTTTTTCAATTCTAAATTATAAAAGAAGAAAGCAGGAGATACTCTTCCGGGGGTGAGTATCTCCTGCTTGAGGATATTGCGTGAGTAATCAGTGATTACTTCTTGCTGCCGCGGATAGCTGCGATACCGGGGAGCTCTTTGCCTTCGATAGCTTCGAGGAGAGCACCGCCACCGGTAGATACGTAAGATACCTTGTCGGCAAGACCGAACTTGTTGATGCAAGCTACCGAGTCACCACCACCGATGAGCGAGAAAGCGCCGTTTTCGGTAGCTTCCACGATAGCGTCGGCGATAGCGCGCGAACCACCGGTGAAAGTGTCGAACTCAAATACACCGGCAGGACCGTTCCAGAGGATAGTCTTGGCGTTTTTAATCACATCGGCGAAAGCCTTGCGCGATTCGGGACCTGCATCCATACCTTCCCAGCCTTCGGGAATTTCCATTACCGAGCAGATCTGAGTGTTGCATCCGTCCTTGAAGTCATCGCCGGCCACGCAGTCAGTGCCGAGCACGAGGTTGACGCCCTTCTGCTTAGCCTTTTCGATAATATCGAGAGCGAGATCGAGCTTGTCTTCCTCGCAGATAGAGTTACCGATATTTCCGCCGAGAGCCTTGGCGAAAGTATAGGTCATACCGCCGCAGAGGATGAGGTTGTCAACCTTTTCCATAAGGTTTTCGATGATGCCGATTTTGGTGGAAACTTTCGAGCCACCCATGATAGCGGTGAAGGGGCGCTTGATGTCGCTGAGGATATTGTCAACGGCATTTACTTCTTTTTCCATGAGGTAGCCGAGCATCTTGTTGTCAGCGTCGAAGTAATCTGCGATTACAGCAGTTGAAGCGTGACGGCGGTGTGCAGTACCGAAAGCGTCGTTGACATATACATCGGCATACGAAGCGAGTGTCTTTGCAAATTCCTTCTGACGCTCTTTCATCTCTTTCTTGGCAGCGTCGTAAGCGGGATCTTCCTTGTCGATACCTACGGGCTTACCCTCTTCTTCGGGGTAGAAGCGGAGGTTTTCGAGCAGGAGCACCTGACCGGGCTTGAGAGCCTTGGCCTGGTCGGCAGCCTTACCGCAATCTTCGGCAAATTCCACATCCGTGCCGAGAGCCTTTGCTACGGCATCCTTGATCTGGCTGAGAGAGAATTTGGGGTTAACCTTGCCTTTGGGCTTACCCATGTGGCTCATGATGATGAGCGAGCCGCCGTCGTTGAGAATCTTCTTGAGGGTGGGGAGGGCACCGCGGATGCGGGTATCGTCGGTGATATTACCGTTTTCGTCCAGGGGCACATTGAAGTCTACGCGGACGATTGCCTTTTTACCGGCAAAATTGTACTGATCGATAGTCATTGATGATTGTATTTTAGTTATTGGAATTTCTATCCGCAAAATTAGCGAAAAATTTCTTTATTCCAAAAATATTATTGCTCACTTAAGTGGCGATTTCATCGGATTAAGTTTTTTTTAATGATGAAGAGGCGGGCAATGCGAAATTCTGTGTAATTTTGTAAAAATTTTGTTTTTATGTCATCTGTTCCCTCCGAAAATAAGCCTGTCCCTGCGGCTGCCGGTTCTACTGAGAATCTCGGTGTCAGTTCGATAGGTAAGTTGCTCACACAGTATTCGGTGCCGGCTATCATAGCAGCCGTGGCCACGTCGCTCTACAATATTGTCGACTCGATATTCATAGGCCGCGGTGTAGGCGCTATGGCCATAGCAGGTCTGGCCATTACATTTCCGCTGATGAATCTCGTAGTGGCCTTCTGTACGCTCATAGCGGTGGGAGGTGCCACTATCAGCTCGATATTCCTGGGCCAGAAAAACTATTCGCGTGCCACTGATGTGGTGAATAATGTAATGACTCTGTGTCTGATCCACTCGTTGATATTCGGAGGTATAACATATATATTTCTCGACGATATACTGATATTTTTCGGCGCCACTAAGGAGACTATACCCTACGCGCGCGAATTTATGCAGGTCATACTGATGGGCACGCCTATCAGCTATGTGTTTATCGGTCTTAACAACCTCATGCGTGCCACCGGTTATCCTCGCAAGGCTATGATATCGGCGCTTATGTCGGTGGTGGTCAACGTGATATTGGCACCTCTGTTCATATTTAAGTTTGACTGGGGTATTAAGGGAGCCGCCACGGCCACTATTTGCGGTCAGAGTGTGGCATTCGTGTGGGTGCTCTGTCACTTCCTTTCCGATAAAAGTTCCATTCATTTCAAGCGTGACAACAAGTGGCTCACCGGGGCTATCATAAAGCGAATCTATGCGATAGGTCTTTCGCCGTTTCTTATGAATGTGACGGCGTGTGTGGTGGTCATTTTCATCAACCATGCGCTACTCAACTACGGAGGCACCGACGGCAACCTTGCAGTCGGCGCTTATGGAATAGTCAACCGCACCACGATGTTTTTCGTCATGATAGTGTTTGGCGTCACGCAGGGTATGCAACCAATCCTCGGCTACAACTACGGCGCGCATAATTTCGACCGTGTAAAGAAGACACTGCGCTTCGGCATATGGCTCGGAGTGGGAATCACCTCATGCGGCTGGCTAATCACCGAACTTATGCCCGATACCGTAAGCTCGCTCTTCACTATCGACTCGCAGCTCATAGCAATAGCGCGCTCAGGATTCAGGATATACTTCATAGCGTATCCGGTGGTGGGATGCCAGATTGTGATACAGAACTTTTTTCAGAGCGTCGGCAAGCCCAAGGTGTCGATATTCCTCTCGCTTACACGTCAGCTGCTGTTTCTCATACCGTTTCTCATCTTCCTGCCCCGCATCTACGGCATCGACGGTGTGTGGGCTTCGATGGCGGCGAGCGACTTCATAGCGTTTGTGTTTGCTGTGGTGACACTTTGGATTTCGATGCGCAATACTGACCGTAAAATCCGCGAAGGACTACTCTGATATGATAGAAGATATAACGCTTACCACAGATCCTCGCACGGCTTCGGATGAAAAGTATCTCATCCCTGTGGCAGCCCGTAAGCTCGGCTTACCGCAGTCACGTGTGAAGCGTGTAGTGATAACCCGCAGATCGATTGATGCACGTCAGCGCGATGTGAAGATTAATCTGGCTCTTAAAGTATATGTGGATCAACTGCCGGCAGACGTTTCGCTATGTGTGCCCGAAGAGTATCCTGCACTCGCCCAAGATGTGCCGCAGGCCGTGGTGGTGGGCGCCGGACCGGCCGGACTTTTCGCTGCCTTGCGACTGATACAGCTCGGGGTGCGTCCCGTGATACTTGAGCGTGGTAAGGACGTCGACGCCCGGCGAAAAGATATGGCACGTATAGCCCGCGAGAATATCGTTGATCCCGACTCCAACTATTGCTTCGGTGAGGGCGGGGCCGGAGCGTTTTCCGACGGCAAGCTCTATACGCGCAGCAAGAAGCGCGGAAGCGTGGAAAAAATACTGAATATTTTCTGTCAGCACGGAGCGTCGGAGGATATACTTCGCGACGCGCATCCACATATCGGTACCGACCGGCTGCCCGGCGTTATAAAAGCTATGCGCCACACCATTGAGCACGCGGGCGGTGAGATACTCTTCGGCACGCGGGTGGAGAGGCTGATAATTGACGACGGCCGTGTGACCGGCGTGGCTGATGCCGACAGCCGGGAATACTTCGGTCCGGTGATACTCGCTACCGGACATTCGGCGCGCGATGTTTACAGGATGCTCGAAGCATCGGGTGTGACTCTCGAACCGAAAGGACTGGCCATAGGGGTGCGACTCGAACATCCTCAGCATCTCATCGACTGTCTGCGCTACCATTCGCGCGACGGACGAGGCAAATATCTGCCGGCGGCCGAATACACCATGCTGACAAGAGTCGACGGCAGAGCGGTATATTCGTTCTGCATGTGCCCCGGCGGCTTTATCATACCGGCGGCAAGCGCCGACGGCCAACTGGTGGTCAACGGTATGTCGCCGTCCAACCGTGGTACGCGCTGGGCCAATTCCGGTATGGTGGTAGAGATCTTGCCTGAAGATGTGGAAGGCGATTCTCCGCTCAAAATGATGGATTATCAGGAGAAAATCGAGCGCAAATTTTGGGAAGAAGCCGGGAAAAGCCAAAATTCACCGGCGCAGCGTATGGACGATTTCGTACATTCGCGTCCGTCGAAATCATTACCCGATACATCCTATGCTCCCGGCATTCATACAGCCCGTATGGATCAGCTCCTGCCTCCGTTTGTGGCCCGCAGACTACAGCAGGGGTTCAAGGAGTTCGACCGTAAAAACCGCGGATTTCTCACCAACGAGGCTGTGCTGATAGGAGCCGAGACGCGCACATCGTCGCCTGTGAGGATACCTCGCGACGAGATTTTGCTAAACCATATCCACATACCGGGACTTTATCCGTGCGGTGAGGGAGCCGGCTACGCCGGAGGTATAGTATCGGCGGCTATGGACGGTGAAAAGTGTGCCGATGCTCTTGCTCAGGCCTTGAGAAATTCCAGCTCGTCGAGCATCTGAGCCGCTACTCTCGCCACAAGCGGTTCGCTGTCGTCGCTCAGTGTGCGGGCAATCCCGTCAGCACGGTCGGGTGCTGAATACAGCATATTGAATGTGAGCCGGGCCGCTGCATAGCGGATCAGCGGAATTTCGCTTTGCATGGCCGCATCAATCACATCCCACGCTGCGGGAATATTTCGCAACAGACGGTGACAGAGAATATCAATCACTTCTATGGTGGGCGCTTTCGCTATCCACTCCATAGCTTCGTCGGCTGTAAGCATCTCGGGCGGATATATCATGGGGGCGAGAAGCATGCTCTCGCGGCACAGCGTATCATCACGCAGTTCGAGAGCGAGACTTTGGTTCATACCGGTTTCAGCGGCTATGTCGGTAAGTTGAGGTATGTTTAATCCGAATATATATCGGTAGCCGAGGCCGGCGTTGCGGAGACCGTCGGCCGTGACACCATTGCGCATTGCGTAGAAGCGCCGCTTGATTTGCTGAATTTCGTTGTACTTTTCCATAATTTTCACAAAATTACTATTTTTCAATCTAAAAATGTCTTAATTTTGTAGAAGTAATATTATCGGTATGAAAAAGATCATTCTCATCATTGCCACGATAGTGGCTTCGCTTAACATGCTTGCCGACAATCGTCCTCAGTCGGTCGGGCTGGTGCTGAGTGGCGGAGGTGCCAAAGGTATCGCGCATATAGGAGTGATACAGGCTCTTGAAGATAACGATATACCTATCGATTATATCACCGGCACTTCGATGGGTTCGATAGTGGGTGGCCTCTATGCCGCAGGCTACACCCCGGCCGAGATGATAGAGCTGATAGCATCGCCCGGGTTTTCAGACTGGTCTACGGGCAAGATAGCTCCCGATCTTACCTACTATCTGCTTCAGCCGGCCGAGACTCCTGCCATGCTGAATCTCAATCTCGGTCTTAACGATTCGTCGAAAGTCACCTCGCGACTGCCGACAAGCCTGATTAACCCGCTCCCGATGAACTTCGCGTTCATGGAACTTTTCACTCCTTTCACCCAGCAGTGTGATGAGAATTTCGATAATCTTTTCGTGCCATTCAGATGTGTCACTTCCGACGTATTCGCCAAGCACAAGATAGTGCTTAAAGATGGAGATTTAGGCGACGCCATACGCATGTCAATGTCGTTTCCTATGGTTTTCGAGCCGATTGACCGCGACGGGCTGCCTATGTATGACGGAGGTATATACGACAATTTCCCGGTGGATGTGATGATGACGGAGTTTGCACCTGCGGCTGTGATAGGCGTGGATGTCTCCACTCCCAATTCACCCACCACACGCAATATGCTCGATCAGCTCGAAAATATGATCATGCAGCCCGACAATTATCCGTTTCCTCATGATATAGGGGTTTATATCCATATTGATCTGACGGAATTCAGTCTGCTCGACTTTCCGAAATATAAGGAGATATATGACATAGGTTATGCGCGCGGTCTGGAGATGATAGACTCCATAAAGATGAAAATCCATGCGCGTGTGCCGAAGCTGACGCGTGACATTCGGCGCGATATATTCAAGTCTCATACACCGGTTGTGGAATTTGATAAGGTGAAAGTAAGCGGAGGCAAGCCGTCGCAAAACGTATATCTCGAATCACTTTTCCGTCGCCGGCACGAGACCGACACTTTCGGCATTGCATTTGCAAAAGAGGCTTATTACCGTGCCATCACACCCGGCCGGCTGCTTAACTTCGTGCCTACGCCTGAGTTTGACAAGGCCGACTCGCTCTATTCGCTCAACTTCAAGGCTCTGGTCAAGGATAACTTCTCGCTCGGACTGGGCGGCTACATATCGTCGTCGACCAACTCCATGCTCTTTCTTACAGGCTCTTATAATACATTGAGTTTCAACTCTCTCAATGCCGGAGTCAATCTGTGGGTAGGCCAAAGCTACATAGCGGCGCTCGGAAATCTAAAACTGCTCTTTCCCACGGTTACTCCTACGGCATGGAGTTTTGAAATCGAGGCCTCGCAGCAGAAATTTTCTGAAAGCGAACGCCTGTTCTTCGAGTTTGGCTCACCCAACTTTGTGACCAAGTCGGAGGTATTTGCGCGCACTTATTACTCGATAGCCACGTCCCGACGCAACATACTCGATATTGGTGTGGCAGCCGGTCACCTGCGTGACCGCTTCTATGCGCGCGACGAACTCGGTATGAGTCTACCCGAATATGCATTCAGCACTTTCAATCTCGGAGAATTTTATGCCACATGGCGACGCAATACCCTCGACAACCGCTTCGCTCCCACGCGCGGTACTAATGTTGAGGCATGTCTGTCGTATCTTGTGGGAAGTAAAGAGTTTAAGACCGATGGTGATGTACTTCCATCTTCGTCCGGACACATACAGTGGTTTCAAGCGTCGGTCGATGCTGAAAAATTCTTTCCTTTGACCCGGAAGTTCAGCACCGGACTGAGGTTGAAAGGTATATTCTCTACCAAAGGACTGCTTGATAATTATGATGCTACCATCGTGTCGGCCAATGCATTCAATCCTACGGTGGCTTCTTACGATGCCTTTAACCCGGCTCTTCGTGCCAACTCCTACGTGGCAGCCGGTATTGACCCTGTATGGAAAATTTCTTCGGTGTTCCAGCTTCGCGGCACGTTTGACTGCTTCCTGCCTTACAAGCGCATTGAGCTTGAAGAGGGTACCATACGTCCGCGTTGGAGCAAAGTATTCGCTCATCCCGAATACGTGGGTGAGGTATCGGGTGTGGTGACACTGCCGTTTGGAAATATCCGTGTCTACACGCAGTACTCCACAGGAGGAGGCGAACGTTGGAACGCCGGTATCTCGATCGGAACATTCATGCTCGCTCCACGCTTCGTCAAGTAACATTATTAGTCATTGCCATGAAAAGACTTGCCATATTAATCCTGCCACTGATATTAGGAGCAGTGTCGTGGGCCGCAGAGCGCGAAGTTGAAAGTTTTAATTTCGACTGGAAGTTTTCGCGTACTGATTCACCCGACAATGCTTTGAATCTTACTGACGATTCTGATTGGATCAAAGTGAATCTGCCCCACGATTTCCAGATTTCACAGGATTGGGTAGAACCGTCGGCTGATGAAAAAGCTGACCTGAATAATTCTGTCGCCAATGTGAAGTCGCGCCTGAGCTCACGTGCTTTCAAGGAGATGGGCACAGGGTGGTACAGAAAGACTTTTACGCCGCGTCAGGAGTGGAAAGGACGCAGAGTGCTTCTTGACTTCGAGGGCATAATGCTTAACGGCGACGTGTATCTCAACGGCGAGAAGATAGGCGGAACTGACTACGGTTATCTCGGGTTTGAAACCGATATTACCGACAAGCTGAAATTTGATGAGCCTAACGTTGTGGCCGTGAGAGCATCGACCGGTGAACCTGAAAATTCGCGATGGTATACCGGCGGCGGTCTTTATCGCAACGTGAAGATAATCACCACCGATAAGGATCAGTTCTTTCCCCGTCATCCACTGTATGTAACCACCCCCGTAGTCACACTGGACTCGGCTCTGGTAGCCATCTCGGCTGAAATAACATGGAAGCCCAAACGTCCTGATCATATCAGTACACTGATAGAGATCATAGATCCCGACGGACTGATGGTGTATAATGATACCGCTGTGGTGTATTCCCGCAAGCGTCCGCGCTCTTATGAGTATGCACTTGACACCATCAAGGTGTCACGTCCGGAATTGTGGGATGTAGATTCGCCTTCGCTCTATACTGCTGTCGTAAAGTTGCTGCGGGCCGATGGCTCGGTGGCCGATAGCGTATCGACTGCCTTCGGCATACGCTCTGTGGAGTTTTCTCCCGAATACGGCATGAAACTCAACGGTCGCAAAGTGCTTCTCAAAGGTATAGCCAATCATCACACCCTCGGCGCGCTCGGGGCTGCTGCCTATCCTGCGGCTATCGAGAAACGCATCAAGATGCTTAAGGACTATGGGTTCAATCATATCCGCTCGTCGCATAACCCTTACAGTGAAGAATTTCTCAATCTATGTGACCGCTACGGTATAATTGTGGTGGATGAACTTTATGATAAGTGGCTCCGTCAGTATGCAGGTGGCAGAAGAGAGTGGATGGAACAGTGGCCGGGGGATGTGACAGAATGGGTGCGTCGTGACCGAAACCATCCTTCGATAGTAATGTGGAGTCTCGGCAATGAATTGCAGACTCTATCCAATCTGCCGTTCAACGACTGGGGCGTGACTGCCTATAAGTTGCAGAAGACTCTTCTCGATCGCTATGACGATACGCGCCCTGTGACGGTGGCCATGCACCCGCGCGGTCGTAATATCGACACTGATTCCATTCCTGCTCCGCTCGTGCTTGAGACAGATGTGGCTTCGTATAACTACCGCTACATGTATTTCCCCGGCGACTCGGAGAGATATCCGTGGATGATGTTTTACCAGAGCGAGGCAAACACTTCCGGCATGGGTCCCAATTATTTCGATATGAATCTCGACAAGGTGATCGGTCTGGCATATTGGGGTATGATCGACTATCTCGGGGAGTCGGCCGGATGGCCTGCTAAAGGCTGGAATCAGGGTGTGTTTGACGTATCGCTTCAGCCAAAGCCTATGGCAGCGTTTCTTAAGACATATTTTAAGGACAATGAACCCTCCGTGGGTATTGGTATAATCGAGAGTGATGAGAAACTTATGTGGAACGATGTGAATGTAGGTACACTGCGCCTGTCGCACCATTGGAATCGTCAGCCGGCCGATACGGTGAATCTTTACACGTTTACTAATGCTGACGAAGTAGAACTGCTGGTCAACGAGCATTCGCTCGGACGACGCATCAACGACCGCTCCACATCGGCCACACGCAACCGCATTCTGTGGGAAAACGTCCCTTATACGCGAGGCCATATCGAGGCCCGCGCTTATGACCGGAGTGCAAAAAAGCCGGTGGCAGTGGATCGTATAGAGACCACATCCGACGCCGTAGCGCTTAAATCAGTAGCCGACAAAATACATGCGTCGGCCGACGGTATGGATTTAATACATATCGATATTATGGCAGTGGACTCAAAGGGTAGGGTGGTGCCCGAGGCCGACGGTCTGGTGACCTTTACAGTCGACGGTCCTGCTGAAATAGTGGGCGTGGTCAACGGCGATATTAATTCGCATGAGTCAATGACCGGTACCACACGATCGCTTCACGCCGGAAGATGTATGGTAATATTGCGCACCTCGCGTTCGGCAGGCCCCATTACTCTCCGCGCCACCTCTCCGGGCCTTCGCCCGACAACCGCCCACATCGAATCGCACTGATGATGGCTGGATAGACATTCCGATTCATAAGACATATTGTAAAGCACCCCGAAAGTTGATTGGAAAACTTTTGGGGTGTTACTATTTCTGACTATGAGCTTAGGTGTCTATTTCTTTATCTGCAACGATCCATACATCATGGCCGCGAGGGCGGCAAATAGAATCATGCTGCCGAGCAACAGTGCATATGTGGCCAGCGAAAGAAGTATGAAGCAACTTCCGTAGAGCAATGTCAGTATTGCACCCATGCTCAGGCCTACTTTGGCCGACCGGAGCATACGCCACATATATCCTGTGATAAGGCCGATAGTCATTACAGCCGCTATAAGATACGAAACGCCAAACGACAGATGCTCAGAGAACGACAGCAGCAAGGAATAAAACAATATAAGAGCCGCTCCGATCAGAAAATAGTTGGTCAGCGGAATGGTGCGCTTCATAATAATTTCCGTAAACAGTACACTGATATATGTCAGCAGGATGATCATGAAAGCGTATTTCATGGACCGTGAGACTTTCTGATAGGAACTTACGCCTACCAGAAAACTGATACCTACCCATCCGCTATTTCCTGATTGAGATATATTTCTTACCCAGCGGGCTGAAAATTCACCGTCGCTCAAAAATCGGTCTGTGGGAAGGGTGACACCTCTGAACGATGGATTTCTTGCGTTTCCCGTGATATTTATTGTAGATTTATCATCAGTCTGCCTGACGTTGAGAGCCCAGGAGCCGCGAATATCGAAGTCGGTCGAGAAATCCCCCTCTCCCTTAAGGTCTTCTATAGGGAGGTAGGCGTAGAGATACGTACTATCTGCTTTCCATTCTATACTCTTGCCGTTGAATTTAAGTGGCGAAAGCATCTGAATCTGTCCGGTCTCGATAACGAGTTTTATCATTACGTCTTCGTGCAGCATAGCGAGGCGTTCGTCATTGAATGCGCCGGAGAGTGTCACGTGGGCTGTGTAAACCTCGGCTTCATAAATATTACGGTGAAGCGATTTGGTGGTCACCTGAGCGTTGCAGTTAAATACGGTTGGAGTCAGGGTGACCTTCCCGTCTGCCGCCCCGGTAGAAATGAATGGACAGTTGATATTGACTCTATCGCCCCATTCTTCAGCTATCTCTCTTGATACCTTACGGTTATTTTCATCGCGTGAGTATACCATCAGCCATATTATGAGAGCACCAAACATCAGTACACCGCACTGCACACCGAGCAGAAGCAGTTTTTTTCCGTACGACATCGGTTTCTCCGGCAGCGGATAAGGTGGGTATGTGTGCGGGCTATCCATCACTTCTTCAGAGTAAGTTCGTCATTTTCCACTCTGAGTTTCAGTGTGAAGTACATGGCTAAAGCTATGAGGGCAAAGAGCGACAGGCTGCCTACGAGAAGAGCCATCGAGCCAAGGATAAGCAGTATATACATCAGCGTGTATTCCACCGCAAGTATAGCCGTGATGAGGGCTACCGCTTTAGGGGTCCGGGTAATTCCTTTCACAAACAGAGCTATAAGTGTTATGGTCATAGCCGAAACTACAATATACGAGGCTATAAAAGGCATTTTTTCGGCCATAGCCACGAGCAGAAGGTAGAAGAGAGCAAGCGCCATCTCGATAAGTATATATTGCAGATTGTTGACCGCTTTGCGAAATACTATTTCCACCAACACGATAGATAATGAAGTAATCACTATGATTCCGAAACAATATATGAGTGAATCGGAAATAATTTTATAGCTGTTTGCTGCCAGAAGACCGCTTTCCACCCGTCCGTGAGCGAAGCCGTCAAGACAGCTCACGATTACCGCGAGTATAAATGCCACGCATACAATTATGAGTGACTGCACTCCGAGCCATTGCATAGTGTACCGGGGATATTGCACTTGTTGATCGTTATGTTCCATTCTGAGTAATGATTAAGGTTTGGGATAAGGATTAATAATTAGCTGTAAAGATAGTGATTTATCAGTTAATATTGACGTTCAGGCACAAAAAAATCCCGAAAACACGTGGTCTGCGGGATTATGCGATAAATTGATATCCGGAAAATATCAGTTTGCAGTAGTGGTATCTGTCTTCTTGATAGGTTGCATGTTCTCGTCAACGGGACTGTCGACCCAGTCGGTCACCTTGACGGTGAAATTGATAGGATCGCCGAGTACAGGTACACCCGGCACAGGATCATCAGGGTCGGTGGTGCCTGCACCTTCAGTGAAGTCAAGTGTGTAGATGTATTTCTTACCGGCTTCCCATTTCTCGCCCAAAGGCACTGAGGCCCAAGCGTATTTAATAGGCTGACCGTTGGCATCCTTACGAGTATCGGAGGGAAATGGATAGATTACAGCACCGTCTTCTGAAGTGATGTTGACCAATACACTCAGATAAGCCGAGCGTGCCACATTGTCGGGGTCGCCCGAGGAATTCCAAGGAATGAGCTGTTGAGGGATGAACATACCGTTGCCACTCTTACCCATTACAGAAACAGGGTTTGATGACAGGGTCACTTCATCGCATGATGACTCAAATACTGCGGTCTCATGCCATTCGTCGAGAGTCCATTCATTGGTGGTAAAGTCAAATGTACCCATGATCTGAGGGCGACCAATACGCACACCTGCTACCTTGAAGGTATATTGCTTATTGTCGCTCTTGGCTCTTACTTCGACCTGAGCGAGACGGTGGTCAAACGTAAGTTCTACGCCCGATGCCTCGTTGGCCTCTTTGTTGCCGGTAGCGTAGGCAGTTATGAAGTCGACCTGATCGGCAATATTTTCAGCGGTAGTAAAATCCTGAAGCTGCTTGGTAGTAGGATCCATCACAATAGTACCGCCTAATTCTTCTTCCGAGGGAGAGTAGGCGTAAAAGCTAAGTTCTGATTTGTCGCCGGGCCAGTAATACTTGGCGACTGATGTGAAAAATCCGTCGTTGCCTTTGCTGAAGTTGATATTGGTGAAGTAATTAGCGTCACCAAGGAAACTCGTGGCTGTAAATTGAGAGAGATTATCGTTTGTCGTCTCGGTAGCACGTGAACGTGTACCCATTGCCGGACGGAAATCGATTGCATTACCGTCGCGTGTGGCAACATCCGGAATTTCTTGCTCTGTACAGGCTGCCAGCCCCACGGCTGCCATTGCCATTAAAATTTGTATTGATTTCATAATTTGTTTGTTTTTATATTTTTATAATGCTTTTAACTCTGATTAAGTTCACCTCGGATTCATATTAAGATTTATGTATACGGCTTCCCAGTCGTCGACATCGGGTATGAATCCGCCCGTTTCGGTAAGAGGGTTGGGTATCGACAGTCCGTGGATCACTATATGTACATGTCGGGGGTCAGCCGCTCCAGTTACCTGATCAGTCACGTCGAAGTTGTAATATTTCTTTGATCCGTCGTCGAGATACATGTACACGGTCATCGTATGGGTTCGGGCTGTAGTACAGCACTCGCCGAATGTGAGAAATTCGCCGTGCAGCGAACTGTTGTCGCGGTCTACAGTCATCACAAACGGCATAGTCACCGAATTGTCAGTAGTAATTTTCTTGCCGTGCAGATAGCCTTCGGCCATACCGGATATCGTTCCGTCAAGCGACGTGCCTTCGATAGCCTCGATGTTGTCCACATCGTATATGTCAACGGTGTAATGACATATATCCTCGTCAGGATAGAAGGTGATGGTCTTGTTGGTGGTGGTTTCCGGTAGATATATCTGATCCTGACGGTCGCTCCATATCATTCCGGGTGTGCGGGCTACTCGTTCCACCTCCGTGGCTCTCGCTCTCGGCATGGTTCGGGTTGACAGGCCGGTGGTCTCAAGTGCTTCTGCGTCGGCCGTGTATATCTCGAAACTGTTTATGTCATCTTCGTTACGGATGATTGCCCAGTCGGTGTCATCGCTGTTGAGGCAGAGTCCGTTGTATGTTCCAAACGGTATGCTGAGAGGACCTCCCTGATTATTGTCGAAAATATACCGCAGGTGTTCGCCCGACTCGGTGTCGTACATATACAGAGCCATTGACTTGGCTGTGGCGTCGAGGGCGTTCTGCCAGTCGAAAACCACGTTGATGTCCACACGATGCACGTGTTCGTAACACAGATCTTTATGGTGACAGGCAGTGAGCGATGCCGCTATCATAGTCGGCATAATTATCTTAGCTGCTTTCATTTTGCGTCCCTCCTGTTAAAAGTATTGTAGTTTCCGCTGCCTATGAGCCACACTAGCGAGATTTCGGCTTTTGTAGGCCCGAACCATCTGATGTTTTCAGTCGATTTCCAAAGATAGTGCGAGTCTTTGGGTTCATATTTCTGAAGACGTCCTCCCATATAGCCTATGCCTATGGTGAAGTCTATGTTGAGACGTCGACCCACGGGGAGTGAGTATCCGTACTCCACTCCGACCATGGTGTGGAATCTATCCCAGAGCGTTCTACCCGGGTCACCGCCCATATATCCCTCGCCACCCCACTCGAAGTCGTAGGTCACGATACCTCCGTAGATACCGAGGTGATGTCCGGTGAGAGGTTTGCGGCGGGCTGCTCTGCCAAACCACCATCTTACGGCCACATCGCCTCCGTAGGCGCGCCAGTAGTGATGCACGCGGTCGGATTTCCACCAGCCGTAATACCAGTTGCCTGCTATCGAAAAGTTTCGCCCGAGATAAAATTCGGCGCCTATGCTCGGTATGGCGAGCACGTCGTAGAGCATGTTGGTTTTCAATGCCATATAGAAAGGCTTGCGGTGAGGAAACTCAGGTGCGGGATTAATATCAGGCCATTCCGTAAGGGTGGGTGTATCGATAAGTGATGCCGGTGAGTCGACCTGCAGTGGCATGAGCCGGCGGCGAGGCTCGGCGAAGTCAACGAATATCTGCGAGAAGCGAAGTGAGGGAAATAGATGATGATACATATAAATATAAGGAGTACCTCCGTCGATGGCCTTCAGCTTGATAAGTGCTTCGTTGTCGTCGGATATCTCTCCTGACGTAATCCTGTCGAGCAGGGCAAGCACTTGCGTGCGCGAAGGTACGTCGGTGTCGGCTTTGACCATTTCCCGCAGACCGCTCCAGTTGCGGCCCGTGTAGATAAATTCGGTTGAGTCGACGTCGATCATATCACGGGAGCTGAAGTAGTCAAATATGCGTCCGGCACGCATTCTCGACAAGTATTCATTAAATCTCGCCGAGCCTTCAGGCGAGGCCGAGCCTACTACGCGGACATGACGTCTCACCACTGCGGCCGAGTCGGTCAGTTCGTCGGCAAGCCGCGACAGCGATTCGCCGTTTTGGTGAAAGTCAGGTAGTAAAGCAGTCTTTGACTGCCGGAAATATATGGCTGCCGAATCAGCCGGCCACTCCTCGGCAAGAGATGTGGCGGCAAGTGCTGTCATAAGAATCGTAGTTGTTAATAATCTGTTCATACGTGATGATCTCTCATGCAATAGTTGATCTGTATTTTTATAACTCGCAAATTCGACGATTGGTTCATATTTGTTACTTTTGCACTGTGATTTTCAATTAACATCGTGCGATATGACAGAAAAAGAAAAAATGCTTGCAGGCATGATCTATGATGCCAATTATGATCAGACACTCGTGACCGAGCGTCTGGAATGTAAAGAGATGTGTCGAGACTACAATGATCTGCGCCCGAAGGATACCGAGGGGCGCGATGCTTTGCTACGCCGTCTGCTGGGCGAAGTGAAGGGTTCGATACTTATCGAGCAGCCTTTTCATTGCGACTATGGATATAACATAAGGGTAGGGGATAACTTTTATTCCAACTACAATCTTGTGATTCTCGACTGTGCGCCGGTGACTTTCGGCGACAACGTATTCATAGCGCCAGACTGTGGATTCTATACGGCCGGACATCCGATTGATGTGACGGAGCGCAACAAGGGGCTGGAATATGCCCGTCCTATCACCGTGGGCAATAACGTGTGGATCGGAGCAAAGGTGAGTGTGCTCCCCGGCGTAACGATAGGCGATAACTGTGTGATAGGTGCAGGAAGTGTTGTCAACAGAGATATTCCTGCAAACTCTCTTGCCGTGGGCAATCCCTGCCGCGTGGTTAAGAAGATATGAAAAGTAAAAAGCTCCGCCTGACGGCCAGGGGAGCTTTTTACTTTAGGATTATTTATAGGGGATATTATTTCGTGCGGGCAAGTATGGTGGCTGAGCGGGGAGCTACGGTGACCTTTCCGCCGCGCGCGGTGGTGAGACCGTCGGCGTTGATCTGCCCGTCGTGAGCTATCACTGTCCAGTCGGCTTTATTCACCTTAACCACGCGCTCTTCGTCAGCACCGTTGAATATCAGTTTGATTTCCTTCCACTCGTCGCCGTTGGCGTTGTCGATAAGTGAATAAGATATGAGGTTAGGCTCGTTGACATCATCGAATTTCAGGTGACGGGTCACCTGCTCGGCTGTGGTCATGCGGAAAGCGGGGTGAGCCTTGCGCAGTTTTATGAGTTCGGTATAATACTTGTCCTGATCAGCGTTGGTGTGCTTCAGTTCCCAGTCGATAGCATTGATAGAGTCGGGAGACTTATAGGAATTATGCACGCCCTTTTTATCACGGAAAAGCTCCTCACCGGCAAACATAAACGGAGTGCCCTGCGAGGTGAACACTATGGTCTGGGCCAGACGGGCGGCACGCTGACGCTCGGCGTCTGTGGCATCGGGCATCGACTTGCGGAGCTTGTCGGTGAGCATCAGGTCATCGTGACATGACACGTAGTTGATTATCTGCGTGGGGGCTGACGCGTAGGCAAATTTCGAGTTGTTGCCCTTAGAGTAGTCAACCTGCGGGTGAGCGGTGGCAGCCACTATACCTATCTTTACCGTCTCTTCAAGGCCGGGCTTGCCGGTGGCGAATCCGCGGTCAGAAGCGTCGGAGTAGTGACCCTTGATGGCATCGCGAATATCGTCGGAGAACACCGCTATCTGAGGCATTTTCGACACATTTTCTTTCAGTGCGCGGCGCTCCACGGGCAGGGGTGAATCACCGGCGGTCCATCCTTCGCCATATACGAATATGTCGGGATTGATTTCTTTAAGCTCCTCGGCCACACGGTTCATAGTCTCGGTGTCGTGTATGGCCATGAGGTCAAAGCGGAATCCGTCGATATGATATTCCTTAGCCCAGTATTTTACGGAGTTGACGATATAGTCGCTCATCATCTTTCGGTCAGAAGCAGTCTCGTTGCCGCATGCCGAGGCATCGCTGTAGCTTCCGTCGGGGCGGTGGCGGTAATAATATCCGGGGGCCGTGAGCGAGAAGTTGGAATCGTCATTCTGAGCCGTATGGTTGTATACCACATCCATGATCACGCCTATACCGTTGTCGTGGAGATGCTTCACCATCTGTTTCATTTCCTTGACGCGGGCAGCGGGATCAGCCGGATTAGTGGAGTATGAGCCTTCAGGGGCATTATAGTTTACAGGGTCATACCCCCAGTTATATCCATTTGAGGGTAGATTGGCCTCGTCGACCGAGTTGTAGTCATACGAAGGCAGAATGTGCACGTGGGTCACTCCGAGTTCCTTGAGATGATCTATACCGGTCGCGTCGCCGTGGGCATTATGGGTGTTGTCCTCAGTCAGGGCAAGAAATTTACCTTTGTTGACTATGCCCGACGAAGGATCAACCGAGAAGTCGCGATGGTGCATCTCATAGATTACAGCATCGGTTATGGCCGGGGTGTGTGGGCCACGGTCACTATCCCAACCCTCGGGATTGGTGCGTGAGAAGTCGATTATGGCAGCGCGTTGGCCGTTGGTGCCTACGGCCTTAGCCCATACGCCGGGCGTCTCGGCAAGCCATTGGCCGTTGTGCTTGATGCTGAAGGTGTAGAATTTTCCGTAAAGCTGTCCGGGTAGCTTTGCCACCCAGGTACCGTCGACCGACCGCGTCATGCCTATGGTTTTTTCTGCCGCCGAGTTACGGTCGGTGGGGTAGAGGCTGAGCCTTACGGCCTCGGCTGTAGGAGCCCAGAGGCGGAAAAGCGTGGCATCAGACTCCACGGTCAGTTCAAGGTCATCGCCGGTGTAGACGGGATAGGAGTCATAGGCTGATTCGTCGGCGTAGGTCGCAAGTGAGCATGAAAGTGCTATTCCCGTAGTCATGAGTGCGGAAAATGAGGGTAGAATGTTTATTTTCATAAATAATCTGAGTAAGTATGATTTTGCGGAATTGATGATATTGTATTTTACGTGGATCGCGTCTGTCTTTCCCACGTAATGCAAAGATATGCATTTTCGTCGTGAAATGAAAGAGGGTTATTGTATCTTTAAGTATTTTTGTGTATATCGTATTATATATAATAAATGTGGTTAAAAGACGGGGTAATTGTTGAAGCGGCAGAGAGAAAATTGCACTGTTAAAATGTGCTAAAATATATTTATATTAGTACAAATGAGGATTAATTTTGTAATTTTGTGTGATTATTTGCCAAAATTACTGTAGCGGACCATGCGTGGCGAGTGACGGTAATCAGGCAGAGAATTGCAGTTGAAAATACTTATCATATTTATAATCTTATCTAAACCATGTGTGTATGAATCTAAGTAAGAACCCACGCTACTGGCTCGCACTACTGCTGTCGGTAGTATTCTCACTTTCAGTTTATGCCCAGAACATCACAGTGAAAGGTACGGTTTCCGACGAATCCGGCGAGCCCCTCATGGGTGCTACTGTGTTGGTAAAAGGCACTAACAACGGCGTTGCCACCGACCTCGATGGTAACTATTCTATCAGCGCTCCCGCCAAGGGCACGCTCGTGTTTTCATACATCGGTTACGATAATCTCGAAATGCCTGTCAACGGCCGCTCCACTATCGACGTAGTGATGCAGTCAAGCTCCATGATGCTCGACGAGGTTGTCGCAATCGGTTACGGTACTGTACGCAAGAAAGACCTCACCGGTGCGGTTTCATCCGTATCGGGTTCTGAACTTGCCAAGGTGCCTGTAGTTTCAGCTGCTCAGGCTCTTCAGGGTAAAGCTGCCGGTATCAACATCGTGCAGCAGAGCGGTGCTCCCGGTGCCGGTGTCAATGTGACCGTGCGTGGTGGAGCTTCTCTTACCCAGAGTACTGACCCTCTCTACATCGTCGACGGTTTCCCGATGGACAATGCACTTTCCAACATCGACATCAACGACATAGAGTCGATCGACGTACTCAAGGATGCATCGTCTACCGCCATCTATGGTGCCCGCGGTTCTAACGGTATCATCGTGATCACTACCAAGTCAGCTAAAGAGGGCAAGACCAAGATCGACTACAACGGCTTCGTTTCGTTTGACGTGCTTCCCAAGAAACTCGACGTGATGGACAATGCGCTCTCTTATGCTCAGTATCAGTATGAGCTCCTCGCGCTCCGCAACAACTACGGTCTGTTTACTCAGTACTACGATAACAACTTTGACTACGCCAACGATCCTACCTTCTATACCGGTGTTTATGACCGTATGAATGGCCTTTATGGTGATTCTTACGCTCTTGACATGCAGGGCGAAGGTTTCGGCGGCTCGGCCGTGACACAAAACCACAGCCTCTCTATATCGGGCGGTTCTGACAAGACCAAGTATCTCGTATCTTACAACTTTGTAGGTAATGACGGTCTTCTTGCCAACCACGATTACACCCGCAACTCACTCCGTGCTAAAATCAACACCGAGCTCTATAAGGGTGTGAAATTCGATTTCTCGTCGTTCTTCTACAACGCATCCACCCACGGCGGCGGTAAGTTTGACGGTCTTGACGACCTCGTGAAATACCCCATCAACGGTGGTACGATGTTTACCCGCGACGAACTTCTCAATACCCAGACTCTCGGCGAGCTCCGCGGTATGACTTCGTTTTACTCGGCAACCAACCAGCTGGTACAGAACCGTGCCGCTACAAGCAAGAAGCGTGATCGTCGACTCGAACTCAATGGTGGTGTTACCGTAGACTTCCTCGACGCCTTCACCTGGCGCACGGCTGGTAACTACGTTGCCAAGTGGGGTAAATCCACTTCGTTTGCAGGACCCGAAGGTACCGGTTACCTTCTCGATCCCATCAATACCGGTCAGTCCGGTTCGATCGGCACTTCCGAGGGTTACAACTGGCACATTGCCAACACCCTTACCTATGCCAAGACATTCAATCAAAAGCACGACCTCTCTGTGATGCTCGGTCAGGAATATACTTACAGCGAAAGCGAAAGCACTTCGCTCAGCCTTAAGAAGTTCCCCAATCCTAACCACGGTCTCGACCAGATTAATACCGCAGAGGTGTCTTCCAAGTCTACCGGTCACTCTCACGGCAACATGCTCTCGTTCTTCGGACGTGCATCTTATACTTACGACAACCGCTACCTCCTCACCGCCACAATGCGTGCCGACGGTAGCTCGAAGTTTGCCAAAGGCAACAAGTGGGGCTACTTCCCCTCGGCTTCGGCTGCATGGCGTATCTCTCAGGAGCGCTTCTTCCAGGAAAGCAATATAATTAATGTGATCAACAACCTTAAGCTCCGCGTCGGTTACGGTGTGACCGGTAACAACGGTATCGGTGACAACCTCTACACTACTGCCGTGACTCTCGGAGTTTATCCTATGGGCAACAACGAGCAGAATCCCTCTATGGCTCTTTCAGCCGAACTCGGTAATCCGAAACTGAAGTGGGAGACTCTCCACGCTACCAACGTAGGTCTTGATCTCGGTATGTTCAACAACCGCCTCAGCATCGGTGTAGACTGGTACAACAACCAGATCTCCGACATGCTCCTCTCATGTACCATTCCCTCTACTCTCGGCTACACCAAGCAGATGCAGAACGTAGGTAAGATGCGCAACCGCGGTTGGGAAATTTCGCTCAACACCGTTAACATCACCAACCGTAATTTCCAGTGGACTACTTCACTCAATCTCTCGTTCAACCGCTCG
Source organism: Bacteroides sp. (assembly GCA_014802325.1). Classification (GTDB taxonomy): domain Bacteria; phylum Bacteroidota; class Bacteroidia; order Bacteroidales; family Muribaculaceae; genus Duncaniella. The sequence goes on from JAAVCK010000026.1 coordinate 184,025, forward strand.
AAAGTAATGTCGCTCAACAATGATCTTGAATACAAGACATTCAGCGCCGGTTCTTCACTCGAAGGTCAGGTCACTTACTACGCTGTAGTAGGTCAGGGCCTCGGTGATATGTATGGCTACAAATATGAAGGTCTCTACACTACCGACGACTTCATCGACAATGGCGATGGTACATTCACTCTCAAGGACGGTGTGGTTAAGCCCTTCGGTGGCACAGCGATGCCAGGCGACATGAAATTTGCCGCTGACAACGACGATCCCGAAAATCCCCAGTTTACCAAGCAGATGCAGAAGATCGGTAACGGTACTCCCAACTGCGTGGGTGGTTTCGGCAACCAGTTTACCTTCAAGGGATTCGACCTCAATATCTTCATGAACTTCTCGATCGGCAATGATATTTACAACGCTACGAGCCAGGCTCTCAGCCCCTACGGACCGTTCCAGAACACTCTGAAAGATTTCGGCGACAATTACTACCGTCTGATCGACCCCGTCACCGGTCGTCAGGCCACTACTCTCGCACGTCTGAAAGAGCTTAACCCTGACGAAAACTCACGCGTGTGGTCACTCACCGGGGCTAATTCTGAAAATATCATCTATCCTTCGTCATATTTCGTGGAAGACGGCTCTTACCTGCGTATCTCGCAGATCACCTTCGGCTACACCTTCCCCTCGAAGTGGATGAAGAAGGCTCACATCAGCAATCTCCGCCTCTACTTTACCGCTAACAATGTATATACTTTCACCAACTACTCCGGTTACGATCCTAACGTATCGTCAAGCAACGACGACGTGATCTGTACCCCCGGCTTCGACTCGCGTTCATATCCCGCTTCGCGCAGCTATGTAGTAGGTCTGAACCTTTCATTCTAACGGTTAACTTTTCTAACGACTACAACAATGAAAAAATATAATTTCAATACAGTGCGCAATCTTCTCCTCGCTGTAGCGATAGCAGGTAGCGGATCCATGCTCTTCACCTCGTGTGAGGATACGCTGGAGCTCCCTTCCTACACCAAGGATGACACTGACTTCGCTTTCCGCGACGAGAACAATGCCGACCTTTTCGTGCAGGGTATCTACAACGGTATCGTACATGAGGAATTTTACCGTCAGGCCAATACCGGTGAGATGACCACCATCGCTGCCGAAGATGCCTTTGAGGGTAACAAGCATTATCTGAGTAACTATGGCTACGATCCTACCGTACCCTACGTGTTCGGTTCGACCTACGGTGAGAGCTACAAGAAAATCGAAGCTTGTAACCTCGCGCTCTCTCACCTCCGCGAGATGGATCAGACCGATAAGATCAAAGCTCTGATCGCTGAAGTAGTAGCTCAGCGTGCATTCCTTTATTTCAACCTTATCCGTCTGTTTGGCGACGTGCCTTTCACTGCCGAGCCTCTCGATCCCAACAATATGTATGATGAAGACGTGATGTATCCCAAGCGTTATGACCGCGACAAGATCTACGATTTCATCATCGACGATATGGTGGCTACTATCGAGGATCTACCCTGGTATAGTGAATGTGCATGGACTGAGCGTATCAACCGCAACAGTGCCTGCGGTCTGCTTGCCCGTATATGTCTCCACGCTGCCGGTTACTCGCTCCGCTGGGATCTTGAGACCAACGACCCTGCTACTCTTCACATGGGTACCCGCGAGGATCAGGCTCGTATCCGCGAGATTTATACTATTGCCGACAATGCTCTCAAATCTGTAATCACTCAGAACGAAAACTACCTCATTCAGGGCGACAACGATATGTCGGGCTTCATGAAGCTCTTCTATAACTTTACCGGTCGTGACCTCGGAGCTGTTGCTCCCGAAATGATGTGGTCTTTGGCCCGTCTTGGCGAAAACGTGGGTAACACTACTGTAGGTGTGTATGTCGGCCAGCCCGGCGGTAGCCAGTATTCTATCTATGGCCAGCGTCGTTCGCTCCAGTGCAAGCTCCCCACTTATTATCTTTCGTTTGACGAAGCTGACACCCGTCGCGACGTTACTTGCTGTAACTATACAGTGCGTGCGCTTTCGCTCAACAATGATAACCCAGATGTGGCAAATGCCGGTACTACATTCTCTTCAATCGGCTCCGGTAAATACCGCATCCAGTGGCAGGTAGAGCCTAATGCAGCCGCAAAGCGTAACGTCAACATTCCTATGGTACGTTATGCCGACGTGCTCCTCATGTATGCCGAGACTCAGAACTGGCTCCACAATGGTCCTACTCAGGACGCAGTCAATGCTCTCAAGCAGGTGCGTGAGCGTGCAGGTATCGGCGATATGCCTATTCCTACCGGCAAAGACGAGTTCCAGGATGCACTTCTCCAGGAGCGTATGTGGGAGCTTAGCGACGAGTTCCTGCTCCGTACTGACCTCGTGCGCATGAATCTTCTCGATCGCGAGGTTCACAAAGCCCAGCAGGCTCTCAAGGATCTCTCGAAGCGCGAAGGTGATTATGCAAATATGCCTGTATATCGTCTCTACAAGTTTACCCGCGACGATAACGAGTATCGCACCAAATTCCTCACACTTGATTATATCGACATTACCGATCCCGCTGAGATTGCTATCATAACAGAAGTCTCCACTCCTCCCACCTCAGGCAATAATCGCGATGCATTTAATGAAAAACTTAAAGCTATCGCTGCTGCTCATGGTGAAGACGGTACTGCTACATGGTATGTGACCAATATGTTCCTCGCGTGGGATAACACTTATAATAAGAACGGTCGTATAGCCGGCGGCTTCAAGGCCGGTGGTGAAAACAACCAGATGCTCCTTGGTAACACTATCGCTCAGAAGCCTACCGGATATGCCGAAAACAAGAATAAGTTCCCTGACTGGATCGACGGACCTTTCGGCCTTTACTTCGGCTATATCCACAACCAGACCGAGCTTAGCCCGTTTGCCAACAAGTCGGCCGGACATCCCCTTGTCGACAATCCTCGTCTGACTCAGCTCCCCGGTTATCCCGGCTACAGCGGTCTGCCCGAATAATAAAAAACAAATGTACATCGCTTTGCGATGCTTAAGCAAAGCGATGTACTTTAATAAATACAGTAAACCCATTCTTATTTTTTAACCCTAAATTTTTTTAATAACTTTTTCTTATGAAAAAATCTTTACTCATTGCTGCCGCTGCTCTTTCTGCTGTGGCCGTGAAGGCAGAAGTTTTCAACTATGACTTCAATTCTACTGAAAATGCTGCTTTCCCCTTCCTCGTAAGTATCATGGATGAAAATTCAGAGTTCTACGGTGGTGGCGGTAACTATGACTTGGTTGACAAGTATGGTATCGCTATGCCCAACAAAGCAGGTCTTCCCGTGCTCAACACTCCCGACGGAGAAGAAAAGGGCGTGCTTGATCTCAACCTCGGTATCTCTATGCTCGATGGTGATATTTACAAGCTCACTCCCGATGCTACTGTAACAAGCGATGCTGCTGAAGTAAATGAAATGCCCGCTGAAAACTTTAACTATCCTTACCTCTCTTGGGGCGAAAAGGGTGTAACCCGTACCATCTTCATGCCCGGATGGGGTTCGGTAGACGCTTGGGAAGATAAGGATTACAATGCCGCTACTGAAGCAGACTGGGTGGCTTGTAAGAACGGTGTTCAGTTCACTCGTCTCGGTACTCAGGGCATCGTATCGCGTGGCGACACTTACTTCCAGTATCCCGCCGTTACCGGTAATGTTACCGTAACCGTATGGGCAGGTTCTAACCTCGGTGGTACCGCTAACCCCGACAATGTACTTGAAGTAGCTGTAACCCCCGTGGTAGATGGCGAAGCTGGTGAAACAATTGTTCTTACTAAGGCTGACCCTGTCACCAAGCGTTACTATAAGTTAGATCCCATAACTTTCGACGCCACCGGCAAGTCTGTTTCTTTCCGTGTAGGTGCCAACAACGCTCAGCTCAATCTTATGTATGTACGTATCGAAGGCGAAGCTGCCGGTGAAGCAGGTATCGACGCTATCATCGCTGACGAAGTTGCTGCTGACGCTCCCGTTTACAACGTACTCGGCCAGCGCGTTAACGAGAACTACAAAGGTCTCGTTATCAAGGGTGGCAAGAAATACATCCAGAAGTAATTCTTAATACCTCATTATTTCTTAAGGCTGTCTCGCCAAAAGCGGGGCAGCCGATTTTTTTAGAGAGGGATGGTTAGAACAATTAGGACTAATGGGACAATTAGGACAGTTTGAGGAAGTCCTGATAGTCTAAATGGTCTAAATCGACCCAATCGTCCTTTCTCTGCTCCGAGGCTATCCTTTTAGTCAAATTTAACCAATTATCGACTCCGAAATATCCTGAATTTCTTGCTATTTCAGTTGACTTATTGTAATTTTGCAAATTGAAATATAATACCGTGTAATTATTTAACCTTAACCATAACTTACATGAAAAGATTCATTTTTCCCATCGTAGCAGGTGCTATGGCGCTTTCGGCTGTTACGGTGAGCGCTCAGGAGCAACTTCTGGCGTTTCCCGGTGCTGAAGGTTTCGGACGTTACACTACAGGTGGTCGTGGCGGCGAGATCTATCACGTCACAAATCTCAATGACTCAGGCACAGGTTCGCTCCGCGATGCCGTGAGCAAGGAAAACCGTATCATCGTTTTTGATGTATCGGGTACTATCACACTTAAGTCTCCGCTGGTCTTCAAGGGCAACAATACGGTGCTCGGTCAGACGGCTCCAGGCGAAGGTATCCAAGTCTATGGCGACCGTGTATCATTCTCCGGTGCCAACAATCTTATCGTGCGCTACATCCGTTTCCGCATGGGTGTCAACGGTACAAACGGTGCTGACGCTTGCGGTGTGGCCAACGGTACCGACATGATCTTCGACCACCTTTCGGTGCTCTGGGGTCGTGACGAAAACTTCTCCGTCAGCTGGGACAATAAAAACAATCGTCCTGCCAACATCACTATCCAGAACTCCATCATCGGTCAGGGTCTTCAGTCGCATTCATGCGGCGGTCTTATCCAGACCATCGGCGGTGTGACACTTTATCGCAACCTTTACATCGAAAACAAGACCCGTAACCCCAAAGTGAAAGGTCTGAATCAGTATGTAAACAATGTGGTTTACAACTGGGGTAACGGTGGTTGCTACATTATGAGTGACTCGGAAGGTGACTCGTGGGCCGACATCGAAAACAACTACTTCATGCGTGGCAACTGGAACAGTGCCACCGATCCTTTCGTGCGCGGTATCCAGTCATTCCGCTACTATGGCGCCGGTAACTATTATGATGATAACAAAGACGGCGAGATCAACGGTCATGAAATGACTGTGGATGAGATGAAGGGTGCACAGGACGGTACTGCTCCTTACTCCACCTGGTTTGCATCGCTCGATGCTCTCAACGCCAATATCACCGAGTATAACGCCACCGCCAGCGAGGCCGTGCAGCTCATCCCCGAAATTGCAGGCAAGATGACCGCCCTTGAGGCCCTCAAATGGATGCCCGAAAACGTAGGTCCTTCGCTCCCCGCATACGATGAAGTTGACCAATATATTATCGACGAGCTTTCTTCGTGGGGTACAGTCGGTACCAAAAACGGTATCACTTCCGAAAAGCAGCTTCCTCACAAAGGTACAGGCGTGCTCAGCGGCGGTGTGAAGCCTCAGGATACTGACGGCGACGGTATACCCGACGCTTGGGAAATAGCCAACGGACTTAACCCCAACGATGCTTCCGACGCCAAGGCCATCGCAGCCAACGGATATGCCAACATCGAGAACTATGTATTCACTATCGACGCTCCCTATCCCTACATCAAGAAGCCTGTAAATCTCACAGTAGGCGAACAGGCCAAGACCACTATCTCGATGAACTGGGAACTCAACAAGAACACCGCTTGCGGCTTCATCGTTGAGCAGTCGACTGACGGCAATACATTTACCGAAAAGGGCCGCGTGGCTGCCGGAGTGACTACCTATACCGCTACCGATCTTACTCCCAACCAGGACTATTATTTCCGTGTACGCTCATTCAACAACGACGGTATCTACTCCGACTATTCAGACGTGCTCAAGGCTGAGACCATCGGTGATCCCGCAGCTCCCTCGCTGTCGACCGATCCCCAGCCCGAAAATGGCTCTAAGGTAGCCGTGGCAGGTGGTCTGACCCTCACATGGACCAATACCACCAAGGCTCACTTCGGCACAGTGAAGTATTCGGTTTATATCGGTACAGATGCAGCCAATCTTCCTCTCCTTGCTGAAAATCTTACCGCCACCACTTACAAAATCAGCGAAGACCTCGCTGCCGGTAAGACTTACTACTGGCGCGTGGATGCCACTAACGACATAGGCACCACCACCGGTACCGTCTGGTCATTCTCGTCCACTGCCGGCGGTGTGCTCTTCTATACCGACTTCTATCATCAGCCCGCTGCATGGGCAGCCAAGTTTGAGAACATCTCAGACAATACCAATGTATCTAACTCGGCCGATGCCCGCAGCGAATTTGACGGTATGGTGATTGGTTGCGGTTCTGACGCTATCCGTATGATTGCTATGAGCGGCGCCAACAATTCGGCCGACGGCACTAAGGACTACGGCCCTGCCACTCCCGAAGACGAGGGCGCTTCTGACCGCTGCCTCCAGTTCTATACCACTAAGGCCGGTGGCTATGTAAGCACTCCCACCGTCACAGGTCCCTGCGTGGTTACCATCTATGCCGGTAACCCCGACAAGTCTTCAAAGACCATCAAACTCAATACTATCGTAAACGGCACAGAGACCACTGTGGCTGATCTCACACTCGGTGCTTCAAAGCGCATGTATAAGTTTGAGTACACCTATACCTCCGGAGGTACCGTTCAGTTTAAGATCGATGCTAACGGCAAGAAAGTAAACATCAACGACATACTAGTAGAGCGCTACGTGGCCGAAGGTGGTGATCAGGCACTTGAACTCACTGCCGGCGAACTCAATTATACCGATATGAGCTATGCCGACGGCTCAATGCAGCTTACTTTCAACCAGGACATCAAATATAACGGCGGTGCTGTGATCTTGGGTAAGACACAGTATGAGGGTGCTTCTATTTCCGCTTCAGGCAAGAAGCTCACCATCAGCTACGAGAACCTCAACGTCAACACTGAGTATACTCTCAGCTTCCCCTCCGGAGCTATCACCAACATAGCCGGCACTCAGTCATATGTCACCGAAGTGAAATTCAATACCTGTGACTTCCCCGCGCTCAAAGCCGACGGCGAGACTCACTATGGTAAGGCCGCTAAGGAACTTCCCCTCAACTTCGCCCCCTTCACCACAGTAGCTCCCTTCGCCACCGTAGGCGGACTGGTTCAGGATAAGCAGAATGACTATCCTCACTGGGTACAGGCTTCGGGCGACGTGACCGATGAAGCTGCCGTGCTTACCTCTACATCTGATAAGATCATGTGCTACTACGGTCCTTCGTCAAAGGCGCTCTATCTCGAAGCTACAATCGAGGGTAATGTTAAGCTCAAGGTACAGGAGTCGCGTAACTGCGATATCGAGCCCGGATGGCGTACTATCCGCTCATTCAGCCAGGCTGATTCGCCCGTTCACACACAGCTCGATCTTAACCCCGAGTCGCACTTCGTAAAACTGTCTACTCCCACCAATAGCGGCAAAGCCACTGTGACTATGCTCCGTATCGCTGACGATAACGGCTCATACGGTCCTGACTTCACCGGTATCGAGAACATCAGAGCTACTGAATTCGGTTGCCTCGTTGAAGGTAACACCGTATATGTATCCGGAGCCAAGGCAGGTTCGATTGTCAATGTGTTTGACATTGCCGGTCGTCTCGTAGCCACTACGGTGACTGACGCAGCAGGCGCTGCCGAGCTCTCGCTCGAATCAGGCGTGGTAATCTTTACTATCGACGGCTATGCTGTGAAAGTGAGAATCTGATATTTCCACTATCATTAATACTTGGCAAAGGTCTGACAACTGTCGGGCCTTTGCTTTTGTTGTATTTTTGTTGTAATTTTGCAGAAATGAATTCACAAGAATACCATAGGATTCTCGACTATCTGCGCCGCCTCATAGAGTCGACGCAGTGGGAGAGTCATGTATATGCCGTGGGAGGATGCTGTCGCGATGAAATCATGGGCGAGCCTATCAAGGATATAGACCTTGCCGTGGATTTGCCGGGTGGGGGTATTGGCTTCGCCGAATGGCTTCACGGACGCCGGCTCATAGAAAATGAACCGGTGACGTATCCGAAATTCGGCACTGCCATGGTGGTGCTCAAGCAGTTTCCCGACGTGGAGCTCGAACTTGTGCAGACCCGCCGTGAGAAATATTCCGACCGCAATTCGCGCTGTCCCGAGACCGCTTTCGGCTCTATCGAGGAAGACTGCCTGCGGCGTGATCTCACCGTCAATTCGATATTCTATAATATCACTACAGGTAAGACTGTAGATATCACCGGCTGCGGTCTAGCTGATATAGAGCGACAACTGCTCAGAACTCCGGCTGACCCTGACGTGACCTTCGATGATGATCCGGTAAGAATATTGCGGTGCATACGTTTTGCCGCACGCTTCGGGTGGACGATAGATCACGCTACCTATGAGGGTATGTGCCGCAACGTAGAGCGCCTTCGTATAGTGTCGCCCCGTCGTCTGCGCATGGAACTGGAGAAAATGCTCATGTCGCCGCGCCCGGCTCTTGCACTTACGCTGCTGCGCGATACCGGTGCAATGCCTTACATAATGCCCGCCCTTGCCGCTATTTATGACTTGCCCACACGGTATGAAAACCATACCGTATGGCAGCATACGCTTAAGACCGTTACACTCGTTCCCGACGATATTCGACTGCGTTGGGCGGCTCTGCTTCTCGACGCAGGTAAAGGTGTGCCGGTGTCCTCTGATCCCAAAAAGGGCCGTCAGCCCCACGATCTGGAATCGCGCAGAATAGTGTGGCGCATACTTCCCCGGTTGCGCTACGACGAAGACGTTATAGAAGACGTGGCATTTTTGGTAAGGTATCACACCTTTTTCAAAGGTTCGGGCCCTGACGGAGAAAAACTCTCAGACGTGAGGATGCGAAAGATTCAGTATCAGAGCGGCACTCCCGAGCGGTTTGAAATGCTGCTGAAATTAGTCGAGGCCGATAATCTCGCTTATCCCGACGCGGCCTCACTCGCCGGTCAGACTGAAGGAATCAGACGACACTCGGTGCGTCTGGTGGCCGATGGCACTGCCATGTTCGGATACCGTCTGCCTGTCTCTGTGCAGAAGTTGCGGCGCATAATCCGTGCGCGCACTGCCAAGCAAGTGCGCGAAGCGCGTGATTACCTGCTGTCGCTTGCCTACGAAAATCCGCTCCTCACCGCTGAGGATATGGAAAAACGGCTTGCAAAATTGAAGTCAAGCGATAAATCTCGACAAAAATCCAATAAGACGCCTAACAATGGAGGTAAGAATAGACCCAACGTGGAAAAGCGCTCTCGCCGCTGAGTGGGATAAGCCATACTTTGTGGAACTGACCGATTTCGTGCGCCGCGAGTATGCCACGGCCACCGTATATCCACCCGCATCGCAGATTTTCGCTGCCTTTGACGCATGCCCGGCCGACAGGGTGAAGGTCGTGATACTCGGTCAGGATCCCTATCACGGACCAGGTCAGGCCAACGGCTTGAGTTTTTCGGTCAACGATGGAGTGCCTCTGCCTCGTTCACTCGAAAATATCTACCGAGAGTTGCGCAGTGATCTCGGCACGGAGCCTCCGGTGTCGGGCAATCTCATGCGGTGGGCACGTCAGGGTGTGCTCATGCTTAACGCCACACTCACAGTGCGCGCGCATACACCAACATCGCATTCACGCCGCGGCTGGGAGATGCTCACCGATGCCGCCATACGTTACCTTGCCACACAGCGCAGCAATATCGTGTTTATACTCTGGGGCTCGTTTGCCCGAAGCAAGAGTGAATTTATCGATCCGTCGCGTCACTGCATCATCACGTCGGCTCATCCGTCGCCGCTCAGCGCGTCGCGCGGATTTTTCGGCAGCCGGCCTTTCTCTAAAGCTAATGAATATCTCGTCAGTCACGGACTGACTCCAATAGAATGGTAATGAATCTGAATCAAAGAATAGAACGCGCACTCGATCTGCGCCGACAGGGCTACAACTGCGCCCAATGTGTGGCTATGGTGTTTGAAGACATCACAGCCACTGATCCCGACCTGCTTTCACGCTTCACGGCCGGCCTCGGTACGGGAGTAGGGGGGCTGCGCGAAATCTGCGGTGCCGTATCGGCTATGGCTATCGTAGACAGTCTGACCGGGTATAAATCTCCTGACGATAAGGCTGAGCTTTACACCACAGTCAGCTCTGATGGCGAGAAATTCCGCAGCATAAACGGTTCACTGGTGTGTCGTGAGTTGAAGCGTCCGGGAGGCAAACCGTGTCCTCAACTGATAGCCGATGCCGTCACCATACTATATAACCGTTTGATTGGTAATGAATAAGGCGATATATGTACTGCTGTTGACGGTCATGCCTGCAATGGTTTTTGCCGGCGATCTGACTGATACATCTACGGCCATCTTTGATCCGGCATTCCGCACGCTTCAGGTCGAGGTCGACGGCGATCCCTATGCCCCTGACGTGATAGTGTCGGGTGATGATGCCGACCGTATCGTCATATCCTTTGATGAGCTTGCGTCTGACCGGCGATACATGCGCTATCAACTTATACACTGCGACCGCGACTGGCAACCCGAACAGCTTGTCGACTCTGAATTTATCGACGGATTCAACGAAGCTCCGGTGGAGGATTACCGATACTCGCGGGCCACGCTTGTGCAATACGTACATTACACCATTCGTATTCCCGACGAGAATATGCGCATCACCGCGCCCGGAAATTATCTGGTGAGAGTATATGATGAGAACGACCCGGATGAGACTTTGCTCCAGGCGCGGTTTGGAGTATGCGATTGCTCGATGGATGCACGTGCCACTGTGAGTTCGCGCACAGATATCGACACCAACTTGTCGCATCAGCAGCTTGATGTGACCGTTGACACAAAGCATACGACGGTGCGTGATATGTTTGGTGACATATATGTCACCGTCAGTCAGAACGGGCGAGTGGATAATACTGTTACGGTCAACCGTCCGTTGCGCGTCAATGCCGGGGTGCAGGTGTATGAGCATAACCGAGACCTGATATTTCCCGCCGGCAACGAATACCGACGCGTCGAGCCTATTTCAACCCGTTATCCCGGCATGGGAGTAGAGAATATCGAGTATCACGCTCCGGTCTATCAGATCACGCTTGCCACCGACGGCGCCCGCAACCGGTCGGGTTATCAGTTTGACAGCACTCAGCACGGCCGGTATCTGGTAAGAGAATATAATTCCACCGATTCGGATGTGGAGGCTGACTACGTGATGGTGCACTTCGCCCTTGAAGTACCCCGCATGGAAAATGCCGATGTGTTTCTCGACGGCGACTTTGTGATGCGGCGATTTGACCCTACCTCGCGTATGGTGTGGAATCACGCCACAGGCCGCTATGAAACGTCACTGCTTCTCAAGCAGGGAGCTTATAATTATCAGTATCTCACGGTGCCTACGGGTTCGATGACCGGAACAACTTCGCCGGTGGAAGGTGACTACTATGAGACGGTTAATGAATATGAGATACGCGTATATCACCGCCCGCCCGGAACGAGATATGACCGACTTGTCGGTATCACCACCGCCACGTCGGGCCGATGACCTAAAAAAGTATTTAATTAATGGAAGAAGAACAGATTATGTTTCAGATACAGGATACACTCGTATCGCTCGATCTTGCCGAGCGCTTTTTCTGCTGCGACCTTGACAAGTGCCATGGTCAGTGCTGTATTGACGGTGATGCCGGAGCTCCCATCACTGAAGCCGAACGCGATATTATCAATGAAATCGCCCCCGGACTCCGCGACGACCTGCTGCCGCGCGCGCTCGAAGTGATCGACAGCGAGGGCACGAGTTATGTCGACGAGGAAGGCGATCTGGTTACTCAGATTATCGACGGCCGTAATTGTGTATTCACTTGCTATGGTCCTGGCGGCATGTGTCTGTGTGCCATAGAAAAGGCTTGTGCACAGGGCCGCACGAGCGGTTTCCGTAAACCGTCGTCGTGTGCGCTTTATCCGGTGCGCCTTACCCGATATCCTACGTTTACCGCCGTCAACTATCACCGCTGGAAGATATGCCGTCCGGCTGAGGCCTTGGGCCGTAAACTTGGTATAAGGCTTTATAAGTTTCTCGAAGGCCCGCTGACGGAGCATTTCGGGCGCGAGTGGTACGACGAACTTGTACTCGCTTGCGAAACGTATCTTGACGATACCGCCGCTGAATGATAAAAGTAATCGCCCGCCGGAAGTGAATTTCGGCGGGCGATTATTATGTGGCGGGGTAGAGGCTTCTTATTCGTCGAAAGTCATTTCGTCAAATCCTGCGGCGTCAAATTCATCCTCGTTAAATTCGGTTGATCCGTAGAAATCATCATCCATGTCAGAGTCAGCGGCCACTCGGGCGGCTTTGGCGTCGATTTTTGCGTCAAACTCATCCATATCCACGCTCTGCTGAGGAGCTTCGCCCATCGACACAGTGCAGAGAGGATCTTTGAGAGTCTTGCCGGTGATGAAGTTTTTCATCTCGATAAAGAACGAGCGGTCAGTCAGATAATCAAACACCCATACGAGTCGCTGACCTTCGTCTTCTATAAGGTCGCTCAAGGGAGTGTCTTCCATCAGATACACGTCTTCCGACGAATCTGACCCCATATCCTCAAGAGTGATTTCCTTATCGCGTTCCCATCCTTCGTCGCACAGGAAAAATGAGCTCATCTGACTTTTATCATAACCGGTGCAGTCACATATTGCATTTCTGAGATCGAGGAAAGTAGCATCGGCATCAATCTGAATTTCTCGCTTGAAGTTTTCTACTTCATCTGACACGAGTCGAAAATTATATATCATGTTATGTTGAATTTTTTTGATTGCGTTATTTGATGCGAAAATAATAACTTTTTTCTAAAACAAGAAAAAAAAATGACTCCAAGTAAAATTTTTCTTTTTAAGTTACAGAGAATGTTAAAAGAGGCGGTAATTTCACTCTAACATATTTAGATTTTCATTATCTTTGCATTTCACTATCCAACCCCCAAAAAATTAAAATGAAAATTTTCTCATCCGAAAATATCCGCAATATCGACAGGGCTACCATTCAGGAAGGCACATCGGCCATGGAGCTTATCCATCGTGTTGCTGAAGGAGTCGTGAAGGAAATCGTGCAGCGGTTCGGCACGTCGAAGCCCATAGTGGTTTTCGCCGGTCCGGGCAACAACGGTGCTGATGCCCTCATAGTGGCGAAGCTGCTTATCGAGGCCGGATATTCGCCGGAAATATATCTGTTCAATATCAAAGGCAACAGCCTGTCGCGTGACTGCCGCGAAGCCTATGGCGAACTCATGACACTGCCGTCGGTGAAGATGACCGAGATTATCGACACCGCACGCATCCCTGAGTTAAGCCCGGCGCATCTGGTGGTCGACGGTCTATTCGGCACGGGTCTCCGCGATTCACTCGAAGGAGGCTTCAAGATGCTGGCAAGATATATATCTGAAAAGGGTGCGACGGTTTATTCAATTGATATACCGTCGGGGCTGTTCTGTGACTGGAATCAGGGAAATCTGTCGCGCGACATGGTTCATGCCACCATGACCTTTGCCGTGCAATATCCCCGTCTGTCATTTTTCCTGCGCGATAATGCCGATATAGTAGGGCAGTGGAAACTGCTCGATATAGGTCTGAGCAAAACTGCCGCGGCTGCCACTCCCACTAAATATTATTATGTGGAGTGTGCAGAGGTAGCCGACGTGCTGAAGCATCGCAAACCGTTCAGCTCCAAATCGGATTTCGGTACGGCGCTTATATATAGCGGCTGCTACGGCATGATGGGTGCAGCCGTGATGGCGGCCAGAGGCGCGCTGAGAGCAGGTGTGGGAAAACTTACCGTCCACTCCGGACGCTGCGGATTCGACATACTTCAGTCGCAGGTGCCCGAAGCTCTGTTTGAGCCTGACCCTAAGGATATACTTATATCCGACATGTCTCCCCGGCATAATTACGACGCTATATGCGCCGGCCCCGGCATAGGTGTCAACGATGCCACCCGCGGAGCGCTCAAGTCTCTTATCATGAATGTGAGGAATCCGCTGGTGCTTGATGCCGACGCCCTTAATATTATCGCCAAAGAGCCGTCGCTGCTCAATCATCTTGCGCCCGGAACCATTCTTACGCCTCATGCCGGAGAATTTGACCGCATATTCGGGCAGCATACTTCCGCCGAGGCCCGACTTATCAGAGCCACCGAGGTGTCACACAAATATAAGGTGAACATTGTGATGAAAGGGCATTATACGGCAGTGGTGCGCCACGACGGCAATGTGTTCTTCAATTCCACCGGCTCTCCGGCTATGGCTACTCCCGGGAGCGGCGATGTGCTCGCCGGCGTGATTACAGCTTTGCTCGCGCAGGGCTACAAACCAGGTACCGCAGCAGTGGCCGGAGTGTATATACACGGACTGGCCGGAGAGATGGCTGCTGAAATCCACGGCGAGTATGGCACTACCGCTATCGATATTGCTGAAAACGTGGGCCGTGCCATAGCATCGATACTTAAAACTAAGAAATAATTTAAATCTGCAACTGTGAATCGGTTATTAAGCATATCTATCTTAAGCGCTGCCGCTCTTATGTCGGTAAGTGCAGCAGCTCAGACCACACGCAAACTTTCGGCCACGAAGGCTAATGAATATGCCGTAGTCTATACGCTGCCTGTCACCTCGGTCGACATAACCATATCTGCTGAGAAGACTGTGGAGACTCCGGGCGAATTTGCATTATATGCCAAGCGCTATCTCAATGAGAATCCGATACTCAATAAGTCGACACGCTGGCAGCTCGGCGAAGCGGTCATAACTCCGGTGGCTACGCCTGATACTGAAGAGCGCTATGCCGTGACGCTCAAAGGCGGTACCGGTACATTTGTGATGGTCAACGATATGAACCTGCCGGTGAGCATCAATGATGAGTCGTATGAACCTGAGTCGGGAGCAGCGAAATTGCCCGTAGCGCGAGCTGCCGAACCTACGATACTCGAACAGCCTGTGGCCCGTCAGGCGCAGACCGAGGAGATGATACAGAGCCGCTCGTCTGTGAAACGTGCTGAGTTTGCAGCTGCCAAGATCTACGAATTGCGTACCAACCGCAACGAGGTTGTGTCGGGACAGGCCGATGCCATGCCTTCCGACGGCAACGCCATGAAACTTGCTCTTTCTACCATCGACCGTCAGGAAGAGGCTCTTACGGCCATGTTTATAGGCACGCGAGCTACATCTACAGAGGTAGAGACTTTTCATGTGAACCTGCCTCAGGCAGTGCAACCCGGAAGTCAGCTCGAAAAGATTCTTGTGGCCCGACTGTCGGCAACCGAAGGTATTGTGGGAACTGATGATTTGTCAGGAGCGCCGATATATCTCACTGTCACTCCTCTCTCTGTAGGGGAGATGCCCGTCAACGACAAAGGTGAGACTCTGACATTCCCCAAGGGTGGAGTGGCATATCGCATTCCCGGCACCGCACTACTCACACTTACCTGCAACGGCAAGACCATTGCTGAGAAAACCATCAGCGTGGCTCAATACGGAGTAGTGTTCGGTGTGGATCCCGCACTGTTTACCAATAAGAAAGCCCCATCATACGCACGCTTCGACCCCATGACCGGTGCACTCCTTGAGATCGGCGAACTGCGTTGACATTACAGCCATCGCTCTCACATTAATTTTTTTGTAGTGTGGCGAAAAAGCCGTAACTTTGCGCTGATTTTTTAGAAATTCACTTATTTATGCAGAAAATCAGAAATATAGCCATCATTGCCCACGTTGACCATGGCAAGACCACTCTCGTGGACAAGATGCTTCTGGCCGGAAAACTGTTTCGTGAAAATCAGGAAACAGGTGAACTTATTCTCGACAATAACGATCTTGAGCGAGAGCGCGGTATAACTATTCTATCAAAGAATGTTTCGATAGACTACAACGGTTATAAAATCAATATAATCGACACTCCGGGACACGCCGATTTCGGAGGCGAGGTGGAGCGTGTGCTCAATATGGCCGACGGGTGTCTGCTGCTGGTGGATGCCTTTGAAGGCCCGATGCCTCAGACCCGTTTTGTGCTTCAGAAAGCTATACAGATGGGACTCAAACCCGTAGTGGTGATCAACAAGGTCGATAAACCCAACTGTCGTCCCGAGGAGGTGCAGGATATGGTGTTTGACCTGATGTTTAACCTTGACGCTACTGAGGAGCAGCTTGACTTCCCGACTCTTTACGGCTCGGCCAAGCAGGGCTGGATGAGCACCGATGTCAATAATCCCACCGATAATATCACCCCGCTCCTCGACGCCATAATCGAGAATATTCCCGAACCCGAGACTATTGAAGGTGATCTGCAGATGCTTATCACGTCACTTGACTATTCTAACTACGTAGGTCGTATAGCCATAGGCCGAGTGCATCGCGGCGAGATCCGTGAAGGTCAGGAGATAGCCCTGTGCCGCAAAGACGGCTCGGTGGTCAAGCAGAAAATCAAAGAGCTTCACACGTTTGTAGGCATGGGTCGCAAACGTGTTGAAAGCGTGAAGAGTGGCGATATATGCGCGCTCGTGGGTATAGACGGATTTGAAATCGGCGATACGGTGGCATGCATCGAGAATCCCGAACCGCTTCCCCGCATAGCTATCGACGAACCCACGATGTCGATGACGTTTACCATCAACGACAGTCCTTTCTTCGGACGCGACGGTAAATATGTGACCTCACGTCACATCAACGACCGACTTGAAAAAGAGCTTGACCGAAATCTGGCTCTTCGTATAGCCAAAGGCGATCGTGAGGACGCATGGATAGTATATGGCCGCGGTGTGCTGCATCTCTCGGTGCTGATTGAGACGATGCGCCGCGAGGGCTTTGAGCTTCAGGTAGGTCAGCCGCAGGTAATCATCAAGGAAATCGACGGAGTGAAGTGCGAGCCGGTGGAGATGATGACTATCAACGTGCCCGAGGAATACTCGTCGAAAATCATAGATATGGTGACCCGCCGCAAGGGCGAGATGGTATCAATGACCACGCAGAACGATCGTCTGCACATCGAATTTCTCATACCCTCGCGCGGTATCATCGGCCTCCGCAACAATGTGCTTACAGCATCGGCCGGAGAGGCTATCATGGCTCACAGATTTCATGAATATCAGCCTTGGAAAGGCGATATAGAGCGACGCACCAACGGTTCGCTCATAGCTATGGAGGCAGGTACAGCCTATGCCTATGCCATAGACAAACTTCAGGATCGCGGCCGCTTCTTCATCTTCCCTCAGGAAGAGGTGTATGCCGGTCAGGTAGTGGGCGAAAACGCCAAAGAGAATGATATAGTGGTAAACGTCACCAAGTCGAAAAAGCTTACCAATATGCGTGCAAGCGGCGCTGACGATAAGGCCCGTATCATTCCTCCCGTGGTTTTCTCGCTCGAAGAAGCACTCGAATATATAAAGGAAGACGAATATGTAGAGGTGACACCTCATCATATCCGTCTGCGCAAGATCATACTTGACGAGCTTGAGCGCAAGCGCGCCAATAAGTCATAATCATCCGAACTCACGGTGGAGAGCCTCGAAGCACTCCAGTGATTCGCTCGAAATTTTCATTAGGGAAGCCCTCACTTTTGTGAGCGGCTTCTCTTGCATTGTACCGCTTTTGGAGTAGAATTTATCGGCGTAACACACCAGACGTTCGAGCAGCGATTCGGGCATGTAATCTTTTACGGGCAGCGGTAGATTTTGTGCCACCACTTCGTCGGCCGTAATTCCCGCTCCGGTATGGCGCTCGGCTACATTGCATATCTCGTCGCTGAAACCGGCTTCACGGAGCAGCTTCGCTCCGAGAATTCCGTGGGCTATGTAAGGAGCTTGCCCATGGCAGTCGATGTCGGGCGCATCGGTCATGAATATACCTATATCGTGGAGCATGGCAGCGCACTCCACCACAGCGGGGTCGAGCGGAAGATTTTTTTTGTGAGTGATTTCGAGCGCTTTGTCGGCCACCTGCCGGCAGTGATGCAAATATATATCCCGCCGGCGTGAGCCGACGGGATAATGAAGATCGATTATTTCGTTATAATTCATAGGTCGACTATCGTACACCAGTTGTGGGTATCTTCTATCTCGCCATACTGTATGCCTCTCAGTGTGTTGTAGAGCTGAGTGGTGACAGGACCGGGATTGCCGTCGCGGGCTATTACGTATTTCTTGCCGGTGTCTATGTCGTCAATTTCAGCGATGGGCGAGGCTACAGCGGCAGTACCGGCTGCAGCCGCTTCGGTCACTTCCTCAAGCTCGTCTACGGTGATATGACGCTGCTCAACCTCCATGCCCAAATCGCGTGCTATCTGCATGAAGCTCTTGTTGGTGATCGAAGGCAGTATGGAGTCAGATGCCGGAGTGATGTATTTACCATCTTTGATGGCAAAGAAATTGGCGGGACCACATTCGTCAAGATACTTCTTTTCGCGCGGGTCGAGGAAGAGCACCGCCGAGTAGCCCATCTCGTGAGCACGTTCGCCCGATGCAAGCGAAGCCGCATAGTTGCCACCCACTTTCCAGCGACCGGTGCCTTTGGGCGCCACTCGGTCATATTCGCGCATGATACAGATCTTGGTGGGGCGGAATCCCTCCTTGAAATAAGGACCTACGGGCGACACGAGAATCACAAAGCAATATTCCTTGGCCGGCTTTACACCTACCTGAGCGGTCATGCCTACCTCAAACGGACGAATATAGAGCGACGCTCCGGTGCCGTAAGGGGGGATGAAGCGCTCGTTGAGCTTCACGACCTTAAGCACCATCTCGCGGAAAAGATCCTCTGGAATGGGTGCCATAAGCAGACCGCGGGCTGAGTCGGCAATACGGCGTGCATTTTCTTCGAGGCGGAATATTCTGACCTTTCCGTCTTTGCCGCGAAAAGCTTTCAATCCTTCAAAGATTTCCTGTCCGTAGTGAAGAGCGGTAGCTGCAATGTGCATCTCCATGTAAGGTGATGACGATACTTCTATCTCACCCCACTTGCCGTCGCGGAAATAGCAGCGCACGTTATAGTCAGTAGGAACGTAGCCGAATCCTAAGCTACCCCAGTCGATATCATTATTCATTTTCAAAAGAGTTAGTTTGAGTTGACCTGACAAAGTTACAAAAAGTCGTGAAATAAGAGTAACATATTGCCAAAAAATATTGAGTGCGGCATGTAATAAAACTGCGGTCTGTAGTGATACAGACCGCAGCCGGAGTATATATTTTTGTATTATTATTCGGATATCTGCTTTGATTCGGATGTATCGTCGCTCGTGCGCGAGGGGTGTGTGGCTATCCATTCCATGAGAGTGCTGATAGACCATGCTACAAACGATATTCCCGTGACAAGTACCACCACATGATTAAGTGTGCGCACGCTTGTGGTGAGCAGTACTATACCGGCTATTATCATAAGCACCGGGATAACATAATAATATGCAGGTAGCACAAACGGACGCGAGAGATAAGCCACGAAGACTATGTGGTATATACCGCCTACAATCAGCAGACCCGCAAAGATAAACACGAGTATGCTTGTAAATGACTCAGGCATAAGTATCATAATGGCGCCGAGAGCAGTGGCACCTATGCCGGTGAGAGTCTGGGTTGTACTGCCGCCTTTCTCCTTGCTGCGCATACCGAGTATCAATGAGAATATTCCGGGGATGGCAAACATGGCGCCAATTAACATTACTATCCACGACAGCAATTCGATGCGCTGATAAAGGCAGATCATAACTATGCCTACTGCGGCAACTATGATTGATGTGAAGAGGTCAGTTTTTCCACTCATAATAAATAGTTTTTAATTGTTATTCTATATCTTTATAACATTTAAAAGTCACTATGGTTGATAAAAACATGGCCGATTGAAGATTTTTTCGTTAACTTTGTGAGCGAAATTAACAATTACTTATGGAATATGAAAAGAATAACTATATTATTATATGTGTTGCTCGCCGCCATTTCGATTAAGGCCGATACGTCATCGGATATATTGTCGCGTGCAGCCAATAAACTTGCGTCGGCCAAATCAGTGTCTGCCGAATATACCGTGTCGGCCGACGGCCGGAGCATGAACGGTTCTATCACTGTGGCCGGCGAACGGTTTCGCATTGACAGCCGCGAAATCAAGTCGTGGTACGACGGCAAGACCCAATGGACATATTCTGCCGAGGTAGGAGAGGTGAACGTCACCGAGCCTACCCCAGAGGAGCTTGCGCAGGTAAATCCGTTTGCCATTATCCAGGCTTTCCGCTCCGGATTCAACTCCCGCATCACGAACGATAAAGACGGTTCGGTGACGGTAGAGATGCTGCCCAAAGCCAAAGGTGATATAAAAAAGACCGTTTTGACGATGGATAAGTCAACACTTTACCCGTCTAAGATTGTTATATATCTGTCATCGGGTTCGGTGCTCGCCATAACCGTTAAGTCAATTAGCGAAGGCATGCGGCTTCCCGACAGCCATTTCCGCTACAATCCGTTGTCGCTCCCCGGGGTGGAAGTGGTGGATCTTCGCTAAATCAATGTGTAATCAATAAAAAGAAAAATATCAATATGGAACGTCAACAACTCTCTACACGATGCCTGATAATAGGCTCCGGACCCGCCGGATATACAGCGGCTATCTATGCTTCGCGTGCTAATTTCAGCCCTCTTATGATAGAAGGTGATCAGCCCGGCGGCCAGCTCACCATCACTACCGAGGTGGAAAATTTCCCCGGTTATCACGAAGGAGTGCAAGGTACGCAACTTATGGAGGACCTGCGCAAGCAGGCCGAACGATTCGGCGCTGACATACGTGGGGGATTTGTTACCGAGGTGGATTTCAGCAAGCGCCCCTTCAGAGTGAAGACCGACAATGGCCTCGAAATTACGGCCGATACTGTGATAATCTCTACCGGCGCGCGTGCCCGTTATCTCGGCATACCTGATGAGGATAAGTATAACGGCATGGGTGTGTCGGCTTGCGCTACATGCGACGGATTTTTCTACCGCAATCAGTCTGTAGCCGTTGTGGGCGGCGGCGATACCGCATGTGAGGAAGCTCTTTATCTCAGCAACATTGCCAAAAAAGTCTACATGATCGTGCGCAAGGATCACCTGCGTGCATCGAAAGTGATGCAGAAGCGCGTCAACGATAAGGATAATATCGAGGTACTCTATAATTCAAATACTGTAGGGCTGTTTGGCGACGGTGTGGTGCAGGGAGCGCATCTGGTGGAACACAAAGGTACCGACCGTGAACGCGAATATGATATAGCCATCGATGGATTTTTCCTTGCGATAGGTCATTCGCCTAATACAGCCGTTTTCAAAGACTATATCGACCTCGACGAGCAGGGATACATAAAGGTGCAGGGAGCTTCGACACGCACCAATGTTCCCGGCGTGTTTGCCGCGGGCGACGTGGCCGATCCCACTTACCGTCAGGCCATCACGGCTGCCGGCATGGGTTGCAAGGCTGCTCTCGATGTAGAACGTTTTTTGCTTGAAGGCGAGTGATTCTGACCGACGGAACAATATCGCTCCGTGCGCTTGAGCCGGAGGATGTCGACATACTTTTCGGCTGGGAAAACGATACGGATGTGTGGGACGACGGGGCGACAATAGCCCCGTTTTCCCGCGCATTGCTTGCTGATTACGTAGCGAATTACGAACCCGATATATTCAAGGCCCGTCAGCTGCGGTTTATGATCGTGAAAGCTGAAGGCGAAGAATCGATAGGCACGATAGATCTATATGATTTCGATCCGCGCAACCGTCGGTGCGGTGTCGGCATTCTGATTGCTGCGCCTTACCGCCGATGCGGTTACGCTGCAGCGGGACTGCGCTTGCTGATTAACTACTGCTCGCGGCATCTCGGGATTCACCAGCTTTATTGTGTGGCCGGTGTTGACAACGTGGCGAGCCGACAGACATTTCTGTCGACGGGCTTTAAGATAGCCGGAAAATTACGTTCGTGGATACGAAGCGGCCAAAGCTATCGCGACGCTTTCATTATGCAATTATTGCTTCAGTGAGTCGGCAAATGAGGTGCGGTTCATGAGCGACCGTCCTAATGTAATCTCATCGACATACTCTATCTCATTGCCTACGGCCACGCCGCGGGCAAGTTGCGTTATCTTCACATCAGCATAAGGGGCGAGACGTCGGAATATGTAGAAATTTGTAGTCTCACCTTCCATTGTGGCGCTGAGAGCGAGAATCACCTCCTTGATTTCGCCGGCAGCCACGCGTTCTACCAGCGAGTCTATCTGCAAAGCATCAGGACCTATACCGTCCATAGGAGAGATTACGCCACCCAACACATGATAAAGTCCGTGAAATTGTCCGGTATTTTCAAATATCATCACATCTTTCACGCTCTCTACCACACACACTGTAGAATTGTCGCGCGAAGGCGATGAGCATATCGGACATACTTCGGTTTCGGATATATTATGACATACCGAGCAGTATTTCACTCCCTTGCGCATATTTATGATGGCTTCGCCTAAGGCCACGCCCATGTGTTCTTCGGAGCGAAGAATGTGCAGCGCCAGTCGGAGAGCCGTCTTTCTGCCTATACCTGGCAGTCGCGACAGCTCAGTCACAGCATTTTCGAGTAAGGTTGAGGCATATTCCTGTTGCATATTTCAATAACGCGGAGCGGCTTCTTATATTGTGTATATTACTGTGGATGGTCAGCTGTAAATAGTGGCCACGATGGAGCGTGAACCGCCATAGTCGCGAAATTCACACAGATACACACCCTGCCAGCGGCCGAGGTTTAGCCGCCCTCCTGTTATGGGGATGGTAAGCGACACTCCGGTCAGGGTAGATTTGGCATGCGCGGGCATATCGTCGTCACCTTCAAAGGTGTGCACATAATATGGTTCTCGTTCAGGCACGATGTGATCGAATATGTTTGCCATGTCGGTTCTTACGTCGGGATCGGCGTTTTCGTTGATGGTGAGTCCACACGATGTATGCTTCACGAAAAGATTGAGTATTCCACACTCGGGCAGAGGCGAGGGGAGATGTTGCATGATCTCACCTGTCACGAGGTGACATCCGCGCGATTTTGGCGTGAGTTTAAATTCAGTCTGCGTTATCATGATTGTCAGGAAAGAAATATTAAAGCAGGACGCTTATGTGTCGCCCTGCTTTTATAAAAAATCAGTTTGTCTTTAAGAGGATTATTCCTCGGCGGCAGCCACTTCAGCTTCGATAGATTCGGTGTCGGGGTTGATGTTGGGGAGTTCGAGGCCGAGGTGCTGCTTCTTGTCGATATACTTCAGCACCAGTCCGAGTATGAGAGCGGCCACACCGAGACAAGCCAGCATCACCAGCGGAGCGGTATAGTTGTAGCTTACCGATGCCTGCTCGGCAGTCATGGTACCGTTGGCCACGGCTTCCACAATCTCGGGGTTGGTCTTGTCGAGTACCTTACCGATGAGGAGAGGGAAAAGCCAGAGACCGATATTCTGAATCCAGAATATAAGAGCGTAGGCCGAACCGATAATTTTGCTGTCGACGAGCTTGGGCACACTGGGCCAGAGTGAAGCGGGCACGAGTGAGAACGATGCGCCGAGCACCAGGATAGTGAGGTATGCCACGATCACTCCACCCACGGGGCTTGACTTGAACTGCGGGAGAACGAAAGCAAATGTAAGGTGACATGCTATAAGCAGGAGTGAGCCGAGGATGAGCATCGAGGCTGCCTTACCTTTGTGGTCAACGTAGTTGCCGAGAATAGGAGTGATGCCCACGGCAAGAAGGGGGAACACTGCGAAGATGGTTCCGGCCGACTGACGCATGTAGCCCATATAGCAGAATATCACGAGTGATACTATCGAAGTGACGAGCATGGCGTAGCGCAGCGACACGTTTTTGGAGAAATTGCTTGCAAAAGCCGATGCGGCCACCACGATCATGATTACATACTGCACTATGGTGACCATCTCGCCGCCCCAGAACGAATCGGGAGCCACGTCGGTAAACGTAAGATTACACTGGAGCATGTTGACGGCATATTTCTGGAAGGGGAATATGGCCGAGTAGTAGAGCACGCAGAGGAGTGCTACAAGCCAGAATCCGCTGCTGGTAAGAATCTGACCGAGGTCGGATATACGGAAAGGGTCGTCTTTTTCTTCTTCAGCATGAGTCTGCGAGTCAAGCTTACGATCCATGAAGAAGTATACGATAAACATGATCAGAGCGATCATGAGAAGCACCACTCCGAAGGCTACCGAGCGCGACACTGATATGTCGCCGCCAAGTTCTGCAAACATGGGCGAGAAGATCATACACGTCGCCACACCGAGGCGTGCCAGTGCCATTTCCGAACCCATTGCCAGTGCCATCTCGCGGCCCTTGAACCACTTGACAATACCACGGCTCACGGTGATACCGGCCATCTCTACGCCACAACCGAATATCATGAAGCCTACGGCCGAGAATTTGGCCGATGCGGGCATACCTTCATAGAAAGGTGCGATGCCGAGCGCATCAAATACGGGGATGTGGTTGAGATGATTGGTGAACCAAACATCGAGCGAACTTCCGATAAACTGGTCGGTAAGAGCGTACCAGTTGATCACCGCACCCACCAGCATTACCGCACCCGAGAGTACGGCGGTGAAGCGAACACCCATCTTGTCAAGAATGATACCTGCAAAGATGAGGAAGAAAATAAATACGTTGAGGAATGTCTCCGAACCTTGCATCGTACCGAACGCCGTGGAGTCCCAGCCGCGGGTCGACTGCAGAAGGTCTTTGATAGGTGAGAGGATGTCCATGAAGATGTAGCTGCAGAACATCGCCATGGCAAGAAGTCCCAGCGCTGTCCACCGGGCCCATGCTTTGTCGGAAAGCACTTGTTTTACATTGGCCATTGTTTTGTAGTGTCGTTTATTATGATTTAATGATTAATTTTTGCAAAATTACAAAAATTATGGATTTCCTGCGATATTTTTATTAATTTAGTGGTTCGAATGTAACAACTTGCTTATGAATCTTATTAATAAAGAGCGATTTGACCTTGACCGCACCGTGCGTCTTGTGATAAATTGCGTGCTTGCCGCCGGTGTGGTGTGGCTGATAAATACTCTCAAGGGTGTGTTGCTGCCATTTCTTATAGGCTGTCTGATAGCATATATTCTTGAACCGTTTCTGCAATATAACCGTCGGCTGCTTCATCTGAAGGGACGAGTGGCGGCAACGATGGTGACACTCTTTGAACTCATGTTTTTTACCGGAGTAATACTCTATTTTATAGTGCCTCTTATTATAGAGGAGGCAACAGAGATGGCTTCGATAGTAAAACGATATGCGTCGTCGGCCGAATCCGTTCCTTTCCTCCCCACCGGATTACAGGATTTCTTAAGGCGAAATATCGACTTTGACATGCTTGCCTCGAAGCTCTCACATGAGGAGTGGGGGCGTATGGCCGAGGAGGCTATTTCGGCATCATGGTCGGTGATTACCGGCTCGATAGCGTTGCTGTTCTCAGTCTTTTCATGGATGATAGTATTGCTATATGTGGTTTTCGTCATGATAGATTACGACAAGCTGAGCCGAGGATTTCATCGCATGATTCTCCCGCGATACCGAAAGCCGGTATTCAAGATCGCCTCAGATGTGAAGCGGTCGATGAATCAGTATTTCCGCGGGCAGGCACTCGTGGCATTTTGTGTGGGAATACTTTTCAGCATAGGATTTCTCATCATCGACCTTCCCCTTGCCATAGTTCTCGGCATGTTTATCGGGCTTCTTAATATGGTTCCGTATCTTCAGCTCATATCATTTATACCCACCACACTTATCTGTCTGGTATATTCCGTAGGCACCGGTACGGGATTCTGGACACTATGGTGGGAATGTTTTGCTGTATATTGCGTGGTGCAGGTGATTCAGGACTTGTATCTCACCCCGCGTATCATAGGCAAGGCGATGAGTCTCAATCCGGCGCTGATATTCCTGTCGCTCTCCATATGGGGCACTCTTATGGGCTTTATCGGACTCATCATCGCCATCCCGCTCACTACGCTCCTCCTGTCGTATTACGACAAATATATCATCTCTCCGCAGGAGGAAGAGAGAAAACGATGATGCAATAAAGTAACTGAGAGCAAATACACGAAGCAATCATGCTGTTCGGCAAGTATTCAGGCCTGAGTCGTGATACTTTGGCCGTTTTATAAATGTGTTCAAATACAGGAAGTTTTGAACTAACATTGTTTATAATTGTTCTTAATTTATAAACAAATTGCATTTACTATGAAAAAAATTATTCTTTCCATTCTTTCGTTGATTGCGGTGGCAGTGAGTGCTTCGGCAATCAATCTTCAGGAAGCCTATAGCGCTCTCTCAAATGTTCCGAACATTAATGTCAGACAACCTGATGCCAATCTCCCCGTTATTGATGATCTGATAATAGATGGTCAAATAGCCGGTGCTTATAATTTGGATGCAGCCGGCATATTGGAAACAGGAACATCGGTCTATACAATCCTTAACCAAATCCCATTATCCTACATGATAAATGGTGGTAATAATAATCAGGTAGCCGCGTTCGTCTACGCGACGCCTAATGAAGGCGGGAGCAACGATATTTTGGTTGTTGTCATGTCGGGATATAAAGGCTCTGCCGTGTCAATATATGGCACTGCCACCAACGAAACGGTTAAGGCTATCAAGTCAGCTACTTTTGAAATGCAGGGACAATCCTTGAACTTATCGGCTACAGTTCCTGATGTAGGAGATTTCAATATTACCCTAAATAAAGGCCGATAAGAGGGATATATTTTTAAGTCACATCTCAAGGAGAAATACAAAAAAATTAATAGGCTGTGTCGATTGTGACACAGCCTATTATGATGTTATATGGAATAATCAGTGATTATTCAGCCTTGCCGTTGGAGCCGAGTACGTTTTCGATCTTGTGCTTGTAGAGGCGTTCCATTTCGTCGCGGGCCGGACCGAGGTACTTGCGGGGGTCGAATTCTGCGGGCTTTTCGTTGAATACCTTGCGCACGGCAGCAGTCATGGCCAGACGGCTGTCAGAGTCGATATTGATCTTGCATACATCCATAGCGGCAGCTTTGCGGAGCTGCTCTTCGGGAATACCGATTGCATCGGGGAGCTTGCCACCGTTTTCGTTGATGATGTCAACGTATTCCTGGGGAACTGAAGAAGAACCGTGGAGCACGATGGGGAAGTCAGGGAGCTTCTCTTCGACCTTTTCGAGCACGTCGAATGCCAGAGGGGGAGGAACGAGGCGGCCGGTCTTCGGGTCACGGGTGCACTGGGCGGGGGTGAACTTGTAAGCGCCGTGTGAGGTACCGATCGAGATAGCGAGAGAGTCGCAGCCGGTCTTACCTACGAATTCGATTACTTCTTCGGGGTCGGTGTAGGTGTGATGGTCAGAAGAAACCTCGTCTTCAACACCGGCGAGCACACCGAGCTCACCTTCTACTGTCACGTCAAACTGATGAGCATAGTCTACAACCTTCTTGGTGAGAGCCATATTTTCCTCGAAGGGGAGGTGCGAGCCGTCGATCATAACAGACGAGAAGCCGTTGTCGATGCAGTCCTTGCAGAGCTCGAAAGAGTCACCGTGGTCGAGGTGAAGCACGATCTGGGGATGTTCCCAGCCGAGGCTCTTGGCGTATTCCACAGCACCCTGTGCCATGTAGCGGAGCAGGATGGGGTTGGCATAGTTGCGGGCACCTTTAGAAACCTGAAGGATAACGGGCGATTTTTCATCGGCTGCGGCCTTGATGATAGCCTGAAGCTGCTCCATATTGTTGAAGTTGAAAGCGGGTACAGCGTAGCCGCCTTTGAGGGCCTTGGCAAACATCTCGCGGGTGTTTACGAGACCTAAGTCTTTGTAATTTACCATGATAGGTTACTTATTTAATTGGGTTTCGGATATTGTCTATTTATAAAGACAAAATTAAGAAAAATTTCCGTAATTATGATGATAAAAAATAATAAAAAAGAGATGATCGGCACTAATAGTAGCCGTCACCTCTTTTTGTAAGCTTTTTCAGTCTATCGCTCGGGATTATTCACCGGGGATGATAGCTTCGCTGGGGCAAACTTCAGCACAAGAACCGCAGTCGATGCACATTTCGGGATCGATGTGGTAGATGTCGCCTTCAGAGATTGCACCTACGGGGCATACGGGCAGACAGGTGCCGCAAGCCACACAAGAGTCAGTGATTACGTAAGCCATAGTGGTAAATTCTTAATTGGATAATTAATTAGGATAACATGATTAACGATGCAAAAGTAATGGTTTTTTTTGACTGCGAAAAGATTTTTACAATAATTTTTTCGCATTTTTTATCAGTATAAGTGATATTTTTGCTTTGTCGCGGTGAATTTGTCGGTGTCTTTGTGCCATAGCAGTAGGATGTCGTCTACCTTATAGCGCCGGCTAAACTGCTGCCTTACGCGGCGGTCGCCTATCACTTTATCCATCATCGACAGGCGTGCGGCTTTTTCTGATGCAAGCAGTTTTTTACCGGGATATAGAGCTTCCAGCTCCTGAAGCAGATAGAAGCTGATGAGAGTGAGCGGAGCTTCTTCGGCATCCATGATGTAAACTTCTACACCTGAAAGTGTCGAGCCGGCATGCTTGCTGTAGCCGGGTTTGAATGTGATGGGGCGGAAGGCTACGCCGGGTATCTGCAATGCGTTGAGGCGGCCGGCAAGAGCTATGCCGTCAGTTCCCGGCACGGCAAAAAGATGAAACGGCAGGGTGTAGCCTACGCCTATCGAGAGTCCGTCGAGTTCTCCCGCTATACCGGTGGCCGGATAATACAGGGCGGTCTCCATGGTGGGAATGTTGGGTGAGGGGAGCACCCACGGCAGGCCGGTATCAGCGAAGAGCATGTCACGTTGCCATCCGTCCATTTCTATTACGGTGAGTTTGGGGTTATTGCCTGACCCTAACATACCCTCGCCTATGAGAAGTTTGGCGAGTTCGCCCGGCGTAAGTGCATACAGATATGGTATGGGATACTGTCCTACGAACGACTCTTCGCCCTGAGCCACCACCGGACCTTCCACCTTTATGCCGCCGAGCGGGTCAGGGCGGTCAAGCACCATAAATTCTACGCCGGCGCGGGCGCAAGCCGCCATAGAGCGGCCAAGCGTTGACACGTAGGTGTACGATCGTGCTCCGACGTCTTGAATGTCATATACCATCACGTCGATGCCGCGCAGCATCTCCGGAGTAGGGGCGAGATTGCGGCCATGAAGCGAATGGATTTTTATGCCGGTCACCGGATCTACGTCATCGGCCACGCTGTTGCCTGCCGAAAAATTGCCGCGTATGCCATGCTCGGGCGAGAACAGAGCCACGAGTTCCACGTCGGGAGCATCGTTGAGTATGTCGATTGTTGATCGCAACGTGCGGTCCACTCCGGTGGGATTGGTTATCAGTCCCACACGCTTGCCTTTAAGCGGAGCGAAGTCCATCTCCTCAAGCACCTCCACACCCGGAGTGACCTGAGCGAAGGTAGCGAATACTGTCAGAAGAAAAAGATATGTAAGTGCGTAATGTTTCATTTCTTGCCAAATGAAGGATTGATTTTAATTATCGATGCCATGCCTATGGTAAAGGCGCAGCAGGCTATGGTGAGTCCGAAAAACATAGGATAGCCAATCTGCTCCTGAATCCAGCCCGCAGCCATGCCGGGCAGCATCATGCCAAGTGCCATGAATCCGGTGCATATGGAGTAGTGGGCTGTTGCGTCAGGGCCTTCTACAAAATATATCAGATATAGCATGTAGGCTGTGAATCCGAATCCGTAGCCAAACTGCTCTACAAATACGCATATATTAACTGTGAGCAGCGAGGAGTCAGGCATCATACTCAGATAAAGAAATGTAAGGCATGTGAGCGACATGCTCCAGGCCATAGGTTTCAGCCAATTCCCGAGACCGCCGCGAGCCACAACGATACCACCGATAATACCGCCGAGAGTCAGTCCGATTATGCCTACCGTGCCGTAGGTGATACCCACCTGTTCGGTCGACATTCCCAGGCCGCCGGCAGCCGCTGAGTCGAGCAGGAATGGATTGATGAGTTTCACAAGCATAGCTTCAGGCAGGCGGTAAAGAAGCATGAACATGATAGCCTGAACTATTCCGGGTTTCATGAAAAAGCGCTTGAAAATATTGAAAAATTCTGACAGGGTGGCTTTGCGCGACACGCCTCCGCATCCTGCCCGGTCAGCAGCCGGCACAGGAAGCACCCACCAGTGGTAAAAGGATATCAGAAAGAAAAACAGCGACATGCCCATGAATACAGTGCTCCACGCATCTGACACCGATTCGAGATGCTTTTCAAGCAGACCCGCCACTACCACCACGCCTCCCTGAGCGGCTACGGTGGCTATGCGATAGAAGGTTGAGCGTATGCCCACAAAGAGTGACTGACCGTGGGTATCGAGAGCGAGAATATAGAAGCCGTCGGCTGCTATGTCGTGAGTGGCTGAAAAAAATGCCACCATGTAGAAACACGCCAGTGACCATGTGAAAAATGAACTCATGGGCAATGTGAGCGCCACACCAGCCAGCCCGAGCGCTATGAGAAACTGCATCAGTATGATCCAGCGGCGCTTGGTGCTGAACATATCCACCAGCGGCGACCATAGCGGTTTGATGACCCACGGCAGGTAGAGCCATCCGGAGTACAGCGCCACATCGGTGTTTGACATACCCATATTTTTATATAATATCACAGTGAGGGTCATCACGGTGACATAAGGAAGTCCTTCGGCGAAATAAAGCGTAGGGACCCACCACCAGGGAGATTTATTCGGTGTCATCAGTAAATGGTATTGATTTCTGCTCCTTTATAATAATGTGACAGAATCTCGCGATAGGAGTAACCCATCTCGCCCATCACGGCAGCTCCTATCTGACACAGACCGACACCGTGACCCCATCCGGCGCCGTGGAGTATGAAGCGTCCGGCTTTGTGGGAAACGTAAAAAGCCGAGCTGTAAAGATGACTTTCCGAGAGAGCCCGTCGGATCTCAAGCTCCTTGCCAATAATCAGGCTTTTCTTCGTACCGGTGATTTCAAGCCGGTATATTCGCCCCGACGCCCCGCGTGATAGCGGAGTCAGAGCTACTATATCGCCAAGATCTTCACCGAGCTTGCGGTTGACGAGCGCAGAGAGGTCACTCTCGGAATATTCCACCTTCCAGCGGAAAAAGTCGGCTGTCTCGCGATCATAATTATTGAGCACCTGCCCCAGTATGCGGGCGTCAGACGTATTGCAGAAAGAATCAGGAGAGTCTTCAATCCATTTTTTTGCACCGGAGGCAGTGGTAGCATCAGGTATGGGAGTTTCTGCTGGAGTGTCGCGCACGGCTGTGAGGTAGGGATGGGATGTGTCATCCCAGCAAGTTTCAAAAGTTTCCAGAATACCACCGCAGCATTTTGAGAATCGGGCGTCGCAAATAGCTCCCCCGAATGTCAGCACCTGTCCCCGGGTATCGTCGACCGCTCCGATAGCATTAGGCGATGATACGCGGGTGATTCCCTGATAGCGCTGGCAGTGGTCATCGGCACACACATCGAAACTGCGGTGATTACTTCTGTCCCACCATCTCACTCGCTCAGTGGCGGTATCGCGCACTATCACTTCAGGATTCTCGGCGCGTTGACTCTGAATCTGCGCAAGTAGCCAGCTGCGAGATATTACAGCATGGGCGCGCAGCAGATTGAGTGATGCAGTAGCACTCATTTCGCTCGAAATCACGCTTTTGAGATATTCCTCGACGTCTATTTCGTTGATGGCTCTTACTTTGCCGTCCTCCACGATCAGACGCAGGCTGCCGCGGAAACGTTGCGACTCCTTGCGCTCCCAATGAAATTTCACACCTATTGTCACGCCTTCAATTTCAAAATAGTTTCCATCAGGGCTGGTGGGCATAAATTCCAGTGAGGTATAAGTATCACCGTTCCAGTCGAGCGCCATACCCGACGATGATATGCACACTTTCTGCGGGCCGGTCACTATGGGATGGCCCGCGGTTGAATATATGCCGGTGAAAGAGAATGTGACTGAAGGCTCGCACAGGAGACCTACTGCGATAGTCGGTTGCATAATTCTTTAATTTCTTGAGTGGTGAGAGATACTTCTTCGATGATTTCTTTAGCCTTCCGGGCCGTGATGGTATCAAAATCAGCCTTGCGCGGTGTGACCATATATCCGGCCATCTCTACCGATGCGGGGCTAACTATTATCTCGCCGTAACATGACGGGCGATGGCGTAAACGTGGAAAAACCGTGACACACTTCCTGCCGTCGTCAAGCCGGCGTGAAAGAATATTCATCATCGGTTCGGGAGTATGCTGAGGAAGTATGTTCAAGAGCTGACCGAATTTTTCCAGTATGAAATCATCGGAAGCTGATGTGATCTGTATAAAGTTTTGGCCGCATGCTATTTCAGCTTTCCCGTCGGCTTGAGGGAATTGAAAATTCGCGGCTTGAAAATGATGATGGTCCGGCGCTGATGCACCGCATTCCGGTCCGTTGTAAAATACCGTCAATTCGGGAAATATATCGCAGAACTCAAGCATCGATTTAAAGTGTCCGCTTATAGTCTGCGGTATGTGGTTGCGGTGAGATATGGTGAAGTGTATCGGAAATATGGGAAACGGATTGACGAGTATCTCATAGTCGCCGTGCACTATGGCTGTCTGCTCGGCGGGACGGTTGCCGTAGCACAGAAAGCACGGGCGCTCCGAGGCCGGGCATGCTGCCGAAGAGCCGATTCGGGCCGGATTGTGGAGCAGGGTGGTGACGTGACGGCCGTCGGTGTCAGACAACTCGCGCTTTTCCACTCGGTGTAGAGCTGAATAGTTGTCGCGACACAGAGACCATGCTTCACACTGGCGGTCGATAATATTTTTAGCGTACTGAAGGGTCATCTTTTCAATAGGGCTATTCGTGCGTGAAGTTCGCGGGTGCGCAGGGTGTCTTTGAAAAGATTATTGCGGTTGACGGCCGCGGTGTCGAGCGATGCGTCGGTATTGTCGTGCCAGCGGCGACAGAAGTAAAGCGAGTCGAATATGCGACCGATTTTATAGGTACGCGACACAGCCAGAGCCATTGCATAGTCTTCGCCGTAGGAGGCGTCCGGGAATGTGATGGAGCGGGCTACAGGAGTGAAAAATGCTCTCGGAGCACCTATACCGTTGATGCGCAACAGGTTGTTTCGACCATTATCGGGAGTCCATTCGCGATGGTCAATCAGTCCGGGGGGTATCACATTTAGATCGAAGTCAGTGAGGGTATAGCTGCCCACCACCATAGCACACTTTTCTGTCATGAACTTATCTACGATATGTTGCAGTGTCGCGGTTGATGAGTAGACATCGTCACTGTCCAGCTGAATGGCAAATCTGCCGCAGCGGTCGCTGAAAATAGCTCTGTTCCAGCATCCGCCTATACCGGGAGTATTATATCCCTGAGCTACGGAGATTACGTGGAGTCGCTGATCGTCTATCGAGCCGAGCACTTCGAGCGTACCATCGGTTGAGCCGTTGTCTACCACTATCACGTTGAATGAGAAGTCGGTACGCTGGCCGAGGGCTGACTTTACGGCATCGGCTATTGTGCTGACACGATTGCGCACAGGAATGATTACCGATGCCTCGACCGGAAACTCTCCGGCTGTGACATCCACCGAAGATGGTGCTGACGTAAGAAGTGCCCCTATATCGCGCAGATGGGCGGTGCATATCTCCTCCATGGCTATCTGATAGTCACGATTCCGGGGATCTACGTAGTCAAACTGACTTTCCGCTGTCGTTACCGAGTCGCATACGGAATATAGCGGTTCGGGGATGCGGATAATTCTACCTTTACGCGACAGATCGAGTCTGAGACGATACCACTCAATATTGTTGTGCAGCTCAGTGAACCCGTCGGGTAGCAATGAGGTTTTCACAGCCACGGCAGCCCCGAAATTAAAGTCGTCGCGCAGCGAACCGTCTTGATAGTCTATCAGGTCAATCCGCTTGCCCTCGACGAAGTAGTCGGAGTAAACCATACTGACTCCGGGCGTAGCCAGCACACCGGCTATACGGTCAGCGGCCAGAGGTTCGAGTACAATATTGCCGTTGAGGCTGAGTGTAATCAATGTATAGTTATGTTGCTTCATCTCTTTTTGCGTTTCTTGGTTTTCTTGGATTTGGATTTAGAGGATTTTTTTGATGTAGCTTTCGGTCTGTGGTCTGAGACCTTGGTCTCAGCGATCTTTACATTTGATGCGGGAGCCTTGAAGAAGTCCGACACTCCGCTCATGAAAGCAGAAAGCGCTTTTGCGTCGGTCACATTTTCGAGAGGAAAGCCCGCGGCGATCACTTTATATCCGTTTTTCTCCACGGCGGTGGCTGCCGGATAACCGTTTTCGTCATAACGCATGATTATAGCTCCGCCGGGTGCGGGCGTGAACGAGGCCGGTGATTCCACGGGATAATATTCCTGACAGAGATCAGTGCTGAAATCAATATCGGGCAGACGGAGTGAGGTGTAAGGACATTTTGTGGCACAGGCCTTACCTGTCACAGTGGCGCGGTCAGACGAATGAACCACACCGAGCGCTTCGCGAAGCCACTTGATGTCGTCGGATTTCTGCGACGGGGTAGAGTAGCCGTTCTCGGCCATATCAGTGGTAAGATAGCTTCCCGACACAAGCAACCGTCCACCATTTTCGAGGAATCGTTGCAATGCGTTCTGCAGTCCGGGTGTAAAAGTCTTTCGCTTTTCACCTCCGCGTGCCTTTCCGGTGTGAACCTCCCGCTGCTTTCCGAGTATAAGGTCCACTACGGGCGACTCAGGCATAGATGATACGAAACCGTCGCGACTCGATGATATGAAAGGTATCCCTGCATCGTGGAGTGCTTTGCCGTGGCGGTATACATTATCCAAGTCGTTGCCCATGAGCAATTTTCTGTCATAGTAAGCTCGGCCGGCTCCGAATCCCGGAGCATCGTCGCTGAGCCATTCGTGTGACGGATTGAAATCATACTGCTCGCCGGTGAAAAAATTGTCAATACCGGCGGCTACACCATGGTCTGATGTATAGTCAAATCCTAGGCCCGGTATAACTTCCGGACCTGATATGCGGGTGAAACCGTTGACAATCAATACCTGATCGCGCTGGCCCGTGCCGCGTTTGCTCAGCGAAAGAATCTCTGACGGAAATGAGACACCACCGCTGTTGACGGCACGTATGCGATAGGAATAAATGCGGTCGTCATCGGGCCGTACTGTGACGTAGGGAGAGTCGGTCACAGCGAGTTCGGCAAATCCGCCGTCGTCTACGCGCTCTTCCACTATATAGTAGTCCGGTTTGGCGGTAATCTCAAGAGAGTCGGTGGTCGGTTTCCACGAAAGGATGTAGTCGGCGCCGCTTCCCGAAATTGCGAAGCTGTTGACCGGCAGAGGTTGTGCCACAAACCGCCGTCCCTCTTTCTGTGCAAGATATCTGCCTATACCTTTATATACGGCACGAGCCACCGTAAAGCGAAATTCCGGATCAAGTCCGTAGATCATGTCGGGAAAATTCTGATGACTCAGCAGCTCAATAAGCAGGGCTGGCACCACAGGCGACGAGGCCTCGTGATAGCTGCGGTTGCGAACGGGTCTTTTTGACCACGACTGATCGTAAAGTGCACGCACATCGCTCACTATCTGTCCGGTCACTGCTTCGGCATAATCCTCCACGGTAGCTCTCGGCGAGCCGTCGGCCAGTTTATCTCGCTTGCCGTAGCTGATAATGCCGAGTGTGCCTACTGTAGATCCGTCGGACGTAACGCCTGCATCGGTGTGGAAGGCGAGTGAAAGATCCACCGGTATACCGAGACCTTTGCCGGAAGGATTTCGGTCGGAGCCGCCCGAAAGGTAATTCACCCACAGACCGCGTGATTTATAATCGTCAACATAATCGTCAGTAAAGTTGGTCACTGAATAGACCGAGTCAGGTACTCCGGCCCATTGCAGCCAATAACGTGCACCTTCGTTTCGGCGAGGATGACCACTTGTGCGTCCACCGCGCTCCACATTGCCCATACCGCCACCTATCTTCACGGCGTCGGCAGTCACCGTAGCTCCATCGGCCGACGATGTGGCTATCAGTTCCACAAGCGGAACATCACTCTCACCCTGATTAAAATCAAACGTACCGAGATATATCCATGTGCTTCCGCCCATGCGCTGATCTACGAGGAAGTCCTCACTTCCGGCCGAGGAGTTCACACGATATACTGCGTCAGACGCACTCGAAGGTGTGGAGACATAACTTACGTATACACCGTATGTCCCATCCTTGGGGATAGAGGCATACCACTCAGCGCGGGGAGCCTTGTCGGCATTGCGCTCTGCAGTAACGGTCTTTACCGTACCGGCGCGAAATGGATTGTAGCGTGGTCTAAGCGTTTTCTCTTTGTGGGCGAATCCGCGGGCGGAAGGATCTGTGGTCCACCGGTGATCCTGACCATTGTGGGTGCGGAAGTGTCCCGTCGACAGGCCTCCGTCGCCGTCGATTATGATTTCAATATCGTTGTAGTCGCGCTCACGCGGAGTCATCACGTAAGCGCCGGCATTTTCAAGCATCGGAATTAGAAACGGCACTACGTAACTTTGCGAAAAAAGATCTTCAACCGTGCCGAAGAGTCGGGCACGCTGCCATTTCCATCGGTCTTCACCGGCATTATAATATGCACCGTGGCTGGGCCATACGGCTATGGTTTTACCGTCGAGTCCGTCGGGTGCCTCGGGAGCATCGACTTTCCTGACTACGGTTGCCGTCGCGCTGTGGGCGCATATAGCGGAAACAAGTAAAAGTAATATATTTCGCTTCATCGGTAAGTCACATTGTAGATGTTTACAAAGTTAGCATTATTTTTTCTAAACGACAAGACGCCGCAACCCTTTTGGGTCACGGCGCCGTGATGAAAAAATCGGTCGTAGATGATTATTACAATATGCCCTGAGCCATCATTGCATTAGCTACTTTCATGAAGCCGGCCACATTTGCGCCCTTGACATAGTTGATATATCCGTCAGTCTCAGTGCCATATTTCACACACTGATTATGAATATCTTTCATGATGCCGCGGAGTTTCTCGTCGACCTCCTCGGCGCTCCAGTTGAGTTTCTGAGAGTTCTGCGCCATTTCAAGACCTGATACTGATACACCGCCGGCGTTGGCAGCCTTGCCGGGGGCATAGAGCAGCTTCGCATTTTGGAACACCTTGATAGCTTCGGGGGTGGAGGGCATGTTGGCACCTTCACTTACTGCAATACATCCGTTGGCTACAAGAGCTTCCGCATCGTCGCCGTCGATCTCATTCTGCGTGGCCGAGGGCATGGCTATATCGCACTTCACGCGGAGCCACGGACGCTCGCCTTCGTAGTATTCGCAGCCATATTCTTCGGCAAACTCACGGATGCGTCCGCGATAGAAATTTTTCAGTTTGAAGATATATTCGAGTTGTTCGTCGGTGAGGCCGTCGGGCACGTGGATAGTGCCGTCAGAGTCGCTCATCGACACGACCTTTGCTCCGAGTTCAAGCAGTTTCTTGGCTGTATATGTGGCCACGTTGCCCGAGCCGGATATTGCCACTTTCTTTCCTTTGATGTCTATGCCGCGGGTGTTGAGCATCTCAAGCAGGAAGTATACGTTGCCGTAGCCGGTAGCTTCGGGGCGGATAAGCGAACCGCCGAATTCAAGTCCTTTGCCTGTGAATGTCCCGGTAAATTCCCGAGCCATTTTCTTATACATGCCATACATATATCCTACCTCTCGGCCGCCCACGCCTATGTCGCCGGCGGGCACGTCAGTGTCAGGACCTATGTGACGCCACAATTCCTCCACAAAGGCCTGGCAGAAACGCATCACCTCCATATCGCTTTTACCGCGTGGCGAGAAGTCGCTACCGCCTTTGGCGCCGCCCATAGCCAGTGTGGTGAGAGAGTTTTTAAATGTCTGTTCGAAAGCGAGGAACTTGAGAATAGAGAGGTTGACCGATGAGTGGAAGCGAATACCGCCTTTGTACGGGCCTATGGCATTGTTATGCTGCACACGGTAGCCCATGTTATTGTGAACTTTACCTTTGTCGTCGACCCACGATACACGGAATGAGAAAATTCTGTCGGGGATGCAAAGACGCTCCACAAGGTTATAACGCTCCATCTCGGGATGCTCGTTGTAAACATCCTCTATTGAGGTGAGCACTTCTTCCACTGCCTGAAGATACTCCGGTTCGTGAGGAAACCGGCGGTGTAAATCTGCGATTACTTCTTTCGCTTTCATTATTAGCTGTTTTTGCTGTGAGAATTTAGTAAATTGTAACCGTTTCGGTTAAATCGATTGCAAAGGTAGTTAAAATATTTAAATTATCAAACAAAATGTAAGATTTCTGATTCTGAAAAAATCGGGAAAGTGTAGGATTGCCCGAAAAAAAGTGTTACTTTTACCCACGGCAATGTCACCTTTCGCCCTCACTATTAGTCATACAGTTACAAAACAATCTAAACATTTAATTTATGGAATACTTTTCTTATTACATCGCTAAAGCAATAGTGCCCCTTTTTATTGTGGTGGTTCTTCCTGTCATGGTAGTATGGCTGGTGACAAGATGGAAAATCAATCGTGATAACAAAAATGCTGAAATTATTAAGAAAGCAGTAGAGAGCAACTCCGTGCAGGATGTGGACAAAGTAATCATGGGATTGCGTAATGCCTCGCAAGACAGATCTGAAAAAGATATCGTGTTGAAGAATCTGCTGAGAGGTTGCATGTTTACTATTGGCGGTGTGTTTTTGATTATAATAGGTTTTGTCTATTGGCATGACAATGAATGGGTATCTGATGAGGTAGCAGGCTTCTGGACGACCGGTGCAATATCTATTGCGATAGGTGTGGCTTACCTGATAGTATATCGTGTTTCAAGCAAAATGTTTGAAACAGATGGCCGACATAAAGATTAAGAATTACTAAGGCAAGTCGTAAGAATGGATCGTCGACAATTCATAAAATACGTGGAGAGCAATCAGAAAGCGGTACGACGCTTTCTGACTGCCCTCTGCTGCGGTGATTCAGAGATGGCCGATGATCTTGCGCAGGATACTTTCTTGAAGGCATATCTGGCATGCGACGGGTTCAGGGAAGACAGTAAATTTACTACTTGGATCTACCGCATAGCCTACAATACCTTTCTTACTTCCAGAAGAAAACTTCATATAGATGCACCTCTATCGGAAGCTGAGGCTATTGCATCCCGGGAGCATACTGATGGCGGATTTGAATACCAGGCTCTGTATGTGGCGCTCGAACAACTTACGGAGTCTGAGCGAACAACCGTGTTGCTGCACTATATGGAGGGTTACAATTTGAAAGAGATAGCCGACATTACGGGCGCAAGCGTCGACGCTGTTAAGCAACGCCTTACCCGAGGCCGCCGACATCTTAAAGACTTAATGAATGATTATGAAAAGCAATAACGACGATAAATTGTCGCGTCTGTTCGCTGACTTTGATCCGGAAATGAAGTCGGCCGAACTATTCATGACGCGCCTTGAAAACAGGCTTGATACAGTAGAACCAGTCAAGCAGCATCTCGAATCCATGCACCGGCGCAACCGTATAGCGGTGGTTGCCTCTGCTGTTGCCGGATTTATATTCGGAATCATTGTGGCGATATGTTATCCGAATATTTCAGCTGTTATCGACAAAGTATCTTCACACATCTCCACGCCCGAAATATTACCGTACACGCCGGTATTGGGATGGGTTGTAATAGCTCTCATAGGTATGGCTCTGATGTTTTTTGTTTACGACACTACGCGCCAGTTGTTGCAGGGCGCCCGATTAAGACACCGACGGTGAAATTTTTTTGCATTTTGGGAAAAATGTAATAACTTTGCCACCGGTTTCATGGTTTGCACCACGCAATGAAAAGGGAACCGGGTGAAAATCCCGGACAGACCCGCTGCCGTGACTCTTGCCTGCGATATATGTGCGCAGGATTCAGCAGCATTCACTTAGATGTGAGCCACTGTCGTTAATCTGACGGGAAGGTTGCTGCTGATGGAGAAGTCGGAAGACCTGCCTGAGATCAGTTAAAATAAGTTTGACGTTTTCGGGAAATAAAACAGATCAACGACCAATGGCAGAATTACATGTCAGAATTGGCTTATCATTTCTCGCGATAGCCGGATCGCTTCCGATGTTTTCCCAGGAGAGCATCGATTCGCTCGTGTTGTCTGACGTAACGGTCACAGCACGTCGCCCCACGACGAAGATCACATCCGGTACACCTGTTCAGATGCTTTATACCGATAACCTTGCGGCTATCGGTGTTAACGACCTTGCCGATGCCGTGAGGCGCTTTGCCGGAGTAAATGTGAAGGATTATGGCGGAATGGGCGGATTGAAGACCGTGTCGGTGCGCAACATGGGAGCTGCACATACGGGTGTGGCTTACGACGGAGTCCCTGTAAGCAACTGCCAGGGCGGACAGATAGATATAGGACGCTTTTCGCTCGACAATGTTGAGATGCTTTCGCTTGCGGTGGGACAGGATAGTGATCCTCTCCAGCCAGCACGTATGTATTCGTCGGCAGCCGTGCTCAATATCACCACCGCACGCCCGAGTTTTACCCGTGGGCGGAATTTCGGCGGCAGGGTAGAGGTGAAGGGCGGCTCTTTTGGCTATGTCAACACTTCGGCCCGCTGGTGGCAGAGATTTTCCGACAGATGGACCGGTGCGGTCGACGGTAGCTTCAGTCGGGCAGACGGTAATTATCCATACCGATTGGTCAACGGAAGTGCAGTCTCGACCGAGCGCCGCAACAATAGCGACATAACTTCGTGGCAAGGCGAGGCCAACTTATTCTATACGCCTTCCGACCGGACCGAACTGAAGATAAAGGCATATTATTACTCCTCGCTCCGCGGATTGCCGGGAGCGCTGACTCTCTACAATCCGGTGTCAACCGAGCGGCTGTGGGATAGAAACGCATTCATTCAGTCAGTTTTCACCACGCGGTTATCGCCGAAATGGCGACTGCGTGCCACCGCAAAATATAATTACGGATTTAACCGTGACCGTGAGAAAGGCAATCAGTTTGAGGGAGGAATCTACAAGAGCGTTCATCTCCAGCAGGAGGTGATGCTGTCGGCTTCAGCGCAGTATAGACCTACGGGAAATCTATCGGTCTCCGCGGCGCAGGATGGATATTACAATACCCTGTCGAGCACGATGGGAGAGTGTCCGTATCCCCGTCGCTTAACTTCGCTTACGGCATTGAGCGCCCGTTGGACACCCGGACCGCTTGATCTCACGGCTACTCTTGTCAATACATTTATCACCGAAAGTGTGAGGGCAGGTGAAAGACCCGGAGATATTGAGCGTCTTCTACCCTCGGTTTCGGTAGCATATCGGCCTGTATCGTCAGAGGAGTTTTACGTGAGGGCCATGTATAAGGATTCATTTCGAGCGCCGTCGTTCAACGATCTTTATTACGAGCGTCTGGGCAACGTAAACCTTCGCCCCGAACGCGCTAAGGAATATGACTTCGGGCTGACATATACGCGGTCGTTAGGTTCGTGGCTCGACTATGTGACCGTGACTGCCGACGCATATTATAATACCGTGCGCGACAAGATTGTGGCGTTTCCGAGTACATATGCGTGGCACATGGCAAATTACGGCCGAGTCACCATCAGCGGTTTCGATGTCACACTCGCGGCGTCGGTTCGTCTACCCCGCAGTATCAACCTGTCAGTTACAGGGTCGTTTACCCATCAGAAAGCTCTGGATAAAACATCTGAAACCACTAAAAACTATGGACAGCAGCTCCCATATACCCCCCGCAACAGCGGAAATGCGGGACTGACAGTGGCCACGCCATGGCTCACAGTAGGATATTCACTTGTGGGTGTGGGTCAAAAATACTATATGTCGCAGAATATTCCTGCAAATCTCATCAAGCGATATATTGAGCAGAACCTTACGCTGAGCCGGGAACTCAACTTTGGCAAAACGACGGTGACACTGCGTGGCGAATTGATAAATTTCGCCGACGCCCACTATGAAGTGATAAAATATTATCCTATGCCCGGACGCTCGTGGCGGCTTACAGCAAGTGTGAAATTCTAATTACAAATCCAAAATATAAACAACATGAACTTAGCAAATTTCAAGTATTCATTCGTAGCTCTTGCGGCTGTGGCCGGAGTATTTACTTCGTGCAGTGACAGCGATGACAATGATTTCGATGACAACGGCTCAAAGGTTGTCCTTGGCAATAATCGAGTTTTCATACTCAATGAAGGTACTATGGGTATGAACAATGCCAATATAACATACTATAACCCTGATAAATCGGGCGATATTATTGCCGATATATTCAAACTTCAGAATGGTGTTCAGCTCGGCGACAACGGAAATGATCTCATAGAGTACAACGACGACATGTATGTGGCCGTTTATGGCTCGAATTACCTCGCACGTCTCAACTCCGCAGGCGTAGAGATGGTGCGCAAAGAGTTTGCCTCAGATGCTGACTTCCGGGGCGGTATCCGATCGATCGATGCTGACAACGGCTTTATCTACGCATCGTTCTATGGCGGTGTGGTTGCCAAGTTTGATGCCCGGACTCTCGAAGTGAAGGCAAAGCTCACCACTACCGGCAGCAATCTCGAAGATATCGTGGTAGAAGACGGTAAAATCTATGTTGCTAACTCTTATGCTATAATCGACGGTGTGTATACATATCTCGACGAGCTCATCGTGGTGGATGCCCGCACCTTCACTCAGCTTCCTTCAATCAAGGTCACATCCAATCCCAACCGTGTGCTCGAAGCTGACGATAAGATTTTCGTGATATCCAACGACTATTCGCAGGAAAGCTATGTATTACAGATGGTAGAACCTCGCAACGACAATAAAGTTACCGTAATAGGATATGCTACCGATATGGCCGAGGATGACGATGTGCTCTATCTCGTTGACTCACGCACTGACTATACCACCACTCCGTTTACTACCACCAATACATTCTACAGCTATGATATAAAGCGCGGTTCGCTTAGCAATACTTCATTCCTCCGCAATGCTCCCGCCGAACTGGCATCGGCAAGCGTGTACTCTATGGCTGTCGACGATGAGACCGGCGATATCTATATCAATACCACATATTATACCTATAGCAACGGCGACGTCTACCGCTTCCGTCGCAACGGTACTTTCGTTGAGAAATTTGACTGCGGCGGTCAGAATCCCCGTGCAATGGTATTTATGGATAGATAATGTATAAAAACTATTCTTTTCTGCTTCCGGTGCTGATGCTGCTTGCCGCCTCGTGCGGCAGCGGCAGCTCCGGTGATTCGCATGTCGACTCTACACCTCTCGAACTCAAATATGCGTCGCTGCTCAGTATAGATCGTGGCGACGGATGGGATAGGGTGACAATCACCAATCCGTGGGACACAACCACTACACTTCATACTTATATCCTCGTACCCGACACTGCTGAAATTCCGGGAGACATACCTGAAGGCACAGTAGTAAGGACGCCACTGAAGCGGGCTGTAGTCTATTCGACCATTCATACCGATCTGTTTCGCGAACTCGGCGCTGAGGATATAGTAAAAGGAGTCACCGACGTGCCCTATATTACGGACTCTACGGTAATATCCCGAATCCGAGCAGGCGAAATAACAGATTGCGGCATGCATACCGCTCCTTCGATTGAAAAAATTATCGCGCTTGCACCCGACGGGGTGCTCGTGTCGCCCTATGAGAATTCCGGATCTTACGGCAAACTCGGTCAGCTGGGTATTCCGTTGATCGAATGTGCTGACTATATGGAAATTTCGCCTTTGGCACGTGCCGAATGGGTGAAATTTTATGGATTGCTCTCGGGCCGTTTTGACGAGGCCTCCCGCATGTTTGAAGCCGAAGAAGGCAGATATAACGCGCTCAAGGAAAAAGCATCGGCCGCAACTGTACGTCCACGAGTGCTGCTTGATACTATGTACGGCGGTGTTTGGTACGTACCCGGCAAAAAATCCACCACCTCACAATTTATCAGTGATGCAGGTGGCGAAAATCCATTTGATATCTATCACGATGGAGGTAGTATCTCGCTAAGCGGTGAAAAAGTAATACATACCGCCGGCGACTCGCCTATATGGCTTATAAGATATTCACAGCCTACCCCGTTGACCATAGGCCAACTAAAGAGCGACAATGATCTTTATACAGCCGTAGATGCTCTTCGCAATGGAAATGTATGGGGGGCTAATTCGGCTGAAGAAGATTATTTCTCCGTCATGCCTTTCCATCCGTCGGTATATCTCGATGATCTGATTAAAGTAATTCATCCGGAGATGTCTGACTCCGTAGCGTCTCCTCGGTTTTTTCATAAGTTGCAGTGAAATTTACAGCGGTCATAATATCAGCGGTGGTGCTTTTCGTGCTGAATCTATTTATAGGAGCTGTGGACATACCGGCGTCTGTGGTTCTCGATATACTTATCGGCGACGGAGGCTCGGAGATAGAGCGATTCATAATATTGAAGTCGCG
The DNA here is from genome assembly GCA_014802325.1 of Bacteroides sp. Taxonomy (GTDB): domain Bacteria; phylum Bacteroidota; class Bacteroidia; order Bacteroidales; family Muribaculaceae; genus Duncaniella. Next base: position 228,850 of record JAAVCK010000026.1, read on the forward strand.
TCTTCCTATGGCAGTTACAGCTGTGTTGGCCGGCAGTTCGCTCGCAGTGACCGGACTGATGCTCCAGACCGCTTTCAGAAATCCGCTTGCCGGACCGTCGGTGCTCGGCGTAAATTCCGGCGCTTCACTGGGAGTGGCCGTAGTGATGCTGCTCATGGGCGGAAGCGTGGGATTTGGCCTGACGTCGCTGCAGGGTTATGTAGCGGTGGTGGCAGGCGCTTTTGCCGGCAGTATTGCCATAATGGGTGTGCTTATCGGCCTATCCTCATTGCTTAGAAACACGCTGATGCTTCTTATTACCGGTATAATGATAGGCTATCTGGCCTCGTCGGTGATCATGATGCTTAACTTTCTGTCGACTGCCGAGGGTGTGCAGAGCTATGTGATGTGGGGCATGAGCAGTTTTGCCGACGTCACCACGGCGCGCATGCCGCTCTTTGCATCTCTGTCTGTAGCCGGACTCTTAATGTCGCTCCTATTGGTAAAACCGCTTGACATAATGATGCTCGGCGACGGATATGCACGAAATATGGGTCTTAACGTAACCCGGCTGCGCAATATCCTTCTGCTGGCTACCGGACTGCTTACCGCTACCGTCACTGCTTTTTGCGGGCCCGTGGCATTCATAGGCTTGTCAGTGCCTCACATAGCCCGACTGATATTCCGGACTGATCTTCACCGCAGTCTGCTACCGGCTACCATGATAACCGGTGCGTGTGTGGCGCTGCTTTGTAATCTGCTTTGCGTATTGCCCGCCGAGACAGCACTTCCGCTCAATGCAGTGACCCCGCTCGTAGGGGCGCCTGTGGTGATATGGGTTTTACTGTCGCGCCGCGACAGGTGAGAGCAGGCGATGAAAAAAATGATTACGCCCGGCGTGCGATGGATTGGTGCACGCCGGGCGTAATACTATTCAAGAGTTGTAATTTTTATTCTTCTCCGAGATTCACGAGATAGGCTTTAGTGCGTCCCGAGGGATAGACCCCGCGGAGCACGAGGAGCTTGTCGTCGTCATCTGATTTCATTATCTGGCGATAGATTTTCTCTACGTCGGCAGGAGAGGATACCTTCACATTGTTGATGGAGAGTATGATGTAATCTTTCTGCACACCTGCGTCGCGCATGTGTCCGTCAGAGAGATTCTTGACCTGCACACCGCCCGATATGCCGAGCAGGCGACGGGTATCGTCGTCGACGGCTGCAAATTCAGCGCCGAGAGTGTCGATCGAACCTGGTTTTGTCACTTTGGTAGTGCCGTGGGTATTGAGGAGCTTGACCTCTACGGTGTGCTCCTTATTGTCGCGCACGTAAGTCACTTTCACGGTATCGCCGGGGCGGTATTTCGCAACTTGTTCCTGAAGCTGAGCCACATTGTCGGTATTGACACCGTTGATCTTCACTATTACGTCACCCTCCTTTATTCCGGCTTCAAGAGCCGAGGAGCGATCTGCCACCTGAGCTACATATACACCTTTGCTGACGGAGGTGATGTTATGTTCGCGCGCAACTTCATTGTTGAGATCCTGAATAGATACACCAAGTACCGCACGCTGCACGGCTCCATACTGGCGAATATCACCTACCACTTTCTTGACTATGGAAGTGGGTATGGCAAACGAATAGCCGGCATAGTTGCCTGTCTGTGAATATATAGCTGTGTTGATGCCTATAAGTTGGCCCTGGAGATTAACAAGCGCACCACCCGAGTTGCCCGGGTTGACAGCGGCGTCGGTCTGGATATATGACTCTATGCCCATAGGACGCGAGTGGGATACACCGGATATACTGCGGGCCTTGGCCGATACAATACCGGTGGTGACGGTGGATGTGAAGCCGAAAGGATTGCCCACGGCAAGCACCCATTCGCCTACTTTTAGTTCCTCGCTGTCGCCTATAGGAATGACAGGAAGGTCAGTGGCATCAATTTTTATAAGAGCCAGATCGGTGGACGAATCCGTTCCTATTACCGTGGCATCAAATGTGCGGTTATCATTCAGAGTTACTTCCAGACGCTCGGCCTCATCGATTACGTGATTGTTTGTCACGATGTAACCGTCAGCGCTTATTATGACACCTGAGCCTAAACCGGATTGCTGCTGTTTGGGCTGGTCGGGTTGCTGCTGAGGCTGGCTGCGCTGCGGACTGCCGAAGAAGTATTCAAAGAAAGGGTCATTGAAATATCCGCCCTGATTACGCGACTGGTATCGTGGTGTGACGAAGCTCTTGATGGAGACTACACCGTTGATAGTGTTTTCAGCCGCCGTGGTGAAATCGGCTTTAGATGCTTCGATAGGGGAATTGACTCGGTAATATCCGGCCGCTGCTCCTGTATCGGTTATGACATTGTCAGTGACGGGTACAGACGCATTGATAGATTGCCGGAAAGCAAATGTGGTGACAGCCGAGCCGAGCACTGCCGAACCGGTTGCAAGCAGGATGATCTTGTTGCTTAATTTCATAATTGATTAAGGCTAAAATTAGTTTTGACTTTTTATACTATATGACGGCAAAAATCGTGCAATGTTATATGGCGAAGCGCTAAAAAAATCCACATTTAATTAAAATTAGGTGAAAATTTAACATTTTAAATTTTTACCTAAAAAATCCACCCGCACAAATGCATGCAGGTGGATTGAAATGTTTCGGGTCAGACTTGAATCAATCTTCGAAATACTCCCCGGCCACACTCTCTATGGCGTCGTCGTCGGCAGCCCAACGGCCTGAATCGTCTGTGGGCATGGTCACGAGGTCCATTACTGAATAGTAGTCGAGATCATCATTGTCAGTATCGCCGTCTACTAATTTCACTTCGAGTGTCGAGGGATTGATTTCAATCTGAGTATCGTCGTCGTAAAGCTCTTCGCCTGCTATAAATTCTTCTACAGCGGCGCTGATGCGGTTGACGAGCTGATCATAAGCGTCCATAGTGAAAAGTTGAATTATGAGTTATACGGCAAAGATAATGAAAAAATCCGAATTATTTCTCGCGGGCTTCAAATCCGGCGGCATGCACGGCATCGATCACGGCGCTGTGGTCAGCTCTGCCGTCAACCGTAGCGATTCCGGCCTGAAGATCTACTTCAACGGTGTTGACACCGTCAACGCCTGCGATAGCTTTCTTTACTGCGTTCTGGCAGTGGGGGCAGTTCATCCCGGTGATGATATATTCTTTAGTCATATCGGTATAAGTAATTTGAGGGTTATAGAATCGGCGTATAAGCGAATATATGAGCAGAGAAGCAAGTATGGCTGAGCAGAAGGTGGAGAATGTATTAAACTCGTGGTGACACGCTCCGTGCATAGCTTCGCTCTGACCTATGGCAAACCAATGAGCGGGCATGAAGTAATCGATAGCGAGACCCATAGCCATGGCTCCGGCAATGATTGAGCCGAGATACACCGTAGCGGCCCGGCGTCCCATCTCACGGGATATGAGGGTGAATGACGCGAAGTTGGCGGCGGGTCCGGCCATCAGAAGCACAAATGCTGTGCCGGGAGAGAGGCCCTTGAGCATAAGTGAGAGCGCGATTGGTATTGACCCGGTGGCACACACATACATCGGCACCGCTACCAACAGGGCTAATATCATGGAAAGTATGGGGCGATTGCCGAGTATGGCGAAAAAGTCGGAGGGCACATATACGGTGATGAGCGCTGCGATAATCAGCCCGACAGTAAGCCACAGGCCTATGCTCGATACCAGATCCACGAAACCGTAGCGCAAGGAGGCAATAATCTTATCAGCGAATGTCGAGTGACGGCTGTCGGTTGCATCGGGTGCGTAAGAGCAAGTTTCGGCCGAGGATTCACCACGTTCGGTAGTGCCTACGGCAGCTCCACCTGCCACGGCGGTGACAAGAGCCGCCACCGGGCGAAGCACTGCGAATGCCGGCCCGAGGAGTGACCACGTGGCCGCTATTGAATCAACTCCCGTCTGAGGTGTGGAGATAAGAAATGCCGACGAAGCTGCGCGCGATGCACCATTGCGTCGCATGGCGATGGCCGTAGGAAGCACTCCGCATGAGCACAGCGGAAGAGGAACACCTATAAGGGCAGCTTTGATTACTGATGGCAGATTGTTGCCGGAGAGATGGCGGGCAAAGGTCTCGCGTGACACAAATGCATGAAGCACTCCGGCTATGAGAAAGCCGAGCAGTATGTATGGCGACATCTCGTTGAGCATGTATAAGAGAGAATCTAAAAAGGTCATGGCGGTATTTTTACACTGTACTTATTTTACGAGTGCAAAATTACTGCATACACCCCTTGAATCTGTTACAGATTTTTGCCAATGTGTTATACTTCGGGCAGAGGAGTGCGTCGTCCCATCTCGCGGAATTGAGTAGGAGTCATACCTGTGGCCTGCTTGAAGCGGCTGCTCAGATGCGGCACTGACGAAAATCCGGTGACATAGGCTATCTCACTGAGCGGTAACTGATCGTCGAGCAGTAATTCTTTAATTCGTTCGATGCGGAGAGCGGTGAAATAGTTTTCGATGGTGCGCCCTTCGATGGCAGCGAATGTGCGCGAGATGGTGCGATACGATGCGTGGAGCGCATCGCTTAGCAGCGATGGAATATCAACGCGGATGCCATCAATGTTGCGCGACAGTTCTATAAGCCGGGTCTTTATGTCGGCCACCATCTCTTCATCGCGCGAGCGTATCACTTCAAACCCTTCTTTGCGCAGAGCGTCGTCGAGGCGCGAAATGTCGGCATCTGTAGGAGTGCCCTCTACCGTTACGGCTCCAAGTTCCACTCCGAGGAGATTCAGAGCGGGAATCGAGGACGCCACTTCAGCCACTTTAGCCACGCAGTGGCGGCATACCATATTTTTGATTTTGATTTTCACGACGGCAAATTTAGTAAAAAAACTGCAACCCCGGTGGGGATTGCAGCTGAGAATTAAGGAGAACGGGTAAATTATCAGTCCGCCGGATTGACGGTATTCACAACAGTGCCGCCTTCGGTGGTATTATCACCATAGCCGGGAATTTCTTCGGCCGACGCCACTATTTTTAATTTATAGTAGAGATTGAATGTTGCGAGTGCTTTATCTTCCTGCGCGAGTGTGCCTGACAACTGAAGCAGATGATTTCCGAGTGGCATAAATTCGGTGTCAAATGTGATGCCATAGGGCATTACGTCGGAAGTACCGATATATTCATAGTCCAGCGAATAGTTCACCCGACCCACAAGGGCATTGCCGGTGCCCTGAGCGGGTACGGCATATACTGAAGTGATGGAGAACGGTTCACCCTGAACTATGTATAACACTCCGTCGACATCTACGGCTCCTTCATAAGTGAGTTGTACGGTAGCCTGCGGCAGATCATTATCGTCGTCGCAAGCGGCGAGCAATCCGAGGACCGGTAATGCCAAAAGCAGATATAAGAATTTTTTCATAATAGATTATTGTTATTGAGTTGACTCTATCTAAAAAACAAATGTAGCGCGTCAAGGTTCAAGCCCTGACGCGCTGCAAAAGTTAAAAGAGTTTATCTACGTAGCTTCGCTATCACGTACGATGATAGCAGGCCGATTCAGAAATTGAGTCCTGCTTCGTGGAAGAGTTTGCGGTCGTCGGCTATAGTGTTGCTGACAGTAGTGAGCATGTCACCCATAAGCACGCCGTTCATTCCGCCGGTCATAATGCGGAGCATGGATTTGTGACTGAGACGCATGCGTCCTCCGGCAAACCGGAGTGATTTCGTGGGAAGAATGAAGCGAAACAGTGCAACCGTGCGGATGATGTCTTCCTCGCTGATCAAGGGCGTATGCTCCAAAGGAGTCCCCGGAATGGGGTTGAGGATATTGATAGGCACTGAATCTACTCCCAGCTCTGCCAGCTCAAATGCGAAATCTATGCGGTCATCCATTGTTTCACCCATACCTATGATGCCTCCGGAGCATACTTCCAGACCGCATTTGCGGGCGGCTGCTATAGTGCGCCGTTTGTCGTCAGGAGTGTGGGACGTACACAAGGTTGGGAAAAATTTTGAGGAAGTTTCCATATTGCAGTGGTAGCGCTTTACGCCGGCATCCTTAAGCATTTTCATCTCTTCTTCGCCGAGCAGTCCCATAGATGCGCACAAATACAGATTGGTCTCTTTGGTGAGACGGCTGTAGGTGGCGCAGAATTTCTCAAGGTCATGCTTAGAAACGGTACGACCGCTCGTTACGAGCGAAAATTTCCGTATCCCTGCTCGGTCGTTGGCTTCGGCAGCCCGAAGCACTTCGTTGTCATCGAGAAAATTGTAGGTTTCGCATCCGGTGTGGTGACGCGTGGCCTGAGCGCACCATTTGCAATCTTCGCCGCACAGTCCGCTGCGCGCATTTACGATAGAGCAAGAGTCGACATCCGTGCCCTGCCAGTGACGACAAATTTCATTCGCGACATCACACAACGCATCGAGATCGGGGTATTGTGCGGCGCGCACTGCTTCATCGTGAGTGATGCTTTCGCCTCTCAACCCTTTGTCTCTTATCGCTTCAAGTAATTCAATGTTTTGCATTGACGAGGATATTTTATTCTTTAGTTCTTACCGGTAGTCTTGCTGCAATTCCGGCATGAGTCGGCAGCTGCGGAATTACGACCCTCATCAAGTATGATGGCTTTATATTTGATTTTGTCGAATGCCTTAATGATTTTTTCTTCATCGGTCTTGTCGGCATCATATACCACTGTTACAACCTGACCTTTCAGGTCGGTGGAAATCTGATGTACGCCTTTCTCGAAGCGGATATTCTTTTTTATCTTGTTTTCGCAGTTGGAGCACGACATCTGAGGTAGTGTGGTGACTCGTAAAGTTTTCAGGTCTTTGGCCGAACCAATAAGGGCTGTCAGACAAATCAAGCCAAATAAGAGAAGTTTTTTCATTTTATCTTACTATTTAAGTTTATATATTATAATTTCAACATTATAGTCTTCCGAAATTGACGCGGATACCCACATATGCCATAGCACCGTGGATAGGACCCCATACGGTGGTGGGTTCAAAATATTCGCTCCATGGATCATGGCTCCACACCACGGGATTTTTTTGCTTGAAATTCGTTAGATTTTCTCCTCCGGCATATATGGAAAAATGACGGAACCAGCGGGTGGCCTGTATATTCAGTTGGGGAAATGCCTTGAAGCGCGTTCCCCAACTCATGTTGCCGTCGGGGAGCATGTAAGGGGCAGGCAATCTGCCGCCGCCATTCATCTGAAAAGTCGCATCAAACTGCCATAGCTCTAACGGTGTGGAATATGTCACAGTCAGAAGAGCCTTATATCGGCTTGTAAGAGGCTTTTCCAGAAGTTTGCCGCCATAAGTCGATTTCACATCATTAAGTCGGTATGCGCCTGTCGCAGAAAGGCCGAAGGGCGATTCCCATGTCAAGTCGGCCTGGAATGTATGTGAATATGACTTTCCGTTGAGTTGAGATATAGTCAGCATGCCGGGTGATGTGTCGTAGTCTACCACTGCCTGTGACTTGAAATCAGTGTAAAAATATTCGGTATTAAGTATCAACTTATGGCTTCCGACATATAGAGTGTAGTCGGCCGACAATCCATAGTTCCATGCTTCTTCCTGCTTAAGCTGATCCACAACCATAGTGCGCCCTGATGCAAGCAGATTGTTATATTCGGCCCAAGGATGCACGGTGCGATAACCTTTTCCGGCCGAGGCTCTGAGATTAAGCCCGTCGACAGGAGTATATTTAATATTAAATCGCGGAGTCATAAACCACTTATAATAGCTGCTGTAGTCACCGCGCAGTCCGGCCATAAGGGTCAGTCGGTCGCTGTGGGTAAATGTGTATTGCAGATATGCTCCCCCCACGCTCTCGCGCTCGCGGATATACTCCGGATTACAGTCAGGGTCATGAGTGGTTTTCAAGTGTTGCCCGAGATAATCGTAACTGAGACTGAGTCCTGCCGATAGATTATGATGTTCGCTCAAATCCGTTTCATACATCAGTCGGGCATATATGTCCTTTTCATTTACCCAATATCCTTTTCTGCCGAAGTTGGCGTCAAGCTGATGCATATTTGCCGTAGCCATTAATGCAATGTTACCGTTTCGTTCTGAGTCAATCACATATGCGTGCTTCATATATGCCTCGTAGCGACGGGTGTATAGGTCAATAATATAAGGGTCAGACATATCCGCCGCGGCGTGACGGTGGTCGGATATCTGCCCGGCTTCGCTTTTCTCATTGATCAATGCTATGCCGCCATGAAATATGTATCGGCCTGAGCGCCATTGCCAACGATTGTTGAGGTTTACCTGACGGATATCGGGCATGTCGGCAAAGCCGTCATGATTGCCATCATGTGTGCCGAATCGGTCTTCAAAATGCGCAAGCAGTTCGGTGGAAAGTCCTTCTTTGATTTTGATGTTTCCCTCGGCATTGAGTTCGAGTTTCATGTCGGTATCAAAATATGCGTTGGCCGTGAATCCAGGCTCATCCTGCGGCTTGAGATACTCTACGTTGATCTGCCCGGTGATAGATTCATAGCCGTTTTTCACCGTGCTGCTGCCTTTCGACACCGATATGCTTTTCATCCATGGCCCCGGTACATATCTGAACGAGTAGGGTAGAGCCGCACCTCGAAATGCCGGCATTGATTCTGTCAGCATCTGCACATATGTACCACTCAGTCCGAGAAGTTTAATCTGACGGGCTCCGGTAGCAGCGTCAGAATAGCTCACATCTACCGAGGGCGAAGTGGTGAAACTCTCGCCAAGATTGCAGCAAGCTGCCTTAAAGAGTTCAAGTTGGTTTATAATAGATTTGTTCTCGACACTGACCGATTTCAGAGTGCCGCTTCTCTTTCGGGTAATTACCACCTCGTTGAGCTCGCTGGAAAGAGTGGTATCCGACAGTTCTTGAGCATGACAGTGCATAGTATTGCACATTGCCACAAGAGCAGCGATAATGATGATGCTGTATGTGTTCCTTACACAGGATTCAGTCATATGATTCTTTTGAAACTCAAGTATAATAATAAGGAATAGCGACCTCTATCTGTGGATTCACCAAAGATACCGGGTCGCTACTCCGAATGTCATTCAAACAGCCTTGCGGCAGTTTATCTATGCAAAAATAATAATTAATTTTAATACGGGCAAAAAATTTGGAGGATTAAAGATGTAATTCAACCGTTGATAAGAAGATCCTACTCTCAACAGGCAAGTGCAAAATTAGCGATTAAACGGAAGAATACATTTTTTGGAGTATCAAAATTTAGCTTTTCGCGCGGTCTTCGGTTTAGCTTATGCTGTATTTTGCGAAT
>JAAVCK010000027.1 GCA_014802325.1 Bacteroides sp.
GAACCCTCATTTAAGCTTTTACCCAAAGTATATCTCGGAAGTGGCAAATGCAGCCTGAATCTTCCGAATTTATGTATAAAATAGAGACTGCCTAACTTTGGTTGTTAGACAGCCTCGTCTATATCTCGGGAGTCCGTCGTTGATAATCAACTGACTTTATTCTGATTCCTATATTGAACTCACGTTAAAATTTAGGGTCGACTCCATTTGCACGATTAGACCCTAATTTTATATCTCCTAAATAATTTTTATCTGACAGCAATAAAAGGTTTTCCTGTCGGAGTCTCTTCACAGCCACTCTCAAACCGCCCAATCTGGTCTCATACACAATACACGACGCGCCTTCTCCGCAAATTTTATCATTAGCGAAGCTGACGGACGATTCATTCAGTTGGTTATCCCAATCCGAGCCAAACGACGATGGTCGGGAATTATTGGTCATAATAGTTCAGGCGTGGATTTTAAAGTTAGATCCGCTATGATCACGGCCGTTTCTTTTTCTGCTTTAGGAGCGTCTTTTGGTCTCCATGCCACAATGAACCGAATGATTGCTGAAGTGACTTTGTAGCCACGGCTCTGCCATTCGTTTATAGCACCTTGCATTTTCATTGACAGTCGGGCTACAGGGATGCGGGTCGACTGAGTGTAAAGAGTATAGTCTTCGTAAATGAGTGTATCACCGCTCCTGAGCGAAAGTATCTCATGCTTCCTTCGTTTGAAAAATTCGAGATACACATCTTTGTGCGACATTTGGAGCACGATTTCGTCGGGACGGCCATATTCCGAAGTGTCGTCGATGGAACAATCAGCTGTCAGACCGGCAAACAGATCGCTATCCGTGTGAACGAAGAGCCGGTTTTTGGCTCGCGTCATACCTACATAATACCGTCTCATTAAAGCCGAGTCAGGCGTGTAGCAGCCCTGTATCATCATATATACATCGTCAAATTCACGTCCTTTGGCTTTATGAATGGTTGACACCACTACATCATTACCGCTTATATCATGAAAGTCTTCAACCGATGATTCAAAAACGAATTCTTTAAAATCGCTCAGGTATTTCTTTTTATTTGTTTGCTCGAATTGCTCAATACATCGCTTCAGATACGGTAGGGCAGTGCTTGAGGAATATAACGAAAATGTAGCCTGCTTTATATTCGACCATACTTCGTCGTCGATAAGCGGAGTGATGGTGTTTCTATCGATATTCTTCATGAAATACCTCGTTTCCGCAAGATTCCAGAAGCGCAGCCCATTCATCGACTGAATCAAGCGGCAAGGGATTCCGTGCCGATTGAGCAGCGCGGCAATAGTTATAGCTTCCTCATTGGTCTGTGTAAGGATACAAGAGGTGCTTGCAGGGTCATAGTTTTTCCGCAGTGAAGTTATAACGGGATTGTAAAGACATTTTGAACGATGATGATTCACTTCCACACTTCCGGGTGAATCTTTCATGGACACGATGGGCGAAGACTTGATGCGTCCTGACATTTTGCGGGAAAACTCATTGGCGAATCGCACCGGACTGTGTGCGCTACGATAGTTCTCAGTCATTTCCACCAATGTGCTCCCGTCTTGTCGAGCGAGTTGATACATATATCCGGAGTCCGAACCACGGAACTCAAAAATATTCTGATCGTCATCGCCGACGGCGATTATGCGCAGCTCCTCGTTATTCGACATAAGAGCCTTGACAAGGGCAAATTCATCTTTACCCATATCCTGCGCTTCATCGATTACCAACACGGTCTTTCCTATTCGGTTAGGTTCTACCTCACCGCGGTGGATCATATCAGCTGCATCCGACACTACATTACGCGCGTCTTCGAGATTACCTATGCGGCCGAGAAGATCAAAGCAATAAGAATGAAAAGTCTTAATCTCCACGAAATGTGAAGCATTACCTATCAGTCCCATCAAACGTTGCTTGAACTCAGTGGCGGCAGCTCTTGAAAAAGTAAGCATAAGCAACTGCTCGTGTTTCACATCTTCGAGCAGCAGTAACGAAGCGAGTTTATGTACCAGCACACGTGTCTTGCCACTGCCGGGACCCGCAGCCACTACTATACACCGTGAAGTCTTATCAGAAATAATTTCGAGCTGACGCTTGGATAGATTTCCGAAAAGCTGATGATACTTCTGCGGGGTAAGATTACGCTGTATGTCGTCTTCGCGTCCGTCATTGAAGTATTTCGACACGAATTTTCTGTAATCCATTCGGAAATAATCCTTGACATATTGCAAAGCGGATTCGTAATCGCGCACCATGAGGTTGGCATATTCACCTACAATATGAATCTGCTGGATTTTCAGTCGGTAAAACTGATCGAGCGTGCGGTAATCGTCCATCCTGTATCTGGATTTGGTGTCTTTGACACGCTTGATATTCATGGCATTGTATAGCACGAGAAAACCACCGTCGAGTTTAAGCGCCCCGATCTTTGACATGTAGAGAAGAGCTTCCTCCACATCTTCAAGATTAATTTCATCAGTAGCGCCAAAGAGGGAGGTACGGCTTGACTTGATATCGTTGTGAAGTTCCACCACTGAAAATTGCACGGCTTTTCCCGAGTCATCCGTAAGCCGATACAACCAATCGATCGCAAAGCGGCAAATTTCGAGCCGTTTTTCAAATCGCCGGATTGTAATCTCAAGATTAGTCTGGCGACTTAATTCGAGATTGTGGTCGGCATCTTCTTTCTTACGGGTATATCCCTTTACGGAAAGAAAATACAGCAACGTGCGAATATCTTTTTCCTTTGAAGACGTGATACCGTAGCTTACAGCATTTTCATTAAGCTGCTTGCACGATATGCGCAGATTTTCGTCAGGAATATTGTTGAGTATATACTGTTCAAGTCTGGCAAATCGTTCGAGAAGCATTTGTGATTTGCGCTGGGAGTCGCCTGAATCGAGCAAATATGCCGACATGTCTTTACTATCGGCCAGTATCCCTTCCTGTCTCATCCGCTGCACCACGGATATGACTTCTCTTTTCTGCAAGCCGAGTATATCGGCAAGATAGTCTATTCGCGCCTCCGCTTCGGCATCTCTTGATTTTAAAATATGCTTTTGCGATATAAGAGATTTTATGATTCTTACCGCTCCTTCGATCTCATCATTGCCGAAGAGCAGTGACGAGCACAATCTGGCTCGTGCTTCATCCATATTTTTGACCAATATGCCCGTAGCATATACATGCGGCACATTGTTACCTCTCAGGAGATAGCCGCTTTGTTCGAGGGCTGACAATGCGGTGCGTACACGGGTCTCAATATCCGATACAGTGTCTACCCAACCGGCCTGTCGCGCTATCTCAAGAGCCGAACAGTTGATTTCCGGACGGATTTTGGTAAGATCTTTTACGGCCTTCCACACCTGCTGAATCTCGCTTATGCTCAACTTTGTCTGATTCAGAAGAATGAAATGCTTGTCAAGGTCATTATCGCTATAAAGCACATAGCACCGGGCGGAAAGATTCGGGTCACGTCCGGCTCTACCGGCTTCCTGCACATAGTTTTCGAGCGAATCGGAAATGTCATAGTGCACCACCAGTCCTACATCTTTCTTATCCACACCCATGCCGAACGCCGAGGTCGCCACTATGATACTTACCTCACCGGACATGAAGGCATCCTGATTGGCTATCTTCTCATCGGAATTCATTCGTCCGTGATAGGGCAGAGCTTTGTGTCCGTCGCGGGTCAGTTTAGCCGCTAAATCCTTAGTGCGTGCGGTGCGTGATACATATATGATGGTAGGACATGACGCTTCTGCCACGAGTTCGCGTAACCTAACATATTTTTCAGCATCGCTTTCGACGTGAATCACCGAGTATCGGAGATTTGTCCTGGATGCTTCCGAGGCATATAATTCAAGGTCGAGGTTTAATGTCGATTTAAAGTAGTCGCATATGTCCTGAATAACTTTCTGCTTGGCCGTAGCAGTGAAGCATGATACCGGTATCGGCTCGGCACATTGTTTCTTCTTTCGGTATTTATTAATAAACGTTCCGATATACAGGTAATCCACTCTGAAATCATGTCCCCACGAAGAAAAACAATGTGCTTCATCGATTACAAACCTGACCACATTGCGCGCAAGCAGAATCTTTTCAATAGTCCTTGAGCGGAGCATCTCCGGAGAAATATACAGCAGCGATGCTTCTCCGTCGAGTACCCGCTGAATTGACAGTGCCCGTGTGATCGGATCAAGCAGTCCATTGATGGTGACAGCATCAGATATGCCTCTATCGGCAAGATTGTCTACCTGATCTTTCATCAATGATTGCAGTGGCGAAATGACCACTGTAAGACCGTGGACAGCATTGCCGGCCATAAGTGCCGGTAATTGAAAAGTAAGAGATTTGCCGCCCCCTGTCGGAAAGACCGCGAGAAGAGATTTGCCTCTAACAGCGGCATCGGCTGCAAGTTCCTGAAGCGGTTCGCCTTCGTAGGTGCGAAACTTATCATATCCGAAAAGCGATTTCAGATTATAATGAACATCTAAACCTGAGGCACAATATTCACAGACACCGGCACACCTAGTGTGCCGCAGTTTTTTCATTATGTACTCGACCTCGGGGAAATTATATAACACCCAAGCCGGAGTGACAGAATCGCAGTCGGCATCGATGAGAGCAAGAGCGTAGGATAAGCCGACAGGATATCTTTCTATCAGGTGATCAATGTCGGCATTGCGGCATATCCTACCCGAATATATTTCATTGATCAGTTCAGTGAAGCTCCGGCTATCGGAGGAAGCAGCGTTTACAAGTCTGAGGAAGCCACTAAACTCGTCGTGCCCTTGCAGGAGGGTAGAATAGATCAGGCGTTTCTCCTCGGATAATTGCTTCCACGCAGAGATTTCATCAAATAACAGATCGCGGGCTTTCTTGCAATCATTCACCGGATTATTGACCTGGTCACATATCAATTTGTCATCCTTGACAAGGCGGTGATACGGTCGCTGAGGAAAGAGTAGAGGTGAGAAATAAAGCGTGTCGACGGCACAAAATCGCGCAGGTATACCTTCCGGAAAAAGATACTTGGCATCATGATGTATGATATTATGACCGCAAATATAGTCTACATCTCCAAGGAAAGCCTCAAGCCCCTCTTTCGAAGCATCATGATACACTGAGTCATCATCTTTTAATGCACCTATATCATGAATCTTCAGGTCGTTGACGCCGACTTCCACATCAATCATCGCATAGCGAGTGGCTGCCGACAGTTGATTCTTATCGTCAGCGCGTTCCGTGCCATTAAGAGAGGATTTGATACCGTCTATTAGCTTATGCCATATCGCCATATCCGATACATTAGTAGTACAATCAGTAAACTGATTTCTGTCCTTTTCTGATAATAATCTGTCCTTTGGCCGGATTATTTACACGGTATCCAGACAGATCGTAACTTGTTTCCTCGGATCCGGTCGTATCGGCAATCACTGTCGCGACTCCCGACGAACTGCACAAAGCATCGTATTGAATCTTCTGCGAAGGTAGGATATGGTCAGACACAATTGCCGGAAGAGTAACCGGAGTGTAATCAGCATTTAATTTTATACCGCAAGGCACGGTGACGTGAAATTCCTGTCCGGGAAGCAAGCCCCGCAGTGACTCGTTGCTTCTCACACCGTCTATTTCAAAATATGCGTCCCGATATATTGGCGCTACGCCGACATTCGACACGAGTATATCAGTAGTAGTGCCGTCGGTAGTGCAACTATTTACTGCAAAATGATACCCCGTGGCAAGGGATGCACTCTTGAATCGTTCGCCAGTGCCGAATTTTCCCTCCGGGGCATCGTTGGCTATCATGAACGAGATGTGGTATTTGGCGGCTTGCTCCTCCCACGTGTGTCCGTACATTCCTGCCGGATTGAGGAAATTTTTCTGATCACTGTCTTTATAATAACTGATTTCTCCCCCTGCGAATCCGTTATGCCATCGGGTGTCACTTCCGAGTGCCAGCCAGCATTCTTCGTTGTAACCGTCAGATGTTCCTATCTCGTGGTCCTTGTGCATGAATGAGTCATCGAAATTTCCGAAAGAGAGTTGCATAAGTTCATTATCCTCCGTTATGGGTGATAGTGAATCGTCGGCTGCATCTATCGAAATACCCCAGGGGATATCCATCACTTCATCCAAGTGCTGCAGAAACTCCTTCTGATACTCTTTGGAAGGGAAGTTTTTCCCGAGCTGCAAGGTAGTGCCGAATATATGATATTCACTCCAGTGACCGAAGCCTACTTCCACATAAGCTACGCGAGGATCATTGGCATATCGGGCCGAGAAGTCAGTATAGAACTGCTTGGTAAAGCGCTGAAGTTCGGCGTTACTCCAATCGGCATAATACGTCGCACCGTCGCCTTTTACCTTGTTGTAGGTTTCGTGGTAATCATCGCGCTCCTTGATGTACTGTGGCACTGCTGTCATGCCGGCTGTCTTTCCGTCGACATCTTTTGAATCGGGATATTCGTATCTGAAGCGAGCGATGAGCTGATGTCCGCGCGAAGCCACATCTGCAAGAATATCGTCAAACCATCGCCAGTCATAAATTATCGTTCCGTCGGTTTCACACCCGGTCACGACATTGCATGGCAGACAGTAGGCAAATTCGAGTTGAATACTCTTACCATGGGTGGAATTCAGATCCTCAGCCTGATCGGGCCACATGACAAGACCGGTCAGGGGCTGAGGGTCGGTCACCGAGTTTGTAAGCTGCACATTAATAGTCTCAGCCGATAGATTAGCTGTCGGTATAACGACTGCCATAAGTGAAACTGCAAGTTTATTCATTGTGAATCTGATAGCAAAATATTTCAACGAATTATTTTATTATATCTGTCGCCACGACGTTCAATGAAAATACCTGATACCGGATTGGCGACATGACGGCCGCAGAGATCAAAATATTCAGGCGATTCTTCGCCGGAAACTACGGGCTTTATACCGGTGCTGATAATATTTATCGTTTTTACTTCTGACGGTAACTTACCTTCGGCATATGAAACATAGGAGGCCTCTATAGGGTGACCGAGATAGACCAGAGGGTGAGTAGTATGTGAGTAGGTAATACCTTCAGTATATTCGGGTTCTTCTTCCGGATAGTCTTCCGAAAGCCACGAAGGGCCTGCGAAGATATTACGATGGTCGGGCATGCCTTTAAAACAATATAATATGTCGACACCTTCGGGATTGTCAAACTCTATAGTTTCGCCGTATTCATAGTCGCGATACATCACGCTGCATTCAGGAGTCATCGCATGCTCAGATCCTGCATAGTCAGTCCACGAGATATTCCAAATAGATACACGATCAATATTGTATCTCTCAGCACCCGACGGAGAATTATTTATGATCTCGATCACAAGTTCGCCATCAAGATCGATATCCTCTTCAGCAAAGCGGTAAATCTCTTTCTGAGTCACGGCATCATTATACAACTGATAAGTGCGAACCACGTTATCGCTCTGAATAATATTAACGGTAAGATCCACTATCTTATCGGAATAGTAACACATGTAGTTGAACGAAAGTGAAGAGATACCTGACTCTATCATATGAGATGTAATCTTACCCGGCGATGCGGTATTTCCGGTAAGGGTAGGAGCGAAGATACCTCCAATATCTTTAATCCCGCAATTTGACAATGACCATCCGTCGGCTGTCACTATATGCTGTGTGTAATTGGTATTTTCCTCTGTGAACGATGTGGCGAAATCGTCATTTCCGCCCATCAGAATCTGACTTGAGAGAACAGTAAGAAGTGTGAGAGCCGATTTTTTAACGTTGGATGTGAGTGATAAAGACATAATGGATAATTGAAAAGTATGTGTGGCTAATCGCGCGTGTATTTTCTGACGGGTATAGATATATTCTTAATAACCGGAAATCCGAAATATCCGTTTTCTAAAGAGATAGTTATCGTAGAATCAACACGAAGGCTCCGGTAACGCTTCGCAGGTATTTCCATTTTCTTCACACGTCCGTCGGGCAGTAGTACGGTCATATAGTACACCATATATTTTTCACCGCGGGTGGTGCGGCCGCGCGAAACACGTTTTACACGATAATGCTCCTCTGAATATTTTGCAATCACGGCTACGCTGACATCGGTCTGTGAATGGTGGTCAGCGCAATAGTAATTGACAGTATAAAAGCATCCGTATAATATGATAAATGAAGCCGCAAGTGCAATAAGGAAATTGGCGGTCGAAGATACGAACCCCGTTAATGCTCTGAAAGCATTACGGGTAATAAAGCCGGCTGGAATCGCAGCTGCAAGACATACGCATATCGGAATCCACCGGTCAACAAGAGTTCGGTCGTGGAGCACGAGTGCCATAGACGCAGCAAGAATCGATAGAAGCACCACGACTATGATTACGGCTATTTTAAGCGACCTGTATTTCATTATCAATTCACATACATTATCGCAACTTACCTTCGCGAGCGAGTGTGATCATTTTAGGACCGGGAATCAGGTAGATTTCTATTCTTCGGTTGGCTTTACGGCCCTGACGGGTATTATTTGATTCTATAGGCGCGGAATCACCATATTCGTAAGGAATTACTATCTGATCGTCGCTGACGGTATCGAGCATATAGTCGTAGATCGAGCCATTGCGTTTATGCGACAGTTGCATATTGTAAAACTCTGAACCAGTGTTATCAGTATGCACGGCATATGTTACCTTAAACATGTCGCCGGGATTAAGCAGTTTGAAGATAGGAGAGAGTCTGGCTGGAGCCGAGGGGCTCAGGAGGGTATCGTTAGGGTGAAATAATTCGTCGGAAGGGATAGTGACAAGAATGACCTCGTCATCGCGAAGAAGATCGACCGTAAATTTCTGCTTTGCCAAATCTGTAGCGACCCGATACATATATGACGATACTCCGGGATGAGCTTTCTTATCGACTGCCGGGAGCACCAGATTGGAATCAAGGTCAAGATCCATATACAGCGCTTCGTCGTAATCCCGATAAGGATCATCGTGACCGCTTTTACCTGACAGGGCGAGTGCGCAGGCAAGAGTGAGCAATATGGCGGTTAGAAATCTCATGCCAGCGGATCAAGAGAGTTTTCATAGCTGATTTCAGCATCCACAATATCGCGGATATGAGCAGGATCGACAGGCGAATCGGTATCTTTTGCGAGAAGTTTTTTCACATATGCTGAAATTTTCTCGGCCACCGCATCACCGTCGTCTTCGGAATCGTCATCGAAATCAATGTCAGTGAATCCGTTTTCGTCATACCAATCCCATATCATATCAATGATATTGATAATCTCGTCGGCAGGATAAGTCACACCATGATTCTTTTCAAGTGCGGCGTTTATATAGCCGGCTGCTGTATTTTCGTCAAATTCATTCATAACTGCAATACTAATTATAGGTCAAGAAGTCCTTCCGGCAAATTCATGATACATGATTTGGATTCCGGATCGATATCCTCAATCATTTCTTCAGCCACAGGGATAAATACCTCCGAGCCGTCGGCGCGGGTCACAACGAAAAGAATATTATCTGTCTGGTCATTCACCGCCGTAATCTCGCCGATTTCGCCCGAGTCGCTGTCGGATACTTTAAAGCCGATCATATCCTCGGCATAGAATCCGTCGGCGTCGGTCGGTTCTTCATAATCCACATCATCCTTAAGCGCATATATGGTATGGCGGGCAAGTTTCATGGCCTCTTTCTCGTTATTTATGCCGTCAATCTTCAGAAGCACCGAAGCAGCTCCGCGCGGGCGCACGGATTCAACAAAAAAGGGCACGAAAATACCATCGAGTTCCACGACAATATATTTCAGTTCCTTGAAGTCAACGTCAGAGTCGACCGAAACTGATAGCTCACCGTTTACACCATGAGGTTTATTGAATGTAGCTATGTCGATAATGGATTCAGGCAGAATCATTTTTTCTTTTTCTTTTTACCCGTGGCAGGTGCCGGGGCTATTTTATAATCGTTGAGTGAGTGAGTTTCGGTAGAAAGCCGGATAGCACCGTGGGATATTTCAGCGAGATCCTTGAATATCTTTGCATCATCCACCCCGTCTTTATTCACGGCCATCTGTAATTTCTTCATATGGTTGGCGATCAGCACCACAAGTTCGTCGCGCTCCTCTCCTTCGGGCAGCGACGTAGCCTTGTCGACCATATCAAAAATCATCTTGCCATAGTGGCGCATGGGTATAAAAGATCCGGGATAACGCACCGGCTGAGGGAGGGTGTGCAGACTGTCGGGTGTGACAACCTCATACGGATAATCTATGTCGAGCTGAAATTCGCTCATGATTGCAAGATGATCCCAAAGTTTGGGAGCTGCCTCGGGATCATCGCGCAGAGCGGGAAAAAGATTACCCATCGCACGAATGATGGCATGGGCGCACACATTACGCTCCTCACGGTCAGGAATCGACACACAATATTCCACCATCTGATGAATATTGCGTCCGTATTCGGGCAGACGAAGCGGCTTTAGTTGTGTATTGTAAGTCAACATATTCAGAGTGATTCTTCAATTAATTGTTTATTCTCGCATTTCATGACTCTTCCCGGGAAACGCGATACGAATCCATGATTGTGGGTAGCCATAATAACGGTAGTACCCGAGCGCGAAATGGCATGCAACTGACTCACGATTGCCTCGCCGGTAGCCGGATCAAGGTTGCCCGTAGGCTCGTCAGCCAGTATTATACGCGGATTGTTAAGCATGGCACGGGCAATGGCTATTCGCTGCTGTTCACCGCCTGAAAGCTCGTGGGGCATCTTATAGCTTTTGTTGAGCATGCCCACGTTGCGTAGCACCTTTTCTATTCGCTCAGCCATCTCGGTCTTGTCAGTCCAACCGGTGGCCTGCAACACAAAGAGAAGGTTGGAATATGCCGTGCGGTCATGCAGCAGCTGGAAATCCTGAAACACTATACCCATCTGGCGGCGCAGATAGGGAATGCGGCTACGCTTCATGGATACGAGTTGATTATCAAGCACACATGCCGAACCTGAAAATATAGGAACTTCGGCATACATTGATTTCATGAGCGACGACTTGCCGGAACCGACCTTTCCGAGAAGGTAAACAAACTGACCCTCCTGGATCTGAAGATTCACATGCTTCATCACCACAAGATCCTTGCGGTGAAGCTCCACATCGGTGTATTCAATAATATTGCCCATGAAAATTACTTGATATAAATCAGTTACCCATTTCCGAAAGGAATTTGATTCTTACGAGTCTTATATCTTCCTCGCTGTATTCGCTGCCGAGTTCCTTATAAGCTTCATTGATATCGTCGCTCTCGCTTTCTTTGAAATACTCGAAGATGTCTTCCTGAGTATCTTCGTCAATTTCCTCGTCGATAAAATAGTTGAGATTGATTTTTGTGCCCGAGTACACTATGGCCTCTATCTCGTCAAGTAGTTCGGAATACTCAAGGCCCTTGGCTCTCGCAATCTCGGGAAGAGGTATCTTACGGTCGATAGCCTGGATGAGATAAATCTTGAGTTTCGACTTATTGGCGACACTGCGTACACGCATGTCTTCGGGACGCACTATCTCGTTTTCTTCGACGTGGCGCTTGATAACCTTTATAAATTCTTCGCCGTGATGCTTGGCCTTACCTGCACCTACACCGGGGATATTCTGTAATTCTTCAAGAGATATGGGGTAGGTGGTAGCCATAGCCTCAAGCGAAGCATCATTAAATATCACATACGTCGGCAACTTGAGTTCCTTGGCTATCTTCTTGCGAAGGTCTTTGAGGATGCTGTATAATTCGGGGTCAGCGGCGCATGAGGCGCCTGATTTCACCGAGGCTTCTTCAGGCTCTTCACTGAAGTCATTATCCTCCACAATTTTAAACGAGCAGGGACGCTTGAGGAATTTCTTGCCGGAGTCTGTCACTCGCAGCAGTCCGAAATTCTCGATGTCGCGCTCAAGATAACCGCTTATGATGGCCTGACGGATTACTGCGCCGAGCAACTTGTCGTCGCTCTTTTCCTCGCAGCCAAACACTTCAAGCTCATCGTGATGATACGATTTGATGTCGGGTGTCTCATGGCCCAGCATAACGTCTATGACATACTCGGCCTTGAATTTTTCTTTCAGAGCCATCACAGTTTCTATGACGGCACAAAGTTCGTCTTTTGCTTCCACTTTTTTCTTTGGATTCAAACAGTTGTCACAATTTCCACAGTTTTCATCCTGAAAATCTTCACCGAAATAATATAGAAGTGACTTGCGTCTACAGATGCTTGACTCGGCATATGACTGAGTCTCAAGCAGCAGCTGACGACCGATTTCTTGCTCGGCCACAGGTTTACCCTGCATAAATTTCTCCATTTTCTGGAGATCTTTGGCCGAATAGAACGTAATACACAATCCTTCGCCACCATCACGACCGGCACGGCCGGTCTCCTGATAATAACCTTCAAGCGATTTGGGCATCTCATAGTGTATTACAAACCTTACATCCGGCTTGTCGATACCCATACCGAATGCTATCGTGGCCACTATCACATCGACGTCTTCCTGAAGGAATGCGTCTTGGTTAGCTGAACGGGTTGCACCGTCCATTCCTGCATGATAGGGAAGCGCCTTGATGTTGTTGACCTGAAGTATTTCGGTCAGTTCTTCTACTTTTTTTCGTGACAGGCAGTATATTATGCCTGATTTCCCCTCGTGGTTTTTGATAAACCGGATGATATCGCGGTCGATATTAGCTGTCTTAGGCCTAACCTCGTAATAGAGATTCTCACGGTTAAACGACGACTTGAACACCGTAGCGTCAAGCATTCCGAGGTTCTTCTTGATGTCGTGCTGCACCTTGGGGGTGGCCGTTGCTGTAAGAGCTATCACCGGACGGTTGCCTATCTCATTGATGATAGGGCGTATACGTCGGTACTCGGGACGGAAGTCGTGACCCCACTCCGAAATACAGTGAGCTTCATCGACAGCGAAAAATGAAATCTCGACACTCTTCAGAAATTCTATGTTCTCCTCCTTGGTAAGCGACTCCGGAGCCACATAAAGCAGTTTGGTGTGACCTCCGGTAATATCGCTTTTGACCTGATCGATCATAGATTTCGTGAGCGATGAGTTAAGGAAATGCGCCACGTGATCTTTTTCACTGATATTGCGTATCGCATCAACCTGATTTTTCATAAGCGCAATCAGAGGTGAAATCACAATAGCCGTGCCCGGCATCATCAGAGCCGGAAGCTGATAGCATAGCGATTTGCCTCCGCCGGTAGGCATTAGCACAAACACGTCATTGCCGTCAAGAAGACTGGTCATGATAGCTTCCTGATTGCCTTTGAAAGCATCAAACCCGAAGTGAGTCTTGAGTGCGACGTGGAGAGCTGATTTGTTTACTAATGTCATGGGTGTCGAGGGGGATTCTAATGAGATTCTTTTGCAAGAATCACTGTGGATTGTGAGGATGAGATGTTTTTTTAATTAATTCTATTCGTTGAAATAGGCATTACGAAGTTTCTCTTCAGCAAACTCTCGTGTAATCACGAGCTCTTTTTTCTTTGAAGAGGGTGATTCAAACATGGGATCAATCATTATCGTCTCTACTATCGAGCGCAATCCTCGGGCACCGAGTTTGTATTCGATGGCTTTGTCGACAATGAATTCAAGTGTCTCGGGCGCGAACTCAAGTCTGATACCGTCCATAGCAAATAATTTTTCATATTGTTTCACTATAGAGTTGCGTGGTTCGGTAAGCACTCTAAGGAGAGCTTCGCGGTCGAGCGGATCAAGATGAACAAGTACAGGCAGACGGCCTATGATCTCAGGGATAAGACCAAATGACTTCAGATCCTGCGGAGCTACGTACTGGAGGTAATTCTCGCGGTCGACTTTGGCACGTGTATCAGTGCCTGTGAATCCTACCACGTGAGTGTTGAGTCGGTGAGCGATCTTACGCTCGATTCCGTCAAAGGCACCTCCGCATATAAAGAGTATATTCTTTGTATCCACGGCTATCATCTTCTGCTCGGGATGCTTGCGTCCACCATTCGGCGGCACATTGACTATACTGCCTTCGAGCAGTTTCAGAAGTCCCTGCTGCACACCTTCGCCTGACACGTCGCGCGTGATGGAGGGATTGTCGCTCTTGCGGGCGATTTTATCAATTTCGTCGATAAACACAATGCCTTTTTCGGCCTTGGCCACGTCGTAGTCACATGCCTGAAGCAGACGTACGAGCAGACTCTCGATGTCTTCGCCCACATATCCGGCCTCGGTAAGAACCGTGGCATCAACTATGGCGAAAGGCACGTCGAGCTGGCGGGCGATAGTCTTTGCGAGCAATGTCTTGCCGGTGCCGGTAGGGCCTACCATTATGATATTGCTCTTTTCTATGTCCACGTCGTCTTTGTCCTGAGCAAGTCGCTTGTAGTGATTGTAGACGGCCACTGAAAGATACTTCTTGGCATCTTCCTGACCTATCACATACTCATCGAGAAACGCGCATATCTCGCGTGGAGTCGGGATTTTTCCTTTGTCTTTGCGCGTCGCTTTGCCGGCACCTGCTTTTGATGCCTCAGCCTTTTCCAGATTTTGAAATTCGCTCACCATATTGTCAATCCTATGCACGCAGTCAAGACAAATGTAAGCCCCTCCAAAAATAGGGCTCGGCACCAACAGGTTGTCACCTGAAGGCACCTCGCCACAAAAAGAGCAGACGGGATCAAATGTATTTTGATTTTTCTTAGCCATCAATTATTTATTATGCGATGGATAAAGCACATTGTCAATCATGCCGTATTCTTTGGCTTCGGGAGCGGTGAGCCAGTAGTCACGGTCGGCATCACGCTCTATGCGCTCAAGCGACATGCCTGAATGATCGGCAATAATTTTGTAGAGCTCTTCCTTATACTTAAGGATTTCACGAGCGGTGATTTCGATATCTGATGCCTGACCCTGAACGCCACCGAGGGGCTGATGGATCATAACACGCGAGTGGGGCAGAGCCAATCGTTTGCCATGAGCACCGGCCACCAGAAGCACCGCTGCCATCGAGGCTGCCATGCCGATACAGATAGTCGACACGTCGCTCTTGATGTGCTGCATGGTGTCGTACAGACCGAGACCAGCGATTACAGAACCGCCGGGTGAGTTGATATATATGGAAATATCCTTGCCGGGATCTACAGAGTCAAGATACAGAAGCTGACCCTGCACCACAGTGGCAGTATAGTCATTGACATCAGTGCTGAGGAAGATAATGCGGTCCATCATCAGACGCGAGAATACGTCCATCTGGGCCACGTTGAGCTGACGCTCTTCGATGATAGTAGGGGAGATGTAGGAAGATGTGACATTCGACGCACCGCCTGCGGACGTCGAAGTGGCATTCATATACTGGTCAAGTGCCAGGCCGTTCATGCCAAGATGCTTCACTGCATAATTTCTAAAATCGTTGTTCATATTACGTAATAGTTGGTTTTAACTTCATTGTGATTTCCATGGCCGGTAGACCACGAAAATCTCAATGTAAAATTATAAAAAAATTTGATTAATGCAAAATAATGGAATAAAAAAGGATGTTTTCTACCGGTTGTGTATATCGGTGACTAACAAAAGTCATGCCAAAGAAGATATATTTTCAACAATCGGACGGCATGATTTGTTAGAAAAATAGAAAAATGATTAATTACACCCACTGATATGAAAAAGATTGGAATATTTTACGGAACTACCACCGGTAATACTGCTGAAGTGGCCTCGGAAATAGCCAAGGCTCTAAATGTAAAGAATGAAGATGTAAAAGATGTGGCCAAGACCACACCGTCGGCAGTAGGAGATTACGATGTGTTGATCTTAGGCACCAGCACATGGGGCGCAGGCGACATGCAGGGCGATATGGCCGAGTTTATGGATGGCCTCGAAATGGTGGACCTGCGCGGTAAGGATGTAGCGTTCTTCGGACTTGGCGACGAACAGATGACAGAGACTTTCTGCAATGCCGTAGGCGAGATGTATCACAAGCTTCGTAACACCGGAGCAAATTTCATAGGTAAGTATGACGTCGACGGACTTGAGTTCAAGCATTCAGATGCTATGGTGGGAGATTTGGCCGTAGGTCTGCTCGTCGACAATGTGAATCATCCGGAAATAACTTCGCGCCGTATCAACCAATGGTGTGAACTCATATCTAAGGAGATTTAACGAGATTGACTCAACATTATTGAACTCGATAAATAAAATCGGGGCGGTATTCACTTGCACTATGTGAACCCGTCCCGATTAATACTATATATCTGCTTTTTCGTCTAATCTTTGAGTGAATAAGTGATAGTTGTGACTACTCTTACTCGCTTGATGTATGGTGTGTTATCGTCACGATCGCTTATCGAAAACTGTCCTTGGTCAGCTGATACGATTTTATTCAGCCGACTGTGGGAGTTTTCTGCAAATTGCTCGGCAGTGGTCTGAGCATTAGCAATTGCTTCGGCCATCATTTTGGGCTTCATGTCAGTGAACGAAACATAGTCATAGGTGATTCGGGTGTTGTAGGTGCCGGTGGTAACGGCAATACCTTCTTTCAGAAGTTCTCCTACGCGGTTCACAAGATTTCTCACAGTTTCGACATCGGCTGTCGACACGGTGAGACCCGATGATATGATATAACGATACTCAGGGCGATTGTTGCTATATTGATTGGCATTCATATCCGTCACCTCTGGTGCTACAATCGATATGTCACTTTCAGAGATGCCATTGTCGGTCAGAAATTTGGTTATGGTCTGACGAGTCAGAGCGATTTTATCGTAGAGCGCAGGCAGGCTGTTGCCGACTTCAGTGGTCTGGATGGGCCACGTCACGTGATCAGCCTTTACCTCTATTTCCGATAATCCTTTCACGGTAACACGACGATCTTTGTCGGCATAATTGTCGATACCGCTTTTGATACACAGACCCAGCACTATGATGGCGAGTGCGATTATGCTTGACGGGTAAAAATTCTTAATCATAAATTGTGCGGATGATTTATTAGTGAATGATTTATTAGTCGGGTATAAGAATTAATTGAATATCTGGTTTATCGAGCCATATCACAGTATGACGTCGGAAATGAAATATGGCTTTTACTTCTGAGGCTGATATAATCTCTCCTTCTCCGGGAATCAGAGCATCGTCGTCGGAATTACGGTCGTAGTATCTTATAGCGATATTTCTATCCGGATCAATCTCCACGGACTTCAATGCCAGTTGACGTCGTGCACTCGGGGTCAGTATATACTTGAGGGCTACCGGCGTGAGAATCATCGGGACACATACCAGCATATAAGCCACGGCCACTATAGCCCAACGAATATCACCAAGCACAGAAGCAAGTGCCACGGACACAAACAGCGGGATAAATAGAAGCCAACCTCGCGACATCATCCACACAAGCATCGTGTAGCGCAGATATGCCGATGGCGAAGATGTAAATGGCTCGGATTTCAATCCAGAAAACGTTTTGTCAGACCTGCAAACTCATCTATGCGGCGGTCGCGCAAAAATGGCCACCAGCGACGCACCTGTTCAGAACGCTTCAGATCTACATCAACCACTACAAGCACCTCTTCATTTTCAGAGGCCTGGAAAACTATCTCACCTTGAGGCCCGGCAATAAAACTTGACCCCCAGAACTGAATACCCCCCGTTGCCTGTGAAGGATCAGGTTCGTATCCTACGCGGTTGACGGTAACTACGGGTAGTCCGTTGGCCACGGCATGGCCGCGTTGCACCGTGATCCACGCTTCGCGCTGGCGTGCTTTTTCTTCGTCAGTGTCAGTAGATTCCCAACCGATGGCAGTAGGGTATATGAGCATCTGAGCACCACGGAGTGCCATCATGCGGGCAGCCTCGGGATACCACTGATCCCAGCATACGAGTACACCCAGTCGTCCGACGGAAGTGTCGATCGGCTCAAAGCCGAGATCGCCCGGGGTGAAATAGAATTTTTCATAATAAGCGGGATCGTCTGGAATGTGCATTTTACGGTATCGGCCGGCTATCGTACCGTCCTTTTCAAATACTACTGCAGTGTTATGATACAGTCCCGGAGCGCGTTTCTCAAACATAGAGGTGACTATGACACAGCCGTGCTCGCGGGCTTTTGCGGCATAAAACTCAGTAGCTTCTGATGGGATTTCAACCGCAAGATCAAAATTATCCACATTCTCGGTCTGGCAGAAGTAAAGTGAGTCATGAAGTTCCTGAAGCACTATGAGTTGTGCTCCGGCCTCAGCCAGAATAGATATTTTTTCACCGAGTCGGCGGCGGTTATCCGCCACGGACGCTGTACATGATGTCTGTATTATTCCTGTTCTCAGCATAATAGAAATATTAAATGATGGGTAACTGCATGGTAGCGCAATGAAGAGAACCATGCTGCTTTATGAGTGCGCGGCAGTCAATGCCGATAATATCACGGTCGTGATACACGCTTCTGATTGCCTGAATAGCCTTGGTATCGTTATCGGGCTGTCCGTAGGTAGGCACGAAAACCGCACGCGGACTCACCAGAAAGTTGGCATATGTGGCAGGATTGCCGTCAATATCATCGGGAGAGGGTAGTCTGACGAGATTGAAAGGTCTACCCTCAGGAGTGCGATACTCCCGCAGTTGTCTCTCAATATCGAGCAGATTGTGATAATTCACATTATCCGGATCGTCACACCCGACATATATTATCGTGTTGTCAGGTGCGAGACGGGCAATGGTGTCAATGTGGGCATCGGTATCGTCACCTTCGAGCGGACTGCACTCAAGCCAGTATATCGATTTGGCGCCAAGCGCATTTTTAAGATACTCCTCGATCTCGTTGCGTGAGAGATCGCCGTTGCGGTTGGGCGATTCAAGACACGTAGATGTGGTAAGTATCATGCCTTTACCGTCGCTTTCTATCGAGCCTCCTTCGAGCACGAATCCGAGATGGTTCTCTCTCTCAAGTTCCATCATTTTGATCAGGCGTGACGCTACAAGATTATCGCGGTCTGCTGCAAATTTCAACCCCCATCCATTAAATGCGAAGTCAAGGTAGCGCAGCGATCCGTCGGCGAGCTTTACGGTAATAGGACCATAGTCGCGGGTCCAGGTGTCATTATAAGGCAGGTGAATCACCGACAGGTTTGGATGCGAGGGGAGAGGATTACACCCTTCGGGAGCTATGAGAATCACTTTCTCATACTCCAGAATTCTGCTAATGATTTCGCTATAGCAAGCTGTAACTTCGGGTAGGATTTCCACCCAGTCGGTATCTTCATTGGGCCACGACATAAGCACTACCTGATGGGATTCCCATTCGGCAGGCATTATACGCGGCTGAGTCAAAGTTTCATTCATCTTCAAATTCACGTAGATTATCCCATATAGATTCCTGAGAGTCAATATACTCCTCACAGTAATCCAGAAAACCTCGCTTTTCGGAACTCCCTACTTCATGACACCAATCGCGATAAGCGCTATGAAGTTCGGGATCTTCGTGCATCATTTTTTTAAATTCAGCTTCGGCGATGTCTACGCTGCCATACTGTGTCAGAATCTGCTGGAAGAGTTCGGTAATATCTTCATACATGGTATTAGAGGATTTTAGGATTTAAATACAAACCGCTTGCCCTCATGGAAATATTCTATACCGGCATTGTCAAGCGCGGCTTCAAAATCGTCGGCATCTATATCAAGATCATCACACAATTGCTCTACCGTGTCATAATCGTCACGGAGTTTCATGTTCAGAAAGCTCAGCAATATGGCCGGATCGGAGGGTAATAGCATATAATGGATTGGTTACAAAATTGTTTTGTTAGATATAAGGATAAATTATGGTGGCCGCAAAGATAAAAGTTTTTCTCATCTAAAGCAAATTTTGTTACAAATATATACGTATATATCAAAAAGATGGTCGCCTCGGATAAGGCGACCATCTACGGATAAGCAGGTAATCAGGTTAATCCATAAGTTTGCGATAGCGACGGCGCGTGGGTTCTTTACCATCGTTATGAGCGCGTTTGTATTCTTCAAAATCAGAATATGAGCCTTCGTAGAATACTACGTTGCCGTCACCTTCAAATGACAGGATATGAGTACAGATTCGATCGAGGAACCAGCGGTCGTGACTAACCACAACCGCACAACCGGCAAAGTTTTCCAGACCTTCTTCAAGTGCACGGAGTGTATTGACGTCGATATCGTTGGTAGGTTCGTCAAGAAGAAGCACGTTGCCTTCTTCTTTAAGTGCCATAGCGAGGTGGAGTCGGTTACGTTCGCCACCCGAAAGCACGCCAATTTTCTTTTCCTGGTCAGCGCCCGTGAAGTTGAAGCGCGACAGGTAGGCACGGGCATTGACATCGCGGCCACCCATGCGGAAAGACTCTACTCCCTGCGATATAACCTCATACACTGATTTCTCGGGCAGAAGGTCATGGTGAGTCTGATCCACATAAGCTATCTTTACGGTCTCGCCTACATCGAATGTGCCTGCATCGGGTTTCTCCATTCCCATTATGAGTTTGAACAGAGTGGTCTTACCTGTTCCGTTGGGACCAATCACACCCACAATACCTCCCTGCGGGAGAGTGAACGAAAGGTCATTGAAGAGCTGCTTGTGCTCGAATCCTTTGGTTAATCCCTGCACTTCGATCACTTTCGAGCCAAGACGCGGACCGTTGGGGATATAGATTTCAAGGCGCTCTTCGCGTTCTTTCTGATCTTCATTAAGCATGCGGTCATAGGATGCCAGACGAGCCTTACCTTTGGCCTGACGTGCTTTGGGAGCCATGCGTACCCATTCGAGCTCGCGCTCAAGAGTCTTGCGGCGTTTGCTGGCCTGCTTTTCTTCTTGAGCCATTCGCTTGGTCTTCTGGTCAAGCCATGATGAGTAGTTGCCTTTCCAGGGAATTCCCTCGCCACGGTCAAGTTCAAGAATCCATCCTGCCACGTGATCAAGGAAGTATCGGTCGTGGGTGATAGCGATTACCGTGCCGGGATACTGCTGAAGATGCTGTTCGAGCCAGTCGATCGACTCGGCATCAAGGTGGTTGGTAGGCTCGTCGAGGAGCAGAACGTCGGGCTGCGAAAGCAGCAGACGACACAGAGCAACACGTCGGCGTTCACCTCCCGACAGAGTAGCTATCTTCTGATTGTCAGGGGGGCACTGAAGTGCATCCATGGCGCGCTCAAGCTTGGAGTCGATATTCCATGCGTCGGCTGCATCGAGTTTATCCTGCAACTCAGCCTGACGTGCCAGAAGTGCATCCATTTTATCGGGATCTTCAAGTACATCCGGATCGCCGAACGATTCGTTTACCTTGTCGAATTCGGCAAGGAGATCCATCACCGGCTGCACACCCTCGCGCACTACCTCTATTACGGTCTTTTCGGGATCGAGCTTGGGATCCTGTTCGAGATAACCTACGGTATATCCGGGCGAGAATACCACTTCACCCTGATAGCTCTTGTCGATGCCGGCAATTATTTTCAGCAGTGATGATTTACCCGAGCCGTTAAGACCTATAATACCGATCTTAGCACCGTAGAAAAATGACAGATATATGTTTTTAAGAACTTGTTTCTGCGGAGGATACGTCTTGCTGACGCCCACCATTGAAAAGATGATTTTTTTATCGTCGGCCATTACTATATTATTTTTTAGGAGCGAAACGTACGGGATAGTCTACCGCTATACGTCCGCGAATCATATTGTTGAGTTTTCCTTTAATAAGCTGCTTGCGAATGAGCGATATGTGATCTATGTAGAGCTTACCTTCGAGGTGATCACACTCATGCTGAACTATTCGAGCTAAGAAACCGGAAATTTCTTCTTCGTGCGGCTCAAAGTTTTCATCGACCCATTTGAGGCGGATGTGCTCTACACGAGGCACGTTTTCAGAAATACCAGGAAGCGAAAGGCAACCCTCGGAGCGAGTGACGGGTTCGCCTTCGAGCACTTCTATCTGAGGGTTGATGAGTGTGAATTTTCGCCCTGCACATTCGGGGAAAGAGTCCTTGACAGGATCAGCATCGATCACTACTATTCGGTCATTACGTCCTATCTGAGGAGCGGCAAGACCTACACCTTCCGACTCATACATTGTCTCCCACATCGCAGCTATCAGCTCTTTCAAGCCGGGGTAGTCGGGGGTGATGTCGTTGGATATTTTACGGAGCACCGGATGCCCGTATACATATACCGGTAGTTTCATTTTATTATGGTTGTATATTTAATTGTCGTGACTGAAGATAGTCGTTAAGTATTATTACCGCCGACATTCTGTCGATAGCGGCTTTATCGCGGCGATCCATTTTTCTCACACCGGAGTCAATCATGGCACGGTGAGCCAGCACCGAAGTAAATCGCTCGTCGCTGAAACGCACCGGAATGTGTGGGAGAGCCTTTTTTATCTGACCCACAGCCGGGCTTATATAGCGCATTGATTCAGATGGTTCGCCATTCATGGTGCGGGGCTGACCGACGATGATTTCATCCACTGGCTCGCGCGAAGTGTATTCGGTGAGAAATTTTACAAGATCTTTTGCCGGAACGGTGGCAAGTGCTGTAGCCACTATCTGCAACGTGTCTGTTACAGCCACACCGCATCGCTTACGTCCGTAATCTATTGAAAGAAGTCTTCCCATATTGTGCAAAGATACAAAAAATCACACTAAAAACCAATTCATCCGAACCATTTAAGGAGTTAATGAGTTGTATTTATAAAACATTTCAACTATTAACACCAACCGTTATGAAAAAAGAATCTAAAAAAACTACATCTCTCTGGGTAGCCATCGGTGCTATTATCCTCATAATTCTGCTTCTTGTATGGCTTACATTCGCTGATTTCTTCGGCGATACTGACGTTGCAGCTTTTATAGCCCCAATGTTATAACCCCGCAAAAAATAAAAATTCTGATAATACGATGGCTGAAAGCGAATACAAGGTGTTGCTCGTCAACGGAAGTCCTCACCTGAAAGGTTGTGTATCGCGCGCATTCGATGAACTCGAAAAGACCCTTAACGAATGTGGTGTAGCTACCGAACGGATTAACGTAGCCAATAAGGATGTGCGTGGCTGCATCGGATGCAACTACTGTCGGACACATGGGAAATGTGTGTTCAACGATGTTGTCAACGAGACTGCGCCTAAACTTGCCGAGGCAGACGGAATAGTTGTGGGTACCCCGGTATATTATGCCGGAGCAAATGGTCAGGTACTTGCTTTCATGGATCGACTTTTCTATAGCACCACCGGCACTGTGGATCTAAATCAGAAGGTAGGCGCCGCTGTGGTTTCATCGCGCCGCGCAGGAAGTACTTCCGCGTTTGATGAAATCAATCATTACTTCACCATAAAGTCTATGCCCGTGGTAGCTTCGACTTATTGGAACGAAGTGCATGGATTTACAGCCGATGACGTAGAAGCAGACCTCGAAGGTCTCCAGACGATGAGAAATCTCGGCCGTAACGCAGCATTTCTTATCAAGGCCATACGTCGCCAAAAAGAGGCCGAAGGTTTACCCGAGCAGGAACTCACTCAATTCACCAGTTTCCACGAGTAAATCTCCGACTGCATCGATATTTATAAAGTGAGGCTGTGTCGTAATTAAGGTTTACGGCGCAGCTTCCTTTTTCTGAACTAAGAGGTTCGGATATTTTTCAGGCAACAGATTTTTGTGGATTTTTCCAAAAATCCGATTCTCAAGCGATAAAATTCGAGACATAAGCAAGAACAGGCCGGAATGGGGTGTATTTCCCCCGTTTTTGGTCTGTTTCGCTATCTTTGAACACATTTTTCTTTATGTTGAAGGCAATGGCGAAGAAAGCAAAGTCCATTGTTACCTTGTCTTTTCCGAAGTGACGGAAGCGGCGGTATGCCATGTTGAACTTCATCTGTCCGAAGACGGCTTCGGGCTCAATGCATCTTACAGTTTTTTGAACTCCTTGAGATCAAGACTCACGACAACGGCATTGACAATGCGTAGAGGGTTCTTTTCCGCTATATCTTCATTGGGATTCAGTAGAAAAAACAGTATGTTGTTGTTACTATAAGATTTTGTATGTAATTTTGTATACATTTAATTTGTTATTTGTCATAAAGTTATAAAAACTTTTTGACATGACAAAGCCCCGGCTTGCGAAAGTCAGGGCTTTGTTTTATGTTTTACAACAGGGTAAAAAACGAGGCTGCGCCTATTTTGACACAGCCTCTTACGTTGGGTTACGAACTTACCAACAATCCTCGGCTTCCTGCAATGGCTTTACCACGCCTTAAGTATTCTCTATTCGAGAGAAGATTCCTCCATGGGCGGCGGTTCGTTCCGGTCCCATATTACCGAGTCAATTACAAAGATACAACAATTATTTCACATAAACGGTATGAAACTGTATTTATCAATCCCAATCAGCGGCCGACCGTTTCACGAAGCAAAGAATCAGGCAGAGCGTATCAAGGCGAAACTCACGTCCTACGGCCACGAGTGTATCTCCCAATTTGAAGTTTGCCCTGAACCTAACCAATCCTATGCTTACTATATGGGACGCGACATTGAAGCCTTACTTTCTGATGACATTGAAGGTGTAATATTTGGCGCTGGCTTCCACTACTCAAAAGGATGTCAGCTTGAGCACGCTGCTGCTAAAATCTATAATTAAAAATTGTATATCAGTCGACATTCTATATGCTCGATTTTAAGACACAAACAGTTAAAAAATTTTCACATGAAAAAGTACAGAATTAAAAAAGTATTAGGCGTGGGTGGGTATCATCCACTCTACATCGTTTAAGTTCGCACGTGGTTCGGTCTATGGGTTGACGTTAAGGAATATGATGATCCTGACTTTGCCCGACGTGAGGCAGAGGAACTCTTAGACAAACTCATAATGATTTTAAAGAAATTTCTTCAGTTCGGTATACAATCTGTGGATAGGAAGGCCCATAACATTGTAAAACGATCCGTCAATTCTTTTTATGGCCGCAGCGCCTATCCATTCCTGTATTCCGTATGCACCGGCCTTATCGAGCGGATGGTAGTGAGATACGTAATATTCTATCTCATCGTCAGTGAGGGGAGCGAACTCTACAGTGGTCAGTTCTGCAAAGGTGATCGAACGTTTCACGGTAGCTACAGTGACACCGGTGATAACTTTTTGCGTTCGGCCGGCCATGCGTCGAAGCATATCACAAGCCATAGCATCATCTTCAGGTTTGCCGAGAACTTCATTGCCGAGAATCACCACGGTATCGGCAGTAATGATCAGTCTGCGGTCATCAGGGCGGAGATCAAGAGCAGATGCTTTCAGCAGTGACAGGTACGACGGAATCTCGTGCACATCCAGATCTGCCGGATAAGTCTCATCCACGCTATGGCTTACATCTACCGTGAATGGCAAGTCGAGCATCGAAAGCAGTTCGCGTCGACGGGGCGACCCGCTGGCAAGAATTATATCGTAACTTTCGGCAAGTGCAGAGAGGGGATTATGATTGTTTTCCATAAAAGTCTTCTATTATGTTTTTCGACAGTAATCTGTAGATTTCCTCTTCCTTAGGCGGCAACGAAGAGGCATGAGCTTCTATGATACGCTGATCAGCTCGACGAGCAGGCCCGGTCTGACCTTCGCGCGGAGGCATCGATAAAGCTTTGTCGAGGGTCTCACGCAGAAGCGGGCCGAGGACGTCAAATGGTATACCATCCTCCGAGAGTAAGTCATACGCGATGCTCCACATATAATTTGAAAAATTACATGCAAACACTGCCGCAACGTGCATTCGGCTTCGTGTCACACTATCGGCATGAATGATATTTCTGAAAATCTTTTCGCCGAAACGAGCTATTTCATCTTCCACGGCTGGTGATGAGCCTTCAGTGAAAAGAGTCACAGCCGAAAGATCCACCTTGCGGTTACGCGAGAATGTCTGGAGGGGATAAAATACGCCGTAGCGATCACTCATCCCGCTGAGCACATCCATGTCGAGCGAGCCTGAAGTATGGAGCCAAAGCGCGTCGTTAGGTCTAATTTTTGTCAAAGTTTCAGTCACCGCATCATCAGCCAGCGACACTAAATATATGTCAGCGTCAGCTGATATATCTTCAGTGCTATCTGTGGTAGCGGCACACTCCAGTCGGGAAGCCAAAGCGCGGGCATGATCAATGTTTCGGCTATATATCTGAATCACCGACCCGGCTCCACTATTTTCTATAGCTACTGCAAGAGCTGAGGCGACATTTCCAGAACCGATTACTACTACCTGGGGCTTATGAATTTCAGAATTTGTCGACATGAACCTGATCCCATTTCAATTTTTCCGTGTCGTAGGGTCGGCGCTGCTCATCGGGATAACCGAGAGCTATTACGCACACCGGGGTAATGGTTTCGGGTATACTGAGCGCTTCCTGAATATACTCTTCCGAGGGTTGATTGTCAGCGGCAAATCGTCCTCTTACCTGCACCCAACATGAGCCAAGTCCGAGATCCTGAGCCTGAAGCTGGAGAAAAGTTGCAGCCACTGATGCGTCTTCAATCCAAGCATCCGATTTGGTGGAGTCAGCGCACACCACTATGGCAAGTTTGCACGACGCAAGCGCAGTAGCATATACGGGTTTGCAGTGCGACAGGCGTTCGAGCATATCGCGATCTTCCACAGCCACAAACTGCCATGAGCGAGAATTTTTTGAGGTAGGCGCCATGAGGCCGGCCTGAATAATAAGCGAAACATCTTCCGCAGGAATAGCGGCATCAGTAAAGCGCCTGATAGAACGACGATTTACTATCAGATTATGAAAATTATCCATATTTCAGTAAGGTGTATATTATTGTTTCAATACCCACGACTGAGCGAAACGCTCTTTGAAAAGTGGAGAATCGGCGGCTTCCAAGGCTGCTTGAATAGATCGGGCCGAAGCTGCATACACACGGTAATTCCCGTCAGTAATCATAAGTCCGAGATTGTAGTCGCCATGCCGGCTCATAAATGTTTCAGCCTGCTCGGCGGAAGCAAACGAGCCTACGATAACCAGATACGGATCGTCGCCGTTGATGCGAGTAATCTCTCGACTTGAAGCGTTTATTACAGGCTTCACCTCAACTTCTGTCTGTTTTTCTACTACTCCGGCTATCACAAGTTCGGGAGTAGCAGGGGGATTATTACCCCACAGCGCATCGGCAAGTGCATAAGCCGAAAGACCGGAGTCGATTGAAGCGAAATGCACATCCGAGCGGTTATCATCGCCCGAGATATGAAGAAACAGCGTTGCAGCCATAAGAATCGCGGCGAAGCAGGCGGCAACTCTCAAGAATCCGGTGATGAGCGGATGACGGTTTCGAGCAGGAGCCATATGCTCGCCAATCGACACGACCTCATCCGTGTCATTAAGATTTATATCACGCAGACCGGCAAAAGCACTGTCGGCTTTATCTGGATCAGCTATAAATTCGGGAGTAGAACCGCCGTTGAATCTGAGAATACCTAATTCACCGAGTGAAATTTCTCTATCTGATTCAAGCTGATAGCGCATTGACTTTACTTCTTCTGTGACAATACGCATAGCAGCCTCACGCGAAATTTCTTCACGGCGGCTGATACTGTCGGCAAGCATCCAGTCATTATAGTCTATCTCGGGATTGAAGCCAACAGATACAGAAGGTGCATGAAAGACGAATGTTTTCTCATCAATCCATGCCTCACGATAGTGATTGAGAAACGCACCAAGCCCCGGCACCACGACGCAATCGTGATGAGTAAGAAGGTAGCTGATATGTAATATAATGCGATTCACACTGCAAAGATAGCAATTTTTTCGCAAAAAAATGATATATATCTCTGCAATGTGAATCGAAAAAAATTAAATCACTGTCAGTCACCCGTTACTTCGAGTCTGACACCCGATGAATGAGCGGTAAGCTCCGGAGCATACTGGCTCTGAAGCGTGGCAATGCCTGACGCATAGCTTCCTGATGCAGTGACCCAAAGGTCATAGCTGATGATATAACGTCCGCGAGGCAGACGGTCAACAAATATCCTCGTGCGATCGGTGCGATTTTCAAGATAGAAATAAATTCCGTCCATAGCTACGGGATGGGGCAGTTGTTCTACCGGGCGGAAGCAAGCGGCTCTGCTATCGTCAATAGCCACATAATCCATATCTCGATCATTGACTATCGTCAGTTCCACTTTGACCTTATCACCGACTTTTAAGGTCGGGACTTCTTCAACAGTTGAGCCGGCATATCGCAAGAATCTTTTTGTGACAGAAAGTCCGTCGACTGATGATTCGGCCACCTCAGTCATTTTGGCCTCGGCGCGCGTATATACAGCACCCCATGAGGCAGAGCCGGATTTCTCACGTGAGATGGAAATAGGTGTCAAGTCTTCATTGACAAGTCTTGAAATATCGGTACGGAAATATCCCGTGGTCTTTTCTACCGATGACGGTATTACTGACTTTCCGCCTACAGTAATATCCACATCATCGGCGGGTCGGAGCCACTGTCCGGAAGATTTAAGAATAGTAGCTATTACAGCCGAAGTGGATATCGATTCACGCCAGTCTGTGGCCTGCTTCTGAAGTATGAGCCACTGTCGTATTGCATCCGTGTCCGGGCTTTCGGGTGTGATTTCATCAAATGCTTCAAGCACAGTTGCGGTAGCGGCAACAGTATTGAATCGCCACAGACATACTGACTGACCGATTGACGGCCACCACATACCTTTCTCGGAAGAATACGATGCAAAATCTTTGATAGAACCAAGTATCGTGCGGGCTTCTTTTGCTTTTCCAAATCGATGCAGCAATATTGCGTCAGTAGCTTTCATGGTCACCGACCCTTCTTTCCAATTGGCCAAGATGTTGTCAAGCGTATTGTCTACAGCCCGACGGCTACCGGATTCTTTATATCTCTGCAGGAAATATGAAGCAATCATAGAGTAGGAATAGAATGTTGCATCAGGAGATTTAGCAAGAACATACTCAGCTCGATTAGTAAGATATGCCAGCGACTTATCAATTATGTCCGTGAGCCGGTCATCCGACGGGAGGTATCCGAGCTGATTCAGACGGCCTAAAAGCATCAATACGTTTGCCGTAGCCCATTCCGATGAGTCGTATGATTGTCCCATCCATGCAATGCCACCATCGCTGCGTAATAAAGTAGAAAGCAGTGCAATATTAGAGTCGTAGACTTTGCGTATCTCCGCGCTGTCAAACAGCAATGCCAGGCGAGTCATACGTTCAGTTTCGGACTTGGCGTCAATCATCCACGGCGTAGAGCTTAGCAGCATAATCTTCAGATCAGGATTACGCTCAAGCATAGATAGATAAGTCGAGTCCGAACGATCGCTCTCAAGCCATGTACGCAGATATGTTTCTATCTCGGGATTATCATGCATGAGCCCCTCTGCCACTGATGCCGAGAATAATGATGAAGCAGCCTGAACAGAAGTTGAGCAATCGGTGGAGAGCAGTCCGGGGAGGGCTGATACGACATACCAAGCCGGATTTTCAGTATACTCAAGAGTTATGCGATCGTCGGCTGTCCTTTTGGCCACAGTCATATCTATCTTTTTCTGACTCGGCGCTATATAGAAGGGATGCGTCTCAATAACGGGTGTCACGGATGGTAGTACTGGTATCACACCTGCTTCCCCGTCGGCAAATCGATCGGTAGCCGATTTTACTCTGTAACCGATAACATCAGCATCCGTCTCAACCGAAAATTCACACGACGCCGTGGCACTACCTTTGGCAGAAAGCGAATTGATGGTTTTGCTGTCCGCGATAATCTTACCGTCGACAGTATTAAATATCTCGATAGTTGTAGAGACTACAGCGTCAGAGTCGGAAGCATTCATGACGAAGGTATTCATAACAACCTTGTCGCCTTTGCGCACAAACTGCGGTGCCTGCGGATTTACCATTATTGGTTTTGAGGCAATGACCGAAGCATCAAATTCAGCGCTGTTAAAACTACGGGTGAACGCAATAGTATTGAATCGCCAAGTAGTATTGGCATCAGGCACGGTAAACTGAACTTTAATTCGGCCCTCCTTGTCGGTCGCCAGCATTGGACGGAACAGCGCAAGAGCAGCTTCGGCATCGCGATAGGAGAAACTATTTTCACTATCAATGTCGGCTGACGCTGTATCGTCAATACTTTCAGATTCTGTTGCCGACTCTCTTACTATCAAATTATCAGATGAACCGGAATCAAACCCAAGAGCCATGGCCGGGGCTGCCATATCCGTAGCTACGGCCGTTGCTTCAGTAGCCGCCATACTTGCATTCATCTTGTATCTCATTGTGCCTCTAATTCGCATATGGTTTTCAAACAAGCTGTTGCCGTAAGTATTGAAGTAGGGCGGAACGATAAGATTATTATTCGTATAATAATTATGCGTAAAATAAGTGTTGGCGAAACTTATTCCCTGATCCTGCATGCTGACAGAGAGAGGGATATACGACGAGAATTTCGGGAAATTCCAGGGCGAGGTATTCAATGCATCGAGAGCCGCATTATACATGCGCATCATTACGGCCGCCTCCAAGGCTTTATCATCCGTATTTTCCACGCAGAAAGTCCATGTTTCTTCAGATGCAGGAGTAATTCTGTCGCGGAATGTCTCGGTTTTGATTCTCAAAGGGGCTTCGGCGGGCGGACACGTGACAGTATAAGTCATACATATTGACTTATTGGATTTTACCGCCACGAAACTTACTTTACAAGTCTCCGTGTCAGCCGGCACATGGTAGTCCCATGTATTGAAACCACTCTTTGCATCAAAAGAGCCCTTATCTACGATGCCGCTCTTTGTTGCTGCGACGAAGTGAATCACTAAGGGTTCGTTAGCAAAGAAGTTCCAGCGGAATACTCGTGAGTTATCAAGTTTGATATTATCATTCATCGGCGACCACACTATCATATCTTCTACAGGAGTGCCGGTATCGGTGCTTCGATAAATGATGACGTTATATGTGACAGACGATGATACATCGGCCTTTTCACCGGCGAGCGAAACCGTAATTTCATATTGTCCGGATGACAAATCAGCTGATGGAATTGTTCGATCGGCCGAAAGAGCCACTTTTTCGGCAATAGTATCATTGTCGCTCTTCCTGACCATCGTATACGATAAGGGCATATCCACCACATCGTTTTTGTAATCAAGCACCCTCACCGGCACAGAAATAACAGCCGGAGCCTCCACATTTGAGGAATATGACGAGAGTTCAAGCCTGTAAGAGGGAGTGAGCATAAACGATGTAGTTGCCGACTGGCTCTCACCATCGGAATTTGTGACGGTAAAGTCTGCTACAAACAATCCGTCGGGCAGCGGCGAATCATTGATTACAGAAGCCGGAACTACAAGAGTAAATTCGCCGTTTGAATCGGCGGTTACCGTGTCGGCGTAAAATGTCATATTATCCGTGGCACCGCTCCTGAAATAGCTGAACGGCGGTACATTCATCAATTTCATCTTTACCGATACCCCGCTCAGACTGAAACCCGAATAAGTGGCAGCTTTACCTCGGAGTGTGACATCTCCGGATGACGGATAGTTATTTTCGGCGGGAGATAGTGTGATAAAGAACGTAGGACTTACATAATCCGATACCATGACCGATGCTGACGCTACGTGTTGGCCGTCATGGCGTATCGACAGTGTATAATATCCGGTGAGTCGATCGGACGGTATAATAAAAGACCCTTCTACTCGTCCATATTCGTCAGACTGACAATCGATAGTATCCACGGGCTGACAGTTTACGTCAGAAAGCACTACCGTAACCTTTTTATCCGCCGAAGCTATCATGCCGTTTCGCGACTCGGTGTAAATGATTGCCGACCATTCAAGAGAATCGCCCTGATGATATATAGGGAGAGATGTGAAGAAGCTACCTCGGAGTCGGTCGCTATCATCTTTCTTACCTATATATGATACGTAAAATGGATCGGCATATCTGTCTTCGCCTTTTGCAGCGAAATACTGACCTCCGGATAAAGATTCCGGTATATCGAAATAACCATTGCTATCGGTACGTCCTACGTCGACGCGGGTTTTATCTCTATCGCGGCGTGATACCATGACATCCTCCAAAGCCCGACCTGACAGACGGTCGAGTGTCAGGATAGCGCGGGAGTCATTATCCTCAAACTTCGCAGCCATTATCGAAGTCACATTCACACGAGCCGAATTAATGTTTTCAGCTCCTTCGACCGTAGCTAATACCCGATATTTTCCATAACCGGGAAATACATAATAAATCTTCTTGTCGTCGCTAAACGGGGCGATGCCCATACTTGTAAGTCTGAATGTAGCCAGCGGCACAAGGTTTGCAAGCGAATCATCGGGCAGTCCGGCATCGTAATGCGACACGTCATAAATCTTTACCGTTGTGTGGTTGACGTTGTTCATCGTTACAGAAATCTCTGACACTTCTCCGGGGTATACGTTCTGCGGTGTAGATAAATACACATTCTTCTGTGTCAACGTTTTTCGCATTTCTTTCAACTGATCAGAAAAGCGCCCGGAGGGATATTTTGCCAGGCTGGTGTCGATTAAGGCTACAAGTTCCTTGGCTTCATTGTTATCAGAAGTCATGACGCCTACGCGGATGATTTCAATCAGTATCTCACATGAATATTCGTTGTCGATAAAACGGTCATATAACTCGCGAAGTAACGCGGCATAATCTTTATTCCGATCACTTCCGTATGTGAAGATATGGCTGTTGATATATCCGAGTCTGGCGAGGTCAGTGTTGATAAAAGCCGGCACATCAGCTTTATGAAACTCAAGAAGATGGCTGTAAAGTTCAAGAATCTTGCGGACATAGCTGTTATTTGAGTTAAGGCGCGGATTGAGGCCGGACATCAGTTTCACAAACCTGGGAGCTGACGTAAAGTAATTTCGCCCTACGAAACACTGATACGGCGATATGGAGTTGAGATTCTGAATGGCCTGACAGGCAATGAAGTCAAACAGGGTGGGATAGAGCACCTTGTCATCTTCATTGATGCTGATATTACGGCTGAATTTTCCGATCGGACATGATTTCAGAGCTTGCGCATTCTCAAGCGACTCGTCAATCAACTTGGCGATACTGTCGCGAAACTGTTGGCCGCTCCACAGAAAAATATCCGGTGACAGAACTCCTGACGGAAGCTCGCGATTGTCATACACGTATCTGTCGGCCGTATATATCTCCGTCAGCAGCCGCTCCTGAAGAGCACTAAGCATAGCCGAGAGGGTGGGATCGGATGATAGAGTCTTCACCGAATCGATAGCTGACAATGTTTTGACTGCATTACTTTTATCAATAGAATTTTCAGCTATACATATATCTATCAGCGACTGAACGACACCTTGATTATCATGGTGCTTCAACGCTTTGTCAAGTGCTTTACCGCTGCTCTCTATCACCTTCTTCGGGAAAGCAAAATCAGGTTCTGACGGAGTCGCAGCCGACAGGGATAGTGTCGATGGGATTGCTGAAAGAAGCATAACCCACTGCTGTAATTTTGAAAACCTCATAATATTATGTAATTGTTTGTAAAAAAAATCTATGCCCGCTCACGCGGTGCAAGCGGGGCGGGCAATGAAACAATAGAGGAGAGGGAGAATGTATGCTTAATTTTTCCTGTTTTTCTGATTTCGGTTGTTTTTTCTCATGCTGCTGTGCTTCTTCATCAGTTCCTTGGTAAACTGAACTTCGGCATCCTTAAGAGCAAACAGCTGAGCCGGTGTGAGTATTTGCGAAAACTGAGCGAAATATTTCTTTTCGATAGCTCCTTCTTTCGCTTTCAGATCGAATGCCACACGGGCAGCATTGCGGTAGTCGGCATCGGTGGCAGCTTTTCCTTTAGTCCTTACTTCTTCTATGGTTTTTCGGGCTTCGCCGTTTGCCTGACTGATTTCGTTTTCCATACTTGTATAAATCCGGACAAACTTTTCACGTTGCACATCAGTAAGATCGAGCTTCTTGGCGAGATAATCGGTCTTTACCGACTGCATCTCCACATTCCATGCTTTGCGGGTGTTCTGTAGTCTGTCATTGGACCGGGCTGAGGCATCGGCCGGAATGAGATGCAAAAGAATCATCAGTATTAAAAATTTGAAAAAGTGTTTCATAAATTACTGATTATTTGAGGCGATTAAAGTTGAAGGGTCAAATCCTGATTCATAGAGGTCGTCGAGAAGGTCGGAGTCAGACATCGAACCTTCCGTGACATAGTAGTCGAGCATATACGAATCATCATTCATAGCCTGGGCGAGAAGTTGATTGTTGTCAAACAGCGAGTCGGTCGACGATGCTTTGAATACATCCACAAGACTCATCATACACCAAACTCCTGCAAACATGGCGGCAAGATATATATAGGGACGGACTTTATCCCAAAATGAGCGGGGAAGGACTTTAGTCTCTTTTTCCCATTCGGCTTCAGGGAGCGACGCGGCCA
This sequence comes from Bacteroides sp., assembly GCA_014802325.1. GTDB lineage: Bacteria > Bacteroidota > Bacteroidia > Bacteroidales > Muribaculaceae > Duncaniella. Next base: position 34,466 of record JAAVCK010000027.1, read on the forward strand.
TCCGTGAGGCAAAATCCTCGAAGTATCCGTCGGGCACGGTCATTCCATCCTTATGGTTAAGTTTTTCGAGTATATTTTCGTTGTTCATATTTTCAAGTTCAAGCGGTTATTGACGTTCATTCTAATTACATAGACATTGAAAACACGTAAAGGTTTAATCGGCATTCCTGAAATATTGCTCGATTTTTTTCACGGCGTGATGATACGATGTTTTCAGAGCACTCTCCGACGTGCCGAGTATTTCTGACATCTGCTCGTATTTCATCTCATCGAAATACCGCATATTGAATACGAGTTTCTGCTTGTCGGGGAGGGTGGCAATAGCTTTTCTGAGCATTACGGCGAGTTCGTCACCGTCGATATTCTTATCAGCCTCGATAAGATTCACTATATATGATTCCTCGTCGTCAAGCGACACACCCGCACGTTTGCGTTCCCGCTCAAGAAATGACATGCTTTCGTTGATGGCTATTTTGTGCAGCCATGTACTCAGCCGGGCCTCTCCTCTGAAATTTTCAATATTCTGCCATGCTTTCATAAATACGTTCTGAAGCACATCGTTGGCATCTTCGTGATTCTGAACTATTCTTCGTACCTGACGGTAGAGCGGTTCGGTATAAAGGCGTATGACCTCCCCGAAAGCCTCGCGGCACGTAGAGGGTTGCTGAAGCCTATGTATCAGATCTTTATCTTCCATCAGGAGGTCGTTGTGAAATTAAATTACAATTTTGTCGGGTAAAATTACTATTTTATTTTCAAACGCAGCCCGGGAGGCGGTTAAAGGTTGTAAAATTTTAACTATTTTTTTTACCTAATAGGTATCAGTATGACAATGATTTTGTAATTTTGCATGAGGTTTTTATATCATCAGCCTTTATACGTATATGAACGAAATGTTTGAACTCACCATAACCCCCGCACTGATAGCCCTGTATTCGGTGGCATTTGTTTGTGCGATATATCTTATATTCGGAATGCGTCGGTATGCAGCATCGGTCGCGCGGAAAGCGGCTGCTGACACCGCTAAAACTGAAACTGACAGTGACAGCGAAATGCCCGGAGTATCGGTAATAGTGTATTCCAATGAAGACGCTTGGAATCTCGAATCGTTTCTGCGGTCAATTCTGGCTCAGAATTACCGGGGACAGATGGAAGTGATAGTGGTCAATGACGGTGCGGCTGCCACCACTGAAGCTGTGGTAGGTCGGCTTGAGGAAGAATATCCCAACCTCTATATGACATTCACACCCACTGCTTCGAGGAATCTCAGCCGCAAGAAACTCGCCATAACACTTGGCATCAAGGCCGCGCGATATGAAGTGGTACTTCTTACTCAGGGCAACTGCCGCATCACATCGGCCGACTGGCTTAGCTCTATGATGCGACACTTCAACAGCGGCAAGGAAGTAGTGGTGGGATTTGCCCATATCGTTCCTTCTGACGATGCCGATCATACCTTCGGTGAAGGGGTGCGCAGCTTTGACTCGCTCTATACAGCAATTAAGTATCTGTCATGGGCCATAGCAGGGCGTCCCTACCGTGGAAATTCATATAATCTGGCTTACCGTCGCAGCTTGTTTTTCAAAAACAAAGGATTCTCTCGTTCGCTTAATCTCAAGTATGGCGACGACGATATATTCCTTAGCGAGATTGCCGATGGTGACAATACGGCTGTAGAACTCTCGTCGGATTCGATAGTATCCGTAATCGAGCAACATCCGGCAAAAGCTCATGCTGATGACAAGCGCCAGCACGATTTCACGAAAAAATACTTGCGCAGATCTGCCGATTTCTTTTACGGCACTTCGCTGTGGACATGGTGGATATTTCTCGGTACAGTGATAGCCGGCGGTATAATTGGTTATCCCGGTCTTATTCCCGCAATAGTTTCGGCTGTATTATTTCTGCTGACATCCATACTTTTGATGGTGGCATTCAATAAAGCGAGCCGCAGGCTCTTTGGCTGTAGAATGCTATGGTCCCTACCGTTTATGCTGTTGTTCGAGCCTATTTATAATATGTGGTATCGAATCGGCAGCGGACGTAACCGCAGCAAAAATCTCACTTCGGGTATATGAAATGCACCGTAGAAGTCAACGGGCTGAAGATTCACGCCTTTCACGGCGCGCTGCCTGAAGAGCGCATAACCGGAAATCTTTATTCGGTAGACCTTTCGGTGCAATATCCTTTTGAGAAGGCATTGCTGACCGACAATCTCGATGATACTGTCAATTATGCCCGTCTGTGCGAGATAATCACCACTGAGATGCTCGTGCCGTCGGTGTTGCTCGAACATGTGGCAGGTCGCATCATAACCGCTGTCAATAAGGATTTCCCGTTATGCAGCGGTGGAAAGATTCGCATAGCCAAGACCGTTCCGCCAATATGTGCAGTAATGGACAGCTGTGCCGTAAGTATCGAATGGTAATAACTAATCTCTGATTTTATAATAATGAAACATAATGTCACTCCCATACTTCTGCTCACCGGCTATCTGGGAAGCGGAAAAACCACTCTTGTAAATCACATTCTCACCAATGAGCGAGGCATAAAGTTTGCCGTCATCGTCAACGATATCGGTGAGGTAAATATCGATGCATCGCTTATACAGAAGGGGGGTATCGTCGACTCTAAAGACGATAGCCTCATGGCCCTGACCAACGGCTGTATATGCTGCACTCTAAAGATGGATCTCGTAAAGCAGATCGAGGATATTCTCAAGCTCGATCGCTTTGATTATATAGTGATCGAAGCCAGCGGCATTTGCGAACCTGCTCCTATAGCGCAGACTATTTGCTCAATACCTAATCTGGGTGAGGGTTACAAAAAATTCGGTCTGCCCGTTCTCGATTGCATCGTGACAGTTGTTGATGCACTGCGCATGCGCGACGAGTTTGGTTCCGGAAAAGCTCTGACCTCAGATAATATCGATGAAGAAGACATAGAGAATCTTCTTATCCAGCAGATCGAATTCTGCAATATAATTGTGCTCAATAAAGTATCGGAAGTCACCGCTGCCGAGAAACATGATATTATCAATGTGATACGAGCTCTTCAGCCTAAAGCTAAAATAATTGAAACGGACTATGCCGGCGTGGCTCTCGAAGAAATTATCAATACCAAGGCATTTGATTTTGAGAAAGTGGCCACATCTGCTACATGGGTTCGTGAGATAGAAGGTCTTGATCATGACGAAGAAGAGCATGAGCATGACCATGAGCATGAGCACCACCATGATCATGACGATGATCATAGCGACTGTGATCATGAGCATGGTGTGTGCCATCACCATCACCACCATCATCACCATGGCGAAGGTGAGGCCGAAGAATATGGTATAGGCAGTTTTGTATATTTCCGCCGCAAGGCATTTGACCTGAACAAGTTCGACTATTTCGCAGCATCGCAGTGGCCCGACAATGTTATCCGCTCTAAAGGCGTATGCTATTTCAGCAGCAATCCTGACATGAGCTATCTTTTTGAGCAGGCCGGACGTCAGAAGTCGCTTAAAGAAGCTGGCCTGTGGTTTGCCACAGCTCCCGAAGAAGAACTCATGGCCATGATGCAGCAAGATCCCTCGATCATGAAAGACTGGGATGAGACTTACGGCGACCGTATGATTAAGATCGTATTCATTGGCCGCAATCTCGATAAAGAAAAGATTACCGCTCAGCTTGACGCCTGTCTTGAATAATTAGGTATGGGTGTAAGCTATCTCCAGGTTGAGAATCTTACGAAAAGCTATGGTGACCGCATGCTTTTCGACTCCATCACTTTCGGTGTGGAAGAAGGTGATAAGATAGGCATTGTTGCCAAAAACGGCACAGGAAAATCCACGCTACTGCGCATACTGTCGGGTGCTGAGGCTCCCGACAGTGGCAACGTGGTATTTCGCAATGATTTGCGGGTAGGATTTCTCGAACAGTTGCCTCAGTTTGAGCCGGGTTCTACTGTCAGTGAAGTGTGTCTTAACGCTATAAAAAACAATCCCGCTCATCAGACCGAGGATCAGTGGACGCTCTCTGAACGAGTAAATACCATGCTTTCAAGTATGGGCTTGCATAATCCTGACGAAAAAGTTGACCATCTGTCGGGCGGCCAGCTTAAACGCGTGGCTTTGGCCCGAGTTTTGCTGAGCGACCCTCAGCTGCTTATTCTCGACGAGCCCACCAACCATCTGGATATTACTACGGTGGAATGGCTTGAAAATTTCCTCTCACGCTCACGCATGACATTGCTCATGGTCACTCATGACCGGTATTTCCTCGATCGAGTGTGCAATAAGATCATCGAAATCGACATGCAGAGCATCTTCACCTATACAGGCAACTATGATTATTATCTGAAAAAGCGACAGGAAAGGATAGAGGCGCTTCAGGGTGAGCTGGTAAAGGTGAAAAACACTCTGCGCCGCGAGCAGGAGTGGATGAGCCGACAGCCGCAGGCACGTGCCGGAAAGGCGCGTTTCCGCATCAACGCTTACTATGATCTGAAACAGCGCGCATCAGTAAGATACGACGAAAAATCCATTGATCCCAATGATGTAAAGTCGTCATATATAGGCTCAAAGATTTTTGAAGCCAAGAATATCTGCAAGCGATTCGGCGACAAAGTAATCCTTGATGATTTCACCTATACCTTCGCCCGCTACGAGAAGGTTGGAATAATAGGCGAAAACGGCGTGGGAAAATCTACATTTATCAAGATGCTGCAAGGTCTCGTGGCGCAGGACTCCGGCGAATGGAATGTAGGCGAGACCGTAAGATTCGGCTACTACTCTCAGGACGGTCTTGACCTCCCTCCGGGCAAGAAAGTGATCGACGCCATAACTGACATCACAGAGGATGTGGTGCTTGAAGACGGAGTCAGATTCACTCCCATGCAATTCCTCAGCCGATTTCTGTTCTCTCCCGCCGACCAACAGAAATATATCTCCACTCTTAGTGGAGGTGAGATGCGCCGTCTGCATCTTGCAGCCACGCTCATCACACGGCCTAATTTCCTTATACTTGACGAGCCTACCAACGATCTCGACATAGTGACACTCGCCATACTTGAAGATTATCTGAAAAATTTCAAGGGATGCGCGATTATAATATCTCATGACCGCTTCTTTCTTGATTCGATAGTCGATCATCTCTTTGTGATGGAAGGTGATGGCGTGATAAAGGATTTCCCGGGTAACTATACGGAATACCGCGAATTTATCAAGGAGCAGCGGAAAGCGGAGGCTGCTCAGACTAAACCCGCCCGTCCGTCCGCTGCCGCCACATCCAAGCCGCGAAAAGAGAAAATGTCGTTTAAAGAGCTTAAGGAATTTGAGCGTCTGACCTCTGAGATAGATGAGCTTAACGAGGAGAAAAAACGTCTCGACGATATTTTTGCGAGTGGCGAAACTATAGATGATGTCGCGGAAATGGCTCGAAGATATGAAGAGATAAAAGCCGAACTCGACGAAAAAGAGATGCGCTGGCTCGAACTTTCGGAAAAACAATAACCCGACTTATGGAAGAACTTCTTAAATATTTCCCTGAACTTTCACAGACTCAGCAGGTGCAGTTTGCAGCCATCGGACAATTATATACCGAGTGGAATGAAAAAATCAATGTAATATCGCGTAAGGATATACAGAATCTATATCTGCACCATATAGTGCATTCTCTTGCGATTGCGAAATTCATGACTCCGGTAGCCGGGACTACATTTATGGATCTCGGTACAGGAGGTGGATTTCCAGGTATTCCACTTGCCATCATCTGGTCTGACTGCCATTTCCACCTTATCGACCGAATTGGTAAGAAGGTAAATGTAGCGCGTTCGATTGCCGAGGAAATAGGGCTTACAAACGTGACCTTTCAGCACGGCGACTCGGGCGAATGTCATGAGCGATTTGATTATGTGGTATCGCGAGCCGTGATGCAACTCGATCAGCTCGTAAAACTTTCGGTAAAGAATATTTCAAAAGTATCACGCAACACTTTCCCCAACGGACTTGTTTGTCTTAAAGGCGGAGATCTCCGCCCTGAACTCGGTAGGGTGAAGCGACCCATGATAGAGGTGCCGCTCACCGACTGGTTTCAGGAAGACTATTTCAAAGAAAAGGAACTTGTATACGTTGAATTATGAAAATTACTCGATTCGTATTTAATATGTTCGGCGAAAACTCTTACGTGGTTTTCGACCCGGATACACTTGATGCCGCTGTGATCGACCCCGGTATGTTGCAGCCGCGCGAGAATGAGGCCATAGCGAAGTATATTGACGATAAGCGACTCACCGTCCGTCACATCATAAATACTCATCTGCATCTCGATCATGTGTTCGGCGTGAATTTCATTAAGGAAAAGTATGGTGTGAAACTCGCAGCCGGGGCTGCCGACGAACCACTGCTTGCCGATCTAAACGCATCGGCCGCTGGATTTGGTATTCACAGCTCATTTGACCCTGTAACGCTCGACGTGAAGCTCAAGGCGGGTGAACGAATATATCTCGGAAAGGAATATCTTGAAGTAATTTCAGTGCCGGGTCATACACCCGGAGGTATAGCCCTATATGCTCCTGAAAGTAAGGTGGTATTTACTGGCGACTCTCTCTTTGAGGGATCAGTGGGTCGCACCGACCTCCCCGGCGGCGATCATGCTACACTCATCAAATCAATCAGGGAGAATCTGCTGACCCTCCCTGACGATACTATGGTACTTCCCGGCCACGGCGATGCTACCACCATCGGGCGCGAGAAAATTGCCAATCCTTACTTGGCATAAAGTCTTTCGCGGGCTGCCTGCACACGCTCATCGGTGATATAATCGTCATAATCCATGATTTTGTCGATTATGCCGTTGGGCGTGAGTTCGATTATACGGTTACATACCGTCTGTATGAACTCATGGTCATGGCTCGAAAGAAGTATGTTGCCCTTGAATGTTTTGAGAGTATTGTTGAAAGCCTGAATCGACTCAAGGTCAAGATGGTTGGTGGGAGAGTCGAGCACGAGAGTGTTGGCATTGGTCATCATCATGCGGGCTATCATGCAGCGCATCTTCTCACCACCTGAGAGTACCGACGCTTTTTTGAGAACTTCTTCACCGGAAAACAGCATCTTACCGAGAAATCCTTTCAGATATATTTCCGAGCTATCGTCAGAGAATTGCGAGAGCCAGTCTACAAGCGACAGATCCGCGTTGAAAAACATCGAATTATCAAGAGGGAGATATGCCGTAGTAATGGTCTGTCCCCAGTCGTATGTTCCCGAATCAGCTTTACGGTTGCCGGTGATGATTTCAAACAGAGCCGTCATGGCACGGGGATCATGGCTGAGAAATGCTATCTTGTCACCTTTTTCTACCTGAAAATTGACGTCGGAGAACAATACGTCGCCATCTACGATTGCCGAAAGACCCTTTACTTCGAGAATCTTATTGCCAGGCTCTCGCTCGGGGGTAAATATGATACCGGGATAGCGGCGTGACGAGGGTTGGATTTCCTCCACATTGAGCTTTTCGAGCATCTTCTTTCGCGACGTAGTCTGTTTTGACTTCGCCACGTTGGCGCTGAAACGCGATATGAATTCCATAAGTTCCTTGCGTTTCTCCTCAGCTTTCTTATTAGCCTGCTGCTGCTGACGGAGAGCAAGCTGGCTTGATTCATACCAGAAACTATAGTTGCCCGAGAAAAGAGTGACTTTATTGTAGTCGATGTCAAGGGTATGTGTGCACACCGAGTCAAGGAAGTGACGGTCGTGGCTTACCACGAGCACTGTATTCTCAAACTTCGACAGATAATCTTCGAGCCAAGTCACAGTCTCAAGGTCAAGGTCGTTGGTAGGCTCGTCGAGCAGCAGATTGTCGGGATTGCCGAACAGCGCTTTGGCAAGCAGCACGCGCACCTTTTCATTACCCGAAATATCACGCATGAGCATATTATGACGATCCTCTTTTATGCCAAGACCGCTGAGCAAAGCAGCGGCGTCGCTTTCAGCATTCCAGCCTTCAAGTTCTGCAAACCGCTCTTCAAGCTCGGAGGCACGAATACCGTCTTCGTCGGTAAAGTCCGTTTTGGCATAAAGGGCATCTTTCTCCTGCATGATATCCCATAACACCGTATGACCGCGAAGCACAGTCTCCATCACCGTGCAGTCGTCAAACTTGAAGTGATCCTGCTCAAGCACACTCATACGTTCGCCCGGGCCCTGGCGTACTGCGCCGTGGGTAGGGGAGAGCTGATCTGAAAGTATGCGCATGAGAGTTGATTTGCCCGCGCCGTTAGCTCCGATGATGCCGTAGCAGTTGCCGGGAGTGAATTTTAAGTTAACGTCCTGAAAGAGGACTCGTTTGCCGAATTGGATTCCTAAGTTTTCGACTGCTATCATTATGAAATAAGTTTATGTACGGTGATTATTTCTTTTTGAGGGTGCAAAGTTAACTATTTTTGTTGAATTTATCTATCTTTGCAGACAATTATGGAAAAGGAAATCAAAAAATGGAAGATACTCTCAAGCGAGTATCTCGTATCACGGCCTTGGCTTACCGCCAGGCGCGACACGGTGGAATATCCCGACGGAAGGATCAACGACGAGTATTATGTGCTCGAATATCCTACGTGGGTCAATGTGATAGCACGCCGCAAAGACGGAAAGTTTGTTATGGTAGAACAGTACCGTCACGGGCTCGGCGAAGTGCTTGTAGAGCTGTGTGCCGGCGTGGCTGAGAAAGGGGAGAGCCCCGAGGAAGCGGCCCGCAGGGAACTGCTTGAAGAGACCGGCTACGGCAACGGTCGGTGGTCGCTGCTTACGGTACTGTCGGCCAATCCCGGTTCGCAAAACAATCTGTCGTACAGCTTTCTCGCAGAAGATGTACGACAGATTTCTTCCGAGCAGCATCTCGATGCGACTGAAGACCTCAATATCCGTATAGTCACGGCCGAGCAATTGTATGAGATGCTCGAAACCGACAGCGTACGTCAGTCGCTGATGGCGGCTCCGTTATGGAAATATTTTGCTACACGTAATTGTAAATAAGACATGGAAATCACCCCGGGTAATATAATGCTTGTGCTGGCAGCTCTGCTGTTTCTCAGCGTGATCGTGGGTAAGGCCGGAAGTAAATACGGTATGCCGGCGCTGCTGCTGTTTCTCGGTGTCGGCATGCTTGCAGGGCAGGATGGATTCGGATTGCAATTCGATAATGCTGCCATTGCCGAGTTTATAGGCATGTTCTCGCTTTGCATTATCTTGTTTTCGGGTGGTCTTGATACTGATTTCAGAGAGATTCGTCCGGTGCTCGGGCCCGGTATAGTGCTTGCGACTGTCGGAGTGCTCATTACAACGGCGGTGACGGGTATATTTATTCACGAAATCATGTCATGGCTGCTCCCCGATTATGGCTTCGGATGGATTGAGTCGTTACTTCTTGCTTCTATTATGTCGTCGACGGATTCGGCATCTGTTTTCTCGATTTTAAACTCGTCGGGTATCGGACTGAAAGAGCGGCTTAAACCGACTCTTGAGCTGGAAAGTGGCTCGAACGACCCTATGGCATACCTGCTTGTGATACTCTTTATCTCGATTCTCGAATCAGGGGCTGATTTCAGCGGAGAGTTGCTTTGGGACTCATCTCTGAAGTTTCTTCTCCAGATGGCCGGCGGCGCAATAGGAGGTGTGGTGATAGGATATCTGACGGTACGAGTAGTCAACGCGTTCAATTCCGCAAACGAGTTTTTCTATCCGATCATGGTGATAGCATGCTGCTTTTTCGCTTTCACACTCACTAATCTGTGTGGGGGCAACAGCTACCTTGCCGTATATATTGCCGGTCTTGTAGTCGGTAACAAGAAGATAGCATTAAAACGCACCATCACCACGTTTCTCGGAGGATTTACATGGCTTGTTCAGATAGTTATGTTCCTCACTCTCGGGCTGCTTGTCAATCCCACCGAACTTCTACATATAGTCATGCCGGCATGTCTCCTCGGTATGTTCATGATTCTGGTAGCACGCCCGATGGCCGTGTTTATCTCGCTCGCGCCGTTCAGAAACTTCTCTACACGCGCACGCATTTTCATTTCATGGGTTGGCCTTCGTGGAGCGGTGCCGATTATCTTTGCCACATATGCACTGATGTCCCCTGACGTAGAGCATGCCCGCTTCATGTTCAATATCGTATTTTTCATCACCATACTGTCACTGCTCATTCAAGGTACTACCGTAAATTCTATGGCAGGATGGCTTGATCTTACCACCCGTCCGAAGGAGAAGAAATTTAATATCGACCTGCCCGATGAGATAAAAGCTTCGATGCAGGAAATGACTGTTAGCGGTATCCTTCTGGCCGAGGGACATACGCTAAAAGAGATAGACCTTCCGCCCGACACGCTCGTCATATTCATCAAGCGTGGTGACGATTATCTCATTCCTACCGGCGATACCCGACTGTATCTCAACGACACGTTGCTCATAATATCCCGCCATGAAAAGCGGCTGCGTGAACTGGTGAAAAATATGCGATAAATATAAATCTGATAGACTATGCGCGATAATAGCAACGAACTCTTTCCGATAGTATCACCCGACGGAATGGTGATAGGGTCAGCCACTCGCGGTGAATGCCATTCCGGCAGCAAACTCCTTCATCCGGTGGTCCACATCCATGTATTCGATTCTGACGGTCGACTGTTTCTGCAGAAGCGTCCGGAGTGGAAAGATATTCAACCCGGCAAGTGGGATACGTCGGTAGGTGGCCATGTGGATTATGGCGAAACTATAGCTGATGCAGCTCTCAGAGAGACTCGTGAGGAACTGTCGATAACAAACGGCGACTTCAAATATCTCGACCGCTACGTTTTTGAATCGGACCGTGAGAAGGAGCTGATCAACGCTTTCCGACTCATGGTGGAGTCACCTGATGCGATTAAGCCCTCGGCTGAACTTGATGGTGGTCGCTTCTGGGAAATCGAAGAGATTAAAAGTTCACTGGGAAAAGGTATATTTACCCCTAATTTTGAATCGGAATTTATCCGGCTGGGCTTGGGCGAATAAACATCCCGCAGGTGCTTATACAATGAGAGGCTGCTTCGTCGATAGAAGCAGCCTCCTTTTATAGTTATGAACGTGGAAAAATGTTATTCCTCAGTATTCTTTTCTGCATAGTCCTTAAGGAGTTTTTCCTGAACGTCGGTGGGAACTATCTCGTAAGAATCAAATTTCATGGTGAAGGAAGAGCGGCCGCCTGTGATTGACGAAAGGGCTGTTGAATATGAAGCCATCTCTTTCAAAGGCACCTTGGCAGTGATCATTTCAAAACCATTGTCGCTCGACATACCCATAATCACACCGCGTCGACCCTGAAGATCCGAGATTACAGCACCCATATAGTCACTCGGCACAAGAATCTCTACGTTGTAGATCGGTTCAAGAATCTTGGGCTTGGCTGCACGGAATGCTTCGGAGAATGCATTGCGCGCAGCAAGGCGGAATGAAATTTCATTCGAGTCTACCGGGTGCATCTTACCGTCGTAGATACATACTCTGACATCGCGTGCATAACTGCCGGTGAGCGGACCCTGCTCCATGCGATCCATCAGTCCCTTCACGATTGCAGGTATAAAGCGGGCATCGATAGCACCACCGACTATACAGTTGTGAACCACAAGCTTTCCGCCCCATTCCAATGGAATCTCCTGAGTGTCGCGAATGTTCATCTTGAATTCCTGATTGCCGAAGCGATACGTATCGGGAAGGGGAGCGCCTTCTTCGTAAGGCTCTATTATGAGATGAACTTCACCAAACTGGCCGGCACCGCCTGACTGCTTTTTATGGCGATAATCGGCACGCGCTTTCTGATTGATGGTCTCGCGGTAAGGGATTTTGGGCTCTTCAAATATGATGGGAAGTTTATCATTGTTTTCCACACGCCACTTGAGTGTGCGGAGGTGGAATTCGCCCTGACCGGAGAGTATCACCTGCTTGAGTTCTTTAGACTGTTCGATGACCCAAGTGGGATCTTCCTCGTGCATACGGGTGAGGATAGTCATCATCTTTTCAGCATCGCTTTCGGTCACAGGACGGATGGCACGGCGATATTTCGGATCGGGGAAGCGAATGAAGTCAAAGCGGTAATCACAGTCTTTGCCGTCGAGCGTATTGCCCGTACGTACATCCTTGAGCTTCACGGTTGCGCCTATGTCGCCGGCACACAGTTTGTCTACCTGAGTCTTTATCTGGCCGCACACACACATGATCTGAGCTATACGCTCCTTCGAGCCGCGTGTCACATTGTCAAGGTCAACCCCGGGAGTGAGTGTACCCGACATAACTTTAAAATACGATACTTCGCCGATATGAGGCTCTACGGTAGTCTTGAACATGTAAAGCGAAAGCGGGCCGTCAGAATCAGGCTTCACCTCTACACCGTCTGCTGTCTCGGGTGCGGGCATATCATCGACAAACGGCACTACATTGCCGAGGAATTCCATCATGCGGCGTACGCCCATATCCTTGGCGGCGCTTACGCAGAACACAGGATATATCGAACGATCCACCAGTCCTTTACGGATACCCTCGCGCATCTCGTCTTCGGTAAGATGTCCCTGATCGAAGAATTTCTCCATGAGAGTCTCGTCGTTTTCAGCCGCGGCCTCTACGAGGGCATGATGAAGTTCGTTGGCTTTTTCGAGTTCTTCAGCAGGAATATCTTCGATTTTAGGAACACCGCCGTCAGGACCCCATGAGTACTTCTTCATAAGAAGAACGTCGATCATGGCATTGAACTGCGGACCGGCGTTAAGCGGATATTGTATTGTCACAATCTTATTGCCGAAATGTTCGCGCAACTGCTCCATCACCTTATCATATTCAGCTTTCTCACCATCGAGCTGGTTGAGTGCGAATATCACGGGTTTCTTCAATTTCTGAGTTGTACGGAAGATATTTTGCGTTCCCACTTCCACACCATACTGTGAATTGATAAGAATAACTCCTGTATCGGTCACATTAAGTGCGGTTATGGCATTGCCCACGAAGTCGTCTGCACCCGGACAATCGATAAAGTTAATCTTCTTGCCAAGAAATTCGGCATACATCACGGTGGAAAATACCGAATAACCATATTCTTTTTCTACGGGAAACGAGTCGCTTACTGTATTTTTGCCTTCTACGGTACCTCTGCGTTTTATAACTCCACACTCGTAGAGCATAGCTTCAGCAAGTGTGGTTTTACCTGAGCCCTTGCTTCCGAGCAGGGCTATATTTTTAATTTCGTTGGTTTGATATACTTTCATGATATCAGTTTTTATGGTTGGTATTAAATTTTGATTCTTTATTTGTAGCCGCAAATTAGTAATAAATTCCGAAAGTTTGGTTGCAAATAAATATGTTTTATAACATAACTTTTAAAATATGATTATTATTCATATATAAAGGCTTACAGTTGGGATATTTTTTGTAACTTTGCACTCCGAATTACGGTCATATCGGCTGATATAGCTGTGATTTAAGGAATTATGATATTTTGAGCCGATGTCTTTTCCGTGCATAATTTATGGCAGACGGTTCACATAGCAAAATACGATTGAGAACTATGAGTAACGATAAGAAAACCATAATGTCGGTTGGGCAGATTGAAATTAGCCCTGAAGCCCGCCTGACACCCCCTGATTACGACGACCTGCCTATTCTGGCTATGCGCGACATTGTGCTGTTTCCAGGTGTGACATTTCCCGTGTCACTTGGTCGCGAGATGTCGGTAAAGGTCGCCACAGCCGCCAGCGAGAAGAATATACCGGTGGGAGTATTCTGCCAAAACTTTGCAGGCACGGAGAATCCCGGCATTGACGACCTCTATGAATTGGGCGTCGTGGCCGACGTGATAAAGGTGCTTGACCTGCCCGACGGCTCGAAGACAGCTATCATCAGCGCGCGCGATAAAGTGAAAAGGATAGGAGAGGGGGCCGGTAAGGCCGTGCCTGATGCCTTATCCATGAAAGTTGTTCCGGTCAGGGAAACTAATGCACGCAAAGGAGATAAAGAATTTGCAGCACTTTTTGACGAAATCAAGGCCACTACACTCAATATACTTAATAAAGGTAATGAGATGGCATCGGATCTGGCTTTTAACGTCGAGAGCCTTCCTGATCCGCGTATGGTGATAAATCTGATCTGCACCCACTCTCCGTTTGAGCAATATATAAAGGAAGAACTTCTCGAATGTAACCGCATAAAAGACCGTGGCTTCAAACTGCTGGCCGAGCTGTCGCGCAATGAGGAATATGTTGAGCTTAAAGCTGACATACGCCGCAGGGCCAAACAGCGCATGGACGAGCAGCAGCGCAATGCATTTCTGCAAAACCAATATGACTCTCTGCGAGAAGAGTTATATGGTGATGACGACGATGCCGCCAAACTCCGCGCCAAGGCCGAGACGAAAGCGTTTCCCGAGGAGGTGATGAAAGTGTTTGAGAAGGAACTGGACAAACTTTCACGTCTGAATCCTTCCACACCTGACTATTCTGTGCAATACAACTACCTTGAATTGCTGACAGATCTGCCCTGGGGTGTCGTAGATCCGCTTTCCACCGACTTTGCCAAAGCTCGGGAAATTCTTGATTCGGAGCATTTCGGACTCGAAAAAGTCAAGGAACGCATTCTTGAGCAGATTGCAGTGATGATGAACAAGCCTGACGGCAAGTCTCCGATATTATGTCTCGTTGGTGCTCCCGGCGTAGGTAAGACCTCACTTGGTAAGTCTATGGCCGAAGCTCTCGGACGTAAGTATCAGCGTGTGTCGCTGGGTGGTCTTCACGATGAAGCCGAGATTCGCGGACACCGACGCACTTATATCGGTGCCATGCCCGGACGTGTGATCGACGTAGTAAAGCGTGCCGGCTCGGCTAATCCCGTGATACTTCTCGACGAAATAGATAAGCTTGGAAAGGATTACAAAGGTGATCCCGGAGCGGCTTTGCTTGAAGTGCTCGATCCCGAACAAAACGTGAAGTTCCACGACAATTACGTCGACATTGATTTCGATCTGTCAAAAGCCATGTTTATCACTACGGCCAACACTCTTTCCACCGTACCCGGACCGCTGCTTGACCGAATGGAGATCATCGAAATATCGGGATACCTGCTTGAAGAGAAAATAGAAATCGCGCTACGCCATCTCGTTCCTCGTGCCATAGGTGAAATCGGATGCCATGATGTGGAATTCACACGTGATGCTATTGCCAAAATCGTGGAAAGTTACACTGCCGAGAGCGGTGTGCGACAGCTTGAAAAGAACATCGCATCGATAATCCGCAAGATTATTATGAAGAAGATGAGCGGTGAGGGTGAAATAACCCGTGTTGACAGCGACATGGTGAAGACTCTGCTCGGCATGGAGAAATACACTCCTGAACGCTATGCTGTGGATTCTACTCCCGGTGTGGCTACCGGACTTGCATGGACCGCCGTGGGTGGCGAGATACTTTTCATCGAGTCGGTATTTGTGGGAGCAAAAGCTGAGAAACTCACTATTACCGGAAATCTCGGTGATGTGATGAAGGAATCGGCCATGATTGCACTGCAGGTTGTAAAATCGCGCGCCGAGCGATACGACATAGCATCCGACTATTTTGAAGGTCATTCTCTTCATATCCATGTTCCCGAAGGTGCCGTGCCCAAGGATGGACCGTCGGCCGGTATAACACTCGCCACATCCATTATGTCAGCAGCCACCGGACGTCCAGTAAAACCGGGAATAGCTATGACAGGAGAGCTTACACTCCGTGGCAAAGTGCTTCCGGTAGGTGGTATCAAAGAGAAGATACTTGCGGCTAAAAGAGCCGGAATCAATACTGTGATTCTCTGCTCGCTCAACCGTAAGGATATTGACGACATCCCGGCCGAATATATCGACGGCATGACATTCCATTACGTCGGAAATATCGACGAAGTTATCGAATATACGCTCGAATAATCACTCGTGATATACACAGTATATATACGGCGGCCTCTGATCAAGGCCGCCGCTTTTGCGTATGCATTCTGGATATTTAACAAAAAATAACGATTTAGCCACCTCTAAGCTCTTACTAATATATACATATAAAGCAAAAAAATGATTAACTTTGCACGCAATAAATTTAAAAGCTACATCGTATATGTCGTTTATTGCAGATCGAGTAAAGATGGATGGTCTTACATTTGATGACGTCCTTCTGATTCCGGCTTATTCGGAAGTACTTCCGCGCGAAGTTAACCTTACCAGCAAATTTTCCCGCAACATTACACTCAACGTTCCCCTCGTTTCGGCAGCTATGGATACCGTCACTGAGGCGGCTTTGGCCATCGCTATCGCTCGCGAAGGCGGTATTGGTGTAATCCATAAAAATATGTCTATTGCCGAACAGGCTCGTCAGGTTCATGCCGTAAAACGTGCCGAAAACGGTATGATCTATGATCCCGTCACTATCCAGAAGGGCAGCACCGTAGCAGATGCGCTCAAGATGATGGAGGAATATCATATAGGTGGTATACCTGTGGTGGACGAAAACAAGAAACTCGTAGGAATCGTCACCAATCGCGACCTTCGCTTCGAGCGCGACCTTCAGCGTCCGGTCGACGAGGTAATGACAAGCGAAAATATAATCACCACCAATCAGTCGACCAATCTCGAAGAAGCAGCTGAAATCCTTCAGCACCATAAGATAGAAAAACTGCCGGTGGTTGACTCCGAAAATCATCTTATCGGTCTGGTTACCTATAAGGATATTACTAAAGCTAAAGACAAGCCCCTTGCATGCAAGGACTCACGCGGTCGACTCAGAGTAGCCGCCGGAGTAGGCGTGACAGCTGACTCTATGGAGCGCGTCGATGCTCTCGTAAGCGCCGGAGTTGACGCAATAGTTATCGACACGGCCCACGGACACAGCCGCGGTGTGATAGGTGTGCTTAAGGCTATAAAGGAGAAATATCCGCATATTGATGTAGTGGTAGGTAATATTGCTACAGGCGAGGCTGCAAAATTCCTCGTTGAAAACGGCGCTGACGGCGTAAAAGTCGGCATCGGCCCAGGCTCTATTTGTACCACCCGCGTGATAGCCGGTGTAGGTGTACCTCAGTTAAGTGCTGTATATGATGTGGCTAAAGCACTTAAGGGCACCGGTGTGCCCCTGATAGCTGATGGAGGTATACGTTACTCAGGCGATATTGTGAAAGCTCTGGCCGCCGGCGCATACAGCGTGATGCTTGGCGGTATGCTCGCAGGTGTAGAGGAATCACCCGGCGAAACTATCATATTCAACGGCCGTAAGTACAAGGCTTATCGTGGTATGGGTTCTCTTGAAGCTATGGAGAAGGGCTCGAAGGATCGCTATTTCCAGGCCGGAGAGACCGACACCAAGAAGCTCGTTCCGGAAGGTATCGCTGCCCGTGTGCCTTACAAGGGGTCGCTTTACGAAGTGGTTTATCAGATGCTCGGTGGTCTTCGCTCCGGTATGGGTTACTGCGGTGCGTCGGATATCGAGAAGCTCCACGAGGCTAAATTCACCCGCATCACTAATGCAGGTGTAGCTGAAAGCCATCCTCACGATGTAGCCATCACAAGCGAGGCTCCCAACTATAGTTCGATGCCTCGATAAGAAATATTTGTCTGAAAATACACTGATTACTGCCGCCGGAATTAAAATCCCATTCCGGCGGCAGCTTTTTTTATCATGGTGCAATATTCGGCACTCATCTTCGTTTATAGTTTAGTAAACTATTTCTTAATATCGATGAAAAAAGTATTTCTCCCTGTAGCAGTCGTTTCGCTCGCTTTAGCATGTGCGGCTGCTGCCAAGAACGACGATCCGGTGCTGATGACGGTCAACGGCAAGTCAGTTCCTGTGAGCGAATTCCAATATCTGTTTGAGAAAAACAATGCCCAGCAGGAGACTCCTCAGTCACTTGATGAATATATCGACATGTTCATCACTTATAAGCTGAAAGTAGCCGACGCCGAAGCCGCCGGCCTGGATACGACGGCTGCATTCCACAAGGAATTCAAGGGCTATTGTGATGAACTCGCCGCTCCCTATTTGCGCGACTCGCTTACAGCAGAGCGACTCGTCAATGAGGCCTACGACCGTATGAAGCGTCGCGTTTCCATCAGTCAGATCATGCTACCTATCGGTAATACCTCTGAGGAAAAGGCAGCAAATCGTGCTCGACTTGACAGCATCAGAACGGCGATACTTAACGGTGCTGATTTCAGCGAAATGGCAGTCAAGTATTCTTCTGACAGAAATGTGAAATACAACAAGGGTTACTACGGATATATAGCTCCCAACATGTATCCTTATCCTTTTGAAGAAGCAGCTTATTCCACCCCGGTAGGTGAAATCTCTCCGGTTATTGACGATGCGCCTTATGGATACCACATTATCCGCGTCGAAGCTGAGAAGCCGGATGAAGGCCGCGTGCATGCACGTCACATCCTTAAACTCACCCGCAATATGTCGCAGGAAGAGCAGGATAAGAAAAAGCAGCAGATTGATTCGCTCTACAATCTTGTGACTATTGAAGGTGCTGATTTCGGAGAACTTGCTGAAAAATTCAGCGATGATACCGGTTCGGCAAAACGTCAGGGCGATCTTGGTGCTTTCGGCATTGGCCGCATGGTCCCTGAATTTGAGCAGGCTGCTTTTGCACTTCAGCCCGGTGAGGTATCCAAGCCTGTCAAGACTTCTTACGGATGGCATATTATTCAGCTAATCGAACGCTTGCCAATGGAAACGCTCGACGAGGTTCGCCCCGCCATACAGTCGATGATATCGCGTGACCAGCGCTCACGTATGCCCGAGATAGAAAAACTCAACCAGCTTAAAAAGAAGTACCACGCTGTCATGGTACCTGACGGCATGGAAAAAGTCAAGTCTATCATCAGTGCCGGAGCTACTCCGGCCGAGGCTTTAGGTCAGGTTGCATCTTCGGATATAGTTGTAGCGTCTATTAACGGAAACAATATCAAGGCTTCAGAAGTGATGACTACAGTAGGGGAGAGCACCCGTAATACTACTCCCGACGCTTGGTCTACTTTTGAGGATGCTGCTTCAAATTATCTCAGCGATCAGACTGTAGACTATTTCAAGGCTCATATCGGTGATGAAAATCCCACTTTCCGCAATCTTGTCAATGAATATCGCGACGGTATCCTTCTCTTTGAAATCTCCAACAGAAATATTTGGGATAAGAGCAATAAGGATAAGGACGGTGTTGAAGCATTCTTTAATGCCAACCGTGCGAAATACTCTTGGTCTGCTCCCAAGTACAAAGGTTATGTGATCTTCGCTACATCTGACTCCATTGCCACCGCTGCAAAGAAGTTTCTTGCTGATAACACCATTGGCAACGATACTCTCTCAGTAACTCTCCGCAAGGAGTTTGGCCGCAACATTAAAGTTGAGAAAGTAATTGCCGGTCAAGGCGAGAACGCTATTCTTGATAATGTGGCTTTCGGTGGCGAGAAACCCGAGCCGGTGGGTAGATGGATAGAATGGTTTGGCTACAATGGCCGAGTTATTCCACAGCCTGAGGAAGCTGCCGATGTGCGTGGCGCTGTGACGGAGGATTATCAGAAGCAGCTCGAACAGAATTGGGTAACTGATCTGCATAAGAAGTATAAGGTCAAGCTCAATAAGAAAGAGGTTGATAAACTTAAGAAAGCAAATAAATAATTTACGGTCTTATCGACGTCAAAACGTAAGCAGTCCGCAACCAGTATTTATCTGATTGCGGACTGCATTTTTATATAGTCGCCTGACCATCCGGAAAGTCAGGCGTCAGGGCCTAATTCAATATTTAATTCTGGGTTCGAGCTCTTTAGCCTGTTCTACCATATTAGCCACTTCTGATTCAGCGGGCACGCGATTACAGAGATTTTTAGCTTCATTCACCTCCACGAGTTTGGCGTGAAGATTTGCGGGCACACGGTGACGAAGTTCCTTCACTGTATCTACACCCGATGCTTCGAGCAATTCAGCAAACTGTCCGGCGATGCCTTTTATTCGGAATAGATCAGCATGGTTAGCCCATTTGAGAATCAGCTTTTCTGAAATTCCTGTTTCTTCAGCGAGAGTTTCACGACCTTTTTTGGTATCTGCCTTGTCAAGCAGATCGTCAGTAGTCTTCACGCCGGCTGCTTCAAGTTTCTCAGCATATACGCTACCGATACCTTCAATTTCTACAATTTTGTAAGCCATAACATAAATAGTTGAGGGGTTGATAATTTGTCTGTTATTAAAAGTGAGTTACGACTTACATGGTGTGTTAGTCGTTACAACTTTATAACGATTCATGGCTAAAAAAAGTTCTCAATAGCTATAAAAATAATTTTTAACGGGATTTTCTCACGAAAGATTTTCTGGTTATTTACCGCGCATTTTCAGAATTACCCTAAAATATCTATAATAGCATATCTATATTAGCGTGGAAATATTAGAAGCTCATATAACAGCGGGGTGTTTCAACCGGTTATTATGCCCGGTAAAGTAATGAAATATCTTGAGGAATAGCGATTTCAAATCCTCCGAGTGAAAAAAGCCGTAAGCATCAGTATATTAGAGATTTGCCAAGAAATATTTGTATTTTCTTGGGACAGAACCGCGCCTGGAGTTGAACACACAACAAAGTGCACATTCTGCCAAATCATAGGCTGTGTGGTGAGCGTTAGAAATTCCGGGGATAATTCATGGCAACGCAGCTTATCTGATATTGAGAGGTCATCATACAGCGATAAAAGGGAATAATTGATTCTACGCAATTCTCTAACAGATAGATTAGCGATTGGTGCGCCGGCGTTTTTACAAGCGATTAATGGTATTACAACGATTGAATCTATCTATTTTTGTATCTTATGGCATGGGTGCATAGGTTTGCTCGTGTTAACGGCGGCTGAATAGCCTCAAGGATCTGAGAATTTTCACCCGCGTTCCAATATAGCAAAAGCTAAATTTTACATAATAGTAATTATGGAGCATTACATGGAGATAGAGGAGGACCTGTCCTGCTCTTGTCAATATATGGAAATTTTATCCATTCTACCGCAATTTTGGCAGACAAATTTCTGCATCTACCATAAAAAGTGTATTTTTGTCCGACTATGGCATCTAATCTGATAAATATTTTATTCGTTGGCGCCGGAAGTTGTCTCGGCGGAGTTTCTCGATATCTTTTAGGAAAATTTTTAGGCTACTTCTGGCCTGACAGCTTTCCTTGGGGAACTTTTATTATAAACATCATCGGATGCTTCATTCTCGGCATGATCTACGGAAGTCTTAACAAAGGCTATTATATGTCGTCAAGACTGAAATTATTTCTCACCGTTGGCTTTTGCGGCGGATTCACTACATTCTCCACATTCATCCATGAGAATTTTCAGCTGCTGCAACAAGGTCTGCCTATCCAATTCACCATCTACTCCGCGGCAAGTTTTGCTGTGGGATTGCTTTTTCTTTACATGGGATATCATATAACGCGACTGATTTGATAAGCCCCTACTTTAATTATGGTTAGTAAATTTTCCGTTTGGTGAGTTGATGCCTGTGCATTAGAACACTGTGGCGCGCTGGCCGTATAATCGACTTGCCGCTTCGTTATGCGAAAAAAAGGAGCACAACTATACGAAATATTTCTATGCAATGATTTGAGAATCAATTTTGTAGGGACGCTCACTGGGAAGCAGCCGCTGGTAGATGGGTGCGCGACTACGGCGATTAAATTTCCTTTTTGCCCTGCCGGACACTCATATGCGTCACTACTAAATTGATTGACACTGTGCTACATCCATTAGGTGAAATTTTCAGAATTGTATAATTCTTATTTTGTTCTACCGGGTGCTCCTGCGAAGCTCCCTAAAGGCTATGCAGTACCTTAACTCCTCATCTCGAAAAATCCACACCGGAAAATTTCCATCCCCACTCACCGGAAATATCTACTGACCACTAATGATCATTTTATTATTATCACTTTATCTGAATTAAGGCATAAAAAAATCGCCGCTGTCTCATCAACGAGAAATGCGGCGACCATTCTTTTTATCGAATTACTTATTGATTTTCTTAGGCTTGCGCTCTTTGATACGAGCCTTTTTACCGGTGAGTTTACGCAGATAATAAAGTTTTGCGCGACGCACCTTACCAAGCTTGTTGATGGTGATTGAATCGATAAAAGGCGATTCGATGGGGAAAATACGCTCAACACCGATGTTATCGCTGATCTTGCGAACGGTGAAGCGCTTCTTGCTGCCCTCGCCTGAGATACGGATAACTACACCACGATACTGCTGGATACGCTCTTTGTTACCCTCCTTGATGCGGTAAGCCACTGTGATAGTGTCGCCGGGAGCAAAGTCTTCAAAACGCTTGCCGGTTGCAAATGCTTCTTCAGCAATTTTAATTAAATCCATTTCGATAAATATTTAAATGTTAACATTTTATGCAATGTGCCGGGCTGCACGTCCCGACAGAGATTGCGTTTTCGGCTGCAAAATTAATAAAATTTCTCATTATTAACAAATTGCACGCCTAATTTTTAGCTATTTCTTCAAGTTTTTTTCACGATCGATTATATTCAGGCCCTCTCGTTTAGCACTGAATTCGCAGTATTTATCGGTTTGCCCGTATAATCCTATCCAATGACAATATCTGTTAAACAGCAGACATTTGAGATCCGAGTCCGTCCCATCATTATTATACAACCAATCTGATAATCCGAGTCGCTCTATCTCACCTCTCTCCCACTCCCAATTATTGTACTTTCCATTAGCCCAGTCACATTCGTATCCCCAAAACATAGAATTAGTTTCAGCCGGAGGATCAGACTCACCATTATAGTATCGACACGCTAATATTCGGTTGAAAGTTTCTGATTTCATAAATGTAAAAATTTCAACTGTTTTCACACGCCCATCCTATAAGACTGTTTAATATTGGTATCAGGCTTTTACCCTTATCGGTCAAAGAATATTCTACTCGTGGAGGTATCTCAGGAAACAATTCCCTTTTTATGAGCATATCTTCTTCGAGAACTTTCAAATTCGATGTAAGCACTTTGGGTGAAATATCCGGGAGCGCTCTGCCGATTTGATTAAAGCGCGTCTTATCATTCTCCGCAAGTATGCATAAAATCAATATCGCCCACTTACCTGAAAAGCGAGCAATCACATTTCTCACCGGACAGGTTTCGATTGAAGTATATTTTTTTAAGTTTTCTTGTATCTGCAAATTACTCATATCCAATATTTGTTACCGTAAAGTAAGTATATATCTTTTTTGAAACCTCTTGTTTTTACTGAATTATGGTCTTATCTTTGCGCTATCATTAAGAAAGCGGATTACTTCTGCAAAGTTAGTAAACAATTTTTCAATACATAAAAATTATGAATGAAATTAAGACACTCAACTCCGGCGAAAAATTCGCCCATGCCTCGGTAGGCTCTTTAAAAAACTTTGAGGGCAAGCAATTCGTGAAGGATGCCACGGGCGCAACTTCTTGCGAAATATCTTTCGGCACTTTACCCTCAGGCGCCTCAGTACCTTTCTTCCATAGCCACAAGGCTAACGAGGAAAACTACATCATTCTCTCGGGCTGCGGAAAATTTCAGGTAGATGATAACGTCTTCAACATCGCGGAAGGCTCCGTAATTCGTGTTGCCACTAATTGCGACCGTAATATTAAATGTACCTCAGAAGAGCCTATGTGCTATATATGTATCCAGGCTAAAGAAGGAAGCCTCGGAGCATACACCATGACCGACGCTGACATTACCGAACGTACATCACTACTCTGAAATTCGACTCAATAAAAATTTCCATATTGCCCCATAATATTATGAGGCTGTCAGTTCACTTGTGAGACAGCCTCTTTGTTGGTTCGTTCCGAAAAAGGCGATACGGTCAGCGTCAGCACCTCGCGGAACTTAACTCGCGAAACCGCCACGAGTCAGCGTTTATCTCCACTTCGCCGGAGATTTTTGCAAATCTCCACGCCCAAGTCAACGACCTTATCACAAATCATTCCGAACCCCCCATGACTTATTCAGACAGCGAGTTGCAGCAGATTGAGAAATCTGCAAGCATATACTTGAAATGATGCATGCACAAGTAGGATCGCCCCTTGCTATCGAGAACGCCCACCGCAATTTATTGGATATGGAAGATGATGAATAGCAGATTTTTTGCTAACTTTGTCAATAATTATGGCACAGTTTAACTCATATATTGATTTTTTAGATCTCTCGGCTGTCATTGATTTTTGCCGTGAGAATGGAAAACTATGCCATTATAAGAAAGGAGATTACTTTGTTCAGCAAGGTTCAATAGCACGTTATGCAGCCCTCGTAGTGTCAGGCTATTTCAAATTAGCAACTCTTAATGAATCGGGAGATGAGGCAGTATTTAATTTCGCTTTCCCAGGGCAATTCATTACAGATTTCCATTCGTCTTTACACGGAGCTTCCTCCAAATTCTCAATTATCGCCGGTGCCGATTGCAAGATAATGCGAGTGCCGTTAAGTACTTTCAAGGATTTTCTTTCCCCTTCTCTGATAGACGAATATAAGGCGCTGTTCAACATGGCATTCATGCGGTTGCTCAATCTCTACCGCAAATCACCACGTCAGCGCTATGTGGAATTGTGTGAACAATATCCACAAGTTACCGATACTGTTACATTGAAAGATTTATCCTCTTTCCTGTTGATCACTCCCAACCATCTCAGCCGCATCAGACGAGAACTGGCGAAAATTTCAGACACCAACCTTAAAAAATAAGGTGGTCTATACATTTGTTAAGACCAATTCCATTTACCCTTATTAACTTTGCGGTCGGATAGTGTTCACACCATCCACTACATTTTAATAATAACATTGTGTTATATGAAGAAATTATTTATAATTTCCTTGATTATCGTTCAGTCGTGCATTGCATTCGCGCAGAATTGCTGTGTAAACGACACTCTCGTAAAAGAAATTCGATTTCCTCTTACTCTGAACGATAAAACCGAATTCTTCTATTTCAACAACGAATGGATTCGGGGAGCTAACCCTGGTATGGTTCCGGCCGACTCCATTCTAAAGGCGGAGGTAAAAAACGACGAGTATGGAAATCGCTCCCTATTTCTGACCGTCTCTCCCGAAATTCTTGCACAGATAAAAGCGGACGAAGGAAAACTCTGGTATGAACCGGACTTCGTTTGCGAGTTCCCCGGTGGTAGCGGAAAAATTAAAAGAATGGATTGAGGAAAATATCCGAATTCCCGAAGGATTCAAGGGTAGCGAAAGAGTCTTTGTTAATATTACCGTTCATACAGATGGCTCAATTAGTGACCCGAAGATTATTCGGCGTCCGAGCAAAAACGAGGCAGTTAATCAAGAAGCATTAAGGCTTGCGAATGCATTGCCCAAGTTCCGCGTCAAATACTATATTCCTCACTTAAAGAAAAACATTAGCTGTATCATTCCGATAACATTTAAGGAACCGGGCGCGATATTTATAAGAGGTGATAAAAGCAACTGAATTGAACTACTTTAAGGGCGCACATGCAATACTTGTCATTTTTCCTATTCCTTTGGATATGATAAATTCAAAAGAGTAAACAATCGCGTCTTTTACTGCATAAAGCGGCTTGTGTATCTTCGCGCTACATAAGCCGTTTTCTATGTCATATCCTAACGCTATTGAAGTTTGCCGCGCCGAACTCTTTTCAAAAGAGGTGGAACTGCGCGGCCGTTATCCGCAAGCTCTTGTGGATAATGGTGCTTCGTGTGCGCGAAATGTATAACTGGTTCATCGCCAATCCCGACGGCACCGACGCTTTCTATACTCTCTACATCGGCGCAGAGAAATTCCCCTACCACGATACTTTTGCCCTCTCGGTATCAGGCGTTTCATATTTTTTTGTAACTTTGCCTTCGGAAAGGTTACTACCGTTCCACGATATTTTGGTAATACCAACTATACAGTGAAATCCTCCAACTTTAATACATATTACGAGAACATCGACTCCGACTTTTGGCGCAACTTATGTGTCGAGAAAGGAGTGTTACGCAAATATGACAAAGGAGAACTGTTTGCCGAGGAAGGACGGATTGCCAAATATTTAGGTTACATTAAGTCAGGCTCTCTAAAATATGTAGTCTTTGCCCCTGACGGCACCGAGAGAGTTGTCGGTTTGGAGTTTGCCGGTGAGTTTGTCGCTGATTTTCCGTTTTCCTTATACGGCAAAAAATCGCGCGTTTCAATAGTCGCGGTTACTCCTTGCGAGATCTATTGTATCTCGGCACGAGAAATAGGTGCACTGATGGAATCGGATGCTGAGTTATATAGAGTTATAGCCGAAAGTAGTATTGCTCTTTTCGACACCACTTATAACCGTTATATCGACCTTTACATTAAATCAGCAAAAGAGCGATACGATGAACTTGTCAATAAATACGAAGACATTTTTTCGATTTTCTCCCTCAAAGACATAGCCTCATTCCTTAACATTACCCCTACATACCTGAGTAGGTTACGAAATGTAAAGCATTCGCAAGTGGGCTTGTAGTGCATGTCGGCAAAGACGGTGCGCGGTCATAGGACAAGACCCACCGCAAAAAGCCACGGCAAATAATAAAATTTCTTCGACTCTCAACTTTGTTTGAGAGTTTTTATTTTTAATGTCGGTAAATTTGCGCCGTAATCTGAATGACTTTGAGTTATGAAACAAATATATTGCTTAATTGGTATATGGCTATGTACTTTCAGTGCAATAGCGCAAAGTGAGACTAACGACAGTATCAAAACACAGGAGCTTGACGAGGTGGTAGTAGAGGCACAACTTCAATCTACATCTGCAACCGTATCCACCTATCTTCCCACAAAGCGCCAACGCAATGCAGCCCAAAACGGTCCTGAACTTCTAAATCACATGGCTATTCCTCAACTCGGTTTGGTGTCAGGATATAAAGTAACTACCAACGCAGGGGAGAAAGTTGACCTTTATATAGACTATGTTCCTGCTTCTGAAGATGATTTGAATGGAATGCGAATGACTGACGTTAAGAAGGTTGAATATTATGATTTTCCCACTGACCCGCGTTTTCAAGGCTCGCAGCATGTAATCAACTTCATCATGCAAAAGTATGAATATGGAGGCTATGTAAAAGCATATGCTAATGAGTTTTTTATCGCCAATTCAGGACAACTCAACCTGTTCTCCAAACTCCAATATAAACGTATGACTTTCGACATAGGAGTCGGTGGCTGGTATTCTACGAATGGCCATCTGAGTCAGGCTACCGTAGAAACATATATGCTTCCGCAGACTGACGGCTCTATAAAAACATTTGATCGAATATATGAGCCGAACTATGTCAAAGTTCGACAGCAATCATATTGGCCTACTTTCAAGGCTTCATATCTTACCGAGAAGATAACAATGGTAAACACTTTGGGTGCAAATTTCTTTAGTTCACCCAAGCAGAATACAGCAGGTAAAGTATATTTCTCTCCAGCAGACTTTCCCTCTACTGATTATACCGATGAACAAAACAGTCGCACAAACTCCATGACTTATTCAGGTTTTTGGAATTTCGTGCTACCCCACGGCAACAGCCTTAGTTTCAATCCCTACTATTCATATTCCCATACCAACCAACACAGACTCTATTCCGAGGTTTCAAGCCTATCTTTTGCCAACGGTGCAAATGATGATTCGCACCGTGCCACCGCTTCACTGCGATTCATGCACGACTTTGGCAAATATGGCAACATTACCGCCATTCTAAACGGAACACTCCTTTCCAATCGTACCCAATATTCAGGCACTTCAACCGCTTCTGACCATCTGACTACCTATCGTGTCGGTCCCGGCTTGTTCTACAACTATAAAACCGATAAATTCAACGGACTTATTGGAGGTGGGTTTAATTACGATCACTCAACTTTGGGCGATGTATCAGAGCATTCCACACAACCGTGGATGGATTTTTCACTTCAATATGCTTTTAACAATAAAAACTCCATAAGCGCAGAATTTCATCACGCCACGTGGACCTTGGCTTCAACATACCGTAGTACAGCCATAATACAGTCAAATCCATTGTTCAGCTACACCGGCAACCCGGATATAGCACCCTATAAGAGCTGGGATGCAAGCTTGAGATATGTGTTCATGCCCAACAATAGATTTAATTTTGCGGCTTTCGGTCAAACTACCATAATTACCGACCGATATGCCTATGTATATAAGGCATCTCCAGACGGCATTCTCCGCACCATACAGCAAAAGGGAGTTGGCAATTATTCTTCATGGCTATATGGAGTGCAAGGCACCGCACGACTCTTCAACAACAGCCTGATGATTAACGGACAGGTGGCTCACAGAATAGTACGCAACGGCGTGCCCTTTGATTGGACTAAGCAACGTGTACTATGGTATATTCAAGCATTCTATTATGTTGGAGGGTGGAACTTCGGTCTGCAATATCAATCGCCACAAGAATACTGCGATGGTTACGTCAACGGCACATGGATGAAAGACAAAAGCGCATACACCGCAATTGTAGGATGGGGCAATTCCTCGTGGAACGTACAGGCACGGCTCACCAATCCCTTCCGTTGGAATTGGGAAGCATCAAAATCCGAAACGACAAGTCCGAACTATGATGTAGCCACCACCTATTACAATACAAGTTATCATTGTTACGTATTGCTTTCGGCTACCTATACTTTCGGCTTCGGCAAGAAGATACAACGCGGCAATGAGGCATCGCAACAAATGGGCACATCATCAAGTATTCTAAAGTAAACAGCAACTCATACTCCACGGAAACCTCGGCAATAATTGTCGGGGTTTTCTTATGGAGTTGCGGCACCGCCGCCGCGCTTTCGTGTCATCTCCTCTGGCGCTTCGCTTCGCGAAGAACCGAGCCTAAGGTCTCGACCAAAAGGCTTCAACCTTTAGATCAACGAGCGTAGGCGAGTTAATCGCTAACTCATACGACCTTTCGGTGATCGCTTTGCGCTTTGCTTCGCTAAGAAATCCGCGACTGCTGCATCTTCAAAGTCAATGACCTTGAAGTATTCCTTTGATACAATAAAATTTCATTTCATTCGTTATTACTTCAAAACGTAAATTGCTCATTATGAATAAATATCTCTTGCTTTTGATACTGCCGCTTCTGTCATTCACATTGACAGGCTGTGATGATGAAGACGATGTGAAACCATTCAACTTGGACCTTTTTGCCGGAACATGGGAGGTTATAGATAATGGTAATCAAGTATTGCTTCAACGAGATTGTATACTGGATATAACTTCCTCTCAGACTCACGAAGGATTTGGTGGCTATCAAGGATATTTCACGACATATTTCATTAGAGATGATGATACTCTAATACATGATGAAATATTCTCATGGTCTATTCGTGAAATAGATAATCATATTCCACTTTTAACTGTTTTGATTAAGGGACAGCTTGATACCGATAACCCTTGGGATGGTAATTATTACTACAGGATAACTAAGCTTACTGACACTGATATGTGGTGGCAAGTTAACACTAACGGAGATAACAGCACAATTAAATTCCGCCGTCGCAATGACATCCATATTGATTAAATAAGCGTCTTTTCGCAACCGTCATAGAGTCCATAACTTCGCTGAATAAATCAGCAAGTTATGGACTTCTCTTTTTCCGACCTCAACCTTCAGCTCTATGGGCAACTGCTCATCAATTTCAACTCCGTTGTAACCAACAACGTCGCTATATGCTTCCAAGCATAGAAAATCTGCCCAGCTTCGAGGCTCGTGCAGCATTTACCGTCAACTCCGCGGAAACGATTGCGAGGTATTTCTTTGATAACTCGCAGATGATTCGTAAATTTGCGCTATGACAAAAGTATATATATTAAAGATATGCGACTGGACATTGGCTATTCTTCTACCAATAGTCCTCGCTTCAAGCATACAACTGGAAGCGACTTCAAGTAGCGGTATCTTTCCGGTTATTCTCCATATAATAGTGGCACTACCATTCATGTGTCTTATTTTATGGCATATTTACCTTCATTTCCAATGGAAAAAGTGGCTTACAAAATTTAGCAAACTTAAAGTACCGACGCGCATACTTTGGTGGTTGTATATTCTTACTTTCATATCAGGGGTAGCAACATTTATCCATTGGCTCATAGAAAATGAACATAGTCCATTAGGAGGTGTGCATGGGAAAATCGGATTTTTAATGATTGCATTTGCCATAGGACATACTATAAAACGTATAAAATTCTTCAAAAGGAAGAAATAAGCGTCTTTTCGCGCTCCTTATAGAGTCCATAACTTCGCTGCATAAATCAGCAAGTTATGGACTTCTCTTTTTCCGACCTCAATTTCAACTCCGTTGTAACCGACAACGTCGCTATGCTTCCAATGCCCGGCTTCGAGGCTCGCGCAGCCATTACCGTCAATTCCGCGTCAGTGTTCCGCGAAGACGTGAATATTGTGTCTACCGTCGTGGACGATACCCTCTCTTATATCCGTGGGGAGGCGACAATCAATCTTTAGCTCATCGACCTTTTGAAAGATAAATGCCATTCGACTTGCTCGCGCTTGTCGAGAAAGATGTCATCGGCCCCCGGCCGCTTTTGTAGCGCAGCGGTGAAAGAAACATTGGCAACCTGCCAATGTTTCAACGCCGAAGTCTGCTACGGTTCGGGGCTGCAATATTGCGCCACGTAGGTTTTGGCGCAAGTATTTCGCATCAGCAATGAACATTCAGGAATTTTATGCTGGCTCCTTAGGTCAGGAGCTATGCCGTGCCATATCCAACGCTCTCTTACCATCTTTTGGATGCTTTGCCTAAGCAAAGAATCCCGACATCATGCGCCGTGCCGTAAAATATATAAAAAATACTCCCACGATGGAGCATTTTGTCGTTATTGTCATTATGGCTTTAACTTCTCCAAATCAAGGTTCGGCAAATATTCGTGAATTTTATCTGCCGGGATTGATACCGAACAACTTCCCGAAGTTATCTCTGAGTTCACTTGTGGTGCGTTCATAAGCTGACCGTTTACAAACACAGCCAATCGTTTACCGATATTCTCTTTTGTGATTGTTTCCCAATTTTTTGCATTGGCAAACTTAAAGGCTACTTGAATATCGCCACCATACGACGGCATAGAATTTGCCTCGGTTACTTTTACCTTTTCATTTAATATTGGCTCATTCTCATAAGCAACCAACCAAATTTTACCGTCAGCACTGGGTATTGTCCAACCAACGGTAATATTAGGATTATGCGGAAGTTCGTTCAATCCCTTATTAACTCGCGCTGTATCGGCTACTGTATATTGACCGTTGCCGTCTATGTCTTGGATTACTCTTTTAACGGTTACATTCCATTCTGTTCCTTCTACCTTTTCGGCTTTCTTGGTAGAGGTATTTCCACAGGCAATCACTGTACCTACGAGGGCTATGCCAACAAGCAAAACAGAGAGTTTGAGAAGTCTTTTCATACAGTTAATGTTATCTTATTCAAGTGCAAAGATATCGTAAATATTTGGTAAAAAACAGTATCCTCTGCATTTGTTCGCAAACATTTCTAACTGCGAAAATACGAAAATTTCCTGATGAAGCAATATCATTTCTTATTGAGTTTGAGAAATTTTTATTACCTTTGTCATTGCATATCGCCCGCGAAGTCCAGATATGGGGTAAAGCGGCGGGTGCAGTTATCGCCTTGGCGCTTTGCCTTGGCAAAGACATATTATAATAAGCGTTTTTTGCTTTATCCTTTTCAAGGAAATCGCCAATTTTCAAACTACAAAGGAGAGAGTAGTCAATAAAACGCTCATGCTTGTCGTATATCCACTCCCCGACAAGGGGTATCGATATCCGGTAAGGCGTGGGAGTGGACTGTTTATTTGTAGTTAGGCGTTTGGCGATGCCTCCTTGAAGATAAACAAGAAATCATTCCACGCTTTTTGTGTATTTGAATGTCAAGTCAGGAATGGATGCGACAAGTATTACAAGATGGAATATTCCAATATTTCTATGATTGGCGATGACAAGGTTCGCTATGTTCTAAAAAAGGAGGGTAAAAATCCTCTTATTGTATTGGGTATAAACCCAAGCACAGCCGATGACGTTCTCCCCGACCGCACTATGACACGTGTTTGCGGTTTTGCTGAAAAAATGGGCTTTGACAGTTTTGTGATGTTAAATGTTTATCCACTTCGTACTCCCCAAATTGAAGAGCTTCCCGCAGAATTAAATCCGGACTTGCATCAAAAGAATCTTTCGCACATTGTGGAGGAGATTTCAAAAATAGAAAATCCCACCATTCTTGTCGCCCACGGTAACTCTATTTCTAAAAAGAAGTATCTCCGCACTTGCCTGCAAGAAATCCTAAACGAGTTGACAAAATTCAAGACTGCAAAATTCATCCAACTTGGCGACTTGACCAATGAAGGTAATCCCCGTCACCCCCTAATGGCTCGTGCAGATATCGAAATCAAAGAATATAATGCTAAGATATAAAAATTTATTCAGCTTGATTTAATATATAGAAACTAATTTCTTAAAATAACCTTATATGAAGAAATTTATATTACTCTTAGCTCTTTTAGCAGATGTTACTTTCGGCATGTTAGCCTATGATTTCGAGTCAAATGGTCTATACTTTGATCTTTCTCGGAATGGAGATAATATATCTCTGGTGGGAAATTCCCTAAAGTCAGGCAAACTGGATATTCCAGAGATAGTGACATATAGAAACAGAAATTTTGTAGTAAACAGTATTACAGAAAATGCTTTTAATGGGGATAAGTATTCTACTGTAACTGTTCCCGGGTCGATTAAATATATTTCAGCGAATACATTTAACAATAATGGGATTCTTAATCTCCAATTAGGGGAAGGTGTAATTTCAATAGGCGCTTATGCTTTTGCTAATAATGAATTAAAGGAAGTAGTAATACCAAATTCTGTAAATAGAATTGAAGACTGTGCGTATTATAATTGTAAGGAGTTACAGAAAATTATTTTAGGTGATGGTCTTAAGTATTTACATTGGGGCGCTTTTGGTAATTGCGAAAAAATAGATACGATTTTTTGCTTATCAAATATTCCCCCAGAATTGTATGTCACTGAAATTGAAAATTATGGCAAAGCAGTATTTGATAATATGGTCTATCAATTCGCAGTCCTTAAAGTTCCAGCTGCCTCTATAGGTAAATATAAAAACAGCGCTATTTGGAAGAACTTCAAAAATATTGAAGCAATCAACAGTCGGTCACTTTCTGATTTTGAAAAACTTGGCATTGAGTGGGATTTACTTGATACAAAAACCGCTCGTATTAAACCAAAGTATACAACCATATATTCGAATTCCTTCTTCTCTCTCACTCCTTCAAACCCTATAGAACGGTATGCTTATTATTTTTCTATTTCAAGAGATAAAAAAGGTAAAAGTAAAATAAAGGAGCTCAATAATTGTGATCCCTTAGGAGATTGGGAAGTAAGAGGGTATAAAAATAAGTATATATGCATAGGAGCTCAGAAAGACAAAGATATAACCAAGCGATTTATGTTATATGGATACATAAAACTCACCCCCGATTCGGAATATGAAGAATTTTTCACTGATTCTGCTATACCTTCAAATGATAAGCCAATTTTATTAAATGGCGTTACACGCTCAAATAAGCATTTTACGATACAAATGCATAAAGAAACAGGAGAGCGTAGTAAAATATCTCCCCTTCAAGAAACAGGAGGACGTATAAATTTAATTTCAGCTCTTCCTGATAGCGCAGATTTTATAGTTCGTTATTCTGATGAAGAAGGGAAAGAATATCAAATAATGATTGCATTATCAGGTATTCCTCCTATCTATATATCAAATGAGTGACTCTTGCATATTTTTTATAATCAAATAGATATAAAGACACTCCTTAGCTTTGTCAGATATCTTATACTACCAAAAATAAAGTATTGCTCCATCCCAAAAGGAAGCAATACTTTTTCTGTATATCACGGAGCTACATATTTGTAATTATATGGGCAAATGTATAAGAATATCGGCACTCAATGCGAAGAAAACGACTAAGATTCAATAGAAAGGCGTTCTCCTACAGGAGGGAAGAATTTCAGTTTTTCTGACGGAGAGGTTCAGATTTGCCGATGTTGAGGGCGCAGCCCAGCGTTTTCACCATTGAAGATTATGGTTGAGGACTGCACGTTACTGAGGGTGCGTTTGAGGATGTTGATATTATCGTATACTTCGGGACGGATGGTTTTTCCGGATTTTATCTCGTAGAGATGCAAAACTCCTCCTTCTTCGGACACCGCATCTACCTCAACGCCCGATTTTTCGCGGTAAAAGAATAATCGCGGATCGTTACCTTCATTATAGCTTTTCTTAAGGAGTTCGCAAATCGCGAGATTCTTGAATAAGGGTCCTCGCATCTGGTGAGTCTTTCTTCATTTAGCCGACAGAAAGGAGTCTATTTGCAGGAGGAGGTTCTTTCGTATTCGGCGAGGGCTTCACGTGCGCAGACGATGCGAGGTTGCCCGTTTTCGTCAGCAAAGACCATATCCTGACCAAGAGCCGCCTTACGACGCAACAAGTTCTCGTATGACTGCTTTAATCCTTTAGTGATTTTCTCTTTTAAATCTAACTTTTCTTTTTCTGACATGACTGTTTAATCTTAGATAATAATGTCGGTTGATAAATTAAATCTTGATCCGCCAATAAGGGAGTTTGATCTGTGTTTTCAAAAAAACATCCAACTGTCTACTATTGGCACAAAAATATGGAAGAAGTTTTGCAATCCTAACCAATAAGGCGAATAATCGTTTCAGTTGGAATATTATGACCACCTTCACTAACTCGTTTCGCTACACGCTCTATTGCCATTTCGCGCGAAGAAAGCCAGAAGAACAAAGGACAACTTGATAACCTCGTTCTTGCTCTTTTTACCAGTGAAGCGTAGCTGCGAGTTGCAAGTGTAGTTTCAATAGCAAATGTCTTTCCTTGACTTAGAAGTAGATTTATTCTTTGTAACATCAATTTTACCTGTTTCAATTGCCACAGATTCCGGATTAAAAGGAGAGAGTCCTTTGGCAATCTCATCGGCATTGACAAACTCCCGGCAATTCAATAATTCCGGCAAAACCGAATATGAAGCCGTTGTTTTTCCGACTCCATTACATCCTGCTAGTATGTATAATATCGGATTCATCTTCCATTTATGTCGAAAAATCCCGCAGGCAATTCTGCTTGCGGGATTTCTGTTTTTGTCAATTTTAGCGGAGTGACCGAGATTCGAACTCGGGATACCCTTTTGGGGTATACACGCTTTCCAGGCGTGCCTCTTCAGCCACTCGAGCACCACTCCAATTGTAGGTGCAAAGGTAAGGATATTTTTTTAACTGCGCAAACTATAGGGCGATTTTTTGTAATTTTATTTTTATGTTCAATTTTTGTAGATGCTGTCAGGTGTAATTCTTGTTCATTACATGATTTTTTTCTACTTTTGCCGTAACATTTGCTTATACAATGAATACGAAAAGCCTTGTTTCGATCTCCGACATCGGTCGTGAGGACATACTCAGCTTACTCGACAAAGCGCGTAAGTTTGAGGAGAATCCTAATCGCAGGCTGCTTGAGGGCCGCGTAGTAGCAACACTCTTTTTCGAGCCATCCACGCGAACGAGGCTTAGCTTCGAGACGGCCGTGAATCGCCTTGGAGGCCGGGTCATCGGTTTTTCTGATGCGGCCACTTCGAGCTCTTCAAAGGGTGAAACGCTTAAAGATACCATCAAAATGGTGAGCAATTATGCTGACCTGATTGTGATGCGTCACTATCTTGAGGGAGCTGCCCGCTATGCTTCTGAAGTAACGTCAGTCCCGGTGATCAATGCAGGCGACGGCGCCAACCAGCACCCTACTCAGACTTTACTGGATCTATATTCGATCTATAAGACTCAGGGTACTCTCGAAAACCTCACCATCACCATGGTAGGAGACTTGAAATACGGTCGAACGGTGCATTCGCTTCTTATGGCGATGCGATACTTCAATCCTACGTTCCGCTTCGTGGCTTGCGACGAGCTGCAAATGCCGCAGGAATACAAAGACTTCTGTACGCAAAACGGAATAAAGTATACCGAGCACAAGGATTTCTCACCCGAAGTGATCAAATCGAGCGACATTATATATATGACACGCGTACAGCGCGAGAGATTTACCGACATTATGGAGTATGAGAAAGTAAAGGATCTTTATACTCTCAATAATGCTATGCTCGAAGGCTCGCGCGACAATCTGCGCATCCTTCACCCGCTGCCCCGTGTCAACGAGATCAATCAGGATGTCGACGACAATCCCAAGGCTTATTATTTCGACCAAGCCCGTAACGGCCTTTATGCCCGACAGGCTATAATCTGTTCATTATTGAATATTCCGGTAGAATAATTCCGGTAATTATAAGTATCACTCCGCATGAAGAATCAAACTTCAAAAGAATTAGCCGTGGCGGCTCTGCGCAACGGTACGGTGATTGACCACCTGGCATCCGAATCACTTTTCAAGGCCGTGAAGATACTCGGACTTGAAAAACTGACCTCTGCCGTCACTATAGGATTCAACCTTGACAGCGCCAAACTCGGTAAAAAGGGCATCATCAAAGTGGCCGATGTGGAATTTCCCGAGGAACTAATCAACCGCATCGCCATCATAGCTCCAAACGCCGTGGTCAATATCATCCGTGACTATGAGGTAGTGGAGAAGCGAAATGTGGTGCTCCCCGACACTATCAAGGGTCTAGTGAAATGCTCGAACCACAAGTGTATCACCAACAATGAACCTATGGCTACAATATTCACGGTAGCCAATGATGGTGATGAACTCACATGCCACTATTGCGGCCGCTCCATTCATCGCGACGACGCAACGATCCTCTGACAGAGACCTATGAAACAGTCGTGGAAACCGGGTACAATGATCTATCCTCTCCCCGCCGTACTCGTAAGTTGCGGCAACGGCCGGAGGGATAATTTCTTCACGGCGGCGTGGACGGGCACCATATGCACCAATCCGCCAATGTGTTATGTATCCATACGTCCCGAGCGTTATTCTCATGAGCTGATTTCGGAAGGAATGGAATTTACTATCAATCTCACCACGCGCGACATGGCACACGCCACCGACTGGGCCGGAGTGAGATCAGGCCGCGACTTCGATAAATGGAAGGAGACCGGCCTCACCCGTCAGAAAGGTGTGATGGTGTCGTGTCCGGGCATAGCCGAGTCGCCCCTGAATATCGAGTGTCGCGTCAAGACAGTGATGAAGCTGGGTAGCCATGACATGTTTATAGCCGACGTGATCAATGTGCTTGCCGAAGAAGCCCTTATCGATCCCGTGACCAAAGCCTTTGACCTCGGCCGTGCCGGACTACTCAATTACTCCCACGGACACTATTACGGTCAGGGTGAGGAAATAGGACGATTCGGGTGGTCAGTAAAAAAGAAATAACAATATTAATATCATATAATAATGGAAAAAGATAAAGTAATTTTCGACATTATCGAGCGCGAACACCGCCGCCAGAAAAAAGGCATCGAACTCATAGCGTCGGAAAATTTCGTCAGTGATGATGTGATGAAAGCCATGGGCTCTTGTCTGACCAACAAGTATGCCGAAGGTTATCCCGGACACCGCTATTACGGCGGATGTGAGGTTGTGGATGAGGCCGAGCGTGTAGCCATCGAGCGTCTCTGCAAACTCTTTGGTGCAGAATATGCCAACGTGCAGCCCCACTCCGGAGCTCAGGCCAATATGGCCGTATTCATGGCCTGCCTCAAACCAGGTGACAAATTCATGGGTCTTAATCTCGCCCACGGTGGACACCTCTCTCACGGTAGCCCCGTCAACTTCTCCGGACTCGTATTTCAGGCTCTTGACTATAACGTCGACGCCGAGACCGGTCGTGTGGACTACGACCAGATGGAAGAAGTGGCTTTGCGTGAGCGCCCGAAACTTATCATTGGTGGTGCAAGCGCTTACTCGCGTGAATGGGACTATGCACGCATGCGCAAGATTGCCGACGAAATCGGAGCGATCTTTATGGTAGATATGGCTCATCCTGCCGGACTCATTGCCGCCGGACTGCTCGAAAATCCTCTGCCCTACGCCCACATTGTTACATCTACCACCCACAAGACACTCCGTGGCCCCCGCGGCGGTGTGATACTCATGGGCAAGGACTTTGAAAATCCCTGGGGTAAGACTACGCCTAAGGGTGTAACCCGCATGATGTCGTCGCTTCTTGACTCGGCCGTATTCCCGGGCGTACAAGGCGGACCGCTCGAACATGTCATCGCAGCCAAGGCCGTAGCGTTTGGTGAGGCTCTCCAGCCTTCCTTCCGCGAATATCAGCTTCAGGTTAAGAAAAATGCCGCAGCTCTCGCAAAGGCTCTTATGGATAAGGGTTATAAAATCGTATCTAATGGCACTGACAACCACTGCATACTCGTGGATCTCCGTACCAAGTTCCCCGAACTCACCGGCAAAGTAGCGGAGAAGGCTCTCGTAGAAGCTGACATCACAGCTAACAAAAACATGGTACCGTTTGATAGCCGCTCTCCCTTCCAGACATCAGGCATCCGTCTCGGAACTCCAGCTATTACAACCCGTGGTGCCGACGAAAACCTCATGCTTGAAATTGCTGAAATGATTGACACCGTACTTTCTTCACCCGAAGATGAGAAGGTAATTTCAGCTGTAAGAGCCAAAGTCAACGAAACCATGGAAAAATATCCCATGTTTGCTTATTGATAATCTCTGAAAAATTTAAGTCGAACCGTGATTGCTAAAAATTCTGTCACGGTTCGACTTTTTTATGACTTTAAAACTATCTCAGCGCTTGAGCCAAGCCTTGCGCTCGCTCTCAGGCATACGCTCTATCGCATAGCGCAGAGTGGTTCGCGGCATCCGGCCGACATTGGCATCAAGATAACGCACAAGGGCTTCCTTATCGCGCTTACCAGCCTCACGGAGCATCCATCCCATAGCTTTGTGAATAAGGTCGTGTGGATGATTCATAAGCAAATCGCAGATGTCAAACGTAGGCTGAAGCACCCCTTGGCGGATGAAATATAATGTGGTCACGATAGCTATACGCTGCTCCCAAAGATTGTTGGTTCCGGCAAGTCGAATGAGAATATCATAATCGCCCGTAATAAAAATATATGGTCCGAGCACATATTCACATGACAGGTCGACGAGATCCCAGTTGTTAGCTCTGCGGGCATGCGCGAGATAGAAACGGGCCACCTCTTCACGCCTCGTAGCTTTATGAAGCGCCGTCTCTGCAGAGTCACGCTTACGTGGAAGCGCGGCACTCATCTCTTCTACCAGAATAAGCAGGCCGACAAGCCTGACTTCGTGCCACCGTGAATCGAGCAGACTCGAAATATCATTGAGTGCCACATTATGGCGCAACTCTTTTACTATGCTCCGCGTGACCGGAACCTTGATACCGAGAAAATCGTCGCCCTCGCCGTACTGTCCGGGAGCTGTGCGGAAAAACCGCATAAGAATCTCCCGCTGCGAATCGTCGCGGCGGGAGATCATCATTTGTTCTATTTCTTTATAAGTCATAATCATTCATCGCCCAGCATCCTTGCCACCTGCATGGTATCCATAAGCACCTGTCGCGGTTTGCCACCCTGCGAGGGACCTACTATACCCGCAGCTTCGAGCTGGTCCATAATCTTACCGGCGCGGTTGTAACCTATCGAATATCTCCGCTGCAGTGATGAAGTAGAGGCTGTGTCGGTCTGCACTACATAACGGGCGGCATCGCCAAAGAGCGGATCGCGATCAGAGGGATTACCGCCAAGGCCACCCACACCCTCCGTCTCGGGCACATATTCAGGCAAAGGATAAATCTCCATACCTACCTGATGGCTGATAGCGTCGCAAATAGCCTCAACCTCGGGAGTGTCGATAAAGGCACATTGTACACGTTCGATCTTACCGTTGTTGGAGAAGAGCATATCGCCACGTCCGATAAGCTGATTGGCACCGGGGCGGTCGAGAATAGTGCGTGAATCCACCATCTGGAACACGCGGAAAGCAATTCGACCGGGGAAGTTAGCCTTAATCACACCGGTGATCACGTTTGTCGACGGACGCTGCGTGGCGAGAATCATGTGTATACCAACGGCACGTGCTTTCTGCGCTATACGGGCTATAGGAGTCTCCACTTCTTTGCCGGCGGTCATGATTAGGTCGGCAAACTCGTCGACTATGACTACTATATAAGGCAGGAAGCGATGGCCTTCGCTGTGCTTGGCCATAAGATTGCCATGGCGTATACGTTCGTTATATTCCTTGATGTTGCGGCACGATGCCATCTTAAGGAGAGCATAGCGGTTGTCCATCTCAATACACAGCGAATTGAGTGTAGCCACCACCTTGTTAGGGTCGGTGATTATCGCATCTTCCTCGTCGGGCAGTTTGGCGAGATAATGACGCTCAAGCGATGCATAAAGACTGAACTCCACCATCTTGGGGTCGATAAGC
Source organism: Bacteroides sp. (assembly GCA_014802325.1). GTDB lineage: Bacteria > Bacteroidota > Bacteroidia > Bacteroidales > Muribaculaceae > Duncaniella. The sequence goes on from JAAVCK010000027.1 coordinate 75,053, forward strand.
ACGAATTTCAGTTCGGTGGGATGCTTCTTATATAGGAGAGACGCAATGATAGTGTTGAGGCCAACCGACTTACCCATACCCGTGGCACCGGCCACAAGCAAGTGAGGCATTTTGGCCAGATCTGCCATGAAAACTTCATTGGATATGGTACAGCCCAACGCCATAGGCAGCTCCATATTGCTTTCCTGAAACTTGCGCGACGAAAGGATAGAGCGGATCGATACCACCTGCGGATCTTTATTGGGGACTTCGATACCGATAGTGCCCTTGCCGGGTATCGGGGCTATGATACGAATACCCAGGGCTGCAAGACTCATGGCGATATCATCTTCGAGGCGCTTGATCTTGGCTATGCGGACTCCCTCGGCAGGTATGATCTCATAGAGAGTGACGGTTGGACCTACAGTGGCATGAATGTGCTGGATAGGAATTCCGTAGTCACCGAGGGTTTTGGTGATACGCACTTTGTTTTCCTCCATCTCCGTAGCATCGACACTATCGGTAGAATACGCTACGTCACGCAGAAGCTCAAGTGAAGGGAAGGTATAATGTGACAGCTCGGCGGTAGGATCATAACCCGTAGGCTGGCTCATCTGCTCGCACTGCTCGATAACAGGCTTCTCCACTACCATATCGCCTACTGTCTCGAATAACGGTTGAGATTTCTCCTGCTCTTCATGTTCATTCATGTCTTCAGCGGTATCGGCCTCATGTTCGTCTGACGGATATTCGCAGTCGGCAGATAAACTTTCCACCTCTTCACCGCCAAACAGTGAATTATCATATTCGGCACTATCCGCAGCCTCTGAATCATCAGCCTCCATGACCGATGTCTCGCCAGCAAAAAGCGGTTCGTCATCCGCCACTGAAGGAATTTCTGATATTGCCGATACAGGAGCCGGCTTTACAAAAAGCTCATCTTCGACCGGAGCTGCAGGCTCTGGGTTCGGAGAATCGTAGTGCCGTTCAACAGGTGCAACCGGAGTATCCACCACTTCGGCAGCAACCTTCTCAATCTCACGGTCTGGTTCATTTATCCGCTCTGAAGCGACGGACTCAGCAGCCCGGGTTTGGGCAGCGGCCTTTGCTTCCTGAACAGCTTGGGCTTCAGCTTGTGCATGGGCAGCAGCCTGTGCTTCGGCCATTCTACGGGCTTCTTCAGCCTCTTCCTGACGGATACGCTCTTCCATCTCTAAGCGAGCCGCCTCCTTTTCTTCAGCTCTTATACGCTCTGCCTCCTGACGGCGCGCGTTAAATTCGGCCTGCTCACGGCGGCGGCGCTCGCGGAGTTTCTCAATCTGAACTTTGATAAAGCGTCCGAATTTGGATAGTGAATCGATAAACATCACCACAAGCAACCCGGCCATAATGCAACTTATGGCCAAAGCGCCCCAGATACCCGACAAAAGTGTGAGCTGATGATTGATCGTATATCCATGAAGGCCACCCCAGTAGAAGCGCGAATGAAGATTGAAAGCCTCTACTACGAATCCACCTATTATCGATACGGCTATAGCCGAAAGCAGACACTTGAAGGTAAAACTCCAGAACTTAAAATCAAGTACATTAAGCAGCTTGAGCGACAATGCTCCTAAATAATATATGAATATGAAGCTACCAACACCGAGCCACTCATAGAGCAGGAAATGTGACATCCACGCTCCTACCATACCACCGGCATTGCCGTAGAGGTATGGATCGTAGTCAGCTCCGAGCAGCGCGCTCTGATCATGGGCGAGATTGGCTATATATGATATGGTGACGATGAGAGAGTAGGCGGCAAGAAAGAACAGCACTATACCACTGAACATCCTTACCTTCTGCACGGTCGACTCACCTATCAGTTCCTCTCTGACTTTGCGTGGCGGGGCTGCCGCAGCATCACGCTCCTGCGCCGCGGGCCGGGACTGCGCCGAAAAGACTTCACCAGGATTACTTGCCGGCGCGGTATGAGGTGGAGTTTCTTCGGCACGCTGAGCACGCATATCCTCGGCGGGAGTGACATGTTGCTGTGGCTGCTGATGCAACTCACGGGTATTATCAGGTCGGACTGAAGGGGCTGCAGGCTCAGGCCGCTGTGTGGGAGGTGGCGGTACATGAGATTCTTCGGCAACCGCCTGTCTCGGCTGTCGGGGATTAAGCAACTCCTCCGCGTCAAACGACGAGTCATCTATTTCAGAATATCTGTTAGTCATATTTTGGGGTTAAGTTTTATGCAGTTTAATACTACAACAAAGATACGAAAAATTACAGAGTCCACCTTATTATATATGCGTTGCTATATTTAAAAATTTAAATTCAAATTCATAAAGGCAAATTGTAACAACATCGTAATGTTAATTAATGTTAACAACTAAGCAATTCTTTACCGGAGTTGTTTTATTATCAAACGTATCACAGAGGTGATGTGCAATTCGATATTGTAAATTGAAATAATGGCTAAGATTTGATTTTGCAAAATAAATTTCAAACGCAACAACTTTCGATAATGCAAATTCCCGTTTTAAGACGTTTGGTTTTACAAATATCTCAAAAATGCCTAATCGCAAACGGAATTAGAAATTATGAAATAAGAAATCCAAATAAGGTTGCAAAATCAACCGACAAGCCTAAAATACTACTTAAATTAATTTAACTATCGCATCAGTCAGTTGAAATTCAATTAAATATAATTTTTAATTAAAGCGTCGATTTAAACTCCATATACAAAAGTATGGAAATTTAAGTCGACGCCTTTATTTTGCATATATTATACATTTTAAATCAGACATTTAGCTATATTTACTTAAATCATTACTACAATCAATCTCACACTCTAAGAGCACATCAGGCATATGGTGTTTGAAATCAGGAATAGCTAAATTCGTATTTGCAAATTTAAATTTGCGAAAATAAATTTTGCAATTTCAAAAATAATAGTTACATTTGCATACTAATTGCAAATTCAAATTTCACAACAATGGATATAGTTTCGAGATTAAAACAGTATCTTGACCACGAGCAGATCAGTGTCACACAGTTTGCCGACTACTGCGGCATTCCCCGCCCGTCTGCATCACAGCTACTTAACGGTCGAAACAAGAAGGTATCTGATGAAGTGATATCTAAAATCCATACTTCCTACCCCTCGCTATCCATGTTGTGGTTGCTTTTTGGCGAGGGAGATATGGTAACGAAAGCAAATATCGAAACGTCAGAGCCTCAAATCCACGATTTTCCAATATCAACCGACATCGAACCGGCTGAAAATCAACCCATCGAGCGGGAATTCAGTTTTGCCGGAAGCCACAAGCCGGAAACCCCGGAAAATTTCCACGAAGGAGCGTCAGACCCGGCTATCGATTATTCTACCGCCCGAGAAGAAGAGCCGGCACCTTATGGGTATACCCGTCAGCGCAAGCGTCAGTCAGCGCAGCCTTCGTCCGATTCATTCACATTCTCCACCGATACAGGCAAGCGTGTGATGAGCATAGTGGTGTATTACGACGACAACTCGTTTGAGTCGTTCATTCCCGACCCGTCGCGCCACAATCCGTTTGTCAGGTGACCTCTCCCCTGCCGCCCTCCCCCTGCGCTACCGTCAGACTACGGAAGTGAATTTGTGGGTTTGAAAGATTGTCAGTAACTTTGCAGTGTCATGACAAGTATTTCTATCAACAATCTCACTGTCGAGTTCAGTGCAAAGACCCTGCTCGACAATATATCATATATAATCAACCGCAAAGACAAAATAGCACTCGTAGGTAAAAACGGTGCCGGAAAGTCGACCATGCTCAAGATCATCGCCGGACTTCAGAAACCCACGTCCGGCACGGTAGCTACCCCATCGGGTACTACCATCGGCTACCTGCCGCAGCAGATGACCACATCCGACACTGCTACCGTGATCGAAGAAGTACGCAAGGCGTTTTCGCATGTCGACGAGATGCGGCGTCATCTCGACAACCTTAACGAACAGCTGGCCACCCGCACCGACTACGAATCGGCCGAATACTCCGCCCTGATAGAAGATGTGGCCAATCTTACCGACCGACTCGCGATAGAACAGACCGAGAACTTCGAGGCTGAGATGGAAAAAACTCTCATGGGTCTTGGCTTTCTCCGGTCAGACTTCAATCGCCCCACTTCGGAATTCTCCGGCGGATGGCGCATGCGTATCGAGCTGGCCAAAATACTCCTCACCCGCCCCGACGTATTGCTCCTCGACGAGCCGACCAACCACCTCGACATCGAGTCGATACAGTGGCTGGAAAATTTTCTTATCACTAAAGCCGACGCTGTGGTGCTCGTGAGTCACGACCGGGCATTTATCGACAACGTCACCAATCGCACCATCGAAATATCCCTCGGCAAGATCTATGACTATTCTGTCAATTACTCCCGCTACGTAGCTCTCCGCGCCGAGCGCCTCGAACAGCAGCGACGCGCCTACCTCAATCAGCAGAAACAGATTCAGGAGACCGAAGACTTCATCGAGCGGTTCAGATATAAAGCCACAAAGAGCGTACAGGTACAGAGCCGCATCAAGCAACTCGAAAAGATCGAACGTATCGAGATCGATGAAGTCGACACGTCGCACCTCAATCTTCGGTTTCCTCCCGCCCCGCGTTCGGGTGACTACCCTCTCATACTCGAAAACGTAGGTAAAGCCTATGGCGACCATCAGGTATTCGACCACGCGACGTTCACGGTCAAGCGCGGAGAAAAAGTAGCGTTCGTAGGCAAGAACGGCGAAGGCAAATCCACGCTTGTAAAATGTATAATGGGTGAAATTCCATTTACCGGCGACCTCAAGGTTGGCCACAATGTGAAGATCGGATACTTCGCGCAGAATCAGGCTCAGCTCCTTGACGGGGAGTTGACCGTATTCGACACCATCGACCGAGTGGCCGTTGGCGACATCCGCACCAAGATCCGCGACATACTGGGCGCATTCATGTTTGGCGGCGAAGCTTCCGACAAGAAAGTGAAAGTGTTGTCTGGCGGGGAGAAGACACGTCTTGCCATGATCAAGCTACTTCTCGAACCGGTGAATCTGCTGATACTCGACGAGCCTACCAACCACCTTGACATGAAGACCAAGGACATCCTCAAGCAGGCCATCAAGGACTTCAACGGCACGGTCATAGTCGTAAGCCACGACCGCGAGTTTCTTGACGGACTCGTGGAGAAAGTCTACGAGTTCGGAGGCGGTGAAGTCAGGGAATGCCTGGGTGGCATCTACGAATTTCTTGAAAAGAAAAAACTCGCATCGCTGGCCGAGCTTGAACGCAATACCGTGCGCCCTGTCGCCCCACAGACCGACAAGGCTAAGACTAAGGTCACTCCTGCTGCGGAACCTCAGTCTGAGGAATCGCCCCGACGCCGCAGCTATGCCGAGCAGAAAGAATATGAGAAGATGCTCCGAAAACTTCGTAAATCTGTAGAGGAAGCCGAGAATGAGGTGAGCCGCATCGAGCAGGCCATCGCCGAAGCCGAAGCGCTGATGAATACCGAAAATCCTCCCACCGACATCTACGAGCGCCACGGCAAACTCAACAAGCAGCTTGAAAACGCCATTTCCGTTTGGGAACTGGCAGGAATCGAGCTTGAAGAGTATCAAAACAGAAAATAAAAATTCACCCAAATTTCAATAAAGATTTGTTGTGTATAATATATTTATGTAATTTTGCACGACATTTTTTAGCTACTATTGCTGAACATCTTGAAAATGAATACTATCAGAACGGTAGAAGAACTTGGCCGCCAGCTATCGGCTGCCCGTGCGCTCGGACGTACCATCGGACTGGTACCTACCATGGGCGCGCTCCACGCCGGCCATCTCTCGCTTATAGAGCGTGCACGCCGCGATAATGACATCGTGGTGGTAAGCGTGTTTGTCAACCCCACGCAATTCAACAATCCCGAAGACCTTCGCACCTATCCGCGTACGGAGGAAGCCGACATCAAGGCGCTGACCGAGGCCGGCGTCGACATAGCGTTCCTGCCTTCGGTTGAGGAAATGTATCCCGAGAAAGACGAACGAGTGTTTGATCTCGGCCCCGTAGCCACTGTAATGGAAGGAGCCATGCGCCCTGGCCATTTCAACGGGGTTGCTCAGATCGTAAGCAAACTGTTTGCCATCGTCAACCCTACCCGCGCTTACTTCGGCGAAAAAGACTTCCAGCAGATAGCCGTGATACGTCGCATGGCCGAACTCGAAGGCTTCGATATAGAGATAGTCGACTGCCCCATCAAGCGTGAGCCTGATGGTCTGGCAATGTCAAGCCGCAATGTTCGCCTCACCCCCGAGCAGCGACAGATAGCCCCGGCCATACATCGCATTTTAAGCGAGAGTGTGGCGCTGTGTCCCGATACCCCTGTAGAACAGGTTAAAAAATTCGTCGTCGACGCCATCAATGCCACTGACGGTCTGGAAGTGGAATATTACGAGATTGTCGATGCCGAGACCATGCAACCCCTGAGTGAGTGGAATGCCGCCCGTCAGGCCGTAGGTTGCGTCACGGTATATTGCGGCGACGTCCGACTTATTGACAACATTAAATATCCCTGCCGCCCATGATGCTCGAAATGCTTAAAAGCAAGATTCACCGCGTCAGCGTCACCGAGGCGCGTCTGGACTATATAGGCAGTATTACCATCGATAGCCTTCTTCTTGATGCAGCCGGCATCCTTCCCGGCGAGCGGGTATATATCGTCGACAACAACAATGGCGAGCGCCTCGATACTTATGCCATAGCCGGCGAACCGGGCAGCGGCGTGATATGTCTCAACGGAGCTGCGGCCCGCAAGGTGCAGGTTGGCGACGTGGTAATTATCATGGCCTACGCGCAGATGTCGCCTGAAGAGGCTGCCACGTTCCGTCCCAAGGTCATTTTCCCTGACACGGCCACCAACCGTCTACTCTAATCCTCAATTTGTAAAAATACATAATACAGACTCATCATAATGTTTGAAAATCTAAGCGAAAGACTCGAAAGGAGTTTCAAGATACTTAAGGGCCAGGGCCGTATTACGGAGATCAACGTGGCCGAGACACTCAAGGATGTGCGCCGCGCTCTTCTTGAAGCCGACGTCAACTTCAAGGTTGCCAAGCAGTTTACCGACGAAGTCAAGGCTAAGGCTTTGGGGCAGAACGTAATCAATGCCATCAAGCCCGGCGAGCTGATGGTGAAGATCGTTCACGACGAACTTGCGCGACTTATGGGCGGTGAGACCTCACAGCTCAACCTGTCAGGCAATCCTACCGTTATACTCATGTCGGGTCTTCAGGGTTCGGGTAAAACCACTTTCTCCGGCAAGCTCGCACGCAAGCTCAAGTCAGAGCAGAGCCGCCGTCCGCTCCTTGTGGCCTGCGACGTATACCGTCCGGCTGCTATCGAGCAGCTTAAAGTGCTTGCCGAGCAGATCAATGTACCCGTCTATACCGAGGATGGCAATAAGAATCCCGTCGAGATAGCCCGCAACGGTATAAAGTATGCTAAGGATAATAATCTTGACCTCGTAATCATCGACACCGCCGGCCGTCTGGCCGTCGACGAGCAGATGATGAACGAGATCGAGGCCATCAAGAATGCTGTTAAGCCGCAGGAGACCCTGTTCGTTGTCGACTCGATGACAGGTCAGGATGCTGTCAACACAGCCAAAGAGTTCAACGACCGTCTTGACTTCGACGGCGTGGTGCTCACCAAGCTCGACGGTGACACCCGAGGCGGCGCGGCTCTTTCTATACGCACCGTTGTCACAAAGCCTATCAAATTTGTGGGTACAGGTGAAAAGCTCGACGCTCTTGATCTTTTCCACCCCGCACGTATGGCCGACCGTATTCTCGGCATGGGCGACATCGTGTCGCTCGTAGAGCGCGCTCAAAACGCCTACGACGAGAAGAAAGCCATGGAGCTGCAACGCAAGATTGCGAAAAATCAGTTTAACTTCAATGATTTCCTTGATCAGATCCAGCAGATCAAAAAGATGGGTAACCTCAAGGAACTCGCTTCGATGATACCCGGTGTGGGTAAAGCCATCAAGGACATCGACATTGACGACAATGCCTTTAAGGGCATCGAAGCCATCATCCACTCCATGACACCTGAAGAGCGGGCCAATCCCGACATTATCAATGCAAGCCGACGCCGCCGCATTGCAGCAGGTTCGGGCAACGATCTGCAACAGGTCAACCGTCTTCTCAAGCAGTTTGAGCAGACCCGCAAGATGATGAAGCAGGTTTCATCGATCAAAAATCCTATGGCAATGATGCGCGGACTCCGCGGCATGAAAAAATAAGTAAATTAATATAAGATATCTACTCATGACTCTTATTGACGGAAAACTCACTGCCGAAACCATCAAAGCCGAGATTGCGGCCACTGTAAGCGAGATGGTTGCCGCAGGCAAGCGTGCTCCTCACCTCGTGGCTATACTTGTGGGCCACGACGGCGGTAGCGAAACCTATGTAGCCAATAAGGTGAAAGCCTGTGAGCGATGTGGTTTCCGCTCCACACTCATTCGATATGAAGACGATGTGAATCAAGCCACATTGCTCGACACCATAGCCCGACTTAATGCCGATGATGAAGTCGACGGCTTCATAGTGCAGTTGCCTCTCCCCCGTCACATCGACGAGCAAGCCATCATCGAGGCCATTGACCCGCGCAAGGATGTCGACGGATTTCATCCGGTCAATGTGGGACGCATGTCGATAGGTCTCCCCTGCTTCAAGTCAGCCACACCCGCCGGCATAATGGAGCTTCTCCGCCGCTACGGCGTCCCCACGTCGGGTAAGCGTTGCGTGGTGATTGGTCGAAGCAATATCGTGGGTAAGCCTGTGGCTTCGCTGATGATGCAGAAGAGCAATCCCGGCAATGCTACCGTCACGGTAGTTCACAGTGCATCGGAAAATCTTAAGGAGATATGCCGTGAGGCCGATATAATAATTGCAGCTCTCGGAAAGCCGGGCTTTGTCACTGCCGATATGGTAAAAGACGGAGCTGCGGTAATCGACGTGGGTACAACCCGCGTTCCCGATGCCTCGCGTAAGAGCGGTTTCCGACTCTGCGGTGATGTGGATTTCGAGAATGTAGCACCCAAGTGCTCGTTTATCACCCCGGTGCCGGGAGGTGTTGGACCCATGACCATATGCATGCTGATGTGCAACACTCTTCTTGCTGCAACTCACGCTATATATAAGTAATTATCCGCTCTTTTTAGTACATGCTTTCCACTCTGCTGCTTTCGCTCATGGCTCTGGTGGCTCGGCTTGACTCGGCCACCATCATGTTTGCCGGCGATGCCATGCATCATAAGCAGCAGATCGAAGAGGCTGTCTAACAAGTTTAGGCAGTCTCTTTTTTCGTTCAGTCAGGCTAAAAAATAAGGCTTTCATGCTGAAATTCAGCGCGAAAGCCTTTGCTATGTCATAGATTTTTAGTAAA